>QOQV01000007.1 GCA_003327435.1 Ignavibacteriota bacterium
AAGAAAAACAATACAAACAATGTTTTTTTTCATTAGAATCTCATTTGTTTTGACTTTACTTCCTCTAAATATATATCAAAGAACTATTTACAGCTATTTCAGCCACACTTTTTGACTATTATACCCATCCTGAACGAGTCCGTCGGTAGATGGACGAGTGAAGAATCTGACTGAATGTAGTCAGTTGCTTCGCTAACGCTCAGCATGACTTGCCGACTGTCTTTCTGAGAGAGTCCGTTGGTAAACGGACGAACGAAGAATCTGACTGAAGCACTATCAGATGTTTCGCTTCGCTCAACATGACAGGAAAGCGAATTCGCTTCATGTTTTTCTCGCAAAGAACGCAAAGGAAATCAACAAATATATCAGATGCTTCGCTAACGCTCAGCATGACAGGAAACGAAAAGCCGATTCCTTACACTTTTTAACGGGAAAGATTCGACTCAACAAGAATCAACAAATCCAAAATCTCAAATATCAAATTTAAAATTACTCAGGTTTAACAAAACAAGCCGTACAAGATTTGTTGCAATTTTATAATAACAAATACTCTTTAAAACTTAAAAAAACAACTTAATTTCATAATGTTTTCCTTTACTTATCCAAGGTATCATAACACAAATTTTGTTAATAACCCACCATTTTGATATATTTTATAAAACAATCGAGTTGATATGAAAAATTCTTACTTGAAATATTTTTCTTACTTAATTTTTGTTTTCATTATTGCTGGTTGTAGTGGGGCAAAGGAAACAAATCAGGAAAAAACAACCATCATCAAAGGTGAAAATCGTGAGCGGGCACTTGACCACTTCGTAAACGGCTCAATATATGACCAACAGGGCGACTATGCCAGAGCAATCCTCGAATACCAGGATGCATTACGATACGACAATGACCCAGCTATTTATTATGCTCTGTCAAAGAGTTATGCCGCACTTGGTAAGATTGATCTTGGAATAGACGCTGCCAAAAACGCAATCAAACTTGACCCAAAGAAAAAGGAATATTACTTCAATCTCGCCGACTTATACTTGAGCTCAGGTGATCTATCAAATATGATAAATACATACAAACAAATTATCTCGCTTGATTCATCAGATTATAAAGCTTGGAATCAACTTGCCAGAATTTATCAAATATACAGAGATTATCAAAAAGCAATTGAAACTTATGAACAAATAGTTAAACGCTTTGGTCCTGAAACCGAAGTACTTTCTCAATTGTCGTTTTTATACTCACTACAGAAAAAACCTGAGCAGTCGATAATACTTCTCCGTCAGGTGTTGGAGCTGGAACCAGGTAATACCGATTTCAAAAAACAATTAGGCGGGTTATATGTCTCGATAGGAAATTTAGATTCAGCACTGACAATTTATGAGGATGTTGTTGAACAGCTTACAACAGATGTAGAATCCAGAGCTGCCCTGTCGCATATTTATTTAATTAAGCAAAACTATGAAAAATTAGCTGAACAGTTTGATTTTATTCTAAAAGATGAGATTTTACCACTCGAATCACAATTAAGATATGCACAACTTGTTGCTTCTTTTATTCAAAAGGATTCAGCTGTTACGCCCTATGCATTACAACTTTTCGAAAAAATAAAAACTAAATATCCAGATGATTGGAGGCCTTATTTTTTCATTGGGTTAATTGCTTCCAGTATGAAAGATAATGATCTTGCTATTCAAAATTTCGAGGATGCACTTAAACTTGATAAATCTAATCCCGATCCATGGATTTATCTGGCTTCTTTATATTTCGAGAAACAAGAATATAGAAAAGTTATCGACTTATTAAACCAATCACTACACCACATTTCTGAAGAGTTAAGAATCTATTTGCTAATGGGAATTTCGTATCAGAGGATTAATATTCTCGATAGTGCCGCACTAAATCTCGAAAGAGCCTATCAGATAGACGAAAAAAACATAGATGTTATAACTTCTCTTGCTCTTGTATATGATGATCTTAAAAACTATGAAGAATCCGACAGTTTATATGAAAGGGGACTAAAACTCTATCCTGATAATCATCTCTTACTAAATAATTATGCATATAGTTTAAGTGTAAGAGGTCTACAACTTGAGCGAGCTTTGAAAATGTCGAAAAGGGCGCTTGAGCAACAACCTAAAAACCCTTCGTATCTGGATACGTATGGGTGGATTTTTTATCAACTTGGAAATTATAACGAAGCTCTGAGATACATCAAAGCTGCAATTGAAGAGGGTGAAGTAAGCGCAATTGTACTTGAACATCTTGGTGATGTGTATTATAAATTGGGCGATACCAATAATGCTCTAAAATACTGGAAAGAAGCATACACAAAAGATAAAGATAACCAGGATTTAAAGAAAAAAATCGAAAAAGGGAGTTTGTGAAGAATATCTGGAAAAATTTTATTTTCGCCTTATTCGTTTTTCTCGCATCCTGTGCACCAACAAAGGAAACTTCTACTAAATTTAATAGAGCTGAAGATTTTGAAGAATATTTTAAGCAGAATATGAAAAACATTAAAACTTTTTATGGCACAGGAAATATTACAATCGAATCACCCGAGTTTTCAAATAATGCAAAGTGCAAAGTAAAAATTATTTACCCGGATACCCTCTTTCTTGAATTAAAAGGAATATTCGGTATTTCCATCGGAATGCTTTTACTTAGAAATGAGGATTACATTTTCTATAATCAGATTGAAAACAAAATCATAACTGGAAATTTTAATACCCTAAATGAAAATCCATATTTAAATCTGAATCTTTCTACGAGAGAAATCATCGATTTTTTTGCCGGAAAATTCTTTTACAATTATATAAACTTTAACTCATCACAGCTCATAAAAGATAACGGATACTACATTATAGAATCAAAAACAAATAATTTAAAAAAAAGAGTTTGGATAGATCCAGATAATCTAACTATTGATCGTGTTGTCGAATATAACGATCAAGATGAAAGTATTTTTGAAGGTATAGCAAAATTTTATGATAAAAAGCTGATGATGCCAACATGGATGCGTATCATCTTAAACTCCACACAAAGCAGTCTTACTTTAACATATAACGACATTCAGTTAAACAAAGAAATTGATCTGGAGATACCGCAAATATTATTAAAAAAGCTAACACAATGAAATTTTGTTTAAAATACATAATCGTCGTAATGTTATTTTTGACAGCATATGCAGGTGACAATGATATAAAGAAAAAGCAGAGTGAATTACAAAAACTTCAGAAAGAGATTAATTTATGGGAACAGAAATTAGAAAATCGACAGAAAAAAGAGAAAGCCACACTTGAACTTTTAGACACCTACGATCAACAACTAGTTGCTCTAAGGAAGTTGATCAAAAATTTGAGAGAAAGTCAAAAATCACTTGAGAGGGAAATTGATAATACAAAATTCAAAATAGGTGAAATTGAGAAGAAATTAAGTTTCATAAAGAAACAATATACAAATTATGTTATTAATGCTTACAAGCATGGTAAAATTTACGATCTGGAATTACTTGTAACAGCAAAGTCATATAATCAATTATTAATTAGATCAAAATATTTACAAAAGTTTTCGGAATATCGAAAAAGGGATATTCAAAAAATTGGGGAAAAGTTTGAAGAGCTACAAAAGCAACAGAATATTTTAGAAAATCAGCTTGTAGAATTAAATCAACTGCTTCAGAACAAAGCAACCGAAGAAAAGCGATTAATAGCCAGATCCGAAGAGAGAAAAAAAATATTAACACAAATAAAAAGGGATAAACAAAACTTTCAAAAGGAACTGGAAAGAAAAAGGAAAGCAGTTAAAGATTTAGAGAATTTGATAACCAAGTTAATTGAAGATGAGGAAAAAGAGAAAGATATAAAAACAACATACTCTGAATCGGCAGCTGGAATTTTTGAAATCAGAAAAGGAAAACTTCCCTGGCCAGTTAAAACAGGTAAGTTAATAGGAAAATTTGGTATTCAACAACACCCAGTTCTAAAAACTTACTCGAATAATACCGGAATTGATATTGCTGTACCACCGGGTACAAATGTTCATGCAATCGCAGACGGTGTTGTAGCAACTATATGGTGGTTGCCCTCTTATGGAAATCTCATAATAATAAATCATTTTAACAATTATCGAACAGTTTACGCTAATTTATCTGAAATTGATGTTAATGAAGGTGATAAAGTAACCGAAGGAACAATTATCGGTAAAAGTGGAGAATCAATCAACGGTGCACAGATTCATTTTGAAATCTGGAAAGGTCGTGAAAAACAAAATCCCGAAGTATGGTTACACCCACAGGAATTCGCTAAGAGATGAAAAGTAAAGAAGCAAAATTTACTCTCATTACACTTTTTGTCTTAATTGTTCTTTCATATATTTTTTCAGGAGTTTTCTTTACGCTGGATAAACACCTTCTCGATTTAAAATTCAAACTACGTGGTGAAATCCCAATCGATTCATCTACAATCATTCTTTACCTGGATAATGATGATATTAACGCACTTGGAGGATTACCTTTAAAAAGAAACTATTACGCACTCGCAGTAAATATTCTAAACGAGTTAAATGCTAAAGTAATTGGTCTTGATGTAGCATTAACAGAGCATAGCATCGATAAACCTGAATATGATGAGGTTTTGACTAAAACTGTCGGTGCTAAAAAGAATGTAGTACTCACAAGTTATTTCGATTCAATATCAGAAGAAGAACCTAATTTATCATTCAGATTACCTGAGGAGATTGGTTATAAAATAAACCCCTCAACAAAATTCTTTTCAGGTGAAAAACTAAATCTTCCATTTTTAGAACTTCAAAAAGCGGCATACTCAATTGGGCACGAAAATATCACAGAAGAGGGTAAAATTCCTTTATTCATAAGTCAAACAAACGGGCTTATGCCTGCATTTGCTCTCGAACTCTTTCGAGCATTTGTTAACACAGAAAAAAGCAAACTAAAAATTCAAAACTCTGAATTGCTAATAGAGGCACAGGATAAATTATACACAATTCCTTTTGAAAAAAATGGTATTGTAAATCTAAACTATACTGGCGGAGCTAAAACTTTATTAGCAATACCTCTGGTTGAATTTTTACAAGCTTACAATCTTTACAAAAAAGGTGGAATTACCGATATAGATGTAACTTCGGTCAAAAACAAAATTGTAATAATTGGTATTGTAGCTACGGGGCGAAGTGTATTTGTTAAATCTCCATTCTCCTCACAATATCCAGCCATAGGCTTACACGCAACTTTTATAGATAACATTCTTAAAAACAGATTCATATCTAAAATGCCAGTAATACTGGAACTTTTTCTAATTTTGGTTGCAGCATTAATATTTTCCTATTTTACATATCGAGGTAACGAGTTAAAAACATTCATAGTTCTTTTAATATATTTCTTTTTTTATTTCATAATGTCACTACTTTTGTTTAGCATCTCCAATTTTGACCTTACAATTACCAGGCATTATATAATCCTGATAATTCAGATGATTTCGGTTGTGGTTTATAGAAATTATCTGGTAAAAGAGGAGGTACGCAATCTTGAAATTGAAAGAGATGCGATTCATAAGAAACTTCATGATCGTGAAGAAAAATTGATCAAACTTCAAAACGAGTTAAGAAAAGCCGAGATGGAAAATGCTTTACAAAGAAAAGGTAAATTGGTAAACGAGATAAAGAAATTTGAGAAAGAAGTTAGCATATTAAAACTTCAAATTAATGAATACGAAAAATTGGCTCACATAACAGATAACTATGAGAACTTTGAAGGTATAATCTATTCAGCTACAAGTCCGATGAAAAGTGTCGTTGAATTTTTAAAAAAGATTGCTGATAATGATTCGCCTGTATTAATACTTGGAGAAAGCGGAACAGGGAAAGAATTAATTGCGAGAGCAATCCACAGAAAAAGCCACCGCTCAGATAAACCTTTTGTGGCTTTAAACTGTGGAGCTCTAACCGAAACCTTACTCGAAAGTGAACTCTTTGGTTACGAAAAAGGTGCATTCACTGGTGCAACTAAAGAAAAACCTGGACGATTTGAACTGGCAGATGGAGGAACTATCTTTTTAGATGAAATAGCTGAAACGAGTGAAGCCTTTCAGGTAAAATTATTAAGAATACTTCAGGAGGGGGAATTTGAAAGAGTGGGTGGAACAGAAACAAAAAAAGTTAATGTAAGAGTGCTTGCAGCTACAAACAAAAATATCATCGACAGCATTGATGAGAAAAAATTCAGACAGGATCTCTATTACAGATTAAGCGTATTTGTTATAAATTTACCTCCATTAAGAGAAAGAAAAGAAGATATTCCAATATTAGTAAAACATTTCATTGAACTTGAAAACAAAGATATGAAATGTTCCAGTGAAGTTGTCGAAGTTTTATTGAAATACCCATTTAATGGTAATGTCAGAGAATTGCAGAGTATAATTAAAAGAGCTGTGGTGCTTGCCACATCTGAGAAGCGTAATTATCTAAAATTATCAGATTTACCAGAAGATATCCAGAAACTTCAGAAAAACAAGGAAGACCTTGCTGAACGAATCATGAAATCAATTAGGGAAAAAAAATTTTCAAAAAACTCAATCTCCGAAACTGCAAAAGAGCTTGGGGGAATGAATCGAAGTACAGTCGCAGAATATTTCAGGGGTTATTGTTTTAAAACTATCGTGGAAAAAAATTACCATCTTGATGATGCCATCTTAGAAATTGCCGATTCGATCGAACCCGAAATAATAAATAAGGTGAAAAAGAAGGTAATTGAATACCTCAAAAATGCTTTAGAGAATATCGATAAAAATTTTAATTTAGAAACAAATTTAAGGAAAAACAGGGCAAAGTTTAAAAATTTACCCCAAAAATATCATTATTATCTTGAGGAAATAATTAAGCATTATATAAAGGACGAGTTTAAAATATAAAAATATGCTGGATAAAAAGCTTTCCGGCAGTTCCACCGTCAAATCCGGCAGTTAGATGACCTGAAACATAATAAGAATCACCATTTTAAATCATAAAAACCAACAAAATTAACCAAATTTAAACATTCCATTAGCAAATCCTAAAATTTAATAACTTTAATTTAAAACTGGCACGGGAATTGGAATTATAATGCACATATGAAAAACAAACTACAAAACATAGAACAAAATTCCATCCCGTTGTCCACAAGTTTTGTTTTTTTAAATAATCGGGCTCGTGGGGAGAAACAGCGGGATGGTAAAGTTTATATAAAATCATGTATAAAAAATAAAGGAGTCGTTATGCGCAATTTAAAAATCCCAACATTTATAATATTTATCCTATCAATTATATTTATAACTGGATGTCAGAAAGACACAATAGTGGATCCAGGTACAATAACTGAAGATGATTATCTAAAACAACAGGCAATCAGTGCAGAGGAAGTAGCGGGTTACATTCAAAACGAAGAAGTTTCGATTGAGGATGAATACGAAAAGGATATGAACTATGATGAATTTGGAATATTAAAGACGACAGATCCCATCACACCAATCAAATGGGCACGAAAAATTGATAGAGTAGTAAAAACTTTGCTTGTTGAACAAATAAACGATACTATCAAAGTAGTAACTATCGTAAAAGATATTTCCGGTAGATTTATTATCAAAGCCATTAAAGATTCCAATGGAATTACTGATACGGTAAGGATTATTAAGCCATACACATCTACAATCACACGCAAGGTTAGATTTTTAAAAATAAACAACAACAACGATTTCAAGAAGAACTGGAAACCAATTGCCATTACATTAGTTGAAGGAAAAACGAATACAAAGAATTTTATTATCTCGACTCTTGAAGTTATGACATCTGTTGATACTGCTACTATAACCGACCCACTGACTTATTGGGTAAGATTTGCACCTGGTAGAGGCGGCGTTTCACTTGTGAAGCCCGGCGATGCTTTCATTATCAGGGTAACTGTTACAAGCGAGAATCCACAAGCTGAATATGCCTGCTTAAGAACTGGTCTTGATTCTGGCTTTAAACGCCATCGTGCACGTTTCCAGATGGATTTGGTAAGTGAATCTGAATCCAACGGAATTTATACTCGAGTTTACCAAAAAGTGTTTGCTGCACGACTTCCAATGGGAATCTCTTTCGGGCATATGAATGCAATCGTAGATGTAATGTCCTATAACTCAATCAATGATGATTCTGCCCCTTATATGAATTCGTTCTGGGGGATGCCTTATTTAGTAAAGAGATTTTAAACGTTTCAAATTCATAACTCCTTTCCCGTCTTCAGCTCCTGCTGAAGGCGGGAAGTGAGTTTTTGAAAGTAAAAACTATATAATTAAATTTAAACTATGAAAACTTCAAAAATAACAACAATATTAATAAGCCTCTTGATATTGCTTAATGCATGTCAAAAACAAACGCCAGTTGAGCTGGTGGATAAAACCGATGATTCCAATTTGATAAATATCCAACCATTGCCACCATCGTTGGATTCCCTGTACCTGGTATCAGATGAAGATTCAAGTGGAAATATCGGCATGTTAAATACAAAATTCTTTGCCAAACTGGTGTATCAATCTATTCGAATAGATCGACCATTTCGAGCCGACAGTTTCACAACTGCAGAAGCAATATTCTTCGATAACAAAAATCCTATACGACACAATAATCGTATTATTGCTTATCCATCGTTCGATATAGGAACTCTAAGATTTAATAATCAGATTATGAATAAATTTCAAAGAAGGATAATGATTCCATTAAGAGGTGATTCACTAATTGGTTTTAGATATCATTTGCGCAATGCTTACGAGTATAACTACACTAATAGATGGTCAACAAATGGACAGGATTCCTTTCCACCTTTTGAATTCACAGTAAATGCCCCTCCACAGATTCGGATAACAAATTTAGTGTCAGGCACGATCAACATTTCTGAACCACTATATATAAAGTGGAATTGTTCAAGCCCTGAAATCAACTTATTCATAAGCACTGAAGCCGGCAACCTGCTTCAGCGCCAGCTGATACCCATACTTCATCTCAGAATAAAAAACACAAAAGGGGAAATAACTATTCCTGTCAGAATACTTGAACTACTACCTGTGAAAAAATATTCTCGTTATATGTTCACATTTACTTCTGAATACAAATTTACAAGAGAAATTTCAGGATACTCAGAAAAAATTCTTATCTATTCTGCCTCAGTTCATAGTATAATGCTGAACTTACAACAATAACACGGATGAAAATATCTAGACTTAAAATTTTTGTAACTATCTCATATTTGATGTTCATAATAAATTACTTAACTTTTTCTCAGCATCTCGGCTCAAGTAGAAATATAGGAATTGCAGCTGCAACTTCTAATCCTTTAGATATAAATTCTATCGACTGGAATCCTGCAGGCTTAACATCTGTTGTAGATTGGAAACTAGAAATCTCAAATTTTATAACTCCAACAATTACTGGTTCAGGATTATCATTTCATAATTTCGGTATTGCAAAAAGATTTTCTGAAAAACACGCAATTGCATTAAAATATTCACCAGGTTCGAACCTGGAATTTGTCGTCCCAACTACATTCACATTCCTTGATGCTGATAATAATCCAATTGTTGCAAATTTTGACAAAAAAATTTCTTATAATCAAATATATTCTCTTGGTTATGCTTCTAATATTTTAAATAACCTCTCAATTGGAGCAAGCACAAGATTCTATGAAACAAAAATTTCTGAAACAAAATATTCGCTCGACACAAACAATATCATCAAAACTGAAATTCAGGACTATTCTTCAACACAATGGAGTATCGACATTGGTAGTATATATGAACCTTATCAAAACTTAAATTTCGGGATCGTGTTTAAAAACCTATTTGTAATAAGGGAAAGTGAATTCAACGAAAATTATAAAACGTACCAACTAAAGTTCCCCAAAATTGTAAGATTGGGTCTATCTTACCAAACTCTCAATAATCTCCTTTTTTCATTTGATTTAGATTCAAAGAAAAATTTTAACTTTGGTGTAGAATTTCCTACAATAAATTTTTTAAAACTTAGAGGTGGCGTATATTCCAGTAACTTTAAGAAATTTGATGCAGGCACAATCGGAATTGGACTTACCTATCAGAATTTTCAACTCGATTTAAGCTATTTAAAATTTTTCAACCAAACTAATAGAAAAGGTACATCCAATTTACAATCCTTTTATGAATCAAATTTTTTTGATATAGATTATAATTCTTTTACATCGGATAGGATATCCGTTTCTATCGGAATAAAGTTAGGCAAAATAAAAGAACAGCTTGTAAAAATTGAATATGTGGAGATATTTGGTGAAGTGTTTCCATCATCATATCAGACTTATGCATTTAGACCCATTGGAAAAGCCAGAATTAAAAACATATCATCCAAACCTGTTGAAGTAAAAGTTAGCTTTTACATAAAGGATTTGATGGATGAACCAACGCAGTCAAGACCTTTAAAATTGCTTTCAGGGGAAAATGCAGAGGTTCCCATTTTTGCGATATTCAATAAGGCAATACAATTTGTAAAAAACTTTTCAATTCATGATGGAAATATATTTGTTTATGCAGAACCAACAAACGAATTTGACGATCGTTATCAGACACCTGTAATTATCAGAGGGAGAAATGACTGGAATGGAGATGTATCGCAATTAAGATACTTCATCACTCCAGATGATCCGGAAGTTATGAAATTTGCACGCACCTCTATTCAAAAAAACATTAGGAATGATGCAACAACTTTATTATCAAAGTTTGAAAATGCAAAGATAATATTTAATGAGCTATCGAGAATTATTACATATGTAAACGATCCCAACCAGAGCACAGATTTTGTACAATACCCGGCTGAAACATTGAATTTACACGGTGGAGATTGCGACGATATTACTGTATGTTACTCAGCTTTACTGGAAAGCATCGGAATTAAAGTTGCACTGATTGATGTAGTACCACCCGATAATCCAAAGAATGCACATATATATTTGATGTTTGATACGGAAATTACCGTAGAAAATGCTGCATCAATCAGCGATAATTCAAAAAAGTATATCATAAGGAAAAATTCCGAAGGCAAAGAAACGGTCTGGATTCCAATAGAAACCACACAGCTCTCAAAAGGCTTTACAGAAGCATGGAATTATGCTGCGTCAGAATATTTTAATGATGCAGTTATAAACAACGGCTTATCAAAAGGCTGGATTCGAATTGTTGATTTAAACCTAACATATTAAGGAGTTTAAAAATGAAAAAACTAAAAATTATTTGGTTGATACTTTTCGTCATAACAACAGATATATTTCCACAAATAAAGCTCATTTCTGTAAAAGGTGAAGTAAAAATCAGAAAAGGTGTTAGCGAAGAGTGGCAATCAGTAAAACCAACTTCTTTATTGAATTTAGAAGATGCAATATCAATCGGTTTAAAATCCACTGCAGTAATTGAAATAGATGGGCAAAGAAAAATTACACTACCTGAACAATCTATCGTTGAAATTTCTGATCTCCGTGAACTTTCGAAGGATGAGCTTTTATTAAAACTTGCGATGGATCGTATCCTCGCTGTACCTCAGCAGGACAGGAAAAATGATCTTATACCAGCACCCTCTGCTGTCATTCACGGTGAGAAAAAAAGCAACTCCGAGTTGGGGATAAAAAAACCAAATCATGATGTAGCAATTAAAACATTAAATGGAGCTAAGTTTTTGTATGGAAACAATTATTATGGCACCTGTGCGCTCAGAATTAAAGAAGTTTTAAGATTATATCCTGATTTACCCAAATCTACGGATTATAAAATTATGACTGCATTGGCATTAGAAAAAGCAGAACTCTATGAAGAAGCATTAAACGAACTATATTTACTAGACCCTGGAAACTTAACAGCTGAACAAAAATCGTTTGTTCAGAGCAAGATCGAAAAGTTAAAGAAAAAATTTAGCGATTAATTATTTTCCAAGAAGCAATCTATCACCAAGATATTTAGGTAATTTGGCTTCGTAAATTTTTGAAGCTGCCCTATCTACATCATATTCAGCCCTGATATTTTCATAAATCCAGTTTTCTGTATCAAAAACCCCGAAGCTTAAACGCCAGTCCAGATCCCTTGGCTGTCCAACACTCCCAACATTAATTATGTACTTATTTTCTTTATCAAGTGAGTATAGATAGGATACATAATCTTTTTCTGTAACAATATTTGTAGGATGTATAGAACTTTTTTTATCTGAATCTGAAAATATTTCTGGTATATGAGAATGACCTATAAAGCAAATTTTATTCTCAAAATGTTTAAAACAAAATGTTGCTTCCTGAACATTTGTAATATAATACCACTTTTCTGGTTTGTAAGGAGATGAATGAACAAACATCAAATTTTCAATAAAAATATTATAGGTCAGATTTTTAAAAAAATCTTTCTCATCGGATGATAAAATTTTGTGAGTCCAGAGTGCTGCTTCAGCAGCATACCGGTTAAAGTCGGAAATATTTGTGAGATCACAAGCAACCTGATCATGATTGCCAAGAACAATATACTTAATATTTTCCCTTGCAAGTTTAAGACATTCTTTAGGATTAGCACCGTATCCTACAATGTCTCCCAGGCAAACAATCTCATCAACCTTTTTTTTAGATAGAATAAAAGATGATTTTTCAAGTGCTTCAAGATTTGAATGGATGTCGGATAAAATTGCGATTTTCATTTTAGTTTCTATACTTTAATTACAATTTGCAGAAACATTTTATAAAATGCAAAGATAATTTGATCGATTGTTTTTTTAAAAAATTTGATTAAAATTAAGTAAGATAAAAAGTCCTCATACGAAAAGGATAATATCCCAATGATATAAATTATTTGAATGTATAACTTATTAAATAGGAGGAAGGTATGAATAGAGCAATTGTTTTTATTACATTGATTTTACCAGTACTCAGCATATTTTTACCGATAGGATGTTAGAAAGCTTCCGTATATGATTTTGATTTGACGGCAACCTAATCCAATACGGGCCCCCTTTGAATTAACATTCAGCTATAGTGAGTAAATTGAAATAATAAATCATGGTAATTATATGGGGTTTGTGGTCTACATTTTAAGCGATACACTGAAAAAAATACTCAATTTATTACGATACAACACAGCAATCCAGAAATAGGTATGAATTAGAAGGTACCTGGTTTCCCACGATGGAGTGGTATGATTCTGTTCATACTTTATTTCGTGAATATAATTTTTTAGATTTCCCATTGAATATAATAGATACTCTTTGCTATTTGCCAGGCAGTTCTGTCATGATTCAGTTTCGCGATTCAACTATGATGGAGAAAAAAACCGTTTATGCTCAGCTCTCCTGCCAGGATATAGAATATCCGCCTGGATTCTTGGAATTTTTAAATAGATTAAAATATTTTATATCAAAAATCACTCAATCCAAAAAATTTAGCAGGCTGTATCCTAACAAAGGGAAGATGAGAAATTAAATTAATGATTCATTAAATCATACTTTGGTATGTTTTTTTTCTGAGTATTTACAAAACATTCGTCTCTTTGCATTTCATTCAGGATTTAATTATATTTACTTGCTTAAAAAATCCCAATAAGTTGGGATTTTTAGCAAATATGGTGTCCATAGTTCAGTTGGTTAGAACGCCAGGTTGTGGCCCTGGAAGTCGAGGGTTCAAGTCCCTCTGGACACCCGCAGGCTTTGGGATTTGTGATTTCAAGAACATTAATCCGAAACCCTGAAAATTAGCCCCCATCGTCTAGAGGCCTAGGACACGAGCTTTTCAAGCTTGGAACACGAGTTCGAATCTCGTTGGGGGCACCAAACACAAACCTTGCTTTCAAAAAGCAAGGTTTTTTTATATATTGAACACTATGAAATCCAATAATCTTAATATAGCTCTGGTTCATGATTGGCTAACCGGTATGAGAGGAGGCGAAAAGGTACTTGAGGTATTGTGCGAATTATTCCCTGATGCAACACTTTTTACATTGGTTCATAAAAAAAACAGCGTCTCACAAAAAATAGAAAAAATGAAAATAGTTACCTCTTTCCTGCAAAACCTGCCTAAAAGTCAAATTAAATATCAATACTATTTGCCAATAATGCCTCTTGCGATAGAAAAGCTAAATCTAAAAAATTTTGATATAATAATTTCAAGCAGCCATGCTGTTGCTAAAGGTGTAATTAAAAGAAATGATGCTGTTCATATCTGTTACTGTCATACTCCAATGAGATACATCTGGGATCAATATGAGAATTATTTTGGTCGGGAAAGAGCTGGATTTGCTGTACGCACCGCAATGAAGTTTGTACGAAAATATTTACAAAACTGGGATGTTGAATCCAGCAATAGAGTTGATCATTTTATTGCAAATTCTAAGAATGTACAATCAAGAATAAAAAATATTTATAATCGCGAGTCATATGTAATATATCCACCAGTTGATACAGAAAAATTTAAGGTTTCTGAAAAAAACGGAGATTATTTTTTAGTCGTCTCAGCTTTAGTTCCATATAAGAGAATCGATATTGCAATCGAAGCATTCAACGAGCTAAATGAAAAGCTAATAATTGTTGGAATTGGAAACGAAATGGAAAAACTAAAAGCAATTGCAGGAAAGAACATTGAGTTTCATGGTTGGGTTGATGATCACAAACTATCAGAATATTATGAGAATTGTAAAGCTTTAATTTTTCCTGGTGAAGAAGATTTCGGTATTGTTCCACTTGAAGCGATGGCAACCGGAAAACCGGTCATAGCATATGCAGCTGGGGGTGCACTTGAAACTGTCATTGAATCAAACGAGTTAAAAACAGGAGTATTTTTTTATAAGCAGAATAAAAAGAGTTTAATTGAGGCTATTGAGAGGTTTAAAGCTGAAAATTTTGTGCCAGAAAAGATAAGGGCACATGCAGTAAGTTTCGACCGTAGTATATTTAAAGAGAGGATTGAGAGGTATATTAAAGAGATCTTAGAGACAATTTAATATAATTTATTATGCACTAATTCCAGATAAGTGATACAGAATTAATCATCTCGATTATTGACTTTAATTTCCTACTTCCTTATATTTTATTCAAAGATATCTTAATAATTAACTAAATGTCAAACTTATTTGAGGAGGGTTTATGCCGATATCTGAAAAACTGCAAAAATTATTGCAGGAAGAAAAAGTTAAATACGAAATCCTGCCACATCCAAAAGCTTATACCGCACAAGAGGTTGCGCACTCACTTCATACATCTGGTAAGCAATGTGCGAAAGCTGTAATTATTACCGTCGATGGGAAATATCATATGGCTGTTATACCCGCCCACCACAAAGTAAATTTGCAAAAAATCAAAGACATTTTAAAAGCAATTGACATTAAATTAGCAAAAGAAGATGATTTAAGGACTTTGTTCCCTGATTCTGAATTAGGTGCAGAACCGGCAATGGGAAATCTTTACAATATGCCAGTGCTTATTGCATGGCAACTCGCTGAAAAAGAGGAAATAATTTTCAATGCGGGTTCTCACACAGAATGTATAAAGATGAATTACAAAGATTACGAAAAAATAACCAAACCAATAGTTGGAGATATATCGGATATTCCCCTGTAAATATTTTTATTTTATGGCTTGAGTAACTTTTTGTGCAGCTTCCTGCAAACTTTGAGCAACAGAAAAATTCAAGCCAGAATTATTCAGGATAACTGCCGCTTCTTCTGCATTTGTACCAGCCAGCCGTACAACAATTGGTACTGTTACATTTACTTTTTTAGCTGCTTCCACAACACCTGTTGCAACACGATCGCAGCGAACAATACCACCAAAAATATTGATCAAAACAGCTTTAACATTTTTATCAGCTAAAATTATTTTGAAGCCATTTTCAACTGTTTCTGGATTGGCACCTCCGCCTACATCTAAAAAATTGGCTGGTTCACCACCAGCAAGTTTTATTATATCCATTGTTGCCATCGCCAAGCCAGCACCATTAACCATACAACCTACATTGCCATCAAGCTTGATATAGTTTAAATTATACTTTGATGCCTCTATTTCAAGTGGTTCTTCTTCATCAAGGTCACGCATCGCTACAACATCTGGATGGCGGAAAAGGGCATTGTCGTCAAAATTCATCTTTGCATCCAATGCTAAAACTTTACCATCGGTTGTAATAACTAAAGGATTAATCTCAGCCAGAGATGCATCCATCTCATCATATGCTTTATAAAGTGCTGTTAAAAACCTAACTCCATTTTTAAGTGCATCACCTTCAAGTTTTAGTGCAAACGCTAATTTTCTTGCCTGGAAATCCGAAAATCCTATTAAAGGGTCAACATACTCTTTAAAAATTAGTTCTGGAGTTTCTGCTGCAACTTTCTCAATCTCCACACCACCCTCTGTTGATGCCATTACAACATTTCGAGAACGAGCTCTATCGAGTGTAATTCCAACATATAACTCTTTTGCAATACTTATTCCTTCCTCTATTAATAATCTTTTTACAATTTTCCCTTCAGGTCCAGTTTGATGTGTTACAAGTTTCATTCCTAACATTTGGCTTGCAAGGTTTCTGACTTCATCAATACTTTTTGCAATCTTGACTCCACCACCTTTGCCTCTTCCACCGGCATGTATCTGTGCTTTAACTACCCAAACATTTCCGCCAATATTTTGAGCAACCTGAACAGCTTCTTCAACCGAAAATGCAACTGCACCTTTCGGTGTTGCAACATTAAATCGTCTTAAAATTTCTTTTGCTTGATATTCGTGGATTTTCATATTTATTCCTTTATTTAAATATTAACAAAACTAAATATAAAATATGTAAAACTTAATTGCAAAAATTATTTGGAATTGGATAATTAATATTGTATTTTAAGCTGAATTAATTTTGGGATTTTGTATTATCCCGTTCAAATAATCAATAAAAGGATTTAAAATGAAATATTTATTAGTTGTATTTGTTTCTTTGGGTTTTTTCGCCTGCCAGAGCAATACTCAGAATAAAGTACAATTGAAAACCCAAACTGATAGTGTAAGCTACACTATAGGTATGGATATCGGTAAAAATTTAAAGAATCAAAAGATTGAAGTTGTTCCCGAAGTACTGGCACAGGGAATCAAAGATATTCTGGATAGTAATCAAACACTTTTAACTGAAGAACAGGCACAGGAAGTAATATCGGCTCTTCAACAGGAACTAATGGCAAAACATCAGGAGATGGTAGAAATGCAAAAAGAAAAGAACAAGAAAGCTGGTGACGAGTTTCTTGCAGAGAATAAGAAAAAAGCTGGCGTTATGACTCTACCCAGTGGCTTACAATATAAAGTACTAAAAATGGGTACAGGGGCAAAGCCAAAAGCTACCGATAAAGTCACAGTTCATTACAAAGGCACATTGATCGACGGTACAGAATTCGATAATTCATATACACGTGGCGAACCAGCTACTTTCGCTGTCAATCAGGTAATTAAAGGTTGGACTGAGGCACTTCAACTTATGCCTGTTGGCTCAAAGTGGATTATTTATCTTCCTCCCGATCTCGCTTATGGAGAACAGGGCGCCGGTCAGGTAATTGAGCCAAACTCCACATTAATCTTTGAAGTTGAACTAATTAAGATAAATTAACCCTTTAGATATCTAATTCTTTTAAAGCCGATTTACATAACATTGTATATCGGCTTTTCTATTTTTCTCTTCTTCACAATTCCAAATCACCATTCTTTATTAATTTGCATTTTATAAAATAGTGTGTTATATTTTTAAAAAAAGTAACACGCTATGAAAAACAAATTAACACGATTCGGTATTTCAATGGAAGAGTCCCTTTTGAATCAATTCGATAAGCTTATTCTCGGAAAGGGTTACAATAACAGATCAGAGGCTATAAGAGATCTTGTTAGAGAAAAGATAGTCGAGGAAAATACTGAATATTCCAATCAAGAAGTTTTTGGAGCACTTGTATTTATTTATGATCACCATAAAAGAGACTTAGAAAAGAACCTTTCTAACTTTCAACACGATTATTATAAAAACATTATTTCTACAACTCATGTACACATAAGCCACGATGAATGTCTTGAAGTAATAATCCTTAAAGGAAAAGCAAGTTTACTTAAAACAATTGCAGATCAATTACTTAGCTTCAAAGGTGTATTAAATGGAAAATTAACACTAACCTCAAAACTATATAAAACAAAATGAAAGGAAACAAAATGAAAAAAGTTATTCTAATTATCACAATTACTTTATTAGTTGTTTACAATTCATATGCATGTTTTGATACTTATCTATTCTTAAAAAAGTCATCAATGGTTTATCCTTACAAATCTTTTGCACTTGAACTAAATGGGGAATATTCTGTCAATAAAATCAAAAACCCCGGCGAGGACTCGTTTTTATCAAACGGTAACATTTATTATGGTATTGCAAAACGCTTATCTTTACAATTTTCAATTGGTTCAGATGAAAAACCAAGAGGTGAATATAAAATAGATATTTTTGGGCTTCGCGGTGTATATAATGTTTTCGCTTCAGAAAGCAATAATCATACGGCAGATTTTATTATAGAATATAGAGGCGGGTTTTCTGATTTCCTGGGTGATGTAGAATTTTCTGTTCCGAACATATTCCGTAATTCAGAGTGGACATATGTTGCACATCCAACAATAAATTACAATCTGAACGAAAAGAATTTTCAAATAGGAGCACATACGGGATTATTTTATAACTTTAATGATAATGGTATAATTGGAATAGGTGCAGAGTATTTAAGTCCACAGAGTGGCAGCTACTCTGGTACTCGCATTACAAAGAGCGAGTTTGCAACAAGTTTATTCTTTGGAGCAAATATCGGAAATACAATATTTATACAGAATGAGATTGCAAAAGGACTGGCAAATTCAAGGGACTTTGGTTTTGCAGTTACGGTAAAATTTATTCAATAAAATTTAGGCAAATAAAAAACCCTGCTCTTTTATAAGGGCAGGGTTTGTTTTTTAATTCAAACGATCGTTAGATCTTTGAAACGTTTGTGGCTTGGAGACCTTTTGGTCCGCGTTCGACTTCAAATTCGACGCGATCGCCTTCGTTAAGATTTCTGTAACCGTCGCCCGAAATAGCTTTGTAATGTACGAATACATCTTCACCACTTGGACGTGTTATGAAACCATAACCTTTGGCTCCGTTGAACCACTTGACTGTTCCTTTTTCCATGGAACTTATCCTTTCATATCTGCTTAAAATACCCAAATAAACCAGGCATTCTAAGTATTATCCTCCCGATCCTCTGGGAGGTTGAGGTACTCCTGTTATACTGCTTTTATAACGATAATTTCTTGCTGAACTTCTTCTTCCCTATCTCAAAATAGGTTACGATTCTTTAATCAGCCCGATCGTTTAGCAAGATACTGTCCCCTCACGGTTACAATATCCTTCCTTTCGGAATCACAACGGTGTACTGTTGATTGCGTTTTCAATATAGGTATTATTTTTATCAATTCCTAATTTTTGAATTGAATTTTTTTAAATATTTTTAAAATTGCTCTTTTTCGTTTAATTTCAGTATATTTAAATGAATTTAATTTTAAAAATTACTTGAATGTTTGAAAAAACCTTTGAAAAATTCGGAATAGTCTATTCTAAATTCATTTTTAGAAACGAGAAAGACCTTCAAAAAGATCTGACAAATTTTATTTCAAGTGCTCAAAGAATATTACTGATATTACCGTCTGATTATGAAGATTCTCAAATTGCTTGTGCAGCTTTTAAAAATCTCAAAGAGAAACTGCAAAATGTTGATTTAACAATAATTGCTGAAGGCATTCGTGCAATTTCTCTAACTGATTCTTTTAAAACAAAAGTTATAAGGATTAGCGAAGTCCACATCAACAAATTTTTTCTACCAAGAAAAGTAATACTTGATAGAATTCAGGAATCCTCTTATGATGTTGCAATTGATTTGAATCTTGATTTCTTTCTATATTCTGCTTATATTTGCAAAGTAGTTGGTGCAAAATACAGAATTGGTTTTACAAGTAAATATTCTGATTTATTCTTTAACATACAGTTTAATTTTAATAAAGCTCAAAAACCTATGGAGATATACTCGCAGTTGGTAGAATATTTGAAAAAGTTCTAATGGAGTTGTAAATGAATTTTGAAACAAAAAAAGATGGTGATATTCTAATATTTACACTAAAAGAGAAAAAGCTTGATTCTTCTATTTCTTCACAACTTAAAGCAGAATTTCTGTTGCTTTGCAAAACAGAAAAATGTTCTGTTCTTGTTATTGATTTAAAATCTGTTCAATTCTGTGATAGTAGCGGTCTAAGTGCTCTCCTGATAGCACAGAGAACAATGAACAGCAAAAATGGTGAGGTAAGAATTGCAAATCTGAATAAATCAATAGAAAACTTAATGAAAATATCGCAACTCGATAGAATTTTTAAGATTTATAAGAGTACAAAATCAGCAATTAAAGGTTAAGATGAAAATCCTCACACCCATTTCGGGGAGATAGTCATAGAATGGGTTTATCCAGTTTAGATTATTTTATTATTCTTTTTTACCTTTTAGCCATAGCTATATGGGGAATAATTTCTGGGGGAAAGCAAAAATCTACATTCGATTATTTCCTGGGAAGCAAAAAAATCCCATGGTGGGCAGTGTGTTTTGCAATAGTCGCAACCGAAACAAGTACTCTTACATTCATCAGTATTCCCGGTGTTGCTTATGCAACCAATCTAAATTTTCTACAATTAACTTTTGGTTATATTCTTGGAAGAATTTTCATTGCAATATTTTTCTTACCGGCTTATTATAAAGGAAGCGTGGAAACAGCATATAAGTTTTTAGAAAACAGATTTGGCATAAAAGTTCGAAAAAGTGCATCAGCCGTATTTATGATAACGCGCTTGTTCGCAGATGGCGTTCGTCTCTATGCAACAGCAATCCCAATCAAACTTATTACAGGTATCGATTATCCCACTGCAATATTAATCACTGCAATAGCAACTTTGTTATATACTTACATTGGTGGAATTAAGGCTGTAATCTGGATGGATGTAATTCAAATGTTTGTCTATCTTTTTGGGGCAGGTGCAGCCATATTCGTACTATTTAAACAGTTAGATATAAACCTCCTCAGCATTTTAAACTCAACAGATTTAACTGAAAAAATTTCCATAATCAATATTGGAATTGGAAATAATATACAAAATTTTTTCTCGATACCTTATACACTACCAGCAAGTATTATCGGTGGAATGTTCCTTTCAATGGCATCGCACGGAACAGATCAGCTTATTGTGCAAAGATTACTATCAACAGATTCTCTATCAAACAGTAAAAAAGCAATAATAACAAGTGGGTTTATCGTACTGATTCAGTTTGCTATATTTTTGTTTATTGGTATTCTCTTATTCATGTTCTACAACGGAATTAAGATGGATCCAAATGAGGTTTTTACAAAATATATAATTGAACATATCCCATCGGGTATATCTGGACTTATCATATCGGGGTTACTGGCTGCAGCAATGTCCACATTATCCGGTTCTATGAACTCGTTAGCTTCTGCCTTAATGTTTGATTTTCTAAAACCTAAATTCAATTTCTCAATTGAGAAAGAATTAAAATTGTCACGAATTCTTACTTTCGCATGGTGTTGCTTACTTGTACTTTCTGCATTTCTTTTCATGAATACTACTAAAACAGTTGTTGAACTTGCTTTAAGCATTGCATCTTTCACATATGGTGGTATGTTAGGTTTATTTCTACTCGGCATCTTTTTTCAAAAAATTTCACAAATTGATGCTTTAATTGCATTTGCTTTGGGTATTGCAATTATGATCATCGTGATTTTATTTACAAAAATTGCATGGACATGGTATATACTCATCGGAAGTTTTTTCACCATCCTTTCAGGGAATTTGAGTTCTTACACAAGAGTGTTCATAAAGAAATAATCTTTAAATGAAAGTGATAATCGAAAAAATATTGTTCTCTTTTAGAAAATCATATTCACTCCAGGTAACAGAAAATGCAAGGTTAGTTATTAGAGTCCCATATGGTATCGATGAAAAAGAAATCAGAAATATAATTAAAAAGCATAAAAGGTGGATTCTAACAAAAATCAAATTAGCTCAACAAATTAAACAGAAAGTTAAAAAATACAATTATGAAGAAGGGGAAAAATTTCTATATCTTGGAAATTCTTATCCACTAACTTTTACTAAAAATCAATCCGAACCAATCTTATTTGATAAAAAATTTCTAATATCATCAGAGCATTCATCAAATGCTAAAAGTATTTTAATTAGCTGGTATAAGGAAAGAGCAAAAAATATTTTTCTTGAGAGAATCGAGTATTATGCAACACTATATAATTTTAACTTCAGGAAGTTCCAACTGAGTTCTGCAAGGAAAAAGTGGGGTTCCTGCTCTGTAAATGGTGATATAAAAATTGCATGGCGCCTGGTTATGGCACCACTTGCTGCAATAGATTATGTTGTAGTACACGAACTCGCACATTTAAAAATAAAAAATCATTCAAAAGAGTTCTGGAGAATTGTCGCAAATGTTTATCCAGATTACAAGATTCAGAGAGTATGGTTAAAAGAAAACGAACCTCTATTAAGGTTAACATAGATATTATTTTGTAAATCGATACTTTTTTTTATACCTTTACTTAAAATTCTAAATTTATGATGCAGCTTATTGACTGGTTACTTATCTTAACATATTTTATAATTTCTCTTTTGATAGGTATCTATTACTCAAAAAGGGCTGGAAGAAGTACGAGCGAATTTTTTCTTTCGGGAAGAAATCTGCCCTGGTGGCTGGCTGGCACCTCAATGGTTGCAACAACATTTGCTGCTGATACACCTCTTGCAGTAACAGAACTTGTTACTAAAAACGGAATTGCTGGAAACTGGCTTTGGTGGAACTTTGTGTTCGGTAGTATGTTAACGGTTTTTTTCTTTGCTCGTCTCTGGAGAAGAGCAGGGGTAATGACAGATGTAGAATTTATCGAAATGCGCTATTCAGGAAAATCTGCTGCTTTTCTGAGAGGTTTTCGCGCACTTTATCTCGGATTGTTCATAAATTGCATAATTATGGGATGGGTAAATACCGCTATGGCTTCAATATTACACGGACTTTTCGGAATTGAACAATCAAGTGTAATTTTCTATGTAGCTTTAAGTATGCTCATTGTTGCGATTTATTCTGCCATATCAGGTTTGTGGGGGGTAGCAATGACTGATATGTTCCAATTCATAATTGCAATGATTGGTACGACAATCCTCGCTATCTTTGTCCTATCCTTACCTGAAGTCGGTGGAATTGCCGGCTTGAAAAGTAAATTACCTGATTGGACTTTCAATTTTTTCCCTTCGATTCAATCAGTAAGTGATATTGGAATAGGAAGCGCTCTTGCACTTTCCATCTCATCTTTTCTTGCATATATTGGGATTCAATGGTGGGCATCCTGGTATCCTGGAGCAGAGCCAGGTGGCGGTGGTTATGCTGCACAACGAATGATGTCAGCGAAGAACGAAAAACATTCTCTTCTGGCAACACTCTGGTTCACAATTGCTCATTACTGCATCCGTCCATGGCCATGGATATTGGTTGGACTCTCAACTTTAATATTATATCCAGAGCTTGATGATAAAAAATTGGGATACATTTTTGCAATGCGGGACTTTTTGCCAACAGGTTTGCTCGGTTTGCTTGTTGCTGCTTTCTTTGCAGCTTATATGTCCACAATTGCAACTCATCTCAATTGGGGAACATCTTATATAGTCAATGACTTTTACAGACGGTTCATCAAACAAAATGCTCAAGAAAAACATTATGTGCTTATTTCCAGAATCTCTACAATTATTCTTATGTTGGTATCTCTTTTAATTACTTTGTTTATCGAAACAATATCCGGTGCTTGGGCATTTATTATTGAGGCAGGTGCGGGCTTAGGCTTGGTATTAATCTTAAGATGGTACTGGTGGAGAATCAATGCCTGGTCTGAAATTTCAGCAATGATCGCACCTTTCATCGCTTTTGGGTATGTAAAATTTTTCACCAATATCAAATTCCCTGAATCACTCTACATGATTGTTTCTTTTACTACCATCGTCTGGATTGTTATCACATTCATTACAAACCCAACAGATTTTGAAACATTGAAAAAATTTTTTGTAAAAGTTCATCCGGGTGGGTTATGGAAACCAATTTCCCAGAGAGTACCTGATGTAGAACAGGATAAAGGTTTGATTTCGCTCGCTTTCGATTGGATTGCAGGAATTGTGTTAATCTATTCATCATTATTTGGTATCGGAAAGTTAATTTTTAATGAATATTATCAGGCACTTTTATTTTTAATTCTGGCACTTGTTTCTGGTTTGTTTTTATTTTCTCATATATCAAAATATGGTTGGGAAAAAATTGCTGAATAATTTTGAAATTATTATAATTGAATAAAAAGGAGATTAAATGCTATATATTGCTATAGAAGCAGTAAAAGAAGCAGGTAAATTTCTAAAAAAAAATTTGGGAAAGGTCCGACAAATAGATTTAAAAAGTGGCCAGGAGAGAAACTTGGTCACTGAAATCGATAAAAAATCAGAAGAACTAATTGTTAGCATTATTAAAAAACATTATCCAAATCACGACATACTTGCAGAAGAAAGTGGAAGTAAACACGGAAGTAAATCAGATTATAGATGGATAATTGATCCATTAGATGGGACAACAAATTTTACACATGGGCTTCCGATTTTCTGTGTTTCTATTGGACTTGAAAAGCGAGGGGAGTTGATTTTAGGTGCAATTTATGATCCAAACTTAGATGAACTTTTTACAACCGAAAAGGGCAGAGGAGCATTTTTGAATGGAAGAAGATTAAGAGTATCTACAACCAAAGCATTAAAGGACAGCTTACTTGTAACAGGATTTCCATATAATATAACTGAAAATCCTGATCATTGTGTAGAGCACTTTGTAAACTTTCTAATGAGTGCGCAGGCAATTCGCCGAATGGGTTCTGCTGCGCTTGATTTAGCATATGTAGCAGCCGGCAGATATGATGGTTTCTGGGAAGTAAATTTAAATCCCTGGGATATGGCTGCTGGTGTACTTTTAGTTAAAGAGGCAGGTGGAGAAGTTACAAATTTCTCCGGTAAAGAATTAGATATTTACGGTAAACAGATTGTTGCCAGTAATCGATTAATCCATGAGGAAATGTTAGATGTATTAAAGAAAGCGAAGTAAATTATTCCTTTTTTTGATTCATAGATCTTCTTGCATCCTGTATATTTTTTATCAATTGCTCAGCCCTTCTTGTAATTTCACCATAATTATTTTCCAAAATAGTTTTCATATCAAATAGATTGCTTCCAACACCAACAGCAGATGCGCCGGATAGAATCCACTCACCTACATTCTCGATTGTAACACCACCCGTTGGTACCAATTTGATATCAGGAAAAGGTGCAGATAAATCCTTAAAATAACGAGGTCCTAATGAAGTTGCGGGGAAAACCTTGATCATATCTGCACCTGAATTCCATGCATTAAAAATTTCAGTTGGAGTGAAACACCCCGGCATACAAACTACATCTGATTTGTTGCAAACTTTTATTATATCATAGTTTAAGATTGGGCTCACTATAAATTTGGCACCTTTTGCAATTAGTTGTTCCACATCGAGAGAATTTGTTACAGTTCCTGCTCCAAGTATAATTGAATTTTTGAATTCTGAAACCAAATTAGCAATAATTTCTCGAGCATTTGGAACTGTCATAGTAATTTCAATGCATTTTATATTACCTTTGATGAGTGCATTTACGACATTCTGTATACAACTTTCATCTTTGAGTCGTATAACAGCAATTGCGCCGTTTGAAATAATTTTTTCGAGTGTTTCACTCCGGGACATTGAATAATTTATTGATTATTTTTGAAATTCTGGTTGAACAATTGAGCCACCCCATGCACGATCAATAATTTCTCTTCTTGCACAAAGCATCCATACAAAATTAATTGAATAACCCGGTATAGCAACATTTGGATGATAACCACCTGAAATTACAACTGCATCGTTATCAAATACAGGAATAACATTTTCGGGAATACCGTTTCCCGAATAAAGCATCTGAATACCAAAAGCAGGTTTAGGCATATCAAAATAAAGATATACTTCTTCACGGAATTCGGTATGCTGGTGTGGAGGCCAGCTTGTCCAGTTTCCTTTCTCACTAAATGTCACACCATTAAACAATCTACCACCTTTAACATTATCACCAATTAGTGTGTACAATTCTCTTCGATCAGAATTTTGACCCAAACTCATATGAAGTTTCGGGTCATTCTTCACTTCATCAAATCTTACATGTGCAAAAGTATATTTTTCGCTGACAGGTGCAGAACATTCAACCAAATCTAAATAGTTATCAGTAAATATTTTTACGGAAGTATTCCGGGGGACATAAATACCATCATATGGATTAACCTCGGCAGTATTATTTTCACTTATAATCCTGCCGTTACCGTGAAGACAAATAAAGGAATATTCTCTATCTTCAGTATTTATTTCTACAGTACTGGTATTTTTATTCAGAATTATTCTACCTACAGCCATTAGTGTAAGTAAAGAATTTTCTGGTGTGATTAATATTTTTCTACCTATGTGATTTGCGGTATTTCTGAAAACTATTTCTTTATTCATAAAGATTTTACTCCTTTATTAATGAATTAATTTATCTTGCCAGCCAGCCACCATCAACAACCAGAACATGACCGTTTACATAATCCGATGCGTGAGAAGATAGAAAGACCACAGCACCTTTAAGGTCATCTGGTGTGCCCCAGCGCTCGGCTGGTATTCTTTCAAGAATTTGTTTTGAACGAACAGGATCTTCGCGTAATGCCTTTGTATTATTTGTTGCCATATAACCAGGTGCAATAGCATTGATATTTAAACCATATTTAGCCCACTCATTAGCAAGTGCCTTTGTAATTTGTGCTACAGCACCTTTACTTGCTGTGTACGATGGAACAAGTATACCACCCTGAAAACTCAAAAGCGAGGCAATATTAATTATCTTACCTTCCTTCCGTTTAATCATATCTTTTGCAACTGCCTGACTGAGGAAGAAAACTGATTTTGCATTAATTTGCATAACTTCATCCCAGTCCTTTTCTGAAAAATCTATTGCTGGTGTACGGCGAATAATTCCAGCATTGTTTACTAAAATGTCTATTCTTCCATACTTTTCAAGTGCACTGTTAACAATCAAACCAATTGAATTCATATTCAAGAGATCTGCAACTACAGAATAAGCTTTTCTGCCTAACTTTAAAATTGCCTGTTCGGTTTCAGAGCTTGGCACAAGATCAACAAGCAGAAGATCAGCACCTGCCTCTGCGAGTCCGATACTCATACCCTGACCCAATCCGGTACTTGCACCTGTAACAATTGCAACTTTTCCTGTTAAATCAAATAAGCTGCTCATAGTAAACCTCTTAACAAATTAATATAAAGTGAAAATGAATTATGATTACTGTTTAAAATATAATTATTTTCATAACTGCATCAAAATAAATTTATTACTTTACTGCAACAATCTTTACTTTCGATTTCTCCCCTTTTATAATCTCAATTTGCGATTTACTTACATTAAAATAATGAGATAAAACTTCGATTAACGCTTTATTTGCTTTCCCTTCAATTGCAGGAGCTCGCAAATAAACTTTTAATCCATCACCAAACTTTTGAACCTCTTCCTTTTTAGAGTTTGCAACAACTTTCACATTAATTAATTTCATACTAACGAAACGCTACAATTATTAAATCCTTTGACCTGTATTTTTCATAACCTTGACTCATACTTAGATCAGAGCTAAAATAAATCTTTCGATATCCGGCTTCCATTAAATATTTCTTGTGATCTTTCGACAAATAAGGCCTCAAAAGCACCTCTTCTAACAAACATCTTTGGCTATGTTTCATATCGACTACAAGCATAAAAAAATTAATGAAAATTTTATCATAATCATAAAAACGAATATATATTTTATCGTTGGCTAATTTAATATTTTGTATGGTTTCTCTTTCCTTTAATATTCTATCATAATTTAATTGTTGAACAATCAATACTCCACTGGGCTTCAAAAAACGAAAGAAGTTCTCATATATCCTAAATAAATCAGATGTTTTCAAAATATGCGGAACTGTATTACCCAGACAAAATATTGCATCAAATTTTTGTTTTAGATACTGATCAATATTTTTTAGATCACTGACGATAGTATTGATCTTCACATTCAGCTTACTTGCATTATGATTTAATTTTTTTACCATATCTTTTGAAATATCAACAGCTGTTACCTTAACACCTGACTTCGCCAGAAGTATTGAGTAAATACCAGTTCCACAACCAGCATCAAGTGCCTCCTTAATATTGTATTTTTCAACCAACTTTTCTATAATTAATCTTTGTGAGATTAGTCGTTCGTTAAAACTTGTAATATCATCGTAATCGCTTACAAATGCTGAGTAAAATTTTTTAATTTCCTTGTTCAAGTTGAATCTCTCAAAATCTTTACTTAACTTTAAGTTAATTTAAACAAAATTTTGGAGAAAAACATATGAATTTAAAAAATATCCAATCTGCTCTTAGAAATCGTAATATTGATGGCTGGCTCTTTTACGATTTTCACAACCGGGATCAAATAGCATATCGTATATTAGGACTTGACTCTACAAAATTAGCCACACGCCGATGGTTTTATTTTATTCCTTCAAAAGGTGAACCTAAAAAACTTGTTCATACTGTAGAAAAATTCAAACTTGATCCTCTACCAGGTAAAAAATATGTTTATTTAGCATGGGAAGAACAGCATAAGCTATTAAGAAAAATTTTAGGTAGAAGCAAAAAAATAGCAATGCAATATTCTCCAAAAAACAATATTCCTTATATCTCAATAGTAGATGCTGGTCTTTATGAGTTGATTCGTAGTTTTGGATATAAAATTGTTTCATCAGCTGATCTTGTTTCCGAATTCGAAGCCTTTATCGACGAAAAAGGTTATGAATTACACATTAAAGCTGGGAAAAAAATTGAAAAAATTAAAAATGAAGCTTTTGACTTGATAGGAAGGTCGGTTAGAGAAAATTTAAATCTCAAAGAATATGATATCCAGCAATTTATCTTAAAGAGATTCGCAGAGGAAGGATTAGTTACACACGATGCACCAATTGTTGGGGTTAATGAACACCCTGCTGATCCACATTTTGAACCAACACTCGAAAACTCCCGCGTCTTTAAAAAAGGTGATACAGTTCTAATTGATTTGTGGGCAAAGCTGAATGTCCCGAATGGAATTTACTACGACATTACCTGGGTTGGATATATAGGTGATAAACCTCCAGCTGAGTATGAAAAAATATTTAACATCGTAAAACAAGCACGAGATGCAGCTGTAAATTTTGTAATCGAAAGATTTGCTAAGAAAAAAATCTGTTACGGATGGGAGGTTGATGAGGTCTGCAGAAATGTAATTAAGAAAGCTGGTTACGGAAGATATTTCATTCACCGAACCGGGCATTCAATTGGAAGTGAGGTTCACGGTAATGGTGCTAACATTGACAACCTTGAGACTAAGGATGAACGACAACTTATGCCAGGGGCATGTTTTTCAATAGAGCCTGGCATTTACCTGGAAGGTAAAATGGCTGTAAGATCCGAAATTAATATGTTCATTAAACATAACGGTGAACCAGTCGTAACTGGCGAAATCCAAAAAGAAATTGTACTAATCAAGTAGTGAGGATAAAGTGGAAATTTCAAAAACTATTGAATCAATGAAATCTGGCTTTCAGAAGCAATTCTGGGTTGCCAACATATTAGAACTCTTTGAAAGATTTGCTTTCTATGGTACAAAAGCTGTATTAACTGTTTATCTTGCAATTAAAGTTGGACTTGGTGCTCAAGCTGCTGGAACACTGGCGGGTTTGTATTCTGGATTAATCTTTTCTCTACCGATAATAGCTGGTACATTTGTAGATAGATACGGCTTTAAGAAGACTCTTATGACTTGCTTTGCGCTTTTTTCAATTGGATATTTTCTAATTGGAATGGCTGGACTGGAATTTAGTCAAGTTTTCGTTAATCATATAGGAAAAACAACATATGTAACAATCGTACTATTATTAACAGCAGTAGGTGGCTCATTGATAAAACCCTGTATTGTTGGAACTGTAGCCAAAACAAGCAAACCAGATGTAAAAGCTCTCGGTTATTCGATTTATTATACAATGGTTAATATTGGAGGTGCAGTTGGTCCAATACTTGCACTCCAGGTTAGAGAAAATCTCGGAATTGAATATGTATTAATTATGTCGTCTTTTACATCCTTTCTGTTATTCCTTGGGACTATAATATTTTTCCGTGAACCAGAAAATAATAATGAGTTAATCGAAAAGAGAACACTTGGAAAAGTTTTTATAGATATGATTCTTGTATTCAAGAATGTAAAATTTATCAGTTTTCTTGTAATTTTCTCTGGTTTCTGGATAATGTTCTGGCAAATATTTTATTCTCTTCCCTTTTTTTTGATAAATGTACTAAAATTTGAAAAGTTCGAACTTATTGAAGCTGTTGGTCCATGGACAATTATTTTTGCAACTATCCCAATTGCGGCATTAGTTAAAAAGTGGAAACCTTTTACAGCGATTCTTGTTGGATTTACAATTGCAAGCATATCCTGGCTCATGCTTGCATTATTCCAGAATGTTTATGTTGCAATCTTCACAGTATTTTTATTTGCTATTGGCGAAGCAACTCAAGCTCCAAGATTTTATGAATATGTTTCATCACTTGCTCCAAAGGATCAGGTAGGAACATTTATGGGATTTGCTTTCCTTCCGGTTGCAATTGGTTCATTTGTAGCTGGGCCACTTGGAGGTTTTCTTGTACACAACTTTTTAGAAATATCATATAGACCTACTTTTATGTGGCTAATAGTATCCGCAATAGGATTTGTTTGTATATTGTTTATGTATTTTTACAATCAATTCTTTATAAAAAAATCGAATTAGTGAAATGAAAAACCTTTTTAACTATCTTGAATCTAACGGTATAATTTTAGTAAAGCATAATTCAAAATATCCAATTCTTTCACTTGAGCAGGTGATACTGGACCATCTCAAATATCAACTCCCTAAAAATGAGGTTAACCTCTTTATAAAAAAATTTCTTGAAGAGATGTATAAAAATAAATATGGCATTGAACATAATGGTTTAGGCAATTTGAGATGTATTTTATCGAGAAATATGTTTGCATCCTTATACTCACTAAAAATCCAGAAAACCCAAAATAATAAACCTCTAAAGAAGTTACCAAAAAATTTATATTCAAAATTTGAAATTGAAGTTTATGATTTTATTTCCAAACAAAAAATTACGCCACAAAAATATTTACAATATTTCTTTCAAACGCAAACCTCCAAATCGAGAAAAGAGCTTGAAAAAATTTTAAAGAGGTTACAGAGGGATTTCTGTATAGTGAAAGTTGGACAGGATAAAAAACTCGGGCAATTATGGAAAATTGCCTGTAAATATGATGGTAGGTTAACAAAGAAGATTTTGAAATTATCTCGAAAAGAAGCTATCAAAAATATAGTTTTTTATATTATAAAAAGTAGTAATGGAATTTCGAGACCACAAATTAAGAAGCTGTTAAAAAACATCGCAACCGGTGATGAAATTGATTTAGTGGTTACTTCTTTAATATTAAATAATCAAGTTGAGTTTCATAAAACTCTTGTAGTGAACGGTAAAAAAGCATTGATAGCGCAACAAAAATAAGGCAGAACCCTCCCGGTGTTCTGCTCTAACACTTCAAACCGCTGATCTGAAGAGATCCACCCTGTCTCTGCTAATTCAGCTATTAGTGAATCTTTCAAATAACCCTTTCTATAATATATATATCTACATTTAGGTGCTCTTGCGGAAAATTTTTAGGAATTTTTTTTAATATTTATATAAAATTGCTCAATTTAGTTAAAAAACGTAATTTTTTTTAACTTTTACAAAGACCAAATAAACAATCTATAGAAGGATATTAAAGTAAATTTCTTTATGATATGAGATAATCTAAACTCCTCCGATAAATTTATCGAATTGTAGGATTTTAAAAAATAAGCTTAATTACGCCTTTTTACAGGTAATCCAAGCCAAGCGAGAGGTAATTCATTAAATTTATAATGGCAATTAACACTCTGAATATATTCAAGAACATCCTTATATTCTGGTTTCCTAAACCAATCACTTAAAACATAAACATATTCTACCTTTAAACCTAAAGGAGTTACTAATTTTAAATACTGTTTTCTTTTAAAATCACATGTTTGCAGTTTTTCGTCAACTGAGCCAGCAACCTGTTGATATTTAACTTCTATAATAAATAATGTTTCTCTAACTATTACGAGCATTGAATCGTCGGGTAAAAGTCTTTTTGAAATGATATTCTGCCATTTTATCTTATTCTCTTCCAAAAATTTATAAAATTCATATTTACGAAAACATCTTGCAACCAATTTATTTTCGAAATACACATCGACTCCAGCTCTACCCTTTGATTTTTTCAATTTATAACCAGGAATTTTTTCAAGTAACTTGTGTAGATCACTTCAAAATTTAATCCTGTTAATGTTTTTGACCCTCCAGACCCACCTTTTTTCACAATTATACTCCAAAAAGATTAAGACTATTATTTTTGTTTTTTATGTACTTTTGAATTCTTTTTACTGATAAATCTATATATTTTCGTTCAAGTTCAGAACCAACAAATAATCTGTTCAACTTTATTGCTGCAAGTCCAGTAGTTAAACTTCCTGAAAAGGGATCAAAAATTAAGTCATTTATCTTAGTGCTTGCTAAAATTATTCTTTCGAGAAGTTGAAGAGGTTTTTGAGTAGGATGTTTACCAAATTCTTTTTCTTCATCATTGGGAGCAGGAATTGTCCATATTGTTTTCATCTGTTTACCTCTATTTAATTTTTTCATATCTTCATAGTTAAAGACATGTTTTGAATCTTTATTCTTTGCAGCCCAAATTATGGTTTCAGTAGAATGTGTAAAATACCTACAAGAAAGATTGGGAGGAGGATTTGGTTTTTCCCATGTGATGTCATTCAATATTTTCATTTCTAATTGTTGCATAGCAAAACCAACCGAATATATAACATGATGAGTACCAGAAACCCAAATTGTGCCATTCTGTTTTAAAAGTTTCTGACACCTTGATAACCAAGCAAGATTAAACTCATGGTTTTCTTTAATCCCCTTTGATTTATCCCACTCGCCTTTATCAACCTTTGCCATTTTCCCCGCATAACATGTAATTCCACCATTTGATAAAAAATATGGAGGATCTGCAAAAATCATATCAAAAATTCCTTCAGGATATTTTTCAATCAAAATATCCATAAAATCAATACAATCAATTTGATAAATCCATACCCCATGTTCAACATCCTTAAATACACAATTCTCCTGAGGAAAATTTAAGTTTTTATTATCTTTAATTTTATCCATTTTAAAATTTAATTCTTTATTAATCTCTTTCACAACTCATTCATATTTTTGTAATGGTACTAAGTTTAATAATATAATTTTATAGTGCCTTTCACTTATTCCAATTTATACTTTTTTTAAAAGAAAATCAAGAGTTTTATGAAACTTAGTTAGGTTACTTTTCTCTTAAATAAAAACTTTATACAACACATACTCCAAAAATATTCATAGAAATATTTTGTATATTATCTCAAAAAAAATCTTAATATGCCAGTAAAATCAAAAACTGCACTTGTTTTGGGTAGCGGTGGAGCCAGAGGTCTGGCTCACATCGGTGTAATAAAAATTCTCGAAAAATATAATATCCCAATAGATTTAATAGTTGGAACAAGTATTGGGGCTTTCATTGGTGCTTTCTACGCTGCTGGAATTAAATTATCTAAAATGGAAGAGCTCGCACTCGCAACAGATAAAAAATTTATTGCAAAGATGCTAATTCCGGGTATCTCTAAATCTGGTTTTATAGATGGAGAACAGATTAAAAATTATTTAAAAAATTTTCTGGATGATATAAAGATCGAAAATTTACATATCCCTTTCATTGCCGTAGCCACAGACATTTTCACTGGCGAAGAAGTACTGCATACTAAAGGATCTGTCATTGATGCAATATTAACAAGTATTGCTATACCTGGATTATTTAAACCCGTTCCTTATAAACAAAAATATTTAGTTGATGGTGGACTTGTTAATCCATTACCTGTAAATATAGCTAAACAATTTGGTGCAACCCGGGTTATAGCTGTAAATGTTACACCAGAGCCCCGACAAATAAATGCTAATAAAGAAAATATCTTACACAGCAAGTTGAACCAGAAATTTATGGAGATTCGAAACAAATTCAAAATTTTAGAACGAATCCAGATCAACTCTATTAAAACTCAAAACGATACTTTTTTACAGGCATACCCAAATGTTATCCAGACACTCCGACAATCTTTATCAATTATGGAAAACAAAATTCTTGAATTAAATTTAAAAAACGATCCTCCCGATGTGCTCATCAAACCAGATGTTAGAAAATATGATCTGCTCGCTTTCTATAAAGCAAAAGAAATTATTACTGCCGGTGAAGCTGCCACTCTTGACAAAATAAATTTGATAACCAGACTTTCAAAAAAATAAATTAAAAGAATTCCATTTAAAAATTAGAGTAAATTATTATTTAAAAGTTGATACATTATATTCAATTTCTTTCAAAAAGAATTTACCATAAACAAATTTTTCATCAGGATAATGCCAAACCCCATCACCCTCTGCTACGAGATTATAACCATTAAAACTTGCATATTTTTTAACAGGAGTAGAAAATGGATACTGTTTCATATCAGATACTGAAGTGCGATCATAAGATAAGAAATTTATTAACCTACCATCATCGTCGAAAAATAATGTTGCGGATATATCATTACCGCCATTAACAAATCTCGCTTTAACGGTGTTTTCATCAATGTATTCCCATTTAATCCTTTTATCAATTAAAGCAGCAGGCGCCATTAAACATATATCGTTGAAGTAAGTTACTGTTTCGGTTCTATTCATTACTCCACCCGAATGCTGTTCAACTGGGAACAATCCAAAAAGTCGTATATCCATAGAAGCTTTCCCATTCACATATTTATGATAACCTGGTACAATAATACCAAACATTTTTCCTTTCATAAAGAATAACCTGGCGGGTTCATCAAAAAAATTATACTGTTCAGAACGAAATGTAAACCAATCTTTACCTTTTCCTCTCATTTCTCCTTCCATAACTACTCTCATATTTTTAACTTTTGGTTTGTTTAAAACCCCTGCATATCTTAGATACCGCTGAACTGGAACCGGTAAAGCAACTAAATCTGAATCTGTCAATATCTCACCGGGAAAATATTTAGTATTAGAAATCTGGTACTCCACATCTGTTTTATATTGCTTCTCAAAATTGTAACTACCATAACTCAAAACAGAAATTAATAAAATTATAATATTAGCTACGGTACCGAATTTAGCATCCTGCCAGAAAGTAGAAATTATAACCTGCGAAAAAACTATTGCAAATAATCCCAACATCCACCACTTATCAGGATAAATCCAGATTAGAACTCCCATAATTAAAAACAATAATCCAGAAATTAACCAGAAAAATCCTGTGATACGACTAATTTCTTGTTTCAGTTGAGGAACATCTGCAATGTTAAAAGCTTTAACAAATCCTAAAAAGTGAATTAAACCATGAATTAAAACCAACAATGTGAATATTATTTTCAAAATCATATTAAATTTACTTTTTTATTTTTAGATATTATGCCGACTCCGGATAGTGCTTTCCATCATATGATGTTTTCCCGGGATGGAATGGGAAGTATTCTTTCAAATTTATATCAAATCCCTGTACAGTGTATGTTCCTGTATGCTGATTCAATATATATTTTCCTTGATAATCATTTTTTACAATTCTTTCAAGCATTTGAACAAATCTATCTACATCGTCCTCATTATTGTAACAACCAAAACTTGCTCTTACCATACCTGGCAAATTAGATTTGTCACCATTTTGAATTTGGGAAATTAACTGAAATTCCTCATCTTGGCTCAATTTTAATAGATGTTTCACATAAGGATGTGCACAGAAACAACCATTTCGAACACCAATGCCACCTTCAAAACTTAATATACTTGCAGTCAATGCGTGATGCATATTTTTAATGTTGAAAGGAATTACACCTACTTTATTTGCTAAATTGTTAGTATCTCCATAAAGTTCAATGTCAGGAATTTTTTTCAATTTATTGTATGTATATTCAAGAAGCTTCTTTTCATGATCAGCAATATAATCCATAGAAAATTCTTGAAGTTGTAAAATTGCTCTTGCGAGTGCGACTCCGCCTATCACATTTGGACTACCAGCTTCTTCTTTAAACGGCGGATGAGTCCAGTAAACTTCGTCAAGAGTTACAATTTCTACAACACCACCACCTACAATATCGGGATCTCCTTTTTCAAAAAACTGATTTGGACCGATAAGAACTCCTGTACCAAATGGAGCATACATTTTATGAGCAGAAAAAGCAACAAAATCGATATGCTCATCACTCTCATCAGGTAGAACATCGAATCTGCGATGCGGGATCAATTGCGCTGCATCAACAAATATTTTAATACCATATCCGTGTGCGAGTTTAGCTATTTGATATATCGGATTTATATATCCAGTAATATTTGAAGCACCACTTATAGCAACAAGTTTGATGTCCCTGTAATGTTTTTTAATTAAATCTTCAAGATGATTTAAATCGAGATAACCCATAGAATCAGTCTTTACATGAATAACTTTTGCAAATTTCCTCCAGGGTAAATCATTTGAATGATGTTCCATCATTGTCGTAATTACAATATCATCTCTCTCTAAACCGAGACGTGCAGCAAGTTTATTTACTGCTTCTGTAGTGTTTTTAACAAATATAACAGTATTATTTTTTAGATTAGCATTTACAAATTTTCCTGCTATTTCATGCGCACTATCAAACAACTCAGTTGAAAGTAATGATTTAAAACCTGTCCCACGATGAACACCTGAATAATATGGTAAAAAATCCCGGATGCAATTAAGCACGGACTTAAACGCTGGAGTACTTGCAGCATTATCCAGATATACATATTTCCTTTTTTGTCCGTCAAGACAAGGGACTTCAATATCAACACCTATGATTTGATCTCTTATGTGATTAAGATTCATAGAAAATTCCTTATGCTCTTGGATGATATGTTTTGTGAATTTCTATTAAATATTTTCTATCAATATGAGTATAAATTTCTGTGGTTGAAATATCGGTATGTCCAAGCATTTCCTGAACAGCTCTCAAATTTGCTCCACCTTCCAAAAGATGTGTAGCAAAAGAATGACGAAATGTATGTGGATGAACAACTTTATCAATTCCTGCTGCCCGAGTATATTTTGAAACAATTAACCAGATTGCCATCCTTGTAAGTGGCTTGCCCCGAACATTTAAAAACAATATATCTGTAGAGCGATAGTTTAATCTTCTTTGATTATCAATAAAAAATATTCGGGCTTCTTTCTGATATCTCTTAATCCAAGATATTGCTGCGCTTCCAATTGGCACAACTCTCTCTTTTGAACCTTTCCCATAAACTCTTACAATACCGAGTTCAAAATTAATATCTTGTTGTTTCAAGGTAATTAGTTCACTTACACGCACACCTGTTGCATACAATGTCTCTATAATTGCTCTATCCCTTATACCATTCGGGTTGCCGGTATTGATAGAGTTTAATATTTTTTCAATCTCATTATAAGTTAGGACCTCAGGTAAATTTTTAGGCAGCTTTGGAAGCGATAAATTTTCTGTTGGATTTAATACTGCATATCCATCATTAACCAAAAATTTATGAAAACTTCTTATAGCTGAAATATTCTGTGAAATTGTTTTAGGAGATAGTAATAAATCGGACAACTGACGAACGAATTCTCTTACATCACTTTCACTAATTTTATCAGGATTAGAAATATTTTTTTCAGAAAGATAATTTATATAATTTTTAATATCGTTTTTATATGAGAGAATTGTATTTTCAGATAGATTTTTTTCCAGTTCTAAAAAGTGGATGTATGATTTAAAAATTTCCTGTAAGCTAAACTCACTTATTTTCTTTTGTATTCTCATCTGAACCTGTTAGTGTTTCAATACTTTGTGGCTGAACATTTTCTTCAGTTTTTGGTTCCTGAGAACCTTGAGCTACTTCTAAGATTTTTTCTTTCTCTTCTTTTTGCGGATATTGAATTCTTTGATGATAAGTGCCAATCAATACATTAAGGAATGCTTCTTTTATTTTTGTAAGATCTTTTAAAGTGAGGTTACACTCATCAAGTTCACCTTCAATAAATCGCATTTTAATCCTTTCATCAATTGCTGATTCAAGTCGCGGTGCGGTTAGATCCGGTAAACTCCTTGTAAAAGCTTCCACTATATCCGCCAGCATTACAATAGCTGTTTCCTTTGATTGAGGTTTTGGTCCTGGATAACGATAATCAGCTTCATTAACTTCGTTTTTTGATTTGCGTGCAGCAGCCTGCTTAAGGGCTCTGTCATAAAAATAAGAAAGTCGTGTGGTTCCATGATGTTCTGGAATAAAAGCAATTACTTCCTCCGGAAGTCCATATTCTCTTGCAAGTTCAATTCCGTCTTTCACATGTGCAATAATTATTCGTGCACTCATTCTTGGAGTTAATCTCTGATGTTTGTTCTTCTTTTGGAATTCATTCTCAATAAAATATTCCGGTTTTGTAGTTTTCCCAATATCGTGATAATAGGCACCAACCTTTGCCAGTATTGGATTTGCGTTTATAGCAAATGCTGCTGCTTCAGCTAAATTTCCCAGTACCATACTATGATGATAGGTGCCCGGTGTGCTTTCTCTTAAAAGTTTCAATAAAGGATGATTTGGATCAGTAAGTTCCATCAATGTCAAATCTGTTGTCACATTAAAGGATTTTTCAAAAAAGATCAATAATCCGTAAGTTAGGATCGGTGAAAATATCGAATTAATTAAAACAAGACCAAGATTTTGAGCTATATTTGAAAAGCTATCGGATCTCTCAAGTCCAAATGCTAAAACGGAAAGAGCCAAACCTGAAAATATAAAAACCATTGATCTGAAAATTTGAGTTCTCTGTTTTATATTTCTAACTGTGTAAGCTGCAAGAGTGGCAGCAACTAACATTATTAAAGCCAACTCATAATCATTTCCCCTCACGGCAGCGACAAGAAATGCCATAACCACACTACCAAAAAAAGCTAACCGTGAATCGTATATAATAGTAAGTAACATTGCAGACGCAGGAAGAAAAATTAAGTATTGTACAGATATATCCGTGTTAAACTTTAAAGATAAATATGCAAAAAACACCTGTATCAAAATAACTATCGATATGAGAATTAATTTTTTATTGTTATGAAAAACTCTTTTTCTAAAAAGAAACAGATAAACTCCAAACAGCAACAATATTAATGCTGTGTGAAGAATATTGCCAATAAGTTTCGATAGAGCGCCTTTTTCATCTCCCTTTTCAGATTGAATTTTAGTTAATGATTCTAATTTGAGTTTTACATCTGAGGTAATTCTTTCGTGCTTGCTAATTATTTTCTCATTTTGCTGGACAAATCCAACTGTTCGAGGTACATTTTCCACTGCTGTAAGTATAAGCTTATCCGTTTCTTCCTGATCAAAAACGATGTTCGGTTGTAGTAGATGTGATATTAAATTGTGAAATAATTCACGATACTTAGGAGTATCAAACTTCTTACTTAATTCTACATCAGCATACTTTAACGCTTGCTCAAAATCCCAAAACCTTTCAACCGGTAGGATCTCTTCAAAAACTCCTTTACGAACTGCTATATTATTCCTTTTAATTTTTTCTTTTGGAATATTCAATATGCCATTGGCATAAACTTCTCTTAAGATTTTTTTTATTTCATTTTCAATGAAATCATAGTTATAAATTTTTTTAATCAACTTAACATTTTCATCATCCTGCAGTAAAGGTAGTTTCGCTAATATAGATGAATCCAACTCACTATTTCTGGAAGCAACATTATTAAAAATTCCCAACATTATTTTCAAGCTATCCTCAACCATATCTATTTTTTTCTCATCGAAAACAAACACTGGATTTACTTTTTCTTTTGCTTCATTCACTTCCTTTTCATATTGCTCTTTATCTTTAAAGATTGGAAATGAGAAAGGTGCAATCAAATCGTTTGATGTCCAGATTGTACCTACTTTATAATCGTAAAGATACGATTCGGTTCTTGGAAACATCAAAACTATCAGAAAAACAAGAGTTACAGAAATGGCGATTTTGTATAAAACATTTTTGATTTGAAGATGTTTATCAGAATTCTCAAGAAATTTACTATTTTTAGCTGAAAATGTCATAATTTCAAAATAAAATATGATAAAGAATCATAAGATTTCCAAACATATAGTAATTTTCGAAAAAGTTTTTTATATTTAGATAAAATTAAAGTGAGTATGAAATATTTAGTTACAGCAAGAAAATGGCGACCATTAAAATTTGAGGATGTGGTTGGGCAGGAGCATATAACAACCACACTTCGCAATGCGATTGCACGAAATCGTATTTCGCATGCATATCTTTTCAGTGGTCCAAGAGGGGTTGGTAAAACTACAACAGCAAGAATCCTTGCAAAAGCTATAAATTGCCTAAATCCAAAAGACTTCAACCCCGATAATGAATGTGAAATATGTCTTGAGATTACTGAAGGCAGAAATATGGATGTGCTTGAAATTGATGGTGCATCCAATCGCGGGATTGAAGAAATTAGAAACCTTCGCGAATCTGTAAAATATGTTCCCACCAAAAACAAATACAAGGTTTATGTAATAGATGAAGTTCATATGTTAACGAAGGAGGCATTTAATGCACTCTTAAAAACATTAGAGGAACCTCCTGCGCATGTAATTTTCATATTTGCAACAACTGAAATTTTTAAGGTGCCCGCTACGATATTATCTCGCTGTCAGCGCTTTGATTTTAGAAGAATTTCAACTGATGAGATAATGAAACATCTCCAATTGATTGCAAAAACGGAAAAAATAAAAATTGACGACGATGCTCTACTTATTATAGCAAAAAAAGGCGATGGGTCGATGCGTGATGCGCAGAGTATTTTTGATCAGGTTGTATCTTTCTGTGGAAACGAAATAGATACCAAAAGCACAATTCAAGCATTAGGATTGGTGGACCAGGAAATTTTCTTTAGAACAACAGATATAATACGTAATAAAGATACAAAAGCAGCCATTGTACTCGTAGACGAAATTATAACACAGGGTTATGACATAAAAGAATATTTATCAGGTTTGACCGAGCACCTAAGAAATTTCATTATCACAATTACAACCGGAAATACCAAGCTAATCGAAGTTGCTGAAATCTATAAGAAAAAGTATGCAGAGGATGCAAAACATTTTAAGGAAAATGATCTACTGAGATTGATAAAAATTGTGACTGAAGCACAAAACAGCATTAAATGGGATGTACAACCGAGATACAAGCTGGAATTAGCTCTTATTCAAATGACAAAACTCGATAATTCAGTAGAAATCGAAAAATTGCTAAATCAAATACAGGAATTAAAAAAAAAGTTCAGTAATGGGATAAAATTAGAGGGAAATGTATACGCATCAACACCTTCCAAGTATTCAGGTCCAGGTAATTTTGATGTTATAAAACCCATAATTCAAGATAAATCTGAGAACAATAATATTTTAACCCCTGATAGCAAGATACCTATAAAAGGCATAATACAAGATTCACAAAATATGGCTTTTTCTTACACTCCGCTAAACATTCCACTTGAGAGGGCTATGGAGAAATGGCAGAATGTAGTTCAAATAGCGGGAAACGGAAGAGTTTTCTTTAAAAATGTACTCAGTGCTGCAAGAATCGTTGATTGTACGAATGGGGTTTTAAAAATTTCCTGTATGAACTCATCCCAACTTGACTTTATCAAGCAGAACAAAGATTATCTTACAGAATTAGCACAAAATATTTACGGTGCAAGACTGAAATTGGAAGCAATTGTTGATAGTACAATTCAGAAGGAATCCGAGGAAGGAAAAACTGTAGTTGAAGAACATCAAATTATAAAGGAGTTAAAATCTAAGCTTGGTGCGGTAGAAATCTCCCCTGATAGTTATTAACTTTTAAATTTTTGCTTCACCGTCTCGTCCAAAACTTCATTCATCGAACCTGATCTAAAACCTTCCAGATCAAGAGTTATATAAACAAAATCAAGTTCCTTGAATTTTTTAACTAATGTGATTCTAAAATTTTCATCCAAAAAACGATATATTTCATCTCCACCAACTTCTATCCTTAGAGTTTTATCATCATGATGTCTCACTCTAAAATACTTAAATCCGTTGTCCCTTAAAAATGTTTCGGCTATGTCGATTTTTTTCAGTTTTTCTGGTTCTATTCTCGTCCAATAAGGAAACCGGGAAGATAAACAGGCAAATGATTGCTTATCCCATGTAGGTAAATTTAGTATTCTTGAAAGTTCTCTGATATCATTTTTTGTAAATCCAGCTTCAAGAAGTGGCGAACGCACATTATTCTCTTTTACAGCTTTTAAACCAGGTCTGAAATCTCCTAAATCATCCACATTTGTTCCATCTGCAATCCATTTAATATTTCTCCTCTGTGCAATTTCTGAAAGTTTGGTAAAGAGTTCTGTTTTACAATAATAACAACGATCAGGAGGGTTTTCTTTAAATTTCAAATTATCTGTTTCTTGGGTGTAGACAACTTCATAAGGAGCACCCAAACTTCTAACAAATTGTTCAGCTTCTTCATACTCACGAGAAGGATAAGTTTCTGATTTACCGATCACAGCTATTACATTTGAACCAAGAGTATCGACTGCAACCTTTAGCAACAGAGTGCTATCTACTCCACCGGAAAAACCAATAACAACACTTTCCATTTCGTGCAAAATGAATTGGAGCTGAATGTATTTAGAATGAAGATTTTGATCCATCATTTATTCTTCTAAAAGTCGTAGAAGGTCAGTTAGCGATTTTACGCCGGGGAATTCAGATTCAAAAACCTTTCTTTGTTCAGGTTTGAGTTGAAACGAAGTTTTAAGGGCTTCAACACCCTCATTTAACTTACGCATCATAAAAAGAACCTTAGCTTTTCCATAATAAGCTTCTGAAAAATCTGGCTTCAAGTTAATGCATCTATCATAATTTTTAAGCGCTATTCTGTAATAACCATATTCTAATAATATTTCTGCTAAATTGAATATAACCTGATAATTATCAGGTTCAATTTCCAATGCCATTTTATAACATATAAGCGCATCTCTCCACTTCCCAAGTTTGTATGATAATTCTGCTTTTTCACACCATAAATCAGGATCATCAGCAGAGTACTCAATTGCTTTGTCAATATCTTCCAGAGCTTTCCTGTACTTCTTTAAAATCTTATAACACTCACTTCTCTCAATATACGATTCATAATTTTCAGGGTCATATTCAATTGCTATACTATAACAATTAATTGCATCCTGCAATTCATTTAATTCCCTATGTACATTTCCGAGATTGTGCCATGTGTCAGAATCATCTCCATCTATCATTAAGCTTTTTTCATAACAATATTTTGCCTCAAGATAACGACCAATACTAAATAATACATTGGCTTTATTGTACCATGCAGGAGAAAATCCGTTATCGATTGAAATTGCCATATCGTAATAATCAAGAGCTTTTACAAAATTACCAAGTTTATTGTAGACAATACCACAGTTATACCAGGCATTGGAACTAAAAGGATCAATCTCAAGGCACTTTTCATAGTAATAAATTGCTTCGTCATATTTGCCATTCATATCATGACAATATCCCAATTCATAAAATACAGATTTATTTCCACTTTCAAGTTTTAAAATATTTGTTAACACTTTTATTGCATCATCATATTTCGAAAGTTTTTCATATACATAAGCTTGAGAGAGCATAATAGCTGTATTATCAGCTTCCTGTTCCAAGGCAATATCTAAGCAAGCAAGTGCTTCATTATATCTATTTAAATTTTCAAGTACAATAGATTTTTGTAGCCAGATGTCCACATCTGTAGGATCAAACTCTAAAGCACGATTGTAAGCTTCAAGTGCCTGTTCGTAAAGTTCAAGGTAAAAGTTCAAATCTCCTTTCGTTACCCACGCATCAAAGTCATAAGGATTCTTTTCTAACAATAATTCATTAAAGAACAGTGCATTTTCAAAATCACCATCTTCCAAAAAAAATTTTATAATGTTCTCGAGAGTCTCAATATCCAGTTTTCCATTACCTTCTTTGAGTTTCTCTCTTAAACTTTTATTATTTTCAGGATTCCAATCGTTATATTCATCAAAATCTTCGGAATCATCAAAATTGTTAAAGTCATTCATATCTATTTACTCATTAATTTTATCAATTTTTATATAATATACAGAAAAAAAATTGAGCTTGTCAAGTTTTTATCAACAGGTTTACTTAACAAACAACATTTTCTTTATAATAACGATACTTTGACCTTTATTTAACACCTCTAATTTACACAAATAAACCCCACTTGCAAGATTTTTCGGGTAGAAAACAGCTCGATACCTCCCAGATTTTTGATTACCCGAGAACAACACCTTAACCTCTTTACCCAAGATATCATAAATCACCAATTTAATATTGGCTTCTTCCTGTAAGGAATATTCTATGTTTGTTTGAGCATTAAAAGGGTTGGGATAATTTTGATAGAGTTCAAAGTTTGAGACAATCCCATCACCGATTCTAAGAACATATTCCGATTTCAAAAGTGGTAACTCGATATATGAAGCATAATTTAAATTTGTACCAATAAAAATTTCAGATTTCTTAAACACAGGAAAAACAAACGGATATTGACCCAATACTTGTCTATTGGTTTTATCAATATTTGTAATTTCAATTCGTATTCTGTTACCTTGTAGAAATTTATGAGAGTGAAAGTTACCCTTAATGTTAGCATTATATAGAACACCGGATGACAAATTTCTACCAACATAATTAATCCGTGTGATAAAATATTTATTGCCTAAGCTGTCTTGTTCATATATCTGCAAATTAATGGGAACTTTATCGGCATTAGGAATAAAAAAGAATTGGGCTCGGGGTGCTCCAAACATTAGAACATCTTCATTCAAAGGATCTGAGGTGAAGATAATTGTACTTTTCCCAAAAGCTGAATCGAATCTTGTTCCAGTAAAATTATCAGCATAAGCAGTTTCAAATGTATAGTTTGTATCCCTGTAATTATTCGCTAACAAAAAGAAAGAATTGGAAGATACTGGAAGTGAATATTTAATCGTACTATCAGGATGGAAATAAAACTTATGATAAACTAACCTGTCGAATGGTAGTTCAGAAACTTCATTTCTTATCCACGAAAAGTAACCTAAAGAATCCATTGGAAGTCGACTGTAAGCATAAGTGTACATAGGTAAATCCAGTATTCCTGTATTAATCTTTTTCAAAAACTGATTGAACCATTGAGTTATCCACGAAAATTGATAGTACCACTCTTCTTCATATGAATCAGAAAAGTGCCCGCCAGTACCAAGGTACATCTTTTTGATGCCATTATATTGATTAAAGAAATCAATTCCACCCGAAGCTTCAAAATAGTGATCCTGATATTTTAAAAACAGCATTAACGGTATACTTTTATTCTGTAATTCTGATTGATTTAAATTTCTACCTGTCGGGAATAATGTATTAAGCGAATCATAACAATCCTGTAAAAGCAAATTCCATAGTGTATCTCTAATTGGATGATACCTAACCTGCGGATTTTTTAATAGGACACCGAATGTCCTTTTAATTGCTCCCTGTTCAAAAAGATTAGATGCCCAATTGGGAATAATTACATCAGCAATCGCACAATTTGATAAAGAATCAGCAATAGACCAGAGGGCATGCAAGCCGCCTTGTGAACCACCGATTACACCGATTGAATTAGTATCCACAAAATCAAGATTTTCCACAAACTGGATAATTTCTTTTAAATCCTGTCTTTCTCTAACAGACATAATTGTTGATAGTCCAGAAGATTTTCCATGGCCTCGAACAGAGTAACAGAGTGTAAAGTAATTACTGTATGCATATATACGTGCTGATGCTGTATCACTATTTTTACTTTGTCCAAATCCATGTACAAATATCATAACAGGATACCCAGCAGGTGGAGGTGGTGATAAAGGAATGAAATAAGTTGCGTCCAGACTGTCTCCAGTAGTCAACGATATAAATAAATCCTGCCTTACTTGAGCAAAAAATAATTCAGGTAATAGGAATAGAAAAAGTAATTTTCTCATATAAAATCTGAATTTTTTCAAAAATAAAAAGAGCTGGCATATTTTCAAGATATGACCAGCTCCTAATTGAAAATCAATTATTATCTTATAGTTTAAGTTTGCCTATATTCGCTTTCACTTCACTTGCCGATTTTTCGAAAGCTGCTTTTTCTTCAGGTGTGAGTTTCACTTCGATTATTTTCTCAACACCTTTCTTACCAATCATTATTGGAACACCTGTAAAGGTTCCTGTAATTCCATATTCACCGTTCAGCAAAACAGAACAGGGTAGAATTCTTTTCTTATCCTTAACAACAGCTTCTACCATTTCAACTGCAGCTGCAGCTGGAGCATAATATGCACTACCGGTTTTCAGGAAATTAACTATTTCAATTCCGCCATCTCTTGTTCGTTTTACTATACGCTCAATTGTGGCTTGATCAAGGAATTGTGTTATCGGAACACCCGATATTGTAGTATAGCTTACAAGGGGTACCATTGAATCACCATGTCCACCCAAAACAAGAGCTTGAATATCTTTTACAGAAATTCCCAATTCCATAGCAATAAATGTTCGATATCGAGCTGTATCCAGTATACCCGCCATACCCATAACTCGCTCTCTGGGGAAACCGCTAACTTTGTAAGCTACATACGACATTACATCAAGTGGGTTTGATACAACTATAAGGATGGCATTGGGAGATTTTTTCACAACCGATTCTGTAACACTTTTGACTATTTCAGCGTTGGTTTCCTGAAGTTGTTCGCGGGTCATTCCCGGTTTACGCGCAAGACCTGCAGTAATTACAACAATATCCGAACCTGCTGTTTCGTCGTAGCCATTTGTACCGATTACTTTTGTATCGGAACCCTCGATTGGTGTAGATTCGTACATATCGAGAGCTTTTCCCATCGGCATTCCTTCCACAACATCCACAATGACAAGTTCGTTTGCAAGTTGTTTCTGAGTGATAATATGTGCAACTGTTGCACCAACATTACCACCACCAATTACTGTGATTTTCATGTTTCCTCCTAAGTTATTGATTAATGATTAAAGAGCTTTTAAATTGTGATCTATAAAAACGAAAAAACCCGAAACAAATTAGTTCATCTCTAAGAACTGATTCTTTTCGGGTTATATTGAAGAACTGATATTCTTGATTTTTTTAAGCAGGTACTATGCTTACCATTTTACGGGATTTCCCGTGACGCTCAAATTTTACCACACCGTCTGTTAGTGCAAAAATTGTGTCATCAGAGCCAAGGCCAACATTTTCACCAGGAAGAAATTTAGTGCCTCGCTGACGAACAATTATACTGCCCGCGCTCACTCTTTCACCGCCGAACCTTTTGATTCCAAGCCGTTGAGCATTACTATCGCGACCATTTCGGGAACTTCCACCACCTTTTTTATGTGCCATACTAATTCTCCTTTTCTAATTTTGTGATTTCTATTTTAGTGTATTGCTGTCGGTGACCTCGACGAACACGATACCCTTTACGGCGCTTTTTCTTAAAAACAATTACCGTGTCATCTTTCTCATGTCCAAGCACCCGTGCTTCCACACTAACACCTTTTAAAACAGGATTACCAATTTTAATCTCTTTCCCATCAGAAAAAAGCAAAACTTTATCAACTTTTATTTTGTCACCTTCTGCTTTAATAAGTTTTGGTACGTATAACTTTGCATTCGGACTTACTTTAAACTGTTGTCCCGCTATTTCTACAACTGCAAACATTTTAAAAATTCCTTAATTTGAGTAAAAATCTTACATTGAATTGCTTAAATCTACAAATTTTTTACATAAAGTCAAAATTTGGGAAAATTACAAAATCCTAATCTCGTTTATTGTTGATTCTCATGGTCAAGAACGATAAAAATGTACAGATCATTGCAATATGAGAAATAATGCTCATATTTGTTATGGTTTTCACATATTCAATAAAAATTTAATAATGAAAATGCATAATTAATTTTTATCACTTTACTATTTAAAACTTAAAACAGATTGTTTTTTTGTATTACATTTTTAAAGAATCATATATATTTCACTTTGCATTTGCAATTATATCTTTTTAAATTGATATGGAATAGAAATCTTTTACTATTCTATTGCTTAATTATATCAGACTTTTTAGGCAAAAAGGTACATTTATGTTAAAACAGATATTAAAAATATTTTTCCTTTCGTTAGTAGTAGTTTCATGCAAAGATGAAAAGCCAACACCATACAAAGTTGAGGATGATACATACGATGTTGACAAATTTGGAATTCCTAAATTTGTTAATTTAAACTACATTGAGCTTGATAAGATTCATCGCATTTCAAAATTTCGATCTTCTGTCGGGCACAATTACTCTGACGATTTCGAATTCTGCAGAAGTATGAAACACTACTTCGAACCAAAAAGCAATATTGACTGGTCGAGTGTGAAAATATTTTCACCTATAAGTGGAACTGTTTTCAGAATAAATCAGGAATGGGCTGGAACACAATTACATATTAAATCAAAAGATTATCCTGCTTTTTATTTTATAATCTTTCATATCAACTTAAGCGATTCTCTCAAAGTCGGTGATGTATTAAGTGCTGGAAATGAAATCGGAACACATATCGGTTACCAAACCATGTCCGATATTGCAATTGGTGTAAATACTCCCAATGGCTGGAAGCTAATTTCATATTTCGAGGTTTTAACTGATTCACTATTTCAAAAATACCAAAATCGCGGAGTTAACTCAAGAAACGACTTTATTATTACAAAAGAAGCCCGTGATGCCGATACATTAAAATGCAGCGGAGATACATTTTTAAATGTTGGTACAATTGAGAACTGGGTTGTACTTGAATGAACAAAATATAGTTGAATTAAGACAGCACAGGAGGCTTTTTCGCATTTTTGCAAAATATGATAATTTTGCCATTTTTAACTGAAATTTATGCAATAAATTGCTTTCAGCTAAAAAATTTATTATATTTTATGCGAAAATTACTTATTTTTACATTATTTCAATGAATACCTCCATAAATATTCATACCATAAGGATTTGAATTGGGCAAGTTTTTTTATTTTGTTATAACATATTTCCTTTTTTTTCTATACACATCACAAAGTGAGGCACAAATATTTCAGAGAACTACAATAAAGTTCTATGAAAATGGACAACCCACTTTTACTGGTACCGACGCAGGAATGTTCCCAGATTCCCCAACCCGTACTAAAATTGATTTATCCGGATACTGGCTATACACAATAGATGGTAAATCCTGGCAAAATGTTCAGATACCATCAGCTTATGATTATGAGGGAGAGGTAATATTCCAGAGAAAATTTGAAATTAAAAAAGAGATGCTCGAGCGGTATAACTTTTTTCTGGTGGCTTATGGAATTAATTATCAATGTGAGATACACATTAATGGTAATTTCATCACAAGGCACATTGGAGGTTACTCCTCATTTATTGCAACAGTTAGAGAAAATGTGCTACAAATCGGAAATGAGAACACAATAAAAGTTATTGTTAATAACGAACTGAACACTGTATCCACAATTCCATTGCGTCATCAGGTTGATGGATGGAAAAACTATGGTGGCATTTTCAGGGATATTTACTTACTTGCAACACCTAAAATTTTTGTAAATGAGCCAAACATCAAATCAGAAATTTCTTCAGATTATAAAAATGCTAAATTAAAAATTAAATTTTCCATCGAAAATACAGGCTTCACATTACCAGATGAAGATAAATCAAAAAATATCCACCTTGCACACTATGTTGAGGTTTTTGAAAAATTCAATGATATCCCAGTTAGTAAAAGTACTCTCATCCCTGTAGATGTCCCCCCAAAAAAAATTAAAGATTATTCACTGGATTTATCTATATCAAACCCTAAACTATGGTCTCCTGAAAATCCCGAACTTTATATAATAAAACTTTACATTGTAAAAGTAGATGGAAAAGAAATAATTCCATTGGATGTATATATCGCAAATTATGGAATTAAAGACCTTCGCATTAAAGATTCCGAAATTTTATTAAATGGCAAATCAATTTATTTAAATGGTGTACTTTATAATGAACAGCATCCTTTTTATGCTTCAGCATTGACATATGAGCTAATGGAAAAGGACATTGTAAAGATAAAAAATTCAGGAGCAAATTTAATCCGATTTCTTCATCCACCACATCCATATTTTATAAATTTATGCGACAGATACGGTTTATTAGTGATGGAGGATTTACCTCTGAATCAAATCCCGGCAAACATTCTAAAAAAAGAATATTACCTTAATCTCGCTTCAGATTATCTTAAAGACATTATCGCAAGAGATAAAAACAGCGTCTCAGTCCTTGCATATGGTTTGGGAAACGAGGTCGAACTAACCAAAGAAACCGAATCTCTTATAAAACAATATTTATCACATTTAAGATTAATAGTTAAAAATATCGACGATAGACCGGTTTATCTTTCTGCCCTCTTACACTGGAATCTAAACGAAATTAAATCCGAACTCAACATTTTAGCTATCAACATTTATCCTCAAGGAGAAGAATATTTCAGCAACCTTAAATCCATTTTAATGGATATAAGAATGAAACATCAGGATAAAGTTATTATTGTGGGTAGATACGGCAAAGAGATAAATCCCGAGAACAAAAACGGATATAGTGATCAAAATTCTGTCGAGTATCAAGCCTGGTATGCCTGGCAGATTTATAACACAATCAAAGAATCAAAATTTTCAGGCAGTGTGTTCTGGGCATACAACGATTGGATTTCCGATAGACCTTCTTTAATTTCTTCATCGGGTAACCCATATCTAAAAGCAATGGGAATGGTAAGTATAAATAGAAACCCACGTATTGTGTATGATGTTATCCGCAACATATTTAATAATGAAAAAATTACAGCCATACCCGTCGGTAATTATGCCCCAGCTTCACCTATGATTTATGTGATTTTGGGTTTGATTATTTTAATAACTATCGCTTTCTTTTACAATAGCAATCGTAGATTTAGAGAAAATATAAACCGCTCGATGTTCAGAACATACAACTTCTTTGCAGATGTAAGAGATCAAAGAATAATTCCGATAAGCCATACTTTTTTCCTTGTTGTACTCTTTTCTGTAAATTTTGCTGTTATCATTTCCAGCATAGCATTGAACTTCCGATATAATCTATTTATCGACAATATCCTAACACAGTTTTTAACCGATCCACTAAAAACTTATCTTGTAAAACTAATCTGGAATCCTACAAAATTTATAATCCATTTTTCGATTATAATCTTTTTAAAGTTTTTAATTATTATATTATTGATAAAATTCATATCCTTATTTACAAGGGTAAAGGTATATCTCTACCATATTTTCTCAATTACTGTCTGGGCATTTGTTCCAACTATTGCACTTATGCCATTAGCAATGATATTGTTTAGAATTATCATTGAACCAGTATACCTTTATATCTCGCTTATAATAATTTTTTTGATATTAATAATTTCTATCTTTAGATTATTTAAAGGTATCTCAATTATATTTGATGTTTCAACATTTAAAGTTTATGCGTTAGGAATTTTAATAATCATATTGATTGCAGGAATTACTGCAAGTTACCTTGAACAAACAAAATCTACATTTGTATTTTTAAAATATTTTATTGAGACACGCAATATATTCTAAATGTATCTATCTAAAATTGAAATATTTGGATTTAAATCCTTTGCACAAAGTGTGAATCTGACATTTGATTCTGGAATCACTGCCATCGTTGGACCAAATGGTTGTGGGAAGACAAACATAGTAGATGCTATCAGATGGGCGTTAGGTGAGCAACGATACAGTACTCTCCGTTCAGATAAAATGGAAGATGTGATATTCAACGGTACGAAAAACCGAAAACCTCTTGGTATGGCAGAGGTTTCAATCGTAATTGAAAACACTAAAGGTATACTTCCCACCGAGTACTCCCAGGTAACCGTTACAAGAAGAGTATATCGTTCAGGAGAAAGTGAATATTTACTAAACAAAGTCCCCTGCAGGTTAAAAGATATTCTGGATCTTTTTATGGATACCGGAATGGGAGCTGATGCTTATTCCGTTATTGAATTGAAGATGGTTGAAACAATATTGAGTGATAAAACTGATGAACGTAGACGACTTTTTGAAGAAGCTGCAGGTGTTACAAAATATAAGCATCGAAGAAAAGCTGCCTATAACAAACTCGAAAGTGTTCAACAGGATTTGATGCGCGTCAACGACATAGTTAAAGAAGTTCAAAAAACAGTTAACGCACTCGAAAGACAATCTAAAAAAGCAGAACAATACAACGAGTTATCCCAAAAACTGCGGGAGCTGGAAATAGATTTACTCGAGCATGAATACGCTTACCTGCACAAAAAATTAATTCCACTTCAAGAAAAATTTAACCAGACAAAAACTGAAAAAGAAAAAATTGAAAAATTCTTGTTAGAGCAGGATAATCAAATTGACCAGATGCGACTTGAAGTTGGGGATATCGAGCATAAATTAAACGAGCTTTTAAGAGAAACTTCTCGAATTACAGGCGAAAAACATAAAATTGAAGAACTAATAATTATTGGCAATCAGAAAATTGATGCATATAAAGCCAATATTGAAAGATATGAAAAAGAAAAAATTGATTTACAGAATCAACAACATAAACTTGAAGAAAACAAATCTCGACTACTCTTAGAAATATCCAACAATTCAACAATCCTAAAAAATGTTCAGGCAAAATTTGAAAATTTACAGAATGAATTCAATAAAATAAGTAACGAATTAAACTCAAAAGAATCTCAACTGCAGAACTACAACAACGAGTTGATTTCCTTAATCCACGAGATTGCACAAAAAAACGGTGAGAAACAGTTAATTGAAGAAAAAATTGAAAATATCCGTCGACTAATTGAAAGAGCGCAAGAGGATAGCACATATTTTGAAAACGAAATCCACAAGTGTGAAAAGGAAGTTGCTGAATTAACATCAAAAGATAAATTGTTACACAAAGAATTCGCAAAAGCAGAGTTAGAGCAGAACCAGATTGAGGAGAAAATTCAACAATTAAAATCTGAACTTGAAGAGTTACAAACACAAGAACTAAACTTAAGGAACGAACTAAACCGAATATCCACCAGAATAGAATTTATCACAGGACTTGTAGAAAAGAAAGAAACCCATCAGGCAGTAGCTTTTCTGATTAACGATTATAAAAAATTTCCTATCGTAGCGGATCTCATCAATACTGAACCAAAGTATCGTCTTGCATTACAAACTGCACTTGGCGAAGCTGCTAATTATATCGTAGTTCAGGATGAAAACGAAGCGCTCGAAGCCGCAAACTTTCTTGAGAAACATCAAAAAGGTAAAGCAGTGTTCATATGCCTTAACCGAATTCCTCAAGTTAAAAGATTAAATAAGCTCAAGAAAAATACTTTCCTGTGGGCTGATCAAGTAATTAGAGTTGATGAACCGTATCGGGAACTTGTAAATTATCTTTTAGAAAATGTTGTAATTGTAGATGATATTAATAAAACTCCCGATTCGCTACTTGGAGTTACTTTTGTTTCAATAGATGGTAGTATAAAAACGACAGGAGGAATAATTAGAGCAGGAAGTAATGTTGATCAGGAAAATCTTCTGATTGGCAAGAACGAAATGCTCGAACAACTTAATGTTGATAAAAATCAACTCAACCAGCAGATTGCCGAAATTCAAATAGAGAAAGAGAAGAAAGAGAAGGAGATTGAAGCTCTAAATCTAAAACTGGCAACTGAAGAAGTAAAAAGTATTGAAAAAGAAATGGCATCTGTTGAAAGGCAAATTGCTCAATATGAATATGAGAAAAGTCGTGCTCAAAATTCACTGGACCGAATTAAAGAAGATCTTGAAGAACTAAAAACAGAACTTACCACAGTTGAGACAAGTTTAAACGAGCTCTTACCAACAATAAAAAAACTTGATGAAGATAAAATTTCAGTAGAAGCAGCAGTTACAAAATTTAACAACGAAATAAAAGAAATCGTTAACAGCAGAAACGAGCTTGCAAAAGAAATTAATGAAACAGAGATAAATTTAATTAACATACAGAATACAAATAAAAATTTAGAATTAGAATTTGAACGGGATAATCAAACAATTGAAAACATAATATTAACACTTCAGATAAGGGATGAAGAGATAAAAAACGCACATAAGGAAATTGAAAGAATTGCACAGGAATTACAGGAAAACGATAACAAAATTAGCTTAATAAATGAAAATTTAAACAGAGTTGAGCAGGAAAAACAAACTGTTGAACAAAATTATAACAATAAACGAAGCGAAATACACAGAATAGAACTCAAACTCAAGGATGATAGAAGAACTTACGATGATTATGTGGGCAAGTATTACGACTTGGAGATGAAAATTCATGAAGTCAACCAAAATTTACAGCATATTATTGAAAGAGCCAAGAACGAATTTGAAATTGAAATTCAATTAAAGGAATATCCTGAGGATGAATGGGTCGACTTTGCAGCCAAGCGTGAAGAAGTCCGACAAATCAAAGAAAGGTTGAAAATGCTCGGTGCAATTAACTTTGCCGCTTTCGATGAATATAAATCTGAGAGTGAGCGTTTGACATTTATGACACAGCAAAGAGATGATTTGATAGAAGCCGAGCGCACATTAATTAATACAATTGAGGAAATCAACAATACTGCACAAAAGAAATTTCTTGATACATTTGAAAAAATCAGAGAAAACTTTATCAAAACATTTAAGAGCTTATTTGATGAAGGTGATGAATGTGATCTACGGCTTGAAGAGGGACAGGATCCACTGGAAGCCCGAATCGAGATTATTGCCAAACCAAGAGGTAAGCGACCAACTTCAATTGATTTACTTTCTGGTGGTGAAAAAACATTAACAGCTATTGCACTACTGTTTGCAATTTACTTAGTTAAACCAAGTCCTTTCTGCATATTAGACGAAGTTGATGCACCACTGGACGATTCGAATATAGATCGATTTACCAGAATATTAAAAAAATTCTCTGACAACACACAGTTCATCGTTGTAACTCATAATAAGAGGACTATGGAGTCTGCAAACGCAATTTATGGAGTTACAATGGAAGAGGAGGGCGTGTCAAAAATTGTAACGGTACGTTTTAATGAAGAAGAAAAAGTTCGTTCAGCATCAGTAGCAACAGGATTTTAAACAAATATGTTAAAAATTTACATAGATTTTGATGGCACAATTTCAATAGGTGATGTTGGCTATAAATTATTTCTTCATTTCGCTGGAGATAAAACTAATAAAATCGTAGAAAATTATATAAATGGAAAATTAACCGCAATAGAATTTTATGAAGAATTAATAAAAGCTTGCGGTGCTATTTCATCCACAGATTTATTTTCGTTCATTGACGTTCAGAAGATAGATACAACTTTTTTAGATTTCTTGAATTTTTGCTCAACAAAAAATCAAAACGAAAAAGTTTTGGACCTCTTTGTTGTTAGTGATGGATTCGATTTATACATTGAAAGAATTCTAAAAAAATATCAAATTAGTAATTTGAAATTTTTTGCAAACAAATTAAAAATTCAGGATAACGGAAAATTAACAGCTGAATTCCCTTACACAGATGAAGAATGCACAAAATGTGCATGTTGTAAAAGAAATCATTTATTAACTTTATCAGCGGATGAAGATATAATTGTTTATATTGGAAACGGATTTTCGGATCAGTGTGCAGTAAACTTTGCGGATATTGTGTTTGCTCGTGATAAGCTTCAAACTTACTGTCAGGAAAAAAATATATCTTACTACCTTTATACAAATTTCAATGATGTAACAAAACGATTAGAGGAAATATTACAGCGCAAGAGAATTCGCAAGCGCCAACAAGCTGAATTCAACAGAAGAGAGGTTTTCATATCAGGATAATATGGATATAAGAAAAACTCTTTTTAAATATCGCAGTTATACTCCAATTCCGTTTTTAGTTTTGATGATTATTTATGCCAAGCCAACAATTAGCAGTATATTGATTGGTTTAGTTTTAGTTATTCTTGGTGAATTTTTGAGGTTATGGGGTGTATCTATAGCTGGAAGTGAAACCCGCACAACTAAAGAAGTTGGTGGTTCTAACCTGATTACAAGCGGTCCGTTTGCATATGTTCGAAACCCCCTCTATCTCGGCAATATTATTATCTATCTTGGAGTGGGAATTATGTCGCTTGCAGCTTTCCCAACTTTAACTCTCATCACCCTATTATACTTCATATTCCAATACTATATGATTGTAAGTTTGGAAGAAGAACATTTGCTTAATGTTTATGGTGACGAATATAAACAATATAAATATTATGTTCCAAAGTTCTTACCAAATTTTAAAAAATACCGACTTACAAAAGCGAATCAACCACAACTGGATTGGATTAAAGGATTGAAATCTGAAAGACGCACCTTGCAAGCAATAATTATAATTGTACTGACGATTTTGATTATCTGGTTCTTACAAAATCAGGCTCAGATTAAATTATTTTCAGAAATTTTCGGCTTGAGGTAAAAATGCGTTTAATGATTATTGCTGGAGAAGCTTCAGGAGATATGCACGGTGCAGCTGTTGTCAAAGTTTTAAAAAAAATAAAACCAGATATTGAGATTTTTGGTATAGGCGGTGATAAGATGAAAAAAGAAAGTGTACAACTAATATATCACATTGATGAGCTGGCAATTATGGGTTCGTGGGAAGTTGTTAAAAAGCTACCCACAATTCGCTCGATAAGCAAAACATTAGATGCACTCTTAATTCATAAAAAACCTGATGCGGTTTTGCTAATAGATTATCCCGGATTTAATCTGCGATTTGCAGAAAAAGCACATAATTCAGGTATTAAAACTTTCTATTATATTTCTCCACAAATCTGGGCATGGAACTTTAAAAGAATAAACAAGATTAAAAAAATTGTAGACAAGATTTTTGTAGTATTTGAATTCGAAGAAGAGATATATAAAAAAGCTGGTATTAATGTTGAATATGTAGGTCATCCTATTCTGGATATTATTGAGCAACCATTGGAAAAAAGCGATTTTTATAAAAGATACGGACTCGAAAAAAATAGACCAATAATTGGGTTGTTCCCGGGTAGCAGATATCAGGAAGTTGATAAAATTCTACCAACTATGTTAAATGCTGCTCGCGAACTGGAAACAAATTTTTATGCACAAATCGTAATTGGTGCAGCTTCAGTATTTGAATGTGATTATATCAAATCTTTCTTGGATGAAGATTCAAATGTAAAAGTGCTACAATATGCAACATACGACTTAATGAAAAACTGTGATGTTGCAATCGTTACGTCTGGAACAGCGACTTTAGAATTAGCATATTTCAATACTCCGATGGTTATTGTTTACAAAACCTCCTTTTTGACCTATTTAATCGGAAAATTGCTAATAAAAATTAAAAATATTGGCTTGGCTAACATTGTTGCTGGAAAACAAATCGTACCTGAACTTATTCAGCACAGGGCTAGTGCTAAAAATATTGCAAACGAATGTGCTAAATTTCTGAAAGATGAAAATCTTAGAAATCTGGTATCTTCTGAATTAAAAATTGTTGGCACAAAGTTAGGAAAACCTGGCGCCTCAACTAAAGTAGCTGAATCAATTTTAAAGTCATTATCGTAAAGTGAAAACACTAAGAATAATTTTACTACCTTTAAGCTTAATTTATACTTTAGTAATCTTAATCAGAAATATGTTCTTTGATATAGGAATCTTTAAAACCAGAAAGATTGATATACCTGTCATTTCAGTCGGAAACATAACGGTCGGTGGCACAGGAAAAACACCAATTGTTGAGTATCTGATAAACTATCTGCAGACAAAAAATATGAAAGTAGCGGTAGTTAGTCGCGGATATAAAAGACAATCCAAAGGATTAGTTATTGTATCAGACGGCAAAATTGTAAATCCTGACCCAGCAGTGTGTGGTGATGAACCTTTACAAATTGCAAGGAAATTCCCTAATGCAATAGTTCTGGTAAATGAGAACAAATTTGTAGCGTCAAAACTTGCGAAAGATAAATATTGTGCTGATATAATAATCTTAGACGACGGTTTTCAACACAGAAAGTTATTCAGAAACCTGGATATAGTAATTCTGAAAAATTCCAATTCTACCTATGATAACTTACTTTTACCATCAGGAAATGCGCGTGAACCGATAATTTCACTTAAAAGAGCAGATTTTTTATTATTACCTGACGGTAACTTTGATCAAAATACGATTAATAAGTTTCATGATAAACCATATGCGACATTTAAATATCAAGCAATTGGTTTAAAATCCGTATTTGGAAACAAAACAATTAATTTGGATTTAGCAAGATATAAAAAATGTTATGCATTTTGTGGTACGGGTAATCCCGAATCATTTTATAATACCTTAACTGAAAATGAATTAAAAATTCAAAAAATTAAAATTTTTAGTGATCATCATTTTTACACTGAAGCCGATCTCAAAAAAATAATAAAAGAATCAAAAGAACTTGGAACCGAGTATATTATTACAACAGAGAAAGATGCAATAAAGCTGAATAAATTTTATGAAAAATATAAAGATGTTGAAATCTACTATTTAATAATAAAAATTAAATTTATTGAGAACGAAGAAAAATTTTTAAACAAAATAGATAAACTAATTAAAGAATAATAAAAAACGGAGAATTAAGTATTATGGCTAAAAAATATGTGTATTATTTTGGTGGTAAAAAAGCTGAAGGGCGTGCAGATATGAAAGCCCTCTTAGGCGGTAAAGGTGCAAATCTTGCTGAAATGGTCAATCTTAAACTTCCAGTTCCACCTGGATTTACAATCACAACAGAGGTTTGTACTTATTACTATAAAAACAAGAAGAAGTATCCGAAAGAATTAAAATCACAGATTCAAATTGCACTGAAGAAGGTGGAAAAAGAGATGGGTGCTCGATTTGGTGACCCGGATAATCCACTTCTCGTTTCTGTTCGTTCCGGAGCAAGAGCTTCAATGCCCGGGATGATGGATACAATTTTAAATCTGGGTTTGAACGACACCACTGTTCAGGGATTGATTGCAAAAACTCAAAACCCAAGATTTGCATATGATTCTTACAGAAGATTTGTTGCGATGTATGGTGATGTAGTCCTTGGCTTGAAACCCAAGACCAAAGATGAGCATGATCCATTCGAGGAAATTCTTGATAATAAGAAAAAAGAAAAAGGCGTTTCACTTGATACAGAACTTAATGCTGAAGATTTAAAGGATTTAGTACAACTTTTCAAAAAAGCTATAAAAGAAAAAACAGGACACGACTTTCCTGAAGACCCAATGGAACAGCTCTGGGGTGCGATTGGTGCTGTGTTTGGTTCGTGGATGAATGAAAGAGCAATTGCATACAGAAAGATGTACGACATTCCAGAATCATGGGGAACAGCAGTTAATGTACAAGCAATGGTATTTGGAAATATGGGAGAAGATTCTGGAACAGGAGTTGCATTTACTCGCGACGCTGCAACTGGAGAAAATTACTTCTATGGTGAATATCTGATGAATGCACAGGGCGAAGATGTTGTAGCAGGAATTAGAACACCGTTGCCAATTTCCAAACTTGCTGAATCAAATCCTATCATATACAAAGAACTTGATAAATACAGAAAAATTCTTGAAAAGCATTACAAAGATATGATGGATATAGAGTTTACAATACAACAAAACAAACTTTATATTCTGCAATGCCGTGTTGGTAAACGAACAGCCTTCGCCGCAATGAAAATTGCAGTCGATATGGTAGGGGAAAAACTTATTGATGAAAAGGAAGCTCTCTTAAGAATTGAGCCAGACCAGTTGAATCAATTATTAAGACCTGTATTTGATAGAAAAGAAAAAGAAAATGCAATAAAAGGTGGAAGATTACTTACAACAGGTTTAAATGCTGGTCCTGGTGCAGCTTCCGGTCGTGTGGTTTTCAATGCACCTGATGCGGAAGAATGGCGAAAAAGAGGTGAAAGAGTAATTCTTGTCAGAATTGAAACTTCACCTGAAGATATAAAAGGAATGAATGCAGCAGAAGGTATTCTAACAGCAAGAGGTGGTATGACATCACACGCTGCCCTGGTTGCACGACAAATGGGTAAAGTGTGTGTAGTTGGATGCTCAGCTCTGAACATCGATTATTCTTCAAGGACAATTCAAGTTAACGGTCGTGTAATCCGAGAAGGTGATTACATCTCGCTTGATGGAACAACAGGTGAAGTAATCCTTGGAGAAGTTAAAACCAAACCATCAGAAGTCCTACAGGTTTTGATTGAAAAATCTTTAGATCCGGAGAATGCACCGATTTATCAGCTTTACCAAAAAATTATGAAATGGGCTGATAAATATAGAGTATTGGGTGTAAGAACCAACGCTGATCAACCAGATCAGGCAGCAGCTGCTGTAGCTTTCGGCGCTGAAGGTATTGGGCTTTGCCGCACGGAACATATGTTTTTTGGCGAAGGGAAAATTGGCCCTATGCGCGAGATGATACTGGCTGATACTTATGATGAAAGAAAACAAGCCCTTGCAAAGCTACTACCTCTTCAAAGAAAAGACTTTGAAGGTATATTCGAAGCAATGAATGGCCGACCGGTCACCATCAGAACGATTGATCCACCCTTGCATGAATTTTTACCACATGAAGAGAAAGAACAGCGTGAACTTGCACAACAAATGGGCATAAGCTACGAAAAAGTAAAACAAAGAGTTGATTCTCTTCATGAGTTCAATCCAATGTTAGGATTTCGTGGTTGCCGACTCGGTATAATTTATCCAGAAATCACTGAAATGCAGGCACGCGCTATTTTCGAAGCTGCTGTAAATGTACAAAAAAGAGGTATTCCAGTAAAACCTGAAATTATGATCCCTCTCGTTGGAAACGTCAAAGAACTTCAATTACAGGAAGAACTCGTCAGGAAAGTTGCAAACGATGTAATGCGAGAAAACAATGTGAAAATCAATTATCTTGTAGGTACAATGATTGAAGTTCCAAGGGGTGCAATTACAGCAGATGAAATTGCAAAAGTAGCAGAATTTTTCAGTTTTGGAACAAACGACTTAACTCAAACTACACTTGGTGTAAGTCGCGATGACGCTGGAAGATTTCTGATACCGTATGTTGAGATGGAAATCTATCCAGCAGATCCTTTTGAAGCGTTAGATCAGAGAGGTGTTGGAGAATTAATGAAAATTGCTGTACAAAAGGGCAAATCCGTACGACCCAAGATTAAACTTGGAATATGTGGTGAACATGGTGGTGAACCAAGCTCAATTGAATTCTGCCACAAAATTGGCTTAGATTATGTCAGTTGTTCTCCATATAGAGTTGCTATAGCTCGTCTGGCAGCAGCAAGAGCAGCACTATTAAACAAAGCTCCCAAAAAAGCCAAGAAAAACAAATAATAAAATAGGATTCAGATTATGAAACTATCAGATTTTAAGTATCCTCTGCCAAGGAATTTAATAGCAAAATATCCAGCGGCTCAGAGAGATGCATCCAAATTGATGGTCGTAAATCGTACAAACGAAACCATCGAAATTAAAAAGTTTTCTGATATCGTTGAATACTTTAAAAAGGGCGATGTTCTTGTGCTGAATGATACAAAAGTATTTCCTGCTCGTCTGTTCGGAAGAAAGGAAAAAACAAATGCTAAAATTGAATTTCTATTACTTCGCGAACTGAACAAAGAAGAAAAGCTGTGGGATGTAATAGTTGAACCAGCCCGCAAGGTGAGAATTGGTAATAAAGTGTACTTCGACGATGGCCGTCTTGTATGCGAAATTGTTGATAACACCACTTCAAGAGGCAGAACAATCAGGTTTATTACAAACGAAGACCTCTATAAAATATTTGAGAGAATTGGCTATATGCCATTACCGCACTACATCAAACGTGAATCAGAAGAACTTGACAAACAAAGATATCAAACTGTATATGCAAAAAATGTTGGTTCGGTGGCAGCTCCTACAGCCGGGTTACATTTTACGAAAAAATTGCTATCACAAATCGAAAATAAAGGTGTTAAAATTGCATATGTTACTTTACATATTGGACTTGGTACTTTTAGGAAAGTTGAAGTGGAAGATCTATCAAAGCATAAAATGGATTCTGAATATTTTGAGATTAGTGAAGCAACTGCAAAAACAATCAACAAGACCATTGAAAATAAAGGTAATGTTTTTGTATGCGGGACTAGTACAGTGCGTGCTCTCGAATCTTCGGTCACAACTCAGGGTTTTGTTAAACCATTTAAAGGTTGGACCGATAAATTTATTTATCCCCCTTATAGCTTCAAAGTAGTAAATAAAATGATAACGAACTTTCACTTACCAGAATCTACACTTTTAATGATGGTGTGTGCTTTTGGTGGATACGATCTTATTATGAATGCTTACAAGAAAGCCATCAAAGAGGGTTTGAGATTCTATAGTTACGGTGATGCTATGCTTATATTATAATTATCTTTCTGTATGAACTTGAATGTTGTAACTATCATAGTCGCCGCTGGAATTGGTAAAAGATTCGGCGGCGACTTACCAAAACAATTCCTGAAGTTGAAGGACAAAACTATTCTTCAACTATCAATCGAAAAATTTTGTAATTCCAACAAAATCAGAAATATTATCGTTGTTGCTCATAAGGATTATTTATTAGAAACAAAACAAATTACAGACAAAATAAACACCACGATTACTATTCAAATTATAGAAGGAGGTAAAGAGCGACAGGATTCAGTTTGGAATGGAATTCAAGAAGCAGTTAAATCTTCACCGGATATAATTTTAATTCACGATGCAGTCCGACCTTTTGTATCAAACGCACTTGTCGATAAAATAATCGAAGCCTCGAAAACTTATAAAGCTGCAATACCAGCTATTCAAATAAAGGATACTGTTAAACTTAAAGAAGGGGATTTTTTTACTAAAACTTTAAATAGGGACACAATATTTGCAGTACAAACCCCTCAAGGCTTTGAAACCTCTTTGATTACTTCAGCATACAAGCAAGCATTCGATGAACAATATTATTCAACCGATGATGCCAATCTTGTAGAGAGATTGGGTATTAAGGTAAGATTCGTTGAGGGTGAACAAACAAACATCAAAATCACAACAAAAGAGGATTTTGAACTTGCTCAATTTATGATATCCCAGTATGTCAATAAGTGATAATATTTTATTATCTTGTATTTGGAGATTTTAGGATTAAAAACTTTTTGATTTTAGATTACTGGATTTTGCATTCTGTTTTTTGTTTTGGAGTAGTAGTGTTAAATAATTCAATTTTTAAGCCCATCTTTACTTTTTTTCATCGTGAGTTATAATCAGATCCTTCTCCGCCAAAGGCGGACAGGTCCGCCAGAGGCGGATCAGCATGATAGTTCGGCTTTGTCTTTCTGAGTGAGTCCGTCGAAAGACGAACGAACGAAGAATCTGACTGAAGCACTGTCAGATGTTTCGCTTCGCTTGTGGTTTATAGTCAGATCCTTCACTTCGTTCAGGATGACATTAGAGGTGGAGCGGATGACAATTCGGCTTTGTCTTTATGAGTGAGTCCATCGAAAGACGAACGAACGAAGAATCTGACGAATACTTGGTTCTCATTCTGAACGAGTCCGTCGATAGACGAATGAGTCAAGAATCTGATTGAGAGTAGTCAGATCCTTCGCTGGCGCTCAACATGACAGGAAACTACAAGCCGATTCCTTCCATCAACAGGTGGAAAAAATCGGCTTAAAATCTTAAATCGCAAATCAAAAATTACTTCATCAGCAGCATCTTCTTCACCGATGTGAAGTTACCTGCCTGCAACTTGTAGAAGTAAACTCCACTTGGTTGTGAGCTTGCATCCCAGCTGACTTCATAATAGCCAGCTTCTTTATACTCGTTCAAAAGTGTTGACACTTCACGACCAAGTACATCATAAACCTTCAGAGTTACAAAGCCCGGCTCTGGTAATGCATAACCGATAACTGTTTTAAAATTAAAGGGATTAGGATAATTATGATGCAATGAATAATGTTCTGGAATACCTTCTTTAAACGACAATTTCAAATATAACCCATCATTCTTTAATTCATCAATATTAAACCTACCAGAATTAACTAAAACATATTTACTGTTATCGGAAATTAATTCAACTGTTAATTTAGCATCTTTTATATTATAATCTATCTTAATAGGATATATTAAATTGTTTAATTGAATCTTGTAAACGAAAATTTTATTTTCTTCTTTTGAGTAGGTTTGTATTAATTGATTATTTGAAAATCTTATATCAACCTGATCCGGCGATATTGGTGGACCTTCAAAATTGATATTTTGATATTTATTTCCATCACCAAAGTATAACTTTTGAGATCTCTTTAATTTATCTGTAATGATGATGTAATTAAAATTGTCTAAAATGTTTTCTAAAAGAACATTTTTACTGTAACCAATATATGATCCTATTGTTAGAATCGTGTCCTTCGTCATTTTTATCCAGTACCCTTTACCTGGAACTATACTTGTAGCAATATGATAACCACCTGAATAACCATAAACCAGACTACTGATTCCTGAGCCATAAGGAACAGGTACTTCAGTATCGACCGAACCAATTAAATTCCAACCCTCTTTTACAAGCACAGATATAGAGCTCATTTTGTAACCTGTTATAGGTTGTTTTAGAGCATCAGGAAATTTTGTCCAGTACCCCTTACCTGGGGTAAGAGTGTCACAATAAATATATCCAGCATCATATTCAAAAGTTGTTCCCGGCACAGCGGTTGGGAAAAGATTTAATACATAATTATTTGTTCGAGCAACTGGAACAGATATTAGGTTCCACCTTGCATCTATTGAAACCGTATCAGTTATTTGAACAAGCGGCGCATTGAGACCACCAGATAAAAGTACAATATTTCCCATATTTGATCCGGCTATAATCTCAAAACTATTATTCTGATCAATATCTGGTACGATTGAAACTTCACGGGTTTGGAGTGTTTCACCAAACATATATGTACCAAGAGTAGAACCATTATTTCCTTTAACAATTATCACTCCTTGATACTGTGATGCAATTACTACTTCATCATATCCGTCACCATCGAGATCCGGGCAACTTGCAATTCCCATTGTATTTCCAGTTGGAAGTGACCATAATATTTCCCCGTTTGCACCATTGAGACACCACGTTCCATTTCCTAATAGTGAAGCAACAACTTCGTCTATGCCATCGTTATTCACATCTTTTAATCTTGCAAACTGCGTTACGCATCCATTAGGAATTCCACCGGTATACTGTATCCATTTCTGATTACCTGTTCTTCCATCTAACCTGACAATTGGTCCCCAGAAGGCACTCACAATAATATCTGGAGGTTGACCAGCTACTGGCAATAATAAGATCTCTTTTGCTCCACCTGTACTGGGGTCAAAGGGATAGACCCATAATGTTCCACCATTTAATCCACTTAATGCAAATACCATATAAACAGGTTCACCAACTGTAGCAATTACATCAGGACAACCGTCGTTATTTAAATCATCCGTAGAAGATACAGCGTGTGTAAATCCACCTAAGAAATATTGCCAAATTATATTGCCATTTACACCATTGAAGAGATAGGCACTACGTCTACCAGCCACTCCACCACTTTGCGACGCACTGGCAACCGCCACAACATCAGGTATACCATCATCATTAAAATCTCTTGCTGCATCTACACCTGTAAAATCTCCCAGTCCAAAGCTATCGGGGTGATCAGTACCAAACGCCCATAGTATTTGCCCAGTTTTTCCACTTAATGCATAAACTCTTTCATTCCCACCACCTGTTCCAATTACAATATCATTATAACCATCATTATTTAAATCACTTGCCACAGCAAGGGCTTTTTGATAAGAATAATCTCCAGTAGTACCAATGGTTCCAGCACTATAACTGGAAATATATGTGTTGAAGGACCATATAGAGTCATTATCAACTGACGCGTTGCCGTTCAAAGCCATTGTCCAATAATTTTCTGTAGATATTATAATATCTGGTTTTCCATCTCCTGTAATGTCGTTGATTGCACGCACTGCTTTTACAGTACGATATGTATTCGAAACTGGATGATCTGGAACAGAATAATTCCAGAAAGGAGTTGCGATAGGCAATGACGTTGCATCCCCAACACCTGTAAGTACTATTTTGGCTTCAGCTGAATTATGTGCATTACTGATTATTTTTAATGTGTCTATTTTATCCCCCGAACTTTTAGGATTAAACCATACATTTATTATTTTTGAACTCACTGGATTAATTAATATTGGAAACATCTGTGGATCAATATAGAAATCGAATGTTTTGGTATTAATTGAAGATATGATTAACTGCTGAGATCCAAGATTTTCAATTTTCAATTTCCAGATATTTGTGCTATGTGTTCTTCTAGTTCCATAATCTATTATTGATGGGACCTGAATATACGGAGGAGGATACATACCTTTTCCTGTTAATCTTATAATCTGTTCTGGCTTTGTTATGTCATTATGATAGATGACAATTTGTGCCGTATCAATACCATAAAATGTGGGTTTGAACTTAATGTTAAAGAAATAATTTACACCATTTGGAATCGCCATAGGAGTAGTAATATCAACATAATAATTATTTGAATAATTAATTTTTACACTATCAATAATTAAAGTATCAGTTCCTACGCTTTGAATCTGCCCTTGAATTTGCAAACTATCGCCCATTGCAACCCAACTAAAATCAAAAAACTTGTTTGGAACATTTATAGCAGGAGTACCTGCACCTCCCAAATCATATTTATATAAAACTTTTGTTGTGCCACCACCAACTGGTCTTGCAATTAACCACAAGTATTTTCCATCAAATGTTAAACCTGTAGGATTAGAATCAACATTAGGTGGCTCAGGCATTTGAATAGTTTTAAGCGTGTCCCTTCGCTCAAGATCATAAACATAAATAAGGTTTTTATTAGGTTCACTCGAAAAGATATCCATAACATAATATAAATATTGGCCATCGAAAGCAACACCCTGCGGTTGATCTCCAATCGTTTGAATACTATCAACGATTGTTTTTGTATTCCAGTTAATCCGGTACAATTTACCAGGATTAGGATAATATTGTGATATCCATAAATGAGTACCATCCCAGGCAGCACCTCCAAGGTAGCGTGCTGGACTGTTGAATCGAATTGAATCAATAACAATCCCAAACTTAGAAATTTTTATCACGGTACAAAAAGATGTATATCTGCGAACATAATAAAAATTCTGTCCATCATATGCTAAACCCTGACTTGAACTCAACCCTGTACTTAAACTATCAACAACTTCACCATTCATGTTCAATCGATAAATATAGCCTTGATTAGAACCTGTACTGGTACTACTTGTAATGTAAAGCGAGATAGAATCGGCAGCCAATCCATATGCAGAGTTCCAGAAAGTTGTGTTAGGTAATGGTATGGTTTGAATAATAGTTTGACTGTAGAGTGGCATTATTAATAAAAATGAAAAGACCAAAGGCAAAAGATAGTAAGCTTTTTTCATAATAATCCCCTTTCTAAAAATTTAATGATAAAACAAACTTTAGAAAAACAAAATGCTTAGTAAAAATTGATAATTATAATCTTCTATGCAAAAATCTATAAACCGTTGGTTTCCGCTACTATAAATGCTTGGGTGAGTATAATTTAAAATTTTCATTAACTTTGTATCTTGAAGAATTACTTACACAAATAATATATGATATTTAATATATAAAATCAACTGAAATTTTACCGAAAGACTGTTATATACCTTTTGTAACTTTTTAGTATTATTCTTATATTTTTAAAAAATTAAATTTTCATACTAACCACATAACCTCAAAATATTACAAAATATGATAGAACAAGAGTTTGACATATCAACCCAGGATACCATACCCGAAATTCTTCCAATACTGCCACTGAGAGATGTAGTAATTTTCCCTTATATGACATTTCCAGTGCTTGTTGGAAGAGAATCTTCACTTAAAGCAGCAAATACAGCTTATTCACAAAGCAAGTATATTTTTGTCACAGCACAAAAAAATCCTCAAATAGAAGAACCAAAACAAGAGGATATTTATCATACAGGTACTGTTGCACGGATAAAGCAACTTCTAAAACTTCCGAATGGTCTATTAAAAGTACTGGTTGAAGGAGTTGAGCAAGCCGTTATAAAAGAATTTGTACCAAATGAAGATTTTCTGCAGGCAAAAGTTCAGATAATGGTCCCAAAATATGAAACCAATCTTGAGCTGGATGCGCTTGTTCGTCATTCATTTAATCTTTTTAATGAATATGTAAATTTAAATAAGAACATACCTGTTGAAGTTCTAAACTATTACGACAAACTCTCTACACCGGTAGAAAAACTTTATTTTATAGCGGCAAATATTATTCAAAAAGTTGAAGCAAAACAAAAAATTCTTGAGGAATTTGATATCAAAGAACAATACTTCGCATTGATTCGACTTCTGAATTCAGAGATAGATGTACTTAAAATTGGAAGAGATCTTGATATGAAACTTCACGACAATATACAGAAGTCGCAAAGGAAATTTCTCATACAGGAACAAATTCGAATTTTACAGGAAGAACTTGGTGAGGAGGAAACATCCCCTGAGCTTGTTAAACTGAAGAACCAGATTGAACAGGCAAAGATGCCTAAAGAAGTTTACGAAAAAGCAATGGAAGAATTCGAGAAACTCCGTAAAACTCCACCACAATCACCTGAATCAACGGTAATCAGAAACTATCTTGATTGGATGATTAATGTCCCCTGGTATAAAAAAACAGAAGACAACCTGGATGTAACTCACGTTCAGAAAATTCTGGATGAGGATCATTACGGGCTCGAGAAGCCAAAGGAGAGAATTCTTGAACATATCGCAGTATTGAATCTCGTGAAAGAAATGCGTGGTCAAATTTTGTGTTTTGTTGGACCTCCTGGTGTAGGGAAAACTTCACTTGGTAAATCTATTGCCAGAGCACTTGGTAGAAAATTTGTTCGTATTTCACTTGGTGGTGTTCGGGATGAAGCAGAGATTAGAGGCCACCGCCGAACCTATATCGGCTCAATGCCCGGTAAAATTATTCAATCAATGAGAAGAGCCGGTGTCATAAATCCGATCATCCTGATGGATGAAGTGGATAAAATGAGTATGGATTTCAGAGGCGATCCATCAGCAGCCTTACTTGAAGTGCTCGACCCTGAACAAAATTGCACATTCAATGATCATTACTTAGATGTTGACTATGATTTGTCCAAAGTTATGTTTATAACTACCGCAAATGTACAACATAATATTCCGTTACCACTTCAGGATCGTATGGAAATAATCGAACTACCCGGGTATCTGGATTATGATAAGCGAGAAATTGTAAAGCGGCATCTTATACCAAAACAATTGAAAGAACACGGCCTTAACGAACAGAATATAGCTTTTACCGATAAGGCAATTAACAAAATAATCAGACAATACACGAGAGAAGCAGGTGTGAGAAATGTTGAACGAGAAATTGCATCAATAATGAGAAAAGCTGCAAAAGAAATTGTTCTTGGTAAAGAGCAGAAGAAAAATTTCATCAAAATAGATGAAAAGAAAGTAGAAGAATATCTCGGAGTTCCTCGCTTCCGAGAAAGAAAAACAACCAGAGAAAATCAAATTGGTTCTGTTGTTGGACTTGCATGGACAAGTGTGGGCGGAGAAATTCTCAATGTTGATGCCACAATTATGCCTGGTTCAGAACGACTTACACTAACAGGTAAATTAGGTGAGGTTATGAAAGAATCGGCACAGGCTGCTCTCTCATACATCCGCTCAAATACAAAATTGATGGGCGTACCTGAAGATTTCTATAAAAACAGAGAAATTCACATTCATCTTCCAGAAGGTGCTATACCAAAAGACGGACCTTCCGCTGGATTGGCAATGACGATGGCAATTGTATCGGCAGCTACAAACAGACCCGCACGCTCGGATGTAGCTATGACAGGCGAAATTACATTAAGAGGCAATGTATTACCAATCGGTGGCTTAAACGAAAAACTCCTCGCCGCACAAAGAAGCGGTATCAAGACCGTGCTTATACCTTTTGAAAACGAAAAAGATTTAGCTGAAATACCTGAAAAAGTGAAGAACGGCTTGAAAATTATTCCTATCAAAAAAATTGAAGAGGCACTTCCATATGTTTTTGGCAAAAAAAATAAGCGTTCTTAACTATCTTTACCAAGCTTAAATCTTAAGCGCAATAAATTGTTACTATAACTGCTGGAAATTATTTTAAACTTTCCGATTTCAGCTGTTGATTTTACATGTACTCCACTGCAAGGGCAGGAATCGTAATCGCCAATATGAATTATTCTTATTCTATCTCCAGCATCTTCCGGTAACTTGCTCAGATTATACCTGCTTTCTGCTTCTTCGCGACTTATAAACTCCTCCCTAACAGGAAGATTTTGATTTATAATTTCGTTAACTCTTTTTTCTATTTCAGATATCTCTTCAGGAGATATCTCCCGATTGAACTTATAATCTATTCTGGATTTTTTCTTTTCGATATGCGCATTAACGCATCTGCCACAGTTATACATTCTCACCATTGTCTGGTTCAAAATATGCTCGGCAGAATGCATTGATGGATCGTAATCTTTTGGCATAAAAATAATTTATTGTTTAACAAATCTTTGTTTGCAATTTATAAAATTTATACAAAAAATGGAAGTCGCTTTTTATTTAATAATATCAATTTCTTTTTACAAAAGAACATGTAAAAATCCAATTATTTTAGAAAAAATTCATTTATAGTATATCATTTTCCTTGTCCGGTTATAAATTCTATTTGTATTTTGTTGGTCAATACACTTAATCGAGTAATAATATACTCCAGAACTCAAATCGGTCCCGTTGTTTCTTGGAATCCAGCGAAGTGAGTGGTAACCACCATCCTGGACACCTTCAAACAAGGTAGCAATTTCTTTTCCTAATATATCATAAACTTTTATAGTAACAATACTCATCGCTGGTAACGAATATTTGATCTCCGTTGATGGATTAAATGGATTAGGATAATTCTGGTATAATTCAAATTCTTCTGGTAGAGTTTCTTTCTCCTTAGATAGGAAAATTAAACTACTATTCTTTAACCGATAGCTTCCTTTTCCCTTCAAGATAATTTCTTCTCCAGTTTGTGTCCAGAATTTATAGGATTTCCCATCTTTAATTTGCCAATCGATATTGAGATATCTATCCGTTGATTGAATCAAGATAGGAATTTGAACTTTGTCTTGAACCATCTCAACAAATTTACCATTTGCAAAGCGTACATCAAAGCAACCCTCTGGAGGTATCGGAGGAAGTTCGTCAAAATATTTGCCTTTTACATCACCGAAAAACAACTTTTGCTTTACTAAACCGTTGGAAAAATTTATTTCATTCAAATCCTCATAATTCTCCAAGCTCATCTTTTTATTTTGATAATTACTTTTTTGCAGAACCAACTTCCCATCACCTCTGGATTTTACCCAATAACCATCAAACGGAACTATATAATCTGAGATATAATATCCTGACCTGTAACCAAAGAAATTGCTTGAGATTAAATTTTCCGGAATTGTGGTTATAGATGAAACAGAAACTGTATCAAAAATAGATCCAATCAAATTCCATCCACTATAAATATCAATTGTATCTGATTGGATAGAAAATCCTTTTATATTCACAGTATCAAATTCTGAATATTTGATCCAATAACCATAACCAGATTTAAGTTCCTTTTCAATAACATATCTATTTTTGTAAGAATATAGTTCTGAAGCAGAACGATGGAAAACAGAATCCTTATTCCAGTTCAGAAGCTGTAAACCAATAGAAATTAAGTTCCAACCTTCGGAAAATAATTTCTGATAGTTTATCAAACTTGTTGTATAATTTCCAAAATCTAAATTCTCAATACTCTTATTACTATCCAATGTCACATAATAAGCTCGAGGACCTGCATTGTTACCAAAAACTGTAGTCGTTACATTTGGTTGATTGGTTCTCGGGTAGGTTTGTATCCAATCTAACTTTAAACTTTCTTCAACTGTATAAATGCCAAGGTTTAAGTTCTGGAAAATGTATTCACCTTCACTATTGGTTTCAGTTCTTTGTTCCAGCACTCCATCTTTATACAATTTTACAACCCAATTTTCAAGAGGTGGGTTGTTATCAACTAAACTGTCTTTTTCTACGTCAAAGAAAATCTTTCCGCTTATAGAATAAAGCTGGAAATTTCCAAAATTTATATTTGATATATTTTCATTGCTATGAAGTTCAACCATATAAGCTCTTTGACCCGCATTCTCACCATATGTTAACAAAGTTACCCCATCAGAATTTACTCTTGGAAACGTTTGTGTCCATCCTGATTTTAAACTTTCTTCGATTGTATAAGTTGCAGGGGGCACGGAATTAAAAACAAAATATCCATTTTCATCTGTAATTGTTCTTTCGATTAAATTTCCATCTTTAAACAGTTTAATCACCCAGCCAGTCAAGCCAGGATTGGCAGTAATAGAACTGTCCTGTTCAATATCAAGATATTTTCTTCCACTGATTGAACCGGGAATATCAGGCACAACCATTTCAAAAATTCCTCTGCCGTGTGTAGCCACTCTTAATGTTTTAGTGGTTTTATGATAGCTAAAGCTCATTGCTGCTGTGTTCGGAAATTCCTGATCAAGTTTTACCCAGCTGTTTCCAGCATTCTCTGTAACATAAACGCCCAAATCTGTTGCAATAAAATATCTTAAGTTTGGTATTGTGGGATCAATGAATATATCATTAACTGGAATATCTGGTAGTGTTGTAGAAATATTTGTCCAATTAGTTCCATAATTTGTTGATCTGTACAAATGTCCAGTTCCAAATCCAGAAATCCCTACAAAAATAATATTACTTGAATCGGGATGGAACTTAACTGTTGTCATATACCTTGCTGGCAATCCCGAAGTAATATTGCTCCAATTATAACCACCGTTTGATGAAATGAAAACAGCAGGTGAGCTGGAATATTCAGACGCAAGTGCAAGCATATAATCAGGATTAGTTCGACTTATATCCATAGCATTAATTTTTGTTGAGCCATAAAGTGCATCAGAAATTGGGAACCAGAGGTCACCCCGATTAGTAGTTTTATAGATTTTTGTAGTTGCCGTATATAGAGTTGTTGGTTCATCTGGATGAATCAAAATTGGAGCGATCCAGGCACCACTTTCAGTAATTCCGTTCTTTGCTGAATAAAAATTGTTTCCTCCGTCAGAGCTTCTATAGATAGAACCATAAACATATTCTCCATAGATGTAACTCGGATTTGAGTAATCGAATACAACCACACCACCATCGCCACCAATAACTCCAACCCAGTTTGTACTACCAGGTGGTCTACGCTGTGTGGCATTATCCTGTGTTCCGCCAATTACATGCCAGACATCATGCGGACTTGTTGCAATATGATAGAATTGTGTTACCGACAAATTGGTATTTAAACTTGTAAACGTGTTACCACCGTTAGTTGATTTATTAATTCCACCATCATTTACAATGAATATTGTTTCATGATTATATGGATGGAAAGCAATTGAGTGTTGATCAACATGTGCTTTACCATCCCAGCTTGAAACCAGGCGTGTCCAGGTGTTTCCTCCGTCAGTCGTTTTCATTAGATCCACATTACCAACATAAACAACATCTGGATTGGAAGGATTAACTGCTATGTACAAATCGTACCATCCTTGATCATAATAAGTTGAGCCCCATATTCCACCGAACCAGTAATTCCCACCAACTCTAAACCATGAATTACCACCATTTGTACTTTTAAAAACTCTTGTAGAATCGCTTGAATTAGTAACTGCGTAAATAATTGAAGGATTGTTCTGTGACTGAGAAATGTGCATCCTTCGAATCGAGCTCGCAGAAATCAAACCAGTATTTTGTTGTATCCAGCTTTGACCTGCATCTGTAGATTTATAGAAACCACTTGAAGATGAAGTATTTCCTACAGCCGCATAAACCGTATCCTGTCCAACAGGATGAATAATTACATCAAATGCTCTGGTAACATTCAGTGTTCTTGTCCAGTTTATTCCACCGTTTGTGCTTCTCCATATTCCTTGATTTGTTGGACTGGATGCATACCACAGTCCTGTTGCAAGGGCTGCATATACATAATTAGAATTTGAAGAACGAATTGCGATTTTGCTGAAGTGAGTATTGCTACCAAATCCGTTAGTAATTCTTTGCCAGCTCATTCCTCCGTTAGTAGATTTAAGAAGTCCGGCACCGAAATACGTTGTGCGATTTGTACCGGCAAGGGCTTCGCCTGTTCCTGCATATATTACATCTGGATTGTTGGGATCAATTGCAATTGCGCCCATCGCCAGACTCAACTCATTTTCAGTAAGCGGAAACCAGCTATTTCCTCCGTTAGTAGTTTTCCATACACCACCGTTAGCCGCACCAATATAGATTATATCCGGATTTAATGGATCTACAGCTACGCTACGCATTCTACCGGCAATATCCCCCCAGAGCGGACTATATGACATTGTTGCCGCTGGAGCTGGACCAATATTTAACCATGCAGGGTAAGTGGTCTTCAAAATATTTTTATTATATCTGCGGGATAATGCTAAATCTTGTTCATACGCTATAAGGCGTGCATTCTCAGGAATTTCATCAAACGGAATAGCTCTTTGTTTATAAAACCACTCCTCACGTAGAAATCTATTTTCACCTTCCTCTTCAGGATTTTCACTCCCTTCCATCTGAGAAAATGAAAGTTGAGACGATATTAAAAATAATATCGTTAGCAAATATTTTCTAATTTTCATATAAACCTTTTTGAAATTGTGTTAAAAAATTAAAGTTTGTTTTAAAGTTATGGATATTTACTTGAAAAAGCAATAATCCCAATTGTGGTTCGATATACTAATTAAAATTTTTATTAATACTAAACTACTTTTAAGGATATTTTTAATGAAATACTTTGGTATCCCTTGTGGTACCTGAGGATTCATAACCACTCACACAAAACTATTTTTTGAAAAGTGCAACTTATTTCCTAAATTAGAATAAAAATTATGTCACTGAAAATCTACAACACACTTACAAGGAAAAAAGAAGAATTTAAACCGATACAGGAAGGCAGAGTTGGTATTTATGTTTGTGGTCCAACTGTATATGGCCATTCACATATCGGACATGCCAAAAGCTATGTTTCATTTGATGTAATCGTTAGATACCTACGATATTTGGGTTACAAAGTACTTTATGTTCAAAACATAACGGACGTGGGTCATCTAACAGATGATGCGGATCAGGGTGAGGATAAAATTCAAAAGCAATCGAGAATTGAAAAACTACACCCAATGGAAATTGCCCAGAAATTTACTCAAAGCTATTTTGAAGATATGGACGCTCTGGGTGTGCAAAGGCCCAATATATGTCCAACAGCTACCGGTCATATAATCGAACAAATAGAAATTGTAAAAGGATTGCTCGAGAAGGGTTACGCATACGAAGTAAATGGTTCTGTTTATTTTGATGTATCCAAGTTTCCTGAATACGGAAAACTTTCCGGTCGTTCAGTCGAAGAATTAATTGCAGGAAGTCGTATTGAAATCAGTCCTGAGAAAAAACATCCCGCAGATTTTGCACTCTGGAAAAAAGCTGAGCCAAATCATATTATGCAATGGGATAGTCCATGGGGAAAAGGTTTCCCTGGCTGGCATATAGAATGCTCTGCAATGTCAACAAAATATCTCGGGCAACCGTTTGATATTCATGGTGGTGGACTTGAGAACCAGTTTCCGCACCATGAATGTGAGATTGCCCAGAGCGAAGCTTTTGCCGGTAAACCCTTTGTAAAATACTGGATACATAATAATATGGTAACTGTAAATGGCCAGAAAATGGGGAAATCTCTCGGAAATGTAATCAACCTCAAAGATGCATTCAAAAAGTATCATCCGCTTGTGGTAAGGTTTTTTATATTACAGAGTCATTACAGAAGCACACTTGATTTTAGCGATGAAGCATTGGAAGCTGCCAAAAAGGGACTTGAGAAACTGCACAATACTGTGAAAAATATTAGAAGTGCAATGCGAGGCGCAAGCGGAGAGAACGTAAGAATAGATTTTGATGGATTTAAGAAAAAATTTCTTGATGCAATGGATGATGATTTCAATACACCACAGGCAATTGCTATCCTGTTTGATCTGAGTAAGGAGGTTAATTCATTTCTAACTGAAAATGGTGCTACACTTGAAGAATTAAAAATTGCAAATAAGTTATTCGACGAACTTGGTAATCAAATTTTAGGGATCATTCCTGAAAATCTGGAAACTCAAAGTAAAAGTAATATTGAAAATGAATTAATAAATTTGATCCTTGATTTGCGTAAAGAGATACGTGCACGCAAACTGTGGGAGCTTTCTGATAAAATAAGGGACGAACTGAACAAATTGGGTATAGCAGTTGAAGATAAAAAAGACGGAGTAAGCTGGCGAATCAAGTAACCCGATTTGCTTGTATATTTTTTATCTCGAAAGTACCCGATTAATACAATTTATCAAATCTTCTATTTCGTAAGGTTTTGTGATATAATCGTTCGCACCTAATTTTATAGAATTTATTGCAGTGTTCAATTCTGTAACAGCCGTTAGCATAATTACTCTTGCTCTGCAACCGTATTCCCTTAATTTTTTCAACGTTTCGATTCCATCGAGTCGTTGCATCTTTATATCAAGCAGAATCAGATCATAATTTGATTTTTTGATCATTTCAAGTGCTGTATCACCGTCGTCAGCGGTATCGACTTCAAAACCTTCTGTAATCAGTTGGCTTTTGACGAGAATCCTCAATGCCTCGTCGTCATCTACAAACAGTATTTTTTTATTCATTTTTAATCCCTTTTATTTTTTATGTTAATCATGTTCAGCAGATGGTGGTGCATGTTCTGTTTGTGGGAATGTATGAGCTGTTTTATCCCACTTAAGCGGTTTTCCTTTAAAAACTGCCTGTGCAAATAGATAAAGCGCTCTTGCTGTTGCCAGAAAATTAATGATATTGGAAAGTGGTACTCTAATTATACTCAAAATACCAGCGAATAATCCATAAACACGACGTGTAGCTATAAACCTATGTAATAATCTCCATAACATTAACATTGTATCTACGATAACTAAGTCCCACAGTAATGTTCCTTTAGTAACAATTGGTGGTAGTAATGCTCCTTCAGCAAATCCCCACCTCACAGCTTCATATAATAAAAGATACAGAACAACCACATAAGCAAAAAAATTAATTGAGTTTGTTATTACAGCTTTTCTATCTCGATAAAGAGTAAATTTGAATTTTGCATCTCCGACCCATCCAACATTTCTCCAGGATTCAAGACAAATACCTGTTAGCCAGCGTGCCCTTTGCCGAACAGCTGCTCTTAGTGAGTGTGGGAAGTAAGCACGAGTTGATGCATCAATCCCGAAAGGTTTGTATGCGTATAGAAGTTTAGCTTCGCCAAGTGCTAATCTCAATGCAATATCGTAATCTTCTGTCAGTGAAGCAGAGCGGAAAATATTTCTTGCAAAAGACGTACCTACGAATTCTAATAACCATCGATTGTAAGCAGTACCAACACCAGCCGATGGTACAAATCCGCTAAAGTGAGCTCTTACAACCATATCTTTTGTATGATTCTCTGCAAACTCGTCTGCATATGTCCAGTGAATTATATTTTCATGTTCAACTTGTAAAGGGAAAACTGGTAGTTGAACCATATCAAATTCAGGTATCAGATAGTTATGAATTTTTAATGATAAAGGATGAATAATATCTTCAGCATCGTGACCAATAATTATATCATATCGCTTACCAGTAAGGTTTTCATATTTCATCATACCCTGAAAAACCTGATTCAGGTTGTCTGCCTTTGTAGTAGGTCCAGGTTTTTCCGTTAAAATTGGATGAACATTTGGAAAAATTTTACTAACCTCTTCAACCTTTGTAATTGTCTCTGGATCGTTGGGATAAACCCCAACAAATATATCGTAATTTGTGTATTGGATTGTGCGGCAGGCATTAATTAACATTTTGTCTATTACATTAGCTTCGTGCCAGGCGGGAATAAAAATTGCGATCGATTTCTCAGGTACTTTTTCAATATCTTCCCTATTCGCATATCGGAAACGATTAAGTCGCTTACGATCAAAAAAATTATAAAACCAGAAATATACATCTACAAAAAGGTCATCTATTCCACTCACAAGCAAAAAAACCGCAACTATAAATGTTGCGATATATAAAATATCATATGTTGAACTGAAAATGGAAATCAGAAATTCAGTCATAATACTAACCCATATATTAAATAGAATCTGAAGGAACTATAGTACTTGCTCTGCGTTGTAGTTGGAGGTATGATTAAATATTTTCCTCTATTAAATTCAGCTAAAAAGCTCAAACCCCATAGATGATCCGGTATTAATTTAATTCCGCTTCCAAGTTCAATTATATTGTTATAAAATTGCCTTTCAGTATCAAGAGCAAAATTTAATCTTAAATAGAAATCTAATGCGCTTCGTCTAAATTCTAAAAATCTTAATCCACCTTTTACTGAAGCATATCCAATTGAGTTTTTGTATCTTGAATAATAACCAAATGAGCTATAAAGTTCAGATAATGGTTTAGCGACAAATGTAGGTTTCTCTGTTACAGAGATTTCGGGATAGATACCATTACCGTATGTAATCACTGCTCGAAAGTCCTCTTTAATTTTAAACTCTCCTGCAATTTTTATTAAATCGATACCTATACCTGATTGTATTGTGAAATTTAATCCTAACACTGGATTAAAGTTAAATCCTGCACCCAAAATTGCTGCATTGTCGGAAAATATCACAGGTATCTGCCCTTCACTACCTCTTCTGGATTTTGTATCAGATGTAACCTGGAGTGTTGCCAGTAATGATATTAGTTTATTATGAGTTAAGTAATAACCTTCTTTAATTTGTATAAAATTAAAAATTGTATGGAAGCGAGTATCGTAATAAGGTGATGTATAAATTTCTCCCCACCAGGGAAATTTTTGTATAGGTTTGTTTGCTTCAAGTACAATAATTGCTGATTGTGCTTTGGAACGAATATCTTTATCAGAACTTTCCTTTATTTGTTTAAAATATTCAAGTGCTTCATCGTTTCGATTCAATGCATTCAGAAGGTAAGCAATCTGAAGTTTAATGGTATCGGATGGAGAGATTTGTTCTGCAAGTTTGAAGTATTTTAGTGCACTTTCATTATCGTTTTCATCGATATATAAATACCCAATTTGTTTTTGAATGGATACATTCTCTGGTGCCAACTGAGCAGCTTCTTCAAAAAGTGATATTGCCTCTTTTGGATTAGAACTTATAATTGAATATGCCCTGTTCAAAAGAGAATCAAGCCTTTCGTTTTCTAACTGGGAAAGTGAGTTATTTGAAATAAAAAAAATGGCTATAGTTAATAATAGGTGCAGATTTCTTTTATTCATCTCTCTTTATTTTTTCCTGAATTTAGCAAAAATTTGGGTTTTTTCAAAAGATACCTTTATAAATTTAGCTTTTTTCTGCCCAGACCTGAACCAGGTTTATAATCGTCTCCACTGCTTTTTGCATATCCTGAATGCTTATCCATTCGCGTTTTGAATGAAATGAGTGTCCACCAGCGAACAGATTTGGAGTTGGTAAACCCATAAAACAGAGCCGTGCCCCATCTGTTCCACCACGAATAATACTCAACTTTGGTTCTATTCCTGCCCTTCTTATTGCCTCCTTCGCATATTCAATAACAAAAGGATATTGATCCAGAATGTATCGCATATTGCGATATGATTCGTCAATCTTTAAATCAATTTTTGATTTTGGATATTTATTCGATATTTCGTTACAAAGGTTTTTCAAATAATCTTCTTTTTCCTTCAATCCGTTTTCTTCAAAATCTCGAATTAAAAATTTTATCACAGTTTGTTCAACACCACCATTAATTATGTGAGGATGTACATAACCCTCGCGTTTCTCGGTGGTTTCTGGAGACATCCTGTCCTTGGGTAATTTCTCGATTAGTTCAGCAGCTATTTTTACACTATTAACCATTTTATTTTTTGCGTAACCTGGATGGATATTTCTACCGGTAATTGTAATTGTTACTGAATCGGCGCAGAAAGTTTCGTTTTCAATTTCACCAAGTTGTTCTCCATCAACTGTGTATGCATAATCGGCACCAAATTTTTTTACATCAAAGTATTTCGTTCCACTACCAATCTCTTCATCTGGAGTAATACAGATTCTAATTTTACCATGTTTTATTTCAGGATGTTGAATAAGATAATTTATAGCATCAAAAATTTCCGCAATACCGGCTTTATCATCTGCTCCAAGCAGTGTTGTTCCATCAGTTGTAATAATATCGTGTCCGATCTTGTTCTTGAGATCTGGATTATCTTCAACTGTAATTACAATTGATGTATCACCGGGTAATTTTATATCTCCACCCTGATAGTTGTAATGAATTATCGGCTTGACATTTTCTCCTGTCACATCAGGGGAAGTGTCGAGGTGGGCAATCAAACCAAGAACCGGAACTTTTTTATCTGTATTTGCTTCCAGAGTTGCTGTTACATAACCACATTCGTCCATCTGTGCATCTTTGAGTCCCATTTCTTGAAGTTCTTTTACAAGTTCAGCACCAAGAATCTTCTGTTTCTCAGTGCTTGGAAATGTGTTTGATTCCTCAGACGATTGAGTATCATATTTTACATACTTTAAAAATCTTTCTACGCAAGTAAAGTTTATTTTCATTTTGCTTTCCATTTTTTGTTATTTGGTGAATTATAATAATTTATATTGAAATATAAAAATCATTTCATCACTTTTCTAAATCTTAAAATACTGAAGCTGAGAATCACAATACCAAAAACAAATAAAGCAATTGTTTGAGGAAGCAGTGAGTATAAATTTGCACCTTTAAGTATTATTCCTCTTATAATTTCAAGGAAGTACCTTAGGGGAATCAAGTAGGTAATTTGTTGAATTATCCACGGAAAATTACTAATAGGAAATGTAAAACCAGAGAGAAAAATAAACGGGAAAAAGAAGAAAAATTGTGCCGTTAACATTGCCTGTTGCTGCGTTTTAGATATTGTTGAAACAAATATACCCAATCCGAATGTTGTCATAACGAAAAGTCCGCTCAATGTAAATAAAAGTAATACGCTACCTTTTATCGGAATCTGAAACCACAATACTGCAACGGTTAACACAAGCAAAACATTTATAAAACCGATAATTATGTATGGGATAATTTTACCAAGTATAAGTTGATGCGATTTGATTGGTGTTACAAGCAGTTGATCGAGTGTACCGAGTTCTTTTTCTTTTACAATCGAAACCGATGTCAGGGTCATTGTAATAATCATAAGCACAAGAGCAATAACGCCGGGTATCATAAAGTTTGCACTGCGTAAATCTGGATTGTACCATACTCTTGGTTCAGCAGAAACTCTTGGTGCGCGAACAGGAAAATTTTGCAATCTTGAAATTAAAATATTTTTAGAATATTTAGTAATAATTTGAGATACATATGCGATACTAATATTTGTTGTATTGGCATCCGCACCGTCTGCGAATATACCTAATTGAGTTTGTCTACCAGTAAGGATATCTGATGTGAAGTTTTTGGGAATCACTATTGCAAGTGTTGCCAAACCTCTATCAAGATAATAATCAATCTCGTTTTCGCTTGAAATATAATCAATTAAAGTAAAGTAATTGGAATTCGTAAACTGATTAATAAAAGTTCTCGATATATCCGTATTATCTTTGTCTAAAACTATAAGTCCAATGTTTTTGATATCGAGAGTTGCTGCGTATCCAAGTATAATTATTTGAAGTACTGGTAAAATGAAAATTATCGGCAGAATCCTTTTGTCTCTTTTAATCTGTATAAATTCTTTAATTACAAGATGGACAATAACTTTCACTTTTCTAACTCCTTCCGCGTCATAAAAATGCTTATTCCTAAAGTAAGGATGCAAAATAAAAATAGGAATACTAACTGTTCCCAGAAAGCTTCGATTCCGGTTCCTTTAATCATTACACACCTGAGTGCAACTAAATAATATTTTGCAGGTACAATATGTGTTATAATCTGTAACCAGATAGGCATATTTTTTATTGGGAATATAAAGCCCGATAAAAGAAAAGTTGGAAGTAAAGAAGAAAGCACAGAAATCAGAAAAGCTATCGCTTGAGTTTTAGCAATAGAAGAAATTAATAGCCCTTGCCCAAGCGCACCCATTAAGAAAAGCATAGTAGCAAGATAAAACAAAAGAATACTTCCCTGAATGGTTATGTTAAACAAGATTGCACTCATAATCAACACTAAAGTAGATGCAACAAGGGATATAGCCAGGTAAGGCAAACTCTTCCCGATTATTATTTCATAAGATTTCAGAGGTGATACAATAATTTGTTCAATTGTGCCCTGTTCTTTTTCACGCACAAGCGACATACTTGTCGAAACTACACCTACAATCATTAAAATCATTCCAAAAAGTCCGGGTATTAAATACCTGGAACTTTTGAGATCCGGATTATACCAGAACCTGTTCCTGATTTCAATTGGGATTCTGAAATTAACACCCTGTTTCAAAATTGTTTGTGAAAGAATTTTTGTGGAGTAGCTTTGTATTGCTGCATTGATATAACCGAGAGCATTCGATGCAGTGTTTGCGTTTGAACCATCAATAATGACCTGCACAACGGCTTCTTTTCCAGAAAGTAAATTCTTCGAGAAATCTCTGTTGATAGATATTAATACAAGGACTTCGCCCTTCTCTAAATATTTATCAGCATCGGTAATATTATCTATCTGTTTATAAACAATAAAATACTCAGTATGAGAAAAGTATTTAATAAAATTTGAACTTTCTTGCGTTTTATCTTCGTCATAAAATAAAATTTTAATATGCTTTACATCAAAATTTAATGCGTACCCAACCATCACCAATAAAAAGGCAGGTGCCAACAACATTATAGCAAGTGTTCTTTTATCTCTTCCAATTTGCTTTAATTCTTTTTTAACAATTGGAATTATATTAAATTTTCCAGGCATACCTTAAGTTTCAACCTCAGCTTTAGTAAAATGTATAAAAACATCTTCAAGTGATGGAACAATACGTCTAACGCCCAAGACATCTATCGCATGAGTGTTTAAAAATTGAGTTATTTTATCAATTCCATTTTCTGTTTTAAAAATTCCAGTATGTATTGAATTACCAAAAATTGATGTCTCGTAAACCCATGTTTCATTTTGCAGTAAAGCCATTGCTTCGACAGGTTTATTACAGCTTATCTCATAAATTTCAAACATATCGAGCATATTTTTTAATTCGCTTGGTGTGCCTATTGCTTTAATTTTTCCGCTATAGATTAAAGCAATTCTATTACAATATTCAGCTTCATCGAGGTAGTGAGTTGTAACAAATAAAGTGGTTCCATTTTCTGCAAGATTATAGATTAATTCCCAAAAATTTCTTCTGGATACAGGATCCACACCAGCTGTTGGTTCATCAAGGAACAAAACTTTTGGTTGATGTACTATAGCACAGGCAAGTGCAAGTCGTTGTTTCCAGCCAAAAGGCAACTCGTTAGCCAATCTTTTCTCTATGCCGTTTAAGCCGACGAGTTCAATTATTTCCTTTTTACGATTTAACAAAAACTCATTTTTCAATCCATAAACGCCTGCAAAAAACTTAATATTCTCTTCTACAGTTAAATCTTCATAAAGCGAAAATTTTTGAGACATATAGCCAATATTTTTTCTGACGCTGAACGCTTGATTTTTCACATCATATCCAGCGACAGATGCGCTCCCTGAGGTTGGTTTAATTAAAGCACATAACATTTTTATTGTTGTAGATTTTCCTGCTCCGTTTGGACCTAGAAAACCAAATATCTCTCCAGAATGAACTTCGAAACTTATACTGTCAACTGCAATAAATTTACCAAAAACTTTTTTTAGATTTCTTACCTCGATTGTGTTTATATTGTTCATACTATTGGTTTTTTGTCATTGCTATAAATACATCTTCCATCGATGGAATTATCTCGCGAATACTCAAAGCTTTCACCTGATATTTATTTAAGATATTTAGCAGAGCCTGTGAATTTATATCCTTTGCTGTTGTTATGTGTAATCTATCACCAAACATTTGAACATTAAGAAAATTATCTTCTTTTAGTAGAGTATGGTAAACAGTTCTGGTATCTGGGCAGATCACTTCAAAGATTTTATCTTTGATAAATTGTTTAATTTTTTGTGGCACATCACACGCAAGGATTTTACCTCTATTTATCAAAGCGATGCGATTGCATCTTTCTGCTTCATCCAGATAAGGCGTCGCCATTAAGATTGTCATTCCAGTTTTTAACAGTTCAGACAATATTTTCCAGAATTCCCTTCTGGAAACTGGATCAACGCCAACGGTGGGTTCGTCCAATAGTAAAAGTTTTGGATTATGAATAAGACAGCAAGCAAGCGCAAGTTTCTGTTTCATTCCTCCAGATAAATATTCTGCAAAAGTATTGCGAAACTTTTTTAGACGGGTAAATTCAAGTAGTTCTTCTTTCCGGTTTTGATAATTTTTCTGATTATGGATTTCTGCAAAAAAATTAATGTTTTCATCTACTGTCAAATCTCCATATAAACTAAATCTCTGCGATAGATACCCAATTTTACTTTTAATTTCTTTTCTATGTAAATTCCAATTTAGCTCAAATATTTTTAATTCTCCAGATGTTTGTGTAAGAATTCCACAACAGATTCTTATAAAGGTTGATTTACCAGCACCATCTGGACCTACAATACTAAATATTTCCCCCTGATTAACCTTTAAGGTGAGATTATCCAGTGCAATTACATCATTAAAATTTTTAGTTAACTCCTTTGCGTTGATTGCAATGCTATTCATTTTTTATCGTGTTTGTATAACAACATCTGCAGGTAAGCCAGCTTTCAGCGAATGATCCTGATTTGGAATTTTTATCTTAACACCAAATACTAATTTAACTCGTTCCTCTTTAGTCTGGATGTTTTTAGGTGTAAATTCTGCTTCGGGAGAAATGTAAACCACTTCACCAGAAAATTTTCTATCGGGAAATGCATCAACTTTTATTTCTGCTATATTACCCAATTTAACTTTTGGAAGTTGTGTTACCGGTAAATAAACCATAATGTACAATTCATCCAGATTTGCGATTCGGAAAAGCGGTGTTCCATAGTTAACCAGCTCTCCCTTTTCAACAATTTTCTTTGTTATATAACCATCGATAGGGGATATAATTACGCAATCTGAAATTTTTTTCCGAAGTAATTTAGTTTGAGCCGTTGCTTGCTCAAACCTTGCCTTAGCTGCATCAATTTCTTCCTGTCTTGCCCCGGTTTTTAATTTCTCCAAAACCTGCTTAGCTGAATTAAATTGTGCTTCTGCTATTTCGTATCTGGTTTTAACATCTTCAAGTTGTTTAGTGCTTATGCTCCCGGTAGTAAAAAGCTCCTCCATACGTTTATAATCGTCGCTTGCATTCTTATAATTTGCTTCGGCTTGTTTCAAATTTTCCTCCGCCTGTTTAATATCTTCTTTTCTTGAACCGCGGGATAATAGCAGATATTGGGCTTCGGCAGATTTTTCAGCGGCAACCGCCTGTAGATATTGCAAAGAATATTCGGTTGAGTCAATAAATGCAAGTGTGTCGCCCGCTGCAACTTTATAACCTTCATCAACCTTTAACGAAATTATTTGCCCAGTAACTTTTGAACTAATATTCACCTCGATTGTCTCAATTGTTCCTGTCAATGAAATTCTATCGTTCGTGTTGTCAGAGCAAGATGATACAATTAGCGTAAACAGAATTATTGCAGAGAGATTCTTCATAATTCACCATAGCAAAATTTTAGTTGTTCAAAATATAATTAAAACAGAAGGGATTAGCAAATATATAAAAGTGTCAATTTTGATTCAATTTTTAACATTTTCTATTCAAAAATTTTTAAAAAACTACATAAAAATGTGGTTTCTTTAAGATGGAAATTAATTATATTGATTGTAACGGTATTGCTTAATAAACAAATAAAATAAAAATCAATAATCAATATAATGTAAGGAGATTAAACGAAAAAGTTAATTCTAATGAGCCACCGACTTTTTTTTAAAATCCAAATGTTAACGGGACAACTATTAGATAAAATTATCAAAATAACAATTATCCAATATTTCTATTAAACAAAAAAAGGGGTAAATTATGAAAAAATTCAATTATTTTTTACTTTGCTGTATAATGTATTCTGTTCTGACGACGAAAGTTGTAATAGCACAAGGAACAGTTTGTATTATACCAGACAATGGCAACGGCACAATTGATCTCCCAGCTATATGTCCTTACACTACACCTGTCAATGAAACAATTGATATAAATGGTGGGCTCGCATCAGGTGATACTAAACTGCTCATAATAAAATTGTTGGGGTTGGTAATCAATCATTTAGTATGAGGTAAATAGTTTCTCATCAGTTGTATATTTTTATCGTTTAATTGTAAATGAAATACTGAAAAAAGAGGGCATAAATAAAAATATTTTTGCCTAACAAAGTAAAGTGATCTTAACTAAATAAACAATTATAATTAGATAACTCTCCAATTTCTTTTGATAATCTATCACTGCGAAGTTGGAAATATTTTTAATAATTAACTTAGGAGTAACACTATGTTTAAATTTAAAACTTTTATTCTATTTTTCTTTTTAATCCTATACATTCCAAATTCACATTCCCAACCCCTAAGCGGTTCTTATACAATTGGTATTGGTGGTGATTATTCTACATTATCTGCAGCAGTTTCCGACCTTACTACAAAAGGAGTGAGTGCATCAGTTGTTTTTAATATCATTAGCGGAAGTTATAATGAACAAATTGTAATTGGTTCTATCAATGGAGCCAGCGCTGCAAACACAATTACATTTCAATCACAAACTGGCAATGCAGCTGATGTAACACTTACTTTCACACCAACAAGTACAAACAACTATGTTGTGAGACTACTTCAGGCAGATTTCATTACCTTCCAGAATATCACAATTACTGCAAGTGGAAGTACCTCATACGGTACGCTCATTAAATTAGATGGTGATGCTAATAATAATAGAATTTTGAATAATATTTTAAATGGTGTGAGCACTACAAGCAGTTCAACAAATCTCATAATTGTATACGCGGATGGCGACTCTATCGACAACATAAAAATATCCGACAATACGTTTAACAATGGTAGTTATGGTGTATATCTGTCAGGTATAAGTACAAATCTACAATCTTCTGGCACACAGATAACCAATAACACATTCAACAATACAGGATATAATCCAATACTTTTACAGTATCATTCAGGACCACAGATTAATGGTAACACGATAACTTCATCAACAGCCCAACGCGGTATTGAGATTCAGAATAATACTGGAGCGATACAGATATTGAAAAACAAAATAAGCATCAATGGTTTTTATGGTATCTATCTTACCAATTGTGATGGAGGTACAGGACTTCCAACACCTCGTGGATTGATAGCAAACAATTTCATAACTGTGGGTGGAACAAGCACGGCTTACGGAATTCAGATTTATTCAAGTACAAATCAGGATGTTTATCACAATAGTGTTAATATAACCGGCACAAATGCAACCGCAGGTAGAGGTTTATCGGTTGAAGGTAGTGGAAGTAGCATAAATATTGTCAATAACATATTCGCAAACCAGGGCGGTGGATATGCATATTACATCGGCACTACTGCCGCTATCGGAACTTCAAATTACAATAATCTATATACTGTTGGCAATTATGTTGCATACTGGACAAGCGATAGAACCACACTTGCAGCACTTCAAACAGCCAGTGGAAAGGATGCAAATTCAGTTTCAGTATATCCGCACTTTGTATCAAACACAGACTTACATACTGTAACACCCTGGTTAAATGGTCAGGGAACTACATTGGCGAGCGTCAGTGACGATATAGACGGTACAGTACGCTCATCGCCGCCTGATATAGGAGCTGATGAGTTTACACCTGATCCTGCAACCACAACACCACTATCGGGAAGTTATACAGTAGGTAGTGGAGGAATTTATGCATCTTTATCAGCTGTAAAAGCAGATTTGTTATTAAAGGGAATATCAGCACCTGTTACATTTAACATCCTGAACGGGACATATATAGAACAAGTAGAGTTACTACCTATACCAGGCTCAAGCAGCACAAACACAGTAACATTTCAATCGCAATCAGGAAATCCAGCCAATACCACATTGTTTTATGCGGCGTCAGGTGCAGGCGATAATTATGTGATAAGGTTTAACGGAGCCGATTATATACGCATACAAAATTTAACTTTAGCAAGTAATAATGTTGTTAACGCTACTTATGCAGAAGTGATAGATATAGTCGGAGGAGTAGAAGATTTACGTATACAGAACAACATATTATCGGGAACACAGACATCCAGTGGTTCAACAAATCAAATTATAATCGGAGCAAATAATTCTTTATGTACAAGTCGCATAATTAGCGGTAACACATTTGTGAACGGCAGTTACGGAATAAATATGAGCGGCTTAAGTAACACTGTACAATCTTCTGGCACACAGATAACCAATAACACATTCAACAATACAGGATATAATCCAATACTTTTACAGTATCATTCAGGACCACAGATTAATGGTAACACGATAACTTCATCAACAGCCCAACGCGGTATTGAGATTCAGAATAATACTGGAGCGATACAGATATTGAAAAACAAAATAAGCATCAATGGTTTTTATGGTATCTATCTTACCAATTGTGATGGAGGTACAGGACTTCCAACACCTCGTGGATTGATAGCAAACAATTTCATAACTGTTGGTGGAACAAGCACGGCTTACGGAATTCAGATTTATTCAAGTACAAATCAGGATATTTATCACAATAGTGTTAATATAACCGGCACACATGCAACCGCAGGTAGAGGCTTATCGGTTGAAGGTAGTGGAAGTAGCATAAATATTGTCAATAACATATTCGCAAACCAGGGCGGTGGATATGCATATTACATCGGCACTACTGCCGCTATCGGAACTTCAAATTACAATAATCTCTACACTTCGGGTACAACATTAGCATTTTGGAGTGGAAATAGAGCTAATCTACAAGAATTAAAAGCAATAAGTGGTAAGGATGCAAATTCGGTTTCTTTAAATCCATTATTTGCTTCTAATATTGATTTACACATAGGTACTTTAGGTTTGGACAGTGCAGCCACTCCTCTTGCCTCGGTAACTGACGACATCGATGCTGAACCTCGCGACCCATTGTATCCGGATATTGGTGCGGATGAATTTCGCATAATAATAATTCCTATTTCATTAGGTGTGGAATATCAAGACACAGTAAAAGCATTTGGAGTTAGGTACTATCGTCTAAATACAACTGCCGGGAAAACATTATCGGTTAAAACTCAAGCGACAACATTATTGAGACCACCGGATGCTTTCACATCCACATCAAGAAATTTAGACCGCAACACTTATCAATTCCGCTCGGAGAAGATTGGTTTTTCAACGAACGAAATCATAATACCCAACACAATCGACGGAGCTTACTACTTTTACGTATATAATCCAGAAGGTAGTATTAATCCGTATAAATTCCGAGCCGACTCGATGAGTTTTTCTGTTCAACGAGTACGCGAAAATACTGCTGGCAATAACGGCGAAATAACGCTCGAGATAATAGGGGCAAGGTTCGAGGAAAATTCCACAGCTATACTCAGAAGGAATGGTTCATCTGATGTAATTGCTCAACAAACAAATTTTATTAATGAGGCAAGGTTGAATGCTGTTTTTGTGCTGAATAATGTTGCGATCGGTCAGTGGGATGTGGTTGTTCGCAGACCGAATGCCACTCAAGCAGTTCTGACAAATGCTTTAACAATTCAACCAACTTCACCTCTCGATATACAAATTTCAATGTCGGGTCCTGCCGCAATACGCCAGAGACAGCCAGGTTACTATTCGTTGAATGTGCACAATCCGATGAATATTAATATAGAAAGAGCGCTCGTTTACTTAAAGGTAGCCGGCAATGTAAGTCTGGTTGTTAAACCTGAAGCACTTCCGATGGATATACCGCCATTACCAGATGTAAATGTATACTTTGATTCATCGACTAATACCCACTCATTTGCTATATCTCTATTCAACATTGGAGCGGGACGTACAAAAACAATTCCGATGACAATTACATTTAACCGAGGTGGCAGATTCCACTTTTATGCGGATGCATTCATAACAACGCGTTCAAGTTTCGATTCAGTATATTATATTTCAATAAAAACTGCATTGGATAGTGGATGGCTGGATACTTCAAAAGTTTTAGCAAATACTTTTTGGAATTTCCCCAATGGTATAACACAAGGTTGTCCGTATGAAGATGCCGGAGCTTGTGAGGCATGGAATTTAAGGAATCAACAACAGGATATGGCTCGAGATGCTCAGGGTTTAGTGCAGGATGCAGCTACTATGTTATACTTCCCATTCAAAAAACCAGGTCCAAGCAAATTGTTTAGTTTTGGAAACTTTTTTAGAAAACTATTAGATTTTCATAATAAACATTCACAAAATAATCAAAACTTAAGCTCACCCGAGGGTGTTGCTTCATTTGATCCTAACGACATCGTAGGTCCTGCGGCTAACGGTGCATTAAATTGGATTCAGCATAAATCTCTCTCTTATTTAATCCAATTTGAAAACGATCCCGACTCAGCAACTGCACCGGCTCAAGCTGTAAAAATAATTCAGAAGCTGGACGCAAATGCAGACCATAGCAGCTTTACGCTCGGAAGTTTTGGATTCGGTTCTTTTATATTCAATGTACCTCCAGGTAGAGATTTCTATTCAGCTCGTTTAGATGTCCGCGATTCTTTAAATCTATATGTCGATTTCACTGCGGGAATCTACGGAGATTCAATAGTGTGGGAATTCCAATCAATTGATCCACTTACTAATTTACCACCTACAGATCCATTCTCCGGTTTCCTGTTGTTGAACGACTCGTTACACAGAGGTGAAGGATTCGTAACTTATTCAGTTCTTCCAAAAACTGATATAACAACTGGAAGCAGAATATATTCTCAAGCACGAATCTATTTTGACGATAATCCGCCTATTTTGACTCGAAATATTTTCAGGACAATCGATGTCGGTAAACCAACAAGCTCAGTCAAAGCACTAAATTCAACCTCACCAAATTCATTCAATGTAAGCTGGGGCGGGGCTGATGATGCCGCAATTTATCAGTATACAATTTATGTTTCTGAAAACTCTGCACCTTTCAAAGCCTGGCTAACAAATACTTCTGATACAACTGCTATCTTTACAGGTGAGCACGGAAAAACTTATGGATTTTTCTCAATTGCTATGGATACAGCAGGAAATGTTGAACAAGCAAAGTTAACTGCCGAAACATTTACAACCGTCTTAAGCGCTCCAGATGAAGCTTCTGTTCCATATCAGTTTAATCTCTCACAAAATTATCCAAATCCTTTTAACCCAATAACAAACATAAAATATACAATTCCTGAAGCTTCAAATGTTAAGCTAACAATTTATGATATCCTGGGAAGAGAGGTTGCAGTTTTAGTTGATGAATTTCAAACAACAGGAAATAAACAACTTGCCTGGGATGCTTCAAATTACCCCAGTGGTATATATTTTTACAGATTAGTAGCCATATCTACATCAAAATCTAAAAACAAATATACTGCGGTGAAAAAACTATTGCTCATTAAATAAAAACCCACTTTTCATAAGCCGACATCTATCTGATGTCGGCTTTTTTATTGCTTTCCAAAACTTTTGAATTTTTCATCTTCTTGTTTTATCTTTATGCAAAAAAGGGCTGTAATATGAAAAAGTACATCTTTTTGTTCCTTATCATCTTATTTAATTTTACATTATCTCAACAACCCACTTATTTAACACCACCAGAAAATCTCGTTATCGATGGAATTCCTTCTATACCGCTTACAATTGTTGAACAGGTCGGAAGATACACCGAATTTCGTTCGGCAGTGTTTCAATCCTGGCATCCTGAAAGAAAAGAAATGCTTATCTTAACTCGCTTTGCAGAAACACCTCAGGTTCACCTTATAAAATTTCCAGGCGGAGCAAGAACTCAATTAACATTTTTAAATGAAAGAATAGGTGGCGCAATTTTCAATCCACAAAATTCTGATTATTTTGTCTTCTCAAAAGATATTGGCGGTGGCGAATGGTTCCAAAATTATAGGTTCGATTTAAACACAGGCACTATTACACTCCTTACGGATGGCAAATCTAAAAACACACTCGGACCATTTTCGAAAGATGGAAAATATATGACTTATACATCAACAAGAAGAAATGGTAAAGATACTGACTTATACATAGTCGAACCTCAAAATCCAGCAACTGATAAATTAATATTGGAAGTCGAAGGCGGCGGTTGGGAACCGTTAGATTTCTCCAACGATGGTAAGTATTTGTTGGTAAAAAATGGCATTTCAATTAATGAAAGTTATCTATATCTGGTTAACCTGAACACTGGTGAAAAAGAATTAATCACAGAAAAGAAAGACGAAAAAGTAGCTTATATGAGCGCCCAATTCAGCAAAGATGATAAAGGAATTTTCCTTACCACGGATTTGAATTCTGAATTTCTAAGATTGGCATATTACGACTTCAAAACAAAAGCATATAAATTTTTTACAAGCGATATCAACTGGGATGTTGAAGATTTTGATTTGTCGCCTGATGGAAAATCAATAATTTTTACTACAAACGAAGATGGAATAAGCATAGTTCGTCTGCTAAATGTTGAAACTGGAAAGGTAAAAAAATTCGACAATATTCCAATAGGTGTAATATCCGGATTAAAATGGCACAACAACGGAAAGGATATTGGATTCAGTATGAGCTCCGCCCGATCCGCAACAGATGTCTACTCACTCGATGTAAAAACCGGTAAACTTGAGAGATGGACGGAGAGCGAAACAGGTGGTTTGAATGTAAAAAATTTCTCTCAACCCGAACTTATTAAATGGAAATCGTTTGATGGTAGAACAATTACTGGCTTTTTATATATGCCACCAGAAAAATATACTGGCAAAAAACCAGTTATTATAAACATTCATGGTGGACCTGAATCACAATTTCGTCCAACATTTTTGGGGCGAAACAATTATTATCTTAACGAACTTGGTATTGCAATTATCTTTCCAAACATTCGTGGCTCATCTGGCTACGGAAAAACTTTCCTCAAACTCGATAACGGATATTTACGAGAAGATTCATATAAAGATATTGATGCATTATTAGAATGGATAAAAACTCAACCTCAACTTGATTCTGATCGAATTATGATAACAGGTGGGAGTTATGGCGGGCATATGACACTGGCTGTTGCAACATATTATCCTGAAAAAATCCGCTGTGCTGTGGATATAGTTGGCATTTCCAATCTGGTTACATTTCTTGAAAATACTGAAAGTTACAGAAGAGATTTAAGAAGAGTTGAATATGGAGATGAGAGAGATCCCGAAATGCGAAAGTTTCTTGAAAAGATTGCTCCACTTAACAATGCACACAAAATAACAAAACCTATGTTCATAGTTCAGGGTAAAAATGATCCACGGGTTCCTGCAAGCGAAGCTGAACAAATGGTCGAGGTGCTAAAAAAGAACAATATTCCTGTCTGGTATTTGCTTGCAAAAGATGAAGGACACGGTTTTGTAAAGAAAAAGAACGCTGATTTCCAATTCTATTCAACGGTGATGTTTATAAAAGAATATTTATTAAAATAATCAGCAGGTAAAGGATGTTTGAAATTTATTGAAATTTTTACATTTTTAAGCCAAATAAACAGATACCGCAACTTCTTCTTTAGACAAGTTACTCAGGTTTTAACTTAAAAAATAAATTCTTATATTTAAAAAAAGAAGGAGAATTAAAATGTCAATTTTAAAAGAGTTCAAAGCATTTGCAATGCGGGGAAATGTAGTTGATATGGCAATTGGTATTATAATCGGAGCCGCATTTGGTAAAATCATCAGCTCGCTTGTAAATGATGTACTTATGCCACCGGTTGGATTGCTGCTTGGTGGTGTTGATTTCAGTTACCTTTCTCTTACTTTAAAATCAGCAACTGAGGGTGCAAACGCAGTTGTAATTCGTTATGGAGCTTTTATTAACACAGTTATCGATTTTGTAATTGTAGCTTTTTGTATGTTCATTGTTGTAAAGGGAATGAACAAGTTGAAGAAAGCAGAAGAGAAAGCACCTGAAGCCCCACCAAAACTCTCTAAAGAAGCAGAACTTTTAAGCGAGATTAAAGAAATTTTAAGAAATAAATAAAAAATATTTTGTTCAATTCTATAGAATATTATAAAAAACTTCATTAAATATGACTAGCCATACCAATAAAATCGCAATTGGTATAGTTGATTCAGTTGATCGACATTTAATTATCGAAACACTAAAAAGTTTCGGTTATGAAGCTATTACTATTAAAGAAAACGAATATCAAGATTCTGATCTGGTAATAATCGATAAAGCATATGCAAATTCTATAGGTAAAAAGGTATTAGAATTTAAGAAAACACTGGAAGCATTCCTCCCAATAATTGTTGTACTTGACCACAGAAGCAGTGTCGATAAATACCTTTTAGCTGGTTTTGATGATTACCTCCAGATGCCTTTCACAAAAACGACTTTGAATGCAAGAATAAAAATCTTTCTTCGTCTGAGAGAACAATCAATAATAATACAGCAAAGGGGAGAAGAGCGCTATCGAGCAATTTTTGAAGCCACAGGGACTGCGACTTTAATAGTAGAAGCCGATAACACAATTGTTCTCGCCAATGAGGAATGTTTTCCAGTAACTGGCTATAAACCAGAAGAGCTTATTGGAACCTCCTGGATTAATTATGCTGCTCCGGAGAGTTTAGAATTAATGCAACATTATCATCAATTAAGACGAATTGATCCTACCAAAGCACCAAGAAAATACGAAGTGAAGTTGATAAACAAAAAAGGCGAAAAAAGAGATGTCATTTTATTCGCAAACATGATTCCAGGAACAACCCAAAGCATAGTTTCTATGCTTGATATTACTGAGAGACATCAGGCGGAAGATGCTCTGCGTCAAAGTGAAGAAAGAATGCGAACTATTATCGAAGGTACAAAACAGTTATTCTTTTATACTCAGGATGCAGAAGGTAATACAACCTATGTTTCTCCAACTGTAGAACAAATTACCGGTTACAGTGTAGATGTCTGGAAAAATAGACCTGATTGGTTCACAACCAATTCCGAAATAAATGAAATAGCAAAAGCTAAAACACGAGCCCACCTACGTGGAGAAGTCTCAAAAGAACCATTCCTTGTTGAGATTAAACACAAAAACGGAAACATCGTCCTGCTTGAAGTTTATGAAAATCCCATTTTCCGAGAAGGCAAGGTTGTAGGAATACAGGGAGTTGCACAGGATATTACGGAAAAGAAACTTGCAGAAAAATTACTGTCCTCAACTATGCAACGCTATAAACATCTTACAGACATTGCCCCTGTCGGAATTTTTCATACAGATAATCTTGGTTACACAACCTATGTTAACAAAAAATGGTGTGAAATATCTGGATTATCTTGCGAAGAAGCACTGGGAGATGGTTGGTTAAAAGCTGTACATCCAGAGGACAGAGAAAAATTAATAGCAGGTTGGAAGAAGGATATTAAATCACAAAAAACATCTTATGCTGAATACAGATTTTTAAGACCAGATGGTTCTATCGCATATGTAATTGGACAAGCTACTCCAGAAAAAGATATAGAAAATAAAATCATAGGATATACCGGTACAATTGTGGACATTACTGAATTAAGGCTTGCTGAAATGGCATTAAAACAAAGCCAGCAACAACTTGCAAGATTAATCGGTAACCTAAAAGGTATGGTTTACAATTGCCTTAACGATGAAAAATGGACAATGAAGTTTATAAGTAATGGGGCAATAGAATTAACAGGCTATTCTCCTGAAGAACTTATTGATAATAAAGTTATAGCTTATAACGACTTAATAATTCCTGAGGATAGAAATTATGTATGGAACACTATACAGGAAGCATGTAATAAAAGAATTCCATATGAATTAGAATATCGTATTGTAACGAAATATGGTTTAATAAAAAATGTTTGGGAGAAAGGTATAGCTATTTTTTCTGAAGACGGTTCTGTTGACCACCTTGAAGGATTTATAACAGATGTGACGGAGAAAAAGTTAGCTGAAGCACAACTACTTTTGCAAAATGCAGCATTAGAAGCCTCTGCAAACGCAATTGTAATAGCAAATCGTGAGGGATTCATACAATGGGCAAATGCAGCCTTTACCCGACTTACAGGTTATAAAGTTCCGGATGAAGTATTTGGTCAAAACCCGAGAGATCTGGTAAAATCGGGCAAACAGGATCAGCGGTTTTATAAAAACCTGTGGGATACTATTCTTTCCGGTAAAGTTTGGCATGGTGAATTAATTAATCGCCGTAAAGATGGCTCCTTGTACGACGAGGAAATGACCATAACCCCTGTAAAAAATAATGAAGGGACAATTACACACTTTATCGCCGTAAAACAGGATATAACAGAAAGAAAACTGCGAGAAAGCGAATTACAAAGAGAAAAAAATTTCGTTGAAAGTATTACAGAAACAAGTCCTGTGGGCATCACAAGAGTAGATAAAAATGGAATCATTATATATGCAAACACTCGTGCGGAAGAAATTTTAGGATTAACAAGGAGTGAAATTGCTGGACAAAAATATAACTCACCTGTATTTAGAATTTCTGACTTTGATGGAAATGAATTTCCGGATGACGAGCTTCCATTCCATAAAGTTAAGACTGAGTTAAAAACATTTACAGGTATAAGACACGCAATTAATATGCCTGATGGGCGCAGAGTATTACTATCAATTAACGCCACACCGCTTTTTAATGAAGTGGGTGAGTTCGACGGTATGGTCGCAACATTTGAAGACATTACCGAACACATAAAAGCTGAACAGGCAATTAGAGAGCGCGAACAATGGTTTCGACAACTTGCAGATACAACAGCAACTGCGATAGTAATATATCAGGGTGAGCGATTTGTATATGTAAATAAAGCTACAGAAATAATAACCGGTTATACCGCGGAGGAACTTCTTTCTATGCACTTCTGGGATATTGTCCATCCAGAGTATCGCAACCTGGTGCGCGAACGCGGTTTATCACGCCAACTCGGTGCCGAAGTACCTCTGCGGTATGAATTTAAGATACTCAGAAAAGATGGAAAAGTTCTCTGGATAGATTATACAGCTGGAAAAATCGATTGGTTTGGACAACCTGCAGCAATAGGAACCGCAGTGGATATAACTGAACGCAAAAAAGCAGAAGAGGACCTGAAAAAATCATACGAACAGTATGAACAATTCTTTACATATGACCTTACAGGAGATTACATAAGCACAGTTGAGGGTAAAATTATTGCCTGTAATCCGGCTTTTTTAAAAATCTTCGGATTCTCCTCAATCGAAGAAGCTCTAAAAATTGATACAAGTATATTATATGAGTCACCGGAAGATCGTGCAAGACTATTATCAAGATTACAAAGAGAGAAGAAAATTGAGTATTACGAATTGCAAATGCGCAAGCTTGATGGAACACCACTTCATATAGTAGCAAATGTTATTGGAATATTTGATGAAAATGATAAACTGGTTCGAATGCAAGGATATTTATTTGATGACACAAAAAGGAAATCACTGGAAAATATGTTAGCACAAGCTCAAAAACTTGAAAGTTTAGGAACGCTTGCCAGTGGTATTGCACACGATTTTAACAATATCCTTGCAATTATTTTAGGACATGCCTCTTTATTAAAAATCCACACTCAGGATCCAAATAAGATTTTACAAAGTGTTGAAGCTATAGCGCGTGCTACGGAAAGAGGTACCGCACTTGTAAGACAAATGTTAACATTTGCAAGGAAGACGGAAATTTCAATTCAACCTCTGGATATTAATTCTTTAATAAAAGAAATTAGTAAAATGATTAACGAAACTTTCCCAAAAATTATTGAAATAAATTTAAATCTCAAATCAAACCTTCCTCCAGTCCTCGCTGACCCAACTCAAATTCATCAGGTACTGCTAAACCTCTGTGTAAATGCGCGTGATGCAATGCCAGAAGGCGGTAAACTTACAATCTCCACAGAAATTTCTGACATCTATAAACTAAAAGAACACTTTAGCAATATAAACGAACCCTCGTATGTTACAATTATTGTTTCGGATACAGGAATTGGAATGGACGAAGATACCAAAGCGAGAATTTTTGAACCCTTTTTCACCACAAAAGCACATGGACAGGGAACTGGTTTGGGACTTTCAGTCGTTCACGGAATAGTTTCCGCACATAAGGGTTTTATAAGAGTCGAGAGCGAACCCGGACAGGGAACAACTTTTTATGTTTATCTACCATCAATGGAAACACATAAGAACGATAAAATATCAGCATCGGAAACTGAAGAAGAAATTAAAGGCGGAAATGAAACAATCCTTATCATTGAAGATGAACAATATCTGAGACAAATGCTTGAAGAATTATTAATCGCAAAAGGTTATACTGTAATAACAGCTGAAAATGGAGTTGAAGGTGTGGATGTTTATACAAAAAATTATCAAAACATCGATTTAATCATTACCGATATGGGGTTACCAAAACTCGATGGCAAAGAAATATTTTACAGAATACACAAAATTAATCCTGATGCAAAAGTTATTATTGCGAGTGGCTATTTAGAACCATCGCTTAAATCACAACTATACAAAGATGGGCTTAAAGATTTTATCACCAAGCCTTATTCATTAAGCGAAATTTTAAAGAAGATCAGAACAGTACTGGATTTTAGATAATTCTATATCTCAGGCTGCAAGTGTAGCTATACCGCTTCACTATCTTCAAGATGTCGTTATAAAAATAGTTGTTCGCGTTTTACTATTTAATATTTATGTTGGAAATAAGTAAATTAACTAAAATCTCGATAGAAAAATAATGTTTAAAACTGAAAAAAATTATCTACGAATTTTAATTGATAATCTACCTGATTTGATATATTTCAAGGATGCTGAAGGTAGATATATTTTGAGTAATCGCGCACATTATACATCGCTTGGTGCAAAAAGCGAAGAGGAAGTTTTAGGAAAAACTACCTTTGATTTCAATCCACCTGAATTAGCAAAGCAATACAGTGAAGACGAAAAGAAAATTGTAATGAGCGGTGAACCACTGATAGGTAAAGAAGAAATTGCTTACCATAGAGATATAAACAAGATGCGCTGGCATCTGACCACAAAAATTCCCATAAAAAGCGAAGAAGGAGCAATTACTGGATTGGTGTGCATCAGCAGTGATATAACTGAACGCAAAGAGTTCGAGGAAATGCTCAAAAGAGAACGTAATCAGCTGAGAACTTTAATAGATAATCTTCCAGATATAATATTTTTCAAAGATGTGGATGGTAGGTATATTCTGAATAATATTGCACATCTAAGATCCATAGGTATGCAAAATCAAGAGGATGTATTGGGTAAAACAACATTTGATTTTAATCCATCAGAATTAGCAAAAAAATATCATGATGATGAGATGCAAATAGTAAAAACTGGGGAGCCAATTGTTAATGAAATAGAGCAGGCATTTCACAAAGATACTGGAGAATTTCGCTGGCATCAAACAAGCAAAATTCCGATTAAGAACGAATTCGGAAGAGTAATCGGAATTGTAGGAATTGCTCACGATATAACTAACCAGAAACAAGTTGAGGAGGAAAGAGAAAGATTAATATCGGAATTACAGAAAGCTTTAAACGAAGTTAAAACTTTACGTGGACTTATTCCAATTTGTGCAAACTGCAAGAAAATCAGGGATGATCAGGGTTTCTGGACACAGGTTGAATCATATATTCAAGACCATTCAGATGCACGATTCAGCCATGGACTTTGTCCAGATTGCTTTAAACAATTGTATCCAGATATAAGCCGGAAACTTTCAGAGAAAAAACCTGACCCAGAAAAAAATTAATAATAATAGTGGTAAGAATTCCACAGGGGCATATTTATAAAATAACCTAAATTATTGTTAAAATCGGGCAAATTCTAAGGGTTCTTCATAAGTTTGAAACCAATTACTAAGTGAGTTCTACATAAGGCAATGCGGGGTATTGACTTTTGTTTATTTATTTTTTAAATTTTACTAAGAAAAGTTAGGAGGTTTATATGAAAAAATTATTGATTTTTTCGTGGCTTATTCTAATAAGTCAATTGGGCGGGTTCGTACTTTCACAATCAGATAATTTTAACCTAAATGCTTATAAGCAATTTTTGTTAAACAACAAAAATCTTACTACATCTGGTTTACTGGAAATGTATCCAGCAAGAACTTTTAAAGCAAAAATCTCTCCTATAAGCTCAACTCCACTATACCTTGACAGCATAATTCTTAAATATAAATTAACTGATTACGAAAAGTCGCTTATTCAAAATAATGGGTTCATGGTAAGTGAACGATTATCCAGAGAAACATTTGGGGGTGCTTTCTTAGAAATCTGGCATAAAGATTTGCCTGTTTACATCTCAACAGATGCTATTTTACACGCATGGCATATATCGTTCGATGCAATATTAAAAGATATTGAGTTGAGTGTTTTGATTCCGAAGTTAGAGCAATTGCTTACTAACTTACATTCTCAAATGAATATTTTAAATGCCCGGTATTCGAATATTCCAGAAATGCATCCATCATTAAGAGATGTGGATTTATATTTAACAGTTGCCAGAAAACTACTTCAAAATACGGAAGTTAATCCGTACTACTTTGAGAATTTTGCTACAGTTAATGAATTGATGAACTTGATTCAGCAAGAGGATGTAAATGACTACCCATTATTCTCAACGGAGAATCGAACCATTGATTTTAGTCAATTCAGGATTCGTGGACATTATGCGGATCAAGACAAACCACAACTTGGAAGATATTTTAAATCTATGATCTGGTTGGGAAGAACTGAAATATATCTGCTTCCTCCTAAATCACTTAATAATATATCACCAGAGAATATCCGCCGACAAATAATTGATGCGTATTTGATCCTTGAAGCTCTGGAAAATTCAAATTCTTATACATTGCTGCAGGAGATTGATAATATAATAAAGTTCTTTGTTGGAGAATCAGATAATGTTACCATAGAGAATTTAAAGGAGTTAAAAAGCTCCCTGAATATTACGAATGCGGACGAATTGCTCAACAGCTTTTTGATTAAGCGTTTTCAGGATTTATTGAAAACGAAACCGTATGCTTTTCAGCGAATATTATCTCAAATTCTTTTTAAAAATCCTCTCAACCCTGACCAAATTGTTCCAGCTTCAGCATTCTTGCTTCTTGGTCAAAGGTTTATTGTAGATTCTTACATAACAAGTGAGGTAGTATTTGATAAGATTGTTTATAATGGGGTAAGTGTTCGGAGAATTCTACCATCCACTCTCGACATTATATTTTCAATCGGTAATAACGCAGCAGCACAATTGCTTCAATCAGAGCTCGATAATTATCACTATGCACCTAATTTGGCTGCCTTAAGATATTTAGTGGATTCATACGACAGTGATTTCTGGAATGTCTCGTTATACAATTTGTGGTTAAACAGTATTCGCCGTCTAAATCCACCGAATAACAGGACCAATTTGCCGGCTTTTATGCAAACGGCTGCATTCTGGCAAAAGATGATGAACACACAACTTGCGTCCTGGTCACAGTTAAGACACGATGTCTTACTTTACGCAAAACAATCTTATACTCGTGGAATAATTTGTTCATATCCTTATAGCTATGTTGAACCTTTTCCTGAATTTTACAATAACCTGAGTACTTTATCACAACTTGCATTGGATTATTTTAACCAGCTTAACTCATTAAATGGTTATGCAAAAAGTTGCATTTTGAATTACTTTCAGCATTTTAATGGTGTAGCAAATACACTTGCCATCATAGCAAAAAAAGAGCTCGACGGAATTATGCTTAACCAGAGCGAAAAAGATTTTTTGAAAAATATGCTCTTTAGGCAAGCAGTTTGTGGTCGCCCATATAATGGATGGTATTATAACCTTTATTACACTGGTGATGAAGATTTCGAGAAAAAGGATTTAATAGTTGCTGATGTTCACACTGCTCCAACCAATGAATTTGGAAATGTGGTTGGCTGGGTTTTGCATTCTGGAACAGGTATGATTAACCTGGGTGTTTTTGTTACCGAACTTCCATCAGTTGGTAATGTAGCCTTTATTGGTCCAATGCTAAGTTACCACGAATATGTTACCGAAAGATTTTTAAGATTATCGGATGAAGAATGGAAAACAAATTATTATTTTAAATCAACAAGGCCATCATTCGTAAATCTATATCTTGCTGATAGTTCAGGAAATAGTCGTGGTTCAGGAATAAATTTGTTCACTTCTGCCAATAATGGAACTATTGATTTACCACAGTCCTTTATCGTACATCAAAATTATCCAAATCCTTTCAATACCACAACCACAATTTCATTTAATATTCCAGTAGAGCTTGCATTCTCAAATGTTGATTTGAGTATTTATAACATACAGGGTCAGTTAATAAAGAAGATTTTAAACGCAACCCTGCCTGCAAATACATATTTTTTTCAATGGAATGGAACAGATGAAAATGGTAAATCCATTGCAAGTGGAATATATTTTTACAAGTTAAGTTTAAGCTCATTAAGGAATGAAAAAATGACTAATTACAATATATATGGCAAGATGGTTCTTATAAAATAATAGGATTTATAATAATTATTTATCAAATGCAAAAAAATTTAGATATTATTATTCTGTTAACCGAACACCAAGGAGGTAGCAATGCAAAAAATACTTAATCGCAGGCGATTAATTCTTTTCTTTCTTGCATTTTTCTTATCAGCAACAAATTCCACAGGTGAAGTGGAAAAAGGAGTTAAAAACCTATCTCAAAAACCTGTTATAATCCATCGTAACCTGTTGGATGTTAATCAAATCTCAGCATATTATAGAAATGATGGTGAATTTCATTCCAATCACTCACAGACTGGACCTGGTTTTGAATGGCCTAAAGGTAGCGGTATGTATGCAATATTCTCATCTGGACTGTGGATTGGTGGTCAGGTTACATCAGATACAAATCCGAATGTCAAAGAAATACGAGTTGCAACCGTAGGACATTTTGGCTCGGAATATAGGCCTGGAACAATTTTACCAAACGGAGAACCAGACGATTTTACCAAACCAGAATATCGCTATTATAAAGTTATGCCAAAAGTTGATCTACCCAACTCAAATCCAGATTTTATGGAATGGCCAGTCAATCAGGGTGCACCATATCACGATATTAACGATAACGGTATCTATGAACCAGAAATTGATAAACCTGCAATTATCTTACCAAATAAAATTATTTATCCTGATATGATGCTCTTTGCTGTATACAATGATGCTGACCCAAAATACCACACTTGGTTATGGGGCAGATCCAAGCCTTTAGGGGTTGAAGTTCGGCAATTAAATTGGGCTTTCGATTTTGGGTTTGCAGACGCTCATTTTATTAAATTTCAAATTTATAACAAAAGCAACAATGTAATTGATAGTTTATATTTAGCATTCTGGTCTGATCCTGATCTTGGAGATGCATTTGATGATTATGTGGGATGTGATACTACATTTGATGCAAATGGTAAAAGACACAACCTTGGATATTGCTATAACGGTGATAATTATGATGGACCACCTGGATACGGTTTAGCACCGCCAGCTGTTGGAGTTAAATTATTTCAAGGACAGCTTATTTATACAGGTTCTCAACTTGATACAGCAGTTGCATTTGGGAAAAAATGGATAGGATATAAAAATGGTAACTTATCGAGCTTCAATTTCTATTGTCATCCTGGACTGGGAGGATGTACAAACCCAGATTGGTATGATCCAAGTTTGTATGAACAAACTTATAATATTATGAAAGGAAGGACAAGGACTGATAAACCCTGGATAGATCCACACACAGGTGACACAGTAAATTTTATATTTGCCGGCGATCCAGTAACTGATGTTGGATTTTTAAATAAAGATTATGTTGCCCCTTCAGATGTAAGATTTACGATGCCCACTGGCCCACTCACACTGGCACCAGGCGATTCACAGGAAGTCGTATACGCTGTATTCGTTGCAAGAGGAACAAGTAATTTGAATAGTATTACACGATTAAGAGAAGTTTCTACACTAATACAAAAAATTTATGATAATAATTTTGAAAAAGTTCCATATGCCCAAATCCTTCCTCCTAATCTATACAATCCACCATTTTTATTAAATGTGAAGATTGAAAATGCATTAACAGTAAGAGCTATACTTAAATCACAAATAGAACCTTTACTTGGAGAAGTAGAATTATTTGATGATGGAAATCATAATGATTCTCTTGCAAATGATGGCACCTGGGGTAATTGGCTTAATTCGGGTATAAGTCCAGATGCTGCTTATCTGGACCTAATTATAAAATATAAAGATGGTGATTCAATTTATTGGGAGAAAACAATAACAAAAATTCCCACAATTGGCAAGCCCGAGATAGTCGATTTCGATATTATTTCAGATAACATAAATGGAGATAAAATTATTAATCCTGGAGAAGATATCAGATATAAATTTAAACTTAAAAATACAACTTTAGCACCGATATCAAATATTTCAATTAACAGCTATAAAACAACGAGTCAGCATATCTGGTTAGATAATAATTTGGCAGGTTATCACCCTGACACTATCCAGATTGGTGAAATCAGCGGCTGGATTCCAAATCAATATTTTACTTTTTATGTTAGCGCTGCAGCTCCTGTGGGCTATATTGGAGATATAATTTATAAAATATTTAGTAGCAATGGTAATCAATGGCTTGATACAATCAGTATCACAGTGGAAGATTTTATGTATAAACCTATCGATACAGTTTCGACACATATTGAAGGCATAAGCGACTCAAAATTTAAAGTCAGATTGGTTGATTACTCCAAGTTAAAGGATAACGAATATAGAATTACAATTACAAAAATCTCAGATGATGATAGACGATATAATTTGATAAATGCAACATTAAATGATACCTTATTAAAAATGCAAACTATACCATATGATTATTATTACAATGAACACGATATGCCAATTGTGGATGGTTTCAAAATTTTAACAAATCAAGTTGTTACAAGATACGGATTAAGAACCTGGAAATATAATAATAATATGAACATCTGGTTTACAGGTGTGCCTGGTTGGTATTATGCTGAACTTAGATTTAGATATGGGGGATTAGCTGCCCATCCAAGAGTAAATACTTTTGGTTATGAAAGCGGTTACGGTGTAGATGACCTAAAAAATATTTTAATAATATTTAGTAACCATAACACTCAAAAAGCATACAGATATATAGCAGGATTTGCCCCTTTCCCACCAATATTACGACTGGTAAAACATCCAGAGTTCAGGCCTTTTGTAAAAGATAGTGTTGGATTTGGATTCCTTTATCAGGATTACGAAAAATATCCACTTGGAAATCCAGCATACGGAAATACAGTACCCTTCACTGTTTGGGAAACAGACAAAGCTGGAAATATCGTCAGACAGCTGGATGTAGGTATTGTGGAAAGAAACGATTCACTATATAGATGGATGCAAACTTCACCAACTGAATCTACAAAACAATATCTTTATTATGGAAATATTGATGGTAAATGGAATCCATCACCGAGACTTCCATTGGTAACAAGCAAAGAGGGTGATGAGCTTATATTAATTTTCGCTACAACCTACACTGACACACCTAAAACAATTTACACAGGTGGAACAACTGACGATTATAGACCACATTACAACCTTTTAAACAACTTTAGCAATGTTCCAGCTATGTATGTTTTATGGATGAGAAGGATTACCCCAGATACATCATTTGCCGAAGGCGATGTTCTTGAACTAATTTCTTATTTCCCGGTAACGGAAAAGGATGTCTACATATTTAACCCAGTTCGATTGTTACAAAATAATGAGAACAATTTAATACCTACTCATTATTTCCTCTATCAAAACTATCCAAATCCCTTCAACTCAACAACAACGATCAGCTATGATGTAGTTGAGCGTACAGATGTTGAAATTTCAGTTTATGATATTTTAGGTCGCAAGATAAAAACGCTTGTTAAAGAAGAAAAAATGCCTGGTACATACAATGTTGTCTGGGATGGTAAGAATAAAAATGATATTTCAGTTTCATCAGGAGTTTATTTGGTGAGATACAAAGCAGGACCTTTCTACCAATCACGAAAGATTTTGTTGATGAGGTAGTAGAAAGATTCTATATCAATTTATAGTGAGTGATAGAAAAATATTTCTATCACTCACTCTATAAAATCTTAATTCCAACCTATTTTCTTACCTGAATTTTCTTTCTCCAATAATTTCATCACCGGAGAAAAATATTCCAACATCGCTCTTGAATTTACATCCTCCCCCGTAACTTCTCTTATTAACACCCTCCAATCTTTTGTTTTACCTAACTTTAACAGGTTCCATAGAAATTTCCCAACTTCCTTGTTTCCGTAATAGTTGCAATTGTGCGGATCCTGTTTCAAAATATTTTTTGCAATGTACATATGCAGTTGATATTTGATTATAAATGCCATCGCATAATCGTAATACTGGGCGGGATCATCGTTGATATGAGTTTTTGTTGCAGCATCGCAGTATTCTTCACCTCTTGGTTCAGGTGGAACAATTCCCTGAAATTTCTTTACATACTCCCACCAGCGTTTGTTAAATTGATCAACAGGTAACGGCTCTTCATAAAAATCTCTTTCCCAGAATGTCATAACACCAGCCGACCAGGGAATAAAAACCACATTATCGAGTGCTTCAGCTAAGAGCCATTTTGTTCTATCAACCTGCATATCGGCTGGCATTACGCCAACTTCCTTCAAATATGCTGGCTGGCGAACTGCGAGTGATATTAATTCACCTATAGCTTCGTGGAATGCGCGATTTGCACCTCCACGCAAAACTACTGGAACATCAGGATTTGAATATGCAAGATAGTAATAAATGTGACCAAGTTCGTGATGTGTAGTTTCAAACCAATCATAGTTCGATTTAACACTCATCAGTGAACGCACATCTTGCTCATAATCGATATGCCAGGCAGAAGCGTGCGTATTTTTCTTTCGAGGCGAATCAGGTGGAAGCTCATACAAATCCGATTTCTCATAAAAAGATTTTGGCAGAGGTGGCATTCCAAGTGAAATATAAAAATTTTCAGCTTGTTGAACTATCCACTCTGGCGATTTACCTTTAAACAAATAATCTAAATCAACGCCCTCTACCAATCCTGGCCAGGACTGTGCCCAGCGGTTTGAAATCCAGTGAGCAGGAATTAAATCTGGTACTGGTTGCTTATACTTTTCTGCAAGTTTATATTTTGCCCAGGTATGTAATTGCAAATAAAGTGGATTTAAATCATCTATAAATTGTTGCATCATATCAGTCATTTCCTTTACCGACATTTTATAATCAGCAACCTGTAAATGGAAGAAAGAACTAAATCCCATTTCCTGAGCAACCTGATTACGAAGTTTCTGTAGTTCTATTAATCCAGGTTTTAGAGCTGGGCCGGTTTGTTTTGATACTTCCCAAATCTTTTTCCGCTCATTCAGATTTACTGATTTAAGAAGTATTTCATCTATACGATTTGGTGTTGTTTTCTCAATGCATCTGTCACCAATCTTTTTCACACAAAATTCAAATCCATCAAGTATAGCGCTTTGATTTGCCTCAGCTTTTATTCTTGCACTTACAACCTCAGGTATTGTTCCGGGGGCAGAAGCAGCATTCAAAAGAATTTCTTCAAGTTGTCGGATATCCAATTCATCTAATAATTCCTTGTGTTTAAGGAAGTTTTTTGTTTTTTCAATTACATATTTGCTGCCCATAAAGGCTGCCAGAGCTTCGTTTGCTCCAATTCTTTGTCCTGTGTGTTCAGGTTTTACATCTGTACTGGCTTTCCATTCAGCATTTGCAGCAGTTGTGTAAAGTCGCTGCCCAACCTGATTATACATTTTTAAGAACTCTTTGCACTCATTCTTAATATTGCTTCTTTCGCTTGAACAGGTTAAAAATATAAAACTTAGTACTATTACAAATAATTTTTTCATACGATCACCTTTCATTTTTTTCTTTAATAAATGCGGCGATTACCATACCGCCGAGTATCCATCCAATTATTAAGTCAGCAGTCATTGCTGTTGTGTATCTCAGGGGAAAATACATCCAATTCCAGTTTTGAAAGTGAATCGCAAGAGATGCAAAAACAGCTAACACTGCTATGAAGATTACACGCTTCAAATATGTTTGAGAAACAGCAGTACTTCTAAGCAATATCCATCCAGCTATTGCGGCTGTTATTATATTAATTATGATACCAACGATTATTTCCCTTATCATAGTTGGATCTCCGCCTTGGGGTAAAAAGAAAATCAAAGCAATAGGCCCATTTTTGACCCTCTCTACATATTCCTTTACTGCCGATTCTTCATGCGTATCGGGTCTTGCAGGAATTATGTATGCGGCGTGTTCTTGCAATGAACCAAGCATAAAAATTGCCATTGTTTTATCCTCTGGAACATTTTTAAAAGTATCTTTGTGAAAATCGAGCAGCATCCAGGCAATCATTCCCCATAAAGTTACAACGATGCCTGTAAGTATACTACTTATAATTAATCGTTTCATAAACTCTCCTACTTTTTAGTTTTTGTTTCGGGTATTGTTTTTATTGCCGATTCAACTTCCTCTTTCCATTCTTCCATCTTTTGTGGTGACGATTGAATCTGCCGATTTATATCATCCTTGCCAGGTTGAGAAAGGAAGTATTGTGTACCTTTAAATTTGTTCGATTCCAACACCGACTTATCCTTTTCTATTATGGTGTTTAATTTTTTTATTGCCGGTACTATTAATCTATCCCAGTTATAAGGATCAAACGCCGGAGGGGCAAGAGTATAGTAATTACTTAAATCGGCATTGGTGGTGTTTAAATAAAGTTTTATATTATCGCAAGCTGAAATTAATTCAGCTGACAACTTTTTTACAGCTTCATCTGGCATTCTCTCAAAAAATCTAACCTCCTGAATGATTTTATCCAATTCTATTTTCAACGAATCCAATCCCGCTCGCTTCTGATTATAATAAAATTTCCAGTTTTTGTTGTTTTTGTTTTGAGAATAATAATTCTCAAATTTTTGGATTCCAACAACAATTTCAGCAACGCTTGCAGAAAAATTCACAATTTTCTTTTCTGCTTCAGAAAGTCCTTTCTCTTTTTTGCTACATCCTGCAATTAAAATAAACATCAACAAAAATATAATCAGATTACTTCTCATAAACTCGAAATATTAGTTAATATTAATTCATCAATTATGTCCATATATCCAATAACGTCCGGATTTGATGGACCAATTACAGCAACATTTTTAATAAGAAATGTTCTTTTTATAAGTCCTTCGCTGGATAAATATTCTATACAAGTTATATTTGAATCATCTATTAGTTGTGCATCCTTAAATTTATAACTCCATTTAATTACATGGCTGTTAAATTTTCCTCCTGGTGTACTTACGATTTCTTTCCGGATTATCTCCTTGTCAATCTTCATTATTGGATTATTTACAAAATTCCATTGGCTCCCAATTTTTAGTGGATATTTATAAACTAAGCTTGGAGGAGATTCGATATACAATGAGTCCTGGTGTGATTCGTGTACTTCAGTAAAGTAATTAATGAGCGAGTATATATTATTGAAATTCAATCCTACAAATTGCAATTTTAAATCTGTATAAGTTTTTGGTGAGGCAACACCACCACCTGAATAGGCATACCGATAGAGTGCATTTGGTTTTGAGATATAATAAGTACTTCGAATCAAGTTGTAAGAAATTGGATGGTTTTGTTCTTTTAGCACAAATGTAGTTATTCCGTTTTCAAATGTGTATTTCCCTTCCGATATAACTTCGATTATTTCTGATCGTGAGTTAGTATCAGGTACATAATTAATACTATCAATTGGTCTAAAGTTAGTCATAAGAAATGTACGATTATATTTCCAACTAAGCCCTTCCTCCAAAGGATAATTGTAATATCCATCAAAACCAATCGGTGCGTCGCTACAACTAAAAAATAGAATCAAAAAAATAGGAGTGAAAAATAATTTAAGTTTTTTCATAGTAAAGATTCTTCATTAGTTACGATAGAAATATAATTATTTGGGTTCGAAAATCAAAAGATGACCTTTAAAAATTTTTATTTGGAAATGCAAAATCTAATTATTAATTTAAAACAAAAGATTTGTGATTAAATAATAACAGGTAATAAAATGAAATCGTGGTTTTGGACACTATTAGGAATTGGCATTGGTGCTGCTATAACATATATCCTCTTAAAACAAGAAAAAGAAGAGAAAAACGAAGGTTATCCCTTGTTTATGATGCGTAAGGCGAAGGGTACTATAAATGATCAGGTTTATGCAGGTGTTGAAGTTAATGATGAAGAAGAGTGGATTTAACTAATAGGATATCTTTTATAAATTATCTTTTCAAAGCTCAAAATAAAATTTATTCCATTTATTATGGAATAATATGGGATTTTTGCTATCCTTTGAATACCAATTAGAGTTACATGACACCTGATATGATGCAGAAGGATAAATTGTGGTCTAAAATTGTGTAGCCAGTGTTCTAATTGTGCTTGAAATCAGGAAGAAAGATATTGTTAAGGATACAAACCACCAGAACCAAGCATGCGTTCGTGCTTTAAAATTTGGGAACATATACTTTTTTATTTTTAATATAATTAACTTTTTTTAGGAAGTCAAGTATAAAAACTATTTTTTTCAATTTTTATAAATTGCACATTCGTCGCATTTATCCTCCAAACAGTAAAACTTGTATAGCTGAATTAAACCCTGATAAAGAATTGCATTATCAATTTTCAACCTTTTTTGAATTAACTCCTCATCCATCTTTTTAATAAGGAAGTTAGATTTGTTTATTTTTATTTTCTCGTAAGTGTGTATGACATTTTCTCTCAGCTCTCTTTTTCTGAATATTCTGGCATATAACAGTAAAATTGGGATTACAACATTTATAACAATCTCTGTTATTTTTTCTTTACCGATCAACACTTTTATTTCCCTGTCGGATTTTTTATCAAACCTGTAATGAGTCCTCCAGTAATGATTTGAATATACTCTGAAGATTTTAATAAGTTCTTGAATTTTTTCTGACGAATCAACTGCGTTATCCATAAAAAGTTTTAACAAATTTTTAAAAAGACCTTCGTATAAAATTTTGTATGTTAAAGTTGCTGCGCCAGATAGGCGCAAAGTAGGAAAATTCTCGGGTCTTAATCTAAAAAATTGCCACTCCACTAATTTAATACCTGGCGATGGAATCGCTGGATTTGCCAACTCAAAATTTTTATTAATCGACTCTACATAAGTTTGAGTTTCTTTTTCTTTGATTCTACCTGCTTCTGGTACCAATCCTGAATAAACGAAAAGTACGCTTTCTATCAACGAAATTCTTTCTGACTCTTTTGGTGGAAGTTCCAATTTCCGCAATGTGTTTAGTGTAACAATTCTTGAAAGTTTTAAAAATGGTAATTGATTTTTGGTATATCCAAGCGACTCGAAAAGATATTCATAAAAAATTTGTTCCCAATATTTTATATCTGAAAAATCTTTCACATCGTACTCAACTTCAAAACTCGGGATATCTTCAATCTTAATTTCATATGTATCACCGTCGTATTTAATTATTGGTTCTTTCAATTTTTCGTAACGAATTAGCTCTTTTAACCTTTCGTCCATTCTGCGGATTTTGTACTCAAGTCGTTCAATCGATAGTTTTTTCAACCATTCTTTTAGACTCACATCAGCAATATCTTTATTACGACATTTCAGGGAGATAAATTCCGTAACTGGTTCTTTATAAATCTCTTCATATGCCTTTTCAATGATAGATTCGTCCAAAAACGGTTCGAGATATAAAATTGGCACATTTCGGTTTGATTTTGTTACAGTTCTATGCTGAGATGATTCTTTGACTGGTGAATATACCACATGCAAAATCACTTTGTCATATTTTGGATCATTGTTATGTTGATGAAGATTCCAATCAGAAACATTTATATGAATCTCAACATCTCCCACATAAAGTGTGCTCCCGATGTAAATTTTTGCATTTAGAAAATCAGGACCGCCATTGGGATTGCTTCTTCCAGCAGAAACGACTCTTATATTTTTTCCATCACTAGTTACAAGAGGTAAATTGACAAATGTTTGCTTCTTCCAGATCCTCCTCAATATTTTTTCAGAAATTTTTGTCTTCATAATTTTGCCTCCTTATATAAAGACAATTGTTTAGCTATGTATAATATTTTTTCCTACAAGAATTAATCTCTGATAAATATTTTTCTGCTAATTTCCTTACACTTTCCTGAAAATTGTTTGATGTTGAGGGAAAAATTATTGAGCGCCCAACATTAATTACAGCATTATATCCATCGTCTGAGCAACCATATTTAATCGTTTTTTCGAGATCTCCTTTTTGAGCACCAATACCTGGAATAAGAAAAGGCATTTCCATTAATAGCGTTCTCAACTTTTTTAATTCAGCAATATGAGTAGCTCCAACCACTAAACCAATGTTATCGTGCTGATTCCACTTTTTCGCCTTTAATGCTACATGTTCAAATAAGGGTTTACCAGATACACTCAGGTGTTGAAAATCTTTTGAGCCCAAATTAGAAGTAACGCATAATATAAATACACCTTTTTCTGAAAAATTTATAAACGGTTCAATTGCATCAAATCCCATATAGGGATTCACTGTAGCAGCATCGAAGTTAAAAAGTTTGAAAAGCGTATCAGCTTGTTTTTGTGCTGTGTTGCCGATATCACCACGCTTACCATCTGCAATTTTTATTATACCATCCGGAATTAGTTCCAGAGATTTTTCTAATGCTTGCATTCCTTTAATTCCGGTCTCTTCATAGAAAGCAAGATTAAATTTATAAGCACATACCAAGTCATGAGTAACCTGGATAATTGAACGATTAAACTCTAACTGTGGGTTTTCTGATTTCTTGAAACTTTCGGGAATTCGACTGATATCAGAATCAAGTCCAATACATAATAACGAGTTCTTATCCTGTTGGATTTTTAAGAGTTTCTGGTTAAAGTTCATAATTTATTTTTGCCATTCTTTTAACCAATCGAGCATTGTTTGATACCATAACACAATATTTTGTGGTTTCATAATCCAGTGTCCTTCGTCAGCAAACCAGAGGAATTTTGAAGGAATACCTCTTCGTTGTAATGCAGTAAACAATTCCATCCCCTGCTGGATAGGAACACGGAAATCGAGTTCACCATGAGTTATTAAGGTTGGTGTTTTAAAGTTTTTAGCAAGATAATTGGGAGACCATTTCAAGTATAATTCGGGATTACTCCAGGGTGTTCCACCCATTTCCCACTCTGGAAACCAAAGTTCTTCAGTAGTTCCATACATTGCTTCCAAATTATATACACCAGCATGTGTTATTAAAGCAGCAAAGCGATCTGTATTTCCTAAAATCCAATTTACCATATAACCGCCAAAACTTCCACCGTAAGCATATAAGCGATTTGGATCAATATAACCTGTTGCAAGCATATAATCTACAGCTTTCATTAAGCTGATATAGCATTTACCTCCCCAATCTTTGCTGATGGCTTCAACAAATTTTTGTCCATAACCCGGGCTACCTTCTGGATTTGTAAACATAACAACATAACCAGCACCGGGAAAAACCTGCCAGTCGGCTCTAAATGCATTTCCAAACATTTGCTGAGGTCCACCATGAATAATAAGTAGCAATGGATATTTTTTTGAAGGATCAAAATCGGGCGGTTTAACAATCCAACCATGTACTTTACCATCAGCACCATCAAACCAGACCTCTTCACCTTTCGCTAATTTTACTTCATCTAAGAATTTTTTGTTGATATTTGTAATCTGGTTTAATTTGTTCTGCTTTAAATCAAAGGTAAAAATTTCATTTGGCCTGGATATCTCTCTACGAGTAAATGTCAGAATATTGCCGTCTTTTGCGATACGCAGATTTTCGTGCCAGAAAGGTCCTTCAATAATAGGTTTAACCATACGGTTCAAATCAACAGAGTAAATTGATATGTTACCTTTCACTTCAGCAGAGAAATAAATTTTTCTTGAATCGCTACTCCATACGAGATCATCGACCCAGTTATCAAAATTGCTTTCATCAGTTAAAATTTTTGTCTCACCTGTTGTTCGATTGTATATAAGTACACGCCAAAGATCAGCTTCATATCCATAAGTTTTCTGAGAGCGATATGCAATATATTTTCCATCTGGAGAATAACGGGGCGAAACATCGGCTCCCTGGCTTACACTAATCTTTCTTGGCTCACCACCTGTTACAGGTATTATGTAAATGTCGTTGTTTGTACTTTCTGCTAACTTTTTGTCCATATTTGTGCTGAATGCAAGCTCTTTACCATCAGGTGAAATTTGTAAATCCTCAGTACCATTAAGTGCTATAGGTGGAATTGTGAATTTACCATTTGTAAGTTGTTTTATATTTTTTCCTTCAAGCTCCGTCTGGAAAATATGGTTTCTTGTTTCTTCAATCCATACATTCCAATGTCTATAAAGTAATTCATCGAATATTCTGGCTTTTACTTTACTTTCGGATTTTTCTTGATCCTTTTTTTCATTACAGGATTTATCCTTTGACCAATCGCCTGTAAAACAATCAGGATAAACATTTGACAGAAAAAACAGCGATTTTCCATCTGGAGCCCAGATGTGGTTTGAAGTTCCAGAGGGCATTGATGTAATTTTTTTTGCTTCACCCCCCTGAACATTTATTAAATAAATTTGCGGTGCCACATCGCGAGTTGATTGAAAGGCGATATATTTTCCATCGGGTGACCACCTTGGTCGTTCATCAGATTTCGGACTATTGGTGAGCTGGCGCAACTCGCTCCCTGAAGTAGATACAAGCCATATATCACTGTTGCTGCTATTTTTTTCCTTACAAACTACCGTTGCAGTAAAAGCAATCCACTTACCATCCGGTGAAATTTGCGGATCAGTAACTCTTGTGAATTTAAATATATCATCAATTCCAAACAATCTTTTTTCTTGAGAATAAATATTTAGAGAGAGTAATACTAAAAGTAGGATTAGTTTTATTTGTGTTCTATATTTCATTTTAAAAACTCCTGATTATTTACTTTTTCAGATATTTGTTTAACCATTCGAAAACAGTTTTGTGCCAGAGTTCGCTGTTGAGTGGTTTAAGTACTCCGTGCCCTTCATCCGGGAAATAAAGAAATCTTGATTCTATTCCCATTCTCTGAAGAGTTGTAAAGAGTTGCATTCCTTCTGTAACTGGAACTCTGTAATCCAATTCATTATGAATAATCAACATTGGTGTTTTGTATTTGAGGAGATTTGTTCCATACTTATGAGGAGAAAATTTGTCATAAGCCTGAGGATTATCCCAGGGTGTACCGCTATGTTCCCATTCGTCGAACCAAACTTCATCTGTTGTTCCGTACATAGAGTAAAAGTTCCAGATGCTTGCGTGTGTTATAATGGTTTTAAATTTATCGGTATGAGTTGCAAACCAGTTCATCATATAACCGCCGTAAGATGCGCCAGCTGCTGCCATTTGGTTTGCGTCCACGAAATTCAACTTTTCGACATAATCGACACCTTTCATTAAATCTTCGTAAACTTTACCACCCCAATCACCAGAAATTTCATTGACAAATTTTTGTCCGAAGCCAGTTGAGCCGCGAGGGTTCGGAGCAAACACGACATACCCCTGAGCTGCCCAAAGTTGTGGATTCCATCTATAATGCCAGCCATTTTCCCAGGCACCCTGTGGGCCACCGTGTACAAGAAAAACTAAAGGATATTTTTTGTTTGAATCAAAAAAAGGTGGTTTTATCAACCATGCTTGAATTGGTGTATCATCTGCGCCTTTGTATATTATGCTTTCGGCTCTGTTGAAATAAATGTTACCAAACAAACTATCATTGATTGATGTAAGCTTGGAGAAATTTTTTCCTTCAACTGTTGCACTGAAAATTTCAATTGGCATTTCAAGCGTGTGTTTTGTGAAGAATAAAAATTTTCCATCGGGAGAGATATTGATATCAGCATTTACACCTCCCTCAATGATTTTGGTTATCTTTTTGGTTTTAAAATCATATGCAAATATTTGTTGATTAGCATTTTCTTCTGCAGGGAAGAATATTTTGCTATCATCTGGTGACCACTGGAAGGCTAAAACCCAGGAATCAAAATTTTCAGACAGATTTTTATGTATACCATTTGTTCTATCATAAAGCATCAAATCCCACTTATCTGCTTCAAATCCTGGAGTTTTTTGTGCACGGTAAGCTATATATTTACCATTTTTTGAGTAGCGTGGATATCCGTCGGCAGCTGGATTGGTTGTGATTTGTTTTCTCGTTTTACCATCAATGCTAACAGTAAAAATATCGTGATTTGTATTCCATGCCTCGTTCTCAGCAGGTGCTGCGGTATAAGCTATCTCTTTCCCGTCGGATGAGAAGCAGAATTCATCTCCAGCAGCAAAGGTTGAAGATGTTGGTACTGCATCTCTATCCCCGGGTGTTAGATTTTTTATTTCCTTGTTTTCAAGTGAAATTATAAAAATATGTTGACGCTTATCTTCAACCCAGGAATTCCAGTGTCTATAGAGGAGTTTGTTTATGATGCGAGCATTTGTCTTACTCCTCTCTTCATCCTTCTTTTTATTCAGTTCGTTTGCTTCTTGAAATGATTTTTCTGAAAATTCAGGATAGACAGATGATACAAAGGCAATCGATTTACCATCGGGAGACCAGACTGGTTGAGAAGCACCGGTGTAGATATCGGTAAGTTGTTTTGCTTCTCCACCAAATGGATTTATCAGCCATATTTGTGGAGTTCCGGAGCGTGTTGAAACAAAAGCAAGATTTTTTCCATCTGGTGACCAGCGTGGGTTATTATCGGCTGCAGAGCTTGTTGTCAAACGTCGAACCTCACCACCACAAGATGGAATAAGGTAAATATCGCTATTCATCTTGTTCTCGTTTTTTATGACTTCAGTAACAACAAATGCAATCCATTTGCCATCAGGAGATATTTGTGGATCTGAAACTCTCTTAATCCTGAACATATCTTCAATTTCCATCGCTCTTTTTTCCTGTGCAGATGTGATTGAAATTACAAAAATAATTATCATCAAGTGTTTTAGGTAATTCATCTTTTCCCTCATTTTATAAATTTTTCTAAAAAAATTGCTTAAAATTTTTCCACATCATTGATTCAACAGGCTTATTAGTTTTCCTGTTGTATTTTGCGGTTTTCTTTTTGTTGTATGGTACTTCAATATCGCCGCTGATTTCAAAATATATGAGTTGGCCAATTGGCATACCTGGATAGATGATTACAGGTTGTCTGACTGAGATTTCAAGTGTCCAGGTGTTACAGAAGCCGACATCACCTTTACCAGCAGTTGCGTGAATATCAATTCCAAGCCGTCCTATACTTGATTTACCTTCAAGAAAAGGAACATAGTTATGCGTCTCTGTATATTCTTTAGTTACGCCTAAGTAAAGTCGAGCAGGTAAAAGCAACATTCCGCTGCGTGGAATTTTAATGTATTGAACTTTATTATGTTTCTTTGCATCAAGCACATCATCGATATACACTGCCATCCAATCTCCCAGATGAACATCATAGCTATTTGAACCTAAATATTTTCGATTAAAAGGTTTAATTACAATATTCCCTTTTTTAATTTCGCTCAATATTTTTTTATCTGAGAGAATCATATTAATTATCAATCTATAAAAGTCAGCCAGCCGTATGGATCTTCACCATTGCGCACAATATTATAAAATTTTTCCTGAACCAATTTTGTAATAGGTCCAGGTTTACCATTATCTATTTTTTGGTGATTAATGCAGCAAACAGGTGTGATTTCTGCTGCTGTACCTGTCATAAAAACTTCGTTTGCTATCATTAAAATTTCTCTTGGTATAGTTGTTTCAATTACATCAATGCCCTCATCTTTTAAAATTCTAATTACAGCGGATCTGGTTATTCCCGGCAGTATTGCATCAGCAATTGAGGGAGTATAAACTTTACCATTTTTAACAATAAATATATTTTCTCCACTACCTTCACTTACATTTCCATAAGCATCTAATGCAATCCCTTCTGCAAATCCGTTTTCGAGCGCTTCAATTTTGATTAATTGAGAACTTAAATAATTTCCGCCAGCTTTCGACATTGTTGGTATTGTGTTTGGAGCTAATCTCTGCCATGATGAAATGCCGGCATTTATACCGTTTTTAATTGACTCTTCACCTAAGTAAGCTTTCCATTCCCATACAGCTATTGCAACTTCAACTGGATTGTTTAATGGATTCAGCCCCATCTCTCCATAACCTCGATAAACCACCGGTCTTATATAACAAGATTTAAGATTATTGCTTTTTATAAGTTTGATAATAACTTTTTCAAGCTCATTCATTTTGTAAGGAATTTCTGTATGATAAATCTTAGTAGAATCGTAAAGGCGTTGGAGGTGAGGTCTCAATTGAAAAATTGCAGAACCCTTTTTTGTATCATAACATCTTATTCCTTCAAACCAGCTGGAACCATAATGAACAACATGAGATAAGACATGAATTTTTGCATCATCCCATTTAACAAATTTTCCATTCATCCATATTGTTTTAGATTTTTTTACTGGCATATTTTTTCCCTCTAAAAATTTTGTTGGTAAATTCTATATTTTTTATAAAGTATAGCATTCATCATCTCGGCGCTGCGGGTCATCATTATATTATCTTCAAGTACCCAGCCAGCTTCACCCCACTTATATCCGTGTTTTAGTGCCCGTACTGCAGTTTCATAAAAGAGAAATCCCGCAACTCCTGTTTTTTGATATTCCTTTAAAACACCAAGAGCAATAATTCTAATACCATCAATTTGCTTTTTGTTTTTAATTAACTTCCATATTGCCGGAATCAACCATCCATTTTTATTGTGTTTTAAAATAATATTTATATCTGGAAGCGAAAGGGCAAATCCAACCGGTTTTTGATCTACTTCTGCAATCAACACAAGTTCAGGGTCAACTATCGACTTTAAGGATTTCGCTAATGCATTAAATTCGTCTTCAGTCATTTTCACCGCACCCCAGTTATATTGCCAGGCTTCGTTATAAATTTTTTCTATAATCTTCACTTCCTGATCAAAATCTTTCATATTAATAGTTCTAACAGAAACACGATTTCTTTTTTGAACCAGGTTTATTACTCTTTCAATTTTTTCTTTATCGAAAATATCATGATTCAGATAATAAGCATAGAGGTCCTTAATTTTTTGTAAACCAGCTTTTTCAATTAGCAATTGATAATATGGTGGATTATATGGCATCATTACAACTGGAGATTTATCAAATCCTTCTATTAGTAAACCATATTCATCATTTACTGAAGGATTTGCCGGACCTCTGATTATGGAGATACCTTTTTCATTAAGCCATTTTTTAGCTGCATCGAATAAGCTATTTGCAATATTTTGATCATCCACACATTCAAAGAAACCAAAAAAGCCAATATTTTCATTATGTTCCAGGTTATGGTTGTGATTTATGATTGCTGCAATTCGACCAACAATTTCTCCATTTTTATATGCAAGGAAAAACTCTGCCTCTGAATGTTTAAAAAAAGGATTTTTGTTTTTATCGAGTAAAAATTTCCTTTCAAATATTAAATGTGGCACCCAGTAGAAATTGTCTTTATAAATCTTCCAGGGAAATTTTATGAATTTTTTTAACTCGGATTTACTTTTAACCGTTGTGATGCTGAGTTCTTCAGAAGTTGACATTAAGAATATTTGACTAATTTATTAGACCTAATTTTTTTCCCACTTTAATAAAAGCATCCAGTATTTGATCTAAGTGCTCATCTTCATGGGTTGCCATATAACTGGTGCGCATCATCTGCATACCTGGTGGAACTCCTGGACTAATGAATGTATTAACAAAAACTCCATTGTCAAATAACTCTTTCCAGAATTTGAATGCAAGTAAGTCATCACCAATGATTACTGGAATGATGGCTGTTTGACCATCAATAATTTTAAATCCGGCTTCTTTAAAGCCCTTGCGCATTTTATTTGAATTTCTGATCAACTTATCTATTCTCTCGGGTTCCCTTTCCAGGATTTCCAGAGCTTTTAACGCTGCGGCTACTGATGCTGGCGTTGGACTTGCGCTAAAAATTAAAGCTGAAGAATGATGTTTTAGATAATTAATCACTCTTTCGGAGCCGACAACAAAACCACCCAACGAAGCGAAAGTTTTACTGAAAGTTCCAAATGTCATATCCACTTCATCAACAAGATTAAAGTGACTTGCTGTACCGCGGCCACCTTTACCAATAACTCCAACTGCGTGTGCATCGTCAACTAAAATTCGAGCATTATACTTTTTGGCTATTGAAACAAGTCGTGGCAAATCAACTATATCCCCAGTTGTACTGAAAACTCCATCAGTTACTATTAGCTTACCTGCTTCAAATGGTGTTCGTTTAATAACTCTTTCGAGATCATCCATGTCATTATGTTTGTATCTAACAAACTCTGCGGACATACCCCTCGCCATTATTACTCCAGCAACAATGCTTGCGTGATTATCTTTATCTGTAATTACATATTCACCACGCTGGACTAAAGTTGGAATTATGCCCTGTGCAGTTTGATATCCAGTACTAAAAAGAAGGCATGCCTCCTTTCCCATAAACTTTGCAAGCTTGTATTCAAATTCATTATGTAGATCAAGTGTGCCTGTAAGATATCTTGAACCAGAACAACCAGTACCGTACTTTTCGATTGCTTTAATTGCAGCTTCTTTTACCTCCGGGTGAGCAGTTAAACCCAGATAATTGTTTGACCCAGCCATTATGATTTTTCTACCTTCAATCTGTACTACAGGTCCTTCGTTCTCTTCAATTGGTCTAAAGTATGGATATAATCCAGCTGCTTTTACCTCATCAGCACGCGTAAAGTTAAAACATTTTTCAAACAAATCAACTGGTGTTTTTCTCTCAACGGTTTTTGTTTCCTTAACTTCGGTTTCTGTTGGAACCTCGGACTTACTTCTCCAATTGAATTTTCCTTTAAAAGCATTTGCCCAATCGGACATGCTTTTACGCCAATTGAAAAAGTAAGGCCTTTCTGTAAAGCGATTTGGCATTTATATTTCTCCTAAAATGCTAATTTGTTTAGAACTTTTATTTTTAATATACTTCATATATTGCAAAAAGTCAATCAATTACGATTATGAAAAAAGCATTTGTAACAGGTTCAACAGGTTTTATAGGAAGCCATTTAGTCGAAGCTCTGCTTAATAAGCAGTATAAAATTAAATGTTTGGTGAGAAAATCCACAAATTTAAAGTGGATTAAGGATTTACCAGTTGAGATTGTATACGGAGATCTATTCAATAAAGATGTATTAACCCAAGCTACAAAAGATGTGGATTATATTTTTCACATCGCCGGAGTTACTGCTTCGCATACTAAATCAGGTTATTATCTCGGAAATGTTGAGGCAACAAAGAATTTGCTTGATGCAGCATCACAAAATCCAAATTTAAAAAGATTTATTTATGCTGGAAGTTTGACCGCTGTTGGTCCAGCTTCAAGCAAAGTTCCACCAAATGAGGAATCGCCCTGCAATCCAATAACAACTTATGGAAAAAGTAAGCTTGAGGCTGAAAAGGAAATTCTAAAATTTAAAGACAAAATCCCCGTTACAATTTTAAAATTACCGGCTGTTTACGGACCAAGAGATACAGCCACATTGGATTTTTTCAAAGCAGTTAGTAGAGGAATAATTCCTCTGGTTGGATATAAAAGCAAATACATAAGTATTTTGTATGTAACCGATGTGGTAAATGCTTTAATTATTGCATCAGAAAACGAGCGAGCTGTTGGGGAAATCTTTTTAATTGGTAGTGAAAAATTTTATACCTGGGAAGAGATTGGAGCCACAATCGAAAGATGTGCTAAGCACCGAACAATTAAAATTAGATTTCCCGAATTTGCAGTTGTAATTGCTGCAGCAATTAATAATCTGTTAGATGTTTTCAGAAAAAAACCGTCTGTATTTAATATCGAAAAAAGTAAAGATATGATCGCAGATGCATGGATTGCTGATATTACCAAGGCAAGAAATCATCTGAATTTCAGGCAAACTGTAGATCTGGAAGAAGGTATAAGAAAGACATTTGATTGGTACAAGAAAGAAGGATGGATTTAAATTTATTGACTTTTAACTCAAATTTTTTTTATATTAATATAAAACTAACCACAAAATGTTGAGGAAATAGTATATGAAAAGAAAAAGAAAGTATCAGCGTTGGACTGAGAAAGAAATTGAGCTTTTAAAGAAATATTGTCCAACTTTTGGTGTTAAATATGCATCAAAAAAATTAGGAAGAAGCCTCAGTACAATTCGTGCAGTTGCACATTTACATAGAATCAAATGTAAGAACCCAACACCTGTCTGGAATCCAAAAAATGTTGAATTTTTAAAGAAATGGTACGGCAAGATTGACGCTGCAAAGATTGCCAAAAAAATTGGCACAACAAAACTTGCAGTACAGAAACATGCAAGCAGACTTGGTATCACAGGCAAAAATCGTTGATTGAATCTAAAACTTACTAACATAAAACAACTTGTAACCATTTCCCACGAGTTATCCCATCCTGCAAGTAAGCTTTTCAGAGTAGGAAAGGAAATGAGTGATCTCGCCATTATTGAAAATGCAGCACTTGTAATTGAGAATGGCATTATCACATTTTTCGGTAAAATGCAGGATATCCCTTCAAACAATTACACTGAAATTGATTGTAGCGATAAAGTAGTTATGCCCGGTTTTGTTGACTCACACACACATCTTTTGTTTGCAGGAAGTAGAGAGGAAGAATTTGCAATGCGTTCTCGTGGGTTCACCTATCAGCAAATAGCTGAACAGGGCGGTGGAATTCTATCGACAGTTTATAAAACAAGAGCAGCCAGTAAAAGAGAATTAAAAAAGAATGCACGCCGATATATAAACAAAATGATGCAATATGGAACAACAACAGTCGAAATTAAAAGCGGCTACGGACTAAGCTTCGATGATGAAATTAAAATGCTCGAAGCAATTAAAGAGCTTCAAAAGGAAGAAATTATAACTATCAGTTCTACTTTCCTTGGCGCTCATGCAATTCCACCTGAATATAAAAATTCCCCTAATCAGTATGTGAATCTAATCTGTGATAAGATAATTCCTTATGTTGGCGAACATAAATTAGCAGAATTCTGTGATGTTTTTTGTGAAAAAGGTTATTTCAGTGTTAGCGACTCCGAGAAAATTTTATCCACAGGAATAAGTTATGGTTTAAAACCAAAAATCCATGCTGAAGAGCTCACAAGTTATGGGGGTGCCATTCTCGCCGGCAAGTTGAAAGCTGTTTCAGCTGATCATCTTGAAAATATCTCAGATGAGGGAATTGAATCTATGAAAGCTAACGGTGTTGTAGGTGTGTTACTTCCTGGTGTCTCATTTTTCTTAAACCATAATTATGCACCTGCAAGGAAGTTAATTGATAGCGGAGTGCCAGTCGCAATAGCTACGGATTTCAATCCAGGTTCATGTATGTCGTACTCAATGCCATTGATGCTTACGATCGCCTGCACACAGATGAGGATGAGTCCAGAAGAAGCAATTACAGCCGCAACAATTAACGCAGCAGCAGCTTTAAATTTATCGAACGAAATTGGAAGTATTGATATCGGAAAAAAAGGAGATGTAATAATCCTGGATATTCCAAATTATAAATTTTTAACATATCATTTTGGTGAAAATCATATCTATAAAGTTATAAAAAACGGTACATATTTAGAATTTTAAAAGAGGAACAACCTTTATATGAAAAATCTTGTTGAGTGTGTCCCAAATTTCAGTGAGGGACAGGACAATAACATAATCGATGCAATAGCTGGAGTAATTGATGCCACAGAGGATGTAAAACTTCTCAGCGTTGAACCTGATCGCGATTACAATCGCACCGTAATGACTTTTGTGGGTAAACCGGAAGCTGTCAAACTTGCAGCTTTTGAAGCTACCAGAGTTGCTTCGGAAATGATTGATATGCGTAAACACAAGGGTGAACATCCTAGAATAGGTGCTGTGGATGTAGTTCCTTTCGTTCCATTGAGTGGAGTGACAATGGAGGATTGTATCAAACTCGCAAATGAGTATGGGAAGATGGTATCTGAGCAATTAAATATTCCTGTATTTCTGTATGAAGAGGCGGCACGTAAACCCGAACGAAAAAATCTTTCAAATATTAGAAAAGGTGAATACGAAGCACTTGAGCATAAGTTAAAAGATCCCGATTGGTTTCCAGATTATCCTATTAAAGGTAATACCCAGTTTAATCCCAAGTCGGGTGCTACCGTCGCAGGTGCTCGATATTTTTTAATAGCTTACAATGTAAATCTTAACACAAACGATAAAAACATCGCACACGAAATTGCTTTAAGAATCAGAGAAAGCGGAAGACCTATGAAGAATGAAAAGGGGGAAATTGTTAAGGATGCTTTAGGTAAAACTGTCAACATTCCTGGTTCGCTAAAAGCAGTAAAAGCAATGGGAGTTTTACTTGAAAGATTTAACATCGCACAAGTATCTATAAATTTGACGAACTTTAACATCACTCCTCCACACATTGCTTTTGAAGAAGTTAAGAAAGAAGCGCAAACTTTGGGAGTAGAGGTCACAGGTAGTGAAATTATAGGATTGGTACCTAAAGATGCACTTATTGCAGCAGGGAAATTCTATTTAGGTGAGCAAATCAACAATTTAAATGTTTCAGAAATGGATTTAATTAACTTAGCTATACAATACTTAGGTCTGAGTCAGCTCGAAATTTTTAATCCGTACAAAAAGATAATTGAATACATGATTGAAGGAGAATAAAATGTTAACAAAGAAAACCGTAGAATTTTTCTTAGATGAATTAGCATCCAGTTCACCAGCACCTGGAGGTGGAAGTTCGGCAGCGTTAGCTGCAGCAACTGGAAGCGCGCTTATATCAATGGTCTGTAACCTTACGATTGGAAAGAAAAAGTATTTAGATGTTGAAGAGGAAATGAAGAAAATTTTAATAGATTCCGAAAGAATTAGAAAGCGCTTAACAGAGTTAATTGATAAAGATACAGAAGCATTCAATAAAGTTATGGAGGCATATTCATTACCCAAAGAAAGCGATGCACAAAAATCCTTAAGAAATGCGGCAATAGATTCAGCATTGAAAGAGGCTGCCCTTATTCCCCTCGAAGTTATGAAGCACTGTGTGGATGCTCTGGCTCTTTCAAAGATTGTAGCTCAAAAAGGAAATAAAAATTCAATCAGCGATGCTGGGGTAAGTGCGCTTTTATTGGTTTCGGCTGCTGAATCTGCATATTTAAATGTAAAGATAAATTTAAATTCTATAAATGATCCCGACTTTGTGGGCTGGAAAAACGAAGAAGCCAATTCAACACTTAACTCTTGCAGAAAATATCAAACCGAAATTATGAATTCGGTATATGAAGTATTGGAAGCTAAAATTTAGTTTTTAGTTTAAACTTTCCAGAAGGACTTTGTAAAGATTACCATAATTGTGAAAAGTTCTAATCTGCCTAAGAGCATATCAGCACAAAGAACATACTTTGAAAATATTGGTAGATGAGCATAATTAGCCATCGGACCTACTGTATTTAATCCTGGTCCAACACCTCCCATACAGGCAACAACACCACTCATTGCAGAAATTAAATCCACTCCGTCAATAATTAACAACAATGATGAAATAAAGAAAGTAGTTATATAAAGCATAAAAAAAGATGAGATCATAGAAATTATATCCTGATCAACTATTCTCTTATTAAACTTAATCGGGACAACTGCCTGTGGATGTAATATACGAGCAGCTTCTTTGAAAGTGTTTCTGAGGAGTATCATTACTCTTACGCTTTTTATTGCACCAGTTGTTGAGCCAGCGCAACCTCCAATAAACATCACAAGTACAATAATGAATTGAGCGGCTGGAGCCCAGAGTGCAAAATCTGAGTTAGCAAAACCTGTACAGCTGGAAGCCGAAATCACATTAAAAAAAGAAACTCTAAATGCATCAAATAAAGTATATCCATTTTGTGTAAAAAAGTTGATAACTGTAACATATGTTATTGCAATCGAAACATAAAGCAAATAGAACTTGAATTCGCTGTTTCGAAAATAATTTAAAACATCTCCTTTTAACGCGGCATAATGTAAACTAAAATTGATAGCCGATAGGAACATAAATATTCCTACTACGAAGTCGATATATGTAGAATTATAAAATGCAATGCTTGAATTCTTTGTAGAGAAGCCACCGGTTGCGATTGTCCCAAAGGAATGACATAGTGCATCAAAAAGTGACATACCGCCGAGTAGCAGTAACAAAGTTTCAGAAAAAGTTAGTAAAATATAAACTCCCCATAACAATCTTGCTGTTTCTGTAATCCTTGGCGTTAATTTATCTTTTGTCGGTCCACTTGATTCTGCTTTAAATAACTGCATTCCTGCAATTCCTAAAAATGGAAAGATAGCCAGGGATAAAACTATAATTCCCATTCCCCCGATCCAATGTGTCGTACTTCTCCAGAACAAAATACCGTGTGGAACCTTTTCAACATCTGTCAATATAGAAGCTCCTGTGGTAGTGAAACCCGACACGGTTTCGAAGAAAGCATCGGTAAAATTTACGATTGTGTCAGATAGGAGATATGGTAATGTTCCGAACAGTGAGATTGCCAGCCAACCCAAGAATGCAATTAAGAAACCTTCTTTTATTCCAAGTTCTTTCTCATCTGTTCTGAAAATTCTCCAGAGGATCAAACCACTTATTACTGAAATTATAGAGGAAAGTATAATTGGAATAATATCAGTATCACCATAATATAATGAGAATGGGATTCCTAATAACATTGCCAGGCCGGTAAAGCAAACCAGAAGCCCAAGAACGGAAAAAATCGATTTAAAATTCATTGCTGGTTTAAATTTTCCAGTAAACTTTGGTAAAGATGACGAGAGCTGTAAATAATTCAAGACGACCAATTATCATACAGAAACTCAAGATCCATTTTCCTGCAAGATGTATATGAGAGTAATTATCTACAGGTCCAACACTTCCAAGCCCAGGGCCAATATTGCTCAAACAAGCAATTACAGCTCCCATTGCAGAAATTATGTCCATTCCCAGGGTTGTCATTATAATTGTAGCAACAACAAATGTGGTAACAAAAAGCACGAAGAAAGCTAAAATATTATTTATAATATCCTGCGGAACAGTCTTGTCGTTATATCTTACAGGTACAATAGCTTTGGGGTGAATTAGCTTTCGCAGTTCTGCATTTCCGTTTTTGAGAAGTATCAGAATCCTCATATTCTTAATTCCACCTCCTGTTGAACCCGCACACCCCCCAATAAACATTAATATCAGTAAAATGAATTGAATCGCATAGGGCCAGATTTCATAATCTGCTGTTGAATAACCCGTTGTGGTGATTATGGACACGATCTGAAAAGCCGCATAACGAATTGCTGTTGAAAAAGAGTTATAATTATGTGAAATTGTTAGAAGCAGAGTTGAAATAAAAATGCTTATAAGCACAATTGATAAGTAAAAAACGAATTCATTATTTTTAAAATATTCTCTTATATCTCCTTTTAATGCTCTATAGTGAAGCGCAAAATTTGCTCCTGCTATGAACATAAAAACTGTAATAACAATGTCAATATAAGCTGAGTTATAATGTGCAATACTTAAATTTTTTGTTGAGAAGCCACCTGTAGCCATAGTTGTGAAGGAGTGTGCAAGAGCATCAAACAGATTCATACCACCTAAGATTAGTAAAAGTGTTTGTACGAATGTTAGTAATACATAGACCTGCCAGAGGACTTTAGCTGTTTCACCAATGCGAGGTTTGATTTTATCTACAGTTGGACCTGGAGATTCTGCTTTGAAAAGTTGCATTCCACCAACCCCAAGTATTGGCAGAATAGCCAGCGATAAGAGTATTATTCCCATACCACCCAACCATTGAGTCATAGAACGCCAGAAAAGTAGACCTTTTGGTAAAGTTTCTATATTTGTTAAAATAGATGCGCCAGTGGTAGTAAAACCTGAAACTGTTTCAAAGAAAGCATCTGTGAAAGAGGGTATTTTACCTGACACGATAAATGGTATGGAACCGAACACGCTCATTGCAAACCATGCAAATGTTACGATTGCAAAAGCTTCCCGTGTATTTACCTCAATTGCCGGTGTTTTTAAAAGGAACCAGGTCAGAAGACCTACAACAATGCAAAAAATTGATGAACCCAAAAGCGAAAATAAGCTACCATCTGAATAGTAAATAGAAAACGGTATTGCTAATAACATTGCAACGCCGATAAAAAAAACAATAATTCCTAAGATAGAAATTATGAGTTTAACATTCATGGTTATTTGCTAAAAAGTTTTTCAACTTCAGGAATTGCTTTGGGGAGTGCAAAAACTACAACTCTATCGTTTGGGTTGATTTTTGTTGTACCAACTGGAATAATTACCGAACTGCCACTCATTACGCATCCGATAATTGCACCCTGCGGGAATTCTAAATCTTTTAGTGCTTTCTTAGTGATATCCGAACCTTTTTGTGCAACGAGTTCAATTACTTCTGCATCAACTCCATGCAATGTTGCCACCGACAATATTTGACCTTTACGAATAAATTTTAGAATTATCTGTGCTGCAGAAAGTTTTTTGTTAACTGCAACATCAAGTCCAATAGTTGCAGCAAGAGTCACATAATCAGTATTTTCAACAAGTGCAATGGTTCGGGGTACACCAAGGTGACGCGCCATCAAACAGGAAATTATATTTGTCTCTTCATCATCCGTTACAGCAATATAAACATCCATATCCATAATACCTTCTTTAGCAAGCAAATCAATATCCGAGCCCTCACCATGAATAACCAGAGCTTTATGTAATTTATCGGCTAATTCTAAAGAGCGATCCTTGTTTGACTCCACAATCTTTACATTTACTTCTTCTTCTAATTGCTCAGCCACCATGCTACCAATTCTTCCACCACCCAAAATCATAATATTTTTTACTGTTTCTCCTTCTTTACCTGCGAGTCGCAGGATATCCTGCACATATTCAGTTTTGCATATTGCAAAGACCTGATCATTTTTCTTAAAGGTATCCTGTCCTGAAGGAATAATAGTTCTTACACCTCTACTGATTGCAACGATTCTGAATACCAGTTCATCATATTCTTTTACAACATCCTGAATGGATTTGTTGATTATTGGGCTTAATGTATCTAATCGCATACCTATTATCTGTACTTTACCATCTCCGAACTCGAGTACATCAGTGGCTGTTGCTCTTTTTACCAATCGTATAATTTCTTCAGCTGTAACGGCTTCAGGATTTATTGAGAGATTGATGCCAAGTTGTTCTGGTTTAACGAGTGCATCAGAGTTGTTAAATTCAGAGCTGCTTATTCGAGCAATAGTTCGTTTTGCTCCCAATTTGCTTCCAATTTGGCAGGCAAGTATGTTTACTTCGTCGTGTGGAGAAACCGCAACTAAAAGATCAGCTTCTTCAGCACCTGCCTGGGCTAATAAAGTCGGGCTAATACCACTACCTTTGTAAGCAATTACATCTAAGTGTTCGTTTACCCTACTTACTCTTTCCTCATCACTATCGATGACCACGATATCGTGATGTTCCTGTGATAAAATCTTCGCAAGGTGAAAACCAACTTCACCAGCACCAACAACAATAATCTTCAAATTTTAAGCATTTTCATTAGTTTAACATATTTTTCGTTTCTAATTTCCTTAATTTTTATGTAAAACGCAAATAATAACATTATGTCTTTATACTTTAAAAAAAGCCGGCTCAAACGAGTCGGCTTATCTTTATATGGAATAAATCAATATTAAAATCTTATTTATATTCAAATTTCAACTTTAACAGGTGGGGATTTCTTTTTATTCTTCTTTAAATATTTTTGTTCAACATTGTGATTTGGTTCAGGCTCCTCTTCAACATCAGGATAAGTGAATATATCGTATTTATAGTTTCGTAAAATTATCTGATTGCCTGCTCGACCAATTACATATTGCGGGAGTAAAGGTATTTTTCCCCCACCGCCAGGCGCATCAATTACATAGTATGGAATTGCCAGACCCGATGTATGACCCCTCAACTTATCCATAATTTCAAGTCCTTTGCTTACAGGGGTTCTGAAATGGTTTGCGCCTTTTGTGATATCAGCCTGGTAAAGATAATAAGGTCTGACGCGAATCGCCAAAAGTTTACGCATTAGTTCAAGCATTACATCCGGATCATCGTTAACACCTTTCATCAAAACCGCCTGATTACCAAGCGGAATTCCAGCATCTGCAAGAAGTTCACATGCTTTTTTTGCTTCTGGCGTTATTTCCCACGGATGATTGAAATGAGTATTAACATATATTGGATGATATTTTTTTAGCATCTTCACAAGTTTTGGAGTAATCCTCTGGGGTAACACACAGGGCATCTTTGTGCCGAGTCGAATTATCTCAACATGCGGAATCTCTCTTAACCCTTTTAAAATTTTTTCAAGCATATAATCTGTGAGCATTAGTGGGTCACCACCAGAAAGAATCACATCTCTAACTTCTGGATGGTTTGCAATGTAATCTATTCCATCCTGAATGAATTTCATTCTTATTTTGGAGGAATCACCAACTTTCCTTTTGCGTGTACAGAAGCGACAATACATTGAGCATTGACTTGTAGTTAAGAAGAGCACTCTATCCGGGTATCTATGAACTATACTTGGCACAGGACTGTGTGAATCTTCCGCGAGTGGATCTTCAGGCAGTCCATCTTCCTCTAATTCCTTTTCAGAAGGTATACATTGAAGCCAGATTGGATCACCCGGATATCTGATTAAGCTTAAGTAATATGGATTAATCCGAATATGAAATAGTTTGTTTAGTCGCTCAGCCAGTTCTGCATCGAAGCCGAACCTTTCCACCAGATCTTTAGCACTATCAACACTTTTTCGTAGCATCTCTTGCCAGAGTTCCATTTATACCTGTTTTCCTCCATTATTTTTATTTAACATTTTTTTATAAATATTTTCCATAAACTAAAAGGTCATCTCCAATTTTATAATAATCTTTAATTCTTGATAAAAGTTGATATCCCACACTCTCGTAAAATCTTCTTGTTTTTTCGTACTTTTCCTGTGAAGATGTCTCAATTAATATTAATCTTCCATTATTCTCCTTCACCTTGCTTTCAGCAAAGTTAATCAATTTTTTGCCGATTCCTTTACCCTGTTGGTCTGTTCTTACTGCTATCCAGTACAGGTCGTATGTTCCGATTGTAAGTGGAGTTGGACCGATACAAATATATCCTAACAGAGTGTCATCATTATCCGATGCTGAATATATATCGTAGTCCTTTTGATCGGTTTTTGTCAAATATATATCTACCAGCTCAAGAGCAACTTCAATTTCAGTTGGAGTAAATGCCTGTGTATCATTTAGAAGGTTAAGCAATTGAGCTCTATCTTTTTCTAAAAATTTTCTAATTATTTCTGGCATCTTTCAAGTGCAAGTTCTACTATTTTCTTAATCATTTCTTCGAATGTGAACCCGGCTGTTCTGGCTGAACGAGCAAATCCCGCATCAGCAGCAATATCTGGATTTGGATTAACTTCGAGTATATGTAAGTGAGAATTTTTATCCAATCTAAAATCCACTCTTGCATAATCTCTGCAACCTATGATTTTATATGCTTTTAAAGCTAATTCACATATTTTCTCTACAACTGAATCTGGAATCGGAGCAGGACATACACCTTTCGTAAATTCATATTCTTCAGTCCCTTTCATCCACTTTGCATTGTAAGTAATAATTCTATGATAATGTTCTGGTAATTGCGACATATCAACTTCAGATATTGGGAGAACAATAGGTGGATTGTTTCCCAGTATGGCTGCATTTAGCTCTCTACCATCAATATACTCTTCCACAAGTGCAGGTTGGTTAAATTTAGAAATTATAAACTCTACTTGCCTCTTCAAGCTTTCAAGATTGTACACGACTGAATTGTTGCTTATACCTACACTTGCATCTTCTCTGGAGGGTTTCACTATTAGAGGATATGTAAGTTTATCATCGAGAGCAAAAGGTACAAAGTCAATTATCTGGAATTTTGGAGTAGGCAGGTTATGATAAATCAATATTTCTTTGACTCTTGCTTTTTGCTGTGCCAGACCTAATGTAAAAGCACTTGCACCAGTGTACGGAATGTGCAGTAATTCATAAATACCAGCAACATGCATTTCGTGCATTGATTCGTTACCAATGCTTTCGCATAAGTTAAAAATCACATCTGGTTTTTCGCTCTGCAAGAATCTAAAGAGTCGTTCTATATCGCTGTTCACATTGAAAAGAATTGTTCTGAATCCTGATGCCTGAAGTGCTTTTTCTATGTCCCTCATCTCATCTATTACTCCTACTTCCGAAAGGTCAACGGAGTATCCCAATGTAGATAGATCAGAATTTTGCAAAGAGACATTCAAACCAAGTTCTGAAATGAATTTTCTTTCTTCGGCACTAAGGACTGTTGGTTCGTTATAAATTATAGCTACAGTGATATTTTCCCTTTTTCTTATCATCTGTCAATTATTAGATTTAAAATTTTTAATTATTCCGTATCGTTCGACAGCCAGATGTAAAACTTCTTGAATTAGTTGATTATAAGTCATACCTGCAGTGCGGGCAGCTTTGGGAAAGCAGGAATTATCCTCAGGCTTGGGTAAAATTCCAGGCAATGGGTTCAGTTCTATTATATTTGGTCTGCCACTTGCATCCAGCCGTATATCAATTCTGCACCAATCCCTACAGCGCATAATTGTATAAGCTTTAGTACACACATCTTCAATCTCGTTTTGTAATGCTGGAGAAATATTTGCAGGACATTCAAAAATATCTAAGGGAGATTCAGAATTGTCCCAGATCCACTTTGCTTCATAAGAATAAATTGGATTAACGCTATCGGGTAATGTATCAAATTTAATCTCAACAATTGGTAGCACTCTTAAATTCTTACCGTTACCTAAAATTGCAACTGTAAATTCTCTACCATCGAGAAATTCTTCAACCAGTGCTGGTTGATTATAATTGTCAAAAACGAACTTTACCTGCTCAATTAGTTCATCAAAGTTACGAACAATTGAAGAATTAAAAATCCCTTTACTTGATCCTTCGTGTTGTGGTTTAACAATGCTTGGGAATTTAACAGATGTTCCAGCTAATTGGGATAATTCGTTTACGAGAGCAAAGTGAGGGGTTGGGATATTGTAATAGGAAAGGATTTCTTTTGTTCGAGCTTTATCCAGACAGATTGATAGAGTTAACGGATCTGAGCCTGTATAAGGAATTTGCAGAAACTCTAACATTGCAGGAATCTGAGCCTCGCGTGAACTACCATACATCCCTTCCGCTATGTTGAATACGATGTCCGGTCTTAACTCCTGTAACTTTAGATATGCAGATTCATCTGCCTCAATCAAAGTTACATTATGTTTTTCTGCGAGAGCTCTTCTAACTGCATCAACTGTTTCGAAGGTATCCCACTCTGCATAAAGATCAGATACCTTCTTTAGTTTATTTTTTCTTGATTGTTCAGTTTCACAATCTGCACAATCATCTTTCTCAGTATGCTCGCTGTCGCTTTCTGCTGTATTGTCTTCCTTTTTTAAATTAAAAACGAGCGCAACGTTCAACGGAAGATTTATCAACGAACTCGTTTGTATCTCACAATTTGTTATACATACTATTTAACTTTTTACAGCTATGATTTACCTTAAGCTGTAAAACACTACTATAATATAAACTTTTTTTTGTAGAAGTCAAGTAAAAAGTGAAATTTTTTTATTTTTTTTTCTTTATCCAACCTGAATCAGGTCGAACTTATCCTTCATTCTTTCAAGAAATATTTTTCTAATCAATCGATGTTCATCTTTTCTGAGTTGTGGATCTGTCTCGACCAGTTTGAAAGCACTTTTACGCGCAAGAGTAATCAAGTTTCCGTCTTCAAGAACATTGGCAATGTTAAACTCAGGCATACCACTCTGCCTTGTTCCAAAGAAGTCGCCGGGACCTCTAAGTTTAAGATCAATCTCTGAAATTTTAAAACCATCGTTACTTGAGAGCATTGCCTGTATACGAATTGTAGCTTTCTGTTCTTCTAACTCATTGTTATTATTGAAGTTACGGGCATATGCGAAATCTAACCGAGAGTTCTTTCTACGCACTTTGCTAACCAGCCAGTTTGGTGCTACAAGAACACAATAGGATTGTTCAGAGCCTCTTCCAACTCTACCTCGCAATTGATGTAACTGAGATAATCCAAATCTCTCAGCATGTTCTATTACCATCATTGTAGCATTTGGAATGTCTATTCCTACTTCGATCACGGTAGTAGAAACCAGTATATTAATTTTGTTCTCCTTAAATGCTTTCATAACCTGATCTCTCTCTTCCGCTGGCATCCTGCCATGAATAAGTCCAATGCTCAGGTCGGGGAATATTTCTTTCTTAAATCTTTCATAACTTTCTACCGCAGCTTTCAAATCCATTTTCTCGGATTCTTCGATCAGCGGGTAGATAATATATACCTGCTGCCCTTTTTGGATTATTTCCCTGATAAAGTTATAAAGTTTATCTGACTCAGATTCGGAATACAAAAGTGTTCTAACCGGTTTTCTGTCTTTGGGTAATTCATCTATTACAGATACATCTAAATCGCCATATACTGTAAGAGAGAGTGTGCGCGGGATAGGTGTTGCGGTCATTACAAGAACATCTGGTTGTATTTTGATGCTTTCTTTTGCTTTTTTCATAAGTTCAGCTCTTTGCTCCACACCAAATCGATGTTGCTCATCTATAATAACCAGACCTAAATTTGCGAATTCAATTTTTTCCTGTATTAATGCATGTGTTCCGATAACGATATTTGCAGTTCCAGATTTAATTTCCTCTAATAGATTTTCTTTTAATGATTTTTTCTGACCACCTAATAATAATCTTACATTCAAATTTAATCCATTTAAAAACTGCATTATTGTTCGATAATGTTGCTCTGCGAGAATTTCTGTCGGTGCCATAAAAGCAACCTGGTAATTATTGTCGACTGCAATTAACATTGAAATTAGAGCAACAATAGTTTTACCACTTCCAACATCTCCCTGCAGTAAACGATTCATCGGTTTTGGAGATTTCATATCTTCAGCAATTTCTTTTATAACCTTTATCTGTGCTTTTGTCAGTTTAAAAGGCAAGGAGTCCACAAGCTGGCGAGCTAACCGACTTTTAATATTGAAAGAAATTCCCGGAAGCTGAACTTTCATAAATCTTCTTCGCAGAGCCAACATCAATTGAAATAAAAACCACTCATCAAATTTTAACCGTAATCTTGCTGAATTTTTTTCAACAACAGTTTTGGGAAAATGTACTTTCCTCAGCGCATCCTGTAAAGGTAATAATGAGTTTTCTTTGATTATATACTCAGGTAAGAAATCTTCTACAATCGGCACATATTCACTGACAACATTGTACATTATTTTTCTTAACGCTGTATCGGTGATACGTGCGTTTCTAAATTCTTCACACATTGAATATTTTGGTATCAACCCCTTTGTGTTTATCAAGTTTGCTTCAGAGACATCTTCGCTGATATCAATTCGATCTATTCGTGGATGAACTAATTGAAGTTTACTCATAAAATAAGTTAATCTCCCAGACACAGCCAGCATATCCCCTACTTTATATGCAGTTTTAAAGTAATTTATATTCTGGAAAAATATTAGCGGTATTACTCCAGAGTCATCACCAAGAATTATAACGCATTGTCTTCTGGGAGGTCTACCTGTTAAATCTATGGAGCGAACTTTTCCAATAATTGAAACATCTTTACTGAGATCCGAAATTTTCTTTAAATCACTTATCTTAGAAACTTCTGTTAGATCAAAGTAATCGAAGGGGAAATAGTATAATAAATCATAAACGGTGTTAATGGATTTTTTCGAAAATGCCTCTGCGCGTTTAGGTCCAATGCCTTTTATAAATTGTACAGGTGTCTGCAAATCTTTTATAAAATTTTTCTTCACAGGCAAAATATAATCAAAATTTATTGAAATATTGCAAAAGGAGAGGTTAAATCCTCTGGTCTTATAACTCTTTGGTATTTAATGAAGCTCTCAAAAGAAAAATCCGGTTCTTCCCATAATCGAATAATTTCTTTCATATACTGAATAGATAATTTGACCGCATCATCGTAATATTTCATATAATTGAATCCATTATCTGTATTTTTAAAATAAAGTTTATATTCATCTAATTCCGCAAGATTATTTTTGTTCTTATTGTAAGATTCGAGTGCTTTAACATATGGACCTACATTATCCATCATATCAAAGGCAAAAATAATTCCGTCTATCCAGGCATCAATATCTTTAGTTAACAATTTAGGATAGCCAGCTTTACTGATAGCAAGTGAGATTAGATTACAAAATCTTTCATACTCAAAACCGAACTTTTTTATATTAATCGAATCCGATACAATCATTTTATCAAATGTGCGGTCAGGATAGAGCTCATAGAAAAGAAAAATATCCTGATGAACTTCACAATTAGAATGTTTCTGTGATATTTCGAGAGAGCGATAGTACGGACCGGTGATTTCTCTTACAAGTCGGTGAATAACCTGATCAGCTGCAATATGGGTGACAAAGCCAAGCGTAAATACAAATGTTGCAACATTGAAGTCGTGTTTTAAAAGCTGGTTATTCTTTAGGTCTGCAAACGCGAGGTTCATTTCCATAAGGTAATAAGGGAACAAATTAGGACGAATCGAGTGAAAGAAGAATGAAGCATCTTCCTTTTGGGGTTGAGTAAGATTTACAAATGGACGAACTATAAGTTGTTCGAGTGCAGCTTTAATTAGGTTCTTTGTACGATAACTTGGCAAATCGGGACCCAATGAGCCGAGACGGAAATGGTTGCTTTTGTTCAGGATTAACTCTCCAATATGTGGAAGCTCCCGAGATAATATCTTATATGCATTATGAGCTATTAAGATGTGTGCAATGCTTGAAGGCATTTTCGCCAATAGAATTTTTATATCAACTCATTTTTAGGATCTCTCTGCATTAATTCAAGTGTAGCTTCGTGGGGTTCTTTGTTCTTAAATAACACATCGTAAACTTGTTGAATAATTGGAACTTCGACACCCGCTTGCTGTGCAAGTTTTACAGCAGCCTCAGTTGTGGGAACTCCTTCTGCCACCATAACCATTTCGTTTATAATTTCTTTTAACTTGCGTCCCTTCCCAATTTGTTCGCCTACATAACGGTTTCTACTATGTCGACTCATACATGTTGCAATCAGGTCTCCTATTCCAGAAAGACCTGAAAAGGTTTTGGGATTTGATCCCAGAGCAGTGCCAAGGCGGGAGATTTCAACTATTCCTCTTGTCATAATTGCTGCTTTTGTGTTATCGCCATATCCTGCTCCGTCGCATATGCCCGCACCAATGGCAATTACATTCTTAAGAGCGCCACCAAGTTCTACACCTTTAACATCGCTGGATGTATATACTCTGAAATATTGATTCATAAAATTTTTCTGAACCAATTGCGCAACCGAAATATCAATTGAAGCTGCAACAACCGCAGTTGGAATTTTTTTACTGACCTCTTCTGCAAAACTCGGACCTGAAATTACCACTGTTTTTTCTCTCGAGCGTTCAGGAAATAACTCAGCAATTACTTCGCTCATAGTTTTTAATGTTTCAATTTCAATACCCTTTGCAACATTGACAATTATTTTTTCAGCAATATCTCTATAAGGAATATTAGAAATAACTGAACGTAAATGTTGTGAAGGAACTGCAGTAACTAATAAATCAGAATTTCTTATTGTTTCATTAAGCTCCCTTGTTACTTCGATTTGCTCAGGAATTTTTATGCCTGGTAGAAAAACAACATTTTCCCTTTTATGTAAGATATTTTGATAATCTTCTTCGCGATATGACCATATTGAAACCTGATGTCCATTTGAAAAAAGTAAAAGAGCCAGTGTTGTTCCCCAGCTTCCAGCTCCAATGATGGCGATTTTCATCTCAAATTATTATTGTTTGTTCTTTCTTTTCAAGAAATTGAAGTTTGTAATTTTATGCTCTTTGCCCTGTATCAATCTAATTATATTTTTCCGATGTGTAAAAATTAATAACAGCGCCATTCCGATGCTAAAATATATCAAGGTACCATAACCTTCTACTTCAGCTTTTAATACATTCGCTCTGAAGATTAAAGTTAATGGAAAGGAAATCGCTGCCGATATCGAACCAAGAGAAACATATTTTGAGATAAACAATACAATTAAAAACACTCCAAGAACTATCAATATATCCCATGGGGCTATACCAATTAGCATACCAGCAGCTGTGGCAATTCCTTTACCACCTTTAAAACCTCCAAAAATTGTCCATATATGTCCAACAACAGCAGCTGAACCACATAAAATTTTTACAAGAGTAATATCTTCAAAAGGCGTGTAATTGTTAAATGGGAACGGCGAGTACATTAGTTTTGAGATTACAACAGTAGCGAACAATCCTTTTAAAATATCGATTATAATAACAGTTATGCCTGCTTTAAATCCTAAAATTCGCATTACATTGGTTCCACCAGCGTTTCCACTTCCATACTGGCGTATATCAATTCCTTTAACAAGCTTACTTATAATTATACTTGTAGGAATCGAACCAACAAGATAACTTAATAATATAACATATAGTAATGATAGCATAATCTTTCATATTAAGATATATAAAAATAATGGATTTTCAAAAAATTTAAATGAGTAATTTTTTGCAAACGGTTATTTATAATTTGTAAGATTTACCTCTGTTTCTCCTATTCTTCGTTCGTCCATCTGACGGTGGACTCGTTCAGAATGATAAGGGTGATTGTCATGTTGAGCGAAGCGAAACATCTGACTATATAACTCCTTACTTCTTAGGAATATTTACACTCGTTAACACTTTTTCCGATTGACCACCATTTGATGTCATCACTGCAATGCCATAATAATAAATGTTCCCTGCAGAAATCTCTTTATCACGATAAACCTTCGAGTCGCTTTCAACAGCTTTTAATTCATTCAACTGATTTTCACTTAAACCTCTATATATCACAAACCAATATTTTTCTTTCAACTTCGGAGCATAATTCCATTCCAGCACCACCGATTTATTTTTCTCATCATATTTTGCTGAAAAATTATTAACAGGATACCTTTGTCCTGTATCATATGGCCTGCCTACAACGGGATACGACCTCGGCGATTCCAATCCCGAACTATCAACCGATATAATAGTGTACTCATATATAAGAGTTTTTTCCACATTCTTATCCAGATAACTTGAAACTTTCGGTGAAAGCGAATCAATCATTCTCCATCTTTCTTCACCTTGAACCCGTTTAAATAATTTCTGATAATGTAGGTCTTCGCTTGTACTTGGTATCCACTCGAAATAAACACTTGAGTCGGTTACCGAAACATTTTCAAATACAGCTTCTACTGGGGGAATTTTATCAGGCCGCTTCAATGCAAGTACTGGCGACATTTCTGAATGCTGATATCTTGTATTCACAGCTGCAATTCTATAGTAAACATACCTTGTTAATGTGTTAATATTTATTGTATCAATATATGTTGTATCTGTATGTACCTGACCTGTTAATTGCTGGAATTCGTGTGTAGGATCATTTGCTCTCAGCACTCTGTATCCCAAAAGATTCCACTCAGGTCCCAAATTCCATTTTAAAGTAACTATTCCGTTTGTATCTATTCTGCCAGTTAATCCAGTTGGAATTGAAGGTGGAACAGTATCAATTAAAATCACCATTTGAGGAAGCGAAAAAGATAAATTTCCAGCTGTATCAACAGACGCTACAACATAATAAACCTCTTCCTGCTTTGATACTTTATCCGTAAAATTAAAAACATTTTTTGGTAACGGTTTGGGCGTTAAAACTTCAAAGTTATAAAGTGGATTGTTACTTCTTGAGATTATGAATCCAACAAGATCCTCTGTTGCATTTTCTAATTTCCAGCTTAGAGAAACTTCATCAGCAGAAAACTGTTTTGGTTTATCCAGTATCGGTGCCGGGGGAGCTGTCAAATCTTTTGAAAATGCTATAATCTCAGCTGGTTCGCTCAATTCACCAAATGGTGTAACTCCATAAACTTTATATTGATATTTTCTATAATTAATTGTGGAAGTATCCCTGAACATTGGTTCGACTTCTTCGGTCGCTTCTTTTGGTGTGGTGATAATCAATGGCATCTCGTTTAGCTTCTTGAAGCTCTTCCCATCTTCAGAACGATAAATGTAATATCCAGAAAACTTGTTAATTGGGGTCTCTTTCCATTTAAGTAATATCGAGCCGTCTCCACTTTCGAATGTAAGCTGAAGAGGTGGTGGTATTTTTATCGCAGCTTTTACTTCAACCATCACATAAGCAGTATCATAATAATAACTTGTGGTTTGTTCAGCCACATAAACTCTATAAACGAAGGATTCTCCTGCTTTCACATTGCGATCAACAAATCTCAATCCCATTGCGCTTGCGGTTGCAGCATCATTATCAGCTGCGAAGAGTGCAAAGGAATATCTATTCATAAGCTCATCAGCAGCATTTTTCAAGGCATTAGTATTTTTTTCATCCAAAGCTTGAGGAACGAATACCTTGCCGTAAATTGCCTGAGCTGCAATTGCAGAAAACTTGTTATCCCTTGAGACACTTGCTTTCCAATCATCAAGCGGTAATGGCTTAATTGGTTGAGGGTTCAATTTAACATAATCCTCTGGCTGGAAAGGTTTATCTGGAGTTAATTTTACTCGTTCAACATTATAACCAATTTTATTGGCAATTACCCAACCACCTGGTGTTGTAGGAGCCCATCTCAACACTACTGAATCTTTATCAGCCCTTGCCAGCAACGCAATTTCAGCTTTACCTGGCTGAATTTCTTTCTCATCGCTAACCTGCGCAAAAGTTATCTGCACTAAAAGCAAAATCGACATTGAAATTAAAAAATATTTTGTGTGTTCTTTCATTATATATCCTCCATAACTATCTATTAAAAAGCAATGTTGTATTGTAAGCTACCATATAATTCTTTAAAAGATTTTGTAAACTCGCTATCGGTGTTATAGTTATTATTTGTTAACACAAATCCGAGATTGCCGTATTTACCAAAACTATAATTGGTATTCAAATTAAAGAAAATATGAGAGTCGTTCGAAGCAGCTTTAATAAAATTTATTCCACCTCCAAGTGAAATATTTAAGTTATTATTAAGAAATCTCCTTCCAACATTTTCTGAAATACTTAAAATTTGCGGTTTGATTAAAGATGTTATACTGCGATTAAAATTTATTGATGTAGTAAAATTTAAAGTTGAAGGGAGAGAAAGTGTATGTACCACTCCAGCAGAGTGAGTTTTATTTGCTGAAGCTTGAGATGTTATAATATTTTTATCGATAGAGTTTTGATATGAGTAATTCAAATTCAGGCTGTTATTACCGCCGAGTGCTTCAAAAGTAAATCTGGGTGAGAGCATAAAAGAATTAAAAACATTTGAAAGCCTCAAGGTATCATTTTTATGTCCAGATGTTATTTGATTATTATTAAAGTTCAAATCCAGACCAAATGCTTGACTCACCTGCCAGCTGGCATTAAAGGAGCCAGTAAATCTACTGGTTTTTGATATTCGATTGTTTCTCAAATTATTGTAGCGAACACCTGCCTGCAATCTTAATGTTAATTTATTTTCGAGTAACCTCATCGATGGAGATAAGCTAAACTCCATTAAATCGTTTGTCATTAAAGAATAGCCAAGTGTGTTAAAACCAGGACCAATCCACTGAGCATTGAAGCGCAACGACCACAGGTTAGATGGCTTTAGAGTAATCTGAATTTTTGCAGCACCATCAACTCGAGAAGAAGCGTTTGGAGTGAAGAAGAATTCAGGAAAACTCAAATCTTTTATCCTTTCTGCTTTTATGTTGCTCGAGTATGCTGAAACCGCAACTTCTGATTGAATATTTAAAGCTTCAACTATTTGCGAGCCAAATCTTAAAGCTCCAACAAGATTTTCAGCAGGTGGTAGTGCAAGCGAATCATTTTTTATTGATGATGTATCATCTTTTGCGTGGAACAGGTTTAAACTAAAATATGTACCACCTTCACCACCATATCCTATGGATGCTGCATAAGCAATCTGCTTGTAAACCGCTGGATAGTTGTTCACTGAGCTTCCTTCTGTAGCAATTTTGCTTCTACCATATAGCGCTTTTAATCTGAACTTGCCCGGGGTTAATTCGAAACCTCCACCAAGCATCCTTAAATCGCCGAAGGTATAATCTGAAATTTTAGAAGAAAAATATCCTGCGTGAAGGGTGAGCCAGTTCGAGATTCGTGGACTTACTCCAAACTGATTAAACGGCTGCTGGAACTTCCTCTCCTGCGAGGACAGATAAAGTTCAAACGGTAATTGAATTTCATCAAGTATTGTAAAAGTTGTTCGAAATATTCCACGAGCCACATTAGCAGGTTGTCTTCTGTCAATTCCGCTTGATGAATAAAAATTATCGCTTAAATTAATTGAACCGCCCACTTTTATATATTTCCCTGCATCCTGAGAATATAATTCACTGGATGAGTTCAACAAATACATCCATACAACCGAACTCAGGGTTAATAAAATTCTTTTTATTATAGAATTCGTTGAATAATTTATCATTAACATAATTTTTGTCCTGAGTTTTTAAATTATTAATAAACAAACCATTTTCTATATGTTGGTGCTGTATCGTCAGGCCCGCGACAACCCCAATAATTGTACATAAACTTAAGCGGATAATTTCCTCTTAACATCATTTCATAAGATTTGTTTGCAATTTGATTTAGGCGAGTTCTATCACCTGAAGTAAAGTACATTGAATAAATCCAACTCGGAAAAGATAAAATTTCAGCTGCCCTTAATTTCAATAAAATATAATCATTTGGAATAACCATACCGTGATTATACTGGATAGGTATTGTATGTCCAATAGTCTGCAACAAAGATTGCATTTGAGTAATATTGTTAACTCCTGCAATACCGGGTATATTATATCCTCCACCAGCTGAACTTGTTGTAGCAGTGCCAGAGTACACCATTTGAGTAACATCATTAATTGTTGGTGGAGATGCTTGATGTTCAACTTCTACAAGGTCTGTTGCCGATAGTCCCAATAAAGCTTTATCAAAAATTACATCATACCGATAAGAAATTTTGCTTTTAATCCATTGAATCTGATTATAGATATGCGGATTGGCAAAATTATTATGCCAGGTTGCTGTTCTTTCCCCTGCCAGAATTTTTACCAATGGTCCAACCGAGTATGTTATTCCAGTTTTTTCCCATTTATGTGGCTTGAAATCATAATAATCAAACCTTTCGGAACCAGTATATTTTGCTTTTTGAAACTCAAAAATTCCAAAAGGCTCCGGTACTTCAGTAGATGTATAATTGTAAGAAGCGAGTTTTTCCTGTAGCGAGTTGTACTGACTTGTACGGAAGTAAAAGACATATAAAAGTTTTTCACCCCATTTAACTCTTGATGCTGAAATAGTCCTTCTGACTAAATAAACATTTGCGGATAAATTGCTATACATTACTCTTTCTCTAACACTAACAAACGACATATTTTGAGATCCTGAACCACTTAAACTGAAAATCGGTGCACCAGTTAAACCTACAAGCGATACAGGTGTCGTTGGTTGAACTTCCTTTTTAATAATCTGAACAAAATATGCTTTGCTATTCTGTAACGGTGGTATGTTAAAGTATATCGTCTTAGAAGCACTATTATATATGAATGGCACATCAACAGGTTGTAAATTAAAATCTAACGGAACAAACCTGGTAATTAATTCTAAATTGTAACCCTGTCTTGGAACAAACAAATCAGGTTGGCCAGTTTTTAGCTGAACAACACCATTTCTGCACTCGTCCTGCAAAAAATATTTGTGACCATTTAATGGATACGTATATGCAACATTGCTCTGGTAGATATAATCTGGTGCATTTCCCGAAGTGAAACTGATTTCAACTGTCTGTTCAATAATTGATCCATCGTTTTTTCTTGCAGGTTGCCAGCTTCCGGAAATAAATTCTTCACCATAAGCAGTTACCCTTAATCTATATTGTGTATTCGAACCCAAAACATCGTGAGGACTGAAGTAAGCAGAATACTTGTCCTGTGATATAACCAGATTACCAGCTACAGTTTGATTATCACTTCTTCTTGTTAGCTGCATCTGTCTTAAATTTATTCTAAAAATTCTTAACCTGCCAGGTTGGGAGGAGCTTGGCATTTCCTGTAATTCAAAAGGTGTGTTAAGTTCAAAATTCATTGCAACCTGTGGTTCGATAAATACATCAACATTTGTAGCACCATTAACAGGATTTACATCCGAAATTAAATCCATTCTCGCAAGTGGACTTTCAACAACCGGTCTACATTCTGTTCCAAGCTTGAATTCAAAATTACATCTACCTCTAACAGCCCCGCCAAGTATACTATAACTACCTCCGACTGCACCTTTAATCCAGGTTGGGTTAGGTCCGGCTCCTTCCAATGCAGCACCTGCAGCCAAACTTAAAATCTCGAAATCACCTTCAACAAACCATAAGTCGACATGCAACCCAATTGATGCTGAAGCATAAGCATATATTTGTCCCATAGCATACCAACCATTTACACCTATTGTTCCGCTTATACCTTCACAGGTTGTTCCTTCACGATAATTCAACAAAGCCATATCAAATCCACCCAAGAAACGTGCTTGACCATAAAATATTAAAAATGTCTTTCTTCCGGTGTTAAAATCTATTGATGCACCGAAGGCAAATCCGTTTCCAACTTGAATATCTGGACTTCTTGGAGACGAACTAAATCCAGGGAACAAACTTCTTATCTCAGGTGGCAGAGGTGGAGGAGCTGGCAAATTCATACCAACCATAAAATAACCTCCAACCGATAACCAGGAAGCAAGATTAATTGAAACCCTATTGTCTGGTTCTCCAATCTTTATAAACCACAAATCTGGAGCAAAATGCAATACCATTTGCCCACCACCAGTAAATGGTGTTGCGTTTATATTAACAGTAAATATTCCGTGAAATGTTCTTGTTGGAAAGTTGTACTCCATATTAACATTGGCTCTAACTTTAGCACTCGAACGATTCGCGATTCCACAAAGCATATAACCATTGCCAAGAATTGATATACGATTAATTCCTCCTCCTGATAAAAATTCTGCTTCAAGTGATACATCTCCGTTAAATGCATCTGGAGTAGGATGCGTTCCCAAAATTATAGTAGCTCTAAAACCGAAACTTATACTTGAATTTGGTGTGTAAGTGTATCCAGAATTTGTCCTGCCTGGATTTCTTGAGGTGTCCGGCGGTGGCGCTGAAGTCGACAGATTTGTTTCCCCAGTTTTGCTCATATGATACCACGCTCCACCACCAAAGCCATAAAATCCAACTCCAGAGAAAAGTGGTATTCCTGTACTCATCAAAAATTTTGCGTCAACATACCAGTAACGATAACCACTAACTGAGCCAAACTGTGCTGTCGCAGAAACTTCAAACTGATTTACAAAAACTGCATCCATCGCTCCCCTAAAACCATTACCATATACGGGATCCGAATTAAACAGATTTATCGAACCGTTAATTCTTACACTACCAAGATCCGCATTTATTGAAATTGCTTCCAATTGTGCACCATCGAAAACAAAATGTTGCGGACCACTACTCGAACTCAACTTTCCCCAAATGCTTAATGTTGTATTTCCACTTATAGCGCTTGCATCTGGCTGTAGATTTACGCCTATTGTAAACCTCAGTCCCGCAGCAGGACTTCCGCCTCGTGAACCAACATCTACATCAATATTGCTTATAGAAACAGGAAAGCCCGCTAAACCGTGCTGTGGACTGGCGAAACTCCAGTTACCTTTTCTGAAATATGGTTCCTCTGAGCTAACTCCAAATCCTTCAAACAAAATCCCGTTAAAACCTATTTGAGATAATCCACTTAAATTCCCACTCACAGTTATTGACCCATTCAATATTGCCTGAGCCACAAATTTACCTGATGTATCAGTTAACTCAATCCTTGAACTTGGAAGAATATTTAATTTTGCCTTCCAGATATCTGAGCTAATAGTGTCAGAGGGAACAACTAAAAATTGATATCTCAATTTACTTGTATCGCTTGCTCTGGATAATGTTCCAGAATACAACAGAGATGAATCGGCAATCGAAATTTTTATTCGCCCTTTTATTAATCCATTTTGTAGCGAACTACTCACAAAATTCATTTTTATAGAGTCGATACTTGCCCCCCATTTACCAAAATTTCCTCGAGGATATTGAATTATATTCGCCGCTGCAATATTTGCAGTAAAACCACTTCTATCAATTATCAAATTATCAACAATCAGGGATGGATTTGCCTCCTCAAAAGTTTTTAATTTGTCAGGAAAGATTAATGAAGCCCTACGAATGAAGAAACCTTTCCATTCGTTTGTGGTTGTTCCTGTGTAACCGCGTGGGAAAGAAATTGCATCAGGATTTCTTGTTGTAGAATAATCAAAAACCATATCCAAAACTTGGAGCTTAAATCCAGGTGTAGAAGTAATTTCACATTCTTCAAGATTTGCAGAAGCCATCCATTGCCAGCCCGTACCATTCTTTTCTGCTTTTGTATTAAACCTTGCTTTAACTAACTTTGTGGGATCCGTATCCGGGACAGGCTTCAACCAGGAGCGCGGGAATTCCGCTTCAGCAGATATTAAAAATTCTTTAAATCCTCTGCAATCCCAGGTAGCATAAGTTCCTGGTTCAGATGGTGTTGATGCTTTAAACAACAAACTCCAGCTACCATCTCTGCGATAGCCAAAATCCTGCGCAAGATACAAAGTTCCCTGACCAGAACCCGCAATTCCAGTTTTATGAAAACATATATTCCTGGCACCAAGTCCAAATCCCACATCAGGTCCTAACTCGGGTAGTTCAACATACATTGAAGCATTTAGTACAGCTTGAGTTGGAGAAAATTTCATTCCAATAATTGCAATAACCACTCTGTGTCCACCTCCAACATCTTTATCAAAACCTATTGGCAAACCAACCGGACTTGTACCTGTAAATCCTGTAACAAAAAATCCTTTATTTTTCAGATAATCATCTATGTCTTTTAACTTTTCGTTTGCCATATTCAAAACCTGACCAGTAAAGTTGTTTCCTTCAGCAACAGTATATGGTGCGTCTGTAGCAAACTTTGCAAATGCTTCACCATCAAAAACTTGATTATCTGTATTCACTTTTAAACCATTAAACTCGACAAGAATTGGAGCCCGCAAGTAAGGAACATCTATCTCTCCTTCACCCGAAAGCGATGCAGCACTGCCTGAAACACTTTTCAACTTCAGATCAAACTGACCAATCTTTATTACACTATCCTGTGCATATCGTTGCGTTGAAATCGTTGTATTAGTAGGAGCTGGATTCACACAATTTCCTGGACATGCACCAGTATCCGAGGCAACTTCTCTCGAGACACTAAATATTCCATCATTCGAAACTACAAAACCTGAATCACACCGCATCCCATCCGCTCGAATAGAATCTTTGTTAAAGTTCAATATAAAATTCCAAACATAATGTTTTCCCGTATCAGCATTAAATGTAACTGAAGAAGTATCTGTATTAATAAAATTAATATCATAACGCGTATAACCTCCCATATCGGTAGTATAAGCATACAGCTTTGAGTTATCGTTTCCTGTAAAAGTTGTATCTAAAACAGGTCTACCTGCCTTCACTTCAGAGATCAGTTGCGACCTTGAAGTCATAGCCCAGATTTTTATTCGTCCACCGGTTATTGCGCTTTTTCGTATCTGAGGTCTAATGGAAACCGAGAAACGCGGTTTAAGATTGCTTATTGTTGAATTGTTCTGTGGCACCTGAACATTCATTTCAAAACAACTTACTGAGGTAACTGGATTAATTCTTAACCTTCTTGGCTCACTGCTGAAATACAATTCATCTGCTAATCCAAGATATCTAACTCGCCAATAAAATATTCCAGTGTCAGTAATTGAAACCTGTCTTGTTATCTCGGCAAATAAGCTATCACAATTGCTACCAGTGTTATAATTTGATGAAGTTGGAATCTGATAATTTATAGCTCGATAAATAGTATCGAAAGTATTGGTTTTTGAAAATTCGAGCGAAAATTTTCCGACTGCTGTTGATGTAACTCCATAAGCATGAAATCCACTTCTTTGCAATACATCCACCAAACTAAAATTAAGCTGTGCAGGTCGAGGAACCTGCCAGACGATATTGAAATTTCTTCCCGCTGTAAATGCAGAATCTGTAACAGGAGTTTTTATTTGTGGCTTTTTCAACCCATATACAAAAGAGGATTGAGTGGTTCTTGCTGAAACTCTATCTCCTGTGCTCCTGACAAATTCGGCTTCCACGCTCCATAAGTATTTTTTTCCAGCTTCCAGATTTTGCATCCACGAGACAATGTTTCTTGTACTATCAACATTTACAATTAATAAAGACGCTTCCTGCTGAGCTGATAATCCCTGACTTAGCATAGGTCCTGACGGAAAATTTAATTGTCGACTCAAAACCTGCTCAGTTGCGCTTCCTTCTTTTCTGAATCTCAATGTGAATCTAATTGCACGAATATCATCGGAATAAGGGGTGTATCTCACAACAAGGTGAGGCGGGTTCCAGGGTAGTGTATCATTTTCAGCTGGATATACAACATTTAAATCAAATGCTGCTGTTTCAACGCCGCTCAGACGAAAAGTTCCGAGTTCGCTTTTGCCTTCGTTTCTTGTTGCAGGCGCCCCCTGTTGATTTAGTGCCTGTACAATCCAGACAAAGCCGATGGCATCTGGATAATAACTGAAAGGTAAATCTGACGGCAGGTAAAGATATGATGTTGATGTAATATCTTTTTCGAGCAGAACCGGATTACTTTCGATGGCGGTTCTTGGTGATTGACCTAAAAACACCGGACATATTTTTAGTTTATATTTTATTACGGCTCCAGGCGCTAAATTCGTAACTGAAGTCCATACAAAATTCGGGTAAGGAGATGTTATGACCTGATCATCGATTGGAGAAATAAGAGTCGGAGGATCTGGAATTATAATAAAGAAACTTCTACACGCTTCACCGGTTGAAGTTAAATTAATACCTGACTGGCTATACAACTTAGCACAGAATTGATAATTTCCTTCAGGAATAGAATTCGTATATTCGGCAATGCTTCTTGTAGCAGGATCAAAAGTTACTGAGTTGATGTTAAATAACTGTGGCCCATTAAAGATAAGCGTTGAATTTGGTGGAATATTTATTCTTGGAATTGTAGGATCATCATCCTCGGTGCGTGCAACTGTTGTTCCCTGCTCATTGATTACACTGAATGATATATAACTATTTGGATAACTTTGGGGAGTTGGGTTGGTGATTGTTATTTGAACAATTGTTGGATCTGTTTGCCACTCTGATAAACTTGATGGCGTTGGAGATTTTATAGTAATATTTAAGTTTAGCTGGGGATAGACAATAGAACTAAAAATTAAAACAAATAAAAGTGGTAGGACATAGGTTTTCATATTCTACACCAAGTTTTATTTTAAATTAATATTATTAAATTCTACCGAAATCAACTTTAATCACCGCTAAAGCCAGCTTATCAAAAGACGTTGCAGATCTTTCCGTTCGAGTTTATTCTGTATCTTTTAATATTTTATAAATCTCTAAGCAATATAAAAACTTTTAAAGCCAATATCAAGAGGATTACAGAATTAAGTGTTAGGTATAAAAAAAACACAATCGAAATTTTACATTTATTGTAAAACAGGCATCTTAAACTTAAAAGATTTTCTGAAAAAATGTATCATTTATTAATCAATTTATAATAAATTAATGATTACCCAATTATAGTGGTTTTTGAAGAAATATATGTGATGGGTGTCAAATATATTGCCTCCTCGAAAATGAAAGAATACCCCCCACTTTTCACATTAAGGCTTTGATTTGGCTCCGCGAGCAGTCCGTTAGCTAACGGATCGAACCTGTAACCCTTCAGTTAACAGCCGGATGCTCCACCATTGAGCTATCGCGGAATTCGATCTCTAAACTGTATAATTATTTTCTAATCTTCAATTCTTCTCTCACAATTCCCCACAAATATTCTCTCCCCTTCTGGCTCTTTAACTGATGTTCTCTTCTGAGCGCTTCAGCTCTCGTCGTATATTCTTCCTTGTATATCA
>QOQV01000021.1 GCA_003327435.1 Ignavibacteriota bacterium
ACCCTTACCGCAATTCGATATATTCTAAAATCTGATAAATCTTTCATGCCAGATGATATAAAACTTTTTTTACCCAGTTTTAAATAAATATAATAACAAAAATTATAAAATAAAACACTTAAATCTCTCATTCTATCATTAATTACTTACCCCTATCATCCCTTATCACTTATTTCTTATCACTTATCTATAATCCCTTATCACCTATCACTTTTCACTCATCACCTATTACTTATCCCATATCACTCATCACTTATCAATTATTTCTTATCTCTTATCACTTATCACTCATCCCTTATCACCTATCCCTTTTCACTCATCACCTATTACTTATCCCATATCACTCATCACTTATCAATTATTTCTTATCTCTTATCTCTTATCACTTATCTCTAATCCCTTATCACCTATCCCTTATCACCTATCACTTATCACAACCACCCTCCTCCGGCGGAAATTCCACTCTTGACCGTTAGCCAACGGTATGGTCCGATTCAAACTAAAAGGATAAGTAAGGAAAAATATTACAGATATAAGTCTCAATTCCACTATGGTCCGATTCAAACCAAATCTAACATTGGCATAGGAATTATAAAACGCAGTCTCAATTCCACTATGGTCCGATTCAAACGAATGAAAAATTGTTAGCTAATCTAATAATCTCGCTGTCTCAATTCCACTATGGTCCGATTCAAACTCAGTAAAGATGCAAGATGACAACATTGTAATAGAAGTCTCAATTCCACTATGGTCCGATTCAAACTCAGTAAAGATGCAAGATGACAACATTGTAATAGAAGTCTCAATTCCACTATGGTCCGATTCAAATGGATCAGTGATTAGTGATGCGTGATTAGTAATGAGTATCAATTATCAATATTTTTCATCTACTCTTTAACACTCCTAACAACTTATCACCTATCCCTTATCATCCTAAAGTCTCTGCGCCAGAGGCGCATCCGCCTCCGGCGGAAATTCCACTATGGTCCGATTCAAACTAATGATAAAGAGAAAATTATATTAATATTGAACCATGTCTCAATTCCACTATGGTCCGATTCAAACGGAATTCTTTGAGTTTTAGTTCCCTACGAGAGCCCCGTCTCAATTCCACTATGGTCCGATTCAAACGGGAATGGGAATGGGGAGAATGTGAAGTATAAATAGTCTCAATTCCACTATGGTCCGATTCAAACTTTCGAGTTCTAACATTATCCGATGAGCCCCTATCGTGTCTCAATTCCACTATGGTCCGATTCAAACTACTATTTTTGAATACGGTTATATTGCAGGTAAAAAGTCTCAATTCCACTATGGTCCGATTCAAACGAAATTGTTATCAGAATTCCAAAAAATCAATTGACGTCTCAATTCCACTATGGTCCGATTCAAACGAAATTAATTGAAATAATTCTACTTGACAAATTTGAGTCTCAATTCCACTATGGTCCGATTCAAACTCGATTATTGCCGAATTTATACATAAATGGTCTTAGTCTCAATTCCACTATGGTCCGATTCAAACAATTCGAACGCTTCTTCAGGATTTAGAGTTCACAAAGTCTCAATTCCACTATGGTCCGATTCAAACTCTTCGGGAAACCAAATTTAAGATTGAGGTATGAGGTCTCAATTCCACTATGGTCCGATTCAAACTGGGATTCTCCGTACCACTACGTTATGGATGCGGAGTCTCAATTCCACTATGGTCCGATTCAAACTCGATAATCTTCTACGGGAAAGGGAAAGTTACCATGTCTCAATTCCACTATGGTCCGATTCAAACGCATCTTGGACAGCGGGATAATATTGCGATTGATGGTCTCAATTCCACTATGGTCCGATTCAAACAAATATTATATGATTAAAATGCTTATGATAATGTTGAGTCTCAATTCCACTATGGTCCGATTCAAACTATCCAGAGTTTTATAAATCAATCAAATTGTATAATTGCTCAATTCCACTATGGTCCGATTCAAACTGTCAAAATACTACGCACTTCTTGCCAAATATTATTTGCTCAATTCCACTATGGTCCGATTCAAACCTACTGGAGTAGGGGAAGCAAACAGTTATGAGACCTGCTCAATTCCACTATGGTCCGATTCAAACATAAAATACATAATAATATCTTACAATATCTTTTATGCTCAATTCCACTATGGTCCGATTCAAACCCTATAAAATATACTAAAAATAAATCAAATTGCAAACTTTTTTGAAATTTTCGTCGTCGATCTATTTCCTTAACCCTAAAAATCCTCTCATTTTCCCCACATCTCATTATAAATAAACAAGTTATGGGAAATTTCTTGCATTCGACATCGACGACATACATCAATTTTCCAAAAAACTTGATTAATCTGCCTATTTCCGCTACCTCTTTCATCACTTCAATCCACCTTTAAATACATCATTTACTGCTTCTGCAAACTCCCCTGTTAACCGCTCCAACACACCACCGAACTCTTTTGAACGCTTATCAAATACTTCTAAAAGCTCTTTATAATACCATCCCTGCTCTTCCTTACCAGCCTTAAACCGCTTCCATACTTCATCACCTTCCTGCTTATATTCGGATTTTATAGAAAGTATATTATCAAGCTTATCAGCACAGGTAACTAAAAGTTCATCCTGATTGGCTTTCTTCTGTAAATACTTTATAGACCGTTGCTTTCTTTGATTCCAGAGAATCTCCTTACCAGTCTCCTGGTCTATCTTTTTCTCAGAAACACCATTAACTATCGAAGCAACCCGTTTCCCAAATTTCCGCTCTATAAAATTAATTGTATACGGCGTATCCTCTATAACATCATGTAAAATCCCAGCAACTATCACTTCTTCATCACAATTATTCTCACATAGTATTTTCATCACATTCATTAAATGTGTGATATATGGTATGTTAGTACCTTTTCGGTAATGGCCTTCGTGTGCTTCAACTGCAAATTTAATTGCTCTAAATATCATTTTTTTCTTTTAATTTAGTTTTATAAGCTATTTCGTATTTTTTTCATTTGTGGCAACCTGCCTGTTGCCTTTCAATTTTTCAGCTAAAGATATTAAAAATAATCCTATACCAAACACTAATATCCCAACTATAATAAGGTGCATAAACGAGCTAACAAGCAACAATATTGTTAGAATAAAAATGACAATATAACTTATCACCTTATGAACTCTTCTGAACACATAAAAATATAATACAGTTAATATTACAGCTGTAATTGCTATTAAACCTACGATTAAAAACATCTTTTACCCATCTATTAATTCTTTAATATTTAAATTTTCAAAAGTTAAAGTTTTTACATGTAGAGCTTCCGCCCTTTGTTTTATTTTTAAGTTAAGTGGATTTGTAGTAAGTAAAAAAGCTTTTCCATAAGTCCCACCTGCAATATTTCTCAAAGTTTCTATCTCATAAATACTCTTATTCACATCACTTTGTTTTCCACTTTTACAGGATATCAGGTGAAGTTGATGGTTTTTGAGGAATATTACATCTATTTCGTTTTCAACATTGTTTTCGTAAGTAATTTTTACACCAAGTTCTGGATTTAACCCCTTTTTTATGAGTAAATAATAAGTAAAATATTCGAGCCATTTACCTTTTAAAAATTCATCATCTTCCAATTTTATTTTATAATCATTAACATATAGAAAATTCCCAGTTGTTGTTCTTTGAAATGTAAAAATTTTATCTTTTTTATCAACATAAGTTTTAAATGCTTTATTCTGCCAACCTTGATTCCTTCTATAGAAATCCAAATAGTTAGAAAATTTTTTGAGCAAATTTTTTGATTCAAGAATTTCAAAAAGTTCAAAATACTCTCTTCTTACTGTTTGGGATCCTGTTTGAACAACTTTATAACCGTGTGATTTTAGATAATCTTCGATTGTAAGTTCTAATTTAAGTGGTTCGGTATAGATATAAGGACTTAGGTGAATGATTTGGTTTCTTTCGGTATTGCAATAGATTATAGGTTTCTTTTTTTCCTTGAAAACCTCATAAGCAGCCAGAGCCATAAGTTTTGTGCCAGCGGTAACATTTAGTATGGTCATATTTTTTTGTTTTAATAGTTCCTGTTTTACAATATTCTTAAAGCCGATATAGTCGTAAGCATCTAAACCGTCCTTTCTGATTGTAATAATTTTTTTTGCCCGGAAGAGTTTTTCAAGATTATCGGCGCATTTTTTTTCTTCAGGAGTTGCAAACAGGATAACATTTTTTGGTTTAAACATTAGTACAGGTAAAACATTAGCCAGAGGTTGTCTTGATACAAGACAGAATATAGTATTAATTTCAGTATTCACGGAACCTCACAAAGTTAAATGTTACAATTTTTTTGCCATCTTTTTCTTCAATAATTCGTTCAGTAGTTGAAGCAACGACAGATATATTATTTTTTTTCAAGAGATTTACGAGATTAAATACAAAAGTAAACTCGCCCATAATGTGTACAGCATTGTATTTATCATTTGAATTTTTTATCAGTTTTAGAATTTTTTCTAAATACTTTTTCGTTTTTAATCGCACCTGTTTTGAAGAAGCTTTTGGTGAGATATTAGGAAACTGAATGTCGTAAACAGATTTATATTTTCTTATTGCAGTAATAATCTGTTTTTCAGACCATTTATCTTTTGGATGATTTGAGAGGTTGATGAGCATAGTCTAATAATTCTATAGTTTGTAAACAATATTCTTGAATTTTCTTTTTGAGTAAATTTGCTGATAAAACACTCTCTTTCATTCCAGCATGATTTATGTCATTTCTTGCATCACGTATTTTACACCAAAGAGAGGCAAACTTAGATTCAAATTCATTTAAGACTTCTTTCTTGATTAAACTCGCAGCCCATCCATTTAATAAATCTTCAGCTTTGTTTCTGCCTTCTTTTTTTATAAACTCAAGATTAAATTTTTTACATATTAAAGAGACCATAAATTCTCTTGCTAATGTAATCGCTTGGACAAACTGTTGAGTCTCAATATAATATTTTATAATCTCAGTCTGCATCTTAAAACCTGCTTCTGAAAAAATATTTTCATCTTCAATTACTAAGGAAGAAAAACTTTCAGGAATTTTATTTAATAAGTATTGAAGCGGCTTAATTTCAGGTATTTTAATTATATCATTTCTAATTTTATTTAATTTGTTTGGTAATTCTTTGCTATGTTGTGATAATTCTTGTGGTCTAATAAACATTAGTGATTCTGTAATCTTATCAATAGATGTGGCGAAACTTTTTAAATTTGAAAATAAATTCTGTTCAATTCGAATTTTATTATGTATCTCATTCAATAAATTTGACAGAAATTCAGACTTTCCATTTCTAATAAATTGTTCAGTAGCATAAGACCAATCAATTAAATACACAAATGAGGTAATGTTAAAAATTGGAGCGATATCTTCTTCTTTAGCTTCGTAAGCTCCATAAATTATTTTATTTATCTTTACATTTTTAACTATTCTTAAAAATATAGCGATTGATAAAGCGATCATTGGTTGACTTCTGAAACCGTGTGTAATATCAATAATAATTTCAGCATTCTGTGGGATTCTCTCGGTAATATCTGAAAACATCTGCCAGATTTCGTCATTAGTTTTACCAGTGGGTATTATTATCTCTTCAAATTCTATTTTTGAACTTAACTCGGTGAAATGCTTTTGTTTTGCTTCAACTGTAGAAACCAAATAAATAATATCTGGTTTATAAATATGATATAATGCCTCAGCGAAATATTTGGTTTTATAAAACGATTGAGTATCATAATCTTTATAAATTATTTCTGAATAATTTCCAGTACCCAAAAATGAAACAGCTATCATACTTATACCTTCCCTTTCAACTCAGCTTTTTGAAGATTTTTCTTATCAAAGTTCAACTTAACATAAACCTTAGAACCTTTAGATAAACCAAGACCTTCAAGTCTAATATTAGGCAAAATTGTTTCTTTATTCGCGTGATCACCTTCCAGAATTTTTACTTTGGGTGGCTTTGATTTATCATCTATGATTTCGGCAATGACTGTGTTGGCGGGTCGCTCTGCTGGTTTATTTACTCTTTCATCAGTATCAGAAACTTCACTTTGTTCGTTACCATTCAAAATTTCAACCCACCCAAATCCATCGTAAATATTTTGATTATTAGAATACTTCCTTGTAAATGGGAATTCGTTGATATTTAGTGGGGTATTTGTTGACTTGTGAAATCCAATTCCTACAGCTTTGTAAAATGTGTAGGCTTTATTTTTCAAATTATTGTCTTTCAATAGTAATGGAAGAATGGTCATACCACTAAATCCACTACCAAAACCAACTTTAACTTTATTTTCTGAGTTATATAATTTATTTAAGGAATTTATATTGACATTACTTTTATTTACTATTGACCCAACCCAAACTTTTTCAATATCTGAAACAACTTTTCCAAATTCTACCCAAGCTTTAATTATTGAATTAATTATTTTTTCTTCAGAAAAATCCGGATCATTTTTTATATCTATATCAAATAAATCTTTTAACTTTTGTTCAATACCAATAAAATATTTCTTACCAAAATCCGAATTGAGATTATTTAATTCTTTTTGAGCTCTTTTCAAAAATTCAACATCTATTGAAATATCAAATTCTAATTCGACGTATTCCTTTATGGACTCGACATAAATAGGTACAACAGTAAATTTATCTCTAATTTTTAATTTGTGCGGTTTATTATCTTTAAGTGCATAAACTTGTAGTTCAGATATTTCCCCATTATCATAAGTTGAAATTGAAGAAGTATCTGAGATTCTGACTAGTTTAAGTAAATCATATTTTTGGTCATCATATATAATTTCAGTTTTGTTATTTTTTTCTTTTTGAACACCACAAATAAACACTTTTCTTTCTAATTCGTCGTCAGCTTTTTTTAGTAGATCTTTAATTTTTTTTAAATCATTTTTAACTCTATATGCCTCTTTAATCAACTCATCAAGGAAGTTGAACAAAAAAGTCTTATTTAAGCTATTTAGTAAAACCTTGTACATCAAAGAGGTTCTCAAACTTCCTTTTAATGAACTTCCTGGAATAAAAAATTCATTATTTGAATCTTTAATTCCTTCATTTAAATTTTGTTGAAAAGAACCGCTAATAGAGTATAACCCACACTTATTTAATACTTTCGCCTTGTTGAGTTGAAACCTTTTTATTATCTCATTTGCAGTAATACTTGGATTTTGGTCAATCCATTCGAAAAATTTTTCTTGTTTTTCTTCTGCAATTAGTTCAAAAAGTCTATCATAATTAATTCTTTTATTGTCTAAGAATTCTAATGAACCCAGTTTTTTACCAGTGCCAATATGTATTGGAGTTAAGGTTTTAATTTTGACTTTCATTGTAACCTCAGATTAGCTTTTACGCCAAAGAATAAGTAATTACTATAAATATCATTTTGACCATCAAACTTTGCTGTGGGGATGATTTGTCCAATTAAAGGTTCTTTGACAAAAAATGAAGAGCCCTCAGAAAAACATATTACCGGATTTTTCTCATTGAATTGTAGATTGAAATCTCTACCAACTTTGCCAATTCTTGTTGTTATTTCATAGTATAGAGAGGTACTTTCATTCTTAAATTGTTGAACTTCATCTTTTGATGGATGGTATAAGGATAATGAGACATAAGAATTAAAAGAATTAGAATCTGTTGAGGGATTAAATGCGAAGTCTTCTATTTCATAAATAAAACTTCCTTTACCTATAGACTTATTTCCACCAATACCAATATGTGAAAGTAATCTTAAAGGTGCTTCAATTAACGAAATATCCTTTCCTTCCACAAGAAAAAATATCCCGTTTATTTCTTCAGAAAAATTAATTAAAAGATTACCAAATGAATTATATTCTTCTTCCCAGTATAATTGGCCTCTACCTTCAGCTTGCAAGGTCGAACCACTCATTCTGTCAATAGAATTATGTAAGTTGTAAGTTGGACTTAATCCTTTGGTAAAATTAAATGAATATGTTTCTATTAAATTCTTAAGTTCCTCTTTCCTGGTGGGATTATTTATATGTTTCTCTTCGATATATTTTAATTCATCTTCCGCTTTTTTCCATTTATAAAATCTTTCGAATAATATATTTTCATCATATTCACCACTTAAAAACTTCTCAAAAATATCTTTTTCTATGTATCTAACTTTTTTATATTCTTTCATATAAGCCATTTCTTCGGGATTATTAGCATCACGAATATTAATAGCACTTAAGGGTTTCGGCAAATAGTAAGTTATGCTTCCATCTTTTTTATTTTTCATAAAAGGAAATATCGATGATATAATAAAAGGTGGAGCTTTTGATAAAAATCTTGTCAGAAGTTTTGAAGTTTCATCAATTCCATACAGCATTCTATAAGCATAAATTAAATTGCCCCACAAAGTATCTGAATGTAAAAAAGTGTGAAAATTAGTTTTGGGAGATATTTTTACGATTTTCATTTCATATCCACTTTTATTTTATTGATAATGACTCGTACTTAAGAGCATTCGATAAAAATTGCGGAATTTCATCATCATTAAATTGTTTTTTAAAGTTACCGCTTCCATTTTTATAATCATCAACACTTACGAAATATGGTTCATAGAATTTAAATTCGACTTTACCACTTCCACGACTTCCACCACCTCCTAAAGTTGAATCTTCGAGTAATCTTATTGCCTTCACTAATTTTTCAAAATTACTCTTTCCTTTATCTGAATCCATAGAAAATACTTGAATAATAAATTCAACATCAAATTCAGAACCTTTATGAACTCTTTCCATAAATCTTGGATTTGCAGCTGAAGTCATTCTATCAATTGTATTTTCAGCTTTGTATTCCGTGTAAAGAGTTTCGGAATTCGTATTTTCCCACATAGTTATAGTTTTTTCGTCTGGATATGCATCACGAACAATTAATCTTGTTGGTCCGTTGGAACTATTATCAGCACTATCACCAAATAATGATGTAATTTCCGGATCATTACTAGGGGGAAATTCACCAGTTCCTTTACCATTTTTATCAACCTTTTCAATAACTTTACCTTCTGAATACTCCAGAAGCATTCTCAATTTACCCTTAAGAGAAGAGCCTGGAATATAGGGATAATTTGTTACCGGATCTTTAATAACTGGATTATCAACGCCCCCGATCTCAAATTTGTCCTTTGAGCCACCGATATGAAGTGGTGTAATTGTTATAAGTTTACCTTTAAGGAATATATTTCCAATGAATGAGGGATTATTTTTAGCTTCCATTATTCTTTACCTCCATAAAATTTATGATATGCAACAAAGCCTTCCAACACAGAGAAAAAATTTTCCAAAGAATCAAATCTAAAAGAAGGCTCTTTTTTATTTTTGTTTTTCTCAAATTCTTCTTTTAATGAATTAATTGTATTATTAATTAAGGATATAGTTTCTTCATAGAAATACTTTAAATCTTTTTCCCTTCCGTATGCATAAGCTAATGTAGGCTTAAGCAAAATTATTTCCCTCTTTAATTTTTCATAAAACCTCTCTAAGGTGATTTTACCAGGATTTCTATAATAAGTACGCATTGATGTAACTCTTGTAAAAAAACTTCTCAGCTTGCTAGATGATACTTTAAATTTTCCCTCATTATCACCTTGGGCGAAAAGTTTTCCTTTTTGTCTACAATACTCATCCAAAATATCAGGATCAAAATTTTTAATATCAGTCGGAATAGTAATACTTTGTGTTTGCGGCATATATTTACCTCCTTGTTTTATATAAAACTAAAGTTAATGGAAATTTTATTTTTTTATAAGTTTTCTCTTTGTTATTATCTAATAACAACTTTATAGCAAGTTCATATAAAAGCTCATTTACTTTATTGTTTCCTTTGTTTTCTCGTTCTATAACACCCGAATTTACTTTCCTTCGCGCAAACATATAATGTAATGTGCCTTTTGATTTACTTAACTTTCTGAGATCAGCCTTCCCTTTTGAATCAAAAATGTTTGTTGTCAAACTATAAAGATTATATAAGAAACTTCTGGGAATTATATTTTTATTTTCTTCCTTTTCTAAGAAATCTATCAACTTATCGGCATATTTTATAAACTCATCAAATTCTTCCCAAGTTAATTGGATATCTAAAACACCTACTTTATTCTTTTCGAGTTTAGGAAATGTATCTTTTGCTATTTTTTCTTGGTCTTCAGCTAGTAATGCTGATTGCGAGATTGGGAAATTAGGTTTAGTGAAAATTATACCAGCTGAAGCGGAAAGATGATTATTATTACAAACAAACTCATTTAGTTCTTTTCTTAACTTATTTGCAAACTTTATTATTTGATACCAATTACCAACTACAAATACATCATCTCCACCAGAGTAAGCGATGTATATATCAAATTCTTTTGCTAATTCATTAATGTATCCAGTAAAAAACCAATTCAATTCCCGTGAAAGATTTGCCACTCTCGAAGGTGTATATTTTTTCTCTTTTTCGTCTATTTCTTTTAATCCGAAAGAAAAGACTGCCCCAAGATTGTCAACATCCATTCTCATTATTCCAAGTAAAGGATAATTCTTAGAATATTGCTCAGCCAAATCTTCAAATGATAAAGGTTGATCGTATGTGCCAAGTGGGACATTATTACCTATAAACCTAAATCCTTTGACTACATTTCTATAAATATCTCTATTCAGATTTTTCAAAAAGTCAGTATGGTTTATAGTTATTATTTTCGTTTGGCTTTTATTATCTGAATATGAGATAATTTCTTCAACATCTTTTTCATCTTTGCATAAATAAACATTGTAATCTAAGCCAGTAAAAAATATTGATTCAAACTTACTTGTATCTCTTTTAGAGACTTGAGCTTTGGAAAAAATAATATATTCAGCTTTTGGAATTATTCCCCCTATTTTTTTCTCAGTCTTTTCTATTTCTTCTTCTATCTTTCTAAATTCTTTTGCTTCCAGGGAATAGTTAAATAAATTATCAATAGAATCCCTTAATTTGTTCTTTTTTCTTTGTGTTAATTTGTTATCAAGTTTTAGGTAAATGTTTCTAAAATCATTTACGAATTCATTTCCACTACACTCAACTTTCTCAAGAATAAGTGATAATCTACCCGCATAGCCATATAATAATGACTCGTTTATTCTACTTTCTAATTTTTTAATAACATCATTTATTTGTGAATTATTAGGTGCTAAGAGTAGAAAATGTCCACCACCATTATAAATTAAATTTGCATCGAAAAGATTGAGTTGATCAATAAAAAGGGAGGAAATAACCTCTGTTAAAATTTGTATTGTGAAAGATCTGCCGCGCAATCTTTTAGCAATATCTGTCATCTCTCTAATGCCATTATAAATATAGTTTTGAATGCCCGCAATATCACCCTTAACCAGCAAGCATTCTTTATTTTCATCCCCCTCCTCAAAACATACACTTAAAGCGGCTGTAATTCTTGAGTGGTCAAATAATGAAATATCAGGGTGCGTTAAATATCCTGCTGATAAAACTCTTGAAGTGTATTTTTCTAATAAATAGTAAAAAGTTGATATAAAAGATTTATAATCTGTTTCATTTATTAACTTTTTAATTTCGTCTTTAAATGAATTAAGAATTTCTTTATGGAAGCTTATATATTCAGCTTCTTCTAATTGATATTCATTCAGGGGCTTTTTATAGTTTATTGGAAAATTGTTTTCTCTGTCTAATGACAAAATTTTTGGCAAATAATACCAGTAATGATTTGACTTGCTTTTTTTGAACTCATCATCGAATTCAACTCTATTAGTAATTGCTTCTAGATATCTTCTTGGTGCTTTATCTTCACTATCCTCCCTTTCGTCTGCTGCTATGACATCTGCTTTCCAGATTTTACCAGCTTGGCGATTAGCAGCTTTAATAATCTCTTCAATATCATTTTTTAAGCATTCAACTTTCCCTAAATTTTCTCTGATAAAGTCTGAACCTAATTTCTCGTGGTTATTACCAGCTTTGATTTCATTTGCTCTCCAAACAAGCTTACCAATATCGTGTAATAAAGCGCCTAAATAATTTATATCTTTATTTGTCAATTGACCCATTGAGTGCTCCTTCTAAATTTTCCCAATATCGTGAAATAAAGCTCCTAGGATTAATATTTTCTCTTCCTGTGTATGCAAAGTTATTCCTTATTAGTTTTACATTTATTCTCTAATAATAAAATGATAATTCACATAACCATATCAGCATTAAAAACTTAAAACCCTCACCTATACATTATTACAAATAGCCAGGCTTATGATGAACCTAATTCGAATATAATAAATAATTTTTTATTTGTCAAGTCCCTAAATTTATTACAGATTGTTCTTAACAGGCGTATAACATAATATGTGACTTCTGGTACAATCATCCATAATTATTGTAGTGTTTCCTTAACCTAACCACTGTAATAATCATTACAGTTTACCTTGACTTTTCATTCTGATATATATATTTGAAACATTTTTCTATATTTCTTGACCCTATCTACCATAAACCGGAATAATAATACAAACATCAGCAATATCGGTATTCCATATAGTACTGGAAATCCCATTTTAATTCTCCTAATTTTAATTTATTAAAAGAAATTTAAGTTTTTAATTTTTCAAAATTCCCAGTTCAAACCCTTACTTTATTATTATAAAAAACTATTCTTTAATTTTCACCTCTTCGGGCAGAAGTTCAATGTGTTTAAGTTCTCCATTGTCAAAGTATCTTACATCCAGCAAAACCAAGCCATGAAAGGTAATTTTCACCGCTACTACCCTGCCGGAAACCTCAATATCAGTAATTCTGACTTTTTTACCGCAATAATTCTCTACAACAAACCTCGATAACTCGATAAGATTTACCGCCTGTGCGACCATTTAATTTTCTCCCATTTTTTTATTTTTATAGTTCGCGCCAAATATAATAAAAATACTCGAAATGTCAAAATTTCATTTTAGATAAGTTATCTCTTTCTTTGTTGTTCTTCAAAATTTGAAAAAATATTATAAATCCATTCTCGAGTTATATTCACTATATAGGTTGCCTTTTGATTACATTATACATACTACATTCATCAAAAAAATATTGAATTAAAAATTCATCCTCATAAGTTCTATAGGTTAATAGAGCACAATATACTATTTCTGCTTGCCTGTCATAACTCTGGGTAAAGAAGATATCCTTAGATAAAACCCAACATTGTCGGCTGATTTAGAAGAAGTAATTATATCCAACTTATTATGTTTTTCGATAATTATATTAAACAACTTTTTACCTGTAGCATCATATACTTTTGAAACCACTCTGATTGGTATTTTTAAATAATCATAATTATTTTTTTGTGAATAAACATTTGAAAAAACAAATGTTGTAATTTTGTTATAAACTTTATTGTTTGATATTCCTTCTCATTAATTAATCCTCTTTCTTTACTTCTCCAGAGCCATAGCATCGTCTCCTTTGCTGATGATAATGAATACTGGAAGAATTTCCTCTGTTCACCCTCTGTATAGCGATAATAACCTTCTATAATTGTTGCTGCTATGCTATCAGCCGATTCTACTAACTGTTGACCTATTGCCCACTTCTCAAAACTCTCCCAACGCA
>QOQV01000008.1 GCA_003327435.1 Ignavibacteriota bacterium
GTCCGCAAGCAATCCGTTGACTAACGGACACAACCTACAACTGTTATTAATTTTTTATAAAAATACTCATTTAAAAACAAAAAGCCCTAATTTTTACATTAAGGCTTTGATTTGGCTCCGCGAGCAGGACTCGAACCTGCAACCCTCCGGTTAACAGCCGGATGCTCCACCATTGAGCTATCGCGGAATTCGATCTCTAATATATAAAATTATTTTCTAATTTTCAATTCCATTCTATGCTCTCTTCATAATTCCCAAAAATATTTCCTTCTTTTTTGACTCTTCAACTGCTGCTCTTCATAAAGAAAAAAATACAATCAATGCTAAGCTAAAATCATCAAAGTTGCGTATCTTGGATAATTATTAACTCAAAACTAACACACACATCAAATAATTTTTATATAATTCATTTTTTATTATATTTTATGTGCAATTATTTCATCAAAAAATCATAAGGAACCATTTTATGAAATTTCCAGGTGGCGGTATGCCAAACATGCAAAATATGCTCAAACAAATTCAACAAATGCAGGAAAAAGTTGCTAAAGTACAGGCTGAGCTCGAAAACAAAACCATAACCTCCGAAGCTGGTGGCGGTATGGTTAAAGTCACAATAAACGGCAAACAACAAATTCTGAAAATCGAAATCGAAAAAGAAGTCATTAACCCTGACGATGCTGAAATGCTTGAAGACCTGATTGTTGCCGCAGTAAATAAAGCAATCGAAGATTCACAAAAAATGGCTCAGGAAGAAATGAGCAAAGTTACTCAAGGTCTGTTGCCTAATATTCCCGGTTTAAATTTACCTAACTTTTAAGTTTTTATATGCTATACACATCTGAAGCACTGGAAATACTTATTGACAAACTTTCACAGTTACCAAGCATAGGCAGAAAAACTGCTCAACGTCTTGCTCTGTTCATAATGAAACTTCCAAAAGAGGAAGTTAAAAGCCTTGCCGAAGCACTGATTGCTGTTAAGGAAAAAGTTAAGAACTGCTCAATATGCTCAAATTTTACAGATGAAGATCCCTGTCTTATTTGTTCGAGCCCAAAACGCGATCCAAACACAATTTGCGTTGTAGAAGAACCAAACGATGTTATTGCAATTGAAAAGACAAACGAGTACAATGGTTTATATCATGTGCTGGGTGGTTCATTATCACCACTCGATGGTATAGGTCCTGAAGATTTAAAAATCAGAGAACTTCTTCAAAGAATAAACGAAAGCACAAAAGAAATTATTCTGGCTCTCAACCCAAATGTTGAAGGCGAGGCAACCACAATTTACTTATCCAAGTTAATAAAACCTCTTGGTGTAAAGGTCACACGTATTGCCAGAGGAATACCAGTTGGCGGAGATTTAGAATTTATCGATGAAGCAACTCTTTCGAGGGCAATTGAAGGAAGAGTACAGATTTGAAGCTATCAATCTACATAAACTTTATTTTCTTAATCATTCCAGCTTGTAATATTTTTGAAATACGCACACCCGAAAATCCTACTCAACAATCATCCACTTTCGTTCAACCAGTTACTCCAGATATTGTTATCCAAAATTTAAAAAACTCTATTGAAGACTATAACATCGATAATTACATACGTTGTCTATCGGATCCTGAAGTTACCGGCAGGACTTTCAAGTTTATACCTGCAGCTGTAACCGGAATTGATAGAGCAATCTTCAATAACTGGACAATCGAATCCGAACGTCAATATCTCACAAATCTTGGAAAGCCAGCTTATGGAAGAGCAAGTTTAACCCTGACCAATAAACGAGATGTATATGTTTCTTCCGATTCAGTAATTGTCAATTATGACTATTCTTTATTCTATCCACGCACGAATCAAAACTACAATGCTGGTGGAAACTTACAGTTTTACATTTCAGTCGATAAAAACGGTAGCTGGAGCATTTACCGATGGGAAGATTTTAATACAACCCAATCAATTACCTGGACTTATATCAAAGCCATATTTAGCACAGGATTTTAAATTGCGTATTTTATATCAAATACTCATTTTAAGCCTAACTTTTTTATCACTCAGCTGTGTTAATCCATTTGCACCTGGCTGGGACGATACAGAATCCAAAGGTATATGTCCACCGCTCACAGAAATCGATGGTGTGTTTTGCAACTTCAGAAACGCATATGCATTTAAAGACACATCAATGTATGGAAATTTAATTGCACCTGAATTTACTTTCATTTATCGAGATTACGAAAAAGGCGTTGATGTTAGCTGGGGAAGGGATGATGAGATGCGTACGACATACGGACTTTTCCAGAGTGCTCAAAATATTTTGCTAATCTGGAACAACATTGTAGCAACAAGTGGGGATTCGGTTAAACAAACAATTATAAGAGGATTCAGTTTAACAATAACATTTAACCCAAGCGATATTGTAAGAGTTGATGGTTATGCTAATTTAACATTTCAAAGCGATGAAAATTCCCAATGGAAAATTATCAGATGGAGAGATGAGTCGAACTTTTAAAGGATAAAAATGAATTTACCATATATAATAAAAGAAAGTTTTTCTGGATTCAAACGCGCTCCATTTGCAACTATCGCATCCATTTCAACCATCACTATTTCGATGTTACTAATTGGGTTTTTCTCAATTATTTCTACAAACACATCCCGCATTGTGGAATTAATTCGGAGCAGGATTGAGATAGAAGCATTCCTTGAAGAGCCAATATCAAATTCAAAGATACAGGAAATAAAAAATGCAATGTTATCCATTAAAGGTGTAGACAGTGTAAAATTTATTTCAAAAGATGAAGCAGCAAGAATTTTTAAAGAGGAATTTGGTGAAGATATACAAAATGTTTTGAGCTTTAATCCCCTCCCACCATCGTTTAAAATATTCCTGAATAACGAAAATAAAAGTTTAGAATCCGCTTCTATAATACACGAAAAAATTCAGAATATCAACGGAGTTGAAGAGGTGATTTTCAGAAAAGATATAATTGAATTTTTAGACAAAAGAACTAAAACATTAAACTCTCTCGGATTAATACTCGGCATAATAATAGGTCTTTCAGCAATAATGCTCGTCTCAAATACCATTCGTCTTACAATTTATGCTAAACGAAAAATAGTACAAACTATGAAATTAGTAGGAGCTACCAAATGGTTTATTCGACTACCATTTTTATTGGAGGGCTTGTTGCAGGGTTTCACAGGCGGAGTGATTGCATCTATAATTTTATACTTTATAGTCAAATTAGTTTCAAATTATATCTCGCTCGACTTGTCTCAACTACTATATGTGGATTATGTGATCTACATTTTTGTAACGATTATTGGAATGATTTTAGGTTTATTAGGAAGCATAATTTCGGTAAGCAGATTTATCGGGGAATCTATATCAAATTGATGCAAAGGGCTTGCTTTCAACCAACTTTCTTTTTATAATTAATCATCATAATTGATAAGCAGTACCATGTTGATAAAATGTGAATAACTTTTTTTATCATTTTTTCCTTTGAAAATTTATTAGTAAATGACTGTTTTCCAATAAAAATTTAGTGTGTTGATAACTTCTTAATTGAAAAGTTAACATATTAATTGTCAATAAGTTATTGGATTTCTTTAATGTTGATAATTTCTTGATACCAATTATTTCAATATTTTCAAAAGGAAGTATTTTGTAGACAATTATGTGGATAAAATGTAAATAAATGTTAATATAGTGGGAAAAAAATATGGAACAATTCACAGAACCCAACAAAATAAATGAAGTTGTAGAATCTCCATCCGTTGTGGAAAACGAAGCAAAGGAACTATGGGCTCGTTGCCTGGCTTTACTAAGCACCAAGCTCAGTTCACAAACCTTTAAATCATGGTTTGAACCTATAAAACCTGTTAGTTATTCCTCAAATCAACTTATACTACAGGTACCAAGCAACTTTTTCCACGAGTGGATAGAAGACCAATATTCCAGTATACTGGACGAAGTAAAAAACGAGGTACTGGGTGTAGACTGCGCTATTAAATTTAAAGTGAATTCTGATGGCTTTGATATTATAACAGAAAGCAATGTAAAAACTGAACCTGAAATAAAAGTTCAGAATATCTCTCCAAACAGAGATGATATAAAAATTTTAAGCAAACCTTATAAACCCGGATTAAATGATAAAAACACATTCGAGAATTTTGTTAATGGCGAAAGCAACCAACTTGCACGAGCAGCTGCTTATGCAGTTGCTAATAATCCCGGTGGTACACAGTTCAATCCGCTTGTAATTTATGGTGATGTCGGGCTTGGAAAAACCCACCTGATTCAAGCAATTGGAAACCATGCATTGAAAACTGGTAAAGCAAAGAGAGTCATTTATGTGACAAGCGAGATTTTTACACTTGAATTTGTTGATGCAATTCAAAAAGATAAAGTTAACGAATTCTCAAATTTTTATAGAAGTATGGATATACTAATTGTTGATGATATACAATTTTTCGAGGGTAAAGACAAAACTCAAGATAATTTTTTCCATACCTTCAATACTTTATACCAATTAGGAAAACAGATTGTACTATCCAGCGATAAACCACCAAAAGAGTTAAAAGGATTAAACGAGAGATTAATATCAAGATTCCAATCTGGGTTAACGGCAGATATTCAACCACCAGATCTTGAAATGAGAGTAGCTATTTTAAAGAAAAAATCACAACAATATAAATTGGAAATACCACAGGATATTATTGAGTTTATTGCTGTTAATGTTACTTCCAACATCAGACAACTCGAAGGTTGTTTACACAGTTTAATTGCAATTTCCTCACTCAAGAATTTACCTATTTCTATGGAAATTGCTAAAGAAGTAGTCCGACAGGTTGTTGGTGAAATAAAAACACATATAACTATTGAAGATATTCAAAGAATTGTATGTCAGTATTTTGATATTCCAGAGAACTACATTCGTGCTAAAAACAGAAAACAGGAAGTTGTTATCGCTCGACAATATGCAATGTACTTATGTAAGGAAATTACAAATTCATCACTGAAAACAATAGGTTTACATTTTGGAGGTAGAGATCACAGTACAGTAATACACGCCATCCAGACAATAGAAGACCTTGTTAAATCAGATCAAAAATATGCTGATATTCTACAAACACTAAGAAATAAAATCAAACTTGTAGCAAAATAGTGATGTTAACAAGTCTGTTAAAACTATGTGATTTTATGTTGATACAATGTAGAAAACAAAATCAATATAAATTAATATTAAGGTTGTGTTAGTAAATATAAAAATATTCACATTGAATAAACATAAAAAACTATATAAACCATCGATTATTTTAAAAAAATAAAATTTTTACCTATTTATAAACATATTAACATATATACTAATATAAAACAGCTTTTATTTTATACTCTTTTTTATTAGATAATGTTTTTGTAAATATCACAAATTTATCGTAAATTTAATAAAATTAATTCATATAATTCATCAATATTCCATTAAAAATACTATGGAGGAAATAAATGAAATTTTCCGTATTGAGCGGTGAACTGCTTAAAACTTTAACAAAAGCAAGCAGTGTAATACCCATAAAATCTGCATTACCAATTCTTGAAAACTATCTTTTTGAGGTTGAAAATGATAATTTATCAATATCTGCAACAGACCTTGAAATATCAGTATTATCTAAAATGATTGTTAAAGGCAAAGAAGACGGGAAAATCGTAATACCTGCTAAAAAACTTGATGAAATTATTAGAGCCCTTCCTGTTGATATTGAACTTAACTTCAATATAGATACGGATGCAAAGAAGATATTAATAAAAACTGATCAAGCAGAATATAAACTGACCGGTCAGGATACAGAGGATTACCCACAATTCCCGGAGATAATAGATGAAAAGAAGATTTTAATTGATTCAAAGCTACTTCAAAAACTTATCAACAAAACACTGTTCGCCGCCAGTAAGGATGATTTACGACCTGTACTTACGGGTATTTTATTTCATCTACTAAAAAATGAAATAAGAGTAGTTTCAACAGATGGACATCGGCTTGTAAAAGTGGTTAATAAAAATTTTGAGTGTGATGAAGAAAAAGAACTGGTACTTCCAAATAAGGCACTTAATATAGTCACAAAGTATATAGATGAAAATTTCCAATACATTGCTGTCGATCAAACACAAGCAAAGTTTGTATTTGAAAATTCAATCATTAGAACAAAACTTATCGAGGAAAAATATCCGAATTATGAAAGTGTAATACCAACAGAAAGTAATTATACAATGAGTATAAATAAGAACGAGTTACTTTCTTCGGTAACAAGAGCAGCAATTTTTACAAATAATCCAAACAATTTAATAAAGTTTTCGATAGACAATGGTGAGCTTGTGGTTTCAGCAGAAGATACAGATTACGGAATGTCAGCAATTGAAAAACTAAAGTGCGAGTTTGATTATAGCAAATTTGAAATTGGGTTTAATGCTGCATATGTGATAGATATATTAAATCACCTTGACTCGGATGAAGTAAGCTTTTTCCTTACAAGTCCAAATAGGGCAGCTACTGTTATGCCAAAGGTCAAGGATGAAGACGAAGACATATTAATGTTGTTAATGCCTCTAAGGCTCAATTAATAAATATTAATGATCATAGGAAGTATCCGCTTAAAAAATTTCAGAAATCATTCTGATACAGATTTAGAATTTGGGGAAAGAGCTAATGTTATACTTGGTAACAACGGCGAAGGCAAAACCAATTTGCTCGAAGCTATTTCTTATATCTGTTTAACTAAAAGTTTCTACGCAAGTAGCGACTCTGTTATTGTAAAGATCGGAGAAGACAAATTTGAAATAGATGCAATAGTAATATCCGATTTAGGTAGCAATTATAGAATTCACATAAGTTATGACCTGACGAATTCTGAAAAAAACTATTCACTAAACGGGAAAAAATTGGAAACATTTTCCTCAATAATTGGAAAGTTTCCGATAGTTTTTCTATCACCAGAAAAAGCAGGTATAACATTTGGAGGACCGGCAGAAAGAAGAAAGTTTCTCGATCTGGTAATATCCCAATCGGATCTGGTGTATTTCAGTGAGCTTTCTGAATATAGAAAAGTTTTACGTCATCGAAACAAAATTCTAAGTGAAATTAAAAACTCAAGGAGCGATTATTACACAATACTTGAACCATGGAACGTGCAACTTATAAATTATGGCTCAAAATTGATGATTAAACGAGCAGCATTTATTGATGAATTCAAAAACTACATTCTTAGCACTTACAAAAACCTTTCTGATGTTAATGAGTGTCCTGAAATTCAATATACGGCATCATTTTCTTTCGATGGTGAAGCAGTTTATGAGAAAATTACAGAAAAGTTCAGAAACGAACTTATAAAAAAATTTGATGACGAAATAAGGTTTGGCACTACATTGGTAGGTCCACATAGAGACGAAGTGAGTTTAAAAATTAATAAAATGGATTTGAGAAAATATGCTTCACAGGGTCAGCATAAAACATTTCTGGTTGCATTAAAACTTGCGGAGTATTTTTATTTGAAGGAAAGATGTCAGGAGTCACCAATATTGCTACTGGATGATGTATTTAGTGAGCTGGATGATTCAAGAGTTCAACATATGTTAAGAATTATTGAAACTTTGAACCAGACATTTATCACATCCACGAATTTTGAAATATTCGATAAAGTTCTCGAATTTGGTAAAAGCAACAGAAAATATATTGTGAGTAGTGGAAATGTTAAGGAAAGCTAAAATAAAAAAATTAGATTCTGCAATAAGAGATGTTATTAAAGAGTATGGTTTAGAAGAAAAATTAAAAAACACAAGTGTAATAAATCTCTGGAGCGAGATTGTTGGTGAAAGGATTGCACAGGTTACGAAAGCAACCAGAATAAAAGATGGAAAACTAAGTGTCAATGTTGAAAATTCAGTATGGAGAAATGAACTAATTTTTCTGAAGAAAGAAATAATTCAAAAAATAAATAATAGATTTAAAGAAGAAATTGTAAAAGATATAATATTCAGGTGAAAACTAATATGGTTAAGAAAAAAGAAACGAAAAAACTTAAGGACGAAGATATTAAACTAAAACAGAATGGTGAATATAGCGCCGAAGATATAACTGTTCTAAAAGGTCTTGAGGCAGTAAGGCGTAGACCAGCAATGTATATTGGAGATGTAAGCACTCGTGGTTTGCATCACCTTGTTTATGAAGTGGTAGATAATTCGATAGATGAAGCCCTTGCGGGATTCTGTAAAAATATTGTTGTTACAATTAACGAAAATGGCTCAGTAACGGTTGAAGATGACGGACGAGGAATTCCGACAGATATTCATCCTGAAGAGAAAAAATCCGCTCTCGAAGTTGTTATGACAATTCTACACGCAGGCGGAAAATTCGATAAAACTTCTTATAAAGTCTCTGGTGGTTTGCACGGCGTCGGTGTCTCAGTTGTAAATGCTCTGAGCGAGTATCTTGAAGTCGAAGTTAAAAGAGATGGTAAAATATTTTACCAGAAATATAAACGAGGAGAACCCGTTGCTGAAGTTAAAGTAATCGGGAAATGTGATAAAAACGAAACAGGTACAAAGGTTACATTTTTACCGGACGGGAAAATATTTAAAAATCGCACATTCAAATACGAAACTATAGCTGAACGGCTTCGTGAATTAGCATTTTTAAATCCTGAAGTAACGCTGATTTTAAAAGATTTACGAAGTGGACAGGAACAAGAAGATAGATTCCATTTTAAAGGTGGTTTGGTTGAATTTGTCAAATACATCGATACAAATCGCCAGGCAATTATGAAAAAAGTTTTTTATGCAAAGGGTGAGCAAACGGATGAAACAGGAAAAATTGTTGAAGTTGAAGTTGCATTTCAATACAATGATGGTTATTCGGAAAATGTATTCTCCTATGTCAATGATATAAACACTCACGAAGGCGGAACTCACTTAGTAGGATTCAGAACTGCATTGACTCGTACATTAAATAACTTTGCTTCAAGAAACAATTTAATAAAAGAAAATGGTGTACAGCTTACAGGTGATGATTTTAAAGAAGGACTGACGGCAGTTGTTAGCGTTAAAGTACCTGAACCACAGTTCGAAGGACAAACTAAAACCAAACTTGGAAATAGCGAAATAAAGAGTATTGTAGAAACTGTAATTGGAGAACAGCTTTCGAACTGGCTTGATCAAAATCCGGCTGATGGAAGAAAAATTATTGAGAAATGTTTGTTAGCTGCCGAAGCGCGCGAAGCAGCTCGCCGCGCACGCGAGTTGACACGCAGAAAAAGTGCACTTGAATCTTCAAGTTTACCAGGCAAACTTGCCGATTGTTCAATGAGTGACCCGGATGTGTGTGAGCTCTATCTCGTAGAGGGTGACTCAGCAGGTGGTAGCGCTAAACAAGGAAGAGACAGAAGGTTTCAGGCAATTCTCCCTATGAAGGGAAAAATTCTGAATGTTGAAAAAGCCCGATTGCATAAAATCCTTGAAAATGAAGAGATTAGGGCAATTTTCACAGCAATCGGAACGGGTGTTGGCGATGAGTTTGATCCATCAAAAATTAGATATGGAAAAATTATTATTATGTGCGATGCTGATGTCGATGGCTCACATATACGAACTTTGCTTCTCACTCTCTTCTTCAGGTATATGAGAGAACTTATAGAACTTGGCCATATCTATATTGCACAACCACCCCTTTATAAAATTAAAAAAGGTAAAAAAGAATTTTATGCTTATGATGATGAAGAAAGAGATAATATAATCAAACAACTCAGAAGCGAGAAAGATAAAAAATCTGAAAAAGAAGATATTGTAGTTCCCGCTGAAGGTGAAGTTATCAGTACCGACGGAATAGTTATTTCAAGATTTAAAGGTTTGGGTGAGATGAATCCAGAGCAACTTTGGGCAACTACAATGAATCCAGAGACAAGAACAATTCTGCAGGTTACTATAGAAAACGCCGCTGATGCAGACAGAACATTTTCAATCTTGATGGGTGATGATGTAGAACCCCGTCGTGCATTCATAGAAAAGAATGCCAAGTATGTTAGAAATTTAGATGTTTAATTAAAGAATTTTATGGGAATTTAAAATGAAAGTATTAAACGAAAAAATAATACCTGTCGATATAGAAGACGAAATGAAGGGAAGTTATATTGATTATGCAATGAGCGTTATAGTCGCTCGTGCGCTTCCCGATGTTAGAGATGGTCTCAAACCAGTTCACCGCAGAGTTTTATATGGAATGCAGGAATTGGGACTTGGTTCTAACAAGCCTTATAAAAAAAGCGCACGCATAGTTGGTGAAGTTCTGGGAAAATATCATCCACATGGAGACGCAGCCGTTTACGAGACGATGGTCCGTATGGCTCAGGATTTCTCAATGCGTTATCTGCTTGTTGATGGACAGGGAAATTTTGGTTCAGTAGATGGTGATTCTCCAGCAGCTATGCGTTACACCGAAGCTCGCCTGACACGCTATGCCGAAGCAATGCTAAAAGATCTCGAAAAGAACACAGTTGACTTTGTACCAAACTTTGATGAAACACTTAAAGAACCTACAGTTTTACCCGCGGCAGCTCCAAATTTGCTTGTTAATGGAACAGCAGGAATAGCAGTTGGTATGGCAACCAATATCCCGCCTCATAATTTAAATGAAGTCGTGGATGCCTGCATTGCTCTAATTGATAATCCAGACCTTACAGATGATAAATTACTCAAGTATATCGAAGCCCCAGATTTCCCAACAGGTGGAATTATTCTCGGTTACGACGGTGTTCGCGAGGCATACAAAACAGGTAGAGGGAAAATTATTATAAGAGCCAGAGCAATAATTGAAACCAATAAAAATGATAGACAATCTATAATAATAACCGAAATTCCCTATCAGGTAAATAAATCATCGCTGATTGAAAGAATTGCAGAACTTGTTCATGAAAAGAAAATAGACGATATCGCCGACATCAGAGATGAATCTGACAGGGATGGATTAAGAATTGTCGTTGATCTGAAGCGTGATGCAAATGCCGAAGTGGTTCTGAATAATTTATATAAACACACTCAAATGCAAACAACTTTTGGTATTATAATGCTCGCACTTGTTGATGGCAGACCAAAAGTTTTAACACTCAAACAACTTATTGAAGAATTTATTAAACATCGTAACAATGTAGTAGTTAGACGCTCAAAATTCGAACTTGATGAAGCAGAAAAGCGCGCTCATATTCTTGAAGGTTACATTATCGCTCTCGATAATATCGATGAAGTTATAAAATTAATTAAGAAATCAAAAGATGTTGAGACGGCAAAAGATGGCTTGATCAAAAAATTTAAACTTACTGAAATTCAAGCCAAAGCAATTTTAGATATGCGTTTGCAAAGGTTAACCGGACTTGAGAGAAAGAAAATTGAGGAAGAATACAAAAATCTTTTGAAATTGATAGAGAGGTTAAAGTCCATTCTAGCAAATAAGAAATTACAATTTCAAATTATCAAGGAAGAATTGGAAGAAATCAAAAAAGAATTTGGCGATGAAAGAAGAACGGAAATAGTAAAAGATTATGAAGAATTTAGCATAGAAGATATGATAGCAGAAGAAGATGTGGTGATAACTATTACACATAATGGATATATAAAGCGTTTGCCAGTTTCAAGCTATAAACGCCAGTCGAGAGGTGGTAAAGGTGTAACAAGCGCAGCCACTAAGGAGGATGATTTTATTGAACATATGTTTATTGCATCAACACATAACTATATTTTGTTCTTTACAGATAAAGGAAGATGTTACTGGTTAAAAGTTTTTGAGATTCCGGAAGCTGGGCGACTTGCACGAGGTAAACCGATAATTAATTTAATACAAAAACAACAGGATGAAAAAATAGCTGCATTTGTTAATGTTCAGAGTTTTGATGATAATTTATATGTTGTGATGGTGACAGAGAAAGGTCAGATAAAGAAAACTTCACTAAAGGAATTTAGCAATCCACGTCGAACCGGTATTGCAGCAATTAAATTACAAAAGGGTGACATCGTAACAGATGTAAAACTAACCAACGGAAACCAGCATATTGTGATTGGAACATACAACGGTAAAGCCATTCGTTTCAACGAATCTGAAGTTCGAAAGATGGGGCGTACCGCATCCGGCGTTCGCGCAATTAAGCTTGAAAAAAATGATAAAGTAGTCGGTGCTGTAGCTATAAAACGTGCTAAAACTACAATTCTTGTGGCAACTGAAAATGGATACGGTAAACGAAGCGAACTCAAAGACTATCGTATCAGTCATCGTGGTGGAAAAGGGATTATCACAGTCAAAGTTACAGAAAAAACCGGTAAGATGGTTTCTATTAAAGAGGCACAGGAAGGTGATGATATCGTAATTGTGACAACAAAAGGTATGCTAATCCGTCAATCTGTGGGTTCGATTCGTTTGACCGGTAGAAACGCTCAAGGAGTGAGATTAATTAAACTTGATGAAGGTGATTCAGTTGCTGCTGTCGCAATAGTTCCATCTGAAGAAAATGAAGATATAGAAATTAAAGAGAAGAATTCTGAAATAAAAAAAGAGAACCTGGAGAATAATAAAGAAAAAAGTTCTGCTAAGAACAAAAAGATAAAAAAGTAGAAAAATTTATTTAGCTAACTTTTCCAACTATCATAGTCATATCATCCTGTTGAGGCTCTAATCCATTAAATTTTTCTATATCTTGATAAATCGACTCGCTTATCTCCTGGGGTGTACTTTTGATTTTAGAATATATGTGCTTGATTAACCGATCTTCACCATAAAATTCTTTTTGATGATTACGCGATTCGGTTAGTCCATCTGTATAAAAGAATAATAAATCACCTTTTTCAAGCTCCAGCATACTTGATGAGTAAACAATATCCTGATTTATTCCAAGGATAAACCCTTCATTATAGAGTTTAATTATTTTATGGCTTCGTAGAACAAGCGGAGGTGTATGTCCGGCATTCACAAATGTTAGAGTCCTATTTTCACCATCGTAAACGCCAATAAAAAGTGTTGCAAACTTATCATCATCTGTTGAACTGTGTAAGGACCTGTTAATAGTGTTCATTAATTCCGTGAGGTTGTCTGTTTGATGATTTTTGCTCCTGATAATTCCATGTATATGTGCCATCAATAGAGCTGCAGAAATACCTGAACCACAGATATCACCGATAATGAGCATTAATTTGTTTTCATCAAGAAGAATATAATCGAAAAAGTCCCCTGAAAAATTATTGAATGATTTTTTTGATCCAGCATATTCAAAATTTTTCATAATTGGTTTGGATTGAGGTAAAAGAAACTTTTGCACTTTTTGAGCAAGAATCACTTCATTATTTGATTTAGCAATCTGGATGGATTTAAGTGTAGAAATCATAAATCCAAATGCTAAAAAAATTATAAGCAGCTGGAGTGAGTTCCAGATTGTGATAATATTTGGGTATATAAAAAGATTTTGGGAGTGTATAGCGAATTGACTGTTTATAATATTAGCGAATGCGCAGAATGCTGCTATAATAAGGCCATGTTTCTTGTTTACGAACCAGGAAGTAATGCTTATGGGAAACATATAAAGAACCAGTAACGATAATTCTGACCCTGTGGCTAAATCCGTCAAAAAAATCAAAAGTGCTGAAAGATACGATCTGATGAGCAAAGAACGTTTCGACTGTTTATCAAAGTGTTCGAATAATTTTTTCATATGATAATTTCTTTAGAAGAGGTAATTAGTCTCTTCAATATTGATTCCCTAATATACACAATATATTTGTGAATAACTACAAAGATAAATCAATGTGAATATTAAGTGAAGGAACTGACTATACTGCCACTGTCATCCTGATCCGCCTCTGGCGGACCTGTCCGCCTCTGGCGGAGAAGGATCTGACAACACGGTCATTGTCATGTTGAGCGAAGCGAAACATCTGATTATAAATCACGAGCGTTAGCGAAGCATCTGACTAAAATTCGTGAGCGCCAGCGAAACATCAGACATATTTGTTGATTTCCTTTGCGTTCTTTGCGAGAAAAAAATGAAGCGAATCAACTTTCCTGTCATGTTGAGAGCCAGAGAAACATCTGACAGTGCTTCAGTCAGATTCTTCACTCGTCCGTCTACCGACGGAGAAGGCTCTGAAAAAAATTATTGTGTTACGGAAAATAAAAATTGGCAGCCATTTTTTTGGCTGCCATATGATCATACTATTTAACTAAGAGCATCTTCTTTACATTTATATATTCTCTCCCTTCTGAAATTTCACCATCGTCACCTTCGTTCATTTCTAAAGCTCGGATTCTGTAATAGTAAACACCTGATGAATAATTATTTGAGTTAAATACCACACTATGTTCTCCAGCATCTTGAATTTCATTATTCAAAAGTGTTTCAACTTCCTGACCTAAAGAATTATAAACCTTTATCGTAACCTGCGACATTTTTGGTAGCACATATTCTATTGTGGTTAATGGATTAAACGGATTGGGATAATTTTGCATTAGATCAAAATTTGTTAATTCATCTTCATTCAACCATTGTTGTTCACTCTTTGATATTGATAAAGAACCGGTAACAATTCTCCCAATGGTTCCATTTTTACCATCCACTTTTGGTTCATGCCATACAATGTCGTAGACAAACCCTGCTTCACTGAATGTTGCTCTTCCCCATAAATCAATATCCAATATTGCGTTTGAGAAATCGCCATCGAAAGCCGGATTGTTCCAAAAAGCCCTGTTAATATTACAACCAATCGTATCTCTTAGTGTAATGAGTTCTTTTATTTTTGGTTCAATAATATCTTCAGTACTGAGAGCTAAAACTGTATCAAATGGAACAATGAATCTTTTGGGTGTTAGTAGATATTTTTTGGAAATTAATTGCTGGCTGACTTCTCCTCTATTTGCACTTAAGAAATAAGGAAAATTTTCCAACCCACCAGCTGGAATAAATATTCGTCTATTATTATCGTTTGCCGTGGATAATAAGTGAAAAGGATAATACAAACCTAATGGCGAGCTGTATTTATTTCCTTCTAAAATGCAAACAGAATCTTTACCATCTCTAAAATATAAAGAGTTAGGTTTTAAAATATAGAGTTCAGGTTGGGTATTGCTTGCTAACCATACCTGTGAACGGAAGAAACTGTTTTTAAGATCAGGTTTTTGTGTAAAGACTATTGCCACCAACTTACCCACAGAGCTTATATTAAAGTCCCATATGGTTAAATTTGCACCGTGATCAGGTGGATCAAAAACTTTTAAATGTGCAATACAGGTCGAAAGATCGGCAGAGTCCTTTCCACCTAACCAAATTTCAGTAAATTTTTGTGATGGGAGAGCTGGTACAACATAAAATACTTCAGGTATAAATCGTGTACTTGTAAAAATGTCCCACTGATAAAGCGCACCTTCCACTGGTGAAAATTGGAAAATACCATTAATACCATTCATATCACTTATCCAGGCATATTTCTCCTTTGGAAAAGGATTTCGCCGTTGAATATCCCAGGGATTGTTTAATTTTGATTCAATAGGTGGATCCCAAACCCAAAAATAATCGTTGCCTCCAGAAATATTTGGCATAAGCATACCGATTCTTCCATCTCCTGATTGAGCATTGGGTAAAGTGAAGATTGGCCTCGGTAGAAATAATCGCATTATGTCTGCTAACTTTTTTAAATCTTTAGAAGAATAAGGTGTGCCCTCGGTTATAATACCTGAAAATGGAGGATAATTCAATAATGCTGGCATTGTTTTAATACTAAAATTCCACCAACCAAACGCAATCTTGAAAGGTTTGAATTCATAAGGTGTGTCAAAAGCCGGTGTCCACACTTTTAAATTAGCATTTAAACCTGGAGAGTTCGTTAAACGCCCAATTTTTTTCTTTCCATAATCAGTGTACCAAGTGTTGTAAGTGTTGCCTCTAAAAGGTCCAGGACTGATTCCTTGAATTTCAGCATTCTTTATTGACCACCTTGTGACCTGTACTGGTTGACTGTAGGAGATATAGCTTCCTAAGAAGATAAGGATTATTATAAAACTTAGAAATGCAAACTTAAAGGTTGTTACTCTTAACTGTTTCATATTAAAACCCTTTCGTTTAATAGATAATTAAAAATATTGAAAAATGTTGGAAACATGATCGACAAATTGAAGAAATGAATTTTGATTTTTCATAAATACCCGTTCTGAAATATATGTATATATATTACTGAGTATTATTGTTAGCCCGTACTTTAGATGGCAGGTAAAAAATTTGATTGAGCTAACAAATTAAGCGTTTTTATCTCAAATACATACAAAAATAGGCTATGTAAATATAGAAATAACTAAAAATAAAGTCAAATTACGAATGATGTGTTCAATATTAATAAATTTTATTTGCTCCCAATTTGCCGGAGACCTCCTGCTGCCTCAGAATTGTTAGGTGTGATTTTTAGAGCCATACTATAAGCTTGTTTTGCTTTTTCTAAATCGTTTAAACCCGAATAAGCATGCCCAAGTAGTGTCCATCCAATAGAATAATCCGGGTCGTAGTAAGTTAAAGCTTCAAAATGTCTTTTTGCTGTTTCAAAATCTTTTCTTTGAAGAGCGAGATAACCAAGAAAGTTTCTGCTTTCTACCATTCTTGGATCAATACTAATGGCTTTTTCATAATATTGAATAGCTTCATTATATCTCTCGAGCCGCATATATGCCCTTGCAATTGCTTCGTAAAGTAGCGGAAAATCTTTTGGTGCCTGTCGTAGGGATTTTTGAAAATATTCAAGCGCATCATTGGGCCAGCGATCTATTCTGTTGACACCCTCATAAAAATTGTTGATAAAATCTGGATTGATATCTTCGTCTACAACTTGTAGCGAATCTGGTAGAGGCCCACTTGCGCGCTTATAAATAATTCCAATATCATTAATGTTACCATTTAAATGGAAATAGTAAGGATAATACAATTGCCTGAATTCCTTTTTGAGAAACAGAGCCCGCTCGGCAAATGCACTTGGTTTGTAGCCAGTCGAGAAGCATATCCAATCTGGTTTTCTTGAAAGTACATATGTTGCATTATAATTTCTTTCTTTCCAACCACTTGTTAATCCGAATATTTTTTCTGGCTTATGAGCGATAGTTTCGTCTGTTAATCCCAACATATCAATTAATGTAACTTCCGAATAATATGAAATTGCCCCAATTGTTGATGCTGCGATTACCGTATTGGGATTCGATTTTGATTTTATCCACAATCCATACCATTTCATTTTTTCCACGAGTCCATTTTCCAACATCTGATATCGTCTCACATAATCTTTAGGGGTTGCATAAGTGTAATATGTTAAAAGAACGATTAAAGCATAAACAATATATTTTATTTGCGAATATTTTGCTTCGATCAATTTATATAGTTCGTAAAAACTTTCTTGAATCAACAGATAGATTATTGGCAGGATTGGTATAAAGAATCGGAAAGCTGCGAGAACATCGCCACCTACAATAATTATATATGCGCTGTATGCGATGATGATGTAAGTACAGTAAAGTAAATCATTGTTCCATTTTCTTTTTATCAACAAGTAGAATGGTAGAATTAGCAGTGCACCCCAGAGTAGATAATTTTCTGCGAACTTTATAAAATAATCCAGACCAGCTTTAAAATATTCGACCGATATACCGGCTTTTGCATAATAAGTGTTCGGAAACAGATAGCCATAATAGGAGAGTCGCCAGCCCATAAATATTCCGGTTGGTACTAAGTATATGATTACCCAGAGAAGAATTTTTTTAAAAAGTTGTATTTGTTTGATTCTCTCTTTTAGAGTTACAAGTTCGTAAAGTAAAAAAATAATTGAAAGGCCGAGAAGGAACATTCCTTCTGGTCGTGTTAGTGATAATAGGAAGAAAGTTACAGGAGTATAGTAGAATTTTTTAGTTTGATTTTTTTCTTGCAGGAAGAGGAACATACTGAGGGCTGTGAGGAATGTAAAAAAGGCGGTTTCCATTCCGCTGATGAACCAGTATGCAGCCGCACTTGAAGCTGTGAAAAGGAGCACTGCAATGAGATTAAAAATAAAGGGGCGAACCTGAACATTTAATTTAATTGAGAGTAGATAGGTAATAAAAAGTGTTGCGATACCGAAGAAAACCCCCAGGTATTGAGAAGTAGTGATAATGTCGAATCCTAATTTTGCTGGTAAAGCAAGCAGAATAGTCCATAGGAAGGTTGTATATCCTTCTACGCGCTCACCGATGTTAAAGACCAGTCCGTTACCTGCGATAAAATTTTTAATGTAGCGAAATGTAATAAAAGAATCGTCCTGAACAAACTTAAAGCTTTCGATATGGTAGATAAAGATTATGGATAGAATGATTAATCCGGCGATTCCGAATTTTTTCTGGTTTATTGTAGAAGAAATGATTTTTTCTTGCTGTTTTTTCTTTTTAGTCATAGGAGTAAAATATAATTTGTGTTTAGGAATTTAATAAAAAAAGGTGTGAATAACAATTGTAATAGTGAGAAATAAGCAAGGAAATAGGTAAGTGGAAAGAATATTTATTCAATCCACGCACGCGCGAAGCGTGCGACTCAAAACCGCAATATTCGAGCGCACTCTTTACTGTTTCAATCCACGCACGCGCGAAGCGTGCGACGTACGAGGGGTATAAAACTACGGGTTGAAGCAAGGTTTCAATCCACGCACGCGCGAAGCGTGCGACCCAGAGCAGGACAACAGAGCAGAGCAGAGGAATCGTTTCAATCCACGCACGCGCGAAGCGTGCGACCAGAAGGTAATAATGAAGTAACATTTTACGATAGTGTTTCAATCCACGCACGCGCGAAGCGTGCGACCGTCTTCGCTATAATTTTCTTTTAAACATTTCTCACGTTTCAATCCACGCACGCGCGAAGCGTGCGACAAGTTGTTTGTCCTGTGTTATTAGTTCCACTAAAGTTTCAATCCACGCACGCGCGAAGCGTGCGACTTATAATAATAAAGGTAAAAGAATAAGTAAGGAGTTTCAATCCACGCACGCGCGAAGCGTGCGACATGGAGATTTAAAAATGAATAACAATAACAAAGGTTTCAATCCACGCACGCGCGAAGCGTGCGACCCGCCACAATTTCCTTCATACCCATCCCAATTATAGTTTCAATCCACGCACGCGCGAAGCGTGCGACTAATTGCCCTTGCTTGCGGTTTTTTATTTTTTAAAGTTTCAATCCACGCACGCGCGAAGCGTGCGACAGGTAACCGAATCAGGTAACTGCATCAGGTAACCGTTTCAATCCACGCACGCGCGAAGCGTGCGACATCGGACGGCTATCCACAACTCGTTGCCAATAAGGTTTCAATCCACGCACGCGCGAAGCGTGCGACTGTATTTGTTGTTGGTAATGGGGCGCACGAAGATGTTTCAATCCACGCACGCGCGAAGCGTGCGACGCAGTGTGGTAAGATACTTTGATATTGAATCAGAGTTTCAATCCACGCACGCGCGAAGCGTGCGACCATATTCTTCTTTACTTTTAATAATTGTATCAATTGTTTCAATCCACGCACGCGCGAAGCGTGCGACCTTAACTGCATATTCCATTTGTTTGATGGATATGGTTTCAATCCACGCACGCGCGAAGCGTGCGACAATTTTTATTGCTTCACTCTTCCACATATCTTTTAGTTTCAATCCACGCACGCGCGAAGCGTGCGACCATCTGTTGTCAATTCGATATAAGCCTTAGTTCTTGTTTCAATCCACGCACGCGCGAAGCGTGCGACCTATATTCATTTTATGATTTTATTGGATTTAACAGTTTCAATCCACGCACGCGCGAAGCGTGCGACAAAAGTCTCTTATATCCTTATCGTTAATCGTTGGGTTTCAATCCACGCACGCGCGAAGCGTGCGACGGGCTTTCTCTATAGATAAATTACTTATATCGAAGTTTCAATCCACGCACGCGCGAAGCGTGCGACCATAAGCAATGCATACGATATTCATTACTCAGGTGTTTCAATCCACGCACGCGCGAAGCGTGCGACTTTAGAAACATTGAAAAAATTAAATTTAATAAATGGTTTCAATCCACGCACGCGCGAAGCGTGCGACACTCTTTCAATAGATTTTGGGCTTTCTCCAGTGAGTTTCAATCCACGCACGCGCGAAGCGTGCGACCGCAAGGGAAGGTCAAGAATTTATATCCTCAAAGTTTCAATCCACGCACGCGCGAAGCGTGCGACACTCTGCAAGTGGCTGGATGAGGTGCCCGAGTATGTTTCAATCCACGCACGCGCGAAGCGTGCGACCTGTAAGTTATTTTAAATATGTGCTTGCACCTACGTTTCAATCCACGCACGCGCGAAGCGTGCGACTTTACTATCGAGACTCTTGATAATACTATAATTCTAGTTTCAATCCACGCACGCGCGAAGCGTGCGACACCAATAGCACTTTTTTTATTCGCTATCGGATGCGTTTCAATCCACGCACGCGCGAAGCGTGCGACCTGATGCGGTTCCTGATTCGTCCAGAGCAGGACAGTTTCAATCCACGCACGCGCGAAGCGTGCGACCTTGCCTTAACCCATAGTTTTATACCCCTTTTTAGTTTCAATCCACGCACGCGCGAAGCGTGCGACTTAAGCGGTATCAATACCGCAATAGTTTAGGTTGGGTTTCAATCCACGCACGCGCGAAGCGTGCGACCCTACCAGCCGAGCGCCAGCGACCGAGCCAATAACCGTTTCAATCCACGCACGCGCGAAGCGTGCGACTGAAAGAGATTACGCACTTGTTAAAGAAATAAATGTTTCAATCCACGCACGCGCGAAGCGTGCGACTCAATTTTACTATTTCGTTAAACATTTCGATTATAGTTTCAATCCACGCACGCGCGAAGCGTGCGACCCAGTTTTAGTTAGAGTTGTAGATGTTTCGGATAATGTTTCAATCCACGCACGCGCGAAGCGTGCGACAATTAGAATTGGAATATACCATCCCATCCATGTGTTTCAATCCACGCACGCGCGAAGCGTGCGACGTATTCCTATAGTATCAGTAGGATTATCAAACTCGTTTCAATCCACGCACGCGCGAAGCGTGCGACTTAAATAAATCTGTTTTTGTGTTCATAATGTTTAAGTTTCAATCCACGCACGCGCGAAGCGTGCGACGGAAACATTTTATTTCCTCATCATAAAATATAAGTTTCAATCCACGCACGCGCGAAGCGTGCGACGAGCAGGAGAGCAGGACAACAGAGCAGAGGAATCGTTTCAATCCACGCACGCGCGAAGCGTGCGACCCGACATTCGAGGCAACCTTCACAGCCGCCATCGTTTCAATCCACGCACGCGCGAAGCGTGCGACTTGTTTTTTTGTTTTTTTATTTTTTTGTTATTTGGTTTCAATCCACGCACGCGCGAAGCGTGCGACTTGAGAATTTTATAGAGCATTTTCTCATTTTTAAGTTTCAATCCACGCACGCGCGAAGCGTGCGACCATCAGGTAATATCGGAGCATTCTGGGAGCATCAGGTTTCAATCCACGCACGCGCGAAGCGTGCGACTAAGAGTTTTTTGTCTTATTTAATATAAAAAATAGTTTCAATCCACGCACGCGCGAAGCGTGCGACAATTACCCCCTCCAATTCGCTGTAGTGATATCCTGTTTCAATCCACGCACGCGCGAAGCGTGCGACCCTGGGAGCACAATATACCTAACGGAGCATCCTGGTTTCAATCCACGCACGCGCGAAGCGTGCGACTATTTCGGTAGGGGTATGTTACAGATTCCTAAAAAGTTTCAATCCACGCACGCGCGAAGCGTGCGACTCGTTAAATGGTTCAAAGGATGGAAAGCACAAGGTTTCAATCCACGCACGCGCGAAGCGTGCGACCGATTATACTTATAGTGAGGCGGTAGAAATATTGTTTCAATCCACGCACGCGCGAAGCGTGCGACACTATACACTACACCGAAATATCGGTGTTATACCGGTTTCAATCCACGCACGCGCGAAGCGTGCGACTATTGTCATAGACTTGCTCAGATATTATAATATGTTTCAATCCACGCACGCGCGAAGCGTGCGACTTACAATATACAATAACTATGCCATTAGTAATTGTGTTTCAATCCACGCACGCGCGAAGCGTGCGACTTCCTAAAAATAAGAATTTTTCTTAAAAATGAGAGTTTCAATCCACGCACGCGCGAAGCGTGCGACTATTACTGTATAGTTTTGTATACAGTGTATAGGTTTCAATCCACGCACGCGCGAAGCGTGCGACTATCGTAGATTTCAATTGTCTATATTGACCTTTTGTTTCAATCCACGCACGCGCGAAGCGTGCGACAATTACCCCCTCCAAATTATTATAGTGATATCCTGTTTCAATCCACGCACGCGCGAAGCGTGCGACGCAAGAGTGGTTTTTCCCGTTCCTTTTTTGCCAAGTTTCAATCCACGCACGCGCGAAGCGTGCGACAATTGCTATTATTGTAGTTTTGCTATTTAAAAAAGTGTTTCAATCCACGCACGCGCGAAGCGTGCGACTTTCATTCTCATTTTTCCTTTCTTTTAAAATAAGTTTCAATCCACGCACGCGCGAAGCGTGCGACGTTTACTTTTCAAGATAAAAATCAATTAAAAACGTTTCAATCCACGCACGCGCGAAGCGTGCGACATTGTTGAGCCAGAAGTCAAATTTTGATTAAACTCGTTTCAATCCACGCACGCGCGAAGCGTGCGACGTATAATAGACAAAAAATACATCTCCCTCACTCGTTTCAATCCACGCACGCGCGAAGCGTGCGACCATTTGTCTGGAGCGTGGTTTGATATTACCAATGTTTCAATCCACGCACGCGCGAAGCGTGCGACTTAATTAATATAATTATATGTGGTATAATAGTCAAGTTTCAATCCACGCACGCGCGAAGCGTGCGACGGTGTAATTGAGCAGTTCGCAATTCCAATCTGTCGTTTCAATCCACGCACGCGCGAAGCGTGCGACTAACCACATCAATTAATCTGTAACCATAACTGATAGTTTCAATCCACGCACGCGCGAAGCGTGCGACGTTAAGCGGATGGGATTGGAGTTATATATTAAATGTTTCAATCCACGCACGCGCGAAGCGTGCGACTGAGATTCAATTAAAAGATGTTGTAGTTGAGCCAGTTTCAATCCACGCACGCGCGAAGCGTGCGACTGATACCTGGATGCATATACTTGTTGGTGTAGATAGTTTCAATCCACGCACGCGCGAAGCGTGCGACTTGACAAAATCAATTTAAAATATTATATTATTACCGTTTCAATCCACGCACGCGCGAAGCGTGCGACTACAGATTAATTGATGTGGTTATACAGGTGCAACAGTTTCAATCCACGCACGCGCGAAGCGTGCGACTGTCTATACCTTAAGTACTTATAAAATATTTTCTTATAACTATCATTCCGCTTATATTCATTTTTTTTCTTATAAAAATGGATTTTATTTTAAAAATTTGTAAAGTATTGCATTTTGCTTAATGCTAATCTTCCTACATTTTGATGTATTCTTCGGTTAGCACTCACATATTTAAAAAATAAATGTGTCATCTGCTCGAATATTTTTACTAACTCCAAAATTCTCTAATCGGTTTTTCCAATTTGATCCTAAGTAGTAGAATCTCAAACTATCCTCTTCAGGATTATAGATTGATAGTAGCTTATTCTTCAATAATTCCCATTCTCCAGGATCTAGGATACATTCAAAAACTGAATATTGTGCTCTTATTCCATAATTTAGACAAGCTTCTGCAACTTTCTTCAGCCGTTTCTGCCCACTCTTTGTTTTTGTTGATACATCATAACTTACAACGACCATCATAAAAGCCTCATTTTAAATAAAATGGTGGATAATCAGATATATCGCCTCTTATATAACGAGCAAGTAATTGTGCTTGTATATGAGGCAACAGTCCTATTGTTATTTTTTCTCCTAAGAAAGGATGAGTTATTTCTTCTTGCTTCCTTTTTTGATAAGTGGAGAGAATTTCTTTTCGAGCACCATCAGAAATTCTTACTTCACCCGATTCCCTAAATTCAAAATCCTTAATTGTAACCTGCTTTAAATTGATAAGGTTAAGCATAATTCGGTCACCCAGATAAGCTCTCAATTCCTCCATCAAATCTAAAGCAAGCGAAGGCCTTCCTGGTCTAATTTGATGAAGAAACCCAACTTGTGGATCAAGGCCTACAGTTTCTAATGCAGAACGGACATCATTTGCAATAATTGCGTATAAAAAGGAAAGAAGAGCATTCGGTGGATCCAGAGGTGGGCGTTTTGATCTCTGAGTAAATTTAAAATCATCTTTTTGTGCTGTTATTAAGTTAGACAGAACACTGAAATAAGTATTAGCACATTCGCCTTCGTATCCTATTAATTCATCTAAAGTTTCTACTTCCTTTATATTTTTTAACCTGTAACCTAATAATTCTGCTGCTTTAGTTACTGAATCCGGACAATTATCAGGGTGATTTCTTTGATGTCTTAAAAGCAAATACCTGTAGTTTGAAACCTTTGCGGCTATTATCGGTCGTGCTATTTTTAAGGATTCTGTTTTTGAATCAGATAATGCATATTGCGATTTTCTGAGAAGAACATTTCCCTGCTGTTTTCCATATACACGAGCAAGGAATTGACCGGTTTCTGTTAAATAACTAATTCCAACATTATTTTCAGCACAGTAAGCCATCAATTGAGGTGTGAGTGGTTTGAATCCAAAGCAAACAATATTTTCAATCGTACGTATGGGAGCTTGAAATGCTTTTTTCCAGTTTCCTTCGGAATCTTTAATCTCAACCACAAATGTTTCTTGTTCTTTTCTAACATAGGCATCATCCGAAGTTATGTATAATGTGTTTAGATGTTTTCTCATACGTTGTACAATTCTTTAATGTAGTTTTTCAATTTCTTGTGATTTAGCGCTTTTGGCTGACAAACAGTTATCAAAGAGCAATTTCTGCATTTACTTGAATATTCTACAATCGGTACTTTACTATCAGCAATCATCTTTCTTACTTTGTCAATTACTTCCTCTGTTTGGGTCCGTAGCTCAGAAGTTATATCAATTATATTTCTTCTACGAATTTTACCATAAAAGAAAGCAGCTATATTGATTTTTGTATTTAACATTTCTTCAAGACAAAAAACCTGAGCACATAATTGCACTTTGTCGCTAATATCTTCTTTTGGTTCGCCAGCTTTAAATTCGACAGGTAGAATTTGCTTTCCATTTTTAGTTTGTCTGAATTCAACAACATCACATCTTCCAACTAATCCATATCTGTAAGAATGAATTCTTAAGCTGTAGACAGTTTTAACATTACCTCTCGTTTCATATGATTCAGCATCTACTTTTTCGTGTAAAATTTTTCCGCGAACAGTAAAGAGATTTTCCTGCCAAACATCGTCAATGTGGATAAGTCCACATTGACGAGGGCAGAAAATATAATGTTGCAAAGAATTTATCATTATAAAATTGTCTTCGGTGTACATAAATCATTTTGTTTTCTTGATATAATAAGATATCACCCCTACGGGGTTTATATTCAAATCATGATTTAAATTTTCTATAAATATTTCATCTCTTCGGGATTGATTAAATACCGTATTAAAAATCATTGACACCTTGTCCCGATAGCGACAAAATATTTATAGAACAATAACAACCCAATAAATTGAAGTCCCAGAGGGACGATATATTATATCCTCATAATTCCACCATCTTAAATGTTTCTGAAAATTTGTTACCATCAAGAAGAATTTCATAATCGGAAAATTCACGAGCTGGTCCTTCTGATAATTTATTGTGTTTCACTCTTTCGAATAACTTGTGTGCAGAATGATTACCCAATGCGGTTTTATGTTTAAATACAATTAATTTTCTAGTATTCATTTCACCCCTTGCAGCAGAGCGGTCGTGCTCGAACATATTTTGCATTGCTTCAAAAAACAGATTGAGGTCTTCGTCGCTAAATCCTGTTTGATTAGCAAGATGTGCAGAAATAAATCCGTGTGTTCTGTATAAACCGTAAGGCACTGTGTATTTACGACCCATTTCGGAACCACCCGTCTCTGATCTTTCCTCTGTTGTTTTGGCAACACGAGTAATACTATGTTCAAGAGCAACAATTGGATCTACAGAGCGAGCGAATGTTAGTTGTACCGGACCACGAACTTGCCCAGCATTCTTACCTGTTGACATAACAGCGCCAAATGTTCTAATGTCATAATAATTTTTACACATCCAAATTCTTGCAGCTTCGGTTTTGTCACCTTTTTCTTTTTTACTTACTTCATCGTCTTCGTGAGCTTTATCAATTAGAGTATTAAGCACAGCTTTCTCCTTAATAAAAATATCAAAGGGTGATTTTTCTTCTTTTGTCATCAAAACATAGTTTCTAACTTTCCTTTTTATACAAACATCAGTTACAAGTCCGTGTCCGGTTTCTGCATCAATGCGGGGTAAATTTCCGGCATCGGGGTCACCGTTTGGATTTCCATCTTTTACATCAAAATAAAAAACAAAGTCATAACGATTTTTAATCGGTTCCATTTTCTTTCTCCTTTTATTGGTTAGTTTTTGTTTGAATTAATTTCACTTTCTTCTTTATCAGATTTCTTTGTAAAGAAATCCTGTCTTTGATGATAGTATCCAATTGCAAAGTTTGCCTGTTCATTTAAAGATAGATTTGTAGGGAGTGAACTTATTTCCGAGATTATCTCACCAATTAGTTTTTCGAAATAAATTTTCCTGCCATCGTTCAATTTTTTCAGATGAGAATTTTTCAAACTTAGCAAACGAGGGAAAACAGTTATTGGACTGCTTGAAGCTGCACCATAATACCTATCTCTGATAGTTGTGTTGATTCCAGGGTTTGCTTCTTCCTGAATTTTCTCCAGAACAGCGAAAAGCCTTCCTGTTCTGTAAGCAACATTTGTGTTGTTTGGATCGAGTGACATAGTTATCTCCTTTTGATTTAATTTTTGAATTCTGATTTTTCTGTTTAAACAAGCTTTTAAGATTGCTGCACGAGTACGATTAACGGTTTGTTCGGCTCTTATTCTACGAATACATTGCTGCATTAAAGATTGTGGATATGGATATCCATCAATAATGCTTTCTATAACCGCTCCGGCAAGATTAGGCGGAACATTTTCCATTTTATATTGCAATGCAGTTGCAGAAAGAATTTGATATAGTGAAAGATATTTTTGTTCTTTTGGTCCGTGAATAATCTCAAAATCATCAAAGTGCTGTTTGATGTTTTTTCCAAAATCTTCAAGCGACGGAGCCTTCCAGAACCTTACAGATATTCTTGCTGCATTCGGGGCTAATCCTAAAACATAAAAGTGATTTGTTCGTTCTGATGAAAGTTGACCTGTTTGAATAGCTTCAAATAATTTTTTGATTTTATTAACGCCGGCATCGGGATTATCCTGCTCAGATTTTTGCATTGCGATTATCCAGGGGAAAATTTCTTCTGGATTAACTTCAGTGGTTGGTTTTTCAGACCAGAATACAATTGTGGAATCGGCAATCGTGATTTTATTTTGTGAGTCTTTTCCCAACAAAACATTTAATGCCGTAGTGTAAGCAAATGCTGCACGATTGCTAATTGGTGCGTTATAGTTTTGAGTTTTATTGTAAGAGTTAAATGCCGGTAGGTTATATGAAACTAATGCGCCGCCTGATGTATTTCCACCTCTTACACCTTTAATTGATGGATGCAATCTAGCAACAGTTGCTTTCTCTCCGGTTATTAGACATGTGCTATCAAAATTCTCTTCTATTTTTAATGTTTTATCTCTGATTTCATCGCAGAGACTACTGTGTTGTTCTCCATCAATTTTAAAGACAATGAAAGGATTCTCCTCAAGGATTTTATTCCATAATTCAGCGTATCCAGAATTTTCTATTTGCTGTACGGGATTATTTTCAAGAAATTCAATTAAATATTTTATGCTTGGCGAATCCTCAATATCAATTTCATTTTTAATTCTATCCTTAAACAAATTAAATCTTTCCTCAATGTCATCACGGTTTCGTGGATTTGCACCGAGAGCATATTCAATATTATCCCAAAGTAAGTTAGCCGCTTTACCAACCGTTCTCTTAACGGATTGTGGCACTAAAAATTTTTTTGCTCTTTTCTTTCTACCCTCACCTTCTCTCATATCTTCAATTGCAACAAATTTCCCAGTCCTATCAATTACAATTCTGTACGGTATTTCTTTCCATTCCCAACCTTCGGGTGCAATGTGGCTGTTTGGGTCGACAGCTTTTCTTTGATAATATTCATACAATGCTTGTAGTATCATCTTCTTATCTCCTCACTTGTTATTGGAGGTATGTTCACAACGCCATTTTCGATTTTTGCCTTAAAGAACATTGGTTTTGGATCATCTAAATTGGTGAAGTCCAGATCGTAAAGCATAAAGCCAAGTTCTCTCGTTTCATCAATTGGTTTGGCAGGATTGGTTTCAAAATCTTTTATCAATTTGAAGCTACAGCTAAACTCTCTCGTTCCAAGATATGGTTGATTGAAACATTGCCCCTTAGATGCACGTCGTTCGAAAATAGCAAGATATTTTCCGGGTGTTTCATCTTTACGATATAAATCTTTTTGCTCCTGCCAATACTTAAATTCTTCCAAATAAAACTCTCTTTCTTCCGGCTCCATTAAAAAATCGGGAATTGCTTTGTGGTTATTATTTTTTCTTTCAGCTATAGGAATGTATTCAAGAATTGCGAAGAAGCGGTATTTAACATCTTTTAGAAAATAACCTGCTCTTTGTTGGCGATTATCTTCGATTATAATTCCAGTTTTGTTAGAAGCAATAGCCCCAACCTCATTTCTTCTTACTGAAATCCACTTGATAGGATTTAGTATTTCAATTTTTGTCGGATGCCAACGAATTGCTAGTTTCCAGAATATTGATTCAAAAACTGCTCTAACAGCAGATGGTGTTGGGACATCGTAGCTTACTCTTTCGACTTTCATCTCAGGTCGTGTAAAGCAAGCATAATCACCCCAAACCTCAAGGCAGAATGGTTTGTAATTTAAACTATTCATTTCATAAATCCTCCTATGTTGTTGAATAATTTTTTTTTAAATATAATAAAAAAAATTTTTAATGCGTATCATTTAATGATATTTTTTATATTACCTCATTTCCGTAACTCCAGTCTTTTTCATTTGCCAGCAGTCCTAATCCGGGTTGATAGAGATTATTATCACATTGAACCCAATATCCATTAATTTCTTTAATGTATCCTGCTTCTCTAATTTTATTAAATATATTAATGGTTACATTAACAATGTATCGTTGCAGTTTTCTCAGTAATTCTTTCGAAGGACCTGCATATTTTAATTCATCAATTAATTTATCACTATTCTTATACTTAACAATTATGCTCGTCTGTTTTTTGTCATCGATCATATTAAAATTTTCTGCAAAGGTTTTGAATTGAAATTCAAATTTTGAAGAATCTCTAACTAAATGGTTATAAAAGTCAGCTGCATCAAATGAATTGAGATTTGAATAAAGATATTTGAAATACTTTGAATAAAGAGTTGGTGTGAACTCTTTTTCCTGATAATTTCTTAAAATTGCTTTCCCAGCATCCTCGGCCTTTCTTAAAAATCCAGATGGTGAAGGATTTGGCGGTAAGAAGACATATACATTTCCACTTTCTCTCAATATATTTTCTCTATTGCATCTACCAGCTGCTTGAGCTATTGAATCGAGCCCGGTCAATGCACGATACACAGCAGGAAAATCAATATCAACGCCAGCTTCAACAAGCTGTGTACTTATAACTCTAATGGACTCATTGTTTTTTAATTTATTTTTTATATTAGTAATTACTTCGCTTCTTTCCTCTCCGCACATAAAACCTGAAAGGTGAATCGTTCCTTCAGGCATAAGTTTGTGAAGTTCTCGGCAATCCTTTCTTGTGTTGACGATACATAATACCTGTTCATGTTGAATAAGCCGTTCTGCAATTTCACACCATTCTAATGTTTTGTTTAAATCATTTGGAATGTGAAAATTAACCCTCTTAAAATCCTTTGCAAGTGAATCCGGATCATTAATTATCTCTGTTACATTTTCTAATCCATTAATAATATTAGGGGGATTGCCAATTTTACCAACCAGTGCTGGTTGAGTGGCGCTCATTAAAAGTACAGTAACTCCAAAATATTTTACCAATCCATTAAGAACTGATAAAATTGGTTTGAAATATTCTTGTGGTAACATTTGAGCTTCGTCTAAAATAATTACACTGTTAACTATGTTATGAATTTTTCTGCAAACGGAAGTTTTATTACCAAACAATGATTCAAACAACTGAACATTTGTTGTTACGATAATTGGTGCATCCCAATTTTCACTAGATATTCTATTCTTATGATTTTCTTTTTCTGGGTCAAGATTGCTATGATGCTCTACAACCTGATCTTCACCAAATACAGATTTGAAAATTTCTGCTGTTTGTTCAATTATACTAGTATATGGAATAGCTACAATTATTCTTTTCTTATTGTACTTTATTGCGTGTTCTAAAGCAAAAGCCATCGATGATAATGTTTTTCCTCCACCTGTTGGAACTGTTAATGAAAAAAATCCCGGCTCTAATTTTGCTTTTTCCCGACATTGTTGAAGAATTTTGTTTCTCTTTTGATTTAATTCTGAATCTGGTTTCATTCTACTCATATATTCATCAAATTTTTTCTTTAATTCCTCAAGACTAAAATATCCACCTCTTTCTTTTTCTTCCATATATTTTTCTGTATCAAGAAAGTCAGCATCAACGAGGCAGGAGAAAAGCATTCGTATCCAGTGATGAAGTTGTTCACTGTCAAAATTATTATTTCGAAGTATCGACGGGGGTGATTGAGGAATGGGCGTTTCTTTAAACTGTTTAGCTTCTTCCACTTTTTTGATTTTTTCAAGATCATCAATAATAATATTTTGATTCTCATCAAAAATTCTTTGTGAAAGCTGTGGAATCCAATCTGGCAATCCCGAATGATGCCCAGCAATAACATAAGCTAATGCTTTTGCCATCGGTGAGTTTTTTAATTTTTCGAAAAGATAAATAGCGCCTACTGCACTGTGATCAGGCCTTCCTGAAAAACCTTCAATATGTGCTTCTTCATCATAATAACCGGTCTCTTTCCTTATATATTTTTGCCAATCAGGATGGTACTTTCCAAGATCATGTAAGTAACCAGCTAATTCAGCCCAGTCACTATTTGAAAATTCTGATGCGAATTTTGCGGCAATCTTAGCAGTTGCTTTTAAGTGTTCTTCTAAAAGATGTGGTCGTGCCCATAACTCATTGTTGAGTCGCTTGATGTGCGCTATAAAATTTTTCATAAAAAATCTCTATTTTCATTCTCTATCCCATAATGAACCTTTTCACCTTTTTGTTCAAATCGTATCCCTCAATATCATCTCCTTCGAAGTCGTATGTATTCTCAAAACCCAACCAATTCCAGTTGTGTAAAATTCTATGTTTTATCCTTTTACTATATTTATTGTAATTGGAGTAATGATGCTTTAGCTTTGGGAAGTATTCGTACTTCTGTGGATTGACTATCGAAAAAATCCTCCTCTCTTTGAGCAAGTTTTCAACAAGTGTTTTGTCTTCTGTATTTTGTTGAAGAACAATTAAATCGCCTTCTCTTAAGTATATCTTTTTACATTTTATAAAATTACCCTCATCTTCAACCTCTATAGTGCACCTTGTAGCAATTAATGATACTTTGATTAAAAAATCGCACACCAAATATGCATTGAACTCGTTCTGGCCAACGCGTGTGTAGCCACTTGCCAGACAATTCTCAAAATATCCGCCCTTCCTTGTGAAAATTAAACCATTTGCCTCTAGAGTTCTTATCAATTCTAACTCTGTGGCACCCTTAAGTTTTAAAACCTGCTGAATATTTTTTACCCGTTTTCTATATTCTTCCTTGTTTATTATGGAAGATTCATAATTTGGAAATATTAAAAACATCTTGAAAGCAAGCTTGCCTGCACTCCAGATAAATTCCGAATTGTACCAGTTCTGAAGCTTTTGAATCTGTTGCCATTCCTGCTCTCCAATAAAATTTTTTCCGTCATCAGCTATCTTGTATATTAATCGCCGTGCCATATGATTTATCCTGAAATCCTAAATAAAATATAAAATTGTATCTATTAATCCAAAGGATTTTTATTTTTTTCTGTGTCAGTTATTATTTTTTTCTGAAGCTCTTTCTGCTTGATGTTTTTTTCCACAAAAAGTTTTTCTCCAGTAAATGGATTTGTTTCCGTATAATACATTAGAGCAGAGTATGTTGATGGAAGCGGTGTAAATATTTGCACCTGCTCAGGATTGACTTTCAATTGAGTTTTAATAAATTTTTTTAATTTTTTCATTTCTTTCTCGCTACAACCTGGATGTGCTGCTATAAGGTAATATGTTAAAAATTGTTTCTTGCCTGCTCTTTTGCTTTCGGTTAGAAATTTATTTTTGAACTTTTCAAGATATTCAATTTTTGGTTTTTGCATTAGTTTTAAAATTTTTTCCTCGCTGTGCTCAGGTGCAACTTTTATTTGACCGGAAGTGTGATGGGTGGCAAGTGCCTTTATGTAAGCATCTCCCGATTTTTTATCTTCTATAATTAAATCGTAACGCAAGCCAGAAGCAACAAAAACTTTTTTAACGCCCTCAAGCTTGCGGAGTTTTTCAAGTAGGTTAATCTGTTTTCCGTGATTAATGTCGAGTTGTGGACAGGGTTCAGGAAAAACACATTTCTTGTTTATACAAAGGCCTGTGTGTTTTTTCACCTTGCACTTCATTCCATACATATTAGCTGTAGGTCCACCCACATCGTTTATATAGCCCTTAAATTCTGGATGCTGAATTAAAATTTTTGCCTCTTTTATAATAGACAGTTCGCTGCGAGAAACGATGTTCTCTCCCTGATGAACACCGATTGAGCAGAAACTGCATTCACCAAAACATCCCCGGTGTGAGGTTATGGAAAATTTTATTGTTTCGAGTGCTTTAACTTTTCCAAATCGTTTGTAATATGGGTGAACATCCCGCTCAAAATCCAGTTCATATATTTTATCTAACTCTTCAGTAGTTGGAGTGTCCGCTGGTGGATTGTGAATTAAGTACCTGTCGCCGTGTTTCTGCACCAAACCCTTTGCTGTTATTGGATTATTGTTGTTGTAAAAGAGATGGAACATCTTAATAAATTTATTCTTATCCTTAACAACTTCTTCAAAAGATGGTAGTTCAATAAAATCTTCTTTCGGTATTTTTGAGATATAACATATTCCTCTCAGATCTGTTACTTCTTTTTGAAGTTTAATTTTTTGAGCGAGTTCAAGGATTGTCTTTTCAGCCATTCCGTAGACGAGGTAATCAGCTTTTGAGTCAAAAAGAATTGATCTACGAATTTTATCATCCCAGTAATCATAATGTGCTATCCTTCTCAAAGAAGCCTCTATTCCTCCGAGAACAATTGGTCTTGTGTTCTTGAAGTATTTTTTTATGAGATTTGAGTAAACTATTACAGCTCTATCTGGTCTGCGATTGTTTAATCCACCTGGAGTGAAATCATCTGTTTTGCGTTTTCTTTTTGTTGGTGTGTAATTTGCTACCATTGAATCGACACAACCTGAACTAACTCCCCAGAAAAGAAGTGGCTCTCCAAGTCGGGTTATGTCGTTTTCTATGTTTATGTCCGGCTGAGCAATGATACCAACTTTAAATCCATAGTTTAAAAGTAGCTTTCCAATTATAGCAACACCGTTAAAAGAACTATCAATATATGTATCACCAGATACAATAATTATATCCATTTGATTCCATCCAAGATTTTTAAGCTCATCCGTTGTTGTTGGTAGAAACATATGATTTAATATAGCATCTAATTTTATTAGTACAAAATGAAAAAATTATTATATTTCAATATGAACAATAAAATGAAATCGACAATCATTAATCTGTTGAAGTTAATTGGTTTGTATAAACCAATGAGGGGAATTTATAATTTTGTAACTCTTTTCAATGCAAAAAAGAAAATAAAAATTTTGGATAAGGAAGCTATTTTCATAACTCCAACCTACAGAATCATAGAAGATTTAGACACTATTTTCGGAGAGAAAGAATTTCTTGAAGCTTTTTTAACCGAAATCAAACCAAACGATGTAGTGTGGGATGTTGGTGCAAGTTATGGTATATATTCAATATTTTCAGCAATGATGGCAACTAAGGGTAAAATTTATGCTTTTGAACCTGAAGCTTCAACACACAAAATGCTGATAAAAAACATTAAATTTAATAATTTGAGAAATATCAGCACGATTCAAGCTGCTCTTTCGGATAAGAAAGGAGAGGCATTGCTTTATAGAGCCGAATCAGCAAATATTGGAACGCACAGTTTAACTAAAAGAACGGATTACCCTGTATCAAAAAAAGGGGTGATCATTAAAACCCTGACCGGTGATGGACTTCTAAATGATAATGGAATCGAATCTCCCAATCTGATAAAAATCGATGTTGAAGGAGCTGAGATGAATGTTTTATATGGAATGAGAAAAATTTTAAAATCTAAAGAATTGAGAATTTTGCAGATAGAAATCCACCCAGAAATCTTATCTCTGTCTGATTACGATGAAAACATGATAGCAAAATTTATCGAACAATATAGCTTTAATATAATAAAGAGAAAATTAAGAGGGAATGAAATAGAGGTTATTTATAAGAAGTCGCAATCACCTCAGGATTGAAATTTTTTCTCCGATACAATTCCCATTTTTCTGGTAACGACAGAAGTCGCACATCTCAGGATTTAATTTAAAATCTCCAGTTGAGATTTTATGTACTGCCTCTTGAATTGAGGCTTCAATTGTTTTTAATTCTTCTGAAGTAAATTTGAATTTGTAATAGTTGTCTTTTTCTTTATCAGTGAAGATGATGAATACTTCAACCTGATTTTGCCTGAACATGCGATTTATTAAAAGTGCATAAAAACCCATTTGGTAAAAATATTTTTTTGCTTTTTGTTCGATACTCATACCATTAGTTCTATCTGTTTTGTAATCGATGATTAGCCAATTGTTGTTTTTGTCTTTTACAATTTTATCCATTGTTCCAGTTATAAAGTTCTCGCCAAATTGGGAATTTATTGTGTACTCGTTTTTAAATTCATTGTATGATGATATTTCTTTGAAAATATCTGAGTTATAATAATTCTTTACATGCGAGATAATTATCTTAATTGTTTGCTCGAGCTCTTCGGGACTTTTATATAATTCAAGTGGTAAAAAGTTTTGCAGGAAATTAATAATTTCATTTTCGGAATAATACTGGAATTTTTCAAGGATTTTATGAACACCTAACCCGATTTGTTCGCTGTATATTTTATCATCTGGTTCGTATTCTTCGTTAAATGTAAATAAAGCATTTTCAGATTCTGGAATCCCAAGTTGAAATTTTAAGTAATATTTCATCGGACAGGTAAAATAGGTTTGAATCTGGGTCGCTGAGTAAAAGTTGTTTTTTAAATGCGCAGGAATGTTTTGAATAAATATTTTATTGATTGGCAACACAGTATTTGGTTTGCTTTGAAATTTAGAAGAAATGTTTAATTCTTCCAGTGAGGTGATTATGGGAATTTTGAGTTCGTGCTCAAATTCAAATGGAATAAATTTGCCATCTCTTAAAACAATCGATTTAATTTTTTGGTTTGGGTAAACAAGTTCCTTCTGGTTAAATTGATTTATCCCCAAAGCGTCAATTATTAAGTTCAGATAGTTTAATGAATATCTTTTAAAGTTTTGTTTAACTGTACCGGATAGAATTAGCAGATCCCTTGCTCTTGTGCAGGCAACATATAGCAATCTTTTTTCTTCTGCAAGAGTTTTCATTTTGAAACGGTATTTAATAAAGTTGAAAATAGGAAATTCGTTACCTTCCTCATCTGTATTTTCTATTTTGAAGCCAATTCCAAATTTCGAGTCAACAAACGGTCCATTATCAGGTTTGAATTGCTTATGCAAGAATGGCAGGAATACCACAGGAAATTCCAGCCCTTTTGCAGAATGTATCGTCATAATTTGTACAGCGTTGCTATCTTTCAAAATATTTGCCTGTCCTTCTCTTTCTTCTTTTTCAATAAGTGTTTTTAAACGCTCAACAAAGTCGAACAGGTTTGTAAATCCTCTTCCTTCGAAATCTCTGGCAATGTTTAACAATTTATTTACATTTAGTTTGCTTTGCTCCCCGCGTTGTATACCAGCAATCGAACCAATCCAGCCAGTTTGCTTGAAGATTGTTTGCACAAGAATTGGAATCGGAACCCGTCCTGCGTAGCTAATATTTTCATTAAGAATATTCACAGCTCGTTTTAAGTAAACAGAAGCTTTCTCGCCTGAAGCATACTTTTGAACCTTGCTCCAGAAGTCTGAATCTTCATTCACGAGAGCAATTTCGTATAATTCCGAATCGGATATTCCAAAGAAAGGAGAACGTAAAATACCAACAAGCGCAGCTTCGTCTTGATTGTTTAATAAGAATTGAAAGTAATTGTAGAAATCATAAATTTCCTGGGTCTGATAAAATCCAATTCCTCCAGAAATTATATATGGTATGTTGTATTTGTTTAACCAGTATTCCAATTTCTTTAAATATGTTCTGCTCCGAAGAAGAATTGCCGCATCACTGTATTCAAAGTTTCTTACCTTTTCTTCGAAGTTTTTAGATGGATCAGCTTCAAAAATTGGATAAGAATCCTGCTTGAGTTTAATGATTCTACGAGCAATCATTTCAAATTCTGCGTTTGATATCGATGATAAAGAATCTTCTTCTTCCTGATTTTCTACAGTTTCATTTAGAAAATTCAACATTAACTCCACTCGTCCGTTTTCCGGATTGTTTCTACCTTTTATTAATTCCTGATAATTTACATCGAATTCATGCTTTACGGTTCCCAAAAGTTTTTTGAAAACTAAATTGACGAAGGCAATAATATCGGTTAACAATCTGAAATTTTCGGCAAGTATTATTTCTCCTTTTTTCTCTTTCTCAGATGAGGCAAGAAATTCTCCGTTGAAAGACAAATCGTTTTGGTTATCTGTATTGTTAACTATATCGCTTCTGGTTTTTTCAAATACTTCAACTTCAGCATTTCTGAAACCAAAAATAGATTGCTTCGGATCCCCGACAATGAAAAGATTTCCCTTCTTCAAATCATTTAGCAGCGGTAGAAAGATTTCATATTGCAAATAGTTTGTATCCTGATATTCATCTATCATGATGTATTTGTATCGGTTTGATAAATTACGCTGAACTTCAGGACTTTTAAGAAGTTGGCGGATTTTTAATTGCAAATCTTCGTAATCAAGGTAGCTTTTATTGAATTTTTCTTTATCATATGTTTCTATTATAGATTTATAAATTTTAATTATTGTTCGAGAAAAGTTTAAGATTTGCGTATTTTTTTCAAGAACAATAAACTTGCGTAATGTCTGATTAGTATCTTTGCAATACTTCTTCAATTCTGTTATTTGTGTATGTTCAGCATCAGATTTTTTAGTTTTTAGATTTGTGATTGTATCAAATAATACCTGTAATTGTTGCAATAGTTTATATCTTTCATCAGAATTCTGAGTGTTTGTAATACTCTGGATTTTAGAAATGAATTCTTGTTTGAAAGATAAATCCGGCAAATTAATTGGTTGGATTAAAGTGAGAAGGTATTGTGGATTGATTTCACTTATTAAAAATTCAACAATGTTATCTTTCCAGTAGTTTAAAATATCCTCGTCGCTTTTGATATAAAGTCCGTTATCGGAAATTAATCTTTCAACCTGTTCTCTTTTCTCAATTAGATAGTTTAGAAGTTGAACAAGATTCTTTTTCCTTAGAGTTCTTAATAATTTTAGGAGCTCCTGGCGTAATAAATCGTCCGAATTTTTTAGAATGTCGGAAAATGTTTCATTAATAATTTCATCGATTAAAATTTTTTTATCGACTCCTTCGAGGATTGTGAAAGCAACATCAACATTTGCTTCGACTGGATAAAGGCGTAAAATTTTGGCGCAAAAGGAATGTATTGTGGATATATTAGCTGATGATAGGTGGGATCGAATGTTCTGGCATTTTGATTTGAGTTTGATATCTGTTGTGGAATTTATGATATCATCAACTGAATCAGCGATTCTTTTTTTTAGTTCACCAGCAGCTTTTTCTGTGAATGTAATCGCCACCAATTCTTCAACGCTGGTATCTGTATTTAGTAAAATGTTTAGAAACCTGTTGGCAAGAACCATAGTTTTGCCTGAGCCAGCATTTGCTGTCACGGATATGTGTCTTGAAAAATCGTGTGCTTTCTTTTGATTTTCTGTTAATATTGTTTTCATTTTATTTCAGATTTTCTGGTGTTAATATAATAGCAAAAGGAGAAATAAAAAAGTTGGGAAGTTTTTATTCAGGAGCGAATTATTTATTAATCACCATCGAGCTTACTATAACATGCTTGTTAAAACGAAGCTTCACACTATGGATATTAATTTAGATTCTCCGTCTATTGGCGGATTCGCTTAAGAGCTACGACTGTAATGTCATGTTGAGCGAAGCGAAACATCTGACAATATTGTCATTGTCATCCTGATCCGCCTCTGGCGGAGAAGGATCTGACAACATGGTCATTGTCATCCTGAACGAAGTGAAGGATCTGACTACACTCAGTCAGATTCTTCGTTCGTCCGTTTACTAACGGACTCACTCAGAAAGACAGTCGGCAGGTTATGCTGAGCGCCAGCGAAGCATCTGACTTTAATATATAGGCGTAACTGTCTCAGTAAATAACAAAAAAGCCGACCGGTGATAAAACTGAGTCGGCTTTTAAGGCTTATTTCGTGGTTTTAAAATCTGTATGTAATTGTCGTCAAAATATTATGAGTTGAAATTTTTTCATCAACTCTTGAGGTTCTATCATAATTTACGCGGAATGAGTTCCAGAAACCATAAGCGTATGCAAGATCAATTGCTACAACATCTTGTATGAGGAAAGATAAGCCAGTGGTAATAAATTTTTTATCAAAAGATGCTGGATCATCTTTGTATTGAGATGGCAAATAAGCAAAACCAACTCTGGCTCTTGTGCCAATTCCCGGAAATTCATATTCAATACCGGCTTTCAAATTTAATGTTGGCTGAAAAATTTCTTTTATGTCCGTGTTCAGAGCCATCAAATACTCGGGTGCGTTTTGGAATTCCATTTGTGTCCAATCGGTATATTCAAAATCCGCTGCAAAAAGGAAATCGTTCAGGATGTAGGAAAATCCACCAGCAAAAACAAAGGGAGATACAACATCATATTTTGTTTTGTTTCTTGATGGTTTATTAGCTGGATATTTAAAATAATCACCGTTATCAAAGAAGCTTTCGCCCTGTGATGTAAAAGTTTCTTCAATTGTAAGCCAGGATGGGGTTTTTATACTTAAACCAAAGCGCGTGAAGTTGTTTATCTTGTACAATAATCCAAATTTTGCAGAAAATCCGCTTATCGTTGCATCAATAGTTTGATCTATGTAAAATGAGTGAAAATCAAATGGATATTTTGATGTGTCATAAATATTGTTCAAATCTTTTTCCGAATAATTTCTTTGCCAGAAGTAGGAGCCTGTATTCAGGTTAATTGTTCCACCGAGGAATAAATTTTTTGCTCCTTCGAAAGCAAGAGCTATACTCCAATTGTTTAAACCGCCATTTTCAAGAATTTTTCCAGCTTGTGTAACACTCTCTTTTATTTTACTGTTAAAGAAATAAGAGTAAGGACCAACAGAGTCAATGTTCGCAAGATACAATTCCCAAGCCAAATTCCCCGCTGGGTTTTTTTCTGTCGCAGCTCCATCAGGTGCATAATATTGTATTATGGAACTAATTGGATTGAAACCTGAGAATGAAAGTGCACCTGCAAAATCGTTAATCCTGTTATATCCAGCTGCAAAGACCAAACTTCCTCTTACTGTAGGAAAGGGATAAGCAACACCGAAATTGTTTAACTTTGTGCTACTTGTTGAAAAGGATTTATCATTTTGAAAGAATGTGCTTTTATCGTTGAATGATAAATGTGTTAGTCCCAAAGAGAATTCAGAGTTTTTTAGTTGTGCTAAACCAGCAGGATTCCAATATATTGCTGAATAATCGTTTGAAATACCTGTGTATGCTGTTCCCAGACCAAGAGCACGAGCACCAATACCGGTTCCTAATGTTGAATATCTTAGTGCATCTTCAGGGAACTGTGAAAAGGTTGTGCAAGAAATAATAAGTAAAAATAAAGATATGATGGTTTTATGTTTCATAATATGTATCCTTTTTTATATTGACTGATTATCTGCCGCCGCGAGTATTTCCACCACGCGAGTTTCCATTGTCATTACTACTTCCACCTCTTGAGTCTCCACCTCTTGATGGAGCTGGACTCGATGAAGGTGGAGGGGATGAAGGTTGTGGAGCTGGTGCAGGAGGCGGTGTATATATCCTTGTGCCTTCTCTGTTCTCACTTCTTCTACCACGCTCGGAACCAGAAGTGCGATTGCTTTCGTCACCACGTCCAGGTTGTTCGTATCTCTCTCTTCGAGATGGAGGACGTTGTGAATCACCTCTGCCCGAACCAGGGCGCTCCCCGGTTCTTGGTGTTACTGATCTTGAGGATTCGTCACTTCGCGATTTACCACGCATCTGCTCAGTTGTTGGATTCTGTGACCTGCCACCTCCGGTTATACCTATCGCATTTGGGATATCATATCCAGAACGCCCTGTACCAAATCTATCATCGTTCCTGTCAAATGGTGAACGATCAGTTTGAGCTGGACCTCGCTGATTTCCAAAATCTCGTCTTGTAGACTTAACATCACCATCTCTACTAACATAATACCATGGATAATTCCAATAATATGGTGGATAATAAATTGGATAACTCACCATCGGTGTATAGCACCAGTAGAGTGGATCATAGTACCAATATCTATCCCAATACCAATCGTAAAGCCATGGGTCACGATATGCTATGTAAAAAGAGTAAGAAGGCCAATAATAACTTGGATAGTAATACGAAAACATCCATCGATATCGAGGGTACCAGTATCCGTCAAAATAATAATTGTTAATTATTGTATTTCCTTCCCTATCGTATAAAGTATCACTGTCATAGTCCTGGTTGTTGTATGAATATTCTTCCTCTTGATAATCTGATTTTGTATCCCTGACAGTTCCAAGCTGGGTGTAACAGCCCGATAAAATCAAAACTATCGAGATTATGGTGCTGAAGAGTATAATTTTTGTTTTCATAATTCACCTTTAATTTTATTAACTTCTAAAGAGATAACAATGCTAATGCCAAAAGAATTCAGCATTTTGAATTAATCTTTTATTCAATCTAATTAAAAAAGTGGATAATTTCAAGAATTGTTAAAAGATTCTTATGGATGTGTTGCTTTAAATATACATTTAGTTAACAAATGTATACAATCGAAAGCATCAGATTTTTCCTATGAATTCAACAGAAATCGTGCGATTTGCAATACTTATTCTGTTTTGGTTTTTTACAATATCTTTTAGATTTATACCAATGGTGAACCCTTTTCCAACCGAAGCTTTTAAAGCTAAATTTAAATAACCTCTACCTTTCCCAAGAGCTTTATTGTTACTGTCATTTATTGCAAGGTTGTATTCTCCAATAAGCGAAATAAAACTTGTAATTGTTTTTTCTACACCTGCAAACAGATTGAAGTCCTTATCGCCATCAGCCCTTTCGAGTGAATAATTACTGCCAATATGAAAACTTAAAAAGCCAGCTGACATAAAATTTTTGCTGAGCACTATGTAAATACCGGGAGATTTTATTTTATACCTGTTGAGTGAGTCGATATATTCTTCTTTCCCCTGCGAATCGAAACCGATCGCAATAGCCGGAAAAAATTCCGTCTCATCTAATGGTCTTAACTTTAATGACATTCCAGGTAATTTGTTCCATTCGGGTTTTGATGAGCCGATTAGCTGTGTTCCACCGTACGATAAGCCCAGATTTAAAGTATTTAGCAAACCAATTGAAACTCCAAATAATACTCCTCCCGAGTTGTAGAAATCTACATCTACTGAATAGTTGAGATGAGCTAAAATTCCCGCAGTTGGCATATCAATAATGAATCTGGGTTCCAGCACACTTCCTGAGCCAGCAGTTCCCTGTGAAAATGTTACAGTGCTAAATGTAATTACAAAAAATAAAATCTTGAACCGTCTCATTCTAGTTAGGTATAATTTTTTAAAAGATACTAAAAATTAGGTTTAAAAAAAATTATTGTGAAGATGAATCCTGAAAATAAAAGAAATTTTGTTATATTGTTATATAAAGAACCCTTTAACTTAATCATTGGTTTTAATGATAAATGAAGAAGATAATTTTTACAATATTATTTGCATCTGTTTTAGTTTTTCCGCAACAGAGAAATCTGGAAAACAAATTCAGAATCGCTCAAAATTATGAAGCAATTGGAGATTGGGAGAGTGCAGTGAAAATTTACGAAGAAATTTATGCTGCCGACTCAACCAATTTTTTGTATTTTGATGCTCTGTTGCGAGGTTATGATCAACTTAAAAAGTATGATGCTGCGATTAGGATAATAAAATCAAGATTACAGAAGCAACCCAACGATATAAACCTTTTATCAAAACTTGGGAAAATGTTTGCGCGTTCTGGTGAGATAAAGGAAGCTGAAAATGTCTGGCAAAGTATTATAGATGCAAATCTAAATAATCTCAGTGTTTACAGTATCGTAGCAAATGCTATGATTGAAAGTCGTTTTTTTGAAAACGCTCTCAGAGTATATCAACAAGGTAGAAAGATTTCAAAAGTAGAAAGTGCTTTTGCTGCTGAGATGGGATATTTGCATTCATTATTAATGAATTATATAGACGCAACCCGGGAATATCTGATTTTATTAAAGCAGAGTGCCGAACAACTGAATTTCATTCAGTCGAGAATTTCAATGTATACTTCCAAAAGCGAGGGTTTAAAATCAGCAATCTTTGTAACAGAGTCGGCGTTACAAAAAGAACCAAAAAATATTTCATTAAACCGACTCATTGCCTGGCTATATATGGAAGGCAAGGATTATGAAAAAGCATTTAGTATATACAAAATTATTGATGAGTTAACAAAAGCCGGCGGTAAGGAAATTTTCACTTTTGCCGAGAAAGCAAAGCGCGAAAGAGCATATTCCACAGCTTCAAAAGCATTTCAAGAAATAATCATAAATTACCCAAAATTTCAAAACATATCTGCAGTAAAATTTGGTTTTGCCGAAACACTTGAAAATTCTCTTGAAGAAGCGGATTCAATAAGAATTATTGGAGATGTTGTGACTTTAAATCAAAATGTTTCGCGAAACGATTCAGTATATAAAATATATAATGATATTGTAACTTTGTATAAACAAGTTGCTGAAGAGTTCCCTAACACAGATTATGCTTCAAGAGCTCTTTATCGTGTTGCCAATGTTTATTTCAGAAAATTTTTTGATATAGAAGGGAGCTTGAAAGCGGTTAATGAAATTGAAAACAAATATCGTTTTAGTGGGAATATATATGTTGATGCAATCCTGTTAAAATCCAAATTGTTGATTGTGAAAGACGAAATTGCGGAAGCTATATCCAAACTCGAATGGATTGCAAAATTTCAAGGAGCAACTGTGGAACAAAAGGATATGGCGAAATATATTCTTGCTGAGTTAAATTATTTTTTAGGAAATTTTCAGGTCGCACTCGCTGGTCTGCAGGAAATTTTAAAAAATCAATCGAGCGACATTGTGAACGATGCAATTGCACTACAGGTCTTAATTCAAGATAATTTAGAAGATGAGAAAAATCTTATATTATATTCTAAATCCCAGTTTTTAAAGAGGCAACACAAATACGAAAAGGCGATTGAACTTCTGAGAGAAATTTCTAAAACAAAATCTGAATTAGCAACATATTCAATTTCTGAGATAGGCGATATTTTAACTTTATCCGGAGATTATAAGAATGCGCTCGCTGAATATGAGTATTTATTAACTAATTTTCCCGATGATTTGTTAGCGGATAAAACAATTTTTAAAATAGCTGAAATTTATAATTACGCTCTTAAGGATTTTAAAAAAGCTGAAGAGTATTACAAAAAGTTACTCGAGGAATATCCTTCATCGATTTATGTTAACATCGCAAGACAGAAAATAAGGGAAATAAGAGGAGATGTTTTATGAAAAGAGCGCTTTGCACATTGATATTTTTATTTATTCAATCTCTAAACGCACAGAAGATTTTAATACCAATGGATTTAAAACAAACAGATCACCTGAAAGCTTATGGGATTGCGTACTGGACTTTAACCAAAGGTATTGAAGTTGATTGGTTGTTAAATTATCGAGGCGGTTCGTTTATGATGGATGGCCATAATATAATTGCCTCTGAATGCAGAATAAGAGGAGTATATTTTGAGGAAATAAGCGGTGCTTCGGCAGCAAAGATTTATGCTGAAATTCAGGAAGATGATAACAATATGGATGTGGTTCGACTTGAAAAAGCACCTAAAATTGCTGTTTATGTTCCACCAAATTTCTTACCCTGGGATGATGCTGTAGTACTTGCTATGGAATATGCTGAGATTCCATACGATAAAGTGTGGGATGAAGAAGTTTTACAGGGCAAACTTTATGAATACGATTGGTTGCATTTGCATCATGAAGATTTTACCGGTCAATATGGTAAATTTTATGCATCGTTTGCTACAGCTCCATGGTATATTGAACAACAGGTTCTTTATGAAAAAAAAGCAAGAGAGCTTGGATATCGAAAAGTATCTGAACTAAAAAAAGCAGTTGCACGAGCAATAAAAGATTATATTGCTTCAGGAGGATTTATGTTTGCGATGTGTTCAGCAACTGACTCTTACGATATTGCACTTGCAGCTGAAAATACAGATATTTGCGATGTGATGTATGATGGGGATCCTCCGGATCCAGATTTTCAAAAAAAATTGGATTATTCAAAGTGCCTTGCATTCGAAAATTTTACAATTGAACGAAATCCACTAAGATACGAATATTCTGATATTGATATTCCACCAAGTGATATGGCTGGGATGGTGAATCAGGAGACGGATTATTTTACACTTTTTGAATTTTCTGCTAAATATGACCCAGTTCCTACAATGCTTACACAGAACCATGCCAATATAATAAAAGGTTTTATGGGGCAAACTACTAATTTTAAAAAAAGCTTGATAAAGAAAAATGTAGTAATTCTGGCTGAAAAAGAAGGCACCGAGGAAGTTAGATATCTACATGGAAACTATGGAAGAGGCACATTTACCTGGTATGGTGGGCATGATCCTGAAGATTATCAACATGCTGTTGGAGATCCACCAACAGACCTGCGTTTATATAAAAATTCACCCGGATATAGATTAATATTGAATAATATACTATTTCCTGCTGCTAAGAAAAAGCAGCAAAAGACCTAACTCAAAAGTTTATAGTATTGAAATAACCTCCGACTTGATTTATAACCCATTTTTTTTGCCAATTGATGTATTGGTTTATTAGATTCATATGCTGTAAATAATATATATTTTCTTTTTTCTTTTTTAGCTATGCTCTCAACTTTTTCAAGTAAGCGTTGTGCTATTCCGCGCCTTCTATATTTTTTGTCAACTGCTGCAAAAGGCAAAAACAAATAATCATCAGAACGAAATGCAGTAATGTAACCTACAACTTTATTTTCAGTTTCAGCGATATACATAAATGCATATCTGTTATCAATGAATTTTTCGAATTCAGATCTTCCCAGCTTCTGATTGGGATAATTTTCAAGTTGCCTCAAATTTTTGCTAATTTCAACTACTCTTTTAATATCTTCAAATTTAGCTTTTCGAATCTTAATTTTAAACATATTTTATCTTATTGCACTGTTTATAAAATTTATAAAAGGCATCATTTTTTTAAAAATAAAAACCACCTCGTTTATAAAATTCCTTTTTAAACAAGTTGATTCAGCCAACTCATATCCAATATAAAACTGCTTTAATTTTAGATATTCACATAGAGGATGGCTGTTAGAAAACCCAATAGGAACGCGTTTTAACCGATCGCCCTCGATCTTTGAGAAATATCTTTTGAAGTCTGCGGAATTTATAATTTTAATAAATGTGTCAGTGTTTGTTATTAGTGTGTTGCGGAATTTTTTTAAGTGTAGAGCACCTGGCATATACATACCACCACCAAGGAAAATGCCACCTGGTTCGATATGCAAGTACAAACTCGCACTATCATTCCAATGTTTAGTTGGTTGAAATATCGCTGCTATGTGGGTTTTGTAGGGAGATTTGTCCTTGCTAAAGCGAACATCTCTATAAATTCTAAAAATAGATTTTTGTGGATCAACGATAAAATCCGGTGCAAATTCATGTATGAGAGGTTTTAAATCAGAAACCAATGATTGCATTGGTAATTTTACAAATTCTTCATACTCTGATTTATGAGCTTTAAACCATTCTCTGTTGTTGTTACGTTTCAAGTTCCTTAGAAACTTTAAACCTTCAATTGGGAATCCATTAAATGGTGGGTAGAAAGGAAGCTCTTTTGTTAATATACTGTACTTTCTCATTTTAAAGCTAGTCGGACAAAGCCATTAGCTTTTTTCAATCTTCTCATAGCTTCTGCTCTACTGACTTTTTTAGTAATCATAATTAATGCAAGTTTTACATTGCCTCCTGACTTTCTTAGATAAGTGTCGGCAGTATCATAGTCAACGCCCGTGATTAGCATAATTATTCGTTTTGCTCTTTCTTCTAATTTACGACTATTCATTTTGAGGTCAACCATTAAATTTCCATAAACTTTACCTATACGAATCATTGAAGCCGTTGTGAGCATATTGAGAACCATTTTTTGAGCTGTTCCAGATTTCATTCTTGTTGAGCCAGCAATTACTTCAGGTCCAACTTCCGGACAAATTGCAACATCTATAATCTTTTTCAGGTTTGTAAAGTTTTTGTCATTAAGTAATTTTCTTGAATTAGTAGATATTAGGATTGTTTTTGCCCCAATACTTTTAGCGTAAGCTAAAGCCGCTACAACAAACGGGGTTCTCAAACTGGCAGCAATTCCACATACCACATCTTGATCAGAGAGTTTAAGCTTTCTTAAATTTTTAATTGCTTCAACTTCTCTGTCTTCTACACCTTCTTGGGATCTGAAAACGGTTTTTTTCCCGCCGGCAATTATTGCTTGCACTAAACTCGGTTCGGTTCCATAGGTTGGAGGCATTTCGGCTGCATCAATAATCCCAAGTCGACCACTGGTACCTGCACCAACATAAAAAAGTCTGCCTCCGTTTTTAAACGATTTTACAATAAGCTCTACAGCTTTTGCAATATACTTTAGTTCTTTCTCTACTGAATAGGCAACTGTTTTATCTTCATTATTTATAATTTCTAAAATCTTAAGTGTATCAAGCTCATCAATTCTTTTTGAATTTTTATTTTGAGCTTCTGTTTGCAATAATTGAAGCTGATTAAACAATGTGTTGTTTTCTTTTATCATTTTATTTTCACTAAAATTAGTTTTTTATCTACTAACAATCCTTCTTTGATTCCTTTTATGGAAATATTTATAGTAAAGGTTAGAAGGTTTTGACTATATAATTTAAGTTTTTTTATTTCATTATCCAATTTCCCACCTTTATATGATATTATAAGTGGAGAATTAAAAGTTTGATTATTAACCTTTTCAATGATTGAAAAAGCTTCTGAGGTATCTAATAAATTTTTTGACCATTTGAATAATTGTGGTAAATCGGTGACCGCACGACTAACTATCAAGTTATATTTTTTATTGAGTGATTCTGCCCTTTTACATAGGGCGCTAATATTTTTTAATTTTAAAATATTTATAAATTCCTGGACGGCGGATACTTTTTTTTGTATGGAATCCACCAAATCCATTTCAATTTGGGGTTTTAATATTTTTAGAGGTATTCCAGGTAATCCACCACCGGTTCCTAAATCCAAGATTCTTATTCCATCAGGTAAATCTAAATAAAATAATAATGATATTGAATGTAAAATATGTCTTTCCCAAATGTGACCAATATCTTTTCTGGAAATTAAATTGATCGATTTGTTTTTTTCGATTAATATTTTTACGTAACAATCTAATTGCTCTAATTGTCCTGTGGAAACATGAATACCATTTTTTTCTAAAATACTTTTAACTTCAAAGAGTTGCATGTTTCACGTGAAACCTATCTTTTTAAGTATATTAATAATGCTGCGACGTCTGCGTTAGTTACCCCCGGAATTCTGGCTGCCTGCCCAACAGATTGGGGCTTTACCTTGTTAAGTTTCTCTCTACCTTCAGCTGATATGGATTTCATGCTATAATAGTCTATTTTTTCAGGTATTGGTACATTTTCCATTTTCTCGAACTTTTCAATTTGCTCCAGTTGTCGAAGGATATAACCCTGATATTTTAGTTCAATCCCGACTTGTTCGATAATTTCCTGTTTTAGTTTGTTTTCTAAAGAATTAATTTCTTTAAGTATTGGATTTTCAATTAATTCAGGAATGTTTAATATCTCTTCAAGCTTAACATTTGCTCTTTTTGCAATGTTTTCGAGACTTTCCTTCTGACTTATTTCCGGTTCCCCCTTAGATTTAAGATAAATGTTTGCAATTTCAGGGGTTATTAAAATTGATTTTGCATTATTAAGTAATTTTTCAATGTACATTTCCTTTAGCAACAATTTCCTATATACTGAATCTGGAATTAAACCCAGATTGTAGCCAATTTTCATTAACCTACGGTCTGCATTATCCTGGCGTAAGAGTAATCTATATTCAGCTCTGGATGTAAACATTCGATATGGTTCATCAGTACCAATATTTATCAAATCATCAATTAAAACACCAATATATGCATCTGAACGCTTTAAAATTACTGGATCTTTATTGTCCAGCTGTAAACAGGCATTGATTCCAGCTATAAGTCCCTGTGCTGCAGCTTCTTCATATCCAGATGTCCCATTTATTTGGCCTGCGAAATATAAACCCCTGACAATTTTGGTTTCTAAACTTAATTTTAATTGTTCTGTTGGGAAAAAGTCATATTCAACCGCGTAACCAGGTCTGAGCATTTTTACATTTTCAAGCCCAGGTATTGTTTTTAAAGCTTCTTCTTGAATTTTTGCCGGCAATGAGGATGAAAAGCCGTTTATATAAACGATGTTAGTATTATAACCCTCTGGTTCCAGGAATATTTGGTGCCTTTCTTTCTCTTCAAATCTAAAAATTTTATCTTCAATGGACGGGCAATACCTTGGTCCTTTACCTTTGATTATTCCGGTGAAAAGAGGAGATTCAGCAAATCCTTTCCTTAGAATATTATGAGTATTTTGATTAGTGTAAGTAAGGTACATTGGGATTAATTTGTTTGTAATTTTTTCCGTCTGGAAGGAGAAGGGTTTTGGTGGATTATCACTATGTTGAAGATCGACTTTTGAAAAATCGATACTATTTATATCAATCCTTGGTGGTGTTCCCGTTTTTAATCTGCCAGAAATGAAACCAATCTTTTCGAGGTTGCTGGTTAAACCATTTGCAGCTGGTTCACCATATCTTCCTCCAATAAATGATTGCATCCCGGTAAACATCACACCTCTTAAAAACGTACCAGCAGCAACTATAACAATTGGGGAAAAAATTATACTTTCTTTAAGTGTTTTTACACCCTTAATTTTCTTTAAATTATCTGAATTTTCTATAAGGATTTCTTCTACTGTATCTTGCAATACATCCAAATTATCCTGGTTAAAAATTCGTTTTTGCGCTTCGATTGCGTATTGTCGGCGATCCGACTGGCATCTGGGTGACCAAACTGCTGGACCTTTTGAGGTATTAAGCATTCTGAAGTGAATGCCTGTTGCGTCTGCTATTTTTGCCATTTCTCCACCAAGTGCGTCAATTTCACGAACAAGGTGGCCCTTTGCGGTGCCGCCAATTGCTGGATTACAGGATTGCTCTCCTATTTTAGTGATATCCATTGTAATCATTAATGTTTTAAAGCCCAGCCGAGCGGATACCAAGCTGGATTCGATAGCCGCGTGGCCACCACCAATAACTATTATATCATATCTATTTTTCATTACTGTTTCACGTGAAACTATTTACCGATACAAAATTTTGAAAATATGTTGTTTAATATCTCATCTGTTGTGATTTTGCCTGTAATCGATTCAAGTGCATTTAATGCGCTTCGGAGGTCTAATGCAATAAATTCGCCACTCATCAATTTAGATGCACTTGATTCCGCCATTGATAAGCTTTCAAAGGATTTAACTAAAGCCTGTTTATGTCTTTCATTTGTAATCAGGATGCTGGATTGGGAGTCCAACATCGGTTCTTTAAATACACTGTTAAAGATAATATCAGTTAAATTTGAAATATTTATATGCTTTATTGCAGATATTTCCACCTGTGGATAACTTGTGAATATTTTGAATGGTTCTATAGCATTTTTATTAAAATTTAAGTCTATTTTATTAAAAACGAGGATTATTCCTTTATGAAAATTTGATAAATTGTGGATAAATTCTATGTCCTCAACAAAACTATTCGAAGCTACATCTATAATATAAAGAATTAAATCAGAATTTTCAATTTTATCGTATGTTCTACGAATGCCTTCCATTTCAATGGGATCCTGTGAATGTCTAAGACCAGCAGTATCAACAATTTTAAATAATGCCCCTTTTATGATTAAATTTTCTTCAATAAAATCTCGTGTAGTGCCGGGAATTGGTGTTACTATAGCTCGGTTTTCGTTTAATAAAGTATTTAATAAACTGGATTTCCCCGAGTTTGGTTTTCCGACAATAATTAATTTTACACCTTCACGGTAAAATTTTCCTATTTTAAATGAGTTAATTAATTTTTGAACTTCATTTGATATTAATTTAATTTCCTCAACTAAATTCGAATGTTCCTTAAGCACAATGTTTTCTTCTGAAAAGTCTAATTGAAGCTCAATTATACTCAGCAGATCTACAATTTTTTTGCTAATTTCGTTAATTTTTTTAGAAAGATTGCCCTGAAGTTGCTCAATTGAGCTTTTGCGAGCCATTTCGGATTTTGATTGGATAATATCTGCAACTGCTTCAGCTTGTGAAAGATCAATTCTGCCATTTAAAAATGCTCGCTTGGTGAATTCTCCTGGTTCGGCAAGTCGGGCTCCAACATTCAAAATAAGCTCAAGAATTTTATTTGTGACATACCAGCCGCCGTGACAATTAATTTCAACCATATCCTCGGCTGTATAAGATCTGGGTGCTCTAAAGACAGCAGCAAGAACTTCATCGAGAATAGTTCCATCCGTATCAATAATTTTTCCATAATTTATAGAGTTTGCAGGGGAATTGTTCAGGCTAACAGTGCTGTGAAAAATTTTATCCACCAGCGAGATTGAATTTTTTCCGCTCACCCGTACAATTGATATTGCACCATCTCCAACAGGTGTCGCAATAGCTGCAATTATATCTTCTTCATACATTTTCATAAATGATTTAAAATTTAATAAATGTTATTCAATTAAAAAAATAAAATTTTATAAAAGATTAAACGCGAAGATGTGTATCTAATTTTGTTTTGACTTAATTAATTCTTTTATTTGCATAAACGAATAATGTTATTATATTATGCGTGCTCGTTGCTGTTCAAATCCAATTACTCAATTAATAAAGATAAATGGTATCGAGACGGATATCATTGGATTGAAAGGATTTCCTGAAGAAATTTATGATTTAAACGTGGAGAAAATTGATCTTACCGCAAATGCAAGTTTGGTTGCATTTGAGAAAACGATTGAAGGGAAGGTCTTAGCAACTGCGAAGATAACTGGAACATACGAAATATAGGAGTTGATTTTATAAAGAAAAAATATTGAAAGAATAATATCCAATTCTTTTGCGATGGTCATTTAATAACTACAGAAAACACAGAGATATGGAGAGAATTACTAAATAAATTTTCTTTGCGTTTAGTTCTATTCCAACGCAATACATAAATAGATCGACAAAAGTAATAATTATTTCACTATTGCCTTTTTCTTAAAAAATTACTATATTCGTCTATGCGAATATCGTTATTAACAAAATTGGAGCAATATTTATGGGTAACTGCTGTGCAAAACCTCTTTTCAAGATAATTAAAATTGGTGGCGTTGAAGTCGGCATCAAAGGATTAGATCAAGCTTTTGATGAAGTTCGCGCAACCAATGAACAGGATCCAGACAAAATCAAAGAGTTGTTGCTCGCTAAAATTAAAGAATATGGAAATTATGTCTCCCAAAGCCGAGAGAGCGTTTATAAAGAAGACCTTTTTCGTGAATATGTAAAAAGATCTAATTCCTAACTAATATCATATAGTAAATTTTTTAACTGATTAATTGTAGATTTCTTTTCGTTTTTTGCAAAACACAAAGGCGCAAAGGATCGCTAATATAATAGCCTATTTTTAATTTGAAGAAGGATAATAAATGGATTTAAAAAAAGAATGGAAGCCACTGCTTTTGATAATAGGAGTTTTCTTATTTAGTTTTTATTTACCGGTTGGCACACCGCGCTTCGACAATGCTGTCACCGAATCTTTGCAACTTGTGAAATGGTATGCACAAGAGCACGTTATACTTTGTTTAATCCCTGCTTTTTTTATCGCAGGTGCGATTGCAGTATTTGTGAGTCAAGCTTCTGTAATGAAATATTTGGGCTCGAGAGCAAATAAATTTCTTTCGTATAGTGTTGCTTCGGTTTCAGGAACAATTTTGGCAGTTTGTTCTTGCACTGTTCTTCCGCTGTTTGCAGGTATTTACCAAATGGGTGCGGGACTCGGACCTGCAACTGCATTTTTGTATTCAGGTCCAGCAATTAATGTGCTTGCAATAGTGCTTACTGCTCGCGTACTCGGACTTGAATTAGGTGTTGCACGTGCTGTTGGTGCTGTTGTGTTTAGTGTAGTTGTCGGGTTGCTTACGCACTTCATATTTCGTAAAGAAGAAACAGAAAAAGCCAACGCTCAAATGAATTTACCTGAACCAATTGTCCACCGACCACTATGGCAAAATATAATTTACTTTGCCTCGATGATAGGAATTCTCGTTTTTGCAAATTGGGGTAAATCTAATGATACATCAAGTTTTTGGTTTGCTATTTATTCATTTAAATGGCAAATAACAAGTGCGTTTTCTATTCTCTTTGGTGTAGTATTGTTTTTATGGTTTGGATTGGAATGGTGGAAAATAACTCTTACAGCTATTGCTGTAATCATCGGAGCAATCTTATTTCCGCACGAGCCGATGTTGCCTTTTGCAGTTGGAGCAATCGGACTCTCGATAATTACAAGTACACACAAGGGTGAAACGAGAGAATGGTTTAATCAAACATGGGGTTTTGCAAAGCAGATTCTTCCTCTTCTATTAGGTGGAATTCTTGTTGCTGGTTTATTATTGGGTCGACCTGGACACGAGGGGATAATTCCTTCCGAGTGGGTCGCAAGTGCGGTGGGTGGAAATTCACTCTGGGCAAACCTTTTTGCTTCCATCGCAGGTGCGTTTATGTACTTCGCTACACTCACCGAAATTCCAATTTTACAAGGATTGCTCGGAAGTGGAATGGGCAAAGGTCCTGCTCTTACATTGCTTCTTGCAGGTCCTGCACTATCACTACCAAGTATGTTAGTATTGAATAAGATTATTGGTTTTAAGAAAACTATAGTTTATGTTGTACTTGTAATTATCATTGCAACAATAACAGGAATAATTTATGGTGCCATTTATTAAACAGAGTTTAATTTTTATTTTAGTATTATCTGTTTTTACAGTAGTTACTCTTGCTCAAAAGAAAGTAACTCCGAAAATCACATTTATTGAACTTGGTTCGGTTAGATGCATTCCTTGTCAAAAAATGCAACCGATCATGAAATCAATTGAAGAGAAGTATGGTAATCAAATTAAAGTGATTTTCTATGATGTTTGGAAACAAGAAGAAAGGCATTATGCCGAACAATACAAGATTAAAGTAATACCTACCCAAGTATTTTTAGATTCGAAAGGTAACGAGATAATGAGACACGAGGGATTTTTCCCCGAAGAGGAAATTGACAAGTTTTTATTATCGAAAGGATTAAAAATTAAAAAAAGTGAAAGGAAAACTAAATGAAAAAACTACAAATCTTAGGAACAGGTTGCCCAAAATGTAAGAAGCTTACAGAGCTTACAGAAGAAGCAGCTAAATCACTCGGTATAGAATATCAATTGGAAAAGGTTGAAGACATCAAACAAATAATTTCATTCGGTGTAATGATGACACCAGCACTCGTGGTGGATGGAGAGGTGAAGGTATCTGGTCGCGTTCCTAGTGTTGACGAGATTAAAAAATTAATTGCATAACAGAGAGGAGCAATTTATGTCAGACCAAAGCAACGGGTGTATATGCCAGGCAGCACCAAAATTGATATTTCCATGTTCCGGTGCGGCTGATGTCGGTGAATTAACAGACCGTGCTGCACGAAGACTTACACGCGAAGGAATTGCGCGAATGTATTGTTTAGCTGGAATCGGAGGTAGAGTAGATGATATTCTTGAATCAACGAAAACTGCATCAACAATACTTGTAATTGATGGATGCCCCGCAGACTGCGCTAGAAGAACACTCGAATCAGCAAATTTGAATTCATTTAAACATCTACGTCTCACTGATATAGGATTGGAAAAAGGAAAATCTCCCGCTATAGGTGAAAGAATTGAGCTCGTTATTTCTAAATGTAAAGAACTTCTTCAAGCACAATAAAAATGTATTATTCATGAAAATTAAAAGTATATTAACTTTTCTACTTCTTTTATTTGTTGCTACGAGTGTCGGTTATCTTATAATACAAGAAGTAAATTATAACTCGGGTATTCAGGCTGAAAATAGTATTACTTGTACAAAATATATTGTTTATTATTTTCACCGCACGATGCGATGTCCAACCTGTATAGATATTGAAAATTTCACAGATGAAGCAATAAAAACAGGTTTCACAGATGATTTGAAATCGAAACAATTGGAGTGGCGAGTTGTAAACATCGAAGATAAAGGTAATGAACATTTTGAAAATGATTATCAACTATATGCTCAATCTGTTATTTTGGTGGAAATTAAAGATGGTAAACAAGTAAGATGGAAGAATCTTAAACAAATCTGGGATATTGTTGGAAATAAAGAAGGGTTCATAAATTATATTCAGGAAGAAATTAGATCGTTTATGGGGGGAGAATCTTAATGGATACAATTCTCATTAGCGGTATCTCGGCATTATGGCTTGGCATAATGACAAGCATCAGTCCTTGTCCACTTGCAACTAATATTGCTGCGATTTCATTCATTGGAAAACGTTTCAGCAGTCCAAGAATGGTGACGATTACGGGATTAGTTTATACATTGGGTAGAATGATTGCTTACATGCTTCTCAGTGTAATAGTCGTTGAGAGTCTATTAACCATTCCCAGTGTTTCAAATTTTTTACAGAAGTACATGAACAGAATTTTAGGACCGATTTTAATAATTGTTGGAATGTCATTACTTGAACTGATTCGATTTTCCACATCTTCGATAAGTGTAAGTGAAAATCTACAAAAGCGAGTGATAAGTTTTGGAATAATTGGAGCTGGGTTATTAGGAATTATTTTTGCCCTTTCTTTTTGTCCAATCTCTGCTGCCTTATTCTTCGGAAGTCTTATACCACTTGCTATGCAGCAACAGTCTGTTGTACTTCTTCCGTTTTTATATGGGATTGGAACTGCAATTCCAGTTCTAATTTTTGCTATGTTGCTTTCGATTAGCTCTACGCTTGTTAGTAAAACTTTTAGTAAACTTACTCAATTTGAATTGTGGACAAGAAGGATAACGGGAGTAGTTTTTATTTTAGTGGGAATTTATTACTGTTTAGTTTATATTTTCAGAATATTAACTTAAAAATAGATATATAAATTTATGGTTGAACTTGCAAATCTTTTTAAGGCATTGAGTGATGAATCACGTTTGAGGATTTTAAACCTTCTTGTGCATTCTAGTGAATTGTGTGTATGTGACATCCAAAGGATACTTGGTTTTTCACAACCAAAGGTCTCTCGGCATCTTACTTATCTCAAAAATGTTGGATTGGTTAAGAATGAACGGAAGGGAATGTGGGTGATATACTCGCTTGCAAATATTGAAGATGAAACAACCGAACGATTGATGAAGGAATTAAAGGACATTTTCGACTTGAATAAAGAATTAAAAAATGATTTAGTGGAATTAAATAAAGCTATTAAACTCGGGATGTGCACAACATATTGTGTAATTTATCCTGAGAAGAAATTTAAAGGTGTCCGAAGTAAAAAGTAACAATTGATATTTTTTTGTATCGCTCCGCTGGAGCTAACTTATTTGATTTTGCTTATGCTATAAACGTGTTGCTCCTACGGAGCTGTCTGATTAAGAATGATGTGTAGAGTCCCGTAGGTAGAAACGTTTATAGATTAAAATAATAAAATCAGCGAACTTCGTATGGCGCGAAACAGAAAGGGTAACGAATATGGCTAACACGTATACAAAAATTTACATTCACGTTGTTTTTGCAGTAAAAGGTCGAAATAGTTGGATCAAAAAAGAATTTAAAGAGCGATTGCATAAATATATAGCGGGTATTATAAAAAATGAAGACCAAAAATTGATTGCAATAAATAGTATGCCCGACCATCTTCATATGCTTATTGGCATGAAACCAGATGTAGCTTTATCTGATTTAATTAGAATTATAAAATCAAACTCATCGAAATTCATAAATGAACAGAAATTTACGCATGGTAAATTCAATTGGCAGGAAGGGTTTGGTGGGTTTTCTTATTCACATTCTCAATTAGACATAGTAATACGATATATTCAGAATCAGGAGAAACATCATTCAAGGAAAACATTTAGAGAAGAATATCTGGAAATACTTAAAAAGTATGCTGTTGATTATGATAATAAATACCTATTTGAATGGATTGAAGATTTGAACGAATGATTGTATCACTCCTCTGGAGCTAACTTATTTGATTTTGCTTATGCTATAAACGTGTTGCTCCTACGGAGCTGTCTGATTAAGAATGATGTGTAGAGTCCCGTAGGGACGAAACGTTTATAGTAAAAATTAAAAATCACATTTAAGCTCCGTATGGAGCGGAACGGATAAAAGAAAATTATGAATCAAAAAAATAAAATTCTTATTCTTTGCACAGGTAATTCATGCCGCAGCCAGATGGCTGAAGGATTTCTAAAATCATTTGATAATAATTTAGAAGTGTTTTCTGCAGGAACTAAACCAGCTGAAAAAGTGAATCCAATAGCTGTTCAAGTCATGAAAGAAGTTGGAATAGATATATCAAAAAATTACCCCAAAGTGGTTGATCAATTTCTTAATGAATCTTTTGATTATGTAATAACAGTTTGTGACAATGCGAAAGAAGCTTGTCCGGTTTTTATTGGTAAAGTTGGAAGACAATTGCACATTGGATTTGAAGATCCTGCAGATGCAACAGGAACTGAAGAAGAAATTCTTTCAGTATTTAGGAAAGTAAGAGATGAAATAAAAAGAGAATTTGAAAAATTATTAACGCAGATAAATCTTAAACGAGTTTAATTTCCTCAATGCTCAATAAACAATATTCAAAATTCAATTTACAATTATTTATAAACTTTCTTAGACTAAAATGATGAAACAAAAAAAATATGATCTTGAAGACAGATTTGTTAATTATACCTGTTTAATGATAGATATTGTAGAAAGTCTACCTAATACAAGAGCAGCTAATTACATCGCTGGTCAGCTGATTAAATCCTGTCATTCTCCCACTTTTAACTATGGTGAAGCTCAGGCTGCCGAATTAAGAAATGATTTTATTCACAAGATGGGAATAATTCTTAAAGAGTTGAAAGAATGTCGTACCGCATTAAAGATTATAAAAAGAAAAGAGATGATAAAGTCATTAGAAAAACTTGATGAAGCATATAAAGAAACAGAAGAATTAATTTCAATTATAGGTAAAAGCATTTCTACTGCAAAAAGTCATAATAAATCTACTTGAAGATTGAATATTGATAATTGATTGCTGAAAATTTTTTAATAAAAATGGAGGAAATATGTTAGACATTAAAGTTCTTGGTCCAGGTTGTGCAAATTGCATTAAGCTGGAAAATCTTGTAAAGGAAGTTGTATCTGAAAACAATCTTCCAGCTAATATTTAGAAGATAACTGACAAAGAAAAATTTATGGATTACGGTGTTATGATTACACCGGGACTGGTGGTCAATGGAAAAGTATTAGTGATGGGTAAAATTCCCACTAAATCAACTTTAGAGCATTGGTTGAAAGACAATTTAAACAAGTAATAAATAAATCATCTGAAGGGTAAATAAATGGAATCCTCTGTTTCAAAAAAATTATCATTCTTTGATCGTTATTTAACACTGTGGATTTTTATCACAATGTTCATAGGTGTGGCAGCCGGATCAGTTTTTCCTGGTATTGCTGGTTTCTGGGACTCACTTAGCGTAGGCACTACAAACATCCCAATTGCTATTGGACTAATTTTAATGATGTACCCACCTTTGGCAAAAGTTAGATATGAAGAGCTCCCAACCGTTTTTAAAAACCTAAAACTTCTCGGTTTATCTTTAACGCAAAATTGGATTGTTGGACCGCTGGTTATGTTTATATTGGCTATTATTCTTCTACCGGATAAACCCGAGATGATGATTGGCGTAATACTTGTAGGATTAGCACGATGTATAGCAATGGTTTTGGTCTGGAACGACTTAGCAAAAGGCGATTCAGAGTTAGCCGCTGGGTTAGTTGCATTCAACGCAATATTTCAGGTACTTTTCTATTCAGTATACGCTTATATTTTCATAACGATTCTTCCACCAGTATTTGGATTGAGCGGGGCATTAGTTGAAGTTTCAATTGGAGAAATAGCAATAACCGTTTTAATATATCTCGGCATTCCATTCTTCGGTGGATTGCTTACAAGGACATTCATGATAAAATGGAAAGATAAACAGTGGTACCATACAAATTTCATCCCAAAGATTTCACCGCTTACACCGATTGCACTTCTGTTTACAATTTTTGTGATGTTTTCACTCAAAGGTGAAAAAATAGTTGAGCTACCATTGGATGTTATCCGGGTGGCGATTCCTTACACAATCTATTTTGCATTTATGTTCTTTATAACATTCTTCATTGCAAAACGAATGGGTGCATCATACGAAAAATCAACGACGATGGCTTTCACAGCAGGAAGTAACGACTTTGAATTGGCAATTGCTGTTGCAGTTGCTGTTTTTGGAATAAATTCACAGGTAGCATTTGCCACAGTAATTGGTCCTTTGGTCGAAGTTCCAGTTTTAATTTCACTTGTTAATGTAGCATTATGGTTTAAGAAAAAATATTTTAATGATGCAAAATGAGGTAATCCATAAAATTCAATATGATGAAAATATGATCAGTCACTTATCAGATTTCCTTACTATTAAATCGAATAATTAGAAAGAGTTTAACAATGAACTGGTTAACAAATATTGAACAAGCAAAAGAAGAATCATTAAAATCTCACAAGCCTATACTTCTTCAATTTGAAATGGATGGTTGCGGTGGATGCAAAAAACTTGAAGCCACAACTTATAAAGATCAAAAAGTAATCGAAGAAATGAACGAATGGTTTGTTCTGCTTAAACTTGATTTGATTAAAGATCGTGATGTAAGAAAAATGCTCGGAGCTTACTGGACGCCTGCAATGTATTTTCTTGATCAAAATGGAAATTCTTACTATCACTTTAATGGTTATCTGCCAGCTGATGAATTCCGGGCAATGATGAGATTAGGAATTGCAGAAACGATTATGCCTCGTGGCAAATACGATGATGTTATCAAAATTATTGATAAAGATATTGATGATTTAGTTAATACATCTTTCTATCCGAAACTTTTAGTTGCCAGAGAAACAGCTCGTTACATCAGATTAAAAGACAATTCACAGTTAAAAAAAACATTAAAGGAAATACAGAAAACGCATCCTCAATCAACAGAAGCGAAAATGTATTTCTGGGATGAATAATTACTGAAAGGAAGAAGCAAATGAAAGTAAAACTTGAATTCCAATATTTCGAAGGTTGTCCTAATCATATAAAGATGCAGAAGAATCTTACTGAAGCAATAAAGGGATTAGAAGATAAGATCGAAATTGAAAAGGTTCTAGTGGAGGATAAAGTAACAGCACTTCAGGTTAAGTTCAGAGGTTCACCAACATTATTAATAAATGGCGAAGATTTTTTAGGAATGCCTGCACCTGAGGAACCCTCACTTGGTTGTCGGTATTATCCGAATGGAATTCCTTCATCGAATGAAATAAAAAATAAAATTCTCGAAAAATTTAATAAGAAAAATAAACCATCTAAATGAGATTTTAGATATTTTTCATAAGAAGATAAATTGAGAATGGAATTGTAAAAAGAGGTAATCATTAATTAAAATGCGGCGTATTCTTGAAATACACCGCACTTCTTTTCGTTCACAAGTGATTCTACTTATCTATCGGGAACATCAAAAATTTTCGGCGATATGTAATTCCCTACCGGCAATTGATAATTGTCATAGGGTTAAATGGGTTGGGATAATTTTGTGATAATGAAAATTCTGTTGGTAGATTTTTCACTTTGTAAATATTTAAAATTAAACTGTTTATTGGTTTATTGCTTAATGTAATTTGGCCGCTACCTTTGAGCTCTATAGTTTTATCATCTGTACTGGCTGACAATATATATGAAAATAATTCGCTTTCTAAATTTGAAAGGTTTTTAATTTCCCACGAAATTGTCAGTGGATATTTTTTTGATACAATGTTTATAAGTGCTGGTTCATTCTTTTCTAAATTAGAATCAAATGTTTGGAGTATGTAACCTTTTCCGTCGTTAATGAATCGAGCGTCAAATTCGGAAAAACTGGCAAATGGAGGTAGTTCATAAAATTCTATATCTAAGTTCTCTTGCTGGTTCAAACCGAAGAACAGTTTTTGTGAGTTACCGTCTACGTCAGAGATATTTAACCAGTTAAAGCGATCAAGATAATTCAAAGCACCATCATTTGGAGAAAGCTTTTGTGTGACATTTGAAATCAATACCAACTTGCCGGCATCGTTACATTTTACCCAATATCCTTTACCTGGTACAATTAAAGTGGATGCATAGTATCCAGATGAGTATCCATATAATAATGAATTTATCAAGCCAGTGGGGATGCTATTCATAGATGAAGTTTGTACATTGTACGAAAGTGAACCAATTAGATTCCATCCCTGCCTCACATCTATCGTGTCGGTGGTAATATATGTTCCATTGATGTAACTGGTTCCTGGAGCATTAAATTTTCCCCAGTAACCTTTTCCATTTAACATTATAGGTTGAGCAACATAACCGAATTCGCCATATTCAAATACATAGTTAGTTAAAAGGTTCGGGAATAGAGTTTCGGCACTATCAGTTCCGATCGCTCTTAATACTGGATTAGAAATTAAATTCCAACCATTTTCGTAAGATACACTTATTGAGAAAAATTGGACGGTAGTATCGCGCGTGAGTATCGTACCGTTGTCGCCACAAATCCATGCCTTAGAATCAGATATGACTTCTAACCCGAATAAATCATAGCCTGTTTTGGGGAATTCGCTAACCCAATTTAAACCGGCATCAGTGCTATGCAAAACTAAACCGCTGTCGCCAATTGCCCAAACCGAATTATGTGATATTCCGCTCGCTATATAAATATTTCGAGATGTGCCTGTTATTAATTTTTCCCAGTTTGTACCGCCGTTAGTGGTTTTTAAAATTAAACCGTTTGTTCCAGCACAGTAACCGTTATTTACATCAAAGAAATCTACATAAAAGATAGTTTCAGTGGTGTTGCTCAATTGTTGAGTCCAAGAATTTCCACCGTTCGTTGTACGAAGAATGAGTCCACCGTCACCAACTATCCATCCATTATTTGCATCTTTAAATTTTACACCAAAAAATATATTCGACCAACCTGTTACTCTTTTAATCCAGGAGTTACCTGAATTTGTTGTATAGAAAAATTCACCTACGTCTCCAACGACCCATCCTTGAGTTCTATTAATAAAGCTTATACTTAAAAGTGTGTTAAAAGTATTAGTTGTTTGTTGGATCCAACTGTTGCCACCATTTGAGCTATGTAGAATGACTCCACCATCGCCAACAGCCCAAACATAATTAGAATCAATAAGCTCAGCACCGTAAAAAGAATCTCCAGTTATACCGTTGTTAAGATCGATCCAGGTGTTACCTCCATTTGTGGTACGGGCTATTTTGCCATATTGTCCGAATACGAATCCATAAAGATGATTTGAAAAAGTCACCCAGTTAATGCTCTTATTTATTCCAGTATTGTTGTATGTCCAGTCAGATCCATTTTTATAACCTAACAAACCGTACTCACCGACTATAAAGGTTGTTGTGTTTACACGTGTAATTCCATATATCGAGGCATAAGTTGGAATTGACTCTGAAAACCAGCTTGTACCGGAATTTGTCGACCGTAAAATAGTACCGTTATGTCCTACTATTAAGAATTCAGTGCTGGATGCGAATAAGATCTCGTTTAAACCTTGTGTTGTACCAGAGGGGATTTTTGTCCATGTATCACCTGAGTTTGCTGTGAAATATATAGAACCATCAGCACCGACGACAAAGCCTTGGTTATTGTTATAAAATTTTATATTATAGCCTGCTTGTGTAGTATTGTATTGCAGGGACCAAGTGATACCACCGTCAGTAGTTTTTAATATATATCCATTTGAACAGGTTGCCCACCCGTTGCTTAATGAAGTAAAGAAGATGGAGTTTATTCCGGTTCCAATAGGTACACCCATCAATGGAACTTTTGTCCAATTTGCTCCACCGTTTGTGGTTTTTAAAATAGTTTTTTCATCTCCTCCTGCCCAGCCATTTATTTTATCATAGAAAAAAATTGAATTTAAACCATACTGTGGAAAACTTGTTTGGTCGATCCAAGTAGCTCCGTTGTTAGTTGTATAGAAAATTGTTCCGTTGTCGCCAGCGATCCAGGCTGTAACAGAATCTTTTACACAAATATCACGAAGATTATCAGTAATACCTTCATACTGAATTTCCCACGTTGTTCCTTTATCTGATGTGAACATAATGGTGCCGTAATCACCGATTGCATAACCGTACCATTCATTGTAAAAGGAAATTTTATATAATGTATTACCCTGGGGTAAAGGATTCTGCCATATCCACTCAGCAGAAAATCCGATTGAATTAATGAACAAAACAAAAAGTATTAATCTGTATTTCATATTGAACTCCTAATAAATTCCAATTCCAAAACCTCCAGATATACCCTGGAGTGAAAAATCATTATAATTATCATTAGATTGATTTCTTAATAAAACACCGCTTAAATATATGTCTAAACCTAAACCATCGGTGATGTCGATATATTTTGATAGATATATTTCAACCGATGACCTGAGGTCCTTTCTGTTTGTAGAAATTTTTTCACCAACCAAATTTAACGCAGGGGCTTCAAACCTTTTTTGCTGATAAACTATATCGAGTAACATATTTATCTTGAATGGAAGAATCTGTTTAAATCGGATCTTAGTTTCTATTCCTCGGTAGGAAAAATGGTCGTTATATATATCATCGGTAAGAATTGAAGAATTTACATATTGTGCTAAATATCTAACCGCAGCTCTTGGATTGTACCGATACAACACCGATGCTTCGATACCTGTATTGTTCCATTGCTTCTCGAAAAATAGACCTGTTGCAATTTGTAAAATTCCATTAGCCTGTGGTTTAGTAAGTATTTTTTTGTCAGAATATATCTTCAATTTTGCACCCGGTTTACCAACTCCAGTCTTTTTTTCTACAAAGGTTCTAACAGGTTCAAAACGGCTTGTATCGTATACTGTTTTTGTATAGAATTTATAACCTACAAATAGATCGATGCCATAGTGTATTTCTTTATTATTGTTATTACCTAATTGTAAAAAGAATTGTTCTGTTATGTTTGATAATTCCATTAGATTATTGTAATTTCTGTAGCCAAATGAATTATATATCCTGTAATAAACATTCTCAAATAGAATTGACCTGTAACTTAATAACAAATCAACACTAAAATTGTCGAACTCTTTATAAGCTTTTTTATCGTGTCGGGAGCTTAACAATATTCCATTATCAAGAAAATTACCTGTTGAATCTTCAGCGAGCAAAATCTCATCATTGGATGGTTCCGAGTTTTCAGTTCCCAATTCAAATTTGTTTTCAGCTAAATCCTCTTCTTCTGTTAAAAGCTCATCATCTTGTTCTGTTTCTTCTTGTCCATCCTGTTGTTCATCTTCCAGTTCTGGTTCGTACTCTACTGAAGTTTTTTGGTCATTAGCTTTATCCGTTTTATTAGAAAATTTTATTTTATAGTTACCCAAAAATTTATGTTCGTAATAATTCCTCGCTTCGAAACGGTTAAATAACATTAAACCGCTAACATACTTTAGTTCAAGTTTGGATGTTTTATATTCTTTCTTAAAATTTAACTCTGTGTAAGTTTGTTTAAGCTGATCTGCCAGTTTTTGATAATTGTAGAGTGGGTTGTTGTTATACCCATAACCAACAGATGTAAATCCAGAAAATTGGGAATAGAGAATTGAACAATTTAGAAAAACTAAAGCTACTATGTGTATTATAAATTTCATAAAGATGTTTTTGTTATTTCTGTTTCAAACCTAATGGTCTTATCCCATACTCGTTTTTCTTTTTTGATATACTCTAAATAAACAGCTCTAATCACTATATAAATCCAAAGTTGACAGTATGTAAAATACATCAAAATAATTAACAAAACTTTTTTCGAGCTATCTTCAGAGTCGAAAGAAATTGCAAACATAATTTCGAAAATAAATAAAATGAAAGCTATTATCCATATTAATGTATATGGACCTGGAACGGATATGCTGACAAGATTAAAAACACCAGAAAGAAATATTAAATCAGAAATCAGTATTGCAATGAAAAATAGGTAGTATAAAGAAAGAGTGTATAGTACATCGAAAGCAAGCCTTTTGTTTTTGAAGCTTGGTATCTGTTTAAAGAATTTTGCAATTACATAGTTATTGCCCCTCACCCAACGGATACGTTGGCGCACCCACACACTCCATTTTTCAGGTTCCTGTTCATAAGTTATAGCATACGGAACAAATTTGATTTTATAACCCTCTTTATAAATTCTGATACTCAACTCTGAGTCTTCAGTTAACGCCTCCTCATCCCATCCGTTCAGGCGTTCAATCAACCATGACCAGATAACGAGATTAGTTCCCGGAAGTGTAGCAATACCATGCATTTCCCATCTGCCCGCTTGAAGCATAGATTGAAAACTTAGAGTTTCGATGTTAATAAACTTTGTTAGGATATTTCTATTTTTATTCACTGTACGGAATTTTCCAATTGCCGCTCCCAATTCTTTGTGAGTTAACAGCTGTACGACAAGATAGCGAAGGGCATTTTTATCGGGAGTGTTGTCAGCGTCGTAGATTGCGATGATCTCAGAGTCAGTTTGCTTAACCCCAATATTTAAAGCCCGCGATTTGCCTTTACCGCCTTCTCCCTTTGCTATATTGTAAAGCGTTATCCGACTATCCAGTTTAGCGTAATGATGAGTAATCTCACCTGTCCGATCTGTAGAACCATCATTTATTACAATTATCTTCAACTTATCCTTTGGATAGTTTAATTTCATCATTGCTTCTAATGTTTTGCCTATAACTTTTTCTTCATTGTGTGCGGGGATAAGTATTGAACAGGTAGGGAACTGATATTCATTACGGTCAATTTTCTCTTTTTCTTTCAAAGATTTTACATAGTTTTTAAAACCGAATACTGTTAAACCAAATTGGTAGGCAATCATAAACCAAATTATGATTACTGAAAGAACAAAGAAAAAACTTAAAACAGTTTCAAATCCTACCATTTACTACCTCGTTATTTTTTAGAAAATATTTTTTATTAATTCTTTTAACATATATTTGCATTACAACTAATGTTGTGATTGCGAGAATACCAAAAATGGATATGCTGATGCTTGACCATAAACTTGTTAAATTTATTCCATAAGTAACCATACTACCACCAACAATTTTAACAGAATGTTTTCCTGCTGGAAGAAGTACAGTAAAACAATCGTTGCCTCTCATTGCATAAAAAACATATTTTTCGTTATCGATTGTAATTTCTGTAGGTTCCATATTAAGAGATATAAGTGTTCTTGTGTCTGAATCGTAACTGAATTTTACATCTCGCATGCCATATGAAACCTCGAGAATATTAGCCGTCGTAGACAATATTTTTATCTGCAATTCGTGTGTGGAATAGGTATTGATTATATCAACACCAAGTTTAACAGTATGGTTACCAGCAGGGATTAGAAAAGAACTTCCTCTTGAGGATGAAATTGGATTACCGTCGAGTGTAACTACCTCAATTCCTTCTTTTAGTTTTAGATAAAATGAATAAGGTGAATCGAATTCATATCCATTATCGATGTGTTTATATTTCACCTCACTTGCTAAAGCGTAAGGAAGGAAAATCATATCTTGAGGATTGATACTTGATTCAGAATATATAACAACTCGTGATGCACCTAATGATGCGGACTTGACGAGCTGAAAACTTTCTGTCCCCGTCTGTATCAAAGTAGGGAAGGGTGTGATCTCATCTTCTCGCCTGAAACTCATAATGTTCAGGTCGAGTAATAGTTTCTCTTTCCCACCTAATAGTGTTGAATATGTATTACCTATGTCTTTATATCGTAGTGGATCAGTTGACCAATGATGTTGTGGATCCTGAATGTTAAGTGAAAAATTGTATTTTTTCTGTAAATGCAATATTTTTTCTATATCAACAGCTATATGTTCTTTTAGTTCAGGGGAATTATAACTGTCCATCGCAGTTACGATAATGTGGAAACCCGGTTTCGATTTCGCATGTTCAGAGAATTTACTCAGTAAAAGTTCATAGATTTCGTTTAACTTGTTAATACGGTATTCAATGATGGATTTTTTTACATAATGATTGTTTTGCCAATAATATTTAGAATTCGGATTAAAGATATTTTCAAGCTCGATGTTATATTTTTCCTTAACCTCCTTAATTGCCGAGGGGTGCATCGGTGTAAAATGATTTGGTTCATCGAATCCTTTGCCAGCTTCAAAATAAAGTTCTGCAAGATTAATCCCATCGAAGTCGTAAATTTCAAGAAGTTTCATAAATTCTTTCAACATCTCAGCAACACAGTTTTTATCCGTCATTGCAACTGGATACCGCCACGATGGTTTTGCATCTTCTCCTAAGTAGTTCTTTTCACGCCATTCAGGGTGTGTAGCCCAAAACATTTGACTGACTTGAGGAGGTTCTAACCATGCATAAACTAAAATTCCGTTTGCATGAGCTAATCTTATTAATCGATTGTAATCATATGTATATTTTGGATATTGATGCCATCCAGCAACATGAACGACACGGATTCCCTGATTTACCCATTGCTTAATCAAATTTTCAATACTGTAAGTATGGCGGAAACCGGGGTCAAAAAATACTTCAAGGTTCTCCCTTCTGATTATTGGTGTTAGTTTAAAATATTTACGAACATATTCCAATAAGTATGGATATAAACTGTATCCTTCTTGCGAATATGGGTCAAAGATAGAACTAATAAAAATAAGTTTTCCTTTTCCAACCCTTTTTCCAATAATAATTGGTGCGTCTGTGATTTCGTCAACGCAGAATATCTCTTCAATGTCATCACATTCAAACTTGTTGATTAACTCTGTATATCTCCAGCTGATTGGTTCTTCTGGGAAATAACGGTCTCGGATTTTTCTTACTCTAAGCTTGTTCTCAATATACTTAATTCCTAATTCCTCTGCTAAATAATTTTTTGAATCGGTGATTATGTTTCCACCATCTTCCACAAACTTAGTTATAATATCGAAATCTGTTAAGCGTAATGAATCCACAAAACTAAAAGGAACTAACAGGAGGTTATAGTTTTTTAAGTCAATTTTTTGCCCCACATAAATAGTATCTACATTGATATTAACACTACGAAAGACTGAAACCAAAGCTGCCTGATCATTGTATGCTGCCCCCTTAGCATAATGATTCCATAAGACAACCGGTCTTGCTTCTTCTAACTGGTTTGGAGATGTAATGATTTTACTTATTAATTTTTGTAATTTATAATAAGTATCTTCATAAAAGTCTTTTTTTCGCTCTTTAAATTCTAACACCTCTGCTTTGTAAAATTGTCCCGGTTTTAAATCGCCTCCAATTTCGAGAGTTCCTCTTATTCTCTTCTCAGATTCTTTTCGTTTAATTATTTCACCCGATGGATTAAAGTAAGCTTCAACCAAATATTGATCCTCAAGCGTAAGGGTGTGCTTTTGATTTCCACTTATTATTAGTTTATCCTTAGTTTTAACCCAGTTGCTTTCATATTTCAAATCGATATATGTATAACCTAAAGCTTGAACACTATCGACTAACTCCTGCAATAAATCCAAATCAAGAAAGGGGTGGAAGAAGCAGGAGGCGAAACCATCACGAACATACAGATTTGTTTTTGCTCCTTTTAAAATATTTTGAACAGCATTTCGACTTACTTGTTTGTTTGATTCATCAAGAGGAACATATCCAAGATTTTCAGGATAGATGGTTTGTCCAAATAGATCCTTTTGAATAATATATGGGAAGAACTGGCTGTAATCGTAATTTTCGATAGAAAGCCGCTGCTCAATTGCGGTACTGAAATATTTTGAAACTGTTTTGTAAAATAAAAGTGATGCAGTATAATGTGGGGTTTCCCAAACGAGTGGGTATAATCCATTCTTCATAAATTCCTGAATTCCAAGATCGAGCTTTTTTGAGAATGCCTCCTCAGATTCATCTTTAATTGGTGAATTTGTGCTTTCGTCCCAGAACTCAAAATCTGTTGCTGATATACCCTTGTATTGGTGAGTTACACCGTGCATCACTAACGTTCCACCATTTCGGACCATATATTTTAAAGCATCGACTAATTCTGGTTTATCCGATAAACTGACCCGAATACCTTCGGATGGATCCACATAAAAAGGATATACACTAATTAGAAATGGAATTCCTTTATCAGCTAATAAATCTGCAATATCTCTTAAATTATTAGGGTTATCCAGAGGACCTATGTCTTCAATTCTAAGTATTGCAGAGTGAGATTCTTCGTGTTCTTCGCCTAAAATGTCGTGTAACATATCGGCAAATAGAAGGTAACGATCAGTTTCAGTAGCAGATGCAAACGGAGAATCAGCAATGTAATAAAAATTTTTAGACTTGACTATATAAGGTATTTCGATGTCGGACTTTGATGAAATTGCAACAGCGAGGGTACTCACCATTCTTTTGTCACTTATGTTAATAATGTTTGCATTTGGCTCGCCTTTAGTAAATATTTTTTTTCCCGATTTCACAAAATCGAAATTAGTAACTGTATCCAATTTAAAAACATCAAATCCAAAAATTTTCTTCAAATTATAACTTTTTGAAAATTCTGCAAATCCAGTATTTATCCAAACGATTGTTTTTGTCGATTTTACAACATCAATTAAAAATTTTGGTGGAACAATGTTATCAGCATGGAAACCGATATAAAATGTAAAATCGTAATTGTTGAGTTCGTGTGGGATATAATCGTTGACGCCTTTAATGACTGTTGAGGTATTAAAGTGTCCTAAAAGCGCAGCGAGTTGCCGACCATCCCCCATAGCCAGATTGTTCAGCTGGCTCGATCCTTCTACTACAATGAGTATTTTCTTTTGATTTTGTGTCTGAGAACTTGAGACTTCGGGAGCTCCAAAAAAAACAAAAATACATATGAGTATATGTAAATATTTTATCATACTATAATCTTTTATTTAACGATAATTATTGTGGACAAAACAAATATGTTGAACCCTCACAGGTTAGTAAAACCTGCGAGGGTTAAAAAAACTTAATTCGTCTGCAGTGTTATTGTTCCAAGGTTTGTGTCTTGTTGTTTAACGACCGAAACATTGTTAATAGTTGTATCCTTATATATAGAATTCCCTGGAATAATTTTTATAGAATAAGTGCCTTCGGGTAAAGCAACTAATTTGAAGTTACCTGAAGTATCGGGCAATGTTGATACTGTGTCAGAACCTACCAGGGTTTGAACTAATGCATTAGCATCAAGTGGTAAAACTTTTCCTGATATTGTGCCAGATATTACATTTGCAACAACCCGTATTGTCGGCTGTAGTTTGTATGCATTATTTCCTTGTTTTACAATAGATTTATTTGCATCGAAATCAAGTGTGAGTTCGTATAGCTTATCCGATTCAATCCAGAAAGCGTGAGTAAGCTTCAAACCGCTTTCCATTCCGCTTGGAATTTCTAATGGATATGAAATCCCATTTACAACAACAGTACTACCAGAATCAATCAATAAACGAATTTGCGTATAATGACCTGCTGTTAGTTTTGCAGTACCTAATATAGCGCTTGCACCATTACGAAGCTTGAGTAAATCGTAAGTTGCTGGAGTGTTATTAATAATCGTCCAGCCAGTAATAGTGTCTGTGTCAGATTTATGAACCGCAACACTCTTGACAACTATGTTTACTTCTTCGTAATCACCGGGCGAATCTACAAGGTATAACCTGAGTTCCCCCTGGCCTGATGGTGGCTCTGTTGACTTTTCGCATCCACTAAATATTAAGAAGGAAGCGATAATAAGAATTAATAATTTGTTCATAATATTTCTCCTTTTTTTGTTAAAATGAATCATTTATTAAAATCCTAAATCAAAACTTATTGCCCAAACATTGTTTTTGTAATTGTAGAAATCATCATTCGATGCATTACGTATGTAATCATACATTAAACTTATCGTGAATCCGTTTAACAGATTGAACTCTTTTTCAAGTATTAATGATACCATGTATACATTATCTATTCTTTCGTTGGATTTGATATTATCCGACAAGTCATAAGCTGGTCTGTTTACATAATTTTTATTCATGAAATTAAAAGAAACTTTTCCCATCATTAACCATGGTAAAACTTGAGTTAATGTAGCTTCAAAACTCGGACCTTCGTATCCATAATTATCATCAAATAAGTCATCATCTGAAATGATATATCCTGAAGAAAGATATCTTGTTTCCTGCTGAATATTTTTTTGATAACCTCCGGCTATGCTTAATCCTGTTTCATCAAAAATTGATTGTGCAATTCTAATGTTGCCAGCAAGCTGAATAACACTTGGATTATTATCCTTTATCGTACTTTTTCCTCTCCCCATGCCAGGATTAATTACAGTTGTTTCTGGAGGGGCATTTGTGTAGGACTTAATTCCGAGATTTGCCTCGAGTGCCAATGTGGTTCGTGAAGGGAAGAAGTTCGTCAGCTGTGCAAAGAAATAATTCTCAAGATTATTCAAGTCGGATAATTCTTTGTATGTAAGATATCTTATTCTGTAACCCAACTTGCCGAAAGTTCTCTCAGATATTTGATGCTTTATATTCAGGTATCCTATGTACTGACTGTTATCAAAGTAAGTAAAATCTTCTCGTCCAATTCTCAGATTATAATTAGCACCTAAGTTGAGTGCGGTTTCGGATTCTTCACCGTATAATTTGGTGTAAACAAGTCCTGTGGAATGTGTATGAAAACTTCTTGCAATGACATTTCGGTAATAATTGTAAGTACCAATATAAAATACCTGAAAGTTTTTTCTTTCCCCTTCAAAATCGTAACCTGTTTGCAAAGAAAATTGTGTTAATCTATCGTAAGTGTTCAGGTAGTTATTGTTTACATTATCATCGAATGCATTATGGATACTTGTACTTAATAGGAATTGTGATTGTGTCTCCGAAATTCCTAGAATAATTGATACAGTAATTCCCATCAGATAAATTAGTTTAGATTTATCCATAAATTTTACCTGTTACCTAATCGTTTTTTTCCACCTTGTTGGTCTTGTTTAACCCCGTGACGAGAACGTATTCCAACGCCACCAGAGCGTCCGTCACAAATACCGTCGCCGTCTAAATCAACAAATCTATCTCTCAATCGCTTCTGTTTTCCAACACCCTGTTGTTTCTCAATTCTATCGTCGACACCGTTTGCATTCTCGTCTATAAAATCGGATTTTTTCTCAATCTCTTGTGACTTATTGTCTTTCAGGGAATCTGATTGACTTTGAGCAAACGATAGCCCACTCAACAGTACCAACATTAACATTATTTTTAACAATTGTTTCATAACATTTCCTATGGTTTTATTTTAATATACTTCGGATGCAGGAGATAAAAAATTTTCTCCGGCATCCGAACTGGGTCAACAAACTACTTATTACCACCTTTAAACTTACCGCTCTTGCCACTTTTACCTGAGCGTTTACCATCTTTACCGCTTGACCACTTGGGTTTACCATTCTGATCAGCTAAAGATATCTGTTTGCCATCCTGAGTAATTTCCCAGGGATAGAATTCATATCTACCCTGAACCTGTTTTACTTCACCTTTAATTTGAGCCTGAACATTGTGTCTTAACTGGAATTTTTCTCGTTCCCAGTACCATTGTGGTCCTAAATGAACGCGATATTCTTTTCCGTCTTCACCTTTAAAAGTTGCATAAGGATGTTTTACTTCAGTAATTGTTCCTTTGATAGTTTGAACATTATCCACATCATTCTTTTCGGAACCCTGTGTTGCTCTACCTTCAGTTTGAGCATACACTAATGCTGGAACAATGAGAGCTATCAAAATTATTCGTTGTAATGTTTTCATTTTATCATCTCCTTTTATTTTTTGTTTATACATAGTTTATTTTCTCTTTTGATAAAAGAATGACGATGAACGAAGGTTCACCGTCACTCTTTATAATCTATTTTTATTTACCTCTTCGTGTTTGCTTAACACTACCTTTGGGACCAGTACCGTCACAGTTACCTGATTTTGTTCCAGGTCCGTATCCAGTGCCATCTCTCGGACCAATTCCGCTCTTACCGGTTCCGTCACCAGGTCCGTATCCACCTTTGCCGTTCTTTGCAGATTTACCATTCATCAATTTGCGACCGGTTCCATCCTGCGGTTTTACAAAGTCGGGATCTTTTCCGTTTGGAATACCATCGCCATCTGAATCAATTGCGTTATCGTTTATGCCATCGCCATTAAGGTCTACGAAACCTTTTGTACCTTTGCCGCCCTTTGCACTCTGGGCGTTTGCATCTGTTGATGTTAATAAGAATATTACTGCTACTAAAGTCAGTAATGTTGCGAGTAATTTAATGTTGCCTTTCATTTTATGAATCCTTTATTTTTATTATTGATATTGTTATTTATTTATTCTTTGATTTGAATAAAGACATTTATCGTGCCAGAAAGAAAATTGGCGAAATTGTGCATTTTTCAATGAAATATTTGGCTTCGTACGATAGGTATCGACATCTTCGTCGAGTGGGTTCGACTATTTTGTCGAGGTGGGAAAACGAAAGTAGAGAGAATTATAACTTGTTATTGCACTTTTACTTCACTCCCCACTTTTTCAATTTATATCTTAAATTTCTTTCCGATATTCCTAACATCTCCGCTGCTTTTGATTGATTTCCGTTTGTTAATCGAAGTGCCTCGAATATTAATTCCTTCTCAAGTTTTTCAACCTGTGCAGGAAGGGAAGTCAACATCTCAGGTTTTTGTAAATCACCTTCTTTTTGAAATTCTTTTACCACTTGAGGTAATTCATTTGTTGTTATTAAATTTTGACGTGATAATATTACCGCACGCTGAACAATATTCTCTAACTCACGAATATTTCCCGGATAGTTATAACGTAAAAGCAACTCCCAAGCTTCTTTTGAGAAAGCAATGTTATCCCGTTTCTGTTCCGAAGCGAATTTTTTTAAAAAGTATTCGAGAAGTGCCGGAATATCTTCTCTGCGATTTCGAAGCGGTGGAATGTCTATTGTCACAACATTTAATCTATAATATAAATCTTCGCGAAATGTACCTGCTTTTATCAAATCCTCAAGATTTCTGTTGGTTGCTGCAATTATTCTTACATCAACTTTTATTGTTTCGCTTCCACCAACGCGCTCAAATTGCTGTTCCTGAAGAACTCTTAATAACTTTACCTGAGTTGCTAAAGGAATATCACCAATTTCGTCAAGAAAAATTGTCCCACCATCTGCAAGTTCGAAACGACCTCTTCTTTGTTTATCTGCTCCTGTGAATGCACCTTTCTCATGTCCAAACAATTCGCTTTCTAACAGGTTCTCGTTTAAAGCTGCACAGTTTACTGCAATAAATGGTTTTTCTTTTCGTTGGCTGTTAAAATGAATTGCTTTTGCGATGAGTTCCTTTCCTGTTCCGCTTTCACCGCGAATTAGCACCGATGCTTTGCTTCGAGCTACCCGCGAAGCGGTGTTCAACACATTTTCCATCGCAGCCGATTGTGAAACAATTCCTGGAAATGTCAATCGTTCAATTAACTGTTCTTTGAGTAATTTGTTCTCCGAAACCAATCTTTGTCTTTCAAAAGTGCGGTTAATCAACAGTTCAAGTTCGTCAAGGTTAATTGGTTTGGTCAGGTAGTTGTAAGCTCCTTCGCGCATAGCTTCGACGGCGGTTTCAATAGTTCCGAATGCTGTCATAATAATCACAGCAATTTCTGGATTTATCGATCGTACCAATTTTAATACTTCGATGCCTGATATATCGGGCATTTTAAAATCTGTAATAACCAAATCTATTATGTTTTTCGAAGCAATCTCAATCGCCTGGTTGCCAGAGCTTGCTTCATAAATTTTGTAGCCCTGCTTTTTTAAAAAACCAGAAAGAACTTTTCTCTGTGTGGCTTCGTCATCAACTATTAAAATTGTGTATTCCATATAAAACCTTTTTATTTATACGGTAACTCGATAATAAATTTTGTTCCTTTTCCCAAATGCGACTCAACAGAAATATTACCATTATGTTGAGAAATTATTTGCTGAACAATACTCAAACCAAGTCCTGTTCCGCTTTTTTTGGTGCTGAAATAAAGATTGAAAATCTTGGATAAATTTTCTTGTGGTATTCCTTCGCCTGTGTCCTCAATTGTAAAAATAGCTTTATTTTTATCTGATTTTAGAGATAATTTTATAAATCCACCTTTTTGTGTTGCATCTAAGGCATTCTGTAATATGTTTAAAAGGGCTTGCTTCATTTTGTCATAGTCAATTTTTAGAACCATTGCATCGTGTTGTATAGTTTCAAAGTTGACTCCTTTCTCCTTAGCCTGTGATGAAAAAATTATTTCAATATCTTCTATTAATTTTTTTGAGAATACTTCCGTTAAATTTAGTTTTGGTGGACGAGCAAAACTTAAAAATTGTTGTATAATCCTATTTACTCGCTGTATTTCAGATAACAAAGCTTCTGTGAGCAAAACATATTCTGAAACATTTGCTGCAGGCTGGAATTCCTTTTTGAATCTCTGTCCAATCATGTAAATTGAATTCAGAGGATTTTTGATTTCATGTGCAACACCTGATGCTAATTCACCCATAGCGCTTAATCTTTCCCGCTGCTTTATCTGGTTTTCCATTTTCCTTACTTCGGTAAGGTCTCTTATGACAGCTGTAAATGCATCTAATTCACCCAGTTGATTATTGATTAAAGTTGTGTTGACAGATAAAATTTTTCCATTGTATCCAAAATCGATTTCGAATTCTTCGTTTTTAAGTGGACTGTAGTTTTTCAGGCTTTCGTATATTGTGTTTAGTTTTCCACCTAAAATCTCTTTGAGATTTTTTCCAATTGCGTCTTTTGTTTTGATTCCAAAGATTTTAGATGCTTGCTCATTGAAAATTGTGATAATACCATTTTTATCTGTTGTGATTACGGCGTCTGCCATGTTCTGTAAAATATTTCCAGTATATGTCTGAATTTTCTCATATTCTCTTGAAACAAACTGTAAATTTTGGTTTATAAAGATGATGCTAATAACAATTGCTAAGATTACTAACAAGACAAGCGAAATGATGATTGATCTTCTTATCATTCTCTGATTCAAAGCATGAATCTCATCCATTGCAAGCCCGAGCCGTAGTAATCCAATCTTTTCACCTTCAACATTAAAAGATTTCACAACCTCAAATACTTCTTTACCATTTGTTGTGTGGATGCGTGTATGAATTGTATCGGTTTGATTTGCATTTAAAAGGAAAGTATCTCCTTCAATCGGTTCGGTTTCGATTACCGATTGGCTTGCTGCGATAATTCCTTCTTCATCTTGCAAAATTATATATTCTATACCATCATTGTTACCAATGTCCTGCAGGATTTTACCAATACCTATTTTCTTTCTGAAATCGAGTAGATACTTTGCATCGACATTTAACACAATGGCACCGGGCTTATTTTTTGTCCGCCGCACGGCAACAGTATAACGCATTCCGTTTTCATATCTTGCTTCTTTAAGTCCAATTACCAGCTCCTGTTTTTGGTCTTGTAAGATAGGTTTGATGAAATCAACCGGCGAGTTTTTAGCTTCGAGATTTTTATGCTCAGGTTCGGGTGTATGATTGCTTAAGATTTTGTTTCCATTTTTATCAAAAATGTTTATTCGGTAAATATTATTTTCTTCAGCAAATTTTATGAGGTCGGTTTGTTTTAAATGTGTGATACTGTCTAAGCGTGCAATCATTCTACCAGCTGTAAGCAACCTCTGTGCGATAAGGTCTTCGATCTCTGAGCTTGATGTGAGAGTGTTGCTGCTACTTATTGTAATTGTCTCAATTAATGAAATGGCTTGTTCAGTCATTAAATGAAAAAGCTCAAGGCGACTTTGTGTAAGTTCAAGATAGGCAGAAACTACCATAATTAACGCGATAAAGGCGGTAATAGCAATAATATAACGTGGTTTGATGTTGAGAAATTTTTTCATATAAAATTTTATTAAAGTTATGAAAATATTTGAATAAAATCCAATGAATAAATTTTTTAATAATCGAAAATAGGTGTTATATTTAAATAAAAGTCAAATAAATTATGACTGCCAATAGCTATCAAAAACTTGCTCAGGAATTATTATCAATAGCGGGAATTTCAATAAATGGGAAAAATCCATGGGACATTCAGGTATATAATAGTAAATTTTATAGAAGAGTCTTGACTGAAGCTGAACTTGGACTTGGTGAATCTTATATGGATGGTTGGTGGGATGCTGAAAAAGTTGACGAGTTTATTTGCAAAGTTTTGCAAGCAGAGCTTGATAAAAAGATTAAAAGCAAGTTATCTATTTTAATAACACTACTAATTGCTCGAATTTTTAATCTGCAATCAAGAAGCAGAGCGTTTATCATTGGTGAGCGACATTATGATTTAGGTAACGACTTATTCCAGAATATGCTTGATAAGAGGATGAACTATAGTTGCGCATACTGGAAAGATGCTACGTCACTTGATGAAGCTCAGGAAGCCAAACTTGAGTTGATATGTAAAAAATTATATCTCGAACCAGGAATGAAAATTTTAGATATTGGTAGTGGTTGGGGGTCTTTTGCAAAGTATGCTGCAGAAAAATATAATGTCAACGTTGTTGGAATTACTGTATCTAAAGAACAGGTAACGCTCGCAAAAGAATTATGCAAAGATTTACCAGTCGAAATACGCCTCCAGGATTACCGAGATGTTAATGAACTTTTTGACAGGATTGTTAGTGTCGGTATGATTGAACATGTTGGATACAAAAACTATAAAACATATTTTAAGATAGCTTACCGATGCTTAAAGGATAAAGGATTATTTCTGCTTCATACAATTGGTAGAAACACATCTACTACAACCGTTGATCCCTGGACTCACAAATACATTTTTCCCAATGGCATGCTTCCATCAATTTCACAGATTGCAAAAGCAGTGGAAGGATTTTTTATTATTGAGGATTTACATAATTTTGGAACCGACTATGATAAAACTCTTACTGCGTGGTATAATAATTTTCAAAATAATTGGGATAAAATAAGAAACAAATATGGAGATAGATTTTTCCGTATGTGGAAATATTTTTTGTTATCCTCTGCTGGAGCTTTCAGAGCCCGTCATAATCAACTCTGGCAAATTGTTTTATCAAAAGGTGGTATTGTCGGTGGTTATAAGTCAATTCGTTGAGAGGAGTTTATGAAAAAAGTTGTAATCGAATTTCAGTATTTCGAAAGTTGCCCTAATCATAAAAAATTATATGAGAACCTGCTTTCTGCAATTAGTGACATTGAAGAAAAAATCATATTGAGAATAAAGCAGGTAATTGATGAGAAAGATGCCAGAGCAATTAAATTTCGTGGTTCACCTACAATTTTAATTAATGGTGAGGATTTAGAGAATATGCCTGAACCGGATTTTCCAACTCTTTCCTGCAGATTTTATGCTAATGGCTTACCGGATTCGGAAACAATCAAGAAAAATATCCTAAAATATTTAAGTCAAAATTAATTAAAACCTTATATATTCAAGATATTTTATTCTTACTTGGAAATTACTTACAATGAGGTAGGAACTTTATAAAGGTACTATTTCCAATTATCTATTCTTTTTTTTAAATTTAAACAAAATATTTATTTATGCATAATAATGAGAATTCATATATAACATCTAGTAAGCGACTTTTTATAACGATCGCGCTTAACTTTCTAGTTACTTTGACTGAAATAGTTGGCGGGATAATTTCTGGTAGTTTAGCTTTGATTTCTGATGCAATGCACAATTTTAGCGATGGGGTTGCAGTCATCATCACATATATTGCACTTCGTTTAAGTAAAAAACCTAAAACTATTAAATACACATTTGGATTAAAACGTGCTGAAATTATTGCTGCAATCTTAAATGCCAGCACATTGATAATAATCAGTTTCTTTTTGATAAAAGAAGCTATTGAGCGGTTGTACACACCATCAAAGATAAGTGGAGATTTGATGTTGGTGGTTGCTATTATAGGTTTGCTTGCCAATGTTGTAGGGACTTTACTCCTAAAAAAAGATTCAAAAGCTAATATTAATATCAGAGCTGCATACTTCCATTTACTCAGCGATGTGTTTTCAAGTATAGCAGTTATAATCGGCGCAATTTTTATAATTTATTATGAAATATACTGGATTGACCCAGTCCTGACAATTTTAATTTCACTTTATATTCTTCGAGAAACATATAAAATTGTAAAAGAATCCATCGACATTCTGATGATGTCCAACCCTGAAGAGATAGATTTACATGAGATAAAGGATATAGTTGAAAAAATCCCGGGCGTTAATAATATCCATCATATCCATCTCTGGAAATTAAATGATGTTGAAAAACATTTTGAAGCACACATAGAAGTTGAAGATATGATAATAAGCAAAACTACAGAAATACAAAACAAGATTGAATTAGAACTAAAGAAAAGATACAACATAAATCATTTAACACTTCAATTTGAATGTGGTAAGTGCGAAGAGAAAAAAATTTTATAACTAATAAGAAAAGGAAAATTTATGAAAACAGAAAAACTTGGTTTTGAAAGCAAATTAATTCACGGTGGTGAGTTTGAAGATCAATTCGGAAGTGCAACCGTTCCAATATATCAAACTTCTACATTTAAATTTAAAAATGCTCAACATGGTGCCGATTGCTTTGCTGGTGTTAGCGAAGGATATATCTATACCAGAATTGCAAATCCAACTATAAGAGCACTTGAAAAGTTGGTTGCTGAACTTGAAAATGGTTACGACGGAATCGCTACCAGTTCTGGAATGGGAGCTATAACAAGTATCTATATGTCGCTTTTAAGCAACGAAAGCCATCTGATCAGCACCGCTGCTGTTTATGGTCCTGCACGAGTTATCCTTGAGAAAGATCTATCAAGGTTTGGTGTTCAGGCAAGCTTCGTTAACACTTCTGATTTGAATGCTATCAAATCAGCAATTAGAGAAAATACAAAAATGCTTTATATCGAAACCCCTGCAAATCCAACCATGGAGCTAACAGATATACGGGCTTGTGCTGAGATAGCAAAGAAAAATAATTTGATTTTGGTTGTGGATAATACATTTGCAACTCCATACCTGCAAAAGCCACTCGATTTAGGTGCCGATGTTGTCTTACACTCCGTCACAAAATTTCTTAACGGTCATGCCGACATTGTTGGAGGTGTTATCGTTACGCGAGAAAAAGAACTTTATAAAAAAATCAGACATATGATGGTTTATATGGGATGCAATATGGACCCGCATCAGGCATATATGGTAATTCGTGGACTAAAAACCCTCTCTCTAAGAGTCGAACGTGCACAATTAAATGCACAAAAAGTTGCCGAATTTTTAATTGCACATCCTAAAGTTGCATGGGTGAAATATCCAGGACTTACAAGCCATCCTCAATATCAGCTGGCAAAGCAGCAAATGAGCGGTTTTGGTTCAATGATTAGTTTCGGACTTAAAGGTGGACTCGAAGCGGGTAGAAAACTTATGGACAGTGTTCAACTCGCTCTTCTGGCAGTTTCGCTTGGTGGAGTTGAAACATTAATCCAGCATCCTGCTTCAATGACTCATGCATCGGTTTCTAATGAAGAAAAACTAAAAGCTGGAATAACAGATGATTTGGTACGACTTTCAGTTGGAATAGAAAATGTTGAGGATATTATAAACGATTTAAAACAAGCTCTCGAAAAAGTTTAAGGGTTTTATGGGAGAAAAAACCTTCTCACCAAATAATTGGGAACGCCTTGTTAGCGCAGATAGAGAAAGAATGCTACCTGTAGAATCTTTTATTGAACTATCCAAACCGCAAGCAAGCGAAATTTGGGCTGACATTGGTTGCGGACCTGGTTACTTTACACTACCAATTGCAGAAAGAGTAAAAAAAATTTATGCTATTGATATAAGCGATGAAATGCTACAGGTTTGCAGAAACCGTGCCCTGGAAAAAAAGATAACAAACATTGAGTATGTAAAAATTAAGAATGAAAGGCTTCCATTTTCAAAACAGTTTTTTGATAAAATACTTTTAGTTAATGTCTATCATGAGTTAGAAGATAGCAAGAAAATAATTAATGAGTTGAAAAGGACAATCAAGTCCAATGGTCGAATTTATTTAATCGATTGGAAGTATGAAGAAATGGAATTTGGACCACCACTTGAACACAGAATTCCACCTGATAAAGTTGTCGACGAATTTAAACAGAAAAATATTTCATTGATTGAAATATCAGAAATCTATCGCTTTAATTATGTTTTAGTTTTTGGAAGAAGGGATGGAGATGAATGACCAACTTCTTGGTGGTTTATTTGGACTTTGTATCGGAGACGCGTTAGGAGTCCCATACGAGTTCACTGAGAGAAATACTTTAAGAAACAATCCCGCAAAGGATATGATTGGTTATGGTACACACTTTCAACCTCCAGGTACCTGGTCAGATGATAGCTCGCTTACTTTTTGTCTTGCAGAATCACTTTGTTATGGTTTGAATTATAATGATATCGCTAAAAAGTTTTGTAGCTGGTTAAACGATGGTTATTGGACACCCCATGGCCAAATATTTGATATCGGGAAAACCACATTAAAAGCTATTAAAAGAATGGAAAGTGGAGTGGATCCACTTTTTGCTGGAAGTACTGGTGAATTAGATAATGGCAATGGTGCTTTAATGCGAATATTACCCATTGCTTTTTACTTGAAAAACCGTAATTTAAATGATCAATTTAAAGTAACGCACAGCGTGTCAGATTTAACACACCGAACGCGACGTTCAGAGATAGCGTGTGGAATGTATATACAATTTGCAATTAATTTGTTGAATGGTTATGATCTCCAAAGTTCTTACAATAAAATGAAAAATGTAACTAACCAATATTATTCTAAATCTGAGTATGAAAGAGAATTGTATCATTTTGATAGAATTTTAAAATCAGACATTTATAAAATTCCTGAAAATGAAATTTATTCTGATGGATATGTTGTTCATACACTTGAAGCAAGTTTGTGGTGTGTTTTAAATAATAAATCTTATTCAGATACAGTTCTATCTGCAGTGAATTTAGGAGGAGATACAGATACAACAGCGTCTGTTGCTGGAGGTCTTGCAGGAATATATTATGGATTTAAAGCAATTCCAAGTAAATGGATTGATAGAGTGGCAAGAAAAGAAGATATATTAAATTTAGCAGAAAGGTTTTATAAGGGTTTATCTGTAAAATGAATAACAAAAAAATATCAGAGAGCATTAAGGGATTATTTTTAGGACTGGGGGCAGGCGATTTGATTGGTGGACCAACAGCAATGAATATTATCTTTGCCGAAAGCTTGCTAGCTTTAAAATATTTTGATTTCCAAGATTTAAAAAATAGATACATTGACTGGTTTATAAAAGATGGCTTTGATACTGGTTTTGTTACAGGAAAAGTATTAGAATTGTTATCTCAAGGTGCTGATGTCCAGGTTGCAGTTGAGCTGGTGCATAATAATCACTCGTATATGACAGGAGGATGTAATCCTGTACATCGGGCTTTTCCACTTGCAGCAGCTTCGTTTATCTCAGATGAAGCGATTGTAAAATGTGCAATTGCTCAGGCATCTCTTACGCATTACTCAAAAATTGCAGGCGATGTGGCGGCAGCAACTCTGGTTCTAGTAAGACAATTGATAAAAGGACAAAGTTGGGAGGAGGCAAAGCAAATTGCTGCTGAAAATAGGATGGAAGAAACAAAATATGCATTATTGGATGTTGCGAAGAATAAAATAAGTTCATCTGGTTATGCACCCGATGTATTAAGAACTGCAATTTACTTTTTAGATCAATTTGAAAATTTTCAAGTTGCGCTTGAAAATTCAATAAAATTTGCCGGTGGTTCTAATTACTCTCCAATTTTAGTTGGAGCTATCGGAGGTGCCAGGTGGGGAGAAAAAGAAATTCCAGAAACATTATGGGAGAGGAATAAAAATCATTTAAAATTGATAGAAATTGCCGAAAAAATGCTCTTGAGCTGGCAGAAGATTTAAAATCAAAATTTTAATTCCCACTTGATTATTTGACTTTTACAAAATATTCTTTTATATTAATTATGAGCATATGCTCATAATATAGAAAATAAATATAAGGTTAATAATTGGCAAGACCACACAAATGTAGAAAAGTTGAACTTATTCCGGGGATTACATATTTCAAACCCCGCGGAATTCCAATGGATATGTTGGAAGAAGTTAAATTATCTGTAGATGAATTTGAATCGCTTCGGCTGGCAGATTATAATGCCTTCTCCCATGAAGAATCTGCAGAGAGAATGAATATATCGCGCGCTACATTCGGACGCATTGTTGAAAAAGCTCGTTATAAAATTGTTGATGCATTGTTAAACGGAAAAGCCATCATCATTGAAGGTGGTAATTATAAACCTTCTGACACTTTCGAATACAGATGTAGGCGTTGTCATAGAAAATGGCAATTTACTGTTGAGAGAAGAAAAAATGCGAATTGTCCACATTGTGAAAAAGAAAATATTACTTAAATAAAATGATGTTTGGTTACAATAAATTTCTATTTATAATCTTAAATGAAATTATTCAAGGAGATAAAAAATGCCTAATTTAAATCAGACAGGACCATTTGGTCGGGGACCTCTAACAGGAAGACGTAGAGGTCGATGTGTAAACACTACCACAACGCAAACTACTCAATCAGAATTAAAACCAGATGAAACAAAAGGAACTCTATATAGAGTAGGACGTGGAGGAAGACCATATGGTGGCGGTAAAGGTTACTGCCATGGTGGTCCAAACCACAAAGAAAAAGATGTGAAACAATAATTGACTTAAAAAAATTTGGGCGATAGGATAATTCCGATTTGCCCAAAAATCTATTAATTTAACAAGCAAAAATATGAAAGGATATATTATGGAAACAAAAAATATTAAAGTGGCTTTTGTTACAGACGATGGTAACACAATTAGCCAACATTTTGGTCGTGCAAGGTTTTATGAAGTTGTGACTATTGAAGATGGCAAGATAACACATCGTGAACGTAGAGAGAAGGCTGGTCATCATACTTTCCATGGACAAGAAGAGCATGGGGAACATCATGGTCCCGGACATGGTTTTGATGAGCATTCACAGGGTAAACATCGTATGATGGCTGATATTATCACAGATTGCCAGATGTTGGTTGCTCGTGGGATGGGTAACGGTGCATATCAGCACATGCTAAATGCGAATATTAAACCGATTATCACAAATATTCCGAAGATTGATGATGCTATTCAAGAAATAATTAAAGGTACGATAGTTAATTTTACTGAGAAACTACACTGAACATTTTCAATCTTTTAAATTTAAAATAGAACAATCTCCCTTTTATTCTCTAACTTAACTGTTAAATTTTGTCTGGACTTTTACAGAGTCAACTCCTGGAAGTGTATTAGTTATCGATTACTAATTTAGCTGTAACATATTGAGGAATAAGAAGATAAAGTGATTTTAAATTGCGCGTAAATTATATTTAAGTATGAGAATAAAAAAAGTGAATTCGAAAATCCCCCTGGACTTGACTTTTAAAATCTTATATATTATATTTACAAAGAATCGGTATTTCTCCCCCCGATGCCCACATCCAATAACCATTTAACCTAAGGAGGTTAATATGAGTAAATTTAACATTAACTTAATTATTTTATTCTTTTTAGTTTCGTCTGTTGTTTTTGCACAAACCGTTCCATTACCACCTGAAAATCTAAATGTAACTGCTACAGTGGAAGGTTATGCAAAACTTATGTGGGATTATCCAAATATAATGGGGATCAAGTTTAAGATTTACAAATCGGTTGATGATTCCCCATTCGCTCCATTACCAGCTGTTGTGCAGATGAAGAATTTCATGGATATGAATGTACCAGCTGGTCACGTCTATCGGTATTATGTTACAGCTTTCAATTCTTTTGGAGAAAGTCAGCCGAGTAACGATGTAACCTTTATTCCAGGTCAGACACCTCCACCACCAATGTTTCGAAAAGGTTTTATTCAAGGAAACATTGTGGATGATAGCACCGGCTTACCTATCAAAGGAGTACGTGTCAGATTCTATACACCTGATGGGTTACTTTATTTTCGTGAAGCATGTACAGATACATTCGGTAACTATTTCGCTCCGCTTGACTCAGGCACATATTTAATTTATGCTACAAAGTGGTGCTATGTTCCCGAATGGTACGATGATGTTTTAACTCGTGAAGAAGCAACTCCAGTAACAATTGTTCCGAATGATACCACTACTGCAAATTTTGATCTAAGGCATACACTTTATCCTACTACTCCAGTACTGGTAAGTGTTAGCGGTACTGTGATTGATAGTGTAACCGGTCTGCCTATAAAAGATGCACTTGTTGTATTTCTCAGGACTAACAGGCAAATGAATATGATGATGTATCAAAATGGTACATTAATGGGTAGTAGAGATGAGATGTTTTTTGTACCACCATTTGGAACACTCATTGGAGTCGTAGGTAAAGCTAAAACTGATAATGATGGTAACTATACTGTGCTTCTGCAGAAAAACATTACCTACATTGCGGTTGCTGTAAAGATTGGTTATATACCGGAGTTTTATAATAATAAAAGCTCACCACTTGACGCTGATAGATTATTTATCGTTTCCGATACTTCTGGGATTAATTTTGATTTAATTCAAAATCCAAATGTACAGAACAGTTTGAGTGGTATTGTAAAAGATGTAGATGGAATAGGTGTGTTATCGAGAGTGGTTCTATTTCAGAAAACTCCAAAAGGAATTCATCCGGTGCGCTTTACTGTAACTGATACAACAGGTAATTACTATTTCAATTATCTCTACTCAGGTTATTATTATGCAAAAGCAATTCCGTTTACACTTTATGCACCGGCATGGTATGATGCCAATCCAGATAGTTGTGGTGTCTTCTGCTGGGTAAATGCCGATAGTTTTCTTGTGCAGGGCGCAACGGAAAATATTAATATTTGTGTGGTTCCATATCAACCTGCAGGTTTTGCTTCTATAAGCGGAACTGTTTCAGCAACCAGCAAAGTAGCAGGTGTCCAATCAGCAACAGTTTATGTTGTAGATGTAGTAAGTAAGAAAATTGCTGGATATGATATAACTGAAGAAGATGGCTCATTTTCAATAAATTATTTGGCACCAGGGACTTATCAGATAATTGCAGATAAGGAAGGTTATACAATAGATAGTAAAACTTATGAGCTTAACGCAACCAACAACTATAAAGTTACTGATGCTGAATTGCTAATTTCTGGAACCGCACTGGGTATTGGTGAAGAGAAAGAAATTCCTGCTCGATATTATTTATCTCAAAATTATCCCAATCCATTTAATCCAACAACGGAAATTAAATTTGGCATACCAGCATTAAGCAAAGTAACTTTGAGTATTTATAACTTGCTTGGACAACGGGTTAATGTACTGTTAAGTACCGAACTTTCTGGAGGTAATTATTCAGTTAGTTGGGATGGAACTGATACCTATGGAAGAGCACTGAGTAGTGGATTATATTTTTACAAACTCGATGCCAGTTCAATTAATGACAATGGAAAATTTACAAGTGTAAGGAAAATGCTACTTGTGAGATAGTATCTGTTGATTGAATCCCAGCGACGGATACTTAATAAAAGCCGACACAATGATTATGTGTCGGCTTTTTAATTTTAATATTTCTATAAAGCTCTCTATTGAAAAACAGGTTTATAATTTGAAGTCAAATCAAACTCTTTGTATTAATTCTTTGAGTTGTTTATATTTAGTTTATGAAAATTCTGATAAAAAATGGAAAAGTAATCAACTCTGATAAAGAGCTCAATGCTGATATTTTAATCGATGGTGGTAAAATATCACTCATAAAAGAGAATATTAACATTGAGACGGAGTTCACAATAGAGGCTTCAAATAAATTAGTTATTCCTGGTGGAATTGATGTTCACACGCATCTGGATATGCCTTATGGCGATATTAAAACAAGAGATGATTTTGAAACCGGAACAATAGCAGCAGCATTCGGCGGAACAACATCGATTATTGATTTCGCCATTCAATCAAAAGGGCAAACTCTTAAGGACTCACTCAACATCTGGCTTGATAAAGGCAAAAATGCCGTTCTGGATTTTGGCCTCCATTTAATAATAACCGATGTTAACCCATATGTGCTTTCAGAAATTAAAGAAGTAATTGAAAAAGGAGTAACCAGTTTTAAACTATTTACTGCTTACCCAAACAGGTTAATGCTAAGCGATGAGAAAATTTTTCAGGTAATGTTAAAAGCCAACGAAAATGGTGGTCTAATCTTAATGCATGCTGAAAATGGTGAAGCTATAGAATATTTAATTAACCAAGCACTACAGCAGGGAAAGAAGGAACCAATTTATCATGCACTCACACGACCATCACAACTTGAAGCCGAAGCCGTTTATCGTTCCATAATGCTTGCGTCACTGGCTGATGTGCCAATATATTTTGTACATATTTCTTCCGGTGATGCTATGGATGTTATAAATTTCTCAAAGCAAAGATATGAAAAAATATTTTCGGAAACCTGTCCACATTATTTACTGCTTACTGAAGACGAACTACGAAAGCCCAACTTTGAAGGTGCCAAATATGTACTGTCTCCACCTTTGAGGAAGAAAGCTGATCTTAAAAAATTGTGGTCTGCAATTCAAAAAAATGAGATCGATACAATTGCAACGGATCATTGTCCATTAAATTTTGAAACCGATAAAAAACTTGGTATAGATGATTTCACAAAAATTCCAAATGGTGGACCAGGAATTGAAAACAGAGTTCAACTGATGTACCATTTTGGTGTAGTCGAAGGTAAAATTTCCTTAAACCGCTGGGTCGAATTAATTTCCACAAATCCAGCAAAAATTTTTGGTCTCTATCCTGAAAAAGGCACAATTTCAGTCGGTTCCGATGCAGATATCGTAATCTGGAATCCTGATGTTGAACACACCATTAGCGCAAACACACATCATATGAATGTCGATTATAATATGTTTGAGGGTTTTAAAATAAAAGGAAATGCAGAAGTTGTGATATCAAATGGCGAGATAATAATTCAGAACAACAAATTTGTAGGCAGGCGAGGTAGAGGGAAATTTTTAAAAAGAAAACAATTTGAATTAGCGAGATAAAATATGAGTAAATTACCACTTTCTGGAATTAAGGTTTTAGATTTTACACGAATACTTTCGGGTCCATATTGCACAATGAAGTTGGGTGATATGGGGGCTGATATAATAAAAATCGAAATGCAGGGTTCAGGTGACGATACCCGTTACTGGGCGCCACCATATGTTGGAAACGAGAGTGTTTATTTTCTGAGTGTGAACAGAAACAAAAAAAGTATAACTCTGGATCTGAAATCAGATGAAGGGAAGGAAATTGTAAAGAAGCTTATAAAGAGGAGTGACATATTAGTAGAAAATTTTCGTGCAGGTGTAATGCAAAAACTCGGATTCGAATATAAAAATGTAAAAAAAATCAATCCAAAAATTATATACTGCTCGATTTCCGGTTATGGTCAAAACAGCCGTAAAAGTAATGAGCCAAGTTTTGATCTTATTGTTCAGGGTGAGTCAGGATTTATGGATTTGACCGGGTTTCCCGAGGGGAGTCCTACAAAAGCAGGTATTTCGCTTGCAGATCTTGCTGCCGGACACGCAGCATTTGAAGGAATATTACTTGCTTTAATTCACAGACAAAAAACAAAACGGGGTCAGTATATTGATATTAGCTTACTTGATAGTATAATCTCGATGTTCACATTTCAATCGCAAATAGCGCTTTCGACTGAAACAGTTCCAAGGCGAAAAGGAAATTTACATCCAACTATAACTCCTTACGAAACATATCAAACCAGCGATGGATACATTAACATTGCAGCAGGTAATGAAGGACTGTGGAAGAACTTCTGTAAAGCAATTAACCGTGAGGATTTATTATCAAACGAAAAATTTAAAGTTAATCCGGAACGCGTAAGGAACAGAGCTGACCTCGAAAAAGAATTAGTTCCGATACTTAAACAAAAAACTACTAATGAATGGATAAAAATATTTCAACAATTTGATGTACCGGTTGGAAGAATAAATTCAGTCAAAGAAGCATTAAATTTACCCGAGATGATTGAACGCAATATGATAATAGAAGTAAACCACCCAACGATTGGTAAGATGAAAACAGTAGGAAACCCAATCAATATGAGCGAGATTAAAAAACATTCTTATAAACCAGCACCAACCATTGGTCAACACACCGAACAGATTTTGAGAAGTTTAGGTTACACAAAGAAACAGATTGACCATTTTAAAGAAAAAAACATAGTATAAAATTTGTTTTAAAATTCTAAGTTTTGTAACTTAAAAACACAATTTTTTAAAAAAAAGAGGTATAAGTTGATAAACAATTTTTTATACTTCAGACCAGAATCTGAAGATGAAGTGATAGAAAGATTAAAACAATATGCAGCTGAATCGAAAATATTAGCGGGTGGAACCGATTTGTTAATCTATATGAAGCAGTATTCACTTTTACCTTCCGTCTTGATTGATATCAAGGGTATAAAAGATTTATCAAAGATTGATTTGGATTCAGATGGGAATTTGATAATAAATGCTGCAGTCACCTGCAATGATTTGATTGAAAATAATTACATTCGTAAACATTATCCTGTTCTTGCCGAGGCTGCCCATACGATCGGTTCTTATCAAATCAGAAACCGGGCTACAATTGTTGGGAATATATGCAATGCATCACCTGCTGCTGATATGGCTGGACCATTACTTGTCCTTGATGCTGCTGTTGTGATTCACAACGGTGAGTCAATTTATGAAGTACCAATAAAAAACTTTTTTACTGGTGTGAAGAAAACAGTACTAAAACCGACTGAGTATGTAAAGGCAATAAAAGTTCCAGGGAAATATAAGGATAAAGAAAGCGGATATTTAAAAGCCAGCAGAATTAAAGGACATGATCTTGGAATTTGCAATGTTGCTGTAAGTAAAAACAACGGAACAGTCAAAGTTGCGATCGGCTCGTGCAACATCACACCGGTTCTGCTACCAGATTTTGAAAGCAAACAGTTAGATGTTAAGGAAGTTATAGATGTTGCAATGAAAAATATTAATCCAATAGATGATGTCAGAGGTTCGAAGGAATACCGGCGTCATCTTGTAAAAGTGTTCATTCAGCGATTGTTAACAAAAGAGGAGATAAGCCATTAAAACGATAAAAGTAAATGTAAACGGAAGAACCTATACAAAATCTGTTCCTCCAAATAAATTATTACTTGATTTTTTAAGGGAAGAGCTTTCGCTTCTTGGTGTTAAGGAAGGTTGTGGTGAAGGAGAATGCGGTGCCTGTACAGTACTGATGGATGGTAAACCAGTAACTTCCTGTTTGGTACTTGCGGTAGAAGCAGATGGAACTTCTATCACTACAATTGAAGGCGAATCAGTCGATGGTAAGTTATCGCCATTGCAGGAGGCATTTAAGAATAATCATGCAACTCAATGTGGTTTTTGTACACCAGGTATGATAATGTCGGCAAAAGCTTTGCTTCAAAGGAATCCGAATCCAACAGAGGAAGAAATTAAAGATGCAATTGAAGGCAACTTTTGTAGATGTACAGGCTATAGGCAAATCATCGATGCAATAGAAGAAGCTGCAAAAATAATTCAAAGTGAGGTAAGAAATGCCTGAGAAGAGAGAATATAAATACATTGGTAAAAGTTATCCACGTTTGGATGCAGATGAGAAACTTACAGGTCAAGCACGATATGTTGCCGATATTGTGTTGCCCGGAATGCTCTATGCTAAGATGCTTACATCACCGTATGCTCATGCAAAGATAAAAAGTATCGATGTTGAAAAAGCAAAGTCACTCGAAGGTGTTGTTGCTGTTCTAACCGGCGAAGATTTAGATTACAATGTTGGATTATACTTAGTTGACAAAAGAATACTTGCTCGCGGAAAAGTTAGATATCAGGGTGAACCGGTAGCAGCGGTAGCTGCAGAAACACTTGAAATTGCTGAGAAAGCTGTGAGATTGATTGAAGTAGAATACGAACCACTAAAACCCCTTCTTGATGTAGAAGAAGCTTTTAATGAAAGAGAAAATTTAGTCCATCCCGATTTAGGCAGTTATAGTTATCTCAAAGCAGCTTTTTATCCACAACCAGGGACTAACATCTGTCATGTAACAAAAATTCGAAAAGGAGATATCGAAAAAGGTTTTTCAGAAGCCGATATAATAGTGGAAAGGGAATACAACAATCCATCAGTTCAACATGTGCCAATGGAAACTCACGGTGCAATTGTACAGTGGGGAATAGGAGATAAAGTTTTAATTTATACAAGCGCGCAGTCGCCTTTTACAGTAAGAAACTTATTCTGTCATACATTCAAACTACCCCACCAAAATGTGAGGGTGATAGTTCCTTATGTTGGTGGTGGTTTTGGAGGGAAAGCTGGAATTCATTTAGAGCCGCTTGTTGCTTGCCTCTCGCATGCTGCTGGTGGAAGACCGGTAAAATTAATTGCAACAAGAGAAGAGGAGTTTAACACACTCCCCTGTAGATGCGGACTTAAATTTAAAATCAAGACAGGTTTGAAAAAAGACGGAAAGATTACTGCTCAGAAGTTAATACTTTTATGGAGTGCTGGAGCTTATGCTGATTATGCTGTAAATGTAACTCGTGCTTCTGGTTATTCTGCTGGTGGTCCGTACTTTTATGAAAATCTTTATATAGATTCTTTTGCAGTGTACACAAATCAGGTTTTTGGAACTGCATATCGAGGATTTGGGCATGTAGAACTTTTCTGGGGACTTGAGCGACATATGGATTTTTGTGCAAAGAATTTAAATATGGATCCATATGAATTCCGTAAGATTAATCTGATTAAACCAGGTGATACCACAGCGACACAGGAACCTGTCGTAGATTCTACGGGTAGTGTTCGCAAATGTCTGGATGCTGTTGTTAAAGCAATTGAATGGAGAGGAAATAAAACCGATTCAGAAAGAGAAAAAGAAATTAAATCAAAAAAAGTTCGCGGGAAGGGATTTGCTGTGCTTCATAAAGCTCCTGCTATGCCAACGAATACCTCAAGCTCCTGTGTAATTAAGATGAATGAAAACGGCTCCATAATATTAAATATTTCATCAACAGATTATGGAAATGGCACTTATACACCAATGGCTCAGGTTGTTGCTGAAGAATTGGATATACCATTGTCAAAAATTCATGTTGCATTTGAAACGGATACTGATCGCGATCCATACGATTGGCAAACTGTAGCTTCGCGTTTCACCCCAATGGGGGGAAGAGCCGTTGTTAATGCTTGCAACAATCTAAAAAACAAAATGGCTGCTGTAGCAGCACAGGTTTTTAATTGTTCTCCTGATGATTTTATTTTCCAGGATGAGAAAGTGATTTACAAAAATGATTTAACTAAATTTATACCTTATAGCCAATTGGCTACCGGTTATGTTTTTCCGAATGGGAATGCAATTGGTGGACCTCTAATTGGTGTAGGTGTTTACATTGCCGAAGGTTTAACCCATCTTGATAAAGAAACAGGTAAAGGTTTGCCTGCTTTTAACTGGACTTTTGGCGCACATGCTGTCGAAGTTGAGGTGGATACTGAAACAGGAGAATATCAAGTTCTAAAAATTGCCTCTGCTTTTGATGTCGGTAAAGTTATGAATTACGCCTCTTTGAAAGGCCAGGTTATTGGTGGAGTGGTTCAAGGTCTTGGTACTGCAATGTGTGAAAGGTATGTTTATGATTCACAGGGTCGTTTAATTAACAAAACCTTTACTGATAATAAAATTCCAACTGCAAAAGATATCCCGAATGAGTTTATACCAATTTTTATAGAAACAGCACATGATAAAGGCGCATATGGTGCTCGTGGCGCAGCAGAACATCCAATGATTTCAGTTGCACCTGCTATAGGTAACGCCTTGAGAGATGCTCTCGACATTGAACTCACCTCTATGCCAATCCGAGCCGAAGATGTTTGGTTAGCTCTAAATAATAAAAAGGTACTTGTTGATAGTAAATGATAACCAAATAAGTTCATATCTAATAAAAAATTTCTCTGACATCAAATCAGAGAAATTTTTTGTTCATTCTATTTTTAAGCATACTATCAATTTTACCAATGATAAACTTCTTTTTTCTGTATCACCTAAATTAAATTTTTCACCAATAAATATTTCAATAGAAAGTAATCTGTTTGATCTTATCTACAACTATTCACATGACTACAAGTCAATTAATTTAAATTTTCCATATATAGATTTTAATTTCTATGAAACAAATCTAAATAGTTTTTCTTTAATCAATACACAAATAGAATTCATTAAGTTACCCACTGAAGATTATATAAGAGATTTTATTTTTGTGTGTCTAAACTCGATTAACAATTCCGAAAGTTTAATCAATATCTTTCAAAATTCTGAACCCACAGATGCAATAATAAGAAAATTTAAGATGATACATCGAAAATTTACAGAGATATTGCAATGCAATAATGTAAGCTCCTATAGGAATATTTTAGACGAGATATCTGGATTTGGAAAGGGTTTAACTCCAGCTGGCGACGATTTTTTATATGGAATTCTCGCTACATGGAAAACCTTTTCTTTAAGACAGGAATTTGTTTCATATACTGAGAAATATATTCTTGAAAACCAGAATAAATTTAATCTTATAAGTTTTAATTTTTTAAAATCACTCATCGAAGGTGAAATATCACTAACAGTGAAAAATATTTTAATAAATATCTCTCCCCAAAAAGATTATAAATCCGAAATAACTGTATTGTTAAATTATGGACACACTTCTGGTGGGGATATACTAACTGGAATCTTAACGGCTATACAAAATAAATAGGAAAATATGAGAACAAAAATCGTAGTCAAAAAGAATCTTTTCTTTGATTCAGTATCGCTAATGCAACTCTCAGATAAAGTTAAATCGCTCCAGAATATATTAGAAGTTGTAATTCTAATGGCAACGGATACAAATAAATACTTACTTAAAGATATTGACTTATATGAAAAAGAACTTGATAACTCAACCCCAAATGATTTGATAATAGCAATAAAAGCAGAAGATGATGAGTCTTTGAAAAGAGCTTTTGATTATATTGAAGTTTCTTTGACACAGAAAAGCATAACAAATTCAAGTCAGAGTGAACCAGAAATTGTAATTCAAGAGTATGCTTACCGGGTGCATCCAGATATCAATCTCGTTTTAATTTCAACTCCTGGTGAATATGCTGCACTCGAGGCAAAAAAAGCTCTGCTTTCTAACAAGCATGTGATGATTTTCAGCGATAATGTTAAGTTAGAAGATGAAATTGAGCTTAAGGATTTAGCATTATCCAGAGGTTTGCTATTAATGGGACCGGATTGTGGAACAGCAATGATTAATCATATACCACTTGGTTTTGCAAATGAAGTTCCTGCAGGTCCAATAGGAATTATTGCTGCATCTGGTTCTGGAAGTCAGGAAGTGGCAAGCTTAATCGCAAAACTTGGCTCAGGAATTACTCAACTCATAGGTGTTGGTGGACGCGACCTTAATGAGCAGGTTGGTGGTAAAATGATGCTTCAAGCACTTCAAAGTTTAAACAATGATCCTGAAACAAAAGTTATTGTTCTGATTTCAAAACCACCAGCAAAAAATGTAGCTGAAAAAATTTTGAACGAAGCAACCAAAGTTAATAAACCAGTTGTTATCTGTTTCCTTGGCGCTGATAACTCTTCACAAGAAAGTAGAAATTTACACTTTGTAAAATTTTTAGAAGACGCTGCATTAAAAGCAGTTGAATTAGTAACAGGTAGAAAAGCAATTTATACGAGATTTAACATTTATGAATTAGCAAAAATAGAATCAGCTAAGCTAAATGAAAACCAAAAATACATTCGTGGATTGTATGCAGGTGGAACTCTGTGTGATGAAGCAATAATCTACCTATCACAGGAGTTTAATACAATTTATTCAAACATTCATTTTGATAATAAATATAAACTCTCTGATAATAAAATTTCGATAAAGGACACACTCCTTGACCTCGGTGATGATGAATTTACCAGAGGTAAGGCACATCCAATGATTGATCCACAGTACAGAAATATCCGACTCTTGAATGAATCGGATGATCCTGATGTTGCAATTGTTCTTCTGGATTTTGTACTTGGATATGGAGCTCATCCTGATCCAGCTGGTGTAGCTATTGGTATCATCCAGAAAGCAAAAGAAAAATTTATGAAAAGAAACCAGCATTTAATAGTGATTGCATCAATAACTGGAACGGAAAATGATCCACAAATTTTATCGCAACAACAAAAGAAATTAGAAGATGCTGGCGTAATTTGTATGCCAAGCAATTTACAGGCAGTAAAATTAGCAGCATTGATTAAGAAGGAATTAATTCAATGAGTGAAAAAATTCATCAGCTCTTTTCGCAAAAAATATCTGTTTTGAATATTGGTATAAAATGGTTTTCTGATAATGTAAATCTAAAAGGTGCAAAAGCTATTCAACTTGAATGGAAACCACCTGCCTCTGGAAATATAGATTTAATTAATATATTAAAATCGCTTTACAACGAGGAGGTTGAGGATGCAAATCAAAAAGTGATTGAGATAATCCAGAATGGACACCCAAAATTAATTGGACTGGGAACTGCCAGAGATGTAATTCCCGGGTTTGATGAATGGACAATTTTGCATGCTGGCCCACCAATTGAATGGGAGCTAATGTGTGGACCAATGAAAGGTGCTGTAATTGGTGGATTAATTTATGAGCAAAAAGCCAGAACTAAAAAGGAAGCAGAAGAAATTGCAAAAACAAAGGTAAAATTTTCACCCTGTCATCATTTTCATGCTGTAGGACCTATGGCAGGAATTATTACATCTTCAATGCCTGTGTGGATAATAGAAAACTCAACCTACGGTAATAAAGCATTTGCGACTTTGAACGAAGGTTTAGGAAAAGTTTTAAGGTATGGTGCATTTAGTACCGAAGTAATTGAGCGTTTGAATTGGATGAGAGATGAACTTTATCCGATTTTAAGAGATGCTATTGAAATGAAAGGTTATATTGATTTGCGGTCATTAATAGCTCAAGCATTACAAATGGGTGACGAGTGCCACAATCGTAACAAAGCAATTACTTCATTATTTTATCGTGAGATTGCACCTTTTGTGATAAGAACAAAATTTTCAGATTCACAAAAAGCAAAAGTATTGGAGTTTATAAATTCAAATGATCACTTTGGATTAAATCTTTCGATGCCTGCCTGCAAATCCATAATGGAGCCAGCTGAAGGAATTCCCAAATCAACAGTTATTACAACTATGGCGAGAAACGGTGTAGAATTTGGAATCAAAGTGTCGGCATTTAAAGATATTTGGTTTACTGCACCATCACCAAGAGTTAGAGGATTGTATTTTCCAGGTTTCACCGAAGCAGATGCAGCATTGGATCTTGGTGATTCAGTAATAACAGAGACCTCCGGGATTGGTGGTTTTGCAATGGCAACTGCACCTGCAATTGTGGGTTTTGTTGGTGGCTCAGCTAACGATGCACTTAATTATACAAAGATGATGTATCAGATTACATTAACAGAAAACAAAAACTATCAGATACCTATTTTAAATTTCCGAGGTACACCAACGGGAATTGACTTGCGCAAGGTCATCGAAACGGGAATTCTCCCGATAATTAATACAGGTATAGCACATAAAAATGCTGGCGTTGGACAAGTAGGCGCAGGACTTGTTAACCCACCAGTTGAATGTTTCGAAAAAGCCTTAAGAAAATTTAAAAAATAAAAGGAGACAAAAATGAGAATCATTGATTTAACACAAAAATTATCAGTACTAACACCCGCCTGGCCAACATATGAGCCATTACATGTTCATTTCTTCAAGCGACTTTCTTCAAATGGAGCAAATGGTCAGATAATTACAACAAGTAATCATATTGGAACACATATGGATGGCGAAATTCATTTTCACACTGCCGGAAGAACAATCGGCAATCAACCAATTGAAGATTTTGTCGGACCAGGTGTCGTAGTTGATATTTCAGATGCAGTTGGAGATTATGATATTTACACTTCAAAAATGTTGATGGAGCGTGCAGATATCCGCAAAGGTGATATACTTATTATAAATACAGGCTATCACCGCTATGCCTGGGATCAGCCCGAAGCAGATGAAATAAGATATTTTTGCAAACATCCAGGTCCTGCTCGTGAGTTCGTTGATTGGTGCCTAAAAATGGAGTTCAAGTGGATTGGTGTTGATTGTGGTAGTGCTGACCACCCTATGAATACAATAATCAGAAAATGGTCAGAAGATTTATATGGACTTGCAACTAAATGTTCAGAACATATGAAGCAGAAGTACGGAAAAACTCTAGAAGAAATTTTTCCAAAAGAGGATTATCAGCAAATGCATTTTAAATTATTCCCTAAAGGAATCATTCATGCTGAAAATATTGGCGGCGATATAGATAAACTTTCAAATCAAAGAACATATATTGGAGCTTTTCCCTGGAGGGCAATTGAACTGGAATCCTGTATTTGCCGAATTGTAGCTTTTCCTGATATCAAAGAATGAAAAATTTCAAAGTAGAGCCAAAATCTAACTCGCTCAAACATATTCTGGATTCTCTGATAGAAGGTAAATTAAATTATCATAATTATATTGAAACAATTATTGAGCGAGTGAAATGGGTTGAGCCGCTGGTTATGTCATTTGTACAACCAGCGGAATTTTTGATAAAAAATTTAAAGTTACTATTGAACAAATCAGAAAAGCTTTCTACTGATGTGTTCTTAGAGCAGACACTTTTTGGAATTCCTGTCGGGTTTAAAGACCTCTACCATGTTGAGGGTTTTCCTACATGTGCTGGTAGTAAATTACCATCAGACCTTTTTGACTCAGGAGAAGGTTCTGTTGTCAAAAGAATTAGAAAAGCAGGTGCTCATATTTTAGGGAAAACTGTTACCACAGAATTTGCATATTTTGCTGCTGGACCTACAAGAAATCCGAATAATATAGATTATTCTCCCGGTGGTTCGAGTAGTGGTTCAGCAGCAGCTGTCGCTGCAGGTATTGTTCCACTATCGTTTGGTACTCAAACTATTGGTTCAATTATTAGACCCGCTGCTTTCTGTGGAGTTGTAGGATTCAAACCATCACAATATAAAATTCCAACAGATGGAATAATACCACTTTCGCCTACGCTTGATCAGGTAGGATATTTCACATCAGATGTTGAAAGCACAACACTTGTGTACTACTTGTTGTGCGGTCAAAGAGAAAATCCAAAACAATTTTACAGATTATGTATACCTGAAGGAAATTATTTGAAAAAAGCAAATCAGGAAATACTAAAACTTTTTGAAGATTTTATAAGTCAATTGAATAGTGAACAAATCGAAATTATAAAGATTAACTTTCTGGATAATATTGATGAGATAAAAGAAAAGCATTACAAACTTCTCTCAGCTGAAGCTGCAATGGTACATAAGGATTGGTTCAATAAATTCAAAAACCTTTATCATCCTAAAACAGTTGAGTTAATAGAAAGTGGCTTAAAGATAACTCCTCAAGAAATTAAAGATACTATTGAATCCAGAGAAGAAATTAGATTAGAGATGAAGAGCTTCTTTGAATTAAACGATGTTGATGCTATAATAACTCCGTCTACTGTAGAATTGCCGCCAATTGGTTTAGATTATACAGGAAATCCAATAATGAGTTTGCCCTGGACATTCGCCGGTTTGCCGATAATTAATATTCCTATCGCAAATTATAGAGAAAATCTTCCGTTTGGAGTTCAAATCGTTGGGAAGTATTTTGAAGATGAAGTAGTGTTAACTATTGCAGGAATTATTGAGAGGAGTATAAAACAATTGCAAATATTGTAAAAGGATATACTTATGCTTTTCTTCATCTTGGAATCAGAAAAATTATGGAAATGAAATTTTTTTAAAAAGATAGATTTCATAAATTATCATATTGTAGAATTCAAAGATTTATGCTATTAAAAAGGATATATCATCAGCCCCGACTTTTAAGTCGGGGCTATAATAAGTTTTAAGCTAATATATCAAATCTATCAAGCATCATCACTTTATTCCATGCAGCAACAAAATCTCTTACAAATTTTTCTTTAGCATCAAAACTTCCATAAACTTCTGCAATGGCTCTTAACTCTGAGTTTGCACCAAAAATCAAATCAACACGGGTGGCTTTCCATCTCAACTTGCCTGTCTTCCTGTCATATCCCTCAAAAGTTTCTTTCGATTCATCGATTGGTTTCCATTCAGTACTCATATCTAAAAGATTCACGAAGAAGTCGTTAGTTAATATACCCGGGCGCTCTGTTAACACGCCAAAATCGGAATTATCCCAGTTTGCTTTTAAGGCACGCATACCACCAATAAGTACAGTCATTTCTGGAACAGAAAGATTAAGTAAATTAGCCTTATCAATAAGGAAATGTTCAGATGGTATCTCAGATTTTATTTTCAGGTAGTTGCGGAACCCATCTGCCAATGGTTCAAGTACAGCAAATGAGTTTACATCGGTTTGTTCCTGGGATGCATCCATTCTACCGGGTGTAAATGGGACTTTAATTTCATAGCCAGCTTTTTTAGCGGCTTCTTCAATTGCAGCACAACCAGCGAGGACGATTAAGTCGGCGAGCGAAATCTTCTTTCCATCTTTTTGTGCAAAGTTAAATTCGTTTTGAATTTTTTCAAGTACCCCAAGCACTTTAGAAAGTTGTTTGGGATTATTGACTTCCCAGTTTTTCTGTGGTTCTAATCTGATTCTTGCACCATTTGCACCGCCTCTTTTATCTGAGTTACGATAAGTTGATGCAGAAGCCCATGCAGTAAGCACAAGTTCAGAAATTGATAGATCAGAGGACAATATCTTCTTCTTTAGTTCGGCGATATCATTTTCATCAACTAATTTGTGATTTAGATTTGGAATTGGATCTTGCCAAATTAAATCTTCTTCTGGAACTTCAGGACCGAGATATCTTGATTTTGGTCCCATATCTCTATGTAGTAATTTGAACCAGGCGCGTGCAAAGGCATCGGCAAGTGCATCTGGATTTTCATAAAAGCGTCTTGCAATTTTTTCATAAACATGGTCAAACCTCAATGCGAGATCAGTTGTGAGCATGCCGGGTAAATGTTTTTTTGAGGGATCATATGCATCGGGAATAATTGGTTGAGCATTTTTTGCGACCCATTGATAAGCACCAGCTGGACTTTTGGTTAATTCCCATTCGTATTCAAAAAGGTGCTTGAGGAAATCGTGGCCCCATTTTGTCGGAGTTGTTGTCCAGGTTAGTTCAGGTCCGCCAGTTAATGTATCAGGTCCTTTGCCTGATTTATAATTGTATTTCCAGCCCAAACCCTGTTGTTCAATATTGGCAGCTTCTGGTTCTGGTCCCATTAATTTTGGATCACCCATTCCATGAGCTTTTCCGAAAGTGTGTCCACCAACAATCAGTGCAACGGTTTCTTCATCATTCATTCCCATACGGGTAAAAGTTTCTCGAATATCCTTTGCTGCAGCCACAGGATCCGGAACACCGTTTGGTCCTTCAGGATTAACATAAATAAGTCCCATTTGTACAGCTGCAAGAGGATTTTCGAGTTGCCTTTCACCTGAATATCGTTTATCGCCAGCAAGCCAGTTTTTTTCGGAACCCCAGTAAATACTCTCGTCTGGTTCCCATGCATCTTCTCTTCCTGCACCAAAACCAAATGTTTTAAATCCCATCGATTCGAGTGCAACATTACCTGCAAGTACCAGCAAATCTGCCCATGAGATTTTATTTCCATATTTTTGTTTGATTGGCCAGAGCAATCTACGAGCTTTATCGAGGTTGGCATTATCAGGCCAACTATTCAATGGTGCGAAGCGTTGAAGTCCACCACTGGCACCACCTCGACCGTCTCCAATACGGTATGTACCAGCAGCATGCCATGACATTCTAATGAATAGTGGTCCATAATGTCCGAAATCAGCAGGCCACCAATCCTGCGATTGTGTCATAATTTCACGAAGATCTTTTTTCAGAGCTTCATAATCAAGCTTCTTAAAAGCTTCTCTATAATTATAATCTTTATCCATAGGATTGGATAAAGAAGAATTTTGTCTGAGAATTTTTAAGTTTAGACGATTAGGCCACCAATCTTCAATTTTTGTTCCAACAGAACCTAATCGAAAAGGATTATGTGTATTTGAATTTTGGCTTTCTTGTCCTTTTTTTAATTTAGTATTTTCTTCCATGTATTTTCTCCTTTATTTTTATTGTCTTTTTGTTTTGATCATTAAAATATGAATTGTTACTCCAATTGCAATTATTAGTAAAAGTATCTTTATATAAAGTTCATTTGTCAAAAAATATGCTGATATAAGAATCATAACCCACAGATATAAAAGGTTAAAAAATTTTGCTTGAATTGATAATCCTGAATTGTCTTGATAATTTTTTATGTAAGCTCCAAATATTCTATGATTTCTTAGCCATTCATTTGCTTTTAGGGAACTTTTAATAAAACACATTGAAGCAAGTAATAAAAAAATTGTTGTTGGTAAAACCGGCAACACAATTCCAATTACACCAACCCCTGTAAGCAGTATGCCAGAAGTGAGATATAAATATCTTTTTATTTCGTTTGATGCTATTTGTTCAGATTTATGATTATCAATCATTATATTATTAAGTTCTTAGTAGGGTAAAATTGTTTGTTTTTCTGGAAAACAGATTCCAGTTTAATCTTTTTGTATAAACTATCTCAATGTTTATACCAGAATAGAATTTCTGCAAAATGATGAGTTTATTAAGAAAAAGGAATAAATTTGTTTTTTGCAACTATATTGCGTAATTTAATCAAGCTAAATATCGTTGTTAACTAAATATCGGTGTAAAAATGATAGAACCAGATTTGATGCAAAAATATTTGCAACTTTTAACCCCTGAGAAAACAATGGAGATAGTGCTTGATACGATTGAAGAGATTATTCCGTTCGAGTTGGCTGTTATATTGAGCAGAGAGAGCAATGATTACTTAAAAGTTCGTTATGCTCATGGACCTCTAGCTTCGAGTAAGTTAAGAAATTTTAAGTTACAACTCACTCAACATCCAGAAATTATTGAAGTATTGCAAAGTGGTAAAGTAAAAGTTGTAGAAGAGACTGTAAACCCTGAGCATCGAGATACATATGATGGGGTTATTGATTTACCAGCAGGTCATTCGTGTATGCTTGCACCGCTGTTAATTGACGGTGAAGTAGTGGGATTAATGACGCTTGATCACAGTAGTTGTGATATTTTTACACCACAGCGTGTAGCGGTGGCAAATTCACTTGCGAAATTAATTGTACTTGCTTTAGTGCAGGCAATATCGACAGATTCCTTATTGAGCGAGAAAGAAGCATTGATGTATGAAAGAACTTCGCTACTTGGTAACATTGGTTCTATGATTGAAGGACTTGTTGGGAATTCGCCAGTGTGGATACAGGTTCTTGAAAAAATAAAACTTGTTGCTCCAACCGATTCACATGTATTGATTTTAGGTGAAACAGGAACTGGAAAGGAATTGGTTGCTAAGGCAATTCATACTCTGTCAAAGAGAAGCGCAAAACCATTTATAACATTAAATTGTTCTGCGTTGAATTATAATCTTGCTGAAAGCGAATTATTTGGACACGAGAAAGGTGCATTTACAGGTGCAATATCATCAAGAAGAGGAAGATTTGAATTAGCCGATGAGGGAACACTTTTTCTGGATGAAATTGCAGACTTACCAATTGATATTCAACCTAAACTTTTGAGAGCAATTCAGGAAGGTACATTTGAAAGATTAGGGAGCGAAAAAACTTTGAATGCAAATGTTAGAATAATTTGTGCTACAAATGTAGATCTTGAACAAAAGGTAAAGGAAGGGAAATTCCGTGAAGATTTGTTTTATAGATTGAATGTATTTCCGATTCAGCTTCCACCGCTGAGAGAACGAAAGGAGGATATTTATTTACTCGCTAACTATTTTATACAAAAATTTTCAATTAAGTTTAACAACAAAAACATAATTCTTACACCGGAAGCAATAAATGTTTTATATAACAATCCTTGGTATGGTAATGTACGCGAATTACAAAATGTTCTCGAGCGAGCAATAATACTTAGTAAAGATGGTGTTATTAACCCTGAACATTTAATATTTCAAAGTAGAAAATCGTTGGATGTATTAGTTAGAGAATCTAACAGAATTGTTAAATCTTTTAATGAAGAAATAAAAGAAATTATTGAACATGCATTAAAATTATCAAATGGTAAAATTTATGGGAAAAACGGTGCAGCCGCTTTACTTAAATTGAAACCTACGACTCTTCAGAGTAAGATGAAAAAATTAGGTATAAAAAGATAATCATTTAATTTATTTAACTATACCTGTAAAAGATATATTGAATTAATTAACAAAAATATTTAAGCCAAAGAGTATCTTTATCTGGCTTTGTCCGCCTCCCGAGCGAGCATACCATTTATTATAATTTATACTCTTTGGCTTTGTTCATAATATATACCACTACTTTATAAATGTCAATACCCCATTTGCGGTATTTTTAAAAAACCTTTAAAATCTTATTATTTTAGGCATATTTTAAGTTAAAAAAATTTATATTATTTTATCTTTTTGGGTTAACTATTTTTTCTATTAAACATTAATATTTTATCATATTAATAAAGAAACTCGGTATGTTTTGATAATTACAATTTAAAATATTAACTTTAGAAAAATTTTTTTAGGTTAAATATGACAGTTAAGTTATCTGTTGTGATTCCTGTTTATAATGAAGTCGCAACTATCAAAGAAATTGTCCAAAGAGTATTGGATGTAGATATTGAAAAAGAGATCATTATTGTTGATGATTATTCAACTGATGGAACAAGAAAAATATTAGATGAATTATCAAACAACTATCCCAACATAGTTAAAGTTATATTTCATAATTTTAATCAAGGTAAAGGCGCAGCATTACGAACTGGGTTTGCTGAAGCGAGTGGTCATGTTGTAGTTGTACAGGATGCGGATTTGGAATACAACCCACAGGAATTCAAAAAATTACTAAAGCCGATACTGGATGGTAGGGCGGATGTTGTATATGGTTCACGATTCCTTGGAGGAGATGAACATCGTGTTTTATATTTCTGGCATTATGTTGGTAATAAGTTTTTAACTTTAATATCAAATATGTTTACAAATTTGAATTTGACAGATATGGAGACCTGTTATAAAATGTTTAAAAAAGAAGTACTTGATAAAATAAAAATTGAGGAAAATCGTTTTGGTTTTGAGCCGGAAATTACTGCAAAAGTTGCAAAGCTTGGTTGTAGAGTTTATGAAGTTGGAATTTCTTATAGTGGTAGAGATTATTCACAGGGGAAAAAAATTACCTGGAAAGATGGATTACGGGCTTTATGGTGCATCTTAAAATACAATTTTAAGAAGGTATGAAAAAATTTGATTGGTTAATCTCAGTAGTAGCCGGCGTGGTATTTTTATTTTTAAGTTCGTGGTACATTTCATTACCTGGGCTTAATTATGATGAAAGTTTGTGTGCTGCTCCTGCAGTAAATTTTGTTGTTGATGATCCTAAATCTGAACCCACCCAAATTAATCCATCGGTTATTTATTTATTTGGAAGACCGATACCGATGATGTTAATGACATATATAGGTCCAGTTAAAACAATTTTATATATTCCAATATTCTGGATATTGGATGTGTCTGTTTTTACTGTCAGACTACTTCCGTTAATTATAATGTTTCTCTGTTTTCCGTTAGCATATTACTTGTTTAAGGAAATATTTAATCGGGAAGTTGCTATTTTTACAGTATTTTTAATGTCAGTAGACCCATCTATTGTTTTCTATTTGACAAGGGATGTTGGACCAGCTACATTACAAGTTTTTTTTAAACTTTTGGCTCTAATGTTTTTCATAAAATGGTGGGAATTGAAAAAGAATATATTTTTATATTTAGGGTTTTTTGTTTTAGGTTTAGGCGTAACGCATAAGGTTGATTTTTTATGGGTAATTGTTGGAATGATTATTCCAGTTACAATATTTTATTTTGGTAAATTGAAAGAGCGATTGAACATTAAAGTTTTAATGTTTTCAGGTTTGTTCTTTGCGATAGGTGCGTTTCCCATAATATTATTTAACATTTACACTGGTGGATACACTTTTTCACCTATGACGGATAAGTTCCTATCCAGTAAATTACCAAGCGATGCTTATTTTCTAAGCAATCTAATCACACGAGCTAACCAGATTATCGAAATACATAATGGAAATTTTATCGCTTTTTTATTCTGTGAGAAAAATGTTTATGATGGGTTCTGGAAATATATACATTTGATCTTTTTATCGATAAGTATTTTTAGCATATTGTTTTATCTGATTATAAAAAACAAGCCTAAAAATTTCTTAAATATATTAGCAATTGTAGTATATATATTAATTGTAACAATCGAAACCTGTTTTTCCCCAACTGTGTTAAGCGGTCATCATCTACTGGCATTGACTCCATTTATTACGGTAGTAATTGTATATGCAATTCTATCAATGAAATATTTGAAAAATGCAGCAAAGTATTTTGTTCTTATTTTTTTAATGATTTATTTGCTGTATTCTTCAATAAGAATTAATGTAATCTTTGAAGAAACAGGTGGAGCTGGTCATTGGTCAAATAGTGTTTATGAGCTAAATGATTATTTAAAAAAGGAAAATAAAACAATTGGAGCGCTGGATTGGGGATACACTAATAACTTAATTGTACTTTCCAAGAGTCAGTTTAAAATAAAACGACTCTACACTTCTGTATGGAAAAATGTTGATGTAAATAATTACATAAAAGAAAATTTGAGCGATTCAATAATATACTTAGCTTATTCAGAAAAATATACAACTTTTCCTGTTGTGAAAAATGTTTTTTTTGAAACTGCAAAAGAAGCTGGGTATGATATAATCTTAGAAAAGGAATTTTATCAGGGGAGCGGGGAGGTTGTGCACAGGGTTTTTAAGTTAAAAAAAGATTAAAAAAATTACAGGACAATTTTACCATATCCATGTAAATTTTACCTACTATTAAAAATAAGCATTGAAAATATTGAAAATTTAGCATTTTTTATTCTGGCATTATATTGGTAGGATATAATAATAGTTAAGTTTTTCATGGTAAGCTCCTTTTGTTGTTAGATCGCTCAGCTCCTCCTGAGGGTCGTAAGTTAAAACCCCAGTATCCAGCAACTGGGGTTTTTTATTTCAATTCAAAGATATAATAACCAAACGCCTTAGTAGAAACCTGAATTTTATCAGTATCAATTTTGTGAATTTCTACAACTTCGTTAGTTAAAATGTTTTCAAAAATTTGAAACCCTTCATTCAATTTTAGCTTCGGCTTTTGAGTTTTATCTGAAAAGTTTAAAACTACAAGTATTTTTTCATTATTTTTTCTTCTTAAAAATGCATACACTGAAGATGAGTTTATGACTTCAATTGGTTGGAATGTTCCGTCAACAAGTGCTCGATGTTTTTTACGAAGAGAAAACAAAGTTTTATATAAATCATACATATCTGTTTTTTTCTTCCAATTGATCTCTACTTTTTCAAATAGATCTAAGCGCTTGTCGTTTGCGACTTCTTCACCATTGTAGAGTAGAGGAATACCGGGTATGGTATTTATCAAGACAGCTGATAATTTTAATCCATCAATGCCAAATTTGCGTACTGCTGGCATATCCCAGGCATTCTTATCATGGTTTGTATTAAATCTTAATCGTAATGAACCTTTCGGAAAACGCAAACCTTCCTTTTTGAATATTTCGTCTAATGTTTTTGCCTGACTTTTTCCTTTGATTAAAGGTTCTAATTTATCATACACATTCCAGGAGTATGTAATATCGAAAGCTTTAAGATGATGTTCTGGTAATGAACCCTCAGAGAGCATCATTATAGGTTTAATTTGATTAAGTTCATCTCGAGCAGCTTCCCAGAATTCTGTTGGTACAAGTTCAGCTACATCGCACCTGAAACCATCAATATCAATTTCTTTGATCCACCACTTCATCATTTCTATCATATAATTCCACAGTTCCTTATTTGAGTAATCAAGATCTGCTACATCTGTCCAGTCAGAATTTGGAGAAATAATTTTTCCTTCACTATTTTTTGTAAACCATTCAGGATGTTTTTTGATCAACTCGCTATCCCAGGATGTATGGTTGGCAACTAAATCAATAATAATTTTTAATCCATTAGTGTGAATTGTTTGAACAAGAGATTTAAAATCTTCCAATGTACCAAATTCTGAATTTACAGCATAATAATCCTGCACAGAGTATGGACTGCCTAAAGTTCCCTTTCTTTTTATTTTTCCTACAGGGTGAATTGGCAGGAGCCAGATAACTGTTACACCAAGTTCTTTAAGTTCAGGTATCTTTTTTTCAAGCGCTTTAAATGTTCCCTCGCTCGAAAAGGATCTAAGATAAACTGAGTAGATAATTGCTTCCTGTACCCAATCTGCACTTTTTCTCGCGGTTAGTTCGGCATATTTATCTTTGAGGTATTTTTCTATATCTTTCGATTCTATAATGAAAACAGGTTTATAAATTCCACCAGGACCTCCATAGTCAATTACCTGCACTACAATTAAATTTTTTCCGTGCACAAGTTTTTCTTTTAAGTCAAAATAAAATGCTTCATTATATCCAGCGTGATTACCAATTTCCTTTCCGTTAATCCAGATTCTTGCCTCGTCATCGATACCTTCAAAATAAATCGCTAAGTCTTTTGAAACATCATCTATGAAGAATTCTTTTGCGTACCAACCCCAACCATCGTAGTTTATTAGAGAGGAGTGATTGTCCCAGAATTTTGGTAGTTCTACAAGTTCCCAGTTTTTTCTATCATAGTTAGTTTTAAAGTAACCATGTTTGAGACCGTATTGTTTTGGATCAGCCTTAAAAAGCCAATTTCCATTTAATGAAATTTTTTCTTGCATTGTTGGATATGAAAGTGAGATGTTTAATAAAAGTAAAATACTTATTAAGTATTTCATTTTTTACATTTTTTCTGGTGCTGATATTCCAAGAATTCTTAGTCCGTTTTTCAGCACAGTTTTCGTAGCAATGCAAAGAGCCGTTCGAGCAGAGGAAAGTAATTTATCCTCGCTAACGACTCTGTAAAGATGGTAAAATTTATGAAAGAAACCAGCTGTATCGTGTAAATATTCTGCCAGTAAGTGTGGTTGATACGATTGAGCACACATCTCGACTATGTCTGGAAATTGCTCGAGTTGTTTTATTAGTTGTATTTCTTCTGGTTTATCGAGCAGTTCCAGGTTTAGTGATTCATTTAAGCTTAATCCCTCACTTTCAGCGTATCTTAAAATGCTTGCAATTCTTGCATGGGCATATTGGAGATAATAAACCGGGTTTTCTTCCGACTGGTTTTTAGCAAGGTTTAGATCAAAGTTAAGATGGCTATCCATACTTCGCATCAGAAAGAAATAGCGTACGACGTCTGCACCAGCTTCATCAATCAATTCGTCGAGTGTGATAAAGTTTGCTTTACGCGTAGACATTTTTACAATTTCACCATTTTGTAATATGGTGACAAACTGATGGATTAATACTTTTACTTTTTTTTCATCATAGCCAAGGGCTTTTAATCCAGCAAGCACATCAGGATAAGTTGCAATATGGTCAGCACCAAGGATGTCAATTATGAGTTCAAAGCCACGCTGGAACTTGTTCCGGTGATAAGCAATGTCTGGCAGTCGATAAGTTGGTTCTCCAGTACTCTTGATTATAACTTTATCTGATTCGCCACCTAAAGCTGTTGCTTTAAACCAGATTGCTCCATCTTTCTCGTAAGCAAGATTTTTTGATTTTAAAGTATTAACCACATCCTGGACACTTCCATCATCGTAAAGTGATTTTTCGTTGAAGAATACATCAAATTCTATATCAAGACGTTTTAATGTCTTTTTAATATCTTCGAAAATCTCCCGCTCAGCTTGTTGCTTGAAAAATTCGATATCAGTTTGGTTTTTGAGAGAATCACCATATTGCTCAATTATATGCTGTGCTATATCTTTAATATAGTCACCTTGATAATAATCTTCTGGAAAATCTACTGTTTCGCCGAGTAATTCAAGATATCTAAGTCGTACAGAATCACCCAGGACGCGCATTTGCCTGCCTGCGTTATTGAAATAATATTCTCTCACAACATTGTGTCCTGTCCATTCAAGCAGGTTGGCAATTGTGTCTCCAAGGACAGCGCCTCTGCCGTGGCCGACAGTTAAAGGGCCAGTTGGATTTGCACTAACAAATTCGATCTGTGTTTTTAATCCTTTACCAATATTGGATGAACCAAACCTGTCGCCACTTTGGATTATTTCTTTTAATCGTTCGTAAAAGTATTTTTCTGTGAAGAAAAAATTAATAAAACCTGCACCTGCAATCTCGATTTTTTTAATGTAAGTTTTATCTATTTCCAATCTGGAAATTAAGTTTTCAGCAAAAGCACGCGGGGGCTTACCGATTTTTTTAGCAAGAACCATCGCCACATTTGTTGTTAAATCCCCGTGTTCAGCGATTCTTGGCTTTTCAATCACAATCCTGTAAGTAGATGAACTCTCATCAAAATCTTCTATAATAGATTTTAATGCTGTTATTATTTTATTTCTTAGAAACTCTTTCACTCTTTTTCTTAGTTTGCTTTTTAACAACGGGTAGCTTGTCTTCAACAGTTTCTATTTTAGCATCTCCCCAAAGTTTTTCGATATTGTAATATTTACGAACTTCTTTTAAAAAAATATGAACAACTACGTCTATATAATCTAAGATAACCCACTGTCGCTGACTTAATCCTTCTGTACGCCAGGCTTTTATGCCCAGTTTTTCTGTTCCATCCAGCACAGCATCGGTAATTGCCTTTACCTGAACATCTGAATCGGCTGAACACAAAACAAAATAATCTGTTATGTCTGTTATCTTTCTTAAATCCATTATCAAAACATTGCTGGCTTTTTTGCTTAATGTGAAATTTGCAATTTTTTTAGCTAAAGTTTTTGCTCTCAATTATACTCCTTTTACATCATTGGTTTAAGTTGTGTACAATCTTTGCCAAGTATTAAAGTTATAGAAACAAAATAATCTGGATTGATTTGTTGCAATATGTTCTTTTCAGTTATTCCAATTAATTGTGCAATTTTTTTTGAAGCTTTTATATCTCCTATTCGATCTATTATTATTGTGTTTTCAAGAGATGAGGTCTTGTAGTTTCGTACATCTATTACATCTACTCCATTTTTTCTGAGATAGTTTGTAAATTTTGCACCAGCGCCTTTGATGCCACTTCCATTAAGAATTTCTATTTGTATGATCTGATTGGTAGAATCTATCAATAATGTGGGATCTTGTTTAGGTTCAGGTACCTGTTGTGAGATAAAGGAATAGAATAAATAAATAACAATTAACGACATTATTACAATAAGAATGTTGAGTATCCATGTGAAAAAATTTTTGGGTGATTTTTTTGTATTGGGAAGATTCAATTCAGTTATATCACAATTCCTTAAGTATGTTAGAACTTAAATACCCGAACACAATTTTACTTCTCATCAAAATAAAATGGTGATGTATACCAGTGATATGGCATATAATAGCCATAATAACTTGCCGGTAGTTGACGATATTGTAACTGAAGGTGAAAATTTTCCCACGGTCGATAATTTATCTCCGCACGACTGATAAATAATTTATTGAGATTGTTTCTGTAATCACCAAACGGAGAGCCCATCAAGCTTATATCCAATCTTGCATTTAGATTGTTTGTAAATTGATAAAACATGCTATTTGTATATGCTGCAATTGAGTTTGCTCCGTTAGCACCTGAAAAATATTGTAGTGAGAAATTGTGATTCATTCGAAAATTTTGTGGATTAAACCAACCCAAAATAGATGGATATGGAGTCGGTTTATAAAAAGTATTGACTACACTTGTAGGTTCTGATGTTTGGGTTTTAAATTGTGAGTTTGAAATATATGGAATTAAACCTAAAATGGTTATTAATGTGTATATTTTTAATGTTTTCATAAGCTCGTTACCTGTTTATCTTTTTACATTATTATTATAACCAAAAATTATCAATTTTTCAAGAATTAGGTGTTCTTTTTTCAAAGATTTTTCTTGCCAATTCAAGTTGAGTTGCGTCATTAATTCCCATAATTTCCAGCGGATCCTCACTTTTTACTGCTATAACTTTGTATTTGTTTTTCCAGAAATATTCAAAAACATCAGTAAGATAATATTCATTTTGGGCATTATCAGGTTTTAAGTGCTTGAGGGCTTCGAAGAGTTTTGGTGTATCAAAAAGATAGATACCTGAATTTATTTCTTTAATTTTTAGGATTTCTGGTTCTGCATCCTTATGTTCTACAATCTTTAGTACAGCATTGTCGCTGCCACGGACAATTCTTCCATACCCTGTAGGATCATCCATTTCAGTTGTAAGAATAACTGCATCAGCATTGTTTGCTGAACATTCATCTATCATTCTTTTAACTGTGGAATAAGTTAAAAGGGGAACATCGCCTGAGAGAATTAGAACTAAACCTGTGAAGTTTTTCAAGAGCTCTTGAGTTTGCATTACCGCATGACCGGTGCCTAATTGTTCTAACTGTTCAGCAAATTCAACTCTTTCATTTTTAGATTTGAAATAGTCAATTATCATTTGCCGTTGCCATCCAACAACTATGATCAAGCGGGCAGGGTTGATTTTTTTGCTCAGTTCAACAACATAGCTTATCATCGGTTTGTTGCCAACTTCGTACATTACCTTTGCCATATCGGGGTTTTTCATTCTTTTGCCCTTACCCGCGGCTAAAATTACTACAGCAATATTGTTAGTTACACTCATCTCTTCACCACAATGTTATCAATTAAGCGAACTTTACCAGTTCTTACAGCGAGGGAAATTAATATAGATTTATTTAAATCTGCAATTTTAATCTCTTCCAATGTCTCAGCATCGTTGAATGATATATAATCTATTGTAAAAATCTGTTTTTCGAGGATCATCTTTTCCATTACGGACTTGATTGTATCAATATTTGTTTGTCCTTTGATTATTTCCGATTCTGCAAACTTTAATGATTGGTAGAGGACAGTTGCCTTTCTTCTTTCATCGTTATTAAGATATACATTTCTTGAGCTCATTGCCAGTCCATCGGTTTCGCGAATTGTTGGTCCGATTAATATATTAATATCAAAATTTAAATCTTTAACCATTTTTTTAATAACTATTGCCTGTTGTGCATCCTTTTGTCCGAAAATTGCGATATGTGGTTTTGTTATATTGAATAATTTTGCTACAACAGTTGTAACTCCTCGAAAGTGTGTTGGTCGGAATTTTCCTTCCAGTATGGATGTGATTTTTTCTACATTTACAAATGTTAGAAAATCAGAATTATACATTGCCGAAGTATCTGGTGCGAAAACTACATCAACATCTTCCGCTCTACATATTGCCAAATCTCTGTTCAGGTCTCGTGGATATTTTTCAAAATCTTCATTGGGAGCAAACTGTGTGGGATTTACAAATATTGTGGTAACAACAAAATCAGAATTTTGTTTTGCAATTCGGATCAAACTGATGTGACCTTCATGTAAATAACCCATTGTGGGAACAACGCCAATTTTATTCCCTGAATTTCTAACCTTATCGGCGAGTTGCTGCATTTCTAAAATTGATGTAATCAACTGCATTTGTCTACTCTGGCTTTTCCGTATTTTAAGAGTACATTAATTTGAGAAGGCGAGTTACAGTTTCTTTCATATCTTTGCGATGTACGACCAGATCTACAAATCCGTGCTCAAGCTGAAATTCAGCTCTCTGAAAACCAGGTGGTAAATCTTTTCCTATCGTCTGGCGTATGACGCGCGGGCCTGCAAAGCCAATTAATGCACCGGGTTCAGCTATGTTTACATCTCCCATCATTGCATATGATGCAGTTACACCTCCGGTTGTTGGATCAGTCAGAATTGAAATATATGGTATCGATTCATTAGCAAGTTGAGCCAACTTAGCGTTAGTTTTTGCAAGTTGCATTAGCGAAAAAGCTCCCTCCATCATTCGAGCCCCACCACTTGATGAGACAATAATCAAAGGTATTCTGGATTTACGGGCTTTATCTGTTATTCGGGCAACTTTTTCTCCAACTACAGAACCCATGCTTCCACCAATAAAAGCAAAATCCATACACGCAATTGCGACCGGTATACCATTTATATTTCCTGTGCCAGTTCTGACAGCATCGTTTAAACCAGTTTTAGCAATTGATTCTTTTATACGTGCTTTGTAGGGTTTTGTATCCGTGAAGTTCAATATATCTTTTGATTTCATTTTCGCATCAGTTTCTTTAAATGTACCTTCATCAAGCAGAATTGATATGTATTCTTTGCTTCCAATCCTGAAATGGAAATTGCATTTCTGGCAGGTGAAAAGTTGCTGTTCAAGAATAGTACGGTGAATTATCTCACCACAATTTTCGCATTTTAACCAGAGACCATCAGGGATTTCTTTCTTCTTGGTTTCAGAAGCGATGCTTTCCTTGGATCTTCTAAACCATGCCATTTTTTATTCCTCTAGTTGTTTCTTAATGTTGTGTTTTAACAAGTGTCTGAAAATCTTTTAAATAAATTGGTTCAAGTTCGGCTATAAATTTCAAATTATACTTAATATCTATTTTTTCAGCCAATAATGCAACCGATGCTGCACTACACAAGTTAACATTACCTGAATAAATTTTCAAGTTTTTTAAAGTTAACTGATTATTATTGAGGAAAGATTTAAATTTATCTACACCTTCACCAATAACATTGTATTCATTATCTGCTTCAAAAAGCATGATTAAATCTTTAAATAATATTGGTTTTGGTGGAAATATTTCTTCTAAATCTTTATTTTCTACTTTGTATAAAGCATAATAAAATTCTTCTCTACGAGCATCCAGCAAGGGTAATATTAGGGAGCCATTCTGTAGTTTATGAAGAATTAAATTATAAGCAAGAGCTTTTAAGGTTGATATAGGAACTATTGGCTTCTTGCTTGCATAAGCTAAACCCTTTGCGGTGCTTAAACCTACTCTTAAACCAGTAAAGGATCCAGGGCCTATAGATACAGCAATTTTATCAAAGTTTTTATTTTCATTTAGTGTTTCATCAATTAATGAAATTATTTTTTCTGAGTGAATATTTGGTTCGTATAAGGATTTTTCAACTAATATTTCTCCATTTTCAATTAGAGCAATAGAACAAACACTAGTTGCAGTTTCAATGCCCAGTGTAATCATTTTTTTTTATCTCGATTATTCTTTCGTTTTCTTGCTCGGTATGAAAAAAATGTATATCGTATCTTTTATCCGGTAAAATTTCCGTAACTCTATCAGCCCACTCAATTATTGAGATTGCCTTACTAAAGATGTACTCATCAAATCCTATTTCGGTAAGTTCAGATATGTGATTGATTCTGTAAAAGTCGAAATGATAAATGGTTATTTTCTCAGATTTATATTCGTTGATTATTGTGAAAGATGGGCTCGATACATTATAATGGATATTGAAAGCTTTACAAATTCCTTGAACAAATCGTGTTTTACCAGTACCCAAATCGCCATAAAGTGCAACAACGCCACCTTCTTTTAAATTATTCTCGGCAAATTTTTTACCGAGTTCAATTGTCTCTGTTTCACTTTTTGTTCTAAATGTTTCCACTTTTGTAAGTTAAATTTTTGGTTCGAGTACAACAAATGGTAGAATCATTTCTTCTAGAGATATTCCACCGTGTTGAAAACTATCTCGGTACTGGCTTAGATATTTGTGATAATCTGTTGGATAAACGAAGTAATAATCCTCTTTAGCAATTATATAATTGACAGTAACTCCACGCTCTGGAAGGTGATAATCTTTCGGGTTTTTTATAATGATTGCATATTTGTCTTCAACTTTCAAATTTCTACCGAATTTGTATCTCAAGTTTGTTGCCGCTTCTTTGTCGGCAATAACTTTTGCCCCACGCAGGCAACGTACACTACCATGATCCGTTGTAATTATTATCTTTGTGTTTTTTTGAGTTGAGAGCGTTTTTAAAATATTCAAGAGAGAGGAATGTTGGAACCACGATTGTGTGAGTGAACGATAAGCTGATTCATCAGGTGCAATTTCTTTCAATAGTTGTGAATCTGATCTCTGGTGTGCAAGCATATCAACAAAATTGAAAACGATAGAAGTTAATTTATTATTGATGAATGAGAGAATGTTCTGTTCGATATTTTTTCCAAATTCAGGATCAATAATTTTTATGTATTTTGGCTCTGGTTTAAGATTTAATTTTCTTCTCTCAAGCAGGTTTATCAAAAATTGATTCTCGTACTTATTTCTACTATTGTCATCATCTTCCCATTGTTCCCAGATTTCCGGGAATCTTTTTTCAATTTCATCAGGCCAGGAACCTGAAAATATTGCGTTTCTGGAATAGGGAGTTGCAGTTGGGAGAATAGAATAATAAAACTGCTTTCTAATGTTGAAATAACCACGCAATATATTTTCCATCCCCATCCATTGATCATATCTCAAACAATCAATTACTAAAAAGAAAACTGATTTGTTGGTCTGTAGTTCTGGTATGAGAAGCTTATCAACAATATCTACCGATAGTATAGGTCGGTTTTTACTCTCCAGCCAGTTTCTATAATTTCTTTCTATAAATTTTGAGAACTCGACATTACAGGATCTAAACTGGTCATAAAGGGTATCTTTTAATCCAAGTTCCGGATGCTCGTCTATTTCAATTGACCAGTTGACGAGCTTATTGTAAATTTCTATCCATTCTTCATAAGATGGATTTAGTGTAAGTTGATTGGAGATTTCGTTAAATTCTTTAATATAATCACGCGAGACGTATTCGCTTTCAATTTTTTTCCCTTCAAGGAATTTTTTACAGGCAAGTAAGATTTGACTTGGGTTAACTGGTTTAGTAAGGTAATCATCTATTTTGCTTCCTATAGCATTTTCCATAAGACCTTCATCTTCAGATTTAGTAACCATAACCACTGGCAATTCAGGTCTGATATTCTTAATCTCACTTAGTGTTTTAAGTCCACCCATACCGGGCATCATTTCATCCAGAAATACAAGATCATAATTTCTGGAAGTTACTAAATCGAGGGCATCCTCTCCGTTAGTTGCAGTTTCAATTATATAACCTTTCTCCTGCAAAAAAATTATATGAGGTTTTAATAGTTCAATTTCGTCGTCTACCCAGAGTATTTTGCCTTTATTTTTCATTGTATTGCTATCCTTAAATCTAACCCGCCTTCGTTTGTAGTTGTTCCTGGAATTAGAGATCCGCCTTCATCAGGTTTAATGCTTGTGTATCTATAATATATTGCAGCAGTTATTCTTGAGCTTAATACATAACGTATTCTTGGTTCAATTATTGTTCGTGTAGTTCCTTCAAGAGGTGTTCCGTCAGGATTGACTTCAAGTAAGTTTACTTCGTATGTTGTGCGTGAGGTGTGATTAAGTGAGTAATTTATAGTTGCTTCAAGATCATTGCTTAAAGATAAACCAAAGAGCGGGAACTCGAAACCCCTACGATTATAACTTAGGGAGAATGAAACTTCGGTATTTGATTGCTCAACAATACTGCGTGAAGCAATGTTTAAATCATAAGATGCACCTTTATTGAATTTAAATGAAAAAGTCATATTCCCTTTTAAAATCTCTCTCATTGTTGCGTCTAAACCTATCAACGGTGCAAAACTATAATTTACTCGTTCAGCTTCAACTTTGATTCCTCCATTTGGATTACCTTTCCACTGTTTTGTAAAACTTGAAGTATAGGCATGATTAAATGACAGCCTATCTATAAATTTTGTAACTCCTAATGTTTTTTCAACGCCATCCCAGCGCAGTGCGTAGTTAACTCTTGGCAATAATGAGCCAAACAGTTTCTGAAACACAGGCAATGCTTCCATACCTTTTTCAAATGATTCTGCGAGCTTGACATCATCAGGTGCTCTGTCTGCTATATTATTCCGTCGTTCGTTGTATTTTTTACCAACATCTTCCAGATTACTCTTCAACATTTTAAATAACAGAATTGGTGGCATAGTGAAAAAGGATCTTTCTAAATTTCCACCAACTGCGATAGAGTTGACAGTTGGAACTCCTTCGGCATCGGTGAATAATGTGGTGTTTTTGTTAATTGACCAGTTGAGGTTCCAGTTTAAATCAATTGAAGCCCCTTCCCAAAGTGGCCTGTTGGTCCTTAAAGCAATTCTATTTGTCTGACTGAATTGATCAGAAATTTGAGCATTGGGTGCCCTTAATCCTCGGATAACATTAAATTTTATGAAAGGAAATCTTGATGAGGAAGAATATTCAAGTTTTCCGGATGGATCGCTTAATATTCCTAACTGGTAAAGTCGAGAAGGGCCATATTCCAGTTTTGGATTTTCGAAGGGTGGAATTCCCCAGAAGTTCATCATACCTGTATGTCCGCGTACTCCGCTATTAACGCTGCGATTTGTTTGTGCAAATGATATGTTAATAGTTTCATAATCCAGGAAAGGATATTTTATAAATATTTTTGAAATAGTTTTTAACTGGTTTAGTATGTTAATTTTTCTTTCTGGTTTTTCTTCTGGTCGTTTCTTTGTCGTTATAGTATCAGAATCTGCTGAAGTATCAGGTTGTTCAATTCTTGGTTGCTGTCTTTGTCTGATAGGAGCTTGTTGTGGAGCATCTTTAGATGTAAACCAAGGATCTGTGAGGGATTTTAATCTAAAGTTTAAAGTCAAGTTAATATTATTATCCCAACCAGCACCTTTTCCAATATCGTTTGGTTGAAAGTTATCGGACCAGCCATAATTTACTGAATACCCCGCACCTAAATCCAGATATTTGTTTATGTCCAATATATTTGGAATTTTTGGTTTGGAATTTATAGTAAATCGCTGTGAATATCGAGCTGTTAATCCGAAATTGATTATTTTATTGGTTCTAAAAATATCTCTAAGTATTTGACTGAACGGGCGTTGGTTACCGAGTGAATCGGTCTCGAGGTGAAGTAATGAACTTTCAATGTTCATACCATAATCACCAGAGAGGTTTGTTAGCCCACCTTCAGATAATCGCCAACCAAAGTTGAGGTTCCTGCTGGCGCTAAAGGACCTGCTTATTGGTCTTTGTGTGGTTGTTTGCAATCTGGGGGTTTCTCTACCTTGTCCGCGCTGGACGCCTAAACCGGTGTTAAAGTTTGTAATGGGAATGAAATAAATTTTATAATCTTTGTAATCTCCAAGCAACCATACACCATCAAATAGTTTTTTAAATGGTGAGAAGTAGAAATCTGCTGGTAAACTCACTGAATATCCAGTCCTTCCATTCCAGCTCCAGTTGTATCTTTGAACAATCAAAGGATTTCTCTCAGTTGAGCGATTGTAACCGAAGCTCCAGGTAATTTTGTTTATGGTTTCATTGATATACCATGCAGAAGATGGGAAAACAATTCTAAGATTTGGTACACCAAAAGATTCGGACATTCTTACAGTTTGTGCCTGTTTGATTACTTCGTTTTTGAGTTTTTCGGCTTCATCTACTGGTGTACCATTATCAATAGCGGCTTGTTTAACTCTCTCCGCAGCTTGTTTTGTATCTATGTCGGTATTTGGAAGGTAGAGTGGATTTTCAATACTTTCACTGTGATTGTAATTGAATGGTATTGTTGTACCCTGCCAGTTATTGGGTAAGAATTTTTCCAATGAAAAACTTGCCCCGACTGCCCAGTTGTTAGTTGTTCGGCGACTTCCAAACCGCTGATCAAGTCCGTGAAAGTATGGATCCATTTTTGAATAATTGAAAGATGCATTACCAAAATCAGCGATCTTAAGTTGTGTATCAAATTTATATGCCCAACCAGGAGTATCATCCACATCTGAAACTCTAAGCTCGTTTACCCATACCTCACCGTAAAGAATTGTCTTACCTTTATTTACAGGATTTTCAACACCTATCCAGATGTATTTAATATTTGTCAGCGATGGATTACCTCTAACAACATATACAGCTCCTGGTGGACCATCTGGAACTGGAACTGGAATTGAGCGATTCCGGACTGAATCTCGTCCTTCTTTTATAGCTGTTAGTTCAGCAAATTTAATTATAATTTCATTATTGGCTGGATCCCATCCTGGATGTAATGGTGCACGGTACTCATAATAGTTTAATGAGTCGGTTCCAAAACGCAAATAAACTTCGGCATCATAATCGTCCAAGCTGTTAAAGACAAAATTTTTATCTCCGTGTACAAACATTTTCATTGTGCGGTAATTAAAAACATCGAGAGGTTTATAAGAATAGAATTTAAATGCTTCTCTTGATTGGCCATCCAACAAACCGTTAATTTTCAGATTTAACGATTGTTCGTTTCCAAAAACTTCTTGATCAGGTTGAGTTCGGTCGCGTTCTCGAATAACACCTGGTGGACTTGCGTATTCAGGATTGTCTTCAATATTAATTACTGCAACTTTTAAAACGGAATCAGTTTTGATAACTTCCTGCCACTGATTACCAACTAAACTGATATCCGCTATTCTAATTCTTACAGGTTCATCAAATCCAGATATCCACACTCTTGCATATTGCATATTTTGTAGAATGTCGATAGCACTTTCATTACCTTGTGTAATTTTTCTTGTAAATTCTGTGAGTGGTATTCTAAATTGGTACCATCCGTAAGTTCCACCACCTACAATGTAGGAGTTTGTTCTTTCCATACCTGTGGAATCGATATAAACAGAATCCAGTGGAATTTCATATTCAAGATAGCTACTAAGTAAATCTAATTCTCCGTTTGAATTTAAATCTTCAGTGTCAGGGAATCGTCCCTCTGGACTCAATTCATTTTTCTCGGATCCGTTTATTCTGCTAAAATCTCTACCTCCAGTCGTGTATGCAAAATTATCACCACTTGGATCATCATATAATTCTGGATATTTTGCAATTAAATCAGCATAGACCTGCCGTTCTTCAGCATCTGTTAACATATCCAGACCAACATCCTCACCTGGATTTAAAACACCATTTGGAATATTGCTTTTAACAAGATCTTCACTGTTTAATTTCCTATTTGGAATAACATCTTCACTGATTTTACCCAAGTTAACAAAAATTCTACCTTTTTTTAGGTTTGGTATTGCTGATGGATTAATTTGTTCAGTTTTTAACCAGAGTTCTATGTAATTGATATTTTGCTCTATTATATTAGTGCCTGCTGCACCTAAGTATTTCATTATCCCAGCCCAATTTTTAGTCGGTTCAGCTAATAGAGTTCTTTCGATGTCCATTGAGTAATTGAACTGTCCTCGTTCCTTCGGGAAAAAGTCTAAATTTAAAACAGTAACCTGTTCCTGCCCCCTTCTTACACTTTTATTAGGCCAGATGTCTGTAACAATTACATCACTTGGTAGACGGTTGTACCACCAGAGTTTTGCTTTCGAATATGTCTTTGTACTATCAGCTATGTTTCCGAGGTAAGTATACACTGGTGGACTTGCGAGCCGCCAGGTTGAATAACCTACACCGAGTGGAATGCTTCTGCGAGCACCTTCAAAATCATCAATATATGCAATTCCAGAACCTTTATCGCTTGCAATTGTGCTCTTTTTTGTGTTTGGATCCGGAAGCATATATGCAGCTTCACCAGAAAACTTAATTGTTGACATTTCCTGTGTTCGAATAAATGGAAGTGCATCAATTGCTTTTGTCAAAAAACCAAGATTTAAAGATGTCATTGCATCTATTCCAAAAATCGAATTGTTTGTTGGTTCTTCATTTAGGCGTACTTTATCGCTTAAAGTTTCCTGGTTCAAATTCATAAAAGTGAAACCTAATTTGGTGTTTGGAAGTGGATCCATTTCACCTCTTGCACCAATTAATGTTTTAGAAGCTAATTGGAACAAATCGTTTTGTTCATATTTGATTTGCAAATTTGCTCCTGGCATTAAAGCTCTTTGATTTCTGATTATCACTTCTCCAATCATATAATCAACTGAATAATCAACATTGGGTGTAAGAGGTGAACCATCAAGTAAAACCTGAACACTTCCTTCAACTACATTGAATCCAAGATTATACTTGCTCTGGCGTTCAGTAGCAGATTTTCCCTTCAATATATATTTATTTCTAATACTTTGTTGAGCGACGGTTCTTAATGTATCATAAATTTCGGGATAAGTTAGAGAGTCTATTTCTGTTTCTGATTTTCCAATACTTAATAAAAATTCTCTAATTGATTTTCTAAATGGTTCCAGTGTAGGAAAAATTATTTCAGCACGTGCTTCATCAATTGTAAGACCTCTAATATAGTCAAATTTATCATCAGGTTGAGTTGCATTATTTTCTCCATATTTATCCAATCCCAAAATGGTAATAAGTGAAGTACCAAATAATTGATCTTGATCCGATTGGGAACCTTCTTCCCTGTAAATTTTTAACTCGAAACCCTGTTGCTTTAGATTTGAACCTCCCAGTGAATAAATGTTCTTTAGCATTAGATTCCAGGCATATTTATGACTTGGAACAAGGTTTTTGGGGCGTATTAGTTTTAATATTAAAGGTTTTGTTGATGAAGTATCCAATCCAGAAAATTCACCAAATAAAATATCATCATCAATTGCACCGGTCGGTCCTTGAGTTCTAAAAGCGACTGCAAGTGCTTGATCTGCTTGCAAACTCGTATTTAGCGAAATATACCCTGATTGGTCATTTAGCTTATATTCATTTGGCTGTAATTTAATCCATGTGCCACGTTCAATAATGCCAGAAATGGAATTCAATTCTCTTAAAGAATCCGCATAAGCGTTACCTGCCAAAATTGGAGGAAGGTCAACAATTGCAACTGCTTCTTTTTGTCCAGCCTGATAAACAGCGCCCTGGCGAGTTTTCCATACTTCTATTTCAACAACATTGAATTGTGCCAAATTTATAGGTAGTTGGACATTTAACCCGGAGTGTGTAATCTCAAAAATGCTGCGGTATAATGTATCTAAAAAATAATGATTTGTAGAATACTCGAATGCTCTAATTACAAATTCTCTTTCCTGCGCACCACCTGAAGCAGTTAATTCCCTTGTTTGACCCTTCTTTTGAGACATAACAGTTTGTAGTGTTAAAGGGCCAAGCTGGAATTTACCTTTTATACCAAAAAGTGCCTGACTGCTTCCAATGTAAGAAGCTGGAGATTGAAGCGAAACATTTCCAGCTTCTATGCTCTGTATAATTTCATCTTCGTATCCTGTGTATTTAATCTTCAACTGGTTCTCGTATTCAAATGTTCGCTGTGTATTCCAGTCGGCGGTAATATTAAGTTTATCGCCAATTGTACCGTTAACATTAACCTGCACTTCCTGATTGAAATTTGGTTCGTTTCGTATTTGATCCTGCCGTGATATTGTTGCCTGATCTGATTTTTGACTTCTAAAACCAGCTTTGATATTGACTGCGCCACTTATTCTAATATTTATTTTTGGAGGCCCAAAAATACTCAAGAACGGAACAGATGGAACAGGAATATCGATGTTTGTTACAGAACCTAAAAATTCGCTTAAACCAGCTCCATGTTCCTTTTCTTTGTAAACTTTTACTAACGATTCCCAGTTTTTGTATCTGTCGTACTCGAGTCGTCTGCGTATGTATTCATCTAATGTCAAGCGAATTGGTATTTTAACATCTTTTCCATAAATAGTCTCTGTTACATTTACATATGAGCCTGTACTGTCAAGTTCAACGTTTACTTGATATGCTGTTGAGCGGTTTTCAAGAAATAATGGATGCGGTCGTTTGTTAAAAGCATTTGCATAGATTGGATCTGTGCGACGGTAGACGAAGTGTTCAACTCTTGCCGAGGAATCGATGTATATATATGCAGTTGAATCAATCCATTCTTTTATGTTTGTATCCTGTACATTTAATTGCTGTGATATGGTGTCTGGTTCTGTTGTATCTTCTATATCTTGCTCTGTATCTGATGTGTCGGATTCAAAATCTAAATCAGTTGTGTCTGCATTTTGAATATGTAAGTTGTGTAGATCGGGAAAATTTTTGTTTTCAGGATTAAAAAAAGATAGGGAATTGAATACTATGATGAAGAGTATTGGTAGCGAGATCAGAAAGTGTAAAAAATACTTTCTTTTAGTTGATATGTTGGAAAATATATACACGTTGTTATACGATACTTTTTCAATTAAAAGGGAATTTCATAAAATTATTTTAATAATCTATAGCAAAATATCGATAACAACGTGTCCTTTAAATGTTTTTGATATAATTTCAGAAAAAAGTTATAAAAAAGCAAATTAAATTGCAAGTTTTTTCAAAATTAGCGAATTTGCATTTCTTTTAAAAGGTTTTGTGCGTTTGAAAATTTATCTAAAATAAATAAGACATATCTTGAATCAACGCTGATTGCGCGGTTCATTGGCTCTTCAAAGTAATAGTCGCCGACTACACCTTCCCAATTACCATCGAAGGCAACACCTGCCAGTTCGCCTTTTCCGTTAATTATCGGACTGCCTGAGTTTCCACCAGTAATATCCAGATTTGATATAAATGCTACAGGCACATCATTTATCTTTTCATCTCTATAATTTCCAAAATTTTTGGTTTCCCAGAGGTTTTTAAGCTTAACTGGAACTTCAAATGGTTCGCTACCAGTCTCTTTCTCCATGACCCCTTTGAGCGATGTTACATAATCCCAGTAAACGGCATCTCTTGGTTTCAACGGTTTGACCGTTCCATAAGTAAGTCGCATAGTTCTGTTTGCATCGGGGTAAATATTTTCCCCCTTCCATTTCAAATAAGCTTCCATTAAGTTTTTTCTTAAAAAATTCATTTTTGATTCATAAGCTGAATATTTTTCGCGAATAGGAGCATCATCTTTTTCAAGCTCAATTGCAAACTCAACAAATTCGTCTTCTCGAATATCCTCATCATCCTTCATTAGAAGTTTTTCAGCAGACTCAAGTGAGTTTAATTTTGTATCATCATATAATTCATCGACAAATTTCCGGATTGCCTTTTCCAATTTCTCTCCAGTTTTACCCTTTGTAATTTTCTGTATAATCTTTATGCTTTGAGCTTCCGGTAGTTCGGCGGCTTGAAGCATTATGGCTATTAAGTTTTCTTTGTCAACTTCTGGAATAAAAGTTTTATGAACCGAATTAATAAAACTTTTTACCTGAGAGCGCTCAGCTTCCGTCTTTGGTTTAATTTTTCCTGTTGAGTCCTTTACCTGCATTGTAGTGTAGTTCATCAAACGCTGACCTAATCTTAACATATCGCAACTCATAAACATTGTTGCAAGTATTGTTCTCTTTTTGTTATATGTCCTCAAATCATTTATCTGTGTTTCGATTTCATTTAAAATATTTCCATACTTTGATTTTAATTCAGGATTTGAGGAGAGAAAATCCATGAATTTCTGCTCTTCCTGAGTTTTCAGCTGTATCAACTTTAATCTTCTCATTCCATCTAACACACCTAAGTAGTTTTTGTATGTATTTTCAAGACCTCTTAACCTGCTGGCAAGCTTTAATTCAATTGCTCTATCCTTTTTAGCCCATTTGTTTAGAATATCGATTCGTGTTTTAAACAAATCAATGGATAATGGAAGAGCTTCTTCATAAGCGAACTTTATATCGGCTGAAGTTCTGTAGCGGAAAGTTCTGCCAGGATATCCAATTATCATCATAAAAGAACCTTCCTGAAATCCCTGAGTTGAAATTGGTAAAAAATGTCTGGGTACATATGGAACATTATCTTTTGAGTATTTTACTGTTTTACCTTCTGGTGATACATAAGCTCGCAGAAAGGAAAAATCGCCAGTATGTCTGGGCCAAATCCAGTTGTCAATTTCTCCACCGTAGTTACCAATTGCATTGGGTGGGCAATATACAAGTCGAATGTCTTTTATTACCTCATATGTGAATAGGTAGTACTTTACGCCATAGAATATTTCACTTGCTCTGCATTCGTATTCGGTGTTGCCTTTTTCTCTTGCTTCAATTTCACGGAGCTTTGCGTTTATTGCTTTTTGTTGTTCGGCTGGACTCATATCTGGTTTAATTACACTTGTGACTTCATTGGTAATATCTTTCATCGAAATCAACACTTGAGCGGTCATATTTTCGACTGGAATTTCTTCTTCATATGTTTTCGCTAAAAAACCATCCTTTAATCTGTCCTGTATAACAGTACTTACAGAGACGATTGCACCATACGCAACATGGTGATTGGTGATTATTAAACCTTTATTAGAAACAAATGAACCTGTTCCTCCGCCTAAACTCACTATTGCATCTTTTATACTTGAACCGTTAGGATTGTAAATCTGTTCAGGAGTTAATTCGAGTCCGTTCTTTTTGAAATCACTTAAATTAAGGCGGTTGATAGCATCCAATAGCCACATTCCCTCGTCAAGAAGAGCGAAGGATTGGGTTGCAAATACAAAGATTAATAAAATTGCAAGTAAACGAGATTTCATTTTTTTATCCTTTATTTTTTTTCTCAATATGCAAAAATTATTAATAATAAAAAAGTTAGTATACGAAAATTTAGAAATTGTCATCATGATCCGCCTCTGGCGGACCTGTCCGCCTCTGGCGGAGAATGATCTGACTTCGCGGTCATTGTCATCCTGGGTATAATAGTCATTTAGTGTTGCTAAAAGTTATTTAGGTTTTAAGAAAAAGTACCATTTAAAATAATTTATTTTGTTCCTATTAGATAAACCGCGATGTAAGCGGTAATGTTCTTTGACACGACTGAAATAGCCTTCTAATGCATTAGTAGAACGAGCTATCTTTGGATCATCTATGTAATGGAAAAGATTGGGTAAAGCTTTAACAAC
>QOQV01000009.1 GCA_003327435.1 Ignavibacteriota bacterium
TGCGTTGGGAGAGTTTTGAGAAGTGGGCAATAGGTCAACAGTTAGTAGAATCGGCTGATAGCATAGCAGCAACAATTATAGAAGGTTATTATCGCTATACAGAGGGTGAACAGAGGAAATTCTTCCAATATTCATTATCATCAGCAAAAGAGACGATGCTATGGCTCTGGAGAAGTAAAGAAAGAGGATTAATTAATGAGAAGGAGTATCAAAGAATAAAGAATGAACTTGATCAGTTAATACCGCAAACAATAAAGTTTATAACACAATTACAACAGAAGAAAATTTAAAAATATCACTAACCACACATCACTGTTTACTAAATCTGTTTGAATTTCCGCCGGAGAAGGGTGGTAGTGATGAGTGATAGGGGATGAGTGATTGGTGATGAGTGATAAGTGATAGGTGATAAGGGATAGGTGATAAGTGATAAGAGATAAGTGATAAGAAATAAGTGATAAGGGATGATAGGGGTAAGTAATTAATGATAGAATGAGAGATTTAAGTGTTTTATTTTATAATTTTTGTTATTATATTTATTTAAAACTGGGTAAAAAAAGTTTTATATCATCTGGCATGAAAGATTTATCAGATTTTAGAATATATCGAATTGCGGTAAGGGTAGGAGAAATGGTATGGAGTGAAGTTATGCGTTGGGAGAGTTTTGAGAAGTGGACAATTGGTCAACAGTTAGTAGAATCGGCTGATAGCATAGCAGCAACAATGATAGAAGGTTATTATCGCTATACAGAGGGTGAACTGTAAAAAATTTCTAAAAGTGCCACAGTGAAAATGAGATAAGATGGATGAGCATTAAAATATTAGATAATTTATTGAAATATAAATGGAAAAAAAAGAAAGTCATTCCTAATACCATTACCTGTTATCGCATTATTATCTGCTGTTTTTTGGCAAGTTGCATTCATAATTATATTTATTTTAAGTTTTTTGTTAATTATTTTTATAATTGCATATAGCTTATCTGATAGATTTAAAGAAGGAATTCATAATATCATACGTAAATACTCACGCGAATAACCGGATTCAGTTTTACACTTTGCGGAGAGGCAGGGATTCGAACCCTGGATTCGCAGAAAGCGAATACCGGTTTTCGAGACCGGCTCTTTCAACCACTCAGACACCTCTCCTTACTTTGTGCCGGAGGCGGGATTTGAACCCGCATGCTCTTGCGAGCGCCGCGCCCTGAACACGGTGTGTCTGCCATTTCCACCACTCCGGCTTTATCGAAGTACACAAATTTACAAATTTTCTGGTTCTATTCCAATTTGAATATCATAAATTCCTCAATTTTCCCCTCGCAAGAGATGCAAATATCCCGGCTATACAAAGTCCACTAAAAATTATAAAAATTACCTTTAAACTCTTTATAAATTCAGGAAAAATCTCAACATCGATTTTCGTTCTTCCCATAAATATCGAAAAACATAACATCACTATTCCCAAACTTAACATTTGTCCGCTTAAACGCATCGTTCCTATAGTTGCACTGGCTATTCCATAATATTCCCTCGTTACCGAACTCATAACTGCATTAGTATTTGGCGAAGAAAACAATCCAAATCCAATTCCGAGTATTACTAAGTTAATTATCACATAAAATAATGGAGTATCCAGATTTATAGGGATGAATAACAATAAACCAATAACTGTTATCCCCATTCCTATTGAGGCAATGTATTTTGGTTCGATGTTGTCAGAAAGTTTTCCGGCAACAGGTGAGATAATTGCCATAAAAACAGGTTGTGCAATTAAGATTGTACCTGCAAATTTAGCATCAAGTCCTTTTACATATTGAAGGTATAAACTTAACAGGAATGTAACTGCAGATGTTGCACTGTAGTTTACTAATGCTGCAAGATTTGAATAAGCAAAAACTGTATTTTTTATAAAAAACTTCAGGTTAATTATTGGTTCGGAATATTTTAATTCCCAAAATACGAAAAGCATAAACAATAAAATGCCAAGAATTAAAATTATAACTCCGTAATTTTCAGTTAGATGAGATGCACCGTACATCAAGAAAAGAAATGCAATGCTGAAAATTATGGAACCGATAGAATCGAATTTTTTTCCCCGCGCTTCAGCCCATTCGCCTTTAAGATGAAATGAAGTCAGGTAAATGAGGAAAATTCCAAGTGCGACTGTGAGGTAAAAGATGCTTCGCCAGCCAATTGTACCTGTCAGGATTCCGCCTAAGAATGGTCCAAGAGAAAGTCCAAGATACACGGAGGCTACATTTAAACCAAGGGCTTTACCTTTTTGAGAAGGTTCGGTTGCTGAGATTAAGATGGCTGTGCTTGTTGCGAATATCATTGCACCACCAACTCCCTGAATTGCTCTCAATAAAATTAAAAACAAAGCTGAAGGTGCAAATACAATAAGTAGAGAAAAGAGATTGAATATAATCAATCCCATAAGAAAAATTTTCTTCCTGCCATAAATATCTGCCAATCTTCCAAATGGAATCAGAAAAATTGCAGCAGAGAGTGCGTAAGCTGAAACTACCCAGCTGAGTGTTATTGCGTCGAGGTTAAATTCTTTTGCAAGAGTTGGCAATGCTACATTCATACCAGAAAACATAAATGGTGTGGTAAAAGAAGATAAAGTAGCAATAATCAAAGCGGTCTTTGAGTCTGTCAAATTTTTCATCTCAGCACAAAATATTGAAAAATTAACTTAATCGCAAGGTGAAACAAAAAATATCTACAGATTAAACCAGTATGTTAATTTGAACATAATAGCGTTATCTCCATCTGCTGAGATTAAATCTTTAAAATCTTTTCTGAAATGAAATACACCTGGATGTGAGTCGTTTGTTTTGTTTTGTGTCCAGACAAGATAAATTGTTGAGCCGGGTAAATATTCCCATCGTAAAACAAGATTTAGTCGAAGCGATTTAAAGTTGAAATCAGGATTTTCTATTGAGAAGCTTTCTGCTGGTCCACTCCCATCTGGATCAATTATGTATTCATCGTTATTAGCTTTTATAATAGTTGAGTTTCCTTCACCATAAGTGTTGAAGTCCAGACTTTTTGCATGTGCCAGTTCTTTAATTTTATGATATTTACCTACCGAAATGAGGGGTTGAAGATACATTTGCAGAGATAATGTTGGAGTAAATGTCCAGTTCAATCTGATATCCGCAGAGACTGTATTTTGTTTAAGTTCACCGAAAATATATCTCTTCCCATAGGTGGATTTTTGTAATGTATCTTCAATTGTCGATACATATTGATATTTATCCAAGTTATAATTGTATTTTGGTTCTAAACTGAGATTTAAATATGGGAATGGTTTCCATTCAATTTCTGATGCGAATTCAAATTCTTTCCCGCCGAGTTCGTTTGAGCTTGTTTCTGTCGAAAATTCAAAAATTAAATTCTTTCGACGATCTGTATCAAACCATAACCTGAAGTTATAAGCTTTTGGTGATAGGATAGCAGGACCGCCTCTTGTACTTTTGGTATCAATTGTTCTCGGGATGTAGAATAATCTTGAATTAAAACCCCAATAATTGAGAAAAACTAAGTTAATGTTTGCAAAATAAATTTCACTGGTTTTATCACCACCAAAATTATAGTTGCGTGCGGCGGCAATTAGAAAAGATTTGAATCTGAAAAATTTATCAGGTTCATACCATTTGTATCCAGTTGCGATATGTGCATTATAAACATCTGCATTAAATTGAAATCCTAAATCATTGGTTTCGAAAGACGGGCTGATAAATCCGAAAGCGGAGTTAAAAATCCAGTTATTTTTTTCTTTATTTAGAGTAAATCTCCCTGCTGTACCTACAAGTGATGTGGCAGTGCTATCTATTTTAAGGTGTGATGCGTCTGGTCGCTGAAAATATCTTTGTGGTGCTCTCTGTAATTTTAGTATTCTTTCTTTGTTTCCACCCACATACGATAAACCAACCCAACCATTAATTACCCATGATTTGTTTTGATCCAGAAAGACCCAGCCATCGCTACCAAATGTGTAAGCTCTACGATTTAAAATTTTTGCTAATGTTGTATCCCGGGTATCTCTTTCTACCGAAGTAAGGAGGTATCCGATTCCATATTTTCCTTCATCGAACTCGTACTGTGTTCTTCCAATACCGTAAAAAGTTAATGGTTCTACCTGTAATTTATATCTGTTAGTTTCATCCTGAACATCTGCCATTTCTTTTTCAGTTATGGCTGCAAGTAATCCGATTGATTGATTGTCGTCCAGTTTACCGCTAATTTTACCGGCAGCCAGGATTGTGGTAGCATTGGGTGCGTTGTTGAAATCGGGTAAGTCGTTTCGGTGTGGTTTGCGACCAATTCTGCGGCTGTAAAAAAATTGAGGATTGGACCAGTTAAAGTTCATATTGTTAGTAACACCTCCAACACCGAATCTGAAGATGTTAGAGCCCTCGATAAAGAATGGTCGCTTCTCGCTGTAATATGTTTCGAATTGCGTTAAGTTAACTTCGGCTGGGTCGACTTCAACCTGTCCAAAATCTGGATTGATTGTTGCATCGAGTGTAACATTGCTTCCGAGTCCGATTTTCAAATCGGTTCCAAAATTTTTTATAAACTTTTTTCCTGTGTTGAATGGATCGCCCATAGTGTAGTTTTTTGTAAATTCACCACCTGTGACGATGTACGGTAATATTTCAAATCTGGATGGAGGTTTAATGTTTTTAATGCCAGCGAGTTCAGCAAAATGTGAAACAAAACCGCTTTCATTTTTTGGAACCATTACGAGATAATCTTCTTCATTGTATCTCCCAATAATTCTCATTGCGTTAAATCCCCAGATGTAATCGTCTTTCTCTTGAAACCTTAATTGAGAGTAAGGAATTTTAAGTTCAGCGCACCAACCTTTTTCGTCTGTTGTCACTGCTCTATCCCATATTCCATCCCAGGAATCATCATCCCAACCATCATTGAAAAAGGTTCCATCCACAATTGAGCCCGCCGGATTTACTCCAAAGAAAAATGCATTTCTCCTGTCAAAATAGGAATCAATTGCAATCATAAACCAGTCGGATTTCAGGAAAGAATCTCGCCTTCCAAGTTGTTTGATAATCGAGTCGGGTGATGAATCGTATAACCTTGCGCCTACATATAATGCTTCATCATCGTAACCTATCCAGATTTCAGTTGTATAGGTTGGTGATGCGCCTTCAATTGGATCTCTTTGAGTAAAATCCTTTATACCTGGTTTAGAATAAATGCTTTCATTTAACCGACCATCGACCTGAATGTTTTCATTTAACCTTGTTGCTAAAATCTTTTTCCCTTTTACATCCGAAAAGGAAAAATGAACAATCAGTAGAGTTAAGTGTAATATTATTAAATATTTGTTCATAAAATAGACAGTTTTTGCACAATTACGAATGAGTATTTATTAAGTTACAAAAATGGTTTGAATTTATCTAATAATTCTTTAAATTGTGAAAAAAATAAAGGAGAAATTATGAAAAACTTATATGCTGTTTTCTGGTTGATCCTGTTATTTTCTTTTTCAGTTTTTTCACAGGAAATTTATAAATTGAGTTATAATTTTGAACAGGGAAAAATTTATCGGTATCAGGATGTAATTAAATCCAAAACCACGCAGGAAGTAATGGGACAGGAAATCAGAGTTGATACAAAGGCAGAAATGATGCATAAAATAATTGTGGACTCGGTTTTAGAAAATGGTAATTATCTGATAACAATTTCTTTTGATTCAATCAGAGCACAGATTATTTCAAAACAGATGGATACTGTACTATCGTTGAAGGAAATTCCTGCAAAAAGAAAGAAAATTGAAGTCGATAAGTTTGGCAATATTGTGAACAAAGAAGGAAGAGATAAAATTGTAATTGGTGGACAACTTGCAGATGAAATTTTACAAAATAAGATTGAGTTACATATTTTGAGTGATAAGGAACTGAAGATTGGTGATAAATGGGAAACCACAGTGTATGATACAACAGATATAATGGGAACACTTATTGTGACTAAAGCCAAGAACAAGTATAAGCTCATAAAGAAAGAAAATAAGTTTGATAAAGATTGTTTAAAGATTGAATACGAAACGGAAGCGGAAAGTGAGGGAAACATTAAGATGCAGGGTGAGCAAGTTTATTTTGAAAGCAGTGTGGATGTTGAAGGTATTTTATATTATGATTTGAGTTCAAAGTTGATCATTTATGAGGAAGCCGATGTAACGGATAACACTTCACTGGCAACATCAGGACCTCGTGCAATGATAATTCCAATTACGCAAAAGTCAAGTTTTACCAGAAAACTGGTTCAATAGGTGAGAATGTGACCAATTCAAAAACTCTTCAACCAATAAAGCCAGAAGAAAGGATTTTAGTTTTAGATGTACTTCGTGGTTTTGCTTTATTTGGTATTTTGCTGGTTAATATGGATTTTTTTGTACATCCTTCTCAAATGATTCTATTCCCATTACCCGAGAGTGTGCTGGGAGTTGATCGAGTAATTGCATGGTTTATAAAATTTGCAGGTGAAGGAAAATTTTATACCATCTTTTCAATTTTATTTGCGTACGGATTTACAATCATAATGTCGCGTGCTGAAGAAAGGAACGCAAAATTTTTATCAATTATTTCAAGAAGATATCTGTTTCTATTCTTATTCGGTTTGTTTCATGCATTTCTAATCTGGGTTGGGGATATCTTGGCATTATATGGCTTGCTGGGATTTGTTTTAATATTATTCAGGAATGCAAAACCAAAAACAATATTGATCTGGGTTATAATTATTTTAGTGTTGCCGATATTGTTTACACTTTTAGGAGCGATTGCGATAGAATTGGGTAAATCGATTCCAGAGATACGTCAGGAGATAGAAAAATCTTTTTTAGCTCAGGCAGGATTCTATAAAAAAGACATTGATAGAGCGTATTCGGTTTATCCAGTTGGAAGTTTCTGGGAAATTACTCAACAGCGAATTCATGATATGAAGTTTATGGGAGGTTCATTGATCTTTATTGGTCCAAATGTGTTCGCAATGTTTTTAATTGGACTTTATCTTGGTAAAAAAAGATTTTTTCATGAATTGGAAAATAATCTGAATGTATTGAAAAAAATCTTTATTTGGGGTTTAATTATTGGCTTAATCGGGAATTTTGTTTACGCAACATTGATACTGGATTTAGAAAGATTTAAACCAACGATAGAGTTGTTTGTGGCTTCATTTTTCCAGATGATAGGTGTGCCGGCTTTGAGTTTATTTTATATTTCAGCTATCTGTATGTTAGTAATTAAGAAAATTAATTTTATAAAATACATTGCGGCAGCTGGAAGAATGGCGCTGTCGGACTATTTTATGCAATCAATAATTTGTACATTGATTGTGTATGGGTATGGATTGGGAATGTTTAGTAAAATAAGTAAAACTGAGGGTTTGATTATAACGGTTTTGATTTACCTTGTTCAAATCGTGATTGCTAATGTGTGGTTTAAGAAATTTCAATTTGGACCGCTTGAATGGGTATGGAGGAAGTTCACTTATTTGAGGTGAGGATAAGAATCGTTTTTATTTTTTTGTTGATAATGAATGTTAGTATCTGTTTATTGTGTTTGTTGAGAATCTTATGAGCGAAGAATGACATTTTACCCTTGTCTTTCTGAGAGAGTCCGTTAGTAAACGGACGAGCGAAGAATCTGATTGTGAGTAGTCAGATCCTTCACTTCGTTCAGGATGACATTAGAGGAGGAGGGGATGACAATGACCGTGTTGTCAGATGTTTCGCTTCGCACAGTGCTTAATGTCAGATGTTTCGCTTCGCTCAACATGACAGGAAGAATGATTCGCTTCATGTTTTTCTCGCAAAGATCGCAAAGAGCGCAAAGGAAATCAACAAATATGTCAGATGCTTCGCTAACGCTCAGCATGACCTGCCGACTGTCTTTCTGAGTGAGTCCGTCGAATGACGGACGAGCGAAGAATCTGACTGAGTTTAGTCAGATCCTTCACTTCGTTCAGGATGACATTTTGCCCTTGTCTTTCTGAGAGAGTCCGTTGGTAAACGGACGAACGAAGAATCTGACTGAGTTTAGTCAGATCCTTCTCCGCCAGAGGCGGATCAGGATGACAGTTCGGCTTTGTCTTTCTGAGGGAGTCCGTTGGTAAACGGACGAGCGAAGAATTTGACTGAGTTTAGTCAGAGCCTTCTCCGCCAAAGGCGGACAGGTCCGCTAGAGGCGGACAGGTCCGCCAAAGGCGGATCAGGATGGCAGTTCGGCTTTGTCTTTCTGAGGGAGTCCGTTGGTAAACGGACGAGCGAAGAATCTGACTGAGTTTAGTCAGATCCTTCACTTCGTTCAGGATGACATTAGAGGAGGAGGGGATGACAATGACCGTGTTGTCAGATGTTTCGCTTCGCACAGTGCTTAATGACAGATGTTTCGCTGGCGCTCAACATGACAGGAAAGGAAAAGCCGATTCCTTCCCACAGAAAAGAATCGGCTTTAAATCATAAGATCTTAAATCAAAAATTGCTTAATTGATTCATAAAATTTGCTGTTATAAAAATTATGTCGTAACTGACAGAATAATTTCATAAAAATAATCTTAATATCTTCAAATAAAATTTTTATCTTTATCAATAGTTGGGTATCTTGTTATTCTTTTGTATATTAAAACCCATAAATTATGCAAAAACTTATCTCAAAAGAACCAGTAGTAAAACTTGTAAAAGCGTTTGAGAGTCCTTTTAAGAATGTGATTGCTACAGCTCGTACCTGTTACTCGTCAAAAGGAATAATAGAGGATTCTCATATTGATTTAACGCAAGAACCAATAAGTCGTGATCTGCAAATAGCAAAAAGCATTTACGAAGCTGGTCATCATACAACCTTCCAACACGCACATTTTCAGTTTACACTTGAGAATGTTTCCCGACAGTTTGTCTGGTCATTTTTGCATAGCCATCCGTTTTATAATTCAGAGCAGGTTAGCCAGAGGTATGTAGAAGTTAAACCTGATAATTTTACAATTCCTCCACTTACAGATAAATCCCTCGAGATATATAAATCGGTAGTTAATGAACAAATTAATGCTTATAAAAAAATCATCGAAATATTGTTACCGGTTGTTTCAAAAGAATATTATAAAATTTTCCCCGGTAGAAAATTAAATAATAAATATACAAAAGATATAAAGCGAAAAGCACAGGAAATTGCCAGGTATATTTTACCTATCGCAATACATACATATTTATATCATACCGTTAATGGAATTACTCTATTAAGATATTACCGCACCTGTGAACAATATGATGTACCTTTTGAACAAAAACTTATTGTTTCTAAAATGGTGGATGAACTGCTTAAAGTGGAGCCAAACTATAAAATTGTTCTGGATAAAATTATCCCACTTGAAGAAACACCTGAATATAGTGCGATTAAGCAATCATCTGTTAATGATCCTGAAATGAGAAAAAAATTTCTTTCAGAGTTTGATAAAAGTTTAGATGGGAAGGTATCAAAGTTAGTTGATTATAAGCTAAATAATGAAAAAATTCTTGCGCAATCAATAAGAGAGGTTCTGGGATTAAGTGAAAGTGAAATGTCGGATCAAATTGCCATAGAAAGTTTATTAAATCCGACACATAACAAGTTTTTGGGAGAGACATTAGTTATTACAATGCATTCAAAATTGATGCGCGCAATGTATCATCCTGCTTATACATTCAGGAAGAAGTTGAGTCACACAGCCGATTCACAGGATCAACGGCATAGAATGACACCCGCTTCACGCCCGGTATTACAAACTCATCTGACTGAGACACCAGATTATATAATACCAAAGCTAATTCAGCTTTCGAATGAGGCTTATAAACTTTACGAAGAAACAATGCAAAAAATTTGGGATGGGATAAATGCCTTAAGAAAAATGCAGGTCAGGGATGAGTATATTATCTATTTATTACCAAATGCTTTTCCGATTCGTTTTACAGAATCCTCAGATTTATTGAATTTACATCATAAACATATTATGAGATTGTGTTATAATGCACAGGAGGAAATATGGAATGCTTCGCTCGAAGAAGCTCAGCAAATTGCTGAAATAAACCCGACAATAGGAAAATACCTTTTACCACCCTGTTCGTTGCGTGCGGAATCGGGTACATATCCAATCTGTCCGGAAGGAGAACGTTTTTGTGGAATAAAGGTTTGGAAACTTTCAAAATCTGAGTATTCACGAATAATTTAAGAAAGCTCTTTAAGGGAAATCCATAATCCTTTGATATAGTTTCATTTTTAAAACTTTTTGTTTATATTTGTAAAGTAAATTTTTATAAAATTAAAGATTTTTTAAGCGCTCAAATAATGGATAATGGAGATTTTAAAGAAAGAGTTCGCAAAGAATTCCAGCTGAAAAAAGGAGAAATCCATCAAAGGTTGGAAGAATTCAGAAATGTGAAAAAGGAAGAGTATTTTTACGAAATGATATATTGTTTGTTAACTCCACAATCAAGTGCACGAAATGCCGATTTGGTTGTTAAAAAACTGAAACATTTAAATTTTCATAGAACGAATTTCAATCCGGAAGAAATACTTGCCGATAAAAACAACTATATACGATTTCATAAAACCAAAGCAGAACGATTGATTGAGTTAAAGGAAAATTTTCATTTTGTGCAAGATTATCTAACGAATGGTAAAGATGATTTTGAACTAAGAGAGTGGTTGGTTAAAAATATTAAAGGTTTGGGTTATAAAGAGGCATCACACTTCCTGAGAAACATAGGAAAGAGGAATCTTGCAATTCTGGATAGACATATATTGAAGAATCTGAAAAATTTAAAAGTAATTCGCGACATTCCCAAAACACTTACAAAGAAGAAATATCTGTATATTGAAAAGAAGTTTAAGAGGTTTTCTGAGGAAATTGGTATTACGATGGATGAGTTAGATTTACTGTTCTGGAGCATGGAAACAGGAGAGATATTAAAATGAGAGCGCTCGTGATAGGTGCAGGAATGATGGGTAGTGCACTTGCGTATGATCTTGCACACTCAAATATGTTTGATGAGGTTTTAATTTCTGATGTTAACTTACAAAAAGCAGTCGGTGTTGCAGAAAAAATTAATAAAAATGTTGAACCCATCCAGCTTGATGTAAACAATTATGATGATGTAATTGATTTGATGTCGGGTGTAGATGTGGTAATAAGTGCGGTACCGTATTCATATAACTATTTGTTGACAAAAGCATCTCTCGAAGCTGAAAAACATTTCCTTGATTTAGGGGGAAGTAACGAAATATTAAAAAAGCAGCTTCAGTTAAATGAAAAGGCAAAGGAAATAGGAGTTAGTATAATACCAAATTGTGGTTTAGCTCCTGGACTTGTGAATATACTTGCAGTTGAGGGTGCAAAAGAATTCGATTTAGTGGATGAGATACATCTCAGGGTAGGAGGTTTACCTCAACATCCTCGTCCACCGCTAAATTACCAGATTGTCTTCTCTGCTGAAGGTTTATTGAACGAATATACCGAACCAGTTGAAGTTATTAGGAATGGAAAGTTTGAAATTGTAAACTCTCTGGACGATGTTGAGGAAATTATTTTCCCCGAACCATTCGGAGCTCTTGAAGCTTTTAATACTTCTGGTGGCTTATCAACACTCTGTCAATACTTTTTGGGTAAAGTGAAAGAACTTGATTATAAAACTATCAGATACAAAGGACATTGTGAAAAGATCAAAACTTTACTTGAACTGGGTTTTGCAAGTAATGAAACCTTGATCATTGGAAACACAATTACAACACCGAGAGAATTTTTTATTGATTTACTCTCTAAAAAATTGAATTATAATGATGAAGATGTGGTTCTACTGAAAACTGAAATAAAAGGAGAAATTGAGCATAAACCAAAAATTTTAGTATATGAAATGATAGATTATTTCGATAAAGCAAATCAAATTTCAGCTATGATGAGAACAACTTCATACCCAACATCGATTATTGCGCAAATGCTGTTGGATGGTAGAATTAATGAGCGTGGAGTTGTTCCTCCGGAATATTGTACGAATGCTGATGAAATGATAAAAGAACTCAGGAAAAGAGATATATTTATTGCAAAAACTATAATAAGTGGTGAAGAATGAAACGCCCATTTTCAATTGTATTGATTACCCGAGATAAAGATTCAAACAGGGAACTTCATATTAAGTATGAAACCGAAACAAGTCATCCAAGAATTGAAATATTAAAATTCTTTCTAAAGTATTTTTTTAGGTTGAAATTTAAAGCATGAGATTAAAGCTGAACATATTGATATTTCTGCTCTTAATAAGAATTGTAGTATATTCTCAATATTCAATCACGGTCGAATTTGCTGATAAAAAATTAAAAAATTCTTCAATTGGTAGTTTTGAACTCAGAGGTATTCTTTATGCATCTGTTAACGATTTTTGTAATTTATTTGGTTACCACACATTTTACAATGCTGAATCTCAGAAACTTGAGGTAAAAATTAACAATCATAAGATAAAATTTACCGCAAACAATGATTTTGTAATAGTAACAGATGAAAAGGGTGAGCTTGGTGTTATTCAACTTGAGAATAAGACGGTTTTTGCTTCTTATTCGTTTTTTATCCCGATAAAAAAACTTGTTAACCTGTTTTCAAATGTAACAGGTCAGAGCATTCAATATGATGTTAAAAGAAATAAAATCGATGTAGGAATATTTTACGAGAAAAAAAAGTATGATATTTTTGGAATAATGTATGATGTTAAAGTTAATGGCACGATGATTCGTTTAATGTCAAATAAAAGATTAAAAGATTATGATAGTTGGGTACGGTACGAACCAGGTGATAAAGATAAAAAAAATGGATGGTTGTATCTAACAATAGCAGACGCTAAAGCTGATGTGGAAAAACTTAAATCAGTAAAACCCGCTGGGATAGTAAAAGAATTGCTGATGTTTCCTTCTGCTAATTCAGTGCAATTTACATTTAAGCTGAATCAAAAAATTTCAAACACAGAAATTTTACAGGATAGCGAGAGCAATGATTTAATTCTTGCGATTTACACACCCCTGGAGGAGAAACTACCAGAAAAGGAGCTTAAACCCTACGAAAAAAATATCATACGTGAAAAAGAGAGGTGGAAACTTGATGTAGTTGTCATAGATCCTGGGCATGGAGGAAAAGATCCTGGAGCAATTGGTGTTACAGGAACAAAAGAAAAAGACATTACGCTGGCTGTTGCCAAGAAGTTAGGCAAAATTATTGAAATGAGAATGCCAGATGTCAAGGTTGTTTATACAAGACAATCCGATGAATTCGTGGAGCTCTACAGAAGAGGTCAGATTGCCAATCAGGCGAATGGGAAGCTTTTTATCAGTTTACATTGTAACTCAACAAGTCGTAAACCAAGTTCAGCAAAAGGATTTGAAATATATTTGCTTAGACCAGGGAAAACAGAACATGCATTGAAGATAGCAGAGAGGGAAAATTCTGTTATTCAATTTGAGAGTGATTATGAGAAAAGATATCAGGAATTAACAGAAGAAAATTTTATATTGTTAACAATGGCTCAAAGCGCCTATATGAAATATAGTGAACACTTTGCTGAATTATCATCTAATTTTGTCCAGAAGCATACTGATTTAGAGATAAATGGGGTAAAACAGGCTGGTTTTTATGTGCTTGTCGGTGCTTCAATGCCGAATGTACTTGTTGAGATGGGTTATATTTCCAATCGCGAAGATGAAAAATTTCTAAAATCTGAAAAAGGACAAAATAAAATTGCTGAAGCTTTATTCCACGCAATACAACAATATAAAATTGACTATGATCAATCTATTGAAGGTCTAAAGCAAATTGGGGCGAAGGAATGAGCAGGAGTTATCACCTGGTAAAATTATTTCTGTTTGTAACTGCACTTTTTCTGACGAGTGCTTGTGAGAGGAGATTACCACATCCTAAAACAACTTTACCACTTGCTATAATTGATGATATAGGGAATAGATTTTTGTTTGAGGAAGAACCAAAACGCATCATTTCGCTCGCACCAAGTATAACGGAAATTCTTTTTGCGCTCGACAGTGGAAAAAGTTTAGTTGGTGTTACAGATTTTTGTGATTATCCTCCCGAGGCGAAATTAAAACCAAGTGTTGGTGGAATGATTAATCCAAATCTCGAGAAAATTGCAGAGCTAAATCCAGAAGTTATAATTATGACATTCCAGGGTAATGATAAGTGGGATTATTATCAGTTAAAAGGAATGGGATATAAAGTTTTCGTTCTTAATCCAAAAATGATTGATGGGATATTTCTTTCAATCAATCACCTCAGTCGACTTACGGGCGCAATTACACGCGGTAGTCTGATAAATAATGAGTTAAGAAAGAAATACAAGGAAATAGTTGAACAGGAAAAGTTCTGTAAAAGACAAAAAGTTGGTGTTGTTGTAAATCTAGAACCTCTGATGTTTGCTGGACTCGATACATTTATTGATGAAATGATTATTGCGCTTGGGTGTGAAAACCCCTTTTCTTATTCATATATGCAATATCCAATTGTCAGTCGTGAAGACGTAGTTAAAAAAGATCCTGATGTAATTGTCGTTCTGGATGATGTCGTAAAAAATTTAGAAGAATTATATTATAAATACCCTGAATGGAAAACTCTGAAAGCTTACCGAAACAACAAAATTGTAATTGTAGATGCAGATTTGCTTTCAAGACCTGGACCAAGAATCCTGCAGGGTTTCGAAATTTTAGCTAACATATTAAATAAACAAAAACAATTAACAAATAATAAGGAGATAAAAAATGATAAGTAAAAACTTACAAAACGCTATAAACAACCAAATTCATTCTGAAATTTATTCCTCATACTTATATATGGCAATGGCTGCTTATGCGGATGGAAAAAATTTTAAAGGCATAGCAAATTGGTTTAAGGTGCAATCTCAGGAAGAATGGGAACATGCCATGAAATTTTACAATTTCCTTGTCGAAAGAGGAGCATATGTAATTTTCAAAGCGATTGAACAACCCCCATCCGATTTTAAATCAATATTACAGGCTTTTGAGGCAACCCTCGAACATGAAAAGAAAGTAACAGCATCAATTCACAAATTATATGAATTAGCAGTGAAAGAAGGTGATTACCCAACGCAGGTTATGCTTCATTGGTTCATTAATGAACAGGTTGAAGAAGAAGCCAATGCAATGGAAATAATCGAAAAGATTAAGCTTGTTGGTGAAAAAAGTGGTTCAATTCTCTGGATTGATAAAGAATTAGGAAGTAGAGAAAAGTAGTTTACACACCTCAATTAGAAAAACTTTACAGGGTTGCCATACCTAACCAAGGCGACCCTGTTTTAATCTTATTATGGAAATGTTTAAAAATATTTTGATAATTAGGTTCAGTAGTATTGGCGACATTGTACTAACCTCACCATTATTACGAATTTTGAGAAAGTCTTTTCCTGATTCTAACATCGATTTCCTGATTCGAAAAGAATACTCTGAACTTGTAAAGTTTAACCCTAATGTAAATAATATAATCGAATTTGATACTTTGGAGGGGTTAAGAGGGTTATATAATATCGCTAATCAAATTAAAAGCAAAAGATACGATTTGGTATTGGATTTACATAACAATTGGAGAAGCAACTACATAAAATATTTCTCAAAAGCGAAGTTTTATACTATAAACAAAAGAGTACTGAAAAGATTTTTCCTGATAAAGTTTAAGATAGATCTTTTCAAGGAATATATTTCCGTTGTTGATAAATATATTGAGACAATCAAATTTTTAAATGTCAAAAATGATAATAATGGATTAGATTTATTTTACCCGGATAACTTAAGTGTAAATTTTCATCAAAAATTTAAAGACCTTGCATTAGAAAATTATAATTTGCTAATTGGGGTTGCTCCTTCAGCAAAGCATTACACGAAGATCTGGCCTGCTCAAAAATATATTGAATTGCTTTCAAACATTTTGCAACAATTCAATGCATTTGTGTTTATGTTTGGTAGTAAAAATGAAGCAGATTATATAAATATGATAACCAAAGCAGTTATTGAACACACTAATAAAAATTCTATTTTAAATATGGCAGGTAAATTGTCACTATTAGAAACAGCAGCTGTACTGGATAGATGTAATTTGATGATTACAAACGACACTGGATTGATGCACATAGCTGCGGCACGCAAACGTAAAGTAGTAGCAATTTTTGGTTCAACAGTAAGGCAGTTTGGATTTTTCCCTCATGGAACTGAAAACATAGTTGTCGAAAACAACAACCTTAAATGCAGACCCTGCACGCATATTGGCAGAAATCGTTGCCCGGAAAAACATTTCAAATGTATGCAGGATATTACAGTAGATAAAGTTTTCAATGCCTTCAAAAATATACTAAATATTAAATGAGAGCATTCTGGAAAATATTTTATAATCTAATTGTTGTACCGGTATTCTTTGTTCTGATCTTAGTTTTAGCCATATTCAACCCAAAATATAGAACAGGAATTAAAGGCAGGAAAAATCTTTTCTCTCAATTGAAAATTAAATCTACGGCATTAGATAATAACTCAAAAAAAATTTGGTTTCATGTTTCTTCCTTGGGAGAATTTGAGCAAGCTAAACCATTAATTGCGGAGTTAAAAAAATCAAATAAAAATTTAAATATTATTGTTTCCTTCTTTTCGCCTTCTGGTTATGAACCTTCAAAAAAGTATAAACTTGCAGATATTATTACATATTTTCCATTTGATAGTTATTGCAATGCAAGAAGGTTTATTTCAATTGTTAAACCTAATGTAGCAATATTAATAAGATATGATTTGTGGCCCAACCATATCTGGGAATTAAAACGAAAGAATATTCCAATAATTATTGCAAATGCTACAATGCGTGCGAATACAGCACGACTTTATCCAGTAATCAAATCATTTCACAGAACTCTTTATAATGAGGTTGATTATATTGCTGCAATATCAGAGGAGGATAAAAAAGTTTTTGAACTTTTAAATCTGAAACACCCAGAAATTTCAGTTATGGGGGATACACGATATGATCAGGTGTATCAAAGATGCAACGAGTCAATGAAAAAACATCTGATTGCGGAAAATGTAATAAAAGATAAGTTAATAATTGTAGCTGGTAGTACTTGGGAAGCGGATGAAAATATAATTATCGAAGCTTACAAAGAGATCAAAAGAAAAATAAATAATCTATTAATGATTCTTGTTCCTCATGAACCAAATGATAGAAATATTGAGAGAATTGAATTGGAATTAAATGACAAAATTTCACATATTAGATTTTCTGAATTAAATGATTATTCAGGACAGGAAGTTATAATTGTTGATAGTATCGGAAACTTAATGACACTTTATAAATATGCAACTATTGCATTTGTCGGTGGTAGCTTTAGAGGTGGAGTACATAATGTACTGGAACCTGCAGTTTATGGAATACCAGTTATTTTTGGTCCAAATTACTATAATTCTCAGGAAGCAATCAAGTTATTATCGGCAGGTGGAGCATTCACTTGTAAAGATGAAAAAGAATTTATAGAGCTATCTATAAAATTATTGAATGATAAAAATTCCAGAGATAAAGCTGGTTCAATAGCAAAGAATTTTGTTTTGAAATATACTGGAGCTACAGATAAATTTCTTTCATATATAAAAAAAGTTTTGTAAATTAGTTTTATTATGAAAATAGCATACTTCGATACAATCGCTGGTATAAGCGGTGATATGACAATTGGTGCATTCCTGAGCGCAGGTGTACCAATTGATGTACTTAAATCGGAGCTTGGAAAAATAGCTTTGACTGGTTATGAAATTTCCCAGCATAGTGTAGAAAAAAATGGTATTTTTGCCACAAAATTTGATGTAAAAGTAACAGTTGCAGAAACTAAACATCGGCACTTAAGTGACATAAAGCAGCTCATTGAAAGTTCTCGATTGTCGGATAGAATAAAAAAAATTTCCATTAAAATATTTGAAGAATTAGCACAGGCGGAAGCAATAGTCCATAATACATCCATAGAAAAAGTGCATTTTCATGAAGTTGGTGCGATTGATTCTATTATAGACATTGTTGGAACTGCAATTTGTATAAATTATCTGGAAATTGAGAAAATATTTACGACTCCTGTTAAATTGGGATCAGGCGGTTTTGTCCAAACTCAACATGGTAATTTGCCAATACCTACACCAGCGGTGGTTGAATTGTTAAAAGATTACCCAGTCGAATTAACTAATATAGAATTTGAACTTACAACCCCAACTGGAGCCGCAATCATCAGAGCATTGTCTTCTGGCGTGCTTCAAAATGAAGAATTTAAGATTAACTCGATTGGCTATGGTGCTGGGAATTTTCAATTACCAATTCCAAACTTGCTCCGAATAATAATTGGAGATTTAGATTACAAGGTTTCTTATGAAGAACTTATTTTAGTGGAAACTAATATAGATGATATGAATCCGGAAATATACCCATATGTCGTTGAAAAGTTAATATCAATGGGTGCACATGATGCATATTTGATTCCAATTATTATGAAAAAAGGTAGGCCTGGAATTTTACTTTCTACATTAATTTCTAAATCTTTACTTGATCAAATATCGAATTTCCTTTTTAAAGAGACAACAACTTTAGGTTTGAGAATTATTGAAGTTGATAGAAAAAAGATTTATAGAGAGTTGAAACTTATCGATACAAAGTTTGGGAAGGTTCAGGTCAAAGTTGTTGATATAAATGGTCAGGTGAGATACATACCTGAGTTTGAGGAATGCAGGCGAATTGCATCTGAAACAGGAATGCCATTAATTGAAATTTACAAACAAATTGAAAAAGAATTCAAAGGAAAATAAAATGAAAAAAGTATTTTTAACTTTGTTTATAATAAATACATTTCTTTGTGATTTAGCATTTAGCATCAGACCACCGAAGGAAGGTGTAAAGATAGATCAGCGATTGATAGAGGAATTTAAAATTATTCAACAATCGTATTCTTCAGGTTATTGGGCAGAGAAAATGATCGAACGCTATAAACAAATGCAAGATGACCCTGAAATTTTAAAAAATAATTTAACAATCGATAGTATTTATGCCCCAACTCTATTAGGTTATTTCACTGATATATTGCCAACATATACAAAGGACCAATTCCAGGCACAATTATGGGATGGTCCAAATCCCTCTGGTACGATCACCGACTATTATAAAGAAATTTCTTATGGAAAGATGTATCTTTATGGAAATTGTGAGGGGTGGTATCCAGTACAGGGTCCAGTATCTGCATATAATCCTGGTAGTAGTTCTGGTGGGCCAAAGTTTACTTATGAACTTTTAGTTGCAAGCGATAATCAAGTTGACTACAGTAAATATGTAAGATATATTGATGCTCAAGGTAATGGACATGTTCCGTTTCTTATTGTTGTTCATACAGGTGGGGATGCCGCAGCAGGTGCACCGAATATATGGTCGCATCGTTGGGATTTTAAAGTATATAGCGGTTCTGCCTTTGTAACAAATGATAAAATGCCTGATGGTAAATCTGTAATTGTGGATGGACCTTATGCAATACAACCTGAAATGACTGGTAATCAAAATTCAGGTGGGGCAATAGAACCGATTGGAGTATTTGTACACGAACTGGGGCATATATTTAATTTACCAGATCTTTACGATGTTTCCGGACAGGGAGAAGGTTTAGGTGGATGGTGCCTGATGGCTTCAGGTAGTTATGGCGGCGATCAAAGGAATTCTCATAAACCTTCACATATGTCTGCCTGGTGCAAAATTAAATTAGGATGGGTTTCTCCAGTCAATGTTACTACAACTTTTGACGATTTTGCCGTCTTGCCTGTTGAAAACAACCCGATTGTTTACCGCCTCTGGAAAAATGGAATACAAGGTAGTCAGTACTTTTTAATTGAAAACAGACAAAAAATTGGTTTTGATGTTTCACTAATTGAAAGTGGATTACTAATTTATCATGTTGACGATCAAATAAATTCGCAAAATAATCCAGATCATTATAAGGTAGATTTGGAACAGGCGGATGGAATCAGACATTTGAATTTAGGATCCAACCGGGGTGATGCTGGGGATCCTTTCCCTGGATTCGGTGGAGCAAATAATCCTAATACGACTTTCGATGGTTATTCAACACCCAATAGCAGAGATTATAATAATTTGTTAACTGGTATAAATATTAACTCAATCAGAAAAATAGATACATTAATAATGTTAAATATGACTATTTGGGATACAAGTATTGTTGCATCTGCTTTTGACGATGTGACCCCACAAGTGTTAAAGGATTCTTCAGAGAATTACGGCGTGGCAATTTTTGATTTTAATAACGATGGCTTGGAAGATATTTATGTGGCAAGCAAATCTACGAATAAATTTTATATAAATAATGGTGGCGTAAGTTTTACAGAATCCGCTTTCTCAGCAGGTATAGCTGATGTTGATCAAAACAGAGCAGCAGTCGTTGCTGATATTGATAATGATAATTTTGAAGATTTACTTATCACTACCTATAATCCATTGCCATTATTAAGAAGAAAGAATAAACTTTATAGAAATAACTCCGATGGAACTTTTACTCTTCTAACTTCAAGTCCTGTTTATTATGATGATCGTTCAATGGGTGCAAATTTTGTTGATTACAATAATGATGGTATAATTGATATATTTATTCTTTCAGAATTAAATACAAAAAAAGCCAGCCTTTTTAAAAACCTTGGAAGTGGTATTTATTCTCTCGATACGACTTCAGGTCTGGACTATCAGGGTAAAGCTTCAATGGCAATATGGGGTGATATTAATAACGATGGTTATATGGATGTCTACATACTTACAAGAGATGAACTATCAGCTTGTGAACTGTATAAGAATAATGGAGATGGGACTTTCAGTAATATTACAACGATAGCTGGGGTAGAAAATATGAATTATGCTTTGGGTGCTGCATTTGGTGACATTAATAATGATGGATATCTGGATATTTTTGTTTGTAATGAAAATGCTCCAAATAGATTATATAAGAATAATCAAAATGAAACTTTTACTGATATTGCAACAATTGCTGGTGTTGCTGATATTGGTATCAACTATTCGCCGGTTTTTTTAGATTATGATCTGGATGGTTATCTTGATATTTATGTTACCAGAGCTGGTCCAAATAGATTGTTTCGAAATAACGGAAATGAGACCTTTATTGAGATTGCAGGTAGAATGAATATATCAAATAGAGCACTTAACAAAGGTGCTGCTATTTTAGATGTAAATAATGATGGATTGCCAGATATTTTTGTTGCATCTGGAAGTACAACATCTTCAAATTTACTATATCAACACACTACTACCAATAAAAAATGGGTAAAGGTATCCCTAAAAGGTAATCCATCAAATCGTAGCGCAATAGGTGCAAGAATTAATTGCTATACAGGTGGAAATCTACAAATAAGAGAAATAAATGGTGGTTCGGGATACTTATCTCAAAACAGCAAAACACAATTTTTCGGATTCCAGGATTATGAATTTATAGATTCAATGAGTATAAGGTTTCCATCTGGAAACACTTTTAAATTTTATAACCTGAGCACTAATAAACATTATAGTTTTATTGAAAACGAACTTTCAGCTGAAGAAATATCTTCTATTCCCCAAAAGTACACTTTGTATCAAAATTATCCCAACCCATTTAATTCTAATACAATAATCACATTTGATGTTCCTAATAGTGAAAGGGTTATTTTAACGGTTTTTAATGTTCTTGGTCAGGAAGTTTCTAAACTGGTAAATTCTGAATTAAAAGCGGGAAATTATAAAATTGAGTTTGATGCAGCCAATTTGCCAACGGGCGTTTATTTTTACAGATTGACAACTCAAAACTTCAGCTATGTTAGAAAAATGCTTTTAGTTAGGTAGGATATTTACCTATTCAGGGTAAACAAATTTTTCCTAATATAGTTTTTTTATTGGCACCTGTTGCTCCAGGAATATTACCTGTGTTACTATTAATGGTTTCGTTCGCAAGAAATGCAAAACATATTGCCTCCTTTGCATCCGAAGAATATCCAAGGGATTCCAATTTTTTTATAGCAACTGGTCTAAAATAATTCTGAAGAGAATTGATAAGATAGTTATTGTGAATTCCACCACCACTTACTATAATTTCATCCAATATAACTGTGCTTTTGATAAAATTTTCATAAGAGTTGTATATAGATTTTGCCACGAATTCTGTAAATGTTGTAAGGATATCTTCTTTAGATGTATTTTTGTATTTGGATAAAATCTCTTTTATAAAATTTTCACCAAATATTTCACGTCCACAGGATTTGGGTGGTTTTTTTCTTAGATATTTATGATGCATTAAATAATTCAACAGGTTATAGTTTATTTCACCACTTGCTGCGATTTTTCCATTTTTGTCGTATTGGAGTTTGAAAAATTTTCTTGCCATATAATCAAGCATCATATTTCCTGGACCTGTATCGAAGGCAAATATGTTCTCAATAGTTGCATTCTTTGGGATTATTGTAATGTTAGTAATACCACCAATATTTAACACCCCTCTATTTTTATTCTTTGATTTAAAAAATACAAAGTCGAAATACGGTACTAATGGTGCACCTGTACCTCCAACTGCAATGTCCGCTATTCGAAAATCTCCAACAGTAGTAATACCAGTAAGTTTTGCAATTACTGAGGGATCCGCAATTTGCATTGTGGCGAAAATACTTTTTCCAAACAATTTCGATTTTTTGGGAGAGTGAAATATTGTTTGCCCATGTGATCCTATTAAATCTACATTGCTGATCGTAATATTGTACCTTTTACAGGTTTTAATTATTGCATCTGCAAAATATTTTCCAAGTAAAAAATTTAATTTTGCAATCTCATCTAATCTGGCTGTAGCAGGGTCAGAATTTTTTAATATAAACTGTTTGAGTTTGGATGGGTATTTGTGACAATCAAAAGCAATCTGTTTAATTTTTGTTCTAAAACCATTATTGGATATTTCCACAATAGCTGTATCAACACCATCAACAGAGGTACCCGACATTAATCCGACTACAATTTTTTTCTTCTTTTTTCTGAGTTTCTCAAGTTGTACCATTTTTTAGTAAAATTTTTATTTAATATATTAAACCAATGAACAATTTCAAACATAGCGAAGTTATCGTGATTGGTGGAGGTGCAGCTGGAATTATAGCTGCCTGGCGTGCTGCGTCTCTTGGTGTCGATACACTATTAATTGAGAAGAACAACACGTTAGGTAGAAAATTACTTATTTCTGGCTCTGGCAAATGTAATATCACACACTCAGGGACTGTTGAGGAGCTCTTGAAGGGTTTTCCAAAAAATGAAGCAAATTTTTTAAAGTATTCATTTTATAGATTCAGTAATTCAGACATTTTAAATTTGTTGAATTCATATGGATTAAAAACATTTGTCCGTGAAGATGGTAAAGTATTTCCTGTATCACAGCGAGCTCGTGATGTTTTAAATGTATTTATGAAATTGTTGAGAGAAAATAATGGCAAAATATTATTAAATAGTACTGTTATCGATTTGCAGATGCATAGAGATTATTTTTTTAAAGTGATAACTGGAAGCAATCAGATTGAATCTAAATGTATTATAATTGCAACAGGTGGAGTTTCATATCCACATACAGGTTCAACGGGAGATGGATACTTATTTGCTCAAAAACTCGGTCATAATATAATTGAAATTAAGCCAGCCCTTGCTCCTGTTGAAGTGTTCCCAGAGTTTCCCGAAGTTTGGAAAGGCATTGCATTGAGAAACGGATTGTTAAAATGTTATCTTGATGGAAACAAGTTAATTGAAGAAAGCGGAGATGTGTTGTTTACGCATCGTGGTTTATCAGGACCGGCGATACTCGAAATAAGTAGATATGCAGCAGAGAATATTAAAAAAGGTAATTTATATTTGTATTATGATTTGTTTCCTTTTAAATCAGCGGAAGAATTTGATATTGAGCTTACCGAAAATTTTGTTAATAATTCAAATAAAGAAGTTGAGAATGTTCTCAAGATTTATTTGCCTAACAGAATAATTAAGCACTTTTTAAATAGAGTTGGAATTGAAGAGTCGAAACGCTGTAATCAGGTGAGCAAGCAAGAAAGAAAAAAGATTCTAGATTTAATAAAGAATATGCCCCTTGGGAAAATAGTTTCTATCGATATAAAAAGTGGGGAGGTAACAGCCGGTGGTGTATCGTTGAAAGAAGTCAATAGCAGAACTATGGAATCAAAAAAAATAAAAGGCATTTACTTCTGTGGAGAAGTATTGGACATAGCTGGTAGGATTGGAGGATATAATTTACAGGCAGCTTATTCAACTGGATATGTAGCTGGAGAAAATGCTGCTGAAATTATTAAATCCCGGCTTATGAGGTAAGGCCGGGATTTAAAAAGTGTTAACAAGTACTATATTTTCTTTACCTTTGTAGCTTGTAAACCTTTTGGAGTTTGTTCAACTTCGAATTGTACTGAATCGCCTTGTTTAAGAGATTTGTAACCGTCGCCAACTATTGAACGGTAGTGAACAAATACATCTTCACCTGATTCTCTTGTAAGAAAGCCAAAACCTTTTGTGTTGTTGAACCACTTTACTTTACCGGTTTCCATAAAAATTAAACCTTAAATTTGTTAATAATAGCTGTACGCCAGTTTGAGCTTTGAAACGAAAACCAAATACAGCAGAAAATCATCTGGAATTCCGTTTTGGCTGCCTTGTCTGACGAACCAGCTATTTTATAAAGTGGTTCGTACAAATAAAGCAAACTTCGTAAAAAGCACAAATAACGGTGTACTGTTAATTGTAATACAAAGATAAGAGAATATTTATTTAAAGTCAAATTATCCAATAATTACTTGTTTGTGTACGAAATTTTAAGGTTTAACCAATTAAATATTATTTCAAATCCAACTTTTGTCAGGATAGATTCTGGATGGAATTGAACTCCCTCAACATTATAATATTTATGCCTGATTCCCATAATTTCACCCAATTCTGTCCTACTTGTGATCTCCAGTTCTTCTGGAAGAGATGCTGCATCAACAATTAGCGAGTGATACCTTGCTGCTAAGAAAGGATTTTCTATGTTTCTATAAATTGTCTTTGAATCATGGAAAATCCAGGAGGCTTTTCCATGAAAAATATTTTCAGAATGCACAACTCTGCCACCAAAAGCAACAGCAATTGCTTGATGACCTAAACAAACACCAAGTATGGGAATTGAATTGAAAAACGCCTTTATTAACCTCACACATATTCCAGCATCTTCTGGTTTACCTGGACCTGGCGATAGCAAGATATGTGTAGGTTTAAGTTTCTCAATTTCGCCTATACTAATTTTATTGTTTCTAAATACAATCACATCCGGCGTTATTGTTTTTAGTAAGTTAACCAGATTATAAGTAAAAGAATCGTAATTGTCTATAACTAATATCATGAATTAAGAATTTTCTAATTCTGCTTTTAAATACTTTGCGGTATAGCTTCTTTTGTTGTTGATAATATCTTCAGGAGTTCCGGTTGCAATTATTTCCCCTCCCTCATCACCACCACCTGGTCCGAGGTCTATGATCCAATCAGCGCATTTGATTACATCTAAATTGTGTTCAATAACTATCACTGTGTTTCCTTTGTCCACAAGTTTATCCAAAACAGAAAGAAGCATTCTGATATCTTCGAAATGTAATCCTGTTGTTGGTTCATCCAGTATATACAATGTGTTTCCAGTACCAACTTTTGACAACTCTGTTGAGAGTTTCACTCTTTGAGCTTCGCCACCAGAAAGTGTTGTTGCTTGTTGACCTAATCTGATATAACCTAATCCAACATCGTAGAGTGTTTGAAGTTTTTTTACAATTTTGGGAATTTCACTAAAAAAATTCAATGCCTCCTGAACAGTCATATCTAAAACATCAGCAATTGATTTACCTTTATATAAAATTTCCAGTGTTTCCTGATTATACCTTTTCCCCTGGCAAACTTCACATCGAACATACACATCTGGTAAGAAATTCATTTCAATCTTTTTTAAACCGTCTCCCTCACATTCTTCGCATCTTCCGCCTCTAACATTGAAGCTAAAACGACCTACACTATAACCTCTCAGTTTGGATTCAGGGAGCTGAGCGTACAAATCCCGTATTAAAGTAAACAACCCGGTATAAGTTGCAGGATTTGATCTTGAAGTTCTACCAATAGGACTCTGATCCACATCTATAACTTTGTCTATATTTTTTATTCCCTCTATTTTTTTGTATGGCAGTGGGACTTCCAGTGAATTATAAAATTTTCTTGCAAGTATTCGATATAATGTTTCAAGAATTAGAGATGATTTGCCTGAACCACTAACACCTGTAACGCATATAAATTTCCCAAGTGGAATTTTTAGATCTACATTTTTTAAATTGTTTCCTGTACAGCCCATTAAGTTCAAATATAACCCGTTACCTTGACGGCGTTTGACTCTTACCGGTATTTTTTTCAAACCTTTCAGATAATGTGCTGTATAAGAGATTGAATCGAAGCCGTTATCTCCAATCCTAATTGACTCGTTTTGAAGGGCAAGTTCATCAGGTTTTCCGGATGTTACCAGATAACCACCGTATTCACCCGCACCAGGCCCGAGATCAATTACAAAATCAGAGCTTCGTATCATTTCTTTATCGTGTTCTACAACGATAATAGTGTTTCCAAGATCTCTAAGTTTCTTGAGAGAATTAATAAGTTTTATATTATCTCTTTGATGCAGTCCGATACTGGGTTCGTCAAGAACATATAGTACACCAACAAGCTGTGAGCCAATTTGGGTTGCAAGTCGAATACGCTGAGCTTCACCACCTGATAGAGTTTTAACCTGTCGGTCAAGAGTTAAATAATCCAGACCAACATTCAATATAAAGTCGATTCTGTTATTTATCTCTTTTAATATTGGGGCAGCAATCGTCGTTTGCCGTTCAGTAAGCTCTAGGTTTTTAAAGAATGTCTTAAGATCTTTGATTGATAATTTGGTAACTTCCGAAATATTAAAGGATTTACTGTTTTTTAAATTATAAATTTTTACTGCTAAACTTTCTTTTTTTAATCTTCCTCCAGAGCATTCTGTACAAGCACTTGCACTCATATATGCTTCTATCCATTGGCGAACATTACTTGAGGATGTTTCTTCGTAGTATTTCTGTAGTGTTGATAAAATTCCATTGAATCTATGTTTGTAAACAACTTTTCTGCCACTGGTATATGTGTACTCCATATCAAATTTTTCACTACCAGCACCGTTTATTAAAATGTTCACGAACTTTTTGGGTAATTTTTCAAGTGGAGTATCAAAATCGATTTTGTATTTTTTTGCAACTGCTTTAATTTGGCTCCATAACCAGGTCTGACGCGGTTTACCAAGTGCTGCTATTCCACCCTGATTAATTGTTTTAGATGGATCAGGAATTATGAGTTCTGGGTCCAATCTTCGGTTTTCGCCTAAACCGTTGCAGGTAGTACACCAACCGTATGGTGAATTGAAGGAAAAAGAATTTGGAGCAAGCTCTTCGTAACTTGTACCACATTCAATACAGGCAGAATAAACACTATAAAGTGTATCTTCACCGTTTGCATTTACAATTACTACTCCTGAACCAAAGCTCAGTGCTGTTTCCACAGAATCAGCAACTCTACTACGAACACCTGAGCCAATTATAATTCGATCTATTACTATTTCAATATTATGAATCTTATATCTGTCAACCTGCATTCCCTTGTAAATTTCTTTGATTTCTCCATCTATTCGTGCACGCAGGAATCCGTTCCTTAATATTTCTTCAAAAAGTTCCCGATAATGACCTTTTCTACCTCTTACAACCGGGGCAAGTATCTGTATATAAGTGTTGGCAGGGAGCTTCATTATAGTGTCAATAATTGTATCGATGTTTTGTTTTTGCACTTTTTTACCACAGATATGGCAATGTTGAATTCCTATACGTGCAAATAGCAACCTTACAAAATCGTAAATCTCCGTTACCGTACCTACTGTCGAACGCGGATTTTGAGAAACTGATTTTTGTTCAATTGATACCGAAGGTCCTAAACCTTCAATATTGTCAACATCCGGTCTTTCGAGTACACCTAAAAATTGTCTGGCATATGCCGAAAGGCTTTCGATATATCTCCGCTGGCCTTCAGCATATATTGTGTCAAATGCAAGGCTGGACTTGCCTGAACCTGATAGTCCAGTTATAACTATCAATTTTTCTCGGGGCATTTCAACGTCTATGTTCTTGAGGTTGTGAACTCTTGCCCCTTTTATTATAATCTTATCGTTCAATTTGATTCAATATTTTGATTTCTTTTATCTTTAAAGATAAAAAATTGATAAGGCAAAAGCAATTGGTATTTCGGTATAATTAAATAGCTCCCGTTCTACATTATCCCAATCGGATCAATGTCTATAATTAATTTTATATTCTTAGATTTTATTGTTTTATGAAATATTGCGGTAGTTTTGCTGAGAGTTTGATGCAGTAATTTACCAGCAGGATCATACGATTTTAAATCTTTTATTAAAATGTGCCATCGATAGTTTTTTTTGATTTTTGGAATAGCAGCTTCGGAGGGGCCTAAGATTATCAAGTTTTCTTTTTCTGCTGCCAAAAATTCATAGAATTTGTTTGTTGCGCGAATTACTTCAGATTCATTTTCACCTTTTATCTCAATTAGAGCAATTCTTGAGAATGGTGGATATTGTAGATTGTATCTTTCAGAAATTTCCTCATTATAAAACCCAAAGTAATTGTGGTTTATCACATATCTTAATGTGTAATGTTCGGGTTGAAATGTTTGAATTATTACTTCTCCTTTTAGCAGTCCACTTCTTCCTGCTCTTCCTGCAACCTGTGTCAGTAGCTGAAATGTCCTCTCAGCGGATCTGAAATCTGGTAAAAGCATCTGAGTATCGGCACTTATAACTCCAACTAATGTAACATGTGAGAAATCCAGCCCTTTTGCTACCATCTGTGTACCAAGTAAAATATCTATTTCACCTTTTGCAAAGCGACTTAATATCTTATCGTGAGAGTGCTTTTGTGCTGTTGTATCTAAATCCATTCTAATTATGGAAGCTTGAGGGAAAATTTTTATCAGTTCATCTTCCACTCTTTGTGTGCCAAACCCTTTATAACTGAAATCCGCTGAGTTACATTTTGGACATAAAGTTGGAGGGGTTTTTACAAAACCACAATAATGACATCGTAACTGTTTCTTTACAAGATGATATGTGAGTGAGAGATGGCAATTTTCACACATCTCAACATATCCACAATCCATACATTCGATAAAATTTGAAAATCCTCTCCGATTCTGTAGTAAAATTACACCTTCTTTCTTCTCCAATCGATCTCTAATCTTTTCTTTTAACAGTTCCGATAGGAAGGAAAACTCCATTTTTGGTTTTGATAGTCGAGCAGCGACAGGGTCTTTTTCAAATTCTTTTTTACGCTCTTCTTTGAATTTGAGATATAAAGCTTCTCTTTCTTTTCTCAAATCAACTATTTGAATGTCGGGTAATTTTGCATTATCGACCCGTTCTGGAAGCTCTAAGAGTTTATATTTACCGTTTACTGCATTGTAGTAACTTTCAATTGAAGGGGTTGCCGAACCTAAAATAACGACTGAATTATTGAACATTGCTCTGATTATTGCTACATCCCGTGCATTGTATCGGGGAGTTTGATCAAATTGTTTATATGATGCCTCGTGCTCTTCATCTACAACAATTAAGCCTATGTTTTTTAATGGAGCAAATACCGCTGAGCGAGGACCAATCAAAATCGAGAACTTACCATTTTTTGTTTGTTGCCATACGTTGTATCGCTCATTTACTGAAAGTCGACTATGCTGAACTGTAACTTTATCTCCAAAATGTGATTGAAATCTTGTAACTATTTGTGGAGTTAATGAAATTTCCGGGACAAGCATAATAGCAGTTTTACCTGCTAACAGACAATTCCTGATTGCTTCAATATATATCTGCGTTTTACCACTTGATGTTATCCCATGAAGCAAAAAAACTTTGAATTCATTTCCAGTTATTGCAGTATTAATTTGTATTAGTGCATTTGTTTGATATTGATTTAATTTTATTTGATTCTGATTAAATGATTCATATTCGTATTTTACAATTTGTTTTATTTCTTCTTGATGGATTATTAATAAATTTGACTCAATTAATTTTTTTAATGTTGAGGTTGATAATTTTGTTTTCTGAAGAATTTCTTTGATATTGATTAAGGTGCCTTCAGGAAAATCCAGTAAATATTTTAGTAGTTTAATCTGCTTATCGAATTTTTTATTATTGCTTTTTTCTTCAATAAATTTTAGCCAGAGGGATTTTGAGTTGTCGGTAATGTTTATATACTTTTCGTATTTCGATTTTACTTTTTTTAGTTGAAGATTTTCTCGAACTTCAATTAAATTTTTCTGAGTTAGTTCATTGAGAGAAGAATAGAGATTTTTTGTGCCTAATAATTTTTGAAGCTGATTTAATTTAATTTCTTTTTTTTCTTGAATAATTTTTAAAATTTCAATTTGTTTTGGAGCGTTTGAAATTTGTTTAAATGCTTCATCTATATTGGTTGCGGTTAATTTTATTATTCTTTTGCTTTCTATCAATGAGTTTTTTGGTAGAGCTGTTTTTATAACTTCACCTAACGGTGCAAGATAATATTCTGAAATCCATCTTGTAAGCTTCAGCATATCTTCGCTTAAAATAGGAGTTGTATCGAGGATGTCAATTATTGGTTTAATTTGGGTTATGTTTGTTGTAGTTTTAATATTTACAATGAATCCGATTATTTGCTTTCTCCCAAATGGTGCTAATGCTCTAACACCTAATTGTGCATAATTTTCGAGTTCCGGCGGAACACTGTATGTGAAAAGTTGATTAACCGCTACCGGTAAGGCTAAATCTACAAAGATTGTTGACGATTTTTTACCTTTCATTTTATGGTCATCTCGAAAATACCATCCCATTCATCTGGTGGAGGTTGCTTTTTCAAGAAATTTATTCTCTCGATATATATTTTTGATGGATAGTCATCAGGTTTAAGCTTTAAAACCTCATTAAATTTAATTAAAGCTTTTTCCCAATCTCTTTTTCTATAAAAAGCTAAACCCTCAGAAAAGTTTTCTATTAAAAATAATGTCTCTGAGGGTATATTGTTGCCAAGTATTCCTAATAATTCATAGATCTTTATAGGTTGGATTTTACCTACTACCCTTATTAAATCCAGTTCACGAGCTAGAATTTGTGCTGCGACGAATTTGAAAGTATTTTCACTTAGAATAATTTTTGTTTGATAAAATTTGTTTGTGGCTTCTAAACGAGAGCCTAAGTTCACACTGTCTCCTATTACTGTATAGTCAAATCTGTCGGCACCTCCTATGTTTCCAACAATCATATCTCCTGTGTTGATGCCAATACGGGTAAAGAGTTGAAAATTTTTAGTTTCATTCCATATCTTGTTCTGTCGTTCTAAGAATTCCTGCATTTCAATTGCTGCCTGACAGGCGTTTAAAGCGTGATTTGGTAAGGGCACTGGTGCACCAAAAAATGCCATTATGGAATCTCCCTGATATTTGTCGAGAGTCCCACTGTTTTTTAATATTATTTCAGTGGTTGATTCAAAATACTCATTTAATATTTTAACGAGCTCCTCTGGTGCTAATTTCTCGGCTATATTTGTAAATTTTTCTATATCCGAGAAAAATACAGTTAATATTTTCCTTTCTCCACCAAGGTGAAGTTTTTTGGGGTCTTCTATTAACTCGTTAACGACTGTTGGATTTACATACTGACTGAACATTGATTTTATCATTACTCGCTTTTGTCTTTCGGATACATAACTGAATATCATGCTTCCAGTGTATCCGAAAATAATTGCAAGGAATGGACCTGTTAGAGGTGTCACATAATTGTATTTTTGGAAAAGGTATAATGATAGAGCAAAAGTTAAAAATAGTTCAGCAATTACAACAGCTACAGCTAAAATTTCAATCAGATAATGGTGGCGAATTTTTTCGCGTTTTAAGTTTTGTATGAAGAAAAATGTGATTGTAAAAAATCCGAATATTGTTATAATCTCAAGCCATAGTGGTTCTCGTGTTAAGAAGTTTCGGTCCAGAATACTTTGAATTATATTTGCGTGAATTTCTACCCCAAACATTAAATTGTCACCTTCCTGCTTGCCCTGCGGTATTGGAATAGGAAATAAATCTTTGTCTTCTGGATTTGTTGAACCTACTAATACAATTTTGTCTTTGAAGGTTCCATCGTATAAGTAACCACCATCTGGATCATCAAATGTGTTTATTTCTTCTCCAGTTTCTTTCTCTTCCTTTGTTTGGAATTCTTTATCATCGATTACATCTACGAATTTTACCGTTGTGAATGTCCCTGAAGGTCCATAATAATTAATTAAAGCAGAATATTCATCGTATGTTGGTATCTTTATATTATGATAAATAAAATATTTTGTAGTAATTTCGGGTATAGATAAGGATGGAAGGGCAAAATATTTATTCAAAACAGCAAAACTGAAAGTAGGTATTCTTCTGTTACGCGCTCGATCATAAACAACTGGATTGAATCTTCTATAAACGCCATCTTCATCATTTCTCAAATACACAATTCCAACTGCACTATCAACATCAAAAAATATATTACCGTAGTTCTCGTTTAAGGTAATTAAATCATATTTTTCGTTAGCAATTCTAATTTTACCTGCCAAAGCAACATTGGGAATGTCTTTGAGTGCTTTCTTGAATTCTGCATCATTTTTCTCACTATAGAAATCTTCAGAACTCATTATTATATCTATTCCTATTGCAGCTGCACCAGCCATCTGTAAATTACGAATTAGCTTTGCATAATATGACCTTGGCCAGGGCCACTTTTCGGAAAGTGACTTCAGGGATTCATCGTTAATTTCAACTATTACAACTCTTGGATCAAATGGTAATGTACCTCTGCTTCTAAATCTATAATCAATTGTTGCTAACTCTACCCTTTTAAACGGTGCGAATGCAAAAAATGCCTCTTCCGTTAAAAAAAGTATAATAAATGTAAGGATGATACAAACTAATATTTTTGTAAAAAATAACTTGGTTTTCTTTTTTTGCCGCTTTTGCATGTTTTAAATATCGTATCTTAAAGCAAAACCAATTATCGATTCAGTTTTTTTGCTTTGATATTTGTAGAGATTCAGATTACCGGATAGCGTTAATCGTGATATTAATTCATAATCTACACTAAAATCAAAAGCAAATCTTTTTATATCACCCAAAGTTGGCCTGAAACCCATTAGCAATTTTAATTTCCTGTTTAACAGTAAATAATTTCCGGAAAAATTCAGAGATGTATATTTGAGTTTTCTGATTTGTGATTCGCTTGGTAACTGGAATGTGCTACTTGTATAAGAGATATTTAATGAGGTTTGTAGAGGAATTGAATATAAAGATATTAATCCAACTGCAACTGAAGTGCTTCTTGTATCAATGTCGTTAATTGTTTTATCATCTCTTCGGGAAGTGCTGAGATTAAAATTTAAGTTATTATTTGCTAAATACTTAAAATTATAATTAAGCTGAAAGAATATTCGATCGTTTCTATCATTCGTTTGGTATGAAATATTATCAGCATTGTTTTTTGTTGTACCGTAAACATAACCTAACGACATATTTACAAAGTTACTACCTGGGTAGTAATTAATGGTACTACTTAAGTTTGTATAATTTGTTGTGGCTGGTTTTGAATTGTCTGTGTTATCTCGTAGTTTTTCAAATCCAAGCGCAAGAAAGACTCTGTTTCCAATTATTCTTAGACGATCAATTATGTTAAATCCTTGAATATCTTTTCGAATGTATGATTGACCGAAAGATTCGTAAGCACTCCCTCGTCTTAGAAATGAAAATTTGAAAATGTTATTAAAGTAGTTTAAACTTAAGGCTCCTTCGTATGCTAAAGTAGTTAGATTTTTGAGTGAAAGAGGAACAATATGTTCATTCACAGTAATAAATTTTGAAAGAGTATTTTTTACTTTTCGAATTAAATCCCTTTCTGATTCAGTTAGAGATTTAAAAAGGGAATCAATGTCTTCATCTTTAATTGTTCCAACTGATATATCGTTGTTTACAGCTGAGAAAGCCGCTTGCGCTGTAAATTCTATCCTTCTTTTATCAAAAGATAATCTCAAATCTGAGCCCAGAACAAGGTTTTCTTTTGGCATTAATCCATAATTTATAGAATTTTTGTCGTCTTTTGCCTTTAAGAATGTAAAGCCCCAGTCGAATGATTCACCTTTTCCAAATGTTGGCCTGATTATCATCATATTACGTGAGAACTCACCTCTTCGAACTAACATCAACCAGGTTGAGTCGTCATTTCTAAAATAAATTTTTGAAGGATCATCTGGCGAATCCACCACCTGAACCTCACTTTCAATTTTTCTAATAGTGCTTCCATATATAAAATCAAGCTTGAAAAATCCAAGTTGTGCATTTGCTGAAATTCCTCTCACTCTTTTTCCTGTCATAATTAAACTTGGAAAGATTGGATATGAATCTCCGAAACCTAATCTCAAATGTGGAATTTCAACTCCGATAAAATACCTGTTTTGTGGTTGGCGATATGACTTTTCTTCACTTGTTAAAAAAAGGTTTCCGTTTATTTTTATAAAATCATATTCTGATGTTGCATAGATACTTGCACGATTATACGTATTTTTCGTAGATGCAATGTTCTCATTTCTGTTTTCAAGTGCAAATGAGGCATTATATTTTATATTTTGAATTTTATATTTATCAACTTTGTAATCGATTATTGTAAATTGTCGGGTTTCAGTTAATAATTGTTCCAGCTGATTATTATAAATTTCAATTCTTAATTGATGATTACCAGCTTTAATATCATCATTTTCAAGCTTTACAATTAACATATCTCCTGCTTGAAATATTTTTTCAGAGATATTATTTTCGTCTAAAAATAACTTCGTGTTTTTAATATCTATCGTGGTGTCAGTATTGTCTAATGAAAACGCAATCAATAAATCATCAGCAGTAATTTTTTCGTTCTGTGATGGGCTAAACCAATTAATTTTTGTGATAACTTTTTCTTTAATAGGGAGTTTGAGGGGAGCAAGTTCTGGATTTTCAAGTGGGTATGTTTCCATCTGATCCTCGGAAGTAGGATAAAGTATTATGTAATATTCTATAAAGGGAGGAATTACATCAGAAGCTGGAATTATTGTTGATGCTAAGTTTCCTTTGATGTTCATTTCAAGGATTTTGAATTCCGATTCGCCATAATTTCTATAGGCAAGTTCTATTTTTTTACAGCAGGTTGTGTTCGCAGAAAGTTGTATAGTAAAATTTAATATTTCACCTTCGATAAGAGGTTCAGTTGAAATATCTTGAATTTTGTCACTATATTGTGATTGTGCAAAATATAAATTTGTTGTAAATAGTAGTAAAACGAGAAAGAAAGTATGTCTTTTCATTAGTTTTTCTATTCTTTGTATTTTAATTTTAATTCTTTTTTGTTACCTTCACTATCCCTTAATTCTAATTTTAATTCATTATCTTTTTGAATTTCTCCAAGTTTCAGATTCTCTTCAGTAGTATTAACTTCCTCTTCTGTTGCTTTACGAGTTTCTAATTTTCCATCAGCGTAAGAAAAACATATTTGTCCTTCTTTTACCTCAGTTTCCTGTCCAGAAATAACGTTTTTAATGTTAACTATTCCTTCTAACACTATAAGTATATCCAAATCGTTTTGATGAGAAAAGATACCGCGTGTTCCACGAATTGATGCAACTGAGGTTGGAGATTCAAAAGTGTATTGTTCGTTTTGAAGTTTAATAATATCAAACCCAAAGAAACCTTTTAAGATTTTTATATTATTAATAATCTGACGATTTGACTTTTCACCTAAAAGTATCAATTCGGAATTTTCAAGTACTCTTAAAATACTGTTATCAGAAAATTTTATTACTGCCACAGATTTTTTCCCTGTACGCATTTGATCTCGTGTAAATAGAGGGGTTCCTTTCTCTGCTTTAATCCATTCGGTTTCGGGTTCTTTCTTTTCTACCTTGTTTATTGCTTTTTTTACTATACCAAGCGTTTTTTTGTTAATTTGGTCATTGGGGAAGATTATCGTTGAGAATCCAAGCAATAATATAATTATGTATTGTATTTTTTTCATATTATCCTCCTTAATCAATTGAAACATCATAAATGTTATCTGGATTCTCCTTCAGGAAATCCAGGATTTCTTGAAGTTGTGAATTGGAAATTTTTTCCCCATTTAAATAAAAAGTTTCTGTAGATTTGAAATTGTTTTTCGTTATATCCTCAGAAACTTTTTTCCACTTTTTTTCTAAAATTTTTTGAATCTGCTCTATTAATATATCTGGTCCTATTGCAAATTGATTATCTTCGATCTGGAATTGGTAGATTGGACTGAAAATTAGTTGTTCACCACCAAGGCTTTTAACCTTACCAATAATTCTCCATACATATGTCTTACCTTTTTCAAGTGGGCGTACACCGTAAGCCGGGTATTGAAATGAGGTCTGGCCACCTGTAAATGTGTTGTGATAAACAATTGGAAATTTATTCAATGCTTCTTCCCTTGATATTCCCGCAGGTTTTTCGTTAATAGTTATTTCAACATCTGGACCGTCAAAATACCATTCGAATAGCGGAAATTCATTTGTAATATCTTCATCACGTGGATAGCGTAATTCTATTTGAGAAAAGCTTTCTAAGTTTAGCTCTACATCGCTTTGTCCGCCTGTTTGAGTTGTGCTTTCATAAACACCAATTTTAAAAACATAGTTACCGCTTGGAAATTTTCCTGAGGCGAGTGCGGGTTCAATAATATTCTTTCTTCCTTCTTCACTTAATTTGAAATTCTTTATTTTGATTTCATTACCAAAGTCTAAATTTGTTATGGTTTTTTGTCCTATTAACTGGAAAGGTTCGGAACCAAATCCTGGCTCCTCTAATAAGTTAATTGTTCTTCCGTTTCTTAATGTAATTATAATTTTACAGGAATCTAACTGTACCATTCTCCCATATTCCGGTGGCTCTGGATCCGTAATTTTAATTGTGAATAACCATATTGAACTCTGGAGATTTTGAAAGTCAATTTGTGAAGGGGAGAGTTGTTGAATATTGGCATTTGAAATTGATATATATGGGCTCCATACCTGTGCATTCGTAAGCGAAAATGTAGTGATCAACAGGAGGAAAACTATCGTTATCCTCAAACATCTTTTTATGTTCATATATCCTCCATAATAGTTAATTTTAAAATTCTTATAAAGTATAATTAAAATAAAAATTATTTGCAAGAAAATATTCAATTTTTCTTGATTATATTGAAGTATTTTCTTATTATCTAAATAGGAAATGCTAATTTTTTATGCAAAACAGGAATAAAAATAGGATAGAAAAGAGAAAAAGCCAGCATATATCAATTACATTGCGTAAAAATGTGAATTTTAGGAAAAAGAGTGCAGGGTTTGAATTTTATGATTTCGATCACAATGCTTTACCAGAAATCAATGAAAATGAGATAAATACAGAGGTAATATTTCTTAATAAGAAGTTAAATCTACCTTTTATGATTTCTGGTATGACAGGGGGTTTTTCAAAAGCAGAAGATATTAACAGAAATCTTGCAATCTTATGTGAAGAAAAACAAATAGCAATGGGGGTGGGAAGTCAACGCCAGACATTGGACAGCAATGATTTTATTCATACATTCAAAGTTGTGCGCAAATTTGCTCCAACTATTCCCGTTATAGGAAACATAGGCGCTGTTGAAATAGCACAATTAAAAAGCGAATCTCCGATTCAAAAACTAATTGAGATGATTAAGGCAGATGCAATTGCAATACATCTCAATCCCCTTCAGGAATTTTTGCAACCAGAAGGCAATACGAACTTCAAAGGAGTACAGAAAGGGATTGAACTGTTGGTCAAAAAGTTGGATGTTCCTGTGATAGTCAAAGAGGTTGGTTCAGGTATTTCATACAATGTTGCCAAAAGGTTATTTGATTCAGGTGTAAAAATTATTGATACTGCCGGCGCTGGTGGAACCAGCTGGGCAGGTATCGAAATATTGAGAAGAAATGATAATTCTCTTGCTAATGCTTTCTGGGATTGGGGAATTCCTACAACCGAATCAATTTTAAATATTAAAAAAGTTTCTCATAAGATTTTTATCATTGCTTCCGGTGGTATAAGAAGTGGAATTGATATGGCAAAGTCCATTGCTTTAGGTGCCAGCTTAACAGCAGCTGCAGCACCAATGATTAAAGCTTTAAATTCTGGCGGTGTCAAATCGTTAGTGCAACTTTTACAACTATGGGAAACAGAACTTCGCGGTGTGATGTTTTTAATCGGAGCAAAAAATATTCAGGAACTAAAAAAAGTTGAACTTAAAAAAAGTTCTCATTATGAAGAATGATAAATTATTTGAAATATTACAATCTAATATAGAAAAACGTATTCAATATTGGTTGCAATGTAACAAATCATTATATATACCAATAAAATATATTCTTAAGGCTGGAGGCAAGAGGATAAGACCTTTAATTACATTGCTTTCTGCTGAATCGGTTGGCGGTAATTTTAATAATGCCATAGATTTAGCAGTTGCTATAGAATTTTTACATACCTTCACACTTATCCACGATGATATTATGGATCACTCAGACAAAAGAAGAGGACACAAGACAATTCATGAGAAGTGGGATGAAAATACTGCAATTCTGGCAGGAGACTTTTTGTCAGGTTTATCTTATAATACAATTTTAAATGCATCCAATAAACGAATTATTGAAATCTTGAAAGTTTTTACAAATGCTTACATTGTAGTTTGTGAAGGACAAAATGAGGATATGGAATTTTCAAATAAGAAATTTATTAGCATGGATAATTATTTGGAAATGATTAAAAAGAAAACTGCGGTTTTAATTTCAGCATCTGCAGAAATTGGCGCATTGGCGGGTGGAGGAGCTACAGTTGAAGTAAAAGCTTTAAGGGAATTTGGACTGAATTTAGGTATGGCTTTCCAGATTAAAGACGATATCCTTGATATAATTGGAAATCAAAGCAAATTGGGAAAACCAAGATATCAGGATATTTTCGAAGGCAAAAAAACATACCTTTTTATAAAAGCCCTGGAGATGGCTGATAGAAAAGAAAAAAGGTTTTTGTTAGAATTTTACAACAAAAAACCCGTTACAGGAGAATTTGTAAACAAAATAAAGAAATTATATTTTGATTTAGGTATCATAGAAGAAGGTGAAACAGAAGTTTCTAAATATTCAAATATTGCAAAAGGTAAATTAGATGTTTTGAAAAACACAGAAGCAAAAAATTGTCTTATAATGTTAACAGATAAAATTACATCAAGAAATTATTAGATGGTGGAAGTAGAAGTAGTCATAAAAAACAAAGCCGGTTTGCATACTCGTCCAGCAGCTAATCTTGTAAAAACTGCGGCAAAATTTAAATCGGATTTTTTTATTTACAAGGATGGATTTGAGATTAATGGTAAAAGTATAATCGGCGTGATGACACTGGCTGCTGAACAGGGTGCAAAGTTATTGCTTCGTTTTAATGGAGAAGATGAACAGGAAGCCGCAAAAGCAGTATGTGAATTATTTGAAAGAGGTTTCGATGAGGTTTAAATTATGATTGAGGATAAACACAAACCTGAAATAATTTTTAGAGGAATTCCAGCATCCCCTGGAATTTCTATTGGAAAGGTTTTCCTTTATGTAAAAGAAATACCTACTGCTGTCGAAAGAATCATTAAACCGGATGAAGTCGAGAACGAGATCCAAAAATTGAGAAATGCAGTTAAGAAATCGGAGAAGGAACTTCTAAAAATACTTTCTTTTGCTCAGCAAAAAATTGGTGAGGGAAAATCAAAAATATTAGAAGCTCAGATAATGATATTACGGGATCAATTCTTGCTTGAATCACTTGAAAAAAGAATAAAAACCGAACTTCGAAATGCTGAATATATTGTTAGTGATGAAATTGGTAAATATGAAAAAATGATGTTGATGGCACAGGATGATTATATGCACGAACGGGCGCATGATGTCGATGATTTAAAAAACAGAATCATACGAAATATGCAGCAGACAAAATTGATTTCTAAATTTGAAGAGGCAGCTATCGTTGTAGCCCATAGTTTGACTCCGGCTGATACAGTCATTTTTAGCAGGAACACAGTTTTAGGTTATGCAACAGACAGAGGTGGAATTACTTCCCATGCTGCAATTCTTTCGCGTGCGTTAAAGATTCCAGCAGTTTTGGGCTTAGGAGATATTTCAAGACGCGTCTCTCACGGCGATAAAATTATAATTGACGGGTATAGTGGAATAGTTATTGTAAATCCTTCACTTGAACAACAATCGAAATATCAGGCAAAAAAAGAAAAATATTTGCAGCATGAAGCTAAACTAGTTCAAATTAAAAATTTACCCGCTGTAACTTTAGATAATCACAAAATAGAATTATCTGCAAATATAGAATTTGAGGAAGAAATTGAGTATGTTCAGATGCAGGGTAGCCAGGGAGTTGGATTATTTCGTTCTGAAAGTATTCTGATAAATAAAGAATCAATCCCAACTGAAGAAGAGCAGTATCAGGTATATAAATTATTTGCAGAAAGGATATATCCCAATAGAATAATTATTCGGACATTTGATGTTGGTGGGGATAAAATTGCTCCAAATACAATTGAAGAGGCAAATCCTTTTTTGGGCTGGAGAGGAATAAGAATTTTCCTTGATCATAAGGACTTATTTCTTGAGCAACTCCGTGCCATACTGAGAGCAAGCACAAGAAAAAATATTGCGATTATGTTTCCAATGGTTAGTACTGTTGAAGAAATTATCAAAGCAAAAGAAATTCTTGAAATCGCTAAATCTCAGCTTAAATCAAAAAAAATTAAATTTGATTCTAATATCAAAATAGGTGCAATGATTGAAGTGCCTTCAGCAGCTGTAACAGCTGATACAATTGCAAAGGAAGTTGATTTTTTAAGCATCGGTACAAACGACCTAACACAGTATTTGTTAGCAGTTGACAGAGGAAATAATGTTGTATCAGGTTTGTATCAAGAATTCCACCCAAGTGTGATCAGAACTATCAAATATATTATAGATGCTGGGCATAAAGAAAACAAATGGGTTGGTATGTGTGGTGAACTTGCTGGCAACCCGCTTGCAACTGTATTACTGGTTGGGCTGGGTCTTGATGAGTTCAGTGTTATTCCAACCATTTTACCTGAAATTAAAAGAATTATTAGATCAATAAAATATTCTGATGCAAAATTACTTGCATCAGAAGTATTGAATCTGGCAACAACTGATGAGGTTCTAAAATTTTTGCGGTCCTACTTGCAAAAGAATTTTAAAGATATTATAATAAACAACAATAACAAATAATTCTAAGGTAAATAAATGAAAGAAACAACAATTCAGTTGTACGATAACTACAAGATGAGAAATTTATTGATTAATTTCCCAAATCAAATTCAACAGGCAATAGAAATTGGGAATAAAATCAAATTCGCTTTGAAAAAGTCAATAATACAAAATATAGTTATAACTGGACTTGGCGGCTCAGCTATTGGTGGAGATTTATTAAGGTCATACCTTAGCGACGAATTATCAATTCCTTTGCTTGTTAATCGAAATTACAACTTACCTGAGTTTGTTGATGAAAGCAGTCTTGTAGTGGTTTCAAGCTACTCTGGAAATACAGAAGAAACTATCTCAGCACATATGGATGCTCACAAGAGGAAATCTCAAATAGTATGTATAACATCAGGGGGTGAAACAGAAAAGCTTGCAAAGAAATACAAGAATAACTTAATCAAAATTCCTAAAGGTTATCCACCCCGTGCAGCTTTAGGTTTTTCATTTTTCCCAATACTAATACTATTATCTAAATTGGGATTTGTAAGAAATAAACAGAAGGAAATTAGGGAAACTATTTCTTTGTTGAAAAAGAAATCCAAAACTTATCAAAACCTTGACGCAGATAAAAACCCAGCTCTTCAATTAGCACAAAAATTTTTTAACCGCTTGCCAATAATATATTCATCCTCAGAGCATTTTGATAGTGTAAATATAAGGTGGCGTGGACAGCTAAGCGAGAACTCAAAAGTACTGGCATTTGGAAATGTTTTACCAGAAATGAACCATAATGAGCTTGTTGGCTGGAAAGTCCTTAAATCCGCAATGGCAAATATGATTGTTGTTTTTTTGAAAGATAAGAATGATCATAATAGAGTAAAAATACGAATGAAAATTACAGAAGGTATTGTAAAAGAATATGCAGCTGATGTATTATATATTGAAAGCGAAGGGAATTCACTTTTAACAAGAATGTTTTCCTTGATATACCTTGGTGACTGGGCGAGTTATTATTTGGCTATAATAAATGGTATAGATCCAACTCCGGTAAAAGTTATTGACTACTTAAAAAACGAATTGTCTAAAGTTTGATTGAAATTTATTTTAAAAAAATATATCTTCTATATCTTGTTCTTAACAGGAACACTACAAGCTCAATTTTTTTATTTTGGTAGAAATAAAGTTCAATACACTGAGTTTGATTGGCAGGTTCTTAAAACAGAACATTTTGATATTTATTTTTATACGGGGATGGAAGACCTTGCTAACCGTGGTGCCTATCTTGCAGAACAGTCCTATAAAATACTGGAGAAAAAATTTAATCATAACATATTGCACAAAATCCCATTAATATTTTATAGTACTCCACTGCATTTCCAACAAACCAATGTAACTCCCGGTTTTATTCCAGAAGGTGTTGGTGGATTTTTTGAATTTTTAAAAGGAAGAGTGGTAATTCCTTTTAACGGATCTTTTAGGGAATTTCAACATGTAATACAGCACGAACTTGTACATGTTTTTATGCATAGTAAAATTTCTAAAGTTCTTAATGAACACAGAAAAATTTCTGATCGTTTGCCACCTCTGTGGTTTGTCGAAGGGCTTGCTGAATTCTGGTCAACAAACTGGGATATTCAGGCAGATATGATAATGCGCGACCTGGTATTAAATAATAATCTGGTGCCTCTTGATGATATAGAAAAGATTTATGGTTCATACCTGATGTATAAGGAAGGTCAAAAAATCCTAGAATATATTTCAGAAAGATATGGCGAGGAAAAAATATTGCTTTTATTAGAAAATTTCTGGAAGGATGATTCATTTGAAGATGTGTTTAAAAAGACATTGGGTGTGAATTATGAAGAGTTTGATCGTGAATGGGTTTATGCTATGAAGAAAAAGTATTATCCAGTAATTTCTAATTCGGATAATCCAAGCATTGCATCCAAAGTAATTGTGAAGAAAGGTTTTAACACAAAACCAACTTTTTATAAACCAGTTGGTGATACTTCAAAATATGTTTGTTTTATTGGTAACCATTCAGGTTATACAAGTTTATATAAGCTTGAATTAAATAATGAAAAAGCCAAACCCAAACTTTTAATTCAGGGCGAAAGTACAGATGAATTTGAAGCGTTCCATCTGTTTCAAAGCAAATTGTCTGTATCTAAAGATGGTATACTTTCCTTTATCACAAAAAGCGGTGAGAGGGATGTTATTCACTTGCTTGATTTGGAAAAAGAAAAGTTAATCGAGACATTAAAATTCGAAGAATTAGTATCAATAAGTTCTGCGGCTTGGTCAAATGATGGAAGAAATCTCGTAATATCCGCAACAGGATTGAATGGATATTATGATTTATATATCTGGAATAATGAAAAAAAATTTTTAAAAAGGTTAACTAATGATATTTATGATGATAGAGATGCGGTCTGGTCAATTGACGGAGATTATATAGTGTTCAGCTCGGATCGCACTTCGTATGGTGCCAACGGTTATTATAATCTTTTTAAATACTCATTAAAAACAAATCATATTTATTATTTAACATTTGGAGAAGAAAATTATTATTCGCCAGAATTTTCGAATGATGGTAAATTTTTGGTTTTTGTTTCTGATATAGGTGGTGCACGAAACATCTGGTTGATGAATTGGCAGGATTCAGATTTTACAAATATCCACCGTATTACTAATTTTACAACTGCTGCTTTTGATCCAGTATTTACCGACGATAATAAATTATTGTTTACCTCTTTTGAAAACTATAACTTTACGATTAATCTGCTTGAAGATTTTGAAAATCTATATCTCAATTCTTTTGAAATGCGCAGTATTAAAATCGATGTGGATAATCAAAAGTGGACAATTGAAAGTATGATTGGTGATTCAGAAGCAAAGAGATATAAATATGTCGGTGAGTATAGTATGGATATAGCTCAAAGTCAGATTTCCACAGACCCTGTTTTTGGAACCTCAGGTGGTGCATTCGTTGCACTTAGCGACCTATTGGGTGATGAACAATATTATTTTCTTGTTTACAATACAGCACAAAGTCAGTCCGAGATAATGCAAAGTTTTAATTTTGCTATATCTCGTATATCACTTGCAAAGCGAACAAACTTTGGATATGGAGTTTTCAGATTCTCAGGAAGAAGGTACGATCTGACGGACCCTGATTATTTTTATTTTGAAAAAGTATTTGGTGGTTATTTCGTCTTAAGTCACCCACTTTCAAAGTTTAGAAGAATAGAATTGGCTGCCAGTATTAGCAACTCTGAAAAAGAAATCATAGAAGGTTTCGGTGGTAGAAAAGCTCTATTTGTATCTAATTCTTTAACATTTGTACACGATAATTCTCTCTGGAGTTTAAGTGGACCCATTGATGGAAGTAGATTTAAAATTACATTTGCATATACGACAGATATCCAGTATTCGAATGCCAATTATTATTCTTTTATTTTCGATTTAAGGTACTATTTGCGACTCACTTTAAGAAGTGCCTATGCAATGAGATATTGGCTTTTTTATAACGAAGGTCAGGAAGCAAGAAGATTTTTTATGGGAGGAAATTGGGACCTGCGAGGTTATCCAAGATGGTCAATAAGAGGACAGAAACTCTGGCTTGTATCTCATGAATTAAGATTTCCTCTTATAGATGAATTTTATATAAAATTTCCTTTTTGGGGTATTCGACTTTCTGGTTTTAGAGGTGCATTGTTTTTTGATGCCGGAAGTGCCTGGGACAAAGTTTATAAACAAACACTTGGTAGTTTCGGTGCAGGAATTCGCTTCAATTTAGGTGGTTTCCTGGTGCTGCGTTACGATTTCGGTAAAAGAATAGAAAACAATTTCTCTAAAATACAAAGTAATTATTTTCATCAATTCTTTTTCGGCTGGGATTTTTAATGAGAATCTTCTTGAAACATTCGATTTTTTTTATCTTGATAATTTTGATATCCTGCCAGAGTATCCAAATCCAAAAATATATAAAAATAAAAGATTTGGATTTAATAATGTTCGGGGTTAATTTCACAAGAACAAACTTTTATGATTCTGAAATTAACCCTCCTCTTGAAAAATTCTGGGAATACGATGCTGATGCTGGCTTCAGTAAATATTCTGCTTGCATTGCGGATAGTATTCTGTTTTTACCAACTCTTTATGGCGAGCTCCACCTGGTTAATATATACAATGGAAAAAAAATTGCCAAGCAAAAATTTGCAGGTCCTATTTCGGGTTCCATTGCTTTAGATAATAACGAAGTGTGTCTTACTTTCTCTAATTCAGATATATCATTACTGTGTTATGAACTTATAGCTGGCAAGAAAAAATGGGATCTTAAAATTGGAGAAATTGAAACTGCCCCTCTTTTGTTTGAAAAAAAATTGTTTGTATCAACTCTTGATGGTAAACTTTTTTCGATTGATAAAAACAAAGGAATTGTAAACTGGTCGTTCTCCCCCGAAAATAAAATACCTAAACCATCTTATTCTTCACCTGCAACAAACGGACAGGTGGTGTTATATGGATGTGACGATGGATACCTTTATGCTGTTGATTTTGACAATGGAAAATTGAAATGGAAATTTAAAACAAATGCAAGCATAAAATCTACTCCATCAATAAATGAACAGGCTGTATATTTCGGCTCAACTGATGGTAATTTTTATTGTGTGGATTTAGAAAGTGGGGAACTTCGCTGGAAACATAATTTTGAATGTCCAATTTATAACTCTCAAGCTTTGAGTGATTCTTTTATTTATGTGAACACCCAGGATGGTTTTTTGAAATGTCTGAATATAGATTCCGGGAAAGAAATTTGGAAATTTTATGCTGGCTCGCTTTTATCGTTCTCTCCTTTGTTAATTAAAAATTTTGTTATAGTTGGTTGTTACAATAAGAACATTTATTTAATTGATTTAAAAACAGGTAATTTAATCTGGTCTTATCAGGTGAATGGAAGAATTAAAAGTTCACCAATTATGTGGAAAAAATTTTTGATAGTTATGACCGATAATCAAACCGTTTATTGTTTTAAACCTAAAAATGATAATCCATAAATTAAACCTAAAAATATTTTTTGTATTAGTTCTTATTAATGTTAATTTATCTCGAGCGCAATTAACAGAATCGTATCTTTCCATTGAATCAAATATTGAAGGTGCAAAAGTATATCTGGATTCAATGAATATTGGTAAAACACCAATTTATAATTTTAAAATAAATTCTGGAAATTATAATCTAAAAGTTGTTTATCCAGATGATAAATCCTGGAATCAGTCTCTGTATACTGAAAGCATTCAGCTAAGCCCAGGCGAAAATTTGAAAAAGTATATTGAGTTAGAATATATTTTTATTATAAATTCCACTCCAATTGATGCTAATGTATTTGTAGGTGATTCTCTAATAGGTCAAACACCTGTCGTTTATTTTACAAAATCTACAGAGTTGGTTGCAAGAATTGAAAAAGAGGATTATGAAAGTGTAATTTTCAAATTTGATAAAAATAACCATTATCAAGAAGTAATACTATTAAAGAAGGAATCTAAAGTTTTGAATAAAAGCAACCTTAAAGTCACACATCTCAGTACTGAAGTCTATATAGCAGGTGGAAGTGCTATAATATTCGGTTCAGCAGCTGCATTGTTAAAAGTAAAAGCAGATGAACATTATAAAAAATACAGAAGTACTGGTGACAGAAGCGAGTTAACGCATGTTAGAAAATTTGATAAATTATCAGGAATTTCCTTATTTTTATGTGAAATTAGCAATATTTTGCTTGTTTATTTGCTTTTGTTAAGGTAATTTGTTTAAATTTAAACAAATATGTTTGAAATAATTTTGCAGGAAAATACAAATGGAAGATAATGGGAGTTTCAAAATAACCGATGAATTAAAAAAGCGTGCAGAAGAATTAGCTAAAAAAGTTGAAGCTGATGAAATTCTTCGTATCGAAGAGTTGATAAAAAAAGCTGAAGAGTTTGCCTCAATGCGAAATCGAGATTTCTGGGAAAAGTGCGAAGCAAAATTAAAATTAGCCGAGCAGATTTTTCAGCAATCAAAGCAGGATTTAATTGAGCGCGAAAGAGAGATTGAACAGATTCTAAAAGAAGAGAGAGTTAAGAAATTAGATGCATATAAAAAACAGCTTGAAGAGAAAAAATTGAGAGAGGAAGAAGAACGCAGACGACTCGAAGAAGAAAAGCGCCGGCAGGAAGAAGAACAACAACGCAGATTAGAAGAAGAAAGAAGATTAAAAGAAGAATTACAACGCAAACGAGAAGAAGAAGAGAGATTACGCAGAGAAGAGGAGGAACGTAGAAAGAAAGAAGAGATTGAATTGAAAGTTCAAACCCTTTTAACACAGGCAAGGGAATATTTTGAAAATAATAATTATGAAGCTGCATTGATTGAAGTTGCAAAGGCACTTGTGCATAATCCTGAACATCCTGAAGCTATAGAATTAAAACAAAGCATTAAACAAGCACAAACTGCTACTACTCAAGTTACAGAACAGGAGGAAAAGGAAAAAGCCGTCGAAACTGTCGAATTTGATAAGATTGAAACCATACCTGAAACTAAACCCATTGCACCAGCTTCTCCAGTAAAGAAGAGAAAAAAATATCCAATCGTTGCTATAGCTGTTGCAATTATTGCATTAATAGCAATTGCTTTATATCAATATTTACCACGAATCTTTTATCAGTCACCATCAATTGCAGTTTTACCTTTTAAAAGTGAAACAGGAACTCTTGAGGAAGATGTTCTTGGTCGAGGTATTTCTGAGGATATTGTAAATCGACTTTATTATATCAAGGATTTGAAAATAATGGGATACAAATCTGCGCTTTTTATTTCAAACTCATATTCAAATCCCGAAAATCTGGTTTATCAAACAGGATTTGGTAAAATTTTAGAAGGGAGAATTAAACAGACAGATAACCAAATTTCAGTTAAAATAATTTTGAAAGATACAGCCGGAAATAATATTGAGAAAGAAATTTTAGAAAATAAGGAAAAACTATTTGAATTACCCTCTGTGGTATGTAAAGAAATAGTCAATATGTTAAATATAGACAAAGAGAATGTTAATGAAACGGCTTTTAGAATCTCAACTTCGGATAATTCAGCATATTTGATGTATTTGCGTGGTCTTGAGATGATGCATCGCCAAACTGAAGCGAGTTTGAATAATGCTCAACAACTTTTTGATTATGCAACATCGTTAGATGACAGTTTTGTCGAATCTTTTGCAATGAGTGGATATGCTTCGCTTTTGAAAAATGTATATTATTATCGTTCAAATAAAGATTTTAGCAAAGCCAGCGATATGTTGGAGAGAGCAGATATTAAAATGCTCAATCCACTCTTTGTAAAACCCAAAATTATGTTACTTAACATCTATAAGAAAGATTTTTCAAGTGCCATAAACATTCATAACAAACTTGAATCAACTTTTTATAAAAATGCTGAAATTTATAAATGCGATGGTATATTAAAACTTTTTACCGGCAATTATGAGAATGCTACAGATGTTTTAATACTTGCAAAAGAATTAGACCCATATGATTTTGAGCTTCTAAGGCTAATTTCAAAAGCTTATCAATTAAATAAAGAATACAAATCAGCTTACTCACTATATAATCAGTATAGTGCATTTTTTGATGATACTTCGTCAGCAGTGATGAATGATCTATCCAATATAATTTTAAATGATCCTGAATTAATGGTTAAATACTCTAATAGATTAATTGGTATATTAGAAAAAAGGATTGAGCGCAATCCAAAGGATTGTAGAGATCGATATAAACTTGCTCGTATTTATCAGGTGAATGGTAAATATTCAGATGCTGAACCTATATTGATCAAAGCACTTGATCTTAATGAAGGAGAATACTTAACTAAGCCGAATAATCCAGAAGTCTTAATATACAGAGCTTTGATTAACACTCGACTTGGGAGATTTAATGATGCTGTAAAAAACGCACAGGCTGCACTTCAGATGGCTAATGATGATTATAGAATCTATTATAAAGCTGCACAGATGTACGCAATTCAGGCAAAGGGTAACGATACATTATATTACGATAAGAAAACAAAGCGACCTATCTTGAAAGAGTTTATAAAATCTATTGAATTATTACAACAAGGTGTAGAAAAATATTTTGATATTGATGAGATACTTGATGTAGATTTTTATAATTTGCGCCGTACAGTAGAATTCCAAGAAGCAATCAAACTAAAGGGCAAATAAATTATGGATGAGAAAAAAGAATTATCCAAAGAAGAAAAAAGAGAAATAGCCAGAGAAAAATTATTAACTGCAGATAAATTATTCAAAGCTGGTGAATATAAAAAAGCTCTGGAAACTGTTGAAGATGCATTGGATGTAGATCCTGAAAATTTTTATGCCCTTGCATATAAAGATAGAATTTTGAATGTGCTCGAGTCAGAACAGAGTGTTGAACAACCAGTTAAAGAGAAGGCAGAAAGTAAAGAGGATGTGAAGCAGAAAACACAACAGGAAGCTTTGAGGAAATTGAAAGAACAGCAATTAAAAGAAGCTGAAGAGAGAAAAAAGAGAGAAGAAGAAGCGCGTAGAATTGCTGAAGAAGAGTTGCGTAGGCGAGCCGCTGAATTAGAGATGCTCAGAAAAGCAGAAGAAGAACAAAAAAGGTTAAAAGCAATAGAAGAAGAAAAAAAGAAAAAGGAAGAAGAGCTTCGTAAAAAACGTGAAGCAGAAGAGCAAGCAAAACTTTTAGAAGCAGAACGCGCTCGAAAACGTCAACTTGAGGAACAGGAAAGAAAACGCAAAGAAGAAGAAGCAAGAAAGAAAGCCGAGGAACTCGAACGTAAAAAACGAGAAGAAGCAGAAAGAAGACGCAGGGAGGAAGAAGAAATGCGTCGTAAGGCTGAAGAAGCTAAAAGAAAAGCTGAAGAAGAACTTAGAAAAAAACTTGAAGAGGAAAAGAGAAAAAAACAGGAAGAAGAGTATCTAAAGTCAGAAGAGACGAAGGCAATCTCGAGAGTTAGAGAAGCAAAAATTCAGGAATTTCTTGAACAGGCTGGTATTTTTATTAAGGAAAACAAATTTAAAGAAGCAGTGATCGAAATTGCAAAAGTCCTTTTGATTGATCCCAAAAACTCTGATGCTCTCAAGCTCGAAGAAACATTTCAGCAAGAGCAAATGAAACAAATAGAAGAAGAATTTGAAGTGAAAAAGAAAATCCCCAGAGATATGATTATAGAATCTTATAAACGTACATTAAAAGAAGCATGGATCGATGGAACTTTAAGTGTAGAAGAGGTTACCCAGATTGAAATGAGGAAGAGAGAATTGGATATTTCGGAAATTGAACACAAAGATCTCGAAAGAGAAATTCAGCTTGATTGTTATGAGCAGAATTTAAGAGAATTTTGGAAGGATGGCGCTATAACACCTGAGGAGCAGGATTGGTTGGATATTTTAAGAGAAGAATTGAGAATAACTCCAGAAGAACATCTCGAAATTGAAAGAAAAGTCAGAAAAGAAGTAACATAGAAAATATTTTCCTAAATGTAAAATATGCAAGGAGGAATTATGAAAAAAAATATCATAGTTTTATTATTTGTAACCATTACATTTACATATTCACAGGAAAATTCACTTTTTAATGTTTTTCAACCAACATTTGTAAAATCTATGTTTACCGCAGGTGTTGATGGTGTTTCAGGTATTGCAATAAATCCTGCTGCTGCAGGACTTCAACAGGAAGCCGGAATTTTTTTAAATACGACTTTTCACAAAAGCAAGTTTAAAGAGAATTCTATATACTTAAATACAAAATTTTTTAATTTTGGTTTAGGAATAAACTTTAGAAACTCAACCGACACTTCCTCTAAAAATACTTTATATGCAATTGGTTATAATCTGGGCATAGGTAATGAAAGGTTTGCTTTTGGTATAGGATTAGATAATGTGTGGCAGAATAGGTCTTTCTCAAGCGTAAAATCATTTTATAGTTTTGGATTTGTAGCGCGCCCAATCAGGTATCTTTCATTAAGTTATTCGCTCCTCAATGCTGGATGGAAAAATGTTGCTGGTAGAGATATAAAAGCAACCAATATTTTCGGAATTGGTGTTAGACCACTTGGCACCAATCAGTTCACACTCTATTTCGACTATGAATATGACACAAACCTTAAACTTAAGGAAACGCCATATAAATATGGTGCTGAGCTAAAAATTGCCCGGGGATTATTCATTTATGGTAGTTTTTATGACATGAGAAATTCTAATGGGAAAAATTATAATTTGGGTATGCGCTTTGATTTTCCACACATCGGTATTGGATTTAACAGCGTTTTGAATGATGAAAAAAAGAGCATCGGACACAATCTTTCTCTATACATAAATCGGGCAATGAAACCAAGTTTGGTTCGAGGGAAAACAAAAATAGCAGAAATAACTATTGAAGGTAATTACAATGATTTTAGTGAACCTGGGGGCATATTCTCAAAACCAACAAAAGGTTTGCAGGCTTTAATTGAAGAGATTGATAACGCAGCTAATGATGATGATATCGGTGGCGTGCTTTTAAATATAAAAAGCTTTACAACTCCTTATTCAATATTCGGAATGAATTCTGGTCTTGAAGAGTTATCTTCTGCAATTCAAAGAGTGAAAGTAAAAGGTAAACCTGTAGTTGCTTTTATAGAATCTGTTGGGAATTTACATGAAATTTATCTTGCTGTTTGTGCTGATAAAGTTATACTACCTCAATATGGAATGTTGATTGGATATGGTATATCGTATAATAATCTTAAACTCAAATATGCTCTTAAAAAAATAGGGATTGATTTGAGGACATATACTGCCGGAAAATATAAATCCTCACTTAATGATTTATCTGATACTTTGTCAACTGTAAAAATTGAAGAATTAAACTCGTTAATTGATGACTTATATGATAAAATGGTTGAACATATCAAATCTCATAGAAAAGTAAGTGATAATATTATAGATTCGTTATCTGGAATAATATATCCAGAACAAGCACAAAGTGCAGGTGTAATTGATATTATTGGTTGGTATGAAGATGCAAAAAAAGAAGTTTATAAATTGGTTAAAAACAGAGAGGTTGAGAAAGCAGAAGATGTTCGTACTTTTAAACTTGCAAGCAGGAGATATTGGAACGAATATTGGAATTCTCCTGACAAGATTGCAGTAATTGGAATCTATGGAACGATTGTACAGGGGGAGAGTCAACCACCCAGTCCAGTTCCAATTCCTTTTTTATCATCACCAAGGTCAACTGGATCAGAAACTGTAATAAGGCAACTTGAGAGAGCTGTGAAAGATCCAAATGTTAAAGCTATTATTTTGCGTGTCGATAGTCCAGGTGGAGATGGAATTGCTTCAGATGATATTTATCGTGCAGTTGTGAAAGCTCGTGAGAAAAAAACTGTAATTGTCTCGATGGGAAGCTTGGCAGCATCAGGTGGTTATTATGTTTCATCCCATGGTGCCAAAGTTTTTGCAAATCATACAACGCTTACAGGGAGTATCGGTGTAATATCTCAGGTTCCATTCCTTTATGAGCTGTTTCAGAAGTATGATGTTTACACAAAAAGTTTCAATCGTGGTAGTTTTAGCGAATATTTTAACATTTACGCTGAACCCAAACCTGAAGCAGAAAAAATGCTGAACGATGCACTTAATACATTTTATGATGGTTTTATAAAAAGAATTGCAGAAGGTAGAAAATTAACTGAAGAGGAAGTCAGATTGGTTGCGCAGGGAAGAATCTGGACAGGTAAACAGGCGAAAGAGCGAAAACTGATTGATGAAATCGGATCACTTTCTGATGCAATTCAATATGCAAAACAAATATGTAATTTAGGGGTGGATACAAAAATTGAATTTTATAGTGTTCCCGCCCAAACATTTGGTATTGGATCAATAATGTCTGTTTTGATTAAATGAGAATGTTCAGCTAAACATCTCATTTTCTATTATTCCGCAAATTATGTGGGCTACAGTTATATGCCCTTCCTGAATTCTTTGAGTATCGTCAGCAGGAATGATGATTGGAATGTCTACAAGGTTCTTGGAAACTCCTCCATCTTTGCCGAGGAGTCCAATCACTTTCATCTGTTTATTCTTCGCTTGTTGAATTGCTCTATTAACATTTTCTGAATTGCCGCTTGTTGAAATTGCGATCAGGATATCGCCTTCATTTCCAAGAGCTTCAACCTGTCGTGAGAAGATATTTTCAAACCCGATGTCGTTACCTCCCGCTGTGAGTATTGAGGTATCTGTTGTGAGCGCTATAGCTGCAACAGGTGGGCGGTTCGGCTTGGTCATACGGATAACTAATTCAGCAGCAATATGTTGTGAATCGGCAGCGCTTCCACCATTTCCACAAATCAGTATTTTTTTGTGATTGTTTAACGCATTAAAAATTAAATCCACAGCTTTTATTATACTTGAGGCACAAGCCTCAAACATTTTTTTCTTTGTTGCAGCGCTATCTTCAAGCTGATCCTGTATATATTTTTGTCTGTGTAGTAAAGTCAAAGGTAAATGTGCCATATTGCTTTCCTTTTTAAATTGATGATTTTACAATTTCGTAAGTTTTTTGTAATGCTTCATCTAATTTCGAAGCGTCTTTTGCACCTGCTGTAGCAAGGTGTGGCCGTCCTCCTCCACTACCGCCGGCAAACTTTGCTACTTCAGAAATAATTTTTCCTGCTGACAATTTTTTTTCTTTTATTAAATCGTCAGTTACCACGCATACAAAGTATGCTTTGGATTGGATTTCAGCCGCTAAAACACCGATTCCACTCTTTAATTTATCTCTAAGTTGATCTCCAATTTGTTTCAATTCGTCAAGGGTTTCTACTTGCAATATCGCGGTTGCAACTTTAATTCCTTTAATGTTTTTAGAATTGTTAATCATTTCATCCAGACCTATCGAAGCATCAGTTAATCTTTTCTTACTTAACTTCTTCTTGATTTCATTTGATGCTTCGAGTAGATAATTATAATAACTTTTTCTATTGTATAATTCTATTTCAAGCTCTTTTACATAATCTAAATTTATTATTTCTGGGAGTTTGGTATTGAGTTCTTTTAAATTTTTAAATTCGATTTCGTTCAAAGCTTCGGATGGTGATAGTTCAGTTAAATTTAGTTTAATGCCTTCTATAAGGTTCTGTATCTTTTCAGTTATATCTGAAAGATTTTTAAATAATGAATTTAAATAATTTTCGATTCCACCAAGAGTAACAGCTTCAATTCTCCTGATACCGCTTGCAATGCTTGACTCAGATATAATTCTGAATATACCAATTTCTTTTGTATTGTTAACATGGGTACCACCACAAAGTTCAGCGCTGAATTCATCTTCAAGTTTAATGACTCTTACCACATCTCCATATTTTTCGCCAAAAAACATTTTTATGTTTGGAATATTTTTAGCTTCTTCAAGTGGTAGAATTATTGATTTAACAGGAATTCCAGCATTTATTTTTTCGTTTACAATTTCTTCAATTTTTTGTTTTTGAGCGTCAGTTAACTTTTCAAAATGGTTGAAATCAAATCTTAATCGATCAGGTGCAACAAGTGAACCCTGCTGTTGTACATGATTACCTAAAACCCGTCGAAGTGCTTCATGTAGAAGGTGCGTGGCAGTGTGGTTTTTCATAGTTTTCTGTCTCCACTCAGAATCAACAACTGCTCTAACAATAGTACCAACATTCAAATGTTCAGCTTCATCACGGTCAAGTATATGATAAATTTCGTTATTATGTTTCAATACATCTAAGACATTAATTTGTTTTCCGTTGTATTCAATATATCCTATGTCATCTACCTGTCCACCCGATTCCACATAAAAAGGAGTTTTATCGAGCTCAATTAAGATTTTATCTTTAAGTTTTCGAACTCTGATGATCTTTGATTTTATATCTGTTGTTTCATAACCTACAAAGATACCTGGTTTGTAATCTTGAACTAGTATATCTTTTTCAGTAATATTATCGAGGTTTTCGTCAATATTTGAAATTGAGAACTTTTCTTTTGAAGCACTTCTGGCTCTTTCCCTTTGCTCTTCCATTAACTTGCTGAATGTAGCAATGTCTACATGAAGCCCTCTTTCTTCAGCCATTAGCTGCGTCAGGTCGATAGGAAAACCGTATGTATCGTAAAGTTTAAAAGCATCCTCTCCTGGAAAAGTTTTGGATTTTTCAAGCCGATTTATCACTGCTTCAAAAATTTCTATACCGCGATCAAGTGTTTGATTAAAACTTTCTTCTTCAGCTTTGATAACTCGTTCAATATGTTCTTGTTTTTCTTTGATTTCAGGGAAGACATTTTCCATTACTTCAGCAAGAGTTTGCACGAGCTTATAAATAAAGGGTTCGTGCATATTCAGTTTTCTGCCGTATCTGGCAGCTCGCCTTAAAATTCTACGGAGTACATAACCTCTGCCTTCATTTGAAGGGAGAGCACCATCTGCGATTGCAAAAGCGAGTGCACGAATATGGTCAGATATAACTCTTATTGCAGTGTCGATCTCAATCTGTGGATTGGATTTAATTAGTTCGATCTTGTATGTTGTGCCAGCATAACTTGTGCTGGTTAATTCACAAATTTTTTTGATTATTGGTTGGAATATATCAGTGTCGTAATTTGAATTTTTGTTTTGTAGTACAGCGCATAATCGTTCAAAACCAGCACCTGTGTCTACATGTTTTGAAGGAAGTGTGATCAATGAACCATCAGCTTCCCGATTGTATTGAATAAAAACAAGATTCCAGATTTCTATGACATTCGGATTACCTGTGTTTACTAAATCACGGCCCGATTTATCTGAAGTTAAATCTATGTGTATTTCTGAACAGGGACCACAGGGACCAACATCACCCATTTCCCAGAAATTTTCTTTTTCTCCAAATCGCAGAATATGTGAATGCTCGATATCTGTTTCTTTTTTCCAGCATTCTTCTGCTTCATCATCGGTTTTGTAAATTGTTGCATATAATCTATCTTTTGGAAGTTTCCAAACATCTGTGAGTAATTCCCATGCCCACCTTATCGCTTCTTTTTTATAATAATCACCGAAAGACCAATTTCCTAACATCTCAAAAAATGTATGGTGATAAGTATCTTTTCCAACCTCCTCAAGGTCGTTATGCTTTCCACTTACACGTATGCATTTTTGTGAATTTACAGCCCTTTTGTAGTCGCGAGTGCCTTTCCCCAAGAAAAGATCCTTAAATTGATTCATCCCTGCGTTTGTAAACAGCAAGGTTGGATCATCGTATGGTATAACTGATGAGCTGGGAACAAATTTGTGTCCGCGTTCTAAAAAAAAATTAATGAACTCGTTTCTGATCTCTATTGATGATTTCAATTTTCTTCTTTCTAATATTCTATTTGTGTGCTTAATTCAATTTCTTCTAAAATACTACTAACTTCGATGCACCTGGCAAGTTCACCAGAATAAACAATTGCTTTCCCGTAATTGTGCACCTGATATGTTAATGCTTTTGCTTTTTCGTAGTCGCAACGAATTGCTTTTATAAGTTGATATATTACTTCTTCAAATGTATGTACATCGTCATTAAATAAAATCACCTTTGCAGGTGTTTGAACATCAGTAATTTCTTCTATTTCTTCAAGCGGTTTTTCTTGCATAATTGTTTCAAATTTTTTAGAAATTACTGAAAAATTGTGAAAAAATCAAAAGTATAATTTTTGGGATTTAGATTTTTTTAAAATCCAAAATTGATCTAATGGTCTTTAAAATCTGTATTTGATGATATGGTTTTTGTACAAATTCTTTTATGCCTAACTTTAATATTTCGGATTTAGTTTGAGGGTCTACAAAACCACTCGCAATTATCATTTTAACATCTGGATTTATTGTTTTTAGTTTTTTGAATAATTCTAAACCATCATACTTCGGTAAACCATAGTCGGATAAAACAAGATGAATTTTATCAAAATAGTTTTGATAAATTTTAAGGGCTTCCTCACTATTACTTGCCGTTATTATATTGTATCCCTTTTCATTTAAATAGGATGAAACTAATGAGAGTAGAAGTTCTTCATCTTCCACTACAAGGATTGTTTCATTACCACCTTTAATTTCTTCTATCTGTATCTCTTCTGATTTTTGTTTTTCAAATTTTACAAGTGCAGGCAAATATATTGAAAAAGTTGTACCCACATTTGGTTCACTTTCTACGCTAATTATGCCATCGTGACTGTCGATGATACCACGCACTACGGCGAGCCCCATTCCGGTTCCTTTTCCTCTTTCTTTAGTTGTAAAAAATGGTTCAAATATGTGTTCTAAGTTTTCTTTTGGGATTCCGATGCCAGTATCTGATATTTTAATTGTAACATAGGGTTGCGCTATTGCCTGTGGAAAAACTTTTTGTAAATCTATTCCATTTACATTTTCAGTTGCGATTGTAAGTGTTCCACCTTTTGGCATAGCATCTCTAGCATTAACACAAATGTTTATAATTACTTGATGAAGTTGGGTGATGTCAACAGGTGCCATCCTCAAGTTTTTATCTAATTTTAAATTGATACTTATTGTTTTCGGAAAAGTTTCCGATAACATTTTGGTTATTTCCTTTAAAATAATATTTAGATCAATTGGTTCCTTTTTTACATCCGATTTTCTTGCAAATGTTAAAATTTGTTTAACCAAGTCTGCTGCTCTCATTCCAGCTTTTATTATAGCGTCGGTGTTTTTCTTTACCATTTCATTTTGTGGTAACATCGATTCAAGTAAACTGGCATGCCCGATCATAATACCGAGGATGTTATTAAAATCGTGAGCAATTCCGGCAGCGAGTGTACCTAAACTTTCAAGCTTTTGTGTTTGCCGTATATTTTGTTCAAGTATTTTTCTATCAGTTATATCTCTTGCAATTCCTAATACACCGATAATTTTTTTATCTTTTATTTGTGGGGCAATCTGGAATTCACTTATTAAATAATTTCCGTCTTGTTTTTTAATTCTCAGTTCGCATAAGGTTGTTGGCGTTCCCTGAAGGGCATCATTAAATAATTGAATAGCAGTTGAAATATCTTCAGGATGAACCAAGTCAGTTAATGATTTTCCCAACCATTGGTCTATTCTCCAATTGGTGAGTTTTGTAAAAGCTGGATTTATAGATGTTAATATCCCTTTGTTTGAAATCGTAAAAATTGCATCCTGTACATTTTCAAGAATGTTTCTCAGATGCTCTTCAGAGGTTTTAATTGTTTCCTGTGCAGACACCTGATCAGTAATATCTACATACATACCATAAGCACCTACGATCTTATTATTTAATGAAATTGGGGATGCAGAAAGTAGAAAATGCCTGAAAGTTCCACTTTTTGTTCTACGAATTACCTGCTTATTGTATAATACTCCAGTTCTTATATAATTGTTAATTTCGTTTGATTCATTTAATAAATTATATGGGACTATTAACTCTGATAAAACTTTTCCACGGAGTTCTTCGATTTTATATTCAAAATTTTTTATAAATGCAGGATTTGCATCAATTACAATATCATTTAAATCAATGATTACTATCGATGTTGGAGAGGAGTCAAAAAGTTGCTTGAAATATGCACGCTCGTTTGTAATTTGTTCTTCAAGCTTTTTCCTTTCAGTAATATTTCTGATAACATTGCGATATCCTAAAACTTTACCATATGAATCTCTCATTATTCTTGTTCTTTGATCAACCCATAACAAACCACCATCTTTTTTCATTACGCGAAATTCTATCTGTACATCTCGAGCGCCAATTTCTGTTTGTTTTAGATAATGGTCAACTACTGTTCTTCTGTCTTCTGGTGCAATTAACCTTACATATGATCTACCAATTACTTCTTCTGGTGTATAACCTGTCTCAGTGTATAGGTTTGGGCTACAATATTGCATTTTGCCGTTTGCATCGGAAATGTAAAAAACATCAGAAATATTTTCCACAAGATTTCTAAATAATTCTTCACTCTCTATAAGTTTTTGTTCAAATAATTTTTTTTCAGTAATATCACGCGCAATCAGTTGGAAACCTATCACATTGTTATTCTCTATTAGAAGTGAGGATGTCTGTTCGAACCATAATATTTTTCCATCTTTTGTATAAAATGGAAATTCAATTTGTGTATTGGGAATCTTATCAATGTATTGTTTAAAATAATGTCGCTTTACTCTATCTCGATATTCTGGAAGAGTTAAATCAATGTATTTATACTTTCTTAGTTCTTCCAGAGTATATCCTGATTTTTTTAGTCCAGCAGGATTTACATATTGAAAGTAACCGTTAATGTCAGTTGTGTAAATAATTTCTGAAGCATTTTCGACAACATCCCGATATTTTTTTTCGCTCTCTCTAATAGTATTTTCCATTATTTCTTTATGTTTTTCTTCCTCAATTAGATAGAGAGCGAGGCCAATATCGTCAACTACCTCCTTTATTAGAGAAATTTCCTGCTGGTTGGTTATTTTTTGTTTTAAATTAATAATTAAGAACCCATAAACATTTTCATTATGCTGAATCTTTGCCGTAATATTGTAATAATTATCGTCTTTGAAATTGAAGTTCTTGAAAATATTCTGGATGTCGAATAAATCTTTATTCACTGTATTGAGGATATGTCCGATTAAATTATGTTCTTGAATTTTTTCTAAGAAATCATAAAATTCTTTTTCTAAACCATCAACTGCTGTGTTTATGATGTTTTTCTTTTCATCAAGTAGGACAATCCATACTGATGCAAAATTTTTAAATTCCCTTAGAAGTTTGCAGGTTTTCTTTATTAACTGTTCAGGATTTTTTTCTGATACAATTAGTTGATTTATATTTCTGATTACAAGAAGTAGAGAATTAATTTGTTTTATGTTTTCCTCGGCGAGCTTTTGTGCTGTTATATCCTGTGAAGCTCCATAAATACGAATTACATTTTTATGTTCTTCATCCCACACAGGAATAGCGTAATCTCTCAACCATCGAATTTCACCTGATTTTGTTACCCACCTCATTTCGCATATGTCCCTTTGCCCATTTGCTACCTTCATTGCATGTGCAAGTGCAATCTCTAGATCTTCCGGATATACCATTGTGATCCAACCGCCAGCTGCATCAATTTCTGGGATTGTTACACCAAATACTTTGTTAAATGCACTGGTTACCCACTCACCTTTTAGGGTTTTATCGGGTAATACTTTAAATGAATAAGCGTAGTCAGATACTAATTCAGTGAGGAATCTATATCGTTCTTCACTTTTTTTTAAATCTTCTTCAGTTTGAATTTTTTTTGTTACATCGTTGGCTAATACAAGTACGGCATTATGACCTTTATATGATATTGTATGAGAAGTTATGTCTGCAAATATTATTTCACCGTTTTTTAATTTATGCCTCCAAATTCCTGACTCTTGAAACTCAGGTCTTGATTTTTGAATATCATCCAGTAATAATTTTATATCTTCCACTGGACGAATATCCTTGAGCGTCATAGTGGAAAATTCTTCTCTTGTATAGCCATATTTAGTTACAGCAGCGTTATTTACTTCAAGAAATTTTAATGTATCAAGATCATAAATCCACATTGGAATTGGATAATTCATAAAAAATAATTCAAAATAATTACGCTCCTGTTTTTCTTTTCTATTCTCTTCCATAAATTATATTTATAATTTTTGCTTGAATATTTCTATATAAATTAATATAAGAAATGTTAAAAATAAACACAATGTTTGTATTTTTTTAAAAAAATATGCAATTTTAAACAAAAACTCTTAAATGCATATTACGGTAATAGGACATATTTGCAATGATGTTATACACAACCCCGATGGCGAAGAAGTTAAAGGATATGGTGGTATATATTATTCTTTGGTCTCACTCGCAAATCTGTTAGATGAGAATGTTATAATTTATCCAGTTTTTGGAATTGGCTCGAAGGATTATAATAATTTGATTGAAGATTTATCAAAGTATAAGAACATTGATACTTCTGGAATTTACAAAACTGAAGGGCAAACAAATACTGTTCATCTGTATTATCAAAATGATTCTCATAGAATTGAATGCTCACTCGATATAGCAAAACAAATTCCTTTTAAAAAGATAAAACCTTACTTAGATGTTAATATGCTATTGATAAATATGATATCAGGATTTGATATAACTCTGGAAACTCTTGACGAGATTAGAATTGCTGTTAGAGATGAAGGAACTCCTATTTATTTAGATTTACATAGCTTAACGCTTGGAATTTCAGAAGATGGTAAGAGGTTCAGAAGACCAGTATCAGATTGGAGAAGGTGGTTGTTTATGTTACATGCAGTTCAAATGAATGAAGAAAAAGCAGCTGGACTTAGTATAGAGAGCAAGGATGAGGAATATTTAATTAAGCAAATTACTTCACTGGACACCAATAATGTAATCATCACACGAGGCGCAAATGGTTGTACACTTTACAAGGATGTCCATAAAAAAATTCATAAATATGAATATAAAATAGAAAATAATATCAAAACAGTTGATACAACTGGTTGTGGTGATGTCTTTGCAGCAGCTTATTGTGCTAAATATCTTTATGTAAAAGATGTTGAGCAATCGGTTGAATATGCAAATAGAGTCGCTTCATTTAAAGCGACATTAAGTTCATCAGGTGAATTAAAAAAATTATCTGAATATAGAATAAAAAACAACAAAAAGTCGGAGAAATAATTATGAGAATTGCTATAATCGGTTATGGTAAAATGGGCAAAGAGATTGAACAGGTAGCCAGTGAAAAAGGAATTGAAATAGGAATGATTATTAAAGAAGAAGAAAATTTCGAAGGCGCTGCAATTACAAAAAAGAATTTGAAAAATATTGATGTGTGCTTGGAGTTTACAAATCCAAATTCAGTTTTGAGTAATATTGAAGCTGCGATAAAAGCAGGGAAAAATATTGTAGTTGGTACAACAGGATGGTATGACAAGCTTGAAGAAGTTAAAAAAATGGTAAAGAAAAGTGATATTGGTTTGCTTTATTCACCAAACTTTTCTCTGGGTATAAATATATTTTATCGGATTCTAAATACTGCATCAAATATTTTCAATAACTTTGATGAATATGATATTTTAGTATCAGAAATTCACCATCGCAATAAAATGGATAGCCCAAGTGGTACTGCATTGGCAATTGCTCAAATTATAATGCAGAATATCAAGAGAAAAAAAGAAATACTTCATGAAACTGCTCATGGTGCCATAAAGCCGAATCAATTGCATGTAATATCTGCACGGGCAGGTACATTTGTAGGAAAACATTCCGTCATTTTTGATTCTGAAGCAGATTTTATTGAAATCGTTCACACTGCAAAGAATCGAAGAGGATTTGCACTCGGAGCACTTCTCGCAGCTGAATGGCTCAACGGGAAAAAAGGAATTTTTACAATGAAAGATGTGATGTCATCAATTTAAAAGGATAATGAAATGAAAAGGAAATTATTATTTCGGGGTACTGGCACTGCACTCGTAACACCTTTTAAACCAAGTGGTGAAATTGATAATGTATCTCTGAAACGCTTGCTTGATTTTCAAATTCAAAAAGGTGTAGAGGCAATTATTCCCGCTGGTACAACTGGTGAAAGTGCTTCTCTTTCTGAAGCAGAACAAATATCTCTAATTAATCTTGTTGTTCAGCATGCAAAAGGTAAAGTTAAAATTATTGCTGGTGCTGGAGCGAATGATACAAGTAAGGCTATTAAACTTGCAAAGCTTGCATATGCAACCGGTGCAGATGCAATTCTATCGGTGGCTCCTTACTACAATAAACCAACACAGGAAGGCATATTCCGTCATTATCAAATGATTGCCGAGGAAGTTCCGGTTATCGTTTATAATGTTCCGGGTAGAACATCCTGTAATATTGAGGCAGAAACTACATTACGAATTGCTGAAGAAATTCCAAATGTAATTGGAATTAAAGAAGCTTCCGGTAACATTTCTCAGATAATGGAAATTTTAAGAAACCGACCTGAAGGATTTGGTGTCTGGTCAGGTGATGATGCTATTACACTACCTTTAATTGCACTTGGTGCTGATGGAGTCATATCTGTTGTTTCAAATGAAATACCTGGTTTGTTTTCTAAAATGGTCAGATTAGCTTTGAGTGGAAAGATTGAAGAAGCTAAAAAGATTCATTATAAAATTCTTCCATTGATGAATTTTAATTTTATAGAATCAAATCCAATACCAGTTAAAGCAGTCCTTGCCGAAATGAAAATGATTGAAGAAGTATATCGCTTGCCATTAGTACCGTTGAGTGACAAACATCGCGATAAAATGAAAAAAATATTGAGAGAATTGAAAGTAGTTTAGTATGGAACTAATTGAGAAAATAGAATCCTTATTTTCACAACCTGTTGATCAAATCAATCGAGTTGATGCTTGCAAAGTATTTCGTGAATTTAAGGCATTATTAAACAATGGAGAAGTAAGAGCGGCAGAACCAGATTCTAAAAATAAAAGCTGGAAAGTTAACCAGTGGGTTAAAAAAGGAATACTTTTAGGATTTAAAATTGGTTTATTAACTGAGTATACGCAGGACGAGTTGTTTCAGTATTTTGATAAACATACAATGAAATTGCGTGAATTCAATTTATCTGATAATGTTAGAATAGTACCGGGTGGTACTGCTGTTCGGGATGGTTCATACATCGGGAAGGGGGTTGTAATTATGCCACCTGCATATGTAAACATTGGTGCATATGTAGGTGAAGATACCATGATCGATTCGCATGCTCTTATTGGATCGTGTGCACAGATTGGCAAGAGAGTACATATAAGTGCAGCGGCTCAAATTGGAGGTGTTCTCGAACCAATAGGTTCACTACCAGTGATAATAGAAGATGATGTTTTAATTGGTGGTAATTGCGGTATATATGAAGGAACCATTATCAAACAACGATGTGTGATTGCTTCGGGTGTGATAATAACTGGTTCTACACCGGTTTATGATATTGTAAAACAAGAAGTATATCGTAAAACCGAAACTCAACCACTCATAATTCCAGAAAATGCAGTTGTTGTATCAGGAAGCCGGCCAGTAAAAAATGAATGGGCAAAATTGAACGAGTTAAGTATCTATACACCCATCATAATAAAATATCGTGATGATAAAACCGACCTATCAACCACACTGGAAGAGTTGCTGAGGTAATATGAGAAAAATTTTAATTGTTGGAAGTAATGGTCTTTTAGGCCAGAAGATTAGCAAATTGTTTTCTCTCAGTAAAATGTATAAATTACTTAATGCTTCAATTGAAAACGAATCGTATGTGGACAATATTGATTATACACAACTTGATGTTACAAACAGAAAAAATGTTTTAGGTATTGTTGAAGATTTTGAACCAGAGGTCATTATAAACACAGCTGCAGTAACAAATGTAGATTATTGTGAAACTAATAAAGAAATTGCCTGGCGTGTAAATGTAAAAGGAGTCGAAAATCTTATATATGCTGCCAAGTTCGTTGATGCAAAAATAATTCACTTTTCCAGTGACTATGTATTTGATGGAAGAAAAGGTTCTTATGTCGAAACAGATGTTCCAAATCCTGTATCGTATTATGGCAGGACTAAATTAGCGAGTGAAAATGTTTTAAAGTTGTCAGGCTTAAACTATACGATAATAAGAACTATGATACTTTATGGAGTTGGTAAAAATGTCAAAGATAATTTTGCTATCTGGGTTTATAAAAATTTGAAGGAAAATAAAATCATAAATGTCGTGGATGATCAGTTTGGTAATCCAACTCTCGTGGATGACCTTGCTTATGCTGTAATGCGAGTTGTAGAGTATAATCGTGATGGTTTATATCACATTGCTGGCAGCGAAATTGTAAGTAGATATAATTTTGCGCTTCAAATAGCAAATCAGTTTGGTTTTGATAAAAAATTAATTATCCCAATAAAAACGGCTGTTCTTAAACAACCTGCACCAAGACCACTGAAATCTGGTTTCGTAACTTTAAAAGCAGTTTCTGAATTGGGAATAAAAATGTCGAACGTTGAAGATGGAGTGAGAATTTTCGCTGCTCAATTGCAAAATTATTTAAATGAACAGAAATCAAATCAATAAAAATGGAGCTGTAAAATATTATGTTGGATCTAAAATTTATTCGTGAACATCCAGATTTAGTCAAAGAAGGAATCAGGAAAAAAGGTGATGTAGATAGAGTTGATGAGATTTTGAAGTTGGATGAAGAACGCAGGTTATTAATTCAAAAAGTCGAAACACTAAAAAATAAAAGGAATGTTGTCTCAGAGCAAATAGCGGAACTTAAAAAATCCAGGCAGGATGCAAAAGTTCTAATCTCTGAGATGAATACAGTTAAAGAGCAAATAAAGGATTTAGATGAAAATCTCAAAAAGATAGAAATGGAACTTAATAAACTTTTATTACAGGTTCCAAATATACCTCATCCATCAGTACCTTTTGGAAATAAACCTGAAGATAACAAGGTAATTTACAGTTGGGGAAAGGTTAATGAGGTGGATTTTGAGTTGAAACCACACTGGGAGCTTGCCGAAAAATTGGGCATAATAGATTTCGAAAGAGGTGTTAAAATAACAGGTGCTGGTTTTCCTCTCTATAAAGCTGAAGGTGCAATTTTACAGAGGGCGTTGATCAATTTTTTCCTTGATGAAGCTAAAACAGCAGGATATATTGAAGTTGAACCACCATTTATTGTGAACGCAAACAGTGCAACTGGTACAGGCCAGCTACCCGATAAAGAGGATTTAATGTATGTCCTGGAACGTGACGAGCTTTATCTCGTCCCAACAGCTGAAGTTCCAGTAACGAATATTCACAGAGATGAGATATTATCTGAATCTATTTTACCTCTTAAATATTGTGCTTATACTCCGTGTTTCAGACGTGAGGCTGGCTCATATGGAAAAGATGTAAGAGGGCTTAATCGCTTACATCAATTTGATAAAGTAGAATTGGTTAAATTTGTACATCCTGCAACATCCTATAATGAACTCGAAAGTTTGAGAGCAGATGCTGAAAAATTATTACAAAAATTGAATTTACCGTATAGAGTTTTACTAATGTGCACGGGTGATATGGGATTTACACAATCTAAAAAATATGATCTTGAAGTTTGGTCTATGGGACAAAAAAGGTGGTTGGAAGTTTCTTCTATAAGTAATTTTGAAGCTTTTCAGGCGCGAAGATTAAATGTGAGATTTAAATCTGAAGGTTCTAAACCTGATTATGTACATACACTAAATGGTAGTGGGCTTGCTCTTCCTCGTGTAGTGGCTGCTATTCTTGAAAATTATCAAACCCCTGAAGGTAAAATTATCATTCCAAAAGTGCTTCATAACTACACCGGTTTTGAAGTGATAGGATAAATCTAATCTCTCTGTTCATTTAAATATATGAAATCACTCTTAAGATTAATTCCTTACCTCCGCCGTTATAAGAAACCGCTATATATCGGATTAATTGCAATTATAGGGAGTAATATATTTACAGCGGTCCAACCGCATTTTGTAGGAAAGGCTATTGATGATTTAAAATATGGACTGGAAGCACATGCATTAAATTCTTTTAGTCTATTATACTATGCCTTAATCATTGTTGGTTTTACATTGATTGCTGGTATAATGTCATTTATAACCAGACAAACAATTATTGTGACTTCAAGAAAAATAGAATATGATTTGCGTAACGATTTTCTTGCACATTTACAGAAGCTTCATTATTCATTTTTTCAGAACACTCCAACAGGCGATTTAATGGCTCACGCTACAAATGATATAAGTGCGGTAAGGAATGTACTTGGACCTGGAATAATGTATCCTGCAGATACTATTGTGACTTTTATTATGGTTCTAACAATGATGATTTTAAAGAATTGGCAACTTACATTAATAGCCCTGATTCCTTTACCTCTGGTTTCCTTTGCTGTCTATAAATTAGGGAAGTTAATTAACATAAAATTTCAGGATCGTCAGGAACAGTTCAGTAAATTGACTGCTCGCGCACAGGAAAATTTATCAGGTATCAGAATTATTAAAGCTTATGTTAGGGAAGATTATGAGATTCAGACTTTTAGAAATTTAAGTTGGGATTACTTGAAGAAGAACCTCGTACTTGCAAGGTATCAATCAATTATATGGCCTACAATGTTTTTACTCGTAGGTATATCATTGGTTTTAACAATCTATTTTGGTGGTGTTAGTGTTATAGAAAACAAAATGAGCATTGGAACCTTGACTGCATTCTTCGCTTATCTGATGATGTTAATCTGGCCAATGATTGCTTTCGGTTGGGTAACAAATATTTTACAACAGGGTGCAGCATCTATGAAAAGAATTTCGAAAATTTTAGATACTATTCCAGAAATTAGAAATTCAGAAAATGTTGATTATTCAATAAAATCTATAAATGGAGACATTGAATTCCAGGCTGTAACATTCAAATATAATGATACACAAACCCCAGTTTTAAAAAATATTAATTTAAAAATTCCTGCAGGGAAAACACTTGCCATTGTTGGCTATACAGGTTCTGGAAAATCAACTCTGGTAAGTTTAGTACCAAGATTGTATGATGTGTCTGAAGGTAAGATATTAATTGATGGAAGGGATATAAAAACAATCCCATTAGAAATTTTAAGAGCAAATATAGGTTTTGTACCACAGGAAACATTTTTGTTTTCCGATTCAATTGCAAATAATATTGCTTATGGAGTAAATGATGCAGATATTCAAAAAATTATATATTCTTCTGATACAGCTCAATTATCAAAAGATGTAAATGAATTCCCAAAAAATTTTGATACTGTTATAGGCGAAAGAGGTATTACACTATCAGGTGGACAGAAACAGAGAGTGAGCATAGCCAGAGCAATAATTCGTGACCCAAAGATTCTAATACTCGATGATGCCCTTTCCTCAGTGGATACATATACTGAAGAAGCTATTCTTAAAAAGCTAAAAGAGATTATGAAAAATCGCACTTCAATCATAATTAGTCACAGAATCTCTACTGTAAAAGATGCAGATTTGATCATTGTCTTGCATAATGGGCAAATTGTTGAACAGGGGACTCACGAAGAATTGTTGGAATCCGGAAAAATATATAAAGATCTATACAACAAGCAACTGCTGGAAGAAGAATTGGAAAAATTATAAAATATGTACGAAGAAGAAATACTCGGCAAAGCTTATGATTCTCGCTTAATGAAGCGGTTACTCAAGTATCTTAAACCATACAGGTGGTATGTTCTGCTTGGAATATTGTTAAGTATACTGATGTCAGGGTTGGAAGCGATAAGGCCTTATTTTACTAAAATTGCAGTTGATGTAAATATTGCAAGTAAAGATAAAAACGGGTTATTGGTAACAACATTACTTTTCTTTTCAGTTTTGATAATTCGAGGTGTAATTCAATACTTTAATGCGTATTTAACTCAATGGATTGGTCAGCGTACTATTTTTGATTTGCGTATGGAAATATTTGAACATCTCCAAAGGTTGAATATCAAGTTTTTTGATAAAAATCCAATCGGTAGGTTAATTACCCGTGTTACAAACGATGTTGAGGTATTAAACGAGATGTTCTCTTCTGGAATTGTAATGGTTTTCACGGATATTTTTACGATTATTGGTATTTTGGTTTTTATGTTTTATATGAATTGGGAATTGGCTCTTATATCTTTAAGTGTTCTTCCAATTTTGTTTTATGCAACATTTCTGTTCAGGAAAAAAGCCAGGGAAAGTTACAGGGAAGTTCGACTTCAGGTTGCTCGAATAAATACATTTATGCAAGAACATATTTCAGGAATGTTGATTGATCAGCTATTTAATCGTGAAAAAAAATCGTTCGAAGAATTTTCTAAAATTAACGCTGCACATCGTGATGCAAATATAAAATCCATTTTTTACTATGCAGTTTTTTATCCAGCTGTAGAATTAATAGGTGCAATTGCTATCGGTTTAATTATATGGTACGCAGGGATTGAAGCCCTAAGCAAGGAGATAACTTTAGGTACCGTTATGGCTTTCTTTCAGTTTAACGAAATGTTCTGGAGACCGATAAGAGATCTTTCTGAAAAATATAATATCATGCAGACTGCAATGGCATCTTCTGAAAGAATTTTTAAACTTCTGGATGATAAAACTTATGTGCCGAGACAAAATAATCCAATTCAATTAAAGGAATTGAAAGGCGAAATTGTTTTTGAAAATGTTTGGTTCTCATATGATTCTGTTCAGGGTGAAGATGAATGGGTCTTAAAAAATGTTTCTTTTAAAATTAATCCTGGCAAAACAGCAGCCATTGTAGGTCATACAGGTGCTGGTAAAACAACAATTATTAACCTTCTTACAAGATTTTATGAAGTTAGCAAGGGAAGAATTCTAATTGATGGATATGATATTAGAGATTTAGATTCTTATCAACTTAGAAAACATATTGGATTAGTGCATCAGGATGTGTTTTTGTTCTCGGGCGATATTCGTTCAAATATAAATCTCGGCAACGAATCCATCAAAATGGATCGCATTAAAGCTGCAGCCAGAGTTGTTGGTATAAATAAATTTATAGAGAGTTTACCTAATCGTTACCATGAAGAAGTGAAAGAAAGAGGTGCCACACTTTCAGTAGGGCAAAAACAGTTAATTTCATTTGCGAGGGCTTTAGCTCACAATCCAAAAATATTGATTTTAGACGAAGCCACTTCAAGCGTTGATACGGAATCTGAAATTTTAATTCAAAAAGCAATCCAGAAACTTTTAAAAGGTAGAACCTCTATTGTCATAGCACATCGGCTATCTACCATTCAACGGGCAGATATGATAATTGTTTTACATAAAGGTGAAGTGAGGGAAATAGGAACTCATCAGGAATTACTGAATCTGGGTGGAATTTATTATAAATTATATCAATTACAATATAAAGAACAGGAAATTATCTGATGTTGCTTTTCAAAACTCAATTTTTCAATATCAAATTGAATAAAAATGTTACATTCTTGAAGTATTAAAGTATATATCCATATCAATTAATAAACTTTATTTTGCTTTTCTTTTCAAAATGAGTTAAATTTCAATGAATAATACAAAAAATATTTTAAAAGATTGGTAAATTGCCAAGAAAAAGTAAGAAAAATATTGATTCAGATTTAAAAAAGCAGGAAGCTCTGAAGAAATCCGGTGAAATTCCTACTCATATTGCAATTATTATGGATGGAAATGGTAGATGGGCACGTATGCGTGGATTGCCGAGGGTTGCTGGGCATCGTGAAGGTGTCGAATCAGTAAGAGACATTGTTGAAGCTTGTGGTCAACTTGGTGTGAAATATTTGACATTGTATGCGTTTTCTACAGAAAATTGGAGACGCCCCCAGGATGAAGTATCAATGTTAATGCGACTTTTAATGAAAGCTTTGCGCGATGAAGCCGATAAACTAAATAAAAATAATGTTTGCCTGAAAGCGATAGGTGATATAACAAAACTACCAAATCCTGTTCAGAATGAACTTCTAGATGCAATCGTCAAAACTCAAAATAATACAGGCTTGAATCTATTACTTGCACTCTCTTATAGCGGTAGATGGGATATAACTCAGGCAGTTAAAAAAATTTATTACGATTGTCGTTCAGGTAATCTGGATATCGATTCAATTAATGAAGACATTATTACAAAATATTTGTCAACACAGGGAATCCCGGATCCCGACCTTTTAATTCGCACAAGCGGGGAATTCAGAGTCAGTAATTTTTTATTATGGCAACTTGCATACACAGAAATTTACATCAGCAAGTTGAACTGGCCTGATTTTAGACGAGATGAACTTTATAAAGCCATAGCAGATTATCAAAAAAGAGAACGCCGATTCGGTATGATTAGCAATCAAATTAAGCAGAAGAAAAATTAAGTTATGCGAATATTGAAGTTTTTAATATTTTTGTTGATTTTTTCTCAAATAGCTTTTACACAGAAGCAAAAAACTGAATCATATAAAATTCTCGGTATTTATGTAGAAGGGAATATTACCGCCGATGAGGCAGCAATTATCTCAAATTCCGGACTCAGAGTTGGGGGTGAACTTATTATCCCAAGCGAACAAATCCGACAGGCGATTCAAAGGTTGTGGGCTTTAAAAATCTTTGATGATATACAAATATTAATCGAAAGACAGGTTTCCGATGGCGTTTACTTACTGATTAAGGTTAAAGAACACCCACGTCTTGAACGAATCGAATATTCAGGTTATGATGAACTTGATGAAGATGATTTTAACAAAAAAGTTACTGTGACAAAAGGACAAATTCTCTCTCCTCAGGATGTAAATAAAATTGTAAGGAAGATAAAAGACCTCTATACAGAAAAAAGTATGCTGCTTGCAAAAATAACACCTGAAATTATTGTTGAAGATTCAACCAAACCAAATCGTGTGGTATTAAGATTAAAAATCGATGAAGGCAAAGTTGTAAAAGTAAAAGAAATAAAAATCAATGGTAACAAGGATTTCAAAGCAAGTAAGATAAAAGGTCAGATGGAGGATACTAAAGAAAAAGTTTGGTGGATGTTCTGGAGAAGTGCTAAGTTCGATAAAGCCAAGTATGAAGCCGATAAGGACAAAATAATAAAATTTTATAGAAAGAACGGATACCTCGATGCCGAAATATTATCAGATTCTTTCTGGTATGATGCATCAAGAAGATATTTAACGATAAACCTTAACATAAATGAAGGCAAACAGTATAAAATTAGAAATATAATATGGGAAGGAAACACAATTTATCCAGCATCGGTTCTTTCTCAGAGATTGGGTTTCTATAAAGGTGATATATATGATGTGGAAAAGTTTGAAAAAAATTTAAGACAGAACGAAGATCAAACTGATGTTGCATCCTTATATATGGATAATGGTTACCTGACTTTTAATCTTGATAAAGAAGAAATTAGAATTGATCCAGATAGTGTTGATATAACAATACGCATATTTGAAAGAAATCAATTTAGAATTGGTCGTGTTGATATAAAAGGCAATACAAAAACTCAGGATAAAGTAATTCGTCGTGAACTTTACACAAGGCCAGGTGATATTTTCAGTCGTGCAGCAATTATGAGAAGTGCCCGACAATTACTCCAACTGAATTATTTCAATCCTGAAAAAATTAAACCCGATTTTAAACTCGTGGATGATAAAAATGTAGACCTGGTTTACGAAGTTGAAGAAAAGTCAAGCGATAATGTAAATGCTTCGGTTGGTTATAGCGGTGCGTTCGGAGTGACAGGAGCACTTGGATTTACAATAAATAATTTTGATATTTCTGCACCATTAACAGGTGGTGCTGGACAAATTTTAAATTTTGAATGGCAATTTGGAGAAGGCGCAAGATTTAGAACTTTTACGCTTGGTTTTACCGAACCCTGGTTATTTGATAAACCTACATCCCTCGGTATAACATTATTTGATACACGACAAATTTATATTTTCGACTTACGACAAACTGGTGCCTCGGTACGAATTGGTAAAAGATTTAAATATCCTGATGATTATTTTAGAGGGGATTGGATAGCACGAGTGCAATTGTACAATACCATCAGTGGCGGTGGATTGTATCCAGAAGGTAAAACAAATCAATACAGTATTACGCAAATTATATCACGTAACAGTACCGACAATCCAATTTTTCCTGCAATTGGTTCCAGCTTTGCACTTTCAACTGAAATTTCTGGCGGTCCTTTCTTGCCTGGAAATGTTGATTATCATAAGTGGATCTTTTCTGGAGATTGGTACACACCACTCGAAAATTCTATGAAACTTGTACTCTATACCGGCGCACAGGTTGCATTTCTTGATGGGTTTAAAAAAGATTCTAAAATTCCTCCAATAGAATACTTTTTTATGGGTGGTACTGGTTTGGGCTTTGTATCAACAACTCCTTTGCGCGGCTACGATGATCGAAGTATCGGACCACAGAATGCTTATGGTGAAGTTAAAGGTGGTAAAGCATTGGCTAAGTATACAGCAGAATTGAGATTCTCTGTTACTATGAATCCAATGCCAATTTATTTACTTGCTTTTGCAGAAGCAGGCAATGTTTATGAAAATTTGAATACAATTAACTTTTTGGATTTAAAAAGAAGTTTTGGATTTGGTGCCAGAATAATGATTCAACCAATCGGTATGGTTGGTTTTGATTATGGTTATGGTGCTGATGATGTTCTACCCAAAGATGGTAAACCAGATGGCTGGCGGTTCCATTTCCAATTCGGTCGTGGTTTTTAAATAATTAACAATAAAAAAAATGAGGTAAAAGTGAATAACTTAAAATCAATAATCAAGCAAATATTATTAATATCTTTTGTATTAATGGTTTCTTTTAATTTTGTAAATGCACAAACATTGAAGATTGGGTATGTGAACTCTGCAAAGATTTTGCAGGAATATCCAGAAGCTCAGGAAGCACAAAAGAAATTGGATAATATGGGTAAAGCCTGGCAGAGTGAACTTGAAAAAATGAGCAAGGAATTGCAAAAGAAATATGAAGATTATCAGAAACAACAGGGAATGATGACAGAACAGAAAAAACTTGCAGCACAACAAGAACTTGTTGAAATGGAACAAAAAGTTTATCAGTATCGCAATGATAAATTTGGCTCAGATGGTGAACTTGCTCAAGAAACAGAAAAATTATTACAACCTATTAAAGACAAAATACTTAAAGTTATACAACAGGTTGCAAAAGAAGAGAAACTTACATTTGTCTTTGACAGAAACGAAACCATAATGGTAATGCTTTATGGTGATCCTGCTTACGATTATACATACAAGGTATTAGATAGATTAAAAAGAAGTAAATAAAAAGTAAGGATAAAATATGAGATACCTAAAATTTGTAGTATTATTAGCAGCTATTTTTGCTTTAATTAATATATCGTATTCACAAGTAAAGATTGGCTGGATTAACTCTCAAGTCATTATGGATAAGTTGCCAGAGGCTCAAGAAGCACAACGCCAGCTGGATAATCTGGTTACTGAGTGGCAAAATGAACTCGCAAAGATGCAAAACGAATGGCAGAGAAAGTTTGAGGAATATGATAAACGAAAACTCATACTAACCGAACAGGGACGTGCAGATGCTGAACGCCAGCTCCAGGAACTTGATAAGAAGATTGTTGAATATAGAAACAGAAAATTTGGTCAGAATGGTGAGTTGTTTCAGAAACAAAATGAACTTATGAAACCAGTTCAGGATAAAATTTTTAAAGCCATTCAGGATGTTGCTAAAGAAGAAGGATACGATTATGTTTTTGATAAAAGTGGCGATATTCTGTTGATGTATACTAACGAAAAATATGATTTGACAAATATAGTCCTTGAAAAAGTAAAAACATTTAAACGCTGAAATGAAACTAAGCGAAATTATTAAATTCCTGAATGCTGAAGCAAATTTTTCGTCTGATGTTGAAATCAAACATCTGGCGAAAATTGAAGAGGCATCAGATGGAGATATTACATTTTTATCAAACCCAAAGTATAATAAATTTCTAATTACTACAAATGCTTCTGCTATACTTGTTGATAAGAATATAGAATATAAGGAGCTAAAAGAGCGAAAATCTCCGATTATACTTGTAAGAGTTGATAATCCGTACATTGCTTTCTTGAGATTGATAGATATTTTTTATCCTTCTCCAACACCTCTTGTTAAAGGTATACACAATACTGCTGTAATTTCACCTGATGCAAGAATAGGTGAGAATGTTGCAATCGGTGCAAATGTTTTTATAGGAAACAGATGTATTATTGGAAAAAATACACAAATATGGCATAATACCGTTCTATTTGATGATGTGATAGTAGGTGATAACACTGTTATTTATTCAAATGTTACTGTTCGTGAACAATGTAGAATAGGTAAAAATGTGATTATCCATTCCGGAACTGTTGTTGGTAGTGATGGATTTGGATTTGCTCCGAAACCAGATGGAACATATGAGAAAATTCCCCAGCGAGGTATTGTGGTTATCGAAGATGATGTTGAGATTGGCTCTAATTGTAGTATTGATAGAGCGACACTTGGCGAAACAAAAATTTGCCGTGGTGCCAAACTTGATAATCTCATACAAATAGCACACAATGTAATTGTCGGTGAAAATACAGTCATTGCAGCACAAACAGGAATTTCTGGCAGTACTAAAATTGGGAAAAATTGTGTGCTTGCAGGACAGGTAGGATTAGTTGGACATATTATGATTGCGGATCGTACTACAATTGCGGCACAATCTGGTATATCTAAAAGTATAACTGAAGAGGGTAAAACATATTTTGGATATCCGGCTACGGAAATCTCAGAAATGCGTCGCATTGTCGCTGCAAACCGACAGCTTCCGAAATTGCTTATAGAAATTGAGGAATTGAAAAGAAAAATTAAATACTTAGAAGATAAGTTAAGTGAGGAGAATAAATGATAGCACATCAAAGGACAATAAATAAACAAATTTCTATAAAAGGTTTAGGTTTACATACCGGTGTAGAAACAACTCTTACATTTAAACCAGCACCCGAAGATTATGGAATTAGATTTAAAAGAGTTGATCTTGGTGGAAGTCCAGAAATTCCCGCTATTGTTGATCTTGTTGTAGATGTATCACGTGGAACAACTCTATCACTTGGTGAAGCAAAAGTTTACACGGTTGAACATGTGCTTGCTGCTATTGTAGGTTTACAGATAGATAATATAATAATTGAACTGGATAATATTGAACCTCCAATTTGTGATGGGAGCGCACGTCCTTTCGTCGATGCTCTCCTTGAAGCTGGTCTACATGCACAAACTGCAATGAAAGATTATCTCATCATTGACCAAACTATCCATTATCGAGATGAGAAAAAAGGTGTGGACATAGTAGCTTTACCAACAGATGATTATAGAATTACCGTTATGATTGACTATCAAAATCAGGCATTGGGAAGTCAACATACGGGATTGTTTAATTTAGAAAAGGAGTTTGTTGAAGAATTTTCTTCAGCAAGAACATTTTGTTTCCTTCACGAGGTTGAACAACTTCATTCTCAGGGATTAATAAAAGGCGGTAATTTAGATAATGCTATTGTGATTGTAGATCGCGAAATGAATGATGAAGAGGTTAAAAGGGTAGCACAAAAATTAGGTATAAGTCAGTCAGTAATTCTGGGTAAAACCGGTGCATTGAACAATAAATTGCTTCGTTATAAGAATGAACCAGCACGCCATAAACTTCTGGATTTAATGGGCGATTTAGCTTTAATAGGCACACCTTTCAAGGCACAGATTCTCGCAGCCCGCCCAGGCCATGCAAGCAACATAGAATTTGCTAAACTTGTTCGAAAAATGTACCTACAGAAAAAGCTTGTAAAGAAATTTCAACACGAAAAGAAAGAAGGTGTTGTTTTTGACATCAACGCAATTAAAAGAATTTTACCTCACCGCTATCCTTTCCTATTAATTGATAAGATTATTGATTTTAAACTTGATGAAAGCATAATCGGTGTTAAAAATGTTACTATCAATGAGCCATTTTTCGAAGGGCATTTCCCCGGTCAACCCGTGATGCCTGGTGTTTTGATCATTGAAGCAATGGCACAAACTGGTGGAATATTATTGCTAAACGGAGTAGAAAATCCAGGAGATAAGCTGGTATATTTTATGTCGATAAATAATGTTAAATTTAGAAAACCAGTTGTTCCTGGCGATCAGTTAATTTTTGAATTAAAACTGATCAATCGCAGAAACAAAATTGCTGTAATGTCGGGTAAAGCTTATGTTGATGGTAACCTGGTTGCTGAAGCTGAGATGTCTGCAGCAATTGTTGATCGTAACGATTCACCAGAAACAAAAAATAAATTTGAAAAACCAAAAGAACAATATACAATAAAATAATATGTCTATTAATATACATCCAACTGCAGTAGTTAGCTCAAATGCTACAATTTCTGAAAACGTTACAATAGGTCCTTTCACTGTTGTTGAAGATGATGTCTTTATTGGAGAGGGTACACAAATCGGTTCAAGCGCACTTTTGGCAAATGGAACAAGAGTCGGAAAAAATTGTAGGATTTCTCATGGTGCTGTACTTGGAACACTTCCTCAAGATTTAAAATTTGGAGGTGAAGTAACAACACTTGAAGTCGGTGATAACACAACAATTAGAGAATACGCAACATTAAATCGCGGTACCAAAGCACATATGAAAACGATCGTTGGGAGCAATTGTTTCTTGATGGCTTACATACATGTAGCCCACGATTGTATTATCGGCAATAATGTAATTATCGCAAATGCAGTTAATATGGCTGGCCATGTTGAAATTGAGGATAATGTTGTAATTGGTGGTCTTACAGCAATTCATCAGTTTGTCAGAATTGGTAAACATGCAATGGTAGGCGGTGGACTTCGAGCTTCCAAAGATATACCACCTTATATCCTCGCTGGAAATGATCCAATGTCATTCGAAGGGACTAATATTATAGGCTTAAAACGCAGAAATTTCTCGTCAGAAACAATCTCAAATATTGAAAATGCTTATCGAATAATTTATGAATCTGGCTTAAATGTTTCTCAGGCGGTGGATAAAATTAAAAAAGAATTACCAATGACACCTGAAGTTATGGATATATTGAATTTTATTTCCAAAAGTAAAAGAGGAATAATCGGAAGAAGAAGATGAAATGGAGATTCATAAATACCGGTTTTAGAAGTGGAAAATTTAATATGGAGTATGATGAATTTCTTGCATTACGTTTAGCAGAGAAGCATGGAAACCCTTGTGTGAGAGTGTATGGCTGGAATCCACCGGCAATATCATTAGGATATAATCAAAACATTAATGATGTTGATTTAAAAAAATGTGAATCTGAAGGTATTGATGTTGTTCGTAGACCAACTGGAGGAAGAGCAATCTTGCACTGGAATGAGCTAACTTATAGTGTAATAATGTATTCAGACAAAATGTCGATTATTCAGGTTTATGAAAAAATTAGTCGTGCTCTTGTTGAAGGTTTAAGCTTATTGGGGGTAAATGTTCAATTGGAAAAATCTCAACCAAATTTTCAACAAATTTATAAAACAACCGCATCTATACCCTGTTTTTCCAGTAGCGCCAGATATGAAATTCAATACAACGGTAAGAAGCTTGTTGGTAGTGCACAACGCCGTTATACAGGAAATGATGGAGAAGTGGTTCTGCAACATGGCTCAATTTTAATTGGACCTGAACATAAACATCTTATCAATTTTTTAAGTGAAAAGAACCCAGATGTATTGAGTGAAATGAAAAAAAAACTTGATGAGCACACAACAGATTTGCAGGAAATTTTAAATCGTAATATAAGTTATGATGAAATAACTGAAGCCATCAGAGCTGGTTTCGAAAAGCACTGGAATATAAATTTTGAAGAGATAGAAAAACAAAAACAGGAATACTAACTGGATATGATTCTAGAAAATCCAAGAAAGATTACTACAAAAGTAATCCAGAGGATGAAAAAGGATGGTGAGAAAATTTCGGCTCTCACTGCTTACGATTATATTATTGCCAACATGCTTGATGAGGTCGGAATTGATATTATACTTGTAGGTGATTCGCTTGGCAATGTTTTTCAAGGACAGGAAACAACCTTGCCCGTAACAGTTGATGAAATAATTTATCACACAAAAGCTGTTCGCAAAGGTGTAAAAAGAGCACTTTTAGTTGTTGATATGCCTTTCCTTTCCTATCAAATTAGTATAGAAGATGCAATCCGTAATTGTGGAAGAGTTTTAAAAGAAACCGGTGCTGAAGCTGTAAAAATTGAAGGTGGGAAACCTATGTTGCCCACAATAAAACGGCTTGTTGAAGTTGGTATTCCTGTAATGGGACATCTGGGTTTAACGCCACAATCAATTCATAAATTCGGCAGTTATGATGTAAGGGGAAAACAAAAGCAAGAAGCTGAAAGTATTCTGCAGGATGCAAAAGCACTTGAACAGGTAGGTGTTTTCTCACTCGTGCTTGAAAAAATTCCATCTTCACTTGCAAAAAAAGTTACAAACTCAATCTCAATTCCAACAATTGGAATTGGCGCTGGACCATATTGTGATGGACAAATTCTTGTAGTATATGATATGCTTGGTATGTTTGAAGATTTTCAACCAAAGTTTGTCCGAAAATATGCTGAGCTTTCTAAAACTATGAAAAATGCTTTCAGGAATTATATTAAAGATATAAAAACTGGAAATTTTCCATCTAAGGAAGAAAGTTTTTAAATAATTTATGAGGAAGAGACCTTTAATTTTAATTTCAAATGACGACGGTATTGATGCACCTGGGATTTATGCCCTGGTAAATGAAATTAAAAAAATTGGGGAAGTTTTTGTTGCTGCTCCCGATAAACAACAAAGTGCTGTTGGACATGCAATTACAATGAACTATCCTCTCAGAGCTCAGAAATTTTATAAGAATGGTAAATTCTTTGGTTATGCCATTGATGGTACTCCTGCTGATGCAGTAAAATTGGCAGTCGGTTCATTACTCAAGCAAAAACCAGATTTGTTAATTTCCGGAATCAATCACGGTGCCAACACTGCCGTAAGTATTATTTATTCTGGTACAGTGTCAGCTGCAACTGAAGGGACTTTTCTCGGTATACCTTCAATAGCCGTTTCACTGACAACCTATGGCAAACCAGATTTTAGATACGCTGCAAAGTTTACAAAAAAGTTAGCTCAAACTGTTTTGAAAAAGGGTATTCCAGCTGGGACTTTATTGAATGTCAATGTACCTCCAATACCTGAGAAGGAAATTAAAGGTGTGAAAATTACCCGTCAAAGCAAAGCTAAGTGGAATGATTGGTTTGAAACTCGTAAAGATCCAAATAATAAGGAGTATTACTGGTTAACTGGTCGACTTGTAGATGAAGAAAAATCTGATGATACAGATCTCTGGGCAGTAGAACATAATTATGTTTCTATAACACCAATACAATACGATTTAACAGATTATAAACTCCTTGGAGTGTTAAAGAAATGGAAACTTGACTACTGATGAAACAAAAAATTGAGGGAAAATTTTATTCTTTAGCCGATTTTATTACGAGATAAAATCGGCTTTTTTATTTTTATACCTAAATAACAGATAATCTGGTTAATATTTTGAAGCGAAATTTTTACATAATCGTAAAATTGTTACAGTTATATCGTTTAATTTTATTTCGACTTTTATTTTTAGATATTATTGCTTATATTAGCTCACGAAAATCGTATCCCTCATAAAAATTAATCATAATATGCAAAATATCTATAATATTACCCATAAAGAACTAAAATTAGGAATTAAAAACTTTGAATATAAAGACCTATACCTTCCGCATAAACTTGAAGAATTAACAAATATTTTTTACAAAGAAATAGAATCGAAAGATTCTGAGTTATATCAAAATTTTTTAAATTATAAAAACAATCCTGATTCATTCTCGCCAGTGCAGGTCTCAAATATTTTAATATCCATGGCGAAACAGTTGAGTGAGTTTGTTGGTAAATTATTTGGAGTTCAAAGTGAGCTCAATTCACTTAAGAGTTATATAGAGGAGGACATAATATACCTGAAAAAGGAATTCATCCAACGGAGAGCTTTAAAAAAATGGAATCAACAAAGCTTATCGAATCTTAAATTTCAGGATATCGAAAATTTTCTAATCCAGCTTAAATCAAAAGTTTTTTATGATCTCGATAGTACAGATGAAGAAAAATTATTTGCTCAAATTGTTTTAAAAATTATTGAAATAGAAAAAAATTATAGAGCAAAGCTAACATCATCTGAAAATGTGATTCCTGAAGATATCCAGAAATATGCCTCTCGACTCGTTGATTTGTTCAATCATCAAGATAATCTTGCAAATCCTGAAACTGTTGTAACTACGGCAAAGAATTCACTTGAAAAATTGGAGCAATGGTGTGCATTTGTATATATAGAGAAATCTTTGAAGGAACGAATTAAAAAATGGTCATCGTTTCATCTTCCAGAAGACATTGATTATAATCATCTGGTGCATCATAAGAAGACAAAAGATGATGGTCTGGATATTATGCACGGAATTGAGTTCCGAAGAAGGGATGGCTTCGATTTAACAGATCCGAGATTTAATAAAAGAGATGTTGCTGTTGAAGTTGATTATTGTATTTTTTGTCATGAAAGAAATAAAGATTCCTGTTCAAAAGGTTTGTATGAAAAAACTGGTGTTGTTAAATTAAACCCACTTGGAATAGAACTTAAAGGTTGCCCACTCGATGAGAAGATTTCAGAAGCACATTATTTAAAAAGGAGGGGGAATTCACTTGGAGCGTTGGCTCTAATAATGATTGACAATCCTATGGCTCCAGGAACCGGACACAGAATTTGTAATGATTGTATGAAATCCTGTATATATCAAAAACAAACACCGGTTAATATTCCGCAGATTGAAACAGGAATTTTAACTGATGTTTTAAATATTCCTTGGGGATTTGAAATATACAGTTTATTGACTCGATGGAATCCAATCAATATCCGTCAACCATTTGCCAAACCGTATAATGGTCATAAGATTTTAATTGTTGGGATGGGACCTGCTGGTTATACACTTGCGCATTATCTTTTAAACGAAGGTTTTGGTGTTGTCGGGATTGATGGCTTGAAAATAGAACCTCTACCTGAAGAACTAACTGGAAATGAAAATAAACCACCTATTCCAATTTATGATATAAATGAGCTGAGACGCCCATTAGATGAAAGAATAATGGCAGGCTTTGGTGGAGTATCTGAGTATGGTATCACTGTCCGTTGGGATAAAAACTTTTTAACAATTATTTACCTCAATCTTTTACGAAGGAAGAACTTTAAAATTTTTGGTGGGATTAGATTTGGTGGAACACTCACGATTGAAGATGCCTGGGCATTAGGATTTGACCACATCGCAATTGCTACAGGTGCTGGCAAACCTACAATATTAAATATGAAAAATAACCTTTTGCGGGGAATCCGTAAGGCGAGTGATTTCCTCATGGCACTTCAATTAACTGGTGCTGCAAAAAAATCGAGCCTTGCTAATTTGCAAATTGAACTTCCAGCAATTGTAATTGGTGGCGGCCTTACCGCTATCGATGCTGCAACCGAACTAATGGCATATTATCCATATCAGGTAGAAAAAATCTACGAGCGATATGAACAGCTCATAAAGAAATTTGGTGAAGAAGAGATTATCCGTTTATTTGATGAAGAGGAAAAGCAAATTTTTAGAAGATTTTTAGAACATGGTAAGGAAGTAAAAGCTGAAAGAATAAGAGCTCAAGAAAATAACGAGAAACCAGATTTTATTAAACTTGTTAAAAAATGGGGTGGTGTCAAAGTATGTTACCGTAAAGGTCTAACAGATTCACCGGCATATCGTTTAAATCACGAAGAAATAATTAAAGCATTTGAAGAAGGGATGGAGTTTATTGAAAAATTGAATCCTGTAGAAGCAGTTCCTGATGATTTCGGGGCAATAAAAGAAGTCATTTTTGAAAAGCAGATTGAAGAAAATGGAAAATGGAAAGGTACTGGTGAATATGTTACGCTTCCTGCCCGCACAATGTTGGTTGCGGCTGGAACAAGTCCAAATATTATTTATGAAAGGGAATTCCCCAATACATTCAAGTTAGATAAATGGAAACAATTTTTCCAAACTCATCACCTAACTTTAGATGGAGATGCTGCATTATTACCTGCTGAAGATTCAGAAAAAGCATTCTTTACTTCATATCGAGACGGAGACAAATTTATCACATATTATGGAGATAACCATCCTGCTTATGCTGGTAATGTTGTAAAAGCGATGGCTTCTGCAAGGAATGGATATCCTCATGTTTTAAAATTGTTCGAGAAGAAATTAGTCTCATTAGATAAAAATCTCCAACCTGAAAGGGATAAGGAATGGCAAAAATATCTCAAAATGCTCGAAGATTTGTTGTCTCCACAAGTTGTCAGTGTGAATCGGCTGACTCCAACAATAGTTGAAGTTATTGTTAAAGCACCACTTCAGGCAAAAAAATTTAGACCAGGTCAATTTTACCGTGTTCAGAATTACGAAGCGGATTCTATTTGGATTGGTGATACACAGCTGACAATGGAGGGGTTAGCTTTAACCGGTGCTTGGACAGATCCTGAAAAGGGTCTTCTGAGTGTAATTGTTCTTGAGATGGGTGCATCATCAAGATTGTGTGCAGCTTTAAAACCAGGTCAGAGAGTTGTTGTGATGGGACCAACAGGCACACCTACTGAAATTCCAAAGGGTGAAAATGTTCTACTTGCTGGTGGTGGTTTGGGAAATGCAGTTCTTTTCTCGATTGCAAAAGCACTTCGCGAAAATGGTAATAAGGTGATATATTTTGCTGGTTACAAGCGAGGCGAAGATTTGTTTAAGCGAGAAGAAATTGAAGCATCTACTGATCAGATTATTTGGAGTACTGATTCCGGTGCTGAAATAAAACCTAACCGCCCACAGGATGCTCATTATAGAGGAAATATAGTGCAGGCAATGAAAGCATACGCAGAAGGTAAATTAACAGAGGTTCTTATTCCTTTGCCTTCCGTTAACAGAATTATAGCCATTGGTTCAGATAGAATGATGGCTGCGGTTAAAGAAGCTCGACACACTGTTTTAGCACCATATTTTTCAAATCATATAGCTATTGGTAGCATTAACGCTCCTATGCAATGTATGATGAAAGAAGTATGTGCACAGTGTTTAATTCGCCATATTGATCCTGTAACAGGTGAAGAAAGTAAACCAGTATTTACCTGTTTTAATCAGGATCAACACCTTGATGAGGTTGATTTCAATAATCTAAATTCACGCTTAAAATCGAATAGTGTTCTGGAAAAAATAGCAAATAAATTTTTAGATTATTTACTTGCCACACAACCAATAGAAAAAGTATAATTAAATAGGAAATAAATTATGAACATTAACAAAATGATCAAAGCAATAATACCTCGCCATGATACATTCTTTCAAATGTTTGAAGAGGATATAAATAATTTGATGTATGGTAGTGACACATTGATGCAAGCATTTAAATTTCCTTTAACACAAGAGGCAAAAGAAAAATTAAAATTGATTGAGGATATTGAGCATAAAGGTGATATAATTTCTCATAAGCTATTTAATGAGTTAAGCAAATCTTTTATAGCTCCTTTTGATAGGGAAGACATTCATATGTTAATTGATTCAATTGATGATGTGCTTGATAATATACAGGGAATATCAAAAAGAATTATATTGTATGAAATAAATTCCTTCCCGGATACAGGTTATAAATTGGCTGAAATATTACATGAATCAGTCACCGAATTAAGTAAAGCTATTCCTCTCTTAAGAGATATGGAGAATAAGGACAAAATTAGGGAATCTTTAGTCCATATCAATACTTGTGAAAACCAAGCAGATGATATATTTGAAAACGCAGTGGCATCTTTATTTAAAACCTGTCATGATCCGATTGAGTTAATCAAATTGAAAGAAATATTTGTAGGATTGGAGGCAGCGACAGATCGCTGTGAAGATGCAGCAAATGCTATAGAAAGTATCATTATAAAAAATACTTAGGAGGAATATGCTTGAATTTACAATTTTTATTGTTTTCGTCGCCCTTGTATTCGATTTTTTAAACGGAATGAATGATGCTGCAAATTCAATTGCCACAATTGTTTCGACAAGAGTCTTAAGTCCAAAGCTTGCTGTTGCATGGGCTGCTTTTTTTAATTTTGCTGCTGCTTTTTTCTTTGGTGTAAAAGTTGCTACAACTATTGGTAAAGGAATTGTGGAACCCTCAATTGTTAACCCCGAATTAATTCTTTCAGCACTTGTCGGAGCTATCATCTGGACACATTTATGTACATACTATGGACTTCCTATTAGTGTTTCTCATTCACTAATAGGTGGGCTTGCAGGTTCTGCTGTTAGCAAAGCAGGTTTTTCTGTTCTGATTCCCTCGGGTCTGATCAAAGTTGGTATTTTTATTTTTTTATCACCTTTAATAGGTCTAATTCTTGGTTTCATTTTTATGGTCATCGTATTATGGATTGTTAGAAAATCTTCTTCTTACAAAGTTGATAAAGTTTTTAGAATTGGGCAATTATTGTCCTCAGCAGCTTTCAGTCTTGGACATGGTACAAACGATGCTCAGAAAACTATGGGAATAATTGCAATTTTACTATATTCAGGAGGGTATTTAGGAAATGAATTTTATGTTCCGTTCTGGGTAGTTATAAGTGCTCATACTACAATTGCATTAGGAACATTATATGGAGGTTGGAAAGTCGTTAGAACTATGGGAATGCGATTAACTCATCTACAACCCGTTGGTGGTTTCTGTGCTGAAACAGCCGGTGCACTTGTACTAATTGGTACAGCATTGGCAGGTATTCCTGTTAGTACAACACATACTGTAGCGGGTGGAATTATGGGTGTAGGAGCGACAAAGGGTTTAAGAGCAGTTAGATGGGGGGTTGCTAATAAAATTGTCTGGGCTTGGATTTTAACAATTCCAATTTCCGGTTTGGTCGGTTATATATCTTATGCTATAATCGATTTTTTCTTTGTGTTGTTTAATATTACCTTTTAGTTCTATGGATAACAGTATAACCCTTAAAGATATCTTACGAAGTCATACGATAAAAGGTAAATTATATAAAGAACTTGAAGATAAATGGATACAATGCTATGCTTGTGGCCATTATTGTAAAATTAAACCAGGCAAAGACGGAATCTGTAAAGTAAGATTTAACGAGGATGGTGTTTTAAAAGTCCCGTACGGTTACGTAAATGGATTGCAGATAGATCCGATAGAGAAAAAACCATTTTTCCATGCGCTACCGGGTTCAGCTGCATTGAGTTTCGGAATGGTTGGATGCGACTATCATTGCAGTTTCTGTCAGAATTGGTTATCTTCGCAAACTCTCCGCGATCCACATTCAACAGCACACATAGAAATTATCTCACCAGAGGATCTTGTAATGATAGCTCAATCTAATGATGTAAAGATTATTACAAGTACTTACAATGAACCATTAATAACAAGCGAATGGGCTGTTGAAATTTTCAAGATAGCAAAAAGATATAAATTCGTAACATCTTATGTCTCCAATGGTAATGGAAATCCTGAAGTATTAGAGTTTTTAAGACCACACTTAGATCTGTTTAAAATAGACCTTAAAGGTTTCAATGATAGAAGATATCGGGAATTAGGTGGAGTACTTCAAAATGTGTTGGATACAATTAATTTAGCATTTAAGATGGGCTTTTGGGTTGAGGTTGTTACTCTTGTAATTCCTCAATTCAATGATTCTGATGATGAACTCAAAAGTATTGCAGAGTTTTTATGTTCAGTTTCTCCAAATATACCCTGGCATGTAACTGCTTTTCATCCGGATTATAAAATGCTAGACAGAGAGGCAACTTCGCGTAGTACCTTAATAAAAGCGATGAAGATTGGGAAAGAGGCAGGTTTAAAATTTGTTTATGCTGGTAACCTTCCAGGAAGAGTTAATGGGGGAGAAAATACATACTGTCCACAATGTAATGAGCTTTTAATAGAACGAATTGGTTTCAGGGTACTAAAAAATAATCTTGTTAATGGAATGTGCTGGAGGTGTGGCTCTGAGATACCTGGTTTCTGGAAAATCCCTTAAAATGTTTGTTTTTTAGCAAAAATCTCCGTAACTTTACAAAAATAAATTCAAAAAAAAGGTATATTTTATGTGCGGTATAGTTGGTTATGTTGGTTTAAAAAACTCAATTCCTATTCTTGTTGAGGGGTTAAAAAGACTTGAATATCGAGGCTATGATTCAGCTGGTATTGCAACAATTACAAAATCTGGAATTCAGGTATATAAAAAGGCTGGTAAAGTTTCAGAACTTGAAAAATATATAAAAAGTAATGAAATATCTTCGCCGCTGGGTATTGGACATACCCGATGGGCAACACATGGTGAACCAACAGATGTGAATGCACATCCACATTATGATTGTACAGAAACAATCTCCGTTATCCATAATGGGATTATTGAAAACTATCAAACGCTTAAAAAGAAATTAGAAGAAAGCGGACATATTTTTAAAACTGATACTGATACCGAAACCATACCGCATTTAATTGAAGAGATGTTAAAACACACGAATGATATTTTTACAGCTGTTCGTCTTGCTTTAAATGAAGTTGAAGGTACTTATGGTATAGCTGTTATATCAAAAAAGGAACCTGATAAAATTATTGCAGCCAGAAAGGGAAGCCCTATTGTGATTGGTATTGGTGAGAATGAAAATTTTGTTGCCTCAGACCCGGCTGCACTTATTCAATATACTCGTCAGGTTATTTACCTTTCAGATGGTGAAGTGTCGTGTATAACCAAAGATAATGTTATTACACGGACGATTTATGATGAAGAAATCAAGAAGCATATTGAAGAGATAACTTTTGATCTCGAGCATATTGAAAAGGGTGGGTTTGATCATTTTATGTTGAAGGAAATTCACGAACAACCTGAAACCCTAAGGAATGCAATTCGTGGAAGAATTCTAATGGAAGAAGGTACAGCTAAATTGGGTGGGCTAAGTGAGGTTACTGATTTAATTATGAATGCTCGTCGATTTATTATTACAGCCTGTGGTACTTCCTGGCATGCAGGACTTGTTGGAAAATATATGCTGGAGCAATATGCTAAAGTTCCTGTTGATGTAGAATATGCATCGGAATTTCGCTATCGTGAACCTGTTCTATACCAGGATGATGTTGTTTTCTTAATTAGCCAAAGTGGTGAAACAGCAGATACACTTGCAGCACTTAGAAAAGCAAAAAGTTCTGGAGCCACGCCATTGGGTATTGTTAATGTAGTAGGTAGTACAATTGCTCGAGAAAGCAAAGCAGGAGTTTACATACATGCTGGTCCAGAGATTGGAGTTGCATCAACAAAAGCTTTTACATCGCAACTTGCTGTACTGAGTTTGATAACCTTGATGATAGCTCGCAAAAAAGGAATTATGAGTTTGTCAGAAGGTAGACAGGTAGTGCGCGAACTTTATAAATTACCCGACAAGGTACAGAGTATTTTAAATGATACTACTCAAATTAAATTCATTTCAGATATCTTCCATACACATAAAAATTTTCTTTATCTTGGTCGTGGATATAATTTCCCGGTTGCTTTAGAAGGTGCTCTTAAACTAAAGGAAATATCTTACATCCATGCAGAGGGTTATCCAGCAGCTGAAATGAAACACGGACCAATCGCATTAATAGATAATGAAATGCCTGTAGTTGTAATCGCTACAAAAGATAGTACTTATGAGAAGATATTGAGCAATATTCAGGAAGTAAAAGCTCGAAAAGGAAGAATAATAGCAATTGTGAATGAAGATGATCATACAATTGAAAAGATGTCTGAATATGTGATTCGAATTCCACATACACTTGACTTTTTAATGCCAATACTCTCAATAATTCCTCTTCAATTACTTGCCTATTACATTGCAGTCAAGAGAGGCTGCGATGTGGATCAACCTCGAAATTTAGCAAAAAGCGTTACAGTAGAATAACCAAAAATCAAAAATGGAGAAATATGAATAAGTTAAAAGTTATAATTATGGGCGCTGCAGGGCGCGATTTTCATAACTTTAATACTGTCTTTAAAGACAATGAATTATACGAAGTAGTTGCTTTTACGGCTACTCAAATACCTAATATCGATGATAGAAAGTATCCAGCTGAACTGGCTGGTAAACTTTATCCAAACGGTATTCCAATATACTCTGAAGATGAATTAGTAGAGCTGATCAGAAAATACGAAATTGATCAGGTTGTTTTTTCATATTCAGATGTGTCATTCAATTATGTGATGGAACGAGCCTCTATTGCTATGGCAAATGGTGCCGACTTTATGGTTCTCGGCACGAGACATACAATGTTGAAAAGCAAACTACCTGTTATTGCAGTTGTTGCTGTAAGAACTGGCGCAGGTAAAAGTCAAACTTCAAGAAAGGTATGCCGACTTTTACGGGAAATGGGTAAAAGAGTAGTTGCTATACGGCATCCAATGCCTTACGGAGATCTTGTAAAACAAAAAGTCCAACGCTACGCAAGTATTGAGGATATGAAACATTATAATTGTACTATCGAGGAGATGGAAGAATATGAACCACACATTGCGAGCGGAACTATTATTTATGCTGGTGTGGATTATGAAGCAATACTCCGTCAGGCAGAATCAGAAGCTGATGTTATCGTATGGGATGGTGGTAACAATGATATGCCATTTTATAAACCAGATTTGACTATCACAGTTGCTGACCCGCATCGTCCAGGGCACGAACTAACTTATTATCCTGGAGAAACTAATTTACGTCTGGCAGATGTGGTAGTTATTAATAAAGTTGAAACAGCAATCCCGGAAAATATAACAACTGTTCGTGATAATGTTCGTAAAGTTAATCCAAATGCGATACTGGTTGAAGCTGCTTCTCCAATAATGGTAGAAGATGAATCTGTAATCCTCGATAAAAAAGTTCTTGTAATCGAAGATGGACCAACACTAACTCACGGTGAAATGTCATATGGTGCAGGAGTTTTAGCAGCAAAAAAATTTGGCGCTGCTGAGATAATTGATCCAAGACCTTATGCTGTAAATTCTATCGCTGAAACATTTATAAAATATCCACAAACAGGTACGTTGTTACCAGCAATGGGATATGGCGAAGATCAACTCAAAGATTTGGAAGCTACAATTGATCGTACTCCTTGCGACTCTGTGATTATTGGAACCCCGATAGATTTAAGAAGAGTGATTAAAATAAACAAACCTTCAACCCGTGTTAGATATGAACTTGATGAGATCACACAACCGGATCTAAAGGAAATATTAACAAATTTTTTCAAAAAAATATAAATTGGAAATCATATGAGCAAAAATAAAATTTCTGGTAGAGATTTTATCTCTGTATTTGATTTTACAACGGAAGAAATCTGGAAAGTATTTAAACTCGCTAAATCCATGAAATCAAATCCTAAAAAGTATAGGCGCAGCCTTGATGGAAAGATAATGGCTTTAATTTTTGAAAAACCATCATTGCGTACTCGCGTAACATTTGATGTTGGTATTAAACAATTAGGTGGTGATTCAGTTTACCTCTCTCCACTTGAAATAAATCTTGGTAAGAGAGAGTCCGTTTATGATGTAGCAAAAAATTTGGAAAGAATGGTTAATGGAATTATGGTAAGAACTTTTGGGCACGATGTTGCTACAGGTCTTGCTGATGCAGCATCGATACCTGTTATTAATGGTTTAACTGATCTTGAGCATCCCTGTCAGGCATTAGCTGATTTTTTTACAATCTGGGAATTTCATAAAGATTTAAAAAAAGTCAAGCTTGCATTTGTTGGTGATGGAAATAATGTGGCTCATTCATTAATATTAACAGCTGCCCGACTTGGTGCTGAAATTAGAATAGCTACCCCCCAAGGTTTTGAACCTAAAAAAAATGTCGTTGATATGGCGAAAAATGTTGCTAAAAAAACTGGTTCTAAAATTTTAATTACAAATGATCCAGTAGAGGCAGTTAAAAATGTAGACGCTGTTTATACAGATGTCTGGGCAAGTATGGGACAGGAAAAAGAAGCTGAACAAAGAAAGAAAATATTTTACCCGTATCAGGTAAATATAAACTTGATGAAGTATGCTAAGAAAAATGCATTATTTATGCATTGTTTACCTGCCCATAGAGGTGAAGAAGTAACTGATGAAGTAATTGATAGTAAAAATTCCGTTGTGTTTCAGGAAGCAGAAAATCGTCTTCATGTTCAGAAAGCCATTATGCACGAATTGCTGAGGGATTAATGAAAAAGGTTGCTGTAGTTGCAATCGGAGGTAACTCCCTGATTCGTGCTGGACAAAGAGGCACAATTGAAGAACAATTTGAAAATGTCCTGAAAACAGCTGAACAAATTGTTAAATTATACCAGTTAGGTTTCGATTTAATTATAACTCATGGTAACGGTCCTCAGGTTGGAGCACAATTGTTGCGTTCTGAGCTTGCAAGCTCACAGGTGTATACCGAACCGCTTGATGTTTGCGTTGCTGATACACAGGGCTCTATGGGTTACATGATTCAACATGGTATACAAAATGTTCTTGCACAAAATAATATTTCCGTTGGTGTGGCTACAATTATAACTCAGGTCATTGTTGATAAGGATGATCCCGGATTTAAAAATCCAAATAAACCGATAGGACCTTTCTATTCAAAAGAGGAAGCTGAAAAGCGAGCTCTAGAACTTGGATGGAAAATGGTTGAAGACGCACAAAGAGGATATCGAAGAGTAGTCCCTTCACCAATACCACTTGAGATAGTTGAATTAGAATTCATAAAATCCTGCATCGAAAAAGATTTGATTGTGATATCTGTTGGTGGTGGTGGAATTCCTGTGGTCAAAGAAAATTCTAAACTTAAAGGTGTCGAAGCTGTTATTGATAAGGATCGTGCCTCAAGTTTGTTAGCTTCAAAACTAAATGCAGATGTTTTTATAATATCAACAGATGCTGAGTATGTCTGTTTAAATTATAAGAAACCAAATCAATCAAATCTAAAAAATACAACACTGGCTGACATTCAGGAATATTATAAAGAAGGACACTTCCCACCAGGAAATATGGGACCCAAGATTGAAGCTGCTATTAGTTTTTTAAAAAATGGTGGAAAGGAAGTAATTATTACATCACCGGAAAATCTTGTCAACGCAGTACAGGGATTAACAGGTACACATATAACTCATTAAAGAGGGAAATTTATGCTTAGACATATAATTGAATCACAACAATTTAATGTACCATTTATTATGGAATTATTTGAATCTGCACAAAGAATGGAGAAAATTTTCCATCGTGGTGGTACACAGGATTACAGCAATAAAATAATGGCATCTTTGTTTTATGAACCTTCAACCCGCACAAGATTTTCATTTGAAACCGCAATGTATCGGCTTGGGGGAAAAGTTATATCAACTGAGAACGCAAAAGAATTTTCTTCTGCAATTTCTGGTGAGAGTATCGAAGATACAATTAAAGTACTAAATCATTTTGTGGATGTAGTTGTAATTCGCCATAATGAAATCGGTGGTGCAAAAAGAGCTGCTCAAGTTTCTAAAATTCCAATCATTAATGCAGGAGATGGAAAAGGTGGTCAACACCCCACCCAGGCATTGACTGATTTGTATACTATTTATAGGGAAATTAAAACAATCGATGGTTTAAATATTGCACTTGTTGGAGATCTTGCACATGGTAGAACAATTCGCTCACTGGCTTATTTATTAAGTAAATTTGAAAGGGTAAAGATATTCTTTGTGGCTCCTGATGCTTTACAAATTCACCAAGATATTTGTGAGCACCTTGAAGAAAATGATATTTGGTATACTAAAGAGAACAGCATACATAAAATTATAAATCAAGTCGATGTTGTATACCAAACTCGAATTGAAAAAGAAAAATTAAATAGTTCGGATAATGAATACAGTAATCTGATGAAAGAATTCTATATTGACCGGAATGTAATAAATCATTTAAAACAAAATGCGATTATTATGCATCCTCTTCCAAGATTGAATGAAATATCAAGTGAAGTAGATAATGATCCCAGAGCTGCATACTTCCGACAGGCTCAAAATGGGATCTTTGTAAGGATGGCATTATTAGCTTATCTTCTGGATAGATATTAAATGTTTTTGATTTTTCAGATAAAACTTGTATTTTTTGTTTAAAATAATAAAAGGAAAATTAAAATATGCGTCCACATAAAAAACCAGTTCAATACTGGGCTTTAATACTTGGAGCTTCGAGTGGTTTTGGTGGTGCTACTGCAATAGAACTCGCAAAAAATGGATACAATATTTTTGGTGTGCACCTCGATAGGCAAATAACTATGCCTCAAGTTCATCATGTAATAAAAGAAATAGAAAAAACCGGTCATAAAGCAATATTTTTCAATATAAATGCCGCAGATGCTATCAAAAGACAGGAAACCCTGGATGAAATTCAGGAACGGCTTTCTGGAGATGATGGTGGATTAGTTAGAATATTGGTGCATTCGCTTGCCTTCGGAACTTTGAAACCCTTTATTGCAAAGTCTTTAAATGATGCCATTACACAAGCCCAGATGGAAATGACGATTGATGTTATGGCAAATAGTTTAGTATATTGGACTCAGGGACTTATCGCACGTAACCTCTTTGCAGAAGGTGGCAGGATATTTGCGCTTACAAGCGCAGGTTCAAAAACTGTAATTCCATATTATGGTGCAGTGTCGGCTGCAAAAGCGGCTCTCGAATCACACATTCGTCAATTGGCATTTGAATTAGGTCCAATGGGTATAACGGCTAATGCTATTTTAGCAGGTGTAACTGATACTCCTGCACTTCAAAAAATTCCTGGATCACAAAAAATGCTTGAGCTTGCAAAATTAAAAAACCCCCGAGGAAGAATTACACAACCTCAAGATGTTGCTCATGCTATTGTTGTTCTATCAAGAGAAGAAAGTGGATGGATAAGTGGAAATGTAATTGGTGTAGACGGTGCAGAAAGCATCGTCAGCTTTATGACTGAAAAAGGATTATCATCATTAAAATAAATTAGGAGAAATTTTCAGAATGTTTGAATTTAGTTTTACAGAAGAGCAGCAAATGTTACGACAAATGGTGAGGGATTTTACAAATAATGAAATAAAACCACTTGCAGCCAAAATTGACCAGGAGGAAAAAATCCCTCCAGAATTGATTAAAAAGATAGCTGAATTAGGATTGCTGGGAGCTGCTTTTCCAGTAGAATATGGAGGTGGTGGATTTGGAGAAGTTGGTTATTGCATTATACAGGAAGAAATTAGTCGTGGATGTTTATCAACTGCTACATTTATCGGTGCACACCAATCAATAGGTGCGAACGCTATTAATATAGGTGGTAGTGAAGAGTTAAAAAGAAAATATCTTCCTGCCTTATGTGAAGGTAAAATGATTGCAGCTTTTGCATTGACAGAATCAAAAGCTGGTTCGGATTCTTTTAATGTGCGAACCACAGCACGTTTTGAAAACGATCACTGGGTTATCAACGGAGAAAAAATGTGGATAACAAACGGTGGAATTGCAGATGTAATTTCTGTTTTTGCCAGAACCGAAAGAGGTATTACCGCTTTTGCTGTAGAAACAAAAACTCCTGGTTTTCACGCACACCCACCAGAGAAAAAAATGGGAATTAAAGGTAGCATTACGAATGCATTGACATTTGAAAATGTTAAAGTTCCTAAAGAGAATATTATCGGTCAGGAAGGTCGAGGATTTTTAATAGCAATGAAAACACTTGATGCAGGTCGTCTCGGTCTCGGAGCTGCTTGTCTTGGAGCTGCAAAAGAATTGCTCGAACTTTCTACCAGATATGCTAAAGAAAGAGTTCAATTCGATCAGCCAATTTCTAATTTTCAAGCAATACAATTTATGTTAGCTGAGATGGCAACACTAATTTATACAATGGAATCTATAGTATATAGAACTGCAGTGGATTATGACCTGGGGAAAAATATTAGTAAACAATCAGCTATGGTAAAACTCTTTTGTTCAGAAGCATTAGATAAAATTGTGGATTATGCTGTACAAATTCACGGAGGTATGGGATATTCCAGGGAAATGCCAATTGAAAGATTTTATCGAGATTCAAGGATTAATAGAATTTTCGAGGGTACGAATGAAATTCAAAAAGGAATTATAGCCAGAGATGTAATAAAAAAACATGGGGTAATGTAGAAAGGAGAATTTTTATATGCCTTCAAAATCATCGAAAGCAAAAAAAACACAAATTAAATCATCACAACTTGAAGCCTACATTGAAAAATTAAATTCATTTTCAACCGACAATTATTGGGATTTAGGAAAATTCTTGGTAGAAAAATTTTTGCCAGCAGCTCTGAAGGAAGGGATATTTGGTGAACAAGCACTCAAAATGCTCGCCTCGATACCAGGATGTAAGTTCCCATACTCAATGCTAAAACAATGTCAACAGTTTTACACATATTATCCAGATGTTGAGAAAAGACCACTACCAGAAATATTTTATTTTGATCTTGCAACAAGAGTTGATGATGCATCCAGACGCCGTGAATATGAAAAAATGGCAGTTCAGTATAAATGGACTATCTCTGATTTAAGAAAAAAAATTAATGATGATGAGTTAGCGCGGCGACAGGATGAAAAAACTAAATATGGTTTTGATTTAAAAGAGAAAAACTTCTGGTCGTTTGAGGCACCAGACCCAAGGTTCGGGAAACCCGGGTATAAAGGAAGAATCCCCGGGCAAATAGTGGCGAATATATTATTTTATTATACAGATTCAGGTGCATATATTGTTGACCCGTTCGCTGGAAGCGGAACATTAGGAGATGTTTGCGACATACTTCCAATATTTCAAGATAGAAAATATAAAATGTACGATATAAATCCAGTTGATTCAAGGATTTCGTATAACAATATACTCCAAACTGGAATTCCAGAGCAGACATCAAGTGTTGATTTTGTTTTTCTGGATCCACCATCTGAGTTTTTTCCTCAAGTTACAGATTCTTCTTTTTCAGCATCAGCAGCAAAAGCAGATACTATGTTGAAGCTGAAAGGCATTATTAGAGAATGTGCAAGAGTTTTAAAATCTGGTGGACGTGTTTCAATAATAGTTGAACCAACAATTGCTGGTTTAGAGATTATTGATTTTCCAGGAGAAATAGCTAGCCAGTTCAAAGAATATGGTTTTAAACTTATTGGAAAAATTTATACACCCAAAAGAGTTGATTCATCAAAAACAGGTAAAATTAGTTCCGAAAAAACATTGGTCTCCGATGTGAAAGAAATTTTAATTTTTGAAAAATCATAATTGCCTTTCTCTATAATTTTTTGTAAATTTGTGATGTTAAAAATGGACAGGTAGCTCAGTCGGTAGAGCAACGGCCTGAAAAGCCGTGTGTCGCCAGTTCGATTCTGGCCCTGTCCACACTTCTAAAATGTTCATTTCATCCAGCCCCTTCAACATATAAAAACCCTCGAATTTAGCAAGATTTTAAAATATTCTTAAGTATAAAGAAAAATAATCCAAAATTTGTTATATAATATTGACTTTTTAATTTTTTTTACTTATTTTGTATTGCACTTAACCGATAAAGTAAATGTTACCTTTAACGATAATGAAAATATTTATTAAAAATCTTAAAGCTCGGTTTATCTCACATATTTATGTAGGCGCCTTGTTTATTTTCTTCTTTCCGGGTTTTATTTCATGTCAAACACAATTACCTTACCTGATTCGTGATGAGATTAAACCGGTAAATGCACCATTCGAGATTGAACAATTCAAAAGGCCTGTATTTCCAGATAATTATTTTGATATTAGAGATTTTGGTGCGAAAGAGGGTGGCGAGGTTAAATGTACAGAAGCAATTCAGAGAGCTATCGTCCATGCTGCTAACAATGGTGGTGGTTATGTAATTATTCCCAAAGGTAAATGGTTGACAGGTGCAATTCATCTTGATAACAATATCAGTTTATATCTTGACAAAGATGCAGAATTAGTATTTAGCCAGGATCCAAAGGATTACTTGCCAGTTGTGTTTTCAAGACATGAAGATGTCGAATGTTATAAATACTCTGCATTTATTTATGCAAATAATAAAACAAATATTGCTATTACTGGTGCAGGAACTTTAAATGGACAGGGTAAAACCTGGTGGGATTATAAAACAAAGAAAAAGGAAAGCGAAGTTTTACTTTATGAAATGGGGAAGAACAATGTTCCCGTAGAAAAAAGAATTTTTGATGGAACAGATGGTCGAGAACTAAGACCGGCATTCTTCCAGCCAATGAATTGTACTAATGTTCTTGTTGAAGGAGTAACATTTTTGTTTGGCGCTTTCTGGACAATCACTCCGACTTATTGTGATAATGTGATAATAAGAAAAGTAAAAATAATTACTTATGGTGATCTTGGTGATACTCCAAATGGCGATGGTGTAAATCCATCCTCATCAAAAAATGTTTTGATCGAAGACTGTGAATTTAGTACCGGTGATGATTGCATTGCTATTAAAGCCGGAAGGGATAATGATGGTTTGCGTGTTAACAAACCATGTGAAAATATTATTATTAGGAACTGTAAAGGCTTGATTGGTCACGGTGGAATAGTCATTGGAAGCGAAACTTCGGGTGGAATAAGAAATATCTTTGCCGAGAACTGCCAGTTTTACGGAACAGATAGAGTTGTTAGGATCAAAACCACTCGAGGTAGAGGTGGTATTATTGAAAACATGTGGTTTAAAAATCTTTCGGGAGATAGTATACAGAAAGAAGCATTAAGAATAAATATGAGGTATAATCCTCAAGGACCACTTGTCGAGAGATTGCCTGCTCAACCAGTTACAAAATCAACACCAATAATTCGAAATATTAATTTTGAAAATATAAAAATAACAAATAGTAAAAATTATTCTATAGAGTTGCTTGGTTTGCCAGAAATGTTAATGGAAAACATTTCTTTTAAAGATATTTATCTCAGTTCCACAAAGGGAATCAATTTATCTGATGTAAATAATATCAGTTTTAAGAATATTTTTATAAGTTCAAAAGAATTACCAGTTGTTGAAATCCTTGATGGGAAAAATATTGAATTTGAAAAAATAGAGTTCGCTGGTAAAAGCAAAAATCTGTTCAATATAAAAGGTAAAAACTCACAAAATATAGTACTCAAAAAGTCCAATATTGGAGATAAAAATGAAGCCTTTTCATTTGGTGAAGAGGCATCACATAAATCAATCATCATAGAAGATTAACGATCTTTAAAAATATAAGTATCTGTTTCCAATTTAAGTTATCCTTTAGTTAAATAAAACAACAGAGGTTAATTATGTCCAATCGGAATGCTTTCGGTGTTTCAAAAATTGAATGCCGAAAAAATGTACTTTTTCTAATCAATTGTTTAACTAAATGGGGGTTAAAAGTTCTTTTTGTAGTTTTATTTTCTCAGAATCTTTATGCTCAGAACGTTGGGAAAATCTCCGGAACTGTGAAAGATGCTGAAACTGGTGAACCACTCATAGGTTGTAATATTGTTGTAGTTGGAACTTCTCTGGGTGCATCAACCGATTTAGAGGGTTCGTATTTTATTCTAAACATACCACCTGGCAAATATGATGTTCAAGCTTCAATGGTGGGATATCAGACAGTTTTACAGCGCGGTGCTATCGTGAACTCTGGGAGAACTACAACTATAGATTTTAGACTTAGATCTGAAGCTTTAGTTCAAAAAGAAGTTATAGTTGAAGCTGTTAGACCAGATGTAGAGAAGGAGAAAACATCTACGAGTGTAGTAATTCGTTCTGAAGATGTACAAGCTATTGCAGGTATCAGAGATGTTGGTGATGTTCTGGGATTAGCAGCAGATGTTATCGACGGACACTTTAGGGGAGGTAGGGTTGGTGAAGAATATTATGTGCTACAAGGTATGGGAATTGTAAATCCACTAAATAACACAAGTGCCTTCTTACCAATTATGAGTGCAGTCGAGGAAGTTGAAGTAATAACAAGTGGTTTCGGAGCTCAATATGGAAATGCTCAATCAGGTATTGTTAATATTTCTATGAAGGAGGGAAAACCTGATAAATGGAGAACTACAATTGAAACCAGATTACGGGCACCAGGTCGGAAACATTTCGGTCCGAGCGTTTTTGATCCAGGTGCGAATCCTTACCTGGCATTATTATTAGATGAAGCTACTTGGTTACAGGGTGATCCTCAAACCAATACCCCTTATTACACTTCTATGGGATCCGGTTTGAAAGACAGATATAGAGGCGATACACTGGTACAATTGCAGGTTGCACGAACCCTTTGGCAATTGCAAACCAAAAGAGATCTAAATAAGAAATACGGAAATGATATTGATTACTCAATAGAAGCAGCAACTGGTGGTCCAGTAGATGAAAATATTAGAATGTTTCTTGCTCTGAGATCAAATACAAATTGGCCAATGTTTCCAACAGAATTACCAAATCTTCAACAACAGATTATGGGTAATATTGCATCTGAAATATTTAAAGGGGCATCTTTTAGAATAAGTGGTGGTTATTCCCAGGAAAATTCTAATATATTCCCTGGTTCAAATAGTTTGGGTTATTACAACTGGTTATGGGATAGAGTTTTATCAATTAATTACCAGAAAACTACAAATGCGCAATTTGGCATGCGATTTACACACACACTCAGTACGAAAACATTCTATGAACTAAAGTTCAGTTCGTTAAGTACAAAAAGAAGATTGGGTTCAACACCTTCTCCTGAATCGATACCAGATTCATTAATTGTAAATCCACAGAATAAACAAATCGATTGGGATAAAATAATACCGCAGGTAGTTAAATCACCAGATGAATTTTATTACCTCAGAGGGGCTGGTTTGTTCAGGAATGAATTAACACAAACATTTTCGTTGGATGGATCTATTTCAAGTCAAATTACAAAGTCTCACTTAATTAATGCAGGTGTTCAGTTTAATACTTATTTGATTAATGTTTCCAATAATTTGAATGTTCGAGACGGTTCAGGTGGACCCGTTGAAAATTATAAAATTAGACCTTATGAATTTGCAGTCTATGCACAGGATAAAATGGAATTTGAGGGATTAATTGCAAATGTTGGTTTACGATTCGATGTGTGGAGTTCACAGGCTAATTATTATTTAGATGAATTTGCTCCTTTTAGGATTATCGATTCGCTGAGTAATCCAATAAATGATCCTTTAGCTGCGCCGCAGAAAAAAGCTCCGGCGATAGCTCGCTTTCAACCCAGGTTAGGAATTTCATTTCCCGTCTCTGTAACAACTGTATTCCATCTGAATTATGGCTCATTTATGCAACGACCTTCTTTTCAATACATTATATCGCAAAGAGTTAAACAAGCAAGGTTGGCACCAATAAGATTGGGTAATCCAAGACTTGAACCTGAAACAACCAATAGTTATGATGTTGGTGTAATGCAAGGGTTGGGTGAAGGTTTCACACTCGATATTAGCGGTTATTATAAAGATGTTAAAAACCTCGTCGAGATGGCTACATTTACTTCGGATATGTCGTATGAAACTTATTTCAATAGAGATTATGCCGATATCAGAGGATTTAGAGTAGCACTATCAAAAAGAAGGGGTTCACTTACAGGTTCGTTAAATTATCAATTCAGTTATGCAACTGGTAAAAGTGCTACCACAGAAAATGCACCACCTTCCTTCATAAAGGATCCAGGAACAGGTGAAATTCAAGTAAAATTGGATAAAGTGCCAGTGAGAGATATTTTACTAAATTTTGATAGAACGCATAACTTAATATTGAATCTTGCTTATGTAACTAAAAGAGAATGGGGACCAAAAATTAAAAAATATTATCCCTTTGAAAATTTAGTTGTGTCTCTTAATTCTTTCTTTAGAAGTGGTAGACCTTATACATCATCAAAAAATCCAAAACTTATTAATGCTGCTCGTACTCCTGATGAATATAATATGGACCTTAAATTTATGAAACGAGTTAATAATTTATTTGGAATGAATGTAAATTTTTATTTTGAAATATTTAATTTGTTTAACAATAAGATCTTGAATTACGACTATATTTTCTCGGTTCCAAATGCTGGGGCTACCAACAACAGGATCAAAGCTTATGAAGATTATCCCATTGATGATCCAAATTATGGTATACTATACTGGCAGGATGTAAATACACCCTCCAAAGCTTTTGCTGTTGATCAATCCTTCTTGATATACGATAATCAACCAAGGTCGTATTATTTTGGAATTATTATTGAATTTTAAAAATGATTGGGTCAAAAAATGAAATATCTTAAAATTATAATTTTCTTTTTGGTAGTAGTAAATTCTCTGTACGCACAACAGAGAGATTTTCGCATACATAAACGAGGTATGCTACATCAAACTGTATTTAACACTGGAGAAGTTGGCAGAACTTTTGATAACGGTACCGGTGGAATTTTGATTGGTTATCCTTCAATGGAGTGGCCACCTTATTCGTATACAATCATTGATAGGAAAACGTATGCTGGGCAACATAATTCTTTCGGTGGTGGTATTCATATTGCTGGTACAGTAGGAGATGTCAGACAATATATATATTGTGGTGCCGTTACCGATGCTAATGGAAAGGCTACCCAGGTGGAAGGTGTGTATAGTTATCCAATCTCTATTGAAAGAATTGAAAACTATCCCCTGAGAGATGATGGTAGTATTAATCCAGATTATAATCCTGACGAAGCTGAAGAAAAAATTATTGCAAAATGGGGAACCCCTCTCGGCATAACAGTCACTAGAACAAGCCGTACATGGAGTTTCCCTGGATACAATAGTTTCATAATATATGAGTATGAATTGGTCAATACTGGTTCCGATACAATAAAAGATGTTTTTGTTTCCTGGGTATATGGTTTTATGACTTCAATGTTTGGTTATGAAAGAAAATTTAATCGTTGGGCCGAAGCAGATTCAAGATCTCAGGACCAATTTGCTCGTTTCGATTTTAGACGTTATCTCACATACAATCATGATCGAGACGGAAAACCTGATTCTGTGTTTTTTGCAATTTGGTCAAAACCAGGAGATCGCGGTGGGTTAAATTCACCTCAAGCAGCTGGTCTTCTAATGTTATACTATGATTATGATCATCTAGCGACACTTGGAAATACGGGCGTTTATGTAAGCAGATCTGATTCAATTGTGGTATGGGATGAAAATAATAAAATGAAACAACCCTGGTTAAACAGATATGAAAATAGTAATCTTTATCCAACAAAACTTCAAACCTGGCTCGATCCATTAAATAGAAAGAGCAGCGTATTTAAATCTAAGACAGATTCGACATATTTTTATTCAGATAATTATCATTGGATTGGTCGAGCAAAGCCATCACAAACACTTGGATGGAGCCAACCAGCAGTGCATGGTATGGGATATGGACCATATATTTTACCTCCGAATGAACCTGTTAGATTCGCAGTAGCTGAGGTTGTTGGATATGGACCTGGCATCGCAAGCGATAGCATCTATCAAGATTTGGGTGGTGGAATTCGCGGTGAACCAGAACCCTACCTACATCCAATTCCAAGCTGGTATGCGAAATTAACTTACCCAAATGTAGGAAATCCACCTTTCATAGGAAGTGATTACTTACAAAGTTATCCACTCCCATGGTATGTTACTCCGGGTGTTGTTTCAATAAGAGATGTAGCCGATAGAGCTATTGAAATATATACTGGTAAGCCGCTGATCAAATATGACACAGTCCAGTATGATCCAAAACAATCAACACCAGATGGTAGAGGGGTTTATAATACTGTAAAAATACCATTTCCAGCACCGGTTATTAAAATTGAAAACACACAAGCAGGTGTAAACAAAATAATCTGGAAAGCAGATGTAGAAGAATTTAATACTACCAGATTAAAAGCACCATTAAGTTATTATCAGGTAATGAAAGCAACTCATCCATTAGGCCCCTGGGAGGTGATAGATAGTGTCGGCATACGTGACTCTCGATATTTTTATGATTCAGTTTATATAGTGTTTGATGAAAAAAGTGAAATTGGAAATTATTACTATTATGCAGTTCTATCGATTGACACTTTAGGTGAAAAAAGTGGAATGACAAACATAACACAACATCAAACAAGATCCCCGTCTGTAAAAAACCTTGGTGATCCAATAGGAAAGGTATATGCTGTTCCAAATCCCCTTATTGTTTCTAATGAAAAAGGTGGATTTGATCCAAGAGGTGAAATAACGGATAGAATTCAATTTTATGGTTTAACGAAGCGATGTACAATCAGGATTTTCTCTTATAGTGGTCAATTGATTCAAACAATAAAACATGACGAAGATTCAAATTATCAATCATGGTTTCAAATATCAATCAATAATCAGATAATTGCTTCTGGTGTTTATTTCTTTGTTGTGGAAGATGATGAGACTGGTTCAAGAGCTTATGGCAAATTTGTAATCATACACTAAAAAAGGAAATGATTATGAAAAGAAAAATATTTTTCTTGATATTGTTTTTATTACTGATTTTTATTAGCGATGGATTTTCTCAGAAGGTTGGTAGTACAGCAATGCAATTTTTAAAGGTGATGCCTTCTGCACGTGCCGCAGCATTAGGAGATGCATATACTGCTTTTGCTACAGGTGCTGATGCAATTTTCTGGAATCCAGGTTGCTTAGCAAAAATCGAAAAAATGGAATTCTCATCTACTTATATTAATTGGATCTTTGATACTAAACAGGGTGCCTTCTCGTTTGCTACGCCTTTTATGGATTTTGGTGCCATCGGGTTTCAAATACAATATGTGGATTTTGGAGAATTTATAGAAACTTCAAATTTAGATCCATATATAAAAAATCTTGACGGTCCAGGTCTCACTGGAAGGACATTCCGACCTTTTAGTTATTTGATTGGATTGTCTTACTCAAAATTCTTAACTGATAGGTTTTCTACCGGTTTAGGTATTAAATATGTTCACGAATCACTCTATAACGGACAGGAAGTAATTGCTCTTGTTAGAACTGGTGGATACGAGAAAGTAAAAACCTGGGCTAATGGAATTATATTCGATTTTGGTATGTACTATAATACCGGCTTTCGTTCAGTTCAAATTGCTACCGCAGTTCAAAATTTTGGTGCAAATGTGAAGTATGCAAAAGAATCAAATCCTGTGCCTTTACTATTCAGATTTGGAATTGCTGCAAATCTGATTGGTGCTGAAGCCCTGCTTTTAACTGAAAAAAATAATCGCCTGAGTGCTGAGTTCGATCTTTTCCAGCCCAATGATTATGCACAGCAGGCACATCTCGGTTTGGAATATGAATTTTCTGGTATATTCGCAATTCGAGGTGGATATAAAATCAATTATGATTATGAGGGTTTTACATTTGGTGCAGGTCTCAAACATAGTTTTGTTGGCGTTAACTTGATGATTGATTACAGTTATGGTTCAATTGGAAAATACTTAGGTAGTGTTCATCGATTTAGCTTAGGAGCTCAACTTCAATGAGGAATAACATCATGAGAAAATTTAAAATTTTATTAGTAATCTTATTCATTTGTTATTTTGTATCTTACCCACAAGGTTATGATTATCCACTGGATATTCAGGGTGTTAACCATATAAATAGTTTGTCCGCTTCACTAAGAGCCGCTGGAGATGTCTCAATCCTAATACAAAATGATGCTGGTTTGTTGTTTACGAACCCAGCCATGTTATACTCAATTAAAAACTTACAATTTTCAATCGGAGGATTACAGTATTATTCAAAATCCAGCCAGGTTCAACACTATACTCCATTAAAATATTATTCCAATTTCAGTTTACTGATGGAGGGATTGACAGGATTAATTAGTGATCCTGACACCTCACTTTCTGCTTCAAACCCTGGTGATACAGTCCAACGGCCTTTCGATTCAATTATGCCTAACTGGGCAAGATCTAAGAATCCATTTATACCGGTTCATTTAATCGCAGCTTATCCTTTTTCATTATTTGAGAAGAAATTTGTAGTTGCAGCAGGTGCGGTAAATTATATCGATTTAAACCATTATTATCAGAACAATAATGTTTTATCGCCTCCAATCGGTTCTGAAAGACCTGTACCTGTACCTTTACCTCCGAACAATCCGGATTCAACATTTAAAACTCTCTGGTCACAATATATTCGTTCTCGTGAAGGTTCCATTAGGGGGTATGGATTATCCCTGACAAGTGCATTATCAGAAAATATCTCAATTGGTGTAAGTGGAATGTACTTAGATGGAAAGAGTAACGATTTTGAGCAGAGCTTGGGAAGAGGCAGATTGGTATTTTACTACAACTATTTTAGATTAGATTCAACTAATTTTAACAGGCGAGAAATTAAAACAGGAACATCAGAGTTTAAGGGATATGAATTTAATCTAAGTGGAATTTATTCGGGTAAAAATGTAAGTTTTGGATTCGCTATTAAACCACCGAGTACTATTAAACGAGATTTTAATACAAATATTTTGGTTGAAAGCCGTGATAGTTCTTATTCAACACAAACTGTCGGTAGCGATGAGATAAAGCTTCCCTGGCGAGGTGCTGTGATGATGTCAATAAACTTGCTTCATAATTTGAGATTGGGACTTGAATATGAATATAGACCTTATGAAAATATGAAATACAAAAAATCAGATGGAAACGAATCAAATCCATGGTTATCGGCTTCAATATTTAAAGCTGGCGTTTTGTATACTCCGTTATCATGGCTTTCGCTTCGGGCTGGTATGAGAGGACAAGCGGAAATATTCGAACCAGAAGGAAATCCTTTACCAGGTGAACCTGTTAGGTATTCAATCTATTCAGCTGGGTTTGGAATTTCTTATGCAAATTTAGTTTTCAATTTAACTTATGAGTATTCTGCGATGAAGTATCAAGATATGTGGCAAACAAATGTGAATTTTAACAAAGAATTTCGAAATAGTTTAATGGCAGATTTAAAAATAATTATTAACTTAATTGAATAGGAGATTTAATTATGAAAACACTTTACAAAATTTCTTTAACACTGTGTTTAATAGTGGCAACATCTACGATTTTATATGCCCAAACAATTGGGGATTATCGTTCAAATGGAACCGGTATTTGGAGTAATGCTGGTATCTGGCAACGATTTAACGGTACAAACTGGGTTGGTGCTTCAACTCCACCTACAGGTTCGGAAACTATTACAATTCGTAGTGGTGATTCTGTTTACATTAATGCTGTAGTAAATCTTACAGGAATACTAAAAAATGAAGGCAAACTTGGTGGTACTAGCAATCTAACAGTAAAATCTGGTGGGTTGTATTCACACGATCAAAATGGTGGTTCAATTCCAGTTTGTACATGGGAAGATGGATCTACCTGTCAGGTTACTGGATATGTAAGTGGTAGTAAACCAAATAATTCAAATCAAAATTTTTATAATTTTGTTTGGGATTGCCCTGGACAAACACAGAATGTGGATGTAGCATGGTATTATAATACAATAAATGGTGATATCATGATAAAAAATACAGGCACATCTCGACTTCAAATGACAAGTCCAGGTGCTGGTTCCCCCAATACTATTGAAATTAAAGGAAATATTTATGTCCTTGGTGGACAATTTTCTTCAAATGGCTCGAGCAGTACTGCTGATATAATAGTAAATACGTATGGAAATATTTATGCCATTGGGACCCCAGGTAACCTCACAAGTGTAAATTTTTCGATTAGTAGAGGTTCAGGTCCTAATGTGTTATGGAATTTGTATGGAGATTCTTTAATTATACAAAACGCAACAACACAAAATTCAGGTGGTGCTAAGTGTAAATTTGTTTTTGCTAAAAATGGTGAACAAGTATTGAAAATTGAAAATGTAGCATATGGTTCTACCAGTGCAGCGGTAAGCTTTGATGTCGCATCTGGTTCTATATTATATCTTGGTACTACTGAGTTGATAGGTGCATTATCGACAACAAATACTGGTAGCTTCAGGGTACTTAGTGGTGCAACAATTTACTCTGCTCATCCTGGTGGTATTAATGGTAATATTCAATGTACAGGTGAAACAGGTGGTGGAAACTTCTTTGCAACTGATGCAAGTTATGGCTTCAATGGTACGGAGAATCAGGTTACTGGTACAATGATGCCGGATGTAGTCCAAGATTTAATTATCGATAATCCAACTACAGTTGCTCTCTCAAAACCAACTACAATCAATGGAGTGTTAAGATTGAAAGCTGGTGTGTTTGATAATACAATTCCATTTACACTTGGACCATCTGGGTCAATTTCTTATGAAGGTGGCAGCTTGTTGGTGTCGGTTAATGAAAATTCAACAATTCCAGCTTCCTTCTATGTCTATCAGAACTTTCCAAATCCTTTTAATCCTGTAACCAATATAAAATTCGATTTACCGTATGAATCATATATCACAGTTAAGATATTTGATTTGTTAGGTAAAGAAATTTCTACTCTATTTACTGGTAAACAAAATGCTGGTACACACGAATTATCATTTGATGCCTCTAATCTCAGTTCTGGAGTTTATTTGTATCGAATTCAAACTGATAAGAATATTGCTGTGAAGCAAATGATTTTAATTAAATGATTTACACAAGTATCAAAATATTTGGTTTGGGTACTATCGATTTCATAAATCCTCAGTGCTCCGATAACTCCTCCGATGAACCCTCCTTTGGTTACTTGCTTGCTACTTTTTTTATCGGAGCACTTTTGTTGTTAAATATGTGAGTATGAATTATTTCATAAAAATAACACTATTGCTTGTATCAATTTCTTTCGGTTGTGCTCAGGAAATTGGTAAAATTACAAGTGAGTTACCTTGGTCAAATAGAATTGCTGACTCTTTTATAAGCCGGCATCCAGATTTTGCTACGCACGATTCTTTACATCCCAATCAAAAATGGAACTATGAGCAGGGATTAATTTTATTTGCTTTATATCAGACTTATCTACAAAATAAAAATGAGAAATATTTAAAATTCGTAGCAGGTAATCTGGATAAATACATCAACGAGAATGGTGAGATTAAAACTTATAACTTAGAAGAATACAATATCGATAATATCTTACCTGGCAGAACAGTGCTGGAACTTTATCATCTTACACGACAGGAAAAATATAAAATTGCGGCTGATAAGTTAAGAGAGCAATTGAAAACACATCCCCGTACAAATGAAGGTGGATTCTGGCACAAAAAAATATATCCGTATCAAATGTGGTTAGATGGCATTTATATGGCACAACCTTTCAGTGCAAGATACGCTCAGCTGTTTAATGAACAAGAAATGTTTGATGACATCGCAAATCAGTTCTTGTTCATTGCAAATCATACTTATGATAAAAAAACAGGATTATATTATCACGGATGGGACGAAAGTCGGCAACAGAAATGGGCAAATCCGGAAACTGGTTGCTCACCAAACTTCTGGTCAAGATCCATGGGCTGGTATTTGATGGCGTTGGTGGATGTTCTGGATTATTTCCCTGACACACATCCGAAGCGAAGCGAGTTGATTAAAATATTTTCACAACTTTCAGAATCAATTTTAAAATACAGAGATCAAAAATCTGGTTTATGGTATCAGGTAACTGACCAGATTGGTCGAGAAGGTAATTATCTTGAAGCATCCAGCTCGTGTATGTTTGGTTATTCTTTTGCAAAAGGTGCAACAAAAGGATATCTCGATAAAAGATTTTTTAATGTTGCCGAAGATGTTTTTAATTGTGTTATAAGAGAATTTGTTAAAGTAGATAATAATGGTTTTGTAGATTTGTATGGAACCTGTAAAAGTGCTGGCTTGGGTGGTAAACCATACCGCGATGGAAGCTACGAATATTATATGAGTGAACCTACTCGAGTGAATGATATGAAAGGTATCGGAGCCATAATATTATTCGCATTAGAGTTAGAAAAATATAAGAAATAACTTTATTAAAGAGGAATTTTTATGAGAAGACGAAACAGGATAACACTTGAGGATATTGCCAAGAAGGTCGGAGTATCGCGCGTAACTGTTTCGAAGGTTTTACGCGGACATACAGACATTTCTACTGAGATGGCTCAAAAGGTGAAAAAAGTTGTTGCAGAAATGGGATATACACCAAATATATTTGCTCGCAGTTTATCAGCAAGAAAATCTAATATGATAGGTCTTATTGTCCCAAAAATTGCTCACTATTTCTTCAGTGCAGTGATTGAGGCAGTGTATGAAGGGGCATTGCAGAGAAAATATGAAACAATCTTAACTGTTTCTCAAGAAAATCCCGAAATAGAATGGAAGCATCTTCAGGCACTCGCGGCAATGCGAGTCGATGGAATCATAATTTCTGTTACACAAAAAACTGATGACATTGAGCGATTTAAATGGATTAGAAAAATGGGTATACCTCTTGTTTTCGTAGATCGAAAACCAGAAAAACAAATTTCAGGATTTGGTAGTGTGGTGACTGATGATCATAATGGAGCATTTCAAGCTGTCGAACACGCAATTAAAATAGGTTATAGAAAATTAGGTCTTATTGGCGGAAATAAAAAAATCAATATCGGTAGAAATAGAATTAACGGATTTGAAGATGCGCTAAAAGAATATCGGATACCAGTAAACAAAAACTGGATTGTCACAGGTGGTTATGGTAAAGATGATGGTTACAACGGATTCAAATATTTATATGAAAGCGGTTCCGTACCTGAATTTATTCTTGCGATTACCTATCCTGTTGCACTTGGAATACTTGAAGCAGCAAAAGATTTCGGGGTTCGAATCCCAGACGATGTCGACTTAATCTGTTTCGGTGATAGTGATGTGGGCAGATTTTTATCTCCAGCTCTAAGTGCCATTCGTCAACCAACTCGTGAACTCGGAATTAGAGCAGTCGAAATTTTATTTGAAGATATTGAAGAAAAAGAAATTACAAGAGAACATCATGTTATACTTCCTGCTCAACTTGTTATTCGTGAAACCTGTACGACTAAAAGAGCAAAAGGTATTGAAAATATAAAAAATATTCAGGAATTTGAAGATACAAAATTAACTACAAAATAATTTAAAGGAGTAAAGCTATGAAAAAATTAATTTTAATTATCATTTTTCTATTTTTAGCTTCTCAAACTGTTTTTTCACAGGGTGTTTTCAACAGTGCGCAATCAGGGAACTGGAATTCGGCAAGTACCTGGACTTTAGTTTCAGGTAGTGATTCTGATGGCATTCCAGATTCGGATGATGATGCAACGATATTAAATGGTCATACTGTATCAATAGTAGCGTCTCAGAGTATTAAAAATCTTACTATTAATAATGGTGGTGTGTTACAGGGACCCAACACTGGTACAACAATTTATTATTTGAGGATTTATGGTACAAGTTTGTTGAACGACGGAACATTGGGTGGCTCACCAGATGGAACCAGATTGGGCTTGGAACCAGCAAATTCCAATGGAACGGTAACAATATCAGGGACTGGTGTGTGTGAATTATCTCAAATTAGACCTTATAGCGGTTCATTAAATGTAAATATTGTTATTGATCAGAATATGTATATTAATAGATCCTGGAGCAGAGGACTTGGTCTTACAGCTTATCGAGACAATCATGCAAGTCATACACTTACAATCAATTCAGGTAGAACTGTAACACTTGATTCCACAGCTGATTTTCATCTTGGCTCAACAAGTAGTGCTGTGAAAGGTGCAAATATTACATACAACATTAATGGAACATTAAAAACAAATGCTGGACAAAGATTCATCCTGATACCATTTGATTCAACTGGTTATGCCTTAACAATAAATGTAAATGGAACACTTGATTTGGGTGGTAAAGTTTTTGGATATCGCGTTACTCAATCACAAGTTGGTCCAATTAATGTAAATGTTAATAGTGGCGGAGTGGTTAAGGTTTCTGGTACGCCAGCAACTGCTGAACTGGATTTGAGAGATGTAACAGTTACTTTGAATGGCACAGGTTATATGGATGTTGCCAACTGGACTTTGTTATTTAGTTCTACAAATTATTTTAGAACATTGGGTACTGGAGGGTTAAAGCGTACTGTGGGTGCTACTGATGTTGTATTCCCAGTTGGTACTTCAACTTCTTATAATCCAGTTACTTTGAGCAATACAGGTACAGTCGATAAATTCCTGGTGAGTGTAAAATCTTCTTTCGATAATCCACCAGTTGATCCAAACAAGGTAGTTAATAGGCAGTGGTCTATCACAGAGGATACTCCAGGTGGTAGTAGTGGAGATATTTCATTACAATGGAATTCAGTAGAAGAAGCAGCAGGTTTTACTCGTAATGTGGATCTGGTAATATCAAGATATACTGGAACCAACTGGGAATCAAAGGGTGCTAGTTTAAGTGGTTCTGATCCATATGTCGCAAAAGCTATGGATTTTACAACTTTTTCAAATTTCATAGTCGAAAGCCGACCAACAAGCAGTTTTCATCTATCGGCAAACTCGATAGATTTTGGTAATGTTGAAATTGGTACTTCAAAGAAAGATAGTGTTTATGTAAAGAATGTTGGTACATCGAGTTTTAATATTTCTTCAGTCACTTCCGATAATCCGAGTTTTACAGTTGAACCATCCAGTGCGACAGTTCCAGTTGGAGATAGTGTAAAATTCAGAGTTACATTTTCACCAACTGCCCTCGGTGAACAAAATGGTACAATTACTTTTGTACATAACGGTGGTGATTCACCACATCTGCTTGCAGTTTCTGGAACAGGTACGGTAGCAGCTCCATTGTTTAGTGTAAGTCCAAATAATTTAAATTTTGGAACAATTGCAGTTGGTCGTTCAAGAACTGATAGTGTGAAAGTAAAAAATCTTGGTGGTTCAAATTTAATAATCGATTCAGTAAAATCTTTTAGTAACGATTTCTCAGTTTTACCATCAACACCGGTTTCTATACCTCCAGCTGATTCAATGATGTTCTATGTTAAATTTAGCCCTACCACTGAAGGTACTCAATCAGGAAATTTAAGCTTTTACAATAACTCTCCAACCTCGCCGAATAATATTACAGTAACAGGTTCAGCTTTAACTATGTATACAAGATTAAGTAATGGTACAGGTGGTGGAGATTGGGCAAGTACATCTACCTGGCAGGGTGGAGTGTTACCTTCAATTGTTGATAGTGTGGTTATATTAAGTTCCGACTCTGTATTTTTATCTTCTGATGTTACAATAGGTGGTTTACAAGTTAACGGAATTTTGCAACTTCTGGATACACTTCGGACTATTTATGGGACGGTTTATGGAAAAGTACGAACAGCTGGGGCTACAAATGCAAGTGCCATTATTCCAAGTGGTAGTTTAAGATTTATGAATGGTTCAATATATATTCATGGTATTAATGGTGGTACTATTCCAGTTTCAATATGGGAAGATGGTTCAACTTGTGAAGTAACAGGGTTTGTCTCAAGTTCGAAACCTGGTAATCTAAATCAGAATTTCTACAACTTTAACTGGAAATGTGCTGGACAAACAGCAACTGTTGATCTTGGCTGGTATAACAATACAATCAGAGGCAATATAACATTTGCTAATCCAAGTGGTATAAGAACGCAAATGACATCACCAGGTGCAGGTTCTCCAAATACTATTACCATATTAGGGAATATTTATGTTTTATCCGGTCATTTCACTTCAAATGGTTCGAGTAGCTCTGCAGATATTACTGTAAATACATATGGGAACATAATAGTTACAGGAAATAATCCTGACACTATTTCATATACTAACTTTTCTGTAAGCAGGGGTAGTGGTCCAAGTGTTGCCTGGAATTTATATGGTGATTTGATAATGTCGAATGCTACAACACAAAATTCTGCACCGGACAAAGCGAAGTTTGTTTTCGTTAAAAATGGTTCACAACAATTTTCGATGACTAATTCAGCATTTGCTTCAACAGTTCCATTCGAAATAAGTAGTGTTTCTACAGTTAATTTAAATATGTCATCCATAACATATTCAAGTGGTGGTCCCAAAATTGATGTTTATGGTACTTTGAATGCTGGAAATAGTGTAATTGGTGGTAGTGCTCCATTCACTTTGAATGATGGCGCTACATTTATAACTGCACATTCAGGTGGAATCAACGGTAATGTTGCAACAACTGGCACAAAAAGCTTTAGTACAACTGCCAATTACGTGTTCAATGGAACTTCTGCACAGGTAACTGGTTCATTCTTACCTTCACCTGTTAACAATCTCACAATAAATAATTCTGCGAATGTGACATTGTCGTCCTCCGTTACAGTGAGTGGATTACTCTCAATTTTAAGTGGTGATTTAATTACCTCTGATAAAGTTATAACACTCAGTTCTGGTGGTGTACTAAGCGAAACCGCAGGAAATACAGTAATTGGTACGGTAGTTACAACACGAGATGTCCTGCAAGGTGTCAACAATTCATTTGGTGGAATTGGAATCGAAATCAATGCCTTAGGAGCTTCACCAGGAAGTACTTATGTTGAAAGAGTTACTGGTGTTTCTCAAACTGGCAATGGAAAATATTCAATCCTGCGCTACTTTAATATTAATCCAACAGTAAACATTGGATTGAATGCTACATTTGTATTTAAATACGATAACTCTGAATTAAATGGTCAGGATGCTAATACACTTCAATTGTTTAAATCTACAGATGATGGTTTAAGCTGGATGAATATGAATGGTACAACTAATCCTGCAGAGAATAAAATTACACTAACTGGTGTAGGTAGTTTCTCCAGATGGACTGCAGCTGATGCAAATAATATAATTGGTGAAATACCGTTTACATTTAATGTGAGTTCTGGATGGAATATGGTATCTGTTCCACTCTCAGTTGATGATTATCGTAAAATTGTTTTGTTCCCAGGTGCTACATCCAATGCATTTACTTTTGATAATGGATATGTCCAGAAAGATACTTTGGAAAATGGAAAAGGTTACTGGTTAAAATTCCCGAATGCAGGAGATGCTGCGATATTTGGGCGTATGATATTTTCTGACAGTGTGGATGTTAAAACAGGCTGGAATATGATAGGCTCAATTTCGGTAACAATTAATAAAAATAATGTCGTGCCGAGTAGTGGAGTTAATGTCTTATCGCAATTTTATGGATATCAAGCTGGTTATACACCTGTTGATAGCTTGAAACCGGGAAAAGCTTACTGGGTGAAAGTTAGTGCAGCTGGTAAACTGTATTTTACTACATCTGGATTTTCAAAATCTTTTGGAACTTTAAAAGATTTTGAAGAATTAAATTCAATTACAATTACTGATGCTGATGGAAATTCACAAACGCTATATTTTGGTAATAATGCATGGAATAAATTGCCAGTTGAATACCTGGAGCTTCCTCCGTCAGCACCTGCAGGTACATTTGATGTGAGATTTTCTTCTCAACGCATCGCCGAGTTACATCCTGAAAATATCCAGAACAATTGTAGTTATCCAATCACAATTTCATCGGCAGTTTATCCTATAACGGTTTCCTGGGATATAAAGAAAATTGGTAACTATACTTATGTTATATTTGATGGGACAAGGGATGTAACACTCAAGAATTCTGGTAGTATCAAAATTACTAATAATGAGAATGGAATATTAAAGCTGAAGGTGAATTCTACTGAAATTATTCCAAAGGAATATTCACTTGGTAAAAATTATCCGAATCCGTTCAATCCAACTACTTCGTTTAATGTAGAAATTCCAGTTGAGTCAAAACTTTCATTAAAGGTATTCAATCTACTTGGTCAGGAAGTCGCTGAATTAGCATCCGGAGTTTTTGAACCGGGTAGTTATACCTTTACCTGGAATGGGTTGTCTAATTCAAAAGAACAGCAAAGCAGTGGAATTTACTTTTATAAAATGGAAGCTAAATCTCTAATCGATAATAAAAGCTTTACCTCGATTCAAAAAATGATATTAATGAAATAATTTACAAGAAAGGTCGGGACACACAAGGTGTTAAGAAAAAATTTAAATATTGCAATTTTAATTCTGACCATTGCTACTTTAGCAATTGGTCAGGTACAGTTAACAGAAAATTGGGATTCGGGAAATTCGATCCCTACTAGTAGTAGTAGTGCACCAAGTGTCCCGACCGATTATAATACGAGCTCCGGTGTGTGGACATTGTTCCGTTCGTATCGACACGGGACAACATATTATTCGGCTCCTTATGCTCTCAGATTGTTAAAGGGTGTTGATACAGCTTATGCAATTACACCTGTGCTAAACAGTGTCGGTACGGTTTCATTTTATGGTTACGCTGTTGCACCAAGGCCAATTTATATTTTTATATCAACTAATGGTGGTTCCAGCTGGATTTTCGTGGATTCTGTATCAACTGGTAATGGTGCTTTTGCATTCTGTACAAAAACAATTAACGATCCTTCAAATAACCTAAAATTGAAATTCCAAAATGGAACTGGAAACGGAAATGATATCAATATTGATAATGTGGTAATAACTTCCTATACCACAAATTCTCAAATTGAAGTGTCAACAAGCTCGCTTTCAAATTTTGGTAATCTGGTTTATGGAAATTATTCTATTTCACAATCATATACAGTGTCAGGTACAAATTTAACAGGTGATTTAGTAATCACTTCGCCTGCAGGTTTTCAAATAAGTAATGATAATTCGAATTTTTTCAATAGTATTAATCTTACTCCGGTAGGTGGGAATGTTAATAATACTAATATCTATGTAAGATTTACCCCAACTTCACCATCAGGTACTATGACGGGGGAAATTCAACACACAAGTGCCGGTGCTGCAACGAAAACTGTTTCAGTTTCAGGTATAGCGCTCGATGTGGAACCAACTCAACAGTCCAACATTACATTCGGAACTGTTACTGATACTTCAATTACAGCAAATTTCTCGGGTGGTAATGGTGCGAGAAGAATTATTGTGATAAGATTGGGCAATCCTGTAACATTTGTCCCAACCGACGGTGTGAGTCCATCAGGTGTGAATTCGAATTTTAATTTAGCATCAGATCAGGGAAGTGGAAACAAAATAGTTTATGATGGTGCAGGAAATAATGTGACAGTTACTGGTTTATCTCAAAATACAACTTATCATTTTGCAGTTTATGAGTATAATGTTGGTAGCAATAATTCACATAATTATTTAACAACATCGCCTGGAACTGGTTCTCAAACAACATTGACAGTACCTACAATTAATGTTGTTCCAGCTTCACTCTCCTTTGGAAATGTTTTAATTGGTACAACTTCTACTGAAAAAACATATCAGATTTCTGGGACTAAATTGAATCCTGCCAGTGGTAATATTAGCGTAAACGCACCAGTGGGTTTTGAGATTTCATTAACAAGCGGTTCGGGATTTTCTTCTTCAATTAATCTACCATATTCAGACAGTACATTGAATAATACAACAATTTATGTTCGTTTTAAGCCAACGAATGTTCAAAGTTATATTGGCGATATTACAAATAGTGGAGGTGGAGCTGAGACAAAAATTGTTTCAGTTACTGGAAACGGTGTTCCACCATCAGCACCAAATGAATTTCAGGCAGAAGATGCTATATTGGTAAGTTCTTATATTATGTCGGATTATTCTGGATATACTGGTTCTGGTTATGTGGATATGGGTGATAAAGATGGTTCATCGATTGAGTTTGTGTTTAGTCGAGCAACAGCAGCATCAGATACAGTTTCTGTTCGATATGCGAACGGTGCAAGTACAAGAAGTTTAACAATTTATTTAAATGATGTAAATGTTGGTACATTATCATTTACAACTACTGGAAGTTGGACAAACTGGAATACTGTAAGAACAGTTGTTAACCTGAGTGCAGGAGTTAATCGTTTAAAATTCGTTCTCACCACAAATGCTGTTGGTCCTAATATAGATAAAATCAATATTAGTGGACAGTTAGCAACACCGATGTATAAACTAACCCTTTTAACGAGTGGTAATGGGACGGCTTCAGCAAATCCATCTGCTCAATATTATGAAGCAGGTACAACAGTAACTTTAACTGCAACTCCAAATTCTGGTTATAGTTTTTATCGCTGGGGTGGTACTGACGAAAGCTTTCAGAATCCGTTAAATATTGTAATGAATTCTCATAAAACCCAAATTGCTGTGATTGCACCAATGGGTGGATTTGTAACTCCATTCCCTTACGAATCATCACCAAGAGGGTTTGCATCAGTTCCTGCTCTTGGTTACACACAGGGAACTACAGGTGGGAAAGGACCACATAAAGTTTATGTAACAAGTTCAGCACAACTCGCAGAATTAATGAATAGAAGAGTCGATGTGGGCAAAGTATTAAATCTTCCACCGCTCACAGTTTATATAGTTGGTACACTCGTACCAGAAGCTGGTGTTACTGATAAAATAGATATTAAAGATGCATACGACATATCAGTAATAGGTGTTGGTTCTGATGCAGGACTTAACGGATTGGGATTCAATGTAGTTCGCTCCAAAAATATTATAATTAGAAATCTAAAAATTGTTAACGCACCTATTGATGGGATTACAATCGAAGCAGATGATTCTGAAGGAACTGGAAATCACATCTGGGTGGATCATTGCTCAATCTCAAATTGTTACGATGGGGCTTTAGATGTTACTCATGCTTCAGCTTATGTTACACTTTCCTGGAACCATTTTTATAAGCACGACAAAACAAGCTTGGTAGGCCATTCTGATAGCCAAACATCTGATGTAGTAATGAAAGTTACCTACCACCACAACTATTTTGATAGCACAGGTCAAAGGCATCCCAGAGTCAGGTATGGTAAGGTACATGTCTTTAATAATTATTTCAGAAAAAATATACTTTATGGTGTTTCTTCAAATTGTGAAGCAGATGTGTTGGTTGAAGGCAATTATTTTTTCAATGTTCCAATTCCATATGAAAGTTTGAGAGTTGGAACAAGTTATCCAGGGGATTTAGTAGCCAGAAACAATATTTTGGCTGGGACAACAGGTCCGGGTTCAACTCGAGGGACGGCATTTGAGGCTTCTACATACTATAGTTATACACTTGATTCACCAGAAAATATTCCACAACTAATAACAAACTATGTCGGCAGTGGCAAATATGATTTCAGTTATGAAGGAGCTGTGACACCAAAATATGTACTTAATGTCACAGCTGTCAATGGAACAGTTATTAAAAATCCAGAACAAATGTTATATGATAGCGGTGCCGTTGTACAACTGACAGCAATTCCTAATACAGGATACCATTTTGTTAACTGGAGTGGTGATTTAAGCGGTGTTTCAAATCCAACAACAATTCTTATGACAAGTAATAAAAATGTTACAGCAAATTTTGCTATAAATCAATACAAGATAATTGCCTCATCAAGCCCAAATGGAAGTATTACACCTTCAGATACTGTAGTGGTTAATTATGGAGATAGTGTCACATTTACTTTTACTCCTGACACAGGTTATCATATTGATAGTGTATTTGTTGATAATGTTTATATCGGTAATCCAGTGAGTTATAAATTCGTCAATGTTTCGAGTGATCACAGGATTTATGTTAAATTTGCAATTAATCAGTACACAATAATAGCTACTGCTGGTGGCAATGGGAGTATAATTCCAGATGGAACGGTAATAGTCAATTATGGTTCTGATCAATTATTTGTCTTTGTTCCGGCTCAAAATTATCAAGTTGATAGTGTTTTCGTGGATGGAGTCTATATTGGCTCACCTGCAAATTATACGTTTCAGAATGTTACTAATAATCACACTATTCATGTAAGATTCAGGCAGAGTACGATGGGTGTTAGTTTCAATGTAGCTGGTGGTTGGAATTTAATTTCTTTACCAGTAATTGTAGCTAATAATCAAAGAGGAGTATTGTTTCCAAACTCAATTTCAGATGCATATTATTTTGATAATGGCTACTTAAGCTCTGACACATTAGGGATTGGGATTGGATATTGGCTGAAATTTGCGAATCATGGGATAATCAATCTGTCGGGTGAACTTTTAACAACAAACCAGATAAGTGTAGAACCTGGTTGGAATTTAATTGGTACAATATCAATTCCTGTTAGTGTTTCTTCTGTGTCAATTAATGGCTCTGCTAACTTTTTGTCATCTTTTTATGGCTATAATAATGGATATTTTGTTGCTGATACATTGTATCCTGGGAAGGCGTACTGGATTAAGGTGAGTGATTTTGGACAAATAGTGATTGGAAATAGTTTAAAGTCAGGGATAATCCAAAAAATGGAAGAAAATATAGAACTAAACTTTATCAAATTCACAGACAATGACGGTAACAATCAAAAATTGTATTTTGGAATTGAGAATGATGTTGTAGATGGTGATTATTTTGAATTACCACCATTACCTCCAAGAGGTGCATTCGATATCAGGTTTAAATCTAATAATAAAGTGGAATTATATTCAAAGCATTTTAAACAGACAAGAGAAATTCCAATATTACTCAATACAATTTCATATCCGGTGATTATAGATAATAAATTAAGTGAGAATGAGAATTTTGAATATTATTTAGTTGTGGACAGGCAAACATATCAGATAAGACCCTCAGAAAGATTAATTCTTTACAATGAACCAGAATATGTGGCATTGAAGATTGTAAGTAAAAGTGAAATTCCCAACTCGTTTATAATAAAAGATAATTATCCTAATCCATTTAATTCCACAACAAAGATTGAAATTGGACTACCTGAAGAATCTAAATTGAGTATAGAGATATTTAATTTTTTAGGTCAGAAAATTGCTGATATTGCTAAAGGAACCTATAGCAGGGGTTATCATACCTTCAGCTGGAATGGTAGAGCTGAAGATGGTGCTGAGTTAGGTTCTGGAATTTATCTTTATCGAGTAAATGCAAAATTAATCTCGACAGGAAAAACGGTTTCAGAAATCAAGAAAATGATTTTATTAAAATAATACAATGTATAATTTACAGTTGATGAAATTTTGAAAAATAGAAAGTCCGTTAAATGAAATTTGTAAAAATAATCTTAATCTTAATAGTCTTTTGTATAACATCGGAATTGAATGCAGCGTTTTATGTTTCTCCAGATGGAGATGATAACAATCCGGGAACATTTGAGTTACCGTTCAAAACAATAACCAAAGCACACTCAGTTGTAGCCTCGGGAGATACAATTTATATAAGAGGTGGTGTACACCAGTATAGTTTAACGATTACTATATCAAAAATTGGTACCAGCGATAAGAAATATTATATGCTTGCCTATCCTGGTGAGCGGCCGATTATAGATTTTTCTTTAACAGCATTGGGAACTCGTGGTATAAGTTTAAGTGGTAGATATTGGTATATATATGGTTTGGATATAAAAGGTGCTGGTGATAATGGAATGCATATTCGAGGTTCTTATAATGTTGTAGAAAATTGTGCATTTTACGAGAATAAAGATACTGGTTTGCAGTTGGGTAATGGTGCGGCATACAATCAAATTATTAATTGCGATTCATATCATAATATTGATCCAGGTGAAGGGAATGCAGATGGATTTGCCCCCAAGCTGGATGTTGGGACGGGTAATTATTTTTATGGATGTAGAGCATGGCAGAATTCAGACGATGGCTACGATGGATACTTGAGGGGAGCAAATAATATAACAACAACATACGAAAATTGCTGGGCTTTTAAAAATGGTTATAGAGCCAATGGAACACCAAGTGTGGGTAACGGAAACGGATTTAAAATGGGTGGAAGTGATGATAAGACATTAATGCATAATGTTAATATGAAAAATTGCCTGGCGTTTGATAATAGAGTAAAAGGATTTGATCAGAATAATAACAAGGGTTCAATGATCTTATATAATTGTACAGCTTACCGAAATGGTACAAATTATGGTATGAGCAGTGCAATATATACTGATAGTGGTAAGGTGATGGAACTAATAAATTGTGCAGTGCTTGGAAGCATTGGAAGTATATGGAGTGGATCTATACAGAAGACAAACAGCTGGATGCCACAATTTAGTGTGACAGCTGCTGACTTTGTAAGTATTGATACAACTGGTGTTCGAGGTCCCAGAAACCCTGACGGAAGCTTACCCGAACTTCCATTTATGCGTCTGGCTTATGGTAGTCAACTGATTGATGCTGGAACCGATGTTGGACTTCCATACTATGGTAATGCCCCTGATATAGGTGCTTATGAATCAAATTATACCAATAGCGCAGGAAATGAGATAAATAAACCTTTGACTTTCAAACTTTATCAAAATTATCCTAATCCGTTCAATCCATCGACTAATATAAAATTTGTTGTTGATAGAAATGAATTTACAATATTAGAAATCTATAACACACTTGGACAGAAGATTGTAACTTTGTTTGCGGATTATGTGATGTCAGGAAAAGTTTACGAACTTACATTTTCGTCTGAAAAACTTTCGGCAGGAACATATTTTTATAAATTGCAAAGTGGTAACAAAATTGAAATTAAAAAAATGCTGATTATAAAATAAGTATGTTAAATTCAAAAAACCATTTCTGAAAGGAAGTAGTAAACAATGAAGTATTTAAGTAATTCTATTCTTCTAATCAGTTTTGTATTAGGTCTGACTCAAATTGCTGTTGGACAATCTGTTGGAGATTATCAATCAAAGCAAACTGGTAGTTGGAGCAATATAACTACCTGGGAAGTTTTTGATGGTAGCAACTGGGTGCCTGCAACCACAGTACCTGATGGTAGCACGGGAACGACTATTACAATCAGAGCTTCTGATACAGTGATTGTATCCAGTGCAGTAACAATAAACAGTGGGTGTAATGTTGTTGTAAATGGATATTTGAAAGCAACTGTTTCCATTACAGCACCTACAAGTGCACCTTTGTCATTTACATTTAACAACGGGAGTACATATGAACACGCAATGAATGCGGGTAGTATTCCTATGTCAGTTTGGAATGCTGGTTCAACTTGTTTAATAACTGGAGTGACAAGCAATTCTCCAGGCAATAATGCACAGAATTTTTACAATTTTACCTGGAATTGCCCTGGACAATCTGCTAACTTGAATGTAACCTGGGATAATATTACAATCGGAGGGAATGTAACGGTCATTGCTACTGGATCAAATCCATATCAATTTCGTTTGACAAATGCAGCAACTACGAGAAATATTACGATTAATGGGAATGTAATCATAAATGGTGGATTTTTTACGGTAAGTGGATCTGGTGGTGCTGCTCAATATTTTGTTACTGTTAAAGGTGATATTGTACTAAATGGCGGAAAATTTAATTTATGCGCTGGTTCTGGTGGATATGGAACCTGGCGTTTGTGGGGAAATTTAATTATAAACTCTGGAGCTCAGTTCTTAACTCCAAGTAATACTAATGTAAATACAAGATTGATCTTTGCTGGTGGTGGTACACAATATTACACAAACAATGGAGGGACAAATAACAATTTACATTATGGTGTTGAAAACGGCACAACTGTAATTTTAAATTCTCCTTTGAATGTCGGAAATTCTACTACAGGTGGACTTGTTTTAACCAGTGGAAAATTTGTAACCACTAGTACTAATATTTTAACACTTTCATCAGCCACGAATGTTTACAGTGTTTATTATGCAACCTGGAATGGTAGCACCTATGTAATTACGAGTGCTCCTATGAGTCAGGTAGGGAGCACCACAGCTGGATATGTTGAAGGACCCCTGGCAGCTATTATTAGTACAAGTAATGCTAAATCATTGGATTTACCACTCGGTAAAAATCTATATAGACCAATCACACTTAATATTACTCAGGATGCTACAACTGCGACAACTTACACTGCTGAATTTTTTGAACAAGCACCACCAGGTCGTACATTACCATATGGATTGGATTCGGTAAACTCAAAATGGTTTGTAAAAGTTAGTAAAGGGGCTGGTGCTAATGTTTCAAGTGCAACAATAAAATTATCTTACGGGCCTGAAGATGATAATGTTCAGACCGCATCTATGATCAGGATTGCAATGGATGATGGTGCAGGTAACTGGGTAAATCTGGGTGGTAGTGGCACATCTGATAGCATAGGCACAATTTTGTCAGATGTGTTTAATTCGCTAACAACAAACGATTTTGTAATTGCTCATGTTGATCCAAATTCTCTTCCTACATTAGCCATATTAACGACAAATTCTATTACAAAAATATCAACTACATTTGCTACAGGCGGTGGTAATATTTTAAATAGTGGAAATGCAGCCATAACAGCTCGGGGTGTTTGCTGGAGTACAACTCAAAATCCAGATACTAGTAATTACAAAACAAATGATGGTACTGGTTCTGGACCTTTCACAAGCATACTTAGTGATTTAATTCCAGGTCAAACATATTATGTTCGAGCTTATGCAATAAATGCAGCAGGTGTTGCTTATGGTGATGAGGTATCCTTTACAACTTTAACTCAGCTTACTGTACCTACAGTTACCACAAATCCTGTGACAGATATAATTAATAAAACAGCAACCGGTTCTGGCACTGTGTCAGAATGGGGTGGGTCTGAAATTACAGATCGAGGTGTATGTTGGAGTGCAACAAATCCAAATCCTACGTTAGAGAATTGTGATGAATATAATGGTATAGGTGCAGGATATATTGGTAGCTTTTCTGTTCCATTTGGTGTACAATCCTATGGAACACTCTATTATGTTCGTGCTTACGCTACTAATAGTACAGGAACTGGATACGGAGATGTAGTCAGCTTTACATCACCTGCTGCCCAACCGGATGTTTATAAGATAGTTGATAAAAATGGAACACCCGGTATAAATTGTGATTATACAACAATTCAAGAAGCTTTTAATGCTGTACCTCAAAATTATACAGGTAGATGGATAATTTATGTTAAAAAGGGAATATACTATGAAAAAACCTGGTTAACCCGTTATAAAACAAATGTTGTTTTAGTAGGTGAAGATAGAGATAGCACAATATTGACATACGATGATTGGGCAGGAAAAAATACAGTTACATATTTCCCGGAAGGTACGATCGTCAGTAATAGTACAGCAAACTCATTCACCTGTGCAATCGATGCGCCTGATTTTGAAGCTCAAAACATAACATTTCAAAATACGGCTAATGCTTATGCACCAGGAAGTTCAGCAACGCAAGCAGTTGCATTGCGAGTTAACGGCGATAGACAAAAATATTACAACTGTAGGATGCTCGGATACCAGGATACATACTACACACAAGGTGGTATAACAGGTCCTGATCGTATTTACAATAAGGATTGTTATATAGAAGGTTCCGTCGATTTTATATTCGGTAGAGATGTTGCAGTATTTGAGAATTGTACACTCTACACAAACAGAGGTGGTGGAGTTGTAACTGCTGCTTCAACTGAACCCGGGTATTCGTATGGTTATGTATTTTTAAATTGTATACTCGATTCACCTCCACTTGGCTCTACAGGTACTGCAAATGGTCAACCAATGACACCTTTCTATTTAGGTAGACCATGGCAACAATCACCTAAAACTGTATATATAAACTGTTATGAACCAGCGACCGTTCATACTGCTGGTTGGACAACGATGAGCGCAACGCCTTCATTATACAGTGAATACAATTGTTATGGTCCAGGTTCAGCACCATCTCGTGCAGTTATTTGGCCTACCACAAATCAACCATCTAATATAACTCCTGAACAGGCAGCTACTTACACCCTTGCAAATATTTTCTCAAAAAATAATAGAGGTTCAGGATACAATTATCCATCTAATTGGTTGCCATCTATTATTCCAATGTATAGTTTATCAATTAACGCAATCAACGGCTCAGTTTCTCTTAATCCAGCACTTGCGGTTTATGATAGTGGCACGGTAGTTCAACTTACGGCTGTTCCAGATCCAGGATACATTTTTTTAAGTTGGTCTGGAGATATTACAAGCACAGAGAATCCAATAAACATCACAATGGATAATAATAAACAAATTATTGCAAACTTTGGAGTTGCAGAATATAAGATAACAGCAACTGCAGGACCAAATGGATCAATTTCACCATCAGGCGAAGTCATTGTTGCTCATGGTGGAGATCAAAAATTTACTATAACACCTGATCCAAATTATCAAATTGCCGATGTTTTAGTTGATGGTTCATCCGTAGGAGCCGTTAGCGAATACACGTTCACCAATGTAACTGAAAATCACACAATTCATGCTACTTTTATTATAATGTCGTACAACTTAAATATATCAGTTTCGGGGAATGGCTCTGTGATAAAAAATCCTGATCTGGAATCTTATCCACATGGCACTGAAGTGACATTAACTGCTAATCCTGCTACAGGTTGGCATTTCACTGGATGGAGCGGTGATGTAATATCACCAGATAATCCTATTGTGTTGATAATGAATGGTGAAAAAAATGTAACTGCAACATTTGATATAAACAAATATAATTTAAATATAAATGTTTTAGGAAATGGTAGTGTGACGAAAAACCCGGATTTAACTATTTATGATTATGGCACTGAAGTTACATTAACTGCAATTCCAGCTTTAGGATGGAAATTTGCAGGTTGGACTGGCGATGTATTATCAACTGATAATCCAATTTCCTTTATAGTTAACCATGATAACAATATAGCTGCTACATTCCAGATTTTGGATACCAATAAATATCGTAGCTTTGTACCAGAAGATATTGTCGCTGTCGATGCAAAGGGTAAAGTTCCAAAAGCAATAAAGCCAAAACCAATCGGCGGTTACTGGGAATTCACATTAACAAATAATACTGGTATGGATCAAACTGAACTACACATTCAATTCAAGAATGATGTAGCATTTGATCGTGGCTTAACTGGATTACCATTTACAT
>QOQV01000010.1 GCA_003327435.1 Ignavibacteriota bacterium
GGTATGTCTGGAGTAGCTGGACTAATGCTTCCGGTTTGACATCGGTTGTTGCACCGCTTGTGAACACAACTTACACTGCAAACTTCACAACTCAATATTATCTAACGATGCAGGCAAATCCTGGTGGCAGTGTTACGCCACAGAGTGGCTGGTATAACAGAGCTCAACAGGTTACTATTACGGCTATTCCGGATGCAAAATATCGCTTCACTACATGGAGTGGGACTGGGACTGGTTCCTATAGTGGTTCTTCCAACCCTGCTACGGTTACCATCAACTCTCCTATCAGACAAATTGCCAACTTTACAAGAAATCCAGTGCTAATAACAATAGGTACTGAACCAGATGGAAGATCTTTCATCTATGATGGGTTCACATATACATCCTTACAAACTCGTTCGGTTGAGCCTGGTTCACAACATACGATTTCTGTACAATCACCGCAACCTGATATAAATCCTGATAAACAGTATATTTGGTGGTATTGGAGCGACGGAGGAGCACAGACCCATAACATCTATCCGATGACAGACTCTAACTTTACAGCATTTTTCAAAACACAATATGCAATCACTATAAACACGACTAATTCTACTGCAGGTAGTGTGGAACCTTCTGGCAGAAAATTTTATACTGAGGGCGACACTTTACAGATAACAGCACGTGCGAATAAAGGATACATATTTACTGGATGGAGTGGATCAATAAACTCTACAAATAATCCAATTAATATTATAGTTGACAGTTCGAAGACCATCTATGCGAATTTTGCAGAAGCTGCTGAAATCACATTCAAAACCCAACCTGAAAGTTTGAATATATTAATCAACAACACGAATTATAGAACACCTGTTAAAATAAATTTCTTAAAAGGTTCATCACATAATTTAAGTACTATATCTCCACAATACGATAGCACCGGTAAGATAAAATATGAATGGAACTCCTGGAGTGATTCTGGTGACATATCTCACAATATAACTTTCACAAAAGATTCCACTATAATAGCAAATTTCTTAACTTATTATTATCTAATGGTTGTTGCGAATCAGGGGGGGGAAGTTGATATTCAGAGTGGTTGGCAATTAAAAGATACAACCATTACATTAACCGCTATTCCTGATTCTGGATATCTCTTCAACGAATGGATTGGAACGGGTGAAGGCTCATATTCCGGAAATAATAATCCAACCACAGTATTGATGAAATCTCCTATTACACAAATAGCTAATTTCAGTAAAATATTACCACCTCCGATATTAACTGGAATACCCGATAGAGCGAGCGATATTCCCACAAATCCAAATCTAAGATGGCAATCGTATCCAGGTGCTACATATTATATTCTGCAGGTTTCAACTGATTCCACATTTTCAGATACAGGTAAACTGATAATTTCTTTGCAAACCACTGATACTACATACCAATTAAACAATCTGGTAAATCTTATTACATATTTCTGGAGAGTAAGAGCTAAAGTTGGAAACGATATAACCACATTTTCTGCGATAAGACGGTTCACGACCATTAATGCTACTATTGTTGTACAAACGCCACTAATGAATTGGGCGTCAGGTTATAAGTACCAGATAAATTGGACATCAAACAACTTGAGCGGAAAAGTAAATATTGTTTTATACACCGACTCGATGCAAAAAAGAATTATATTAAAAGATAACTACGATAATAATGGTATGTTTAATTATGTGGTTCATGATTCTATTCTACAAGGTAAATTAAAAGTCGATTATTGTAAGATAAGAATTGAATCATATTTAAATAATATCGTTTATGGCGAAAGTGGAAACTTTTCAATAGTTTCCGGCACACTACCACAAAGTGTTAGATTAAGCACTCAAATACAATTCCCGCAAGAAGCTTTAAGTTCAACTTATTATCGTCTTGTTAGTTTACCGGGCATTGTTGACACAATTAAAATTGGTAATTTTATCAGTGGTAAACAAAAATTCGACTGGAGAATTTTCTCAGATAACGGAAATCCAGATAATTTCCTTGAGGAACTATCAACAAGCGCCTCATTAAAAACTGGACAGGGATATTGGTTTATCAAAAACGGGAATCTCACAATAACAGACTTTGAGATGAGAATGCCTAAACTTGATAGCACAGCTACATTTACAATAAATCTCAACCCTGGCTGGAATATAATCGCAAATCCTTTCGACAAAACTATAACCTGGGCATCTATCTTACACTCAAATAATTTACAATTTTCTACAATATTATATGCCTATGATGGTTCATACAAATCTACTCTAACGCTCGAACCATTTAGAGGATATTACTTCTTTAATACTAATAATTTAGCAAAACTTAAAATTCCATATCCATTTGGTTGGTTAGGTCAACAAAAAGTTACAGAGGACATCGTCTGGCAATTACAATTAATTTATGAAACGAATGGTATTATAGATTCCAACAACTATTTAGGAGTCGCCAAGCATACCTCGTTTGATATTGATAATTACGATCAACACAAACCTCCAATGTTTAAAGATCAAGCATATCTTTACTTTGAACAAAAAGATATTAATTCAAAATACAATAAATTTGCAACTGATTTTCGCCCTGACCTTGGTGAAGGTCAAAAATGGCAATTCATGATTACGAATCCACAGAAACAAATTTCAAGGTTGATTTTTAACAATATCGAACAGTTGCCAAATGAATACGAGATCTTTTTAGTAAATCCAAATCGAACAAAGCCAATTAACCTAAGACAGACTAATGAATTTATTTTTGATCCAACTTCAGACATAAACAAATTTGAATTAATTGTTGGCACAGTGTCATTTATTCAGAGAGAATTGCAGAAACTTATTCCAGAAAAATTTGAACTCTCACAAAATTATCCAAATCCTTTTAACAGTACAACTACGATTCATCTAAAATTACCGGAATCAGGATATGTGGAAATGGACATATATAATTCAATTGGACAAAAAATTATCACATTAATTCAAAAGCAATTAGAAGCCGGCTCTTACACATATAATTGGAACGGCACAGATAATAACAAAAATGCTGTCTCATCAGGTATTTATTTCTACAGAGTTAAAATTGATGGGATAGTAAAAGATACTAAAAAAATGATAATCATTAAATAGGTGAAATTATGATATTCAAATATATATCAAATAACTTAAAATGGTTCAAAAACATCCTTATAGTATTTCTATTCAATACTTTGCTAATTGAGCCGATATTTGCACAAAGTGCAGATGAAAATGTTCTGATCCAGAATGTAAAATGGGTTATTAAGAGCGAAGTTATTATCATCAATTACGATTTGGTAGGTTCATTAAAAGATCAATATGAAATTAAAGTGGTAATGAAAAAACAAGATGATCCTGATTTCCAATTTATCCCACGTGCTGTAGAGGGTGATATAGGAATTGGTTACTTTGCTGGTTTGAAAAAAGAAATTACCTGGTATTATAGAAGAGATATTCCCCAGGGAATAACAGCAGATGAAAAATATTACTTTATTGTCAATGTAAAGGAAATTAAAAGTTCAAAATCCTGGATTTATTATTTAGTTGGTGGAGTTTTAGCGACTGGAGCAGCTATAATATTATTGAGCAGTAAATCTAAGGAACAGGGGCAAAAAGAACTTCCACTGCCGCCAGGTAGACCATAAATTGGAGAGAATTATGAAATTTTCGAGAGATGTACTGAAGATAAACGAACAAGAAGAAATCGAAAAAATAACAACAACGATCAGAACACAGGTGTTTTCTGAACTACATAGAAAGGGTGCAGTGTTAGGTCTCTCAGGTGGAATTGATAGTTCTGTCTGTGCAGCACTATGTGTTAAAGCACTTGGAGCTGAAAATGTATTTGCTATTCTAATGCCTGAAAAAGATTCGTCTCAAGAAAGTATTGAACTTGGTAAATTAGTAGCTGATTCCCTAAACATAAATTATGAAATTAATGACATTACTAATCTTTTACAAGCAAGTGGTTGCTACAAATTCCAGGTTGAAGCAATAAGAGAAATAATTCCTGAGTATGGTGAAGATTGGAAATGTAAAGTCATAATACCATCAATTTTGGATAAGGACAGATTAAATATATTCCATATAACTGTTCAATCTCCAGATGGTAAAATGCAAACAAGGCGGTTTACACCAACAAGTTACCTTAAACTAATTGCAGCAACTAACTGGAAACAAAGAATTCGAAAATGTATTGAATATTATCATGCAGATCGATTATACTATGCTGTATGTGGAACACCAAACAGACTAGAATATGATCAGGGTTTTTTTGTTAAGAATGGTGACGGAAGCGCTGATTTTAAACCAATCGCTCACCTGTATAAATCTCAGGTTTATATGCTTGCAAAAGCTCTAGGATTACCCGAAAAAATAATTCATCGGCCACCTACAACCGATACATTTTCACTCGCTCAAACGCAGGAAGAATTCTTTTTTGCAGTGTCTTACGAAATAATGGACTTGTGCCTTTATGCATACAATCATAATATTGAACCAAAATTTGTTGCCTCTGAAATCAATTTAACAGAGGAACAGGTGAAAAGAATTTATAAAGATATAGAATCAAAAAGAAAAGCAACAAGATATTTACACATGAAACCACTTTTAGTAGAAAAAATTTTAAATCCAGAATTATAAATGATATGTGTGGGATAGCGGGAAAAATAGACTTTTCCGATAAGGCTGAGCCAGTTTCAATCGAATTTCTAAAAAATATGGTGAGTACTCTAAGGCATCGTGGTCCTGATGAATTTGGATACTACAGAGACAACAATGCAGGATTAGTTCATGCTCGCCTTTCAATTATCGATATTACAAGTGGACAACAACCAATGTCCAATGAAAATAATACACTCTGGATCGTTTTTAATGGAGAAATTTTTAATTATTTAGAACTCAGAAAGATTTTGCAAAATCATAACCACAAATTTAAAACTAAATCCGACACAGAAGTGATTCTTCATGCTTATGAACAATGGGGTCTGGATTGTTTTACAAAATTCAACGGTCAGTGGGCAATTGCCATGTGGGATAATCAGAATAAAAAACTCATTTTTTCGCGTGACCATGTTGGAATACTTCCTCTATTTATTAAGGAGGAAAATAATACAATATGGTTTGCAAGCGAAATCAAGGCAATATTTACTGATCCAGAAGTTAAACGAGAAATTGACATTTTCGCTTTACAACAGATATTTACATTCTGGACTACAATTACCCCTTATACGACTTTTTCAGGAATATTCGAAATTAAACCGGGCACAACAGTGGTTTATTCTGCTAACGGAAAGAAACAAGAACACATACATTGGAAACTAAATTTTCAAGATCCATCGAATACTTCGACAACAAAAAACAAATATTCATTCAAAGATGCAGCAAAAGAATTAGAACAGAAATTACTTGATGCAACTAAACTGAGAATGTTAAGGGCAGATGTACCCGTAGGAAGCTATCTATCAGGTGGACTGGATAGTTCTGTTGTTGCCTGGATGGGAAGGCAAACCAAATCTGGCACCTTCCAAACTTTTTCCATCAGATTCGAAGACCAACAGTTCGATGAAACCAGATATCAAAAAATGTTAGTATCGATGCTGAATAGCAATCATGAAGAAATCCTTGTAAAGAAAAGAGATATAAGTCAGGTATTTCAGGAGGTAATTTATCATACCGAAAAGCCCATTTTAAGAGCAGCACCAGCTCCATTATTTATTTTATCGAAACTTGTTCACGATTCTAATTTCAAAGCTGTTGTTACTGGTGAGGGCGCAGACGAATTCCTCTTAGGTTATGATATTTTCAGGGAAACTAAAATCCGCCAATTTATGTCAAATCAACCTGAATCCAGAATTAGACCTCTTTTACTACAACGGCTTTATCCTTATCTTACAGATTCATTATTTAAAGCAAAAGGTGCATCTTTCGAGTTCTGGAAAAAAAATTTCACCGAGTTAAATCGAATTGACTACTCACATATATTAAGATGGGACACAACATCAAAAATAATAAATTTCTTGACAGATTCGATTCAGATGCATTTACAAGATGATCTAATGGAACTTGTAAGAGATATTTTACCGGAGAATTTTTTAAAACTAGATCCAGTTATCAGAGCACAGATTTTAGAAATAATGATACTATTTTCTGGTTATATCATATCATCTCAAGGAGATAGAATGTTAATGTCGCATTCAGTAGAAGGTAGATTTCCATTCCTTGATATTGATGTTATTAATTTTTTAAATCATTTACCAATTGATTACAAACTTATAGGCTTAGACGAAAAAATTATCCTAAAACACATCGCTAAAGGCAAAATTCCTGATGAGATTATAAATAGAAAAAAACAACCATATAGAGCCCCTGATGCTGCAAGCTTTATATTTGACAAACCAGAAGATTATGTGACGGAAATGTTCTCTGAAAAAATATTAAAAGATTTTGCTATATTCAATCCAGAGAAAGTAAGCATATTGTACAATAAATGTTTGAACAAAATTTCTAACAATCCTGATGGTTCACAAATAAGCAATTTTGAAAATATGAGCTTTGTTGGAATATTATCAACACAATTATTGTATTACATGTTCATAAAGAATAAACCCAGATATAATAATAACATTAATTTCACAACTAAAATAGATATGGTTAAAGAAAATGCATAAAGAAGAAATTACCCTGATTGTTTCCAATTACATTAAAAAGAATTTCTTGTTTGATGAGAAAAAGGAAGTTGATAACGACATTTCTCTTTATCAAAGTGGAATAATTGATTCAATGGGAACAATTGAATTAATTTCCTTTTTAGAGAATACATATAAAATCCGCTTTGATGATGATGAGCTTATTGCTGAAAATTTCGATTCAATAAATGCTATATCAAATTTTTTATATAATAAACTGCAGAACATCAAATAGCCTGACTATTTAAAAACATTTCCTTTAATTTTATCCGATCTGGTTTACCAGTAGTTGTTTGAGGAATCTGGTTGACAACCCAAATTTTACCTGGAACCATATACGGTGGCATAACCTCCTTGCAATATGCTAAGAGTTCGTTTTCTATAAAACCTTGATGCGACTTTGGCATTACCGCCGCCACTATGATATCTTCAACACCTTCAGAGGGAACTGTAAAAACAACTGCATGAGAAACTTGATTCGATTGAAAGATATATTCTTCCACTTCTTCAGGACTTATTCTAAAACCGCTAATTTTGAACATCTGATCTTTCCTGCCTATATAATACAAATCTCCATCCTCATCATATTTCACAGAATCGCCTGAAAATACGACTTTTTCTAAATAGTTTCCATCATATCGCGGAATTGAAATTGTTTTAAATCTCTCTTCAGTACTCTTTTCATCTCTCCAGTATCCGAGTGAAACACAGGCACCTCTGTGAACCAATTCACCAACCTCGCCTGGTTTGCAAATTTCTCCCTTTTCATTTAAAACCATAATTTCCACATTTGGAATTGCTTTGCCGATTGAGTTTGGTTTAAGATCAATTTTCGATGGATCAAGATAAGTTGAACGAAATGCCTCTGTTAATCCATACATCAAATAAATTTTCAAATTTGGATGCACCCTCCTGAACAACCTTGTAATATATTCAGGCATTCTACCACCAGAATTTGTTATGTATCTTAAGCTTGGAAAATTCTTTTTTATGAATGGAGAGCGTTCTTGTGCAAGTTGCTGCCATAGCAATGGCACTCCTGCCATCCCAGTTACATTTTCTTTTAATATCGTATTGCATATATCCGCTGGAAATACAGAATTTTGCAATACAATCTTTCCCCCTACCAAAATTGTTGTCAGCAATTGATTTAATCCATAATCAAAACTAAAAGGGAGTAAACTTATAATGATATCGTCTTTTGTCAGTTGCAAATAATCCGAAACTATTATAGCACCAGAAAGCAAATTTGTATGACTTAACATTACACCTTTTGGCATTCCTGTTGAACCAGAAGTATAAATAATTAAAGCTAAGTCATTACCAATAATATTGATTCTTTCCGAATATTCGTTATTGAACTCTTCCCTATCTATATTTAATATTTTATCTTTTTCAAAACTGAGCGCACCGGCATTCTTTAAAGCCGTATCATTAGTAATCAACATTGAAGCTTGAGAGTGGTTAAGAATATACTCTACCTGATTTTTTTTCAATACCTCGTTGATAATTACTGCAACGCCACCATTCAACCATACAGCAAATAACGATGCTATCAGGTCTAATGATTTTTTTAAATAGATACCTACTCTATCACCTCTTTCTATACCATTAGATCTTAAAGTGTAGCGATACAAATATATTTTATGCTTGAGAGTTTTAAAATCAACTCTGATATCTCCATCAACAATAATCTCTTTTGTTTCTGGGATGTTTTTATTATATATCAAATCGCATAATGTATACAACATATAAAAGCTCCTTTTTTAGAAAAACCACAGGTCGCCTTCTAAACGAGTGAAAAACGCTCTATTTGAATGTAAAGCATCGATAATTTCTTTTCTTCTTGAATGAGCCAGCATCCAATTTCTTCCTGGCATAAAAAAACATCTACGGTCAAAGAATGTTCTCATAAATTCTGGATCTAATCTACCAATCAATTCAATAGCACCTTTACACCAGGCATGATAAAATAATGCATTGATTACCGTTTCTATAGTTTGGTCATCAGCAACAATTTGCAAGACATTACTTGAACCATTTTTTAGTAAATTATACAAAAACCACCCCATCACTATACCTTCTTTGTTAAGAACTACAATTTTCTGAAATTCTCCAAATCTCTTTTCATTTTTCAATCTTTCAAATAACCACAGCAACGATTTAGAATCATAGACAGGTTTCAATGATTTATGCTCATAAAATCTATTTAAGTTTATCAGAAAATCATTTACCTCCAATTCTTTTAGTTCAAAATTATTTAATCCAAATTTTTGTTGTGAAAAAGATGGTCTGGATAAAATATAATCAGCAATTTTAAAAATACTTCTAATTGGTAAAAACACTCTTGCATTATAAAGCTTTGGTTTTGTCATCAAAAGAGCAAAGCTAATTGGTTTTAAAGGCTTACGCCAGTATATACTGTGTAGGTAAATTGTTTCACCTCCCAGCCTTTCCCATAAAGGTCTACCAACATCCACAGCCATATCAGTAATGGAAAGATCCTGGGGTCCAGCGAAAAACTCCTTAAAAAGTTGAAGACTTGCCAACGGAACCTTATCAACCATAAGATGTTGACCAACCCCTATTAGTATATCTTTACCCTCAAAATGAAATTTTCTGGGCACAACTCCCAAAAATCCCTTAATTTTTCCATTAGAATCTTCGTAAACTAAGGATCTGACTTCTTCATTATACCAAGGATTATTAAAACAAACTTCTTTAAAAATTTCATATTGAACTTCTCGCGACAAATCTTTACTCCTCACAAAAGATTTGATATTCAGGTCTATAACCTGTTCAATGTCTTCTAATTCAAATTTTCTCACTCTACCCATATAAAATAATCTTGATAATTTTTTCTATTTGTAAATAATAAAAAATTTAACATATCCTTGGTAATTGTTCACCAGATATCATATCTACAATTCTATTGCTTCCAATAATGGTTTTCATTATAACTGTTTTTTTGTGATTAGCAACCACCTTACCGATAATCTGAGCATCTTTACCTAATGGATCTGATTGAATTATTGCTAAAACTTTTTCTGATTCTTGAGGATCAACAAATGCTATAAATTTACCTTCGTTAGCCACATATAGCGGATCAAATCCAAGAATTTCACATGCTCCTCTGACCTGTTCATCAATTGGTATCTTTTCTTCATATATTTCAATTCCAACATCAGCAATTGAGGCGATTTCGTTCAATGTACTTGCAACGCCACCTCTTGTTGGATCTCGCAAGACATGAATTTTATCTGAATTCTTTATCAATTTCTCTATGATATGGTTTAATGGTGCTGTATCACTTTGTATGGAGGTTTCAAAATTTAGACCACTTCGAGCAGACATAATCGCAATACCATGTTCAGCAATTTTACCACTTATTATAATATCATCACCAACTTTACAATTTAATGGAGAAATTTCAGCAACTATCTTTCCAACACCAGTTGTATTAATAAAGATCTTATCTGCTTTACCGTGTTCAACAACTTTTGTATCACCTGTTACAATTTTTACACCGGATCTCTCTGCTGCTTTTTTTATGGACAATATAATTTTCCATAAATCTGCTACTTTTAATCCCTCTTCTAAAACAAAGCCAAGAGAAATAAAAAGGGGTTTAGCACCACACATTGCAAGGTCGTTTACAGTACCATAAACAGCGAGTTCACCAATATCACCACCCGGGAAAAATATTGGTTGTACCACATAAGTGTCTGTTGAAAAAGCAATTTTATTACTATCAATTTCCAATATCGCACCATCGTGCTGTAGATTCAAGTATTGATTATCAAACTGACTCAAAAACATTTTTTGAATCAGTTGATGCATTAAAGTTCCTCCACCACCATGAGCAATCGTAATGGTATCATATTCGGAGATTGGAATTGGACAGCTCAGATTAAAATCTCTTTCATTAATAGTTTGTTTGTCTTCCATAAATTTTAAATTTTTTTATAACGATAATAAGCTGCGCAAGCCCCCTCTGAAGAAACCATCGGTGCACCAAGCGGTGTTTCAGGTTTACAAATAGTGGCAAATGCATTACATTCAGTAGGTTTTTTTAAACCCTGTAATACTTCACCAGCAATACATAACTCTGATTCATTTCTGTTTAAATTTTGTAGTTGAAATTTTTTTTCAGCATCAAACATTTCCAATTCAGGTTTCAATTTTAACCCACTCATTGGTATTATACCAATACCACGCCATTGTCTATCTACAACATCAAATGTATCATTTAAAATTTTCTTCGCATGAATATTTCCTTCTTTTTTAACAGAGCGGGAGTATTGATTTTCTACAAAATACATTCCTGATTCTAATTGTTTTATTGCCATAAATATTCCCTCAAGAATATCAAGAGGTTCAAAGCCGGTAACAATAATAGGAACCTTAAATTTTTCAGCTATGGGAATATATTCCTCATACCCCATAACTGTGCAGACATGCCCAGCTGCCAGAAATGCTTGAATTCTTGAATTATTTGAAGAAAGCAATGCCTTTATTGCTGGTGGAACAAGCACATGCGAGCAGATAATTGAAAAATTTTGAATGTTTCTGCGCTTTGCTTCGAGAACTGACATAGCGTTAGGAGGTGCGGTTGTCTCGAACCCAACAGCAAAGAAAACCACTTCCTTCGAGGGATTTTCCTCTGCAATTTTTAAAGCTTCTAAAGAAGAATATACTATTCTTACATCTGCTCCTTTTGCTTTAACACTTAATAAATCATATTCTGAACCAGGAACTCTTAACATATCTCCATAAGAAGTAAATACCACATTGTTCTGTGAGGCAATTGTAACTGCTTTATCAATCATTTCAAGCGGTGTAACACAAACAGGGCAACCAGGTCCATGAATAAGATTAATACTTTCTGGTAACAAATCTTCAATACCGTACTTTAAGATGGTATGAGTTTGACCACCACAAATTTCCATTATGGTCCAATTGTGTTTCGCAAGCTTTTTAATTTCTTTCAACAATACCTCAACAGCATTTCTATTGCGAAATTCATCTATATATTTCATAATTCGTTTTGTTCTTCTCTATTTTGTGTTTCTTCTATCTGTTTAAAAAGCTTCAATGTCTCTTCAGCTTCCTTTTCATCTACAATACTCAATGCAAAACCCACATGTACAATCACATAATCACCGATTTTGGCTTCTGGTACCCATTCCAGACAAACATCCTTTACGATACCACTAAAACTCACTTTCCCCATAAGGGGTTGAGTATTATTTTGAATTTTTATAATTTTTCCAGGTATTGCTAAACACATACTAATTTCCTTACAATTCTTTATTATAATTTTTAAGTGCTAAGTATGCCTGGCCTAATGCAATTCCACCGTCATTTGGTGGAATTCTCTGATGCCAGAATACTCTTCTACCATCCGTTTCTAACAATTTTATTGTTTCTTCCAATAATAAAACATTCTGGAAGCAACCACCACTCAATACAATTTTTTTCAGATCCTTTATTTCAGCAACCTTTTTTATTATTTTTGCCATTGTATTATGAAATTTTCTAGCAATAATTTCTTTCGGCTTTTTAGTCGAGTCGAAAATTAATTCTTCAATCATTTTTTTCCAATCAATTATGTATAAGCTCTCTTCTTTGATTGAGATTTCATAATAATCTGATGTATTTCCTTCTATTGCAGCATATTCAAGCATCATTGCCGCCTGACCCTCAAAAGCAGAAACATCTCTGATATTTAAGATTGATGCAACCGCATCAAAAATTCTACCTGCGCTCGTAGTAAGAGGTGAGTTAATTTTATTAATCAACATATTTTTTATCAATCTAATTTCTTTATCTGAGAATTTTTCATTTATAAATTCTCGATAAATGTCGAAAACTTTTTCACCGTTAATTTCATACAGCATTCCCATAACAGCTCGTCTGGGTTCTCGAATTGCGATTTCACCACCAGGTAAAGGGAATTCTCGAAATGAAGCAACTCTTTCGAATTTTTTCAAATCCGTAACAAAAAATTCACCACCCCATATTTTACCATCCTCACCATACCCAGTTCCGTCCCATGCAACACCCAGAACTTCTCCTTCCAATTTATTTTCAGCATAGCATGCAGCTATATGAGCTTTATGATGTTGTATTCTTATTGAATGAAATCCAGAATTTTGTGAATATTTTGTAGACAAATAATCAGGATGTAAATCACTAACATAAACTGGATTCTCTGAAGGATAGAGTTGCAGAAAATCCTGAGTAATTCTTGTAAATGCATTGTAAGATTCCTGAGTTGATAAATCTCCAATGTGCTGACTTATAAAAATGTTCTTGGAGTTGGTAAGTGCAATTGTGTTCTTTAAATGTGCACCAACAGCAATGAAAGTATTTTTATTTTCATCGAATTCATTTTCTATTGATATTGGCAATGGTGCATATCCTCTCGCTCTTCTTAATACCATTTCTCTATTTTTTACAATTCTAACAATTGAATCATCAACGTGACGAACAATTGGACGATTATGCACAAGAAAATAATCAGCAATTCCTTTTAATCTCAGCAATGCTTCGCGTTCATCGATACACATTGGTTCTTCTGAAAGATTTCCACTTGTGGCAACAATTGGCTTATTCACCAATTTCATTAACAGATGATGAAGCGGAGTATATGGTAACATTATACCAAAATATGGATTATTGGGTGCCACCAAATTTGAGATAATATCGTTTTCCCCTGATTTTCTTTTCAGTAAAACTATCGGTGCTTCCGGTGAAAGTAATGCCCTCTTTTCAAAATCAGATACATCACACACTTCCATTACTCTTTGAACATCTGAAAACATCAAAGCAAAAGGTTTTTCTTCCCTTATCTTACGTCTGCGTAATTCGTTTAATGCCAAATCATTTGTTGCATCGACGATGAGCTGAAAACCACCAAGTCCTTTTAAAGCAATAATTTTCCCTTTCAGAATCAGGTCTGCGGCTACTTCCAAAGACGAATTATATTTTTCTAATAATTTTCCCTCAGCATCCCATAGTTCTAAGTGAGGGCCACAAACAGGACAGGCAATTGGTTGAGCATGAAATCTTCTATCTTCAGGATTTTCATACTCACTTTTGCATTTATCACACATTTGAAAATTTTTCATAGAAGTATTTGGACGATCATAAGGTAGAGATTCGATAATGGAGAATCTTGTACCACAATTTGTACAATTAATGAATGGATATAAATATCTTCTATCATTTACATCAAACAATTCATTAAGGCAATCATTGCAAACAGCAATATCTGGTAGGATTATAGCCGATTTTTCCTCATCGGAATCACTTTCTCTTATAGAAAACTCCTCATAACCAGATGGTTCTAAAAATGAAAATTCTAAGCTGTTAATGAAAGATCTTGGAGGTTTTTCCTTTTCAATCCTGAGGATAAACTCCTCTAATTTACATCTATCACCCTCTGCTTCAATAAACACACCTTTTGAAGAGTTAAAAACAAAACCCTTCAAACCAATTTCTTTTGCGAGCCTGTAAATGAACGGTCTAAATCCAACGCCTTGAACAGCACCGCGAATTGATATATTTACACGAGATATCATCGGTTTAAATATAAAATATATACCGATGATTATCAAATGAACTTAAGCTTACAATTATGGTGATCTAATTAAATTTAAAAAAATAGTTTATTTTATATAAACCATTCTTTTTATTTCTGTAAATTCTTTATGTTTATTTTCATCAGAAGAATGCAGTGAAACTGAAAATTTATAATAATAAATACCAGATGCAAGTTTCAATTGATCGGCTGAAATCTCCACTTCGTTCCAGCCTCCATCAAATTCCTGTTTGTTCAGAATGGTTGCGACTCTTTGCCCCAGGACATTATATAATTCGACAGTAACAATTGCTTCTTCAGGTAAATAAAACTCAATTAGCGTATTAGGATTAAAAGGATTTGGATAATTTTGGAGTAAAACAAATTTATCTGGAATTTCAATGCTCTCTTCATCATGAATGGGGTATGATACAAAATTATAAGAAGAGTCTAATCTAAGAAATGGAACTTCTGATAATAGTTTTACTGGTTTAAGTTGGAGTCTCGAGGCAAAACTTATTGTATCAATTGGTCCACAAAAAGCATCATTGATCATTCTAATTTTTGTATACAATGTTTCAGGGTCTAATCCACTCCATACAGGTGGCATCAAACATTGAGGCGAGATGGAGAAATCATCATAGGACGACATATAGAGGTCCAAAGTGGTTGCAATCCCTCTAATCGACATACCATTCATCGGATTGTCGCCACCTTCATCAAAAATCAAATTACCAAATCCTTGAGGAATGATACCAAAATCACTAGCCTTAATGTTTGCTTTCAGAGCGACTGCCTCAGCAAATAATTTATTATTTCCTTTTGTTGGGGTTAAACTATTTTGTTGCCTCTTAATTGAAACCCTATTTGTAAATTTATCAAGGCATCTTGCATCTCCAATATGCATTCTGCCGTATTTATCTATAAGGGATTTCATCACATCCTTATATGTTCTATGTAATACTGTATGTGGACCACCTATCCCAACTCTTAAATTATTTCCAGCGCCTGCTTCAAGTACGTTTACAGCATTAGGCATCGGATAGCGTGCTTCATAAAAATCAATTAGATTAACAAACCGTTTCGTACTTACTGAATCATCATATCTGAAAATTATCCATTTAGTGGCTTGTGGTTTTAATTTCATCGACAAGCCGCTTATTTTTATACTATCGTCGGGTTGGAGATATTGATTGAAAAATATTGTTAATTGATTCAGGTCTATAGAAACTGAACAGATTTTTGTAACACTTATACTACCCAAAATCGGTGGTCTTTTGAACGATATAGTAACGCTTTTAACTGAATCCATAATAGAAAAATCTGAGGGTTTAATCCAATTTGTTTGCCAGAAAATTTTATCTGGTTTCTTTTTAACAGGTTTATATGCTAATGCGAAACTATCCGAATTAAAAGTTCTGAATGCAAGATTGAATGTTGTATCATAAATATTTCCGAAATAGATATCACTTCTTACTTCTTCCGGTCCAAGCTGAACAAAATGTGGCTGAAGTGCTGTTGGGTATGTTTGTCTCCAGCTACTTTTTGCAATCTGATTGACTGTATAATTTCCAGGCAAAAGATTTTCAAATGTGAACTCGCCCTGTGAATTGGTTAGGGTAGAGAGATTGACAAATGTGTTATAATGTGAATTCCCTTCCAAAATAACATACCAGTTACTAAGTCCACTATCCTGATCATCCTTGATGTTGTTTCCATTTATATCGTGAAAAATCATACCAGAAATAGAACCAAACCCAATTTGGTAATTACCAAAATCAAGAGTATCGAATTCTACTTCGGAAGCCATATCAACAATATAAAATGAATCTGGTAAGGATTGCCACCATCCAATAACAGGAACTTCAGTAACTTTATAAACATTCGGTGGTAAATTTAAGAATGAATAATATCCATTGCTATCGGTAAGAACTTGCCTGAAATTTACAAATTGATTTCCTGCTTTTTTCATCAATTTTATTTTAAAGTTAGCTAATCCAACCTCATTAGAATCCCTAACACCATTCCGATTTTCATCAAAAAATTTATAACCTGATACATAATTTTGTAGTGTTGTACCATAGTTACCAAAATCCAGATTTGAGAGTATTGTATCGAGATTGTTTATTGTAACAGAATATATTCCTTCTGGTGGATAGGTCTGTGTCCAACCGTATTTACTTATTTCTTCTAATTGATATTCGCCAGCACTGAGCACAAAAAAATTATATGTGCCAAGTGAATCAGTTTTATCATAGTCGATTAAGTTCCATCCTTCATCTTGAGAATACTGATAAAGCCAGATTTTCCATCCGGTAATTAATGTATCCTCTGGATCTTTTTGAGAGTTTTGGTTCAGGTCATTGAATTTCACCCCACTGAGAAAAGCTGATTGAGTATAGTTACCAAAATGCAAACTATCAATTAGTGAATCTGGAGATATTAATTCGATCGAGTACTGACCAGCGATAGGACAGGTTTGTGTCCAACCAGTTCTGTTTTCTTCAGTAATAAGATAATTTCCAAGTGGTAATGGAATTTGATATCTGCCTCTAATATTTGTCTTAGCTGTAATACTAATTCCGTTACCGTTAGCATTAATATACCAATCCTTAATTCCCTTATCTTCGATATCTTTAATGCCATTTTGATTAAAATCAAAAAATTTCTTTCCTGAGATTAATCCACCTTGATCATATATTAAAATATCATCCACAAGCCAACCAGGAAACTCATTGAATAGATTATCTCCGGTATCAAATAAAAATCTAATCAAAACATTATTTCCCACATACGGAGAAAGGTCTAACAGACTCAATTGCCAACCATCACTTGAACCATTTGGTGCAGAACCATAACCACCTCTTAAATGATTCCAGCTCGAACCACCATCAGTTGAAATATCAACCATACAGAAGTCCCAACCTTGTTCTGTTTCATATTTTTCAGCAAAAAGAAGATGTACAGGAGCAACTGCACTATTTAAATCTATCGTAGGTGAAATTAGCGCATTTAATATTCGTTCACCTGTATTATAATTTCCATTATCTTCTATACCACACCAATAACTTGTTTGCCCGGAAGTTGCATCAGTTGTAGTCTTATGCCACATATCTGTCCCCTCATATGCAAGTGTAGTCCATTGACTCGAAATCCCTTCAAAGTTATCAAAAAAATAAATTATAGAATTTGATTTATAATTATCACTAATATAAATACCTACTTTAGAAAAGTTACTTCTAAATTTAGATGCTTGTTTACCAACAGTTAGTTTGAGAAATTTTTTATAACTTTCCATTTGTTCGTTAGCATTAATGGATCTTAAGTCATTCAACTTGGGATGGTCTTGAGCTAAAGAGTTGGTAAATAAAAGACATATCATAAATATCATAATTCTCGTTTTCATAATTTCAATCTCCTAATTATTTTGTTAATTTCTAATATAAATTTAGAAATATTACTAAATAAAAGCAAATTTCTATTCATTACTTAACATTACAATTGCTTCATTTTAAATAAGTTATGAAAATTAATAAAAATATAAGCCCGGGCTTTATCTTGACCCGGGCTCGGAGGTTTGTTATGAGGGATTTATTGGTGCGATTTACGGCTGTAGGACCGTCTTTTTAAAAATCATCTATTGCGATTCCAGAAATTTCTTGCAATGAAGTTATACCAGATTGAGCAAGATTAATTGCTGATTGCCTTAAGGTTACCAAACCATTTTTTATAGCAAGAGTTCTGATCGCATCTTCATCTATAAAATCTTTTGATTTCAAAATAAGTTTCCTCATATCTTTACTCATTGTAAACGCTTCGTAAATACCAATTCTACCTTTGTAACCTTTGATACATCGAGGACATCCGACCGGTTTATAAAATGTTGAATTAAGTAATTCTTCTTCCTTAAAACCTAAATCAATGTATAAATCATAATCTATATCATCATCAACAGCTTTACACTTATCGCATAATCTACGAACAAGACGTTGCGCAATGACAATATTTATTGTGTATGCTAATAGGAATGGTTCTATTCCCATATTATACAATCTCGTTATAGCACTCACCGAGTCATTTGTATGCAATGTTGAAAAAACCAAATGGCCTGTATTGGCTAACTTAACAGCAATATCTGCTGATGTTTTATCTCTCATTTCTCCAACCATTACAACATCCGGATCATGCCGCAGGATACCTCTTAAAGCACTTTCAAAATCAAGTTTGTGATTAAGCTTAACCTGTCTGCAACCTTCAATTAAATATTCAACTGGATCTTCAATAGTTATAATGTTAATTGAAGGATCCATAATGGTCTTAATTGCTGCGAGCTGAGTGGTACTTTTCCCACTTCCTGTAGGACCTGTTAAAATTACTATACCCTGAGGTTTTCGTATAGCTTTGTGAAATAATGAAGCAGTGTGCTTATCCATTCCAAGAGAATCAAATCCAGTAATTACTTCAGAACCTCTCAAGATTCTAATAACTATTGATTCCAATTTACTTCTTAAATCTCCACCATAGATTGGCATTGTAGAAAATCTAAAACGGATAACCTGATTATCAATAGTTCTTTGAGCGAAACCATCCTGCGATAAAAATTTCTCGAATCTATCAACATTCTTTGCTCTATCTTTCACGACAGCCAAAACACCTTCTGAGCGAATATCAGTTATAGACGACCAGAGTGTTAATTTTCCATCAATCCTGAAATATATTTCAGTTCTGAGAACACCTTTTGGAACGAAATGGATATCACTTGCACCAGTACGCACACCATCCACCAATATGCTCTCAACAAGATCAGCTAATTTTCCTTGACCAATGCTTTCTTCTATCGATTTTTCAAGTTCTGCTTCATAATCCAATCTTGATACCTGTATAAAATCTTCTATATCATCTAATCCGGGTGGTTTCAAACCCTGATCAAAAGCCAGTTGACGCCACAATTCGTTATAATCTGCCAACGATATGTATTTAACTTCATATTTCTCGTACCTGAAGGCACTTGCAACTTTGTGAATATCTGGATGAGTGGGATCTGGTGTAACAAGGATTAATTTGTTAATTCCATTTGTAGATAGCTCAAAAGGTAAGACTTTCCTCTGTATCGCTATTTCATAAAAATATGAGTGTAGATTATTCAACAATTTTTTTATGAACTGAAGTCGTTCTTTATCACCAAACACTTTTGTAGCATCAACTGATTCAAAAGAATAATGCTTGGCTAAATATCTAAATATTTCATCCCTATCTGCAGATAGATCTTCAATCAAAATATCCACCAGTCTCCTCTTCTTCTCATCTTTTTGTCTGATCTCTAAGGCGCGAACAACCATATCAAGGGTTACAACATTATTTTGTAGCAATACCTCAATAAACCTTGGAATATTAGGCGATTTTGATTCTTTATCAACACCTACACCCTTTTTGCTCTTTATCGCGCTGATTTCTGATTGAATTGCAGAAATTGATTGACCTATATCCGCTTCAATATTGGGATTGGGTGAACTATCTAAAGATTCGACACAATTTGATTTGTTAATATCCTCTTCAGCAATATTTTCGCTAAGTTCAGCTTCCAGCTGCTGATTTAATAAATCGCTGAAAACCGCACCTTTCGGTAACTCATTACCTATCTTTAATTCCAATTTTAAAGATAGGTCGTCTTTTGTATCATCCTTATACATAACAACCTCTTTTTATTTTTGTTTCGCTATAAAAATAATATAATAGTTGCGCTTCGGATGTGATTTATAACAAGTTATGTGATAAATATCACATAGTAACTTTCATAGATAAGGAGGTAAGAAATGATTATTTATATAGAACTGATTAAGATTCGATCTATTAACTTTTCTATTCCCTTTTGAAATTTATGGGGACTAACAATCAAGCTTAATACAATACAACTATCATATTCGAAATCATAAAAATAACCTGGATGTACATAGACACCGCAATCATTTAAGAACATTTCTACCCATTGTTCATCTTTATAAATATTTGGTAACCGCAATATTGCGTTCCATCCTCCTTCTATATTAAAAAGTTGTACAGGAATATCACTATTAATTTTTTGTACCAAAAAATTATAATTCTCTTTAATCCTCCTTTTCAAATCGTAATGAATATCATTCATCGTATAAAACCAATCTGACAAAGCATTTTGTGATGGAATATTCACAGATAAAAATGTATCGGAAATAATCTCAATCCTATTAAGCGCTTCTTTTTTAAAATCCGCCGGACCATTTATTATAATCCATCCCAATTTCATTTGAGGCAATACTAACAATTTAGAGATTCCATTAATAGTAAAATTAGGAACCTCTTGACAATTACTAAACGAAATAATAGATGCAGTATCCTCTAAAATTTTATAATCCCAGAATACTTCGTCTGAAACTATAATTAAATTATTTGCAATAGCCATCTTGATTACCTTCTCATATTCAAATCTCTTAACATACGAACCTGTAGGATTATTAGGATTGATACAAATTAATATTTTAGTTTTAGGTGATAATGATTTTTTCATCGAGTCAAAATCTATATGCCACTCACCGTCATATATTAATCGATAACTTTTCAATACTATATCGTTTATTTGAGATAGATGTGATAAAAGTGGATAGCTTGGAGCTGGAACTAAAATTTCATCACCTGGCTCTGTAATCAGGCGAAAAATATAATTATAAGCTTCACTGCTACCGGATGTAAGTACCAAATCTTCAGGATTTAAATCAATTCCTTTTTGCTCATAATATCTACATATCGATTCTCTTGTTCCAATTAAACCTTTTGGATCAGGAGAATATATCAAATTTTGGAGGTTGTTTAATGGTTTTAATATTTTCTCTGAATAATTTAAATCCACCAATGTTGGATTGGACTCAGTCAAATTAATAATATTTTCAGCATTACTTAAATACTGATTTAATAATTCTGTAATCCTATTAACTTTCAAATCCCATGATGTTCTTTTAGAAAACATACATTTACCTTCAAGAAATTGCAAATATTTATTTGTTTATCTATATTTTAAAGAAAATTCTTTTAAACAGCAATAATTGAACAGTCATAATAACAAAATATTTTACGCTTCTCTCATTTTAATCCTCACTATTTTTTGCTCTATCTACCCACAAGATATAGAATCAACAAATATTCAAACTTCTAACGACACAACAAATAGTTTCTTTTTACAAAGTAACGACAGCACATTAAATTCAATTACTTTTTCTAATAGGTTCAAACACACTCTAAACGATTCTTTTATTAATTTTTCTTATTATCAGGACCTAAAGGAATTGCTTTATTATTTCCCCGGCGTTTTTATTAACGAATTAGGGAGCTTTGGATATAACCACGGGATTATGATTGATTATATGGACCACAGAAGAATAGAAATACTTAATAATTACGCCACTTCAAACGAACCATTGACAGGTTTAATTGATATTAATACTCTCACAGTTGAGGATCTCTCAAGGATTGAATATATAAACGGTGTAAAATCTTTTTTGTATGGATTCAACTCCAATTCAGGAGTTATAAATCTAATAAAGAAAAAATGGGCTCATACAAAAACTTTCTCAAAAATAAGATATAGTGAGTCAGCATATGAAGAAACTTCTTTAGATGGAATATTCAGTAAAAATATTCTTAGTAACTGGAATACTACAATTGGTTTTCGACGCGACGCAACCGACGGTAGATACACAAATAGCGAATACGATTCCTGGAATCTGAGATTTGTTACGCATTATACATTTGAGAATCAAATCAATACATATTTTAGTGTAGCATACAATCAGAAAAAAGTAGGAGCAAATGGTGGAATAGATCTGGACAGAACCAACCCTGCAGAAACATATGATAGATTAAAAGCATCAGTAATGTTCGAAAATGCATACCATAAAACTGCTCAAAACGATTTCCAGCTTGGCCTAACAGGAAATCTTCTGAATAACCCTTTGCATCTAACGAATTTGTTGTTATATCTGAGTAATAGAATGTTTTATTTCAAAAATATAGGATCAAATACAGACACAACACTCAATTACATAAAAAATCACACAAGGTGGATGGGAATAAAATTTGACCACAGTACTAATTTATCAGATTTACTCCTAAAACCGGAATTGAAATTGGGTTTTGAAATAAGGTCATCTCAGATAATGCAATCTTCAATCATAGAATATAAGCGCTGGACTCAAGGAAAAATAACAGCCGACTTAAATATTTCACCCTTAAATATAATTAAGATAAATATGTTCTCCAGATTGATAAATTATAAACAGACAAACGCTATTGATGCAGGAATGATATTGGAAATCAATCCATATGATTTTATCTCATTGAATCTTGGTTACTCTCATTCACATCGTATACCATATGAAATAGAACAGATATTCAACGAAACACAAGCACAAAATTTATCATTGGAAAAACACAATACGACTGAACTAATGTTTACTATTAAACCATTACAAAATACAAGTTTCTCAATATCTTATTTTACAAAAGACATAGATGACGCTATTTTAATACAACCAAATTTAGAGAATAACACCAAATCAGATTTTAAATATTCAACCTCTGGCAAAGTCAAGCAAAATTTGCTAAACTTCAATATTAATTCAAATATCTGGAAATTTGAAGGTTTGCTAAACCTCCTATTTAACATCAGGGATATTTATGAAAAACCATTACAAGTTCATCCAAAATTTTTCTTATTTACTGAAATTTATTTCAAAGAAAAGTTATTTAATGATAAACTGTTTGGTAAAATTGGTTTAAGAACGCGTTTTTATTCTGAGCAAAATGGATACAAATTAGATAACAGATATAACATATTTTATCCGAACCTGAATTATATTCTTGGTGATCTATTGTATATGGATGCAATTCTCTTCTTGCAAATTGGAAATGCCATAGTCAATATCACACTTGAAAATATTTTAAACAACGAATGTATATTAACATACTACTACCCTTTAAAAGACAGAAGTTTAAGATTAGGAATAAACTGGAGATTTGAGGATTAATATGCAAAACCTTACTATTACGGTTTTTGGAAGTGGAAAAGTTAAGGAAGGTTCAAGTGAATACAGAGAAGCATATAATTTAGGAAAATTAATTGCTGAAGCTGGATATATTTTGTGTAATGGTGGTTATGGAGGCATTATGGAAGCAACTGCTGCAGGAGCAAAATCGAGAGGGGGAAAAACTATTGGTATTCTGGTAGAAAGTTTTGGTACCACATCAAATAAATATATTGATGAGAAAATTGTTACGAAATCACTGCTTGAAAGACTTGCGTTACTAATAGAGCTTGGACGAGCATATATAATACTTCCTGGAGCTAGCGGGACTCTTGTAGAACTAGCAACTGTGTGGGAATACATGATAAAAGGTTTAATGAATATAAGACCAATTATAACTATTGGTAATTTCTGGGATAATATTACGAATACAATAAACTCAAGATTAATATATGAAGATAATGAACGATTTACTCGGCTCGTTAAAAAAGTAAATGATGCAGAAGAATGTGTAAAACTTCTAAACCAGCATTTTTATTCCAGATAATCAGTTATTCAATAATTTTAAATAAACATCCATCGTTTTCTTGCCCACATTTTCCCAAAGGAATTGTTCTTTAATAAAATTTTTGAGCTCATCAGATTTAGGTCTTGCAAGAGCGTTCTTTATACCCTCCACGATGGAATCAACAGAAAAAGGATCAACATAGTCAGCATAATTTTTAAAATACTCCTGTGTCCCGCCATATTTTGTTATCACGATTTTAGCGCCAGCCAGTGCCGCTTCAAGTGCTGCGATACCGGGTGTTTCAAATAAGGATGGTAACACAAAAACATCGCAAGCAGCATAAGCTGATGCCAATAATTCAGATTCATTCGGTAAATTATCAAGAAGCAATGTTCTTTGTGAACTATTTTTTCTAATTTTTTCATATTCTATACCTTTCTCGACCCTTCCAATAATTACCGATGGAACATCAAAAGATTTTAGTGCCTGAACAAGCCGTAAAAGATTTTTTCTACCAGGTCCAATATGACCCACATTTAAAATAAAATTTTTAAGATTATAATGTTTTACAAATATTTCCGGATTTGCATTCAAAAATTTAGAATTTACCCCATTGGGAACCACGAAAATTTTTTCATCTGATATATTAAATCCTTTTTTAATTAACATCGCCTCACTATTTGTGTTTGGCAATATTGCATCAGCCCAACGGCACATATCAGATACTAAACGATAATCAATCCAGATACCTCTCAGTCTACTGAATATCAATCGGTCAAGAACCAATACATTCTTAATGAAAGAAGCAGAATGCGTTGAATAAAATATTGGAGACAGAACAATCTTTATTCCAAGCTTTGACATCTCTCTCATAAAATGATAGTTAGAAATTCCAGTACCAAAAATATGAAACAAATCATAGGATTTAGGATCAAATTTCTCCCACATATTATAAAGAGAGACTGAGACGCCGAGTTCTTCAAGAACACGTTTTGTTTCAAATATTTGAGTTTGCGGACCACCAGATAACAACCTTATTGCCTGATAGGATACAAAACACACTTTAATCATATCATATCTTCCAATTTATTTATAATCTTCCAGATATTCATTTTATATATCTTATTAAAATCCCTTGGTAATTCTGAGGGTACAGGTTTCATTTGCCATTTTAATTGACTGATATCATAAGAACCAGAATTGCTTATAAATGTCTCCTGGTTTTCTTTGTTAGTAATTCTCAAAGCACATTTATTCGACTCTTTGAACTCTACTTCCAAGGATTTATTCTCAAACCTTGCTGAATAATCCACCTCTACTCTATTCTTCCACCATTTAGCATAACTTAAAAATGAATATGCAGGTATTTGAAGATTTTTTATTTTATTGAATAAATAATGAACTACTTCGATGTTCTCGTCATTTGGATGATGATAAAATATCAGAGGTTCTTGATTATTAATTTTTTTCTGCGTTATCAGTTCAAAATATCGAATCATATCTGAAGCCGAATGCCCCTGACGTCTTAAACTACCTACACATATCGGATGAACCGGTATCTGCAAATTTTCATTTTCATCAAAACAGGGCAGATTGTCATAATCAAAACAAAACTCTGAAGAATATTCAAAATCAAAATCTTTTATTACATTCGAAATTTCCCTATTCCATTTTCCATACACAGCTGCAAAACCTTCCGGATAAATCTCATATTTATGTAAATACTCAATTGCAGTTGCTAAATCGGACATATATTCTCCAGCATTTTTAAATTCTCTATGCTCAAAACAATGCAAAGCAAGCTCCTGATTTTGTATTTTAGTATAAAATTCCAGAATATCTTTCTGTGACTTTACATCGATAAACCAGGTTATCGGTATATTGTGTTCTAAAGCCAACTGATAAAGGTCACTTATATTTTGAAATTTACCATAATCAGTATCGACTCTAAACAAGAAAACATTTTTTTCTGTAGCAGGAAAATACCATTTATGACAATATAATAAATTTTGCGAGTGGAATAAATATTCAAGAGAATTACTTACAATTTTGCGTACAGGCCCTTTAGATACTTTTGCAACTCTTTCGTGCGGTAAACGATTCTTGTATGAATAAAAAGATTTATGTTTATACGAATGGTCATCATATAAGCTTCCAGCATCAAATGGCAATAATATTACCTTCCCGTCACCATAATTCATCTCCGTTAAAGTAAATTCCCCAATGTTAGATTTCAAGTGCTCAGCGTAATCCAGGTAAACGATATTCCTCCACAAATCAATAAATTCACCAATATTAAAATACCCATCCCTATCAGTCAACAAAAATTTGACATATCTTTCTTTTAAATTTTTTACTGCATTATTTTGATAAAATTTTTTTGTTGAACAAAGTAATGAACCACCTGTTTCTACATACTTTTTTGCCTGAATTATATCATGATTGCTTGCCGATTCTGATAGTACAATAACAGGGTATTGTAATAGCTGGTTAGTCGAGGTATCCACCAGCAGATCGAACTTAATTCCAATCTGTTTAAGAATCTGAACCCAACCGTAACTCTTGCCAATCAAAGCGATTTTTAAGTCCATATCTTATCTTTTAGTAAAGTCCAATCATTATTTGATATTAACCTAATGAGAAAAATTCCAGTTATGTACACAGTAGTCCCAACGATAACAGAAAATATTTCGTTTATATTTCTCATATATAATGTAATTATGCTAACTATACCAGCGAGCGCCATCAGTTGTAAAATATATTTTTTAATCTTTAATTCAAAAAATCTTTTAAAGCGAATGATCATGGAAATCATTATAAAGAATTCCACAAGAACAATTGACAATGCAGCTCCTACTACACCATAAATGTTAATCAATGAAAATAATAATATGGCATTTGAAATTAAACTTATAACAATCACTCTCAAATAATATCTTTCCTCACCAATCGCAATTAAGCTAAAAGAAAATACTGAATTCATAATTGTGAATATGAAGTAAAATATTAATAATTTAAACACAAATGCTGAATTAATATACTCCACACCAAATATCAATGTGATCAAGGGTTCAGCAAATATTAGACACAACATGGCAACAAATATTAACAATATCATAGTAATTCTCAATGTGGTATTGAAAAATACCTCTGTTAATTCTTTAGAAGAATTATAAATCCTGGTAAATGCCGGGAAAAATATTGAATAGTAATATCTATCCAGCATTAGCAGGAAGAAGATCAATTTATATGCTGCAGAAAAGATGCCTGCATCGTATGCACCTAAAAAAATGCCAATCAACAAAATTGGTAGATTTACATTCAATTGTGATAATACTGTAGCAAGAGATAATGGTAATGATTCTTTCAGAATAGTTGACCATTTGCGAATGGATAAGGCATACATTATTTTATTTTGTTTTAAATAGTCAATTCCCAGGTATAGTGCACAAATCATATTAGCAAACAAGAAAGCCAGTCCAACTAAAACAACACTCTTTTTAAAATACAAAGCAACAACACAAAACAAGAAGTATGTAGAAGCTATTATCAGTTTACCAAGAGCTACAGGTTTCAAATTTTCTTTGGCTTGAAAATACCAGTCCAAAAAAAAAGCACTTGGTATTAAACTTAAAGAAAAATAAAAAACAAGGTTTTGTAAATCTGATTTACTATCCAGCAACAAGGTTATCACAATTATAATTATTAAAGCAAATAAAGCGAGTATAAAACGTATTGATGTCAATCTGGTTACGAAATCAGCATTTTCTCCTGAGGATATTTTTTTGATACCAAATGGATTAAGCCAGTGAACGCTCAGTAACACTGCATAGCCATATATTGCGGTGGCAATGCTAATATATCCATAATCTTCTACTGAAAATACTCTAATAAGCAAAATCGTAGTTAAGAAACTCAAAATTCTACTACCAGATTCCCCAAAACTTACAAAAAAGATATTTTTGAAAAGTGTTTTCAATATATTGTTTGGTTGATTAGTTCTATGAGTTGAGACTCGCGTCTGGATTTGTGGAAGTTCTGAATTATGTAATTTCGTGCCAGAATACCATATTCTTCAGATTTTGATAATGCTTCTTTTATAGCATCAACCAATTTTGGGATATTTCCATACTCAACAATAAAACCAGCATTATCAATTGCAGTCGGAATACCACCTCTATTTGTACCGACAGGAATGCACCCACATAACATTGCCTCACAAAGTGCATTTGGCAATCCTTCTGTGTATGATACCTGGCAATAAACCTTTGCTTTTTGATAATACCTCAACAGTTCTTTTTGTGACACAAATTTTATTAATTCAATATTTTGAGGTAAATCGGTTTTAATTTTATTTATTAAACTTTCAGATATCCCAATTATTACAAACTTAACATCCGAAATTTGTTGTGCAGCTTCAATTAATTTATCAAACCCCTTTTTGACAAAGCGCCATTCATCCTCACATGCTCCAACACTTAACACAAATTTTTCTTTTGCACCTTCAGGAAACCATTCCTCTGGATCATATCCAGTTGGCAAATATACAAGATTATTACCATCGTATTTTGCCAAACGCTTTGCCTCTACTATTAGGGAAGGATCAACAGCTAATACCTTTGTAGCATTTCTGATTGAATAACCTACAAGTTTTCCTTTCCACCAATTTAACCAGATACCATAATTAATTTCCCTGTAATCTGCTACATCCACTCCCCCAACTACAATAAAAGATTTTTTTTTAAATATCTTTGTTAATAGTACTACCAAGAATGAATATGTTGAAGCAAACCAGGTAAAAGTTAAATCTACTTTTGGTACTTTAGAAAGAATTTTTATAATAGCTGGAATGCCTTTTTCAATAATACTGAAAACATTATAATTTTTTTCAAAGAATATTTTATCTCTTATTATAAAATTGTTGTGAAGCGTTGAGGTAAACAAAATGTTTATTTTACCCGACACTAACAGCTCCAGTTTTTATTAACATCTTCTCTACCTGAAGGAATACCTCATTTACAGATATTTCGCGTATGCACTTAAACTTGTTCTCTTTTAATTTGCATTTTGCAGGTCTGGGAGAGTAATAAAAACAAGGACTGCATTCCAATTCGTGTCTAACCAGGATATAATCGGTCATCCATGGATGGACATAATTAGGATTTGTATAAGCAAAAATTGTCACAACTGGCAATTGTAATCCAGATGCTATATGCATAAGCCCGGAATCATTCACCACAAACACTTTACATTTTCTCATAAGTGCAGCAGTGGTCATTAAAGATTTCACTTTTACAACATAACAAGCCGTACCTGTTAATGAATTAATGTTATCATTCAGTTCATATTCATCTGGGCCGCCGAAAAGTAGCACTTTAGCTTTGTACTTATCTATTAAAATTTTGGCTAACTCTGCAAATTTTTCAGGTGCCCACCTACGATTAATATGATTCTTCAAAGTAGCTGAACCAGCATGAAAACCAACAATTAAATCGGATGAATTTATTTGTGCATCGATTAACCATTGCTCTGCGCTGGTCTCATCATCCTTTGTTAATATGACCTGAAGTGGAGGCACAGCTTGGGAAACATTTATGTTCAGAAACTCGAGTAGAGCTACATTTTCTAACACATTATGTTTTAAATCGTCTTCTTTAATTTTCCTGTTATTAAGAAAATTTAATGAGCGGAAGTTGGTATGGTTATAAATATGTCCAATTCTAATAGGTGCACCAATAAGAAAACTTATCAAATTGTAAGGCCAGCGATTTGATGGATAAACATTAATTGTTGCATCGTATCTAATTTTCCTAAGCTCCAATACAAAGAGTAAGGATTTAACAGGATTCTCTTTCATGAAATTCCAGTAATAGACATTAGAAATATCCGGATTACGCAGATATAATTCTTCCACCCCCTTAAACATAGAAAGCAAATCTATTTGAGAAGATTCATATTTTTGTCTTAGCAATTTCAGGGCTGGCGAGAACATCAGAGCATCACCAATTCCAGAAAGTGCTATTATCAAAATCTTCATTTATTTTATCGCCAGGAATATTTACTTCGATATTGTATCTTTTGGTAAATTCCTGCTTTTAGCTTCTAATTCTAAAATTCTACTACGGATTGAGGGGTCGTTCGGATAAAAAGCTAAAACCCGGTTAAGAACATCGATAGCTTTTTTATAATCTTCTCGAGCTTCATAAATCTCCAGCAATATTCTATATGGATTATAATAAGTAGAAATTTCAGCTTGATTAGAATTGATCAATTTCCAGCATTCTTTTTCCAGATACTTGGCATATTCTTCCTGTTTTGATTTGTCACCGAGTTTTGAATAGAAGGACATGACATCAGCAGCAAGTCGCCAATCAAATTTTACACCATTAATTGGAATTACTTCGTCCATTTTATGCAATATTTGAAGAGCTTTCTCTGGATTTTTTTCTACATTTTGATAATAGATTGCCAAGCGTATAAAACCTGAACGGTAATTTACACTCAGACGTGTAATGTTTTCATCGAAATATATTGTAGTATCATTAAGACCTCTATAAAGATATCCGTATTGAGGTTCTTTTGATGGTATGACATTTTCAGCAAGAACATTTGCTTCCATAATATCTTTATGAATACCTGATTCTGGAGAAGTTTTGACTGGTTTCAGGCGCCATGCCAGTCCATCCATCCACATATATTCGTCCAAACCGATCTTACTATCAGGAGAAACAGTCACAGCAAAGTAAATAGGACGCTCCCACTTATTTGTCATAATTATATCTCTAACCATTATATCCTGAACTCTAAGAAGATTATATTGACCATAAGAAACAGTGGGTTTCATAGTGAAGGTGATTTTACCAGCATTAATTAGAGCTGTATCAGCAATTCCGAATTTCTGAAACACCTCTTTTGGTACTGGAATACTCATCTGTCGTGTGTTCCACTGTATAGGTTGAAGGTTGTCAATCTGTTCATCGGTAAAGCTTATTGGTACTTTTTTAGCACCGTGAGGTTCATAATTTTTCAATTGTTTGATATACCAGGAAGTATTTACGAGGCTCAAATTGACAATTCTAATATCGCGCCTCACACCCTCTACATCCTGTAAATACCAGAGTGGAAATGTGTCATTATCACCATTAGTAAAAATTATAGCATCTTTTTCACAGGTTTGAAGAATGTTATATGAATAATCCCATGCTACATAGTTTTTACTGCGATCCCTTTCATGCCAATTAATTCTTAAAAAATTAATAGGAACTGCAAAAAGGAAAACAGACAGGACGACGATATTCGCAGTATTTTGAAGATTTGGTGATTTGAGATATTTTTTTAAAAAATCAACTATACCAATTAATCCAATCGCAATCCACATTGAAAAAACGAAGAATGAACCCACATAGAAATAATCACGTTCGCGCGGTTGTGGTTCTTGTTGATTCTGATAAAGTGCCAGAATTACACCCATTATTAAAAACAAAACCAAGAAAGGTAACGCCATCTTCCAATCCTTACGAAAATGATAATACAAACCTAAAAGTCCAAGTAAAAAGGGTATTCCCAGCGTATCCTTCCAGCTGACACCAGCATCCTGCCAATCTCCCTCTACACCAACATAATTCCATAAAAGATATCTGGTATACATATGATTTATTTGATAACGCCACATAAAGTCCATATCACTTGAATAATTCTGCCATGTGGGAGTGTGCATTGGTTCGCGACTATATCTCCTTTGCAATACAGGTGCTTCACCATATTGTTCTCTTCCAAGATAACTTACCAACCTTGCCATATTGCTCGGATCGTTTTCGTTCATAGGCATATTTGGTACATTTGCTCTTATTAACACAAGAGTATAGGTAGAATAACCTAATACAATCAACAGAAATGAGAGTAATGCAATATTAAGCATCTTCATCTTATTTTTTATAGAATAGTACACGCCATATAATGAACCAATGATTAAAATTATTGGTATATAAGTTAAAATTTCGCTCTTTGTACCTCCAAACTCACCGTCAAGCAAAGATGGAAGGTATTTAACAACACCCGGATATATTACAAAAAATATGATGAGTGAAATAATACTAAACTTTATGAATGTTGGGGTATTGAATTCATAGTTTTTAAAATAAATAATTAAAAGGACTGTAAAGATTGTTAGAACCGCTAAAAGGTGAACACCTACCGATAAACCAATCAAATATGCAATTATAAAAATATACTTTTCGTTATGTGCCTCGTGTGAATGATCATACCATTTAATTATTAACCAGATAATCAATGCTACGAATAACATACTCAAACCGTAAACTTCAGCTTCTGTTGCGTTGAACCAGAAAGTAGTGCTGTAAGCCAAAGATAATGCCCCGATGATTGAAGCTCCATAGACAGTTAATTGATCTATGAACTTTTCTGGATAACCTCTAAAAGCTATTATTACTCTAACAGTTACAAGAAATAATAATGTAACTGTTATAGCACTGGAAAGAGCTGATATAAGATGCATTTTAACAGCAAAATCGCTTATAATAGGTAACCATCCTACCAAACGCCCAAGCAATAAGAACAACGGGGCTCCAGGTGGATGTGGCACCTGTAAAAGATATGCTGCAGCACAAAATTCACCAACATCCCAGAAAACAACTGTTGGTGGAAGAGTAAGATAATAAACAAAAAGCGATGCAAAAAATACAAAAAAAGCTGAAAACTTATAAAATAAATTCTTTTGTTTCATTAATTCCTCATTTTAATTACAAATTTATTAAATATATCTCAAATCTTGCAAAAACACAAGAATAGTTATATTGCTAATTTTGAAACGATCTCGTCAGTAATCAGATATCCTTTTGTAGTCAAGCGTAAAATATTTTGTTCAAATGTTGCAAAATTATCCTCAACAAGTTTATTAATTTCTTCAATGTTAGGTTTAATGAAATCTTTATTAAACATTTTATTCATTTTTTTAAAATCAATGCCACCATTTCTCAAACCTAAAAACAGCATCTCATTTATAATTTGCGTTTCCGTAAGCTCCTCGCTATCAGCAACTGGCAAAAGATTATTATTCAACCGACTATAATAGCTGAATATGGTATCAACATTCCACCATCTTTTCCAATTCCAGAAGGAGTGAGCTGATGGTCCACAACCAATGTAATTTGAGTGATTCCAGTAATTTAAATTATGTTTTGATTCATATCCAGATTTGGCAAAATTTGAAACCTCATATTGTTTAAAACCATTTTGTGTTAAAAAATTGATAACAAACTCCATCATCATAGCTTCTAACTCTTCTGGCACAGGTTTGATTTTTGATTCTCGCACCATACTTGCCAATGGAGTATTTTGTTCAATAATTAACGAGTAGGCTGAGATATGTTTTAAAGGATATGAAATCGCTTGTGTTAAATTATTTTCAAGCGTACTAATTGTCTGTGTTGGTAAGGCATATATCAAATCTATTGAAACATTCTCAAATCCTGCATTCAATGCATCTATGATACATTTCCTGGCTTCTTCTGAATTATGAATTCGATTAAGAAATTTCAGATCCTCATCCATAAAGGATTGTACACCAATGCTGATACGATTTATTCCAGAATTTCTATATGCTTTTAATTTTTTTTCATTTACTGTACCTGGATTTACTTCAATAGTAACTTCAGGAGAGGTACTTAACTGAAATGATTTATTGATTTCTTTCAGGATGGTTTCCACCTGCGATTGATCCAAAATGCTTGGAGTTCCGCCACCCAAGTAAATCGTTGAAAAGTTTTCATCCCGATACTTTTCACTATATAGATTGATTTCTTTTAATAAAAATGAAATAAAAATATCAAAGTCTTTATTATCAGCAAGTGAATAGAAGTCACAGTAAACACATTTGCGCTGGCAAAATGGGATATGTATATAAATTCCAGCCATCAGTTTACCATACCAACATACCTAAACGATTCCATCGAATTTTGTGTATAAAACTTTTCACCATATTATCCATATTTAACGACCAGTATACAAGTACTACTTTCCCGATAATATCTTTCTCTGGTATCGGTCCAAAATTACGACTATCAACACTATTTGTAACATTATCACCAACAAAATAATAAAAATCATTTTGAAATTTGTAATGATTTACAGGTTTGTCATTTATGTAAATTAAACTATCTGACCTGATCTCTACCTTGTTACCATCTCTGAGAATTAAAGGTTTTAAATCATTGATATTTGTTTTATCTACATATATATGGTCACCTTCTTCAGGCAAGCAATACTGTGTATTATTTATTTTGATAGAATCACCGGGTCCAGCCACACATCTTTTAACAAAAGTCATAGGGTTTGAATCTTTACCATCAAAATTATATAAATAAAAAGCGACCACATCTCCCTTCTTGGGTTTGCTGAAAGACAATATCTTTGTGGGTTTTATTTCGATATTTGTTAACGGGATATAATTTGGGATTTTTAGATTATAATAAAACTTGTTTACAACAACAAAATCTCCGGGTAAAAGTGTCTTTTCCATAGATGAACTTGGAATCTTAAGAGTATCCAGAAAGAACATTTTTAATAAATAAGCAAGCAATATCACTATAAAAGTTATCTGAAGGATATCCTTCAACTTAATTATTTTTTTCTTCCATTCCTTCATTTATTATTTAACAATTTTCCCTATTCGATTAAATCGTATAGAGGCAAGTTTATTTCCGATATCCCAGAGTGGAATATCAGGATTCCAACTCCAATAAAGTATTAATGGTGTTCCGACTACATCCTTTTCAGGAATGAACCCCCAGAATCTACTATCCAGGCTATTGTCACGATTATCCCCCATACCAAAAACATAATCTCTTTCGACTGTGTATTCATTTCTTTCGACACCATCAACAAAAATTTTTCCATCTTTCAATATTATATCATGACCTTCACGCTTGATAAAAATTTCCCATTGTTCAAAATTATCAGGATTGAGTTTAATCACATCACCTTTCTTAGGTATTCTAATAGGTCCATAGTTATCTTCGTTATATGGAGCACCTTTAGGAAAGATTCTCGGATCTGCATAATTCGGAGGTTTAATTAAACCGGAATTAAAATTAATATTTCGCGGTGGTTCAGATACTTTACCATTTACATAAACGATACGATTAATAATTTGTAAGGTATCACCAGCAATTGCAATTGCTCTTTTAAGATAATAAGCAAACGGTTCAGCTTCTACTTCATCACGCATACCAGGAAAAGCAAACACAATTACGTCACCTCTTTCGACCTTCCACAAGGCTGGTAGTTTGAAATACGGAATTTTGACATCTGTAAAAGGTATGGTTCTTGGTGTCGTACCTCCAAAAACAAATTTGTTAACAAGTAAAAAATCACCGGGTAAAATCTCCTTTTCCATCGAACCGGTTGGTACTTCAAATGAGGCAATAACAAAGCTATTAAGCACCAGAAAAATTAGAAGTATAGTACCAGTTTCCTTAAGAAAATGGATTGTTTTTTCTTTAAATGATAACTTTTCCGGTCTTTCTTTTTCTGATTTCTGTTTTGTCATCTCTTCATCCTATATTTATTCTTCAATTGATAATATTGCAAGAAAAGCTTCTTGAGGAATTTCCACTTTTCCGACCTGCTTCATACGCTTTTTACCTTCTTTTTGTTTCTCAAGAAGTTTTCGCTTTCGGGTAATATCGCCACCATAACATTTAGCGAGGACATTTTTTCGAAGGGGTGATATTGAATCTCTCGCAATTATTTTACTACCTATTGCTGCTTGAATTACCACTTCAAACATTTGTCTTGGAATCAGTTTCCTTAATCTTGCACATAATTTTTTACCCCATTCATAAGCTTTATCCCGATGGACGATGGTTGATAAAGCATCTACTGGTTCACCATTTAGCAAGATATCAATTTTAACTAAATCTGAAACTCTATATTCAAGGAATTCATAATCGAAAGATGCGTATCCGCGTGTGGTGGATTTAAGCTTATCGTAAAAATCAAAAATTATTTCCGAAAGCGGAATTTCGTAACGGAGATCTGCTCTTGTAGGATCAAGGTATGTTGTGTTTTTATAGATCGCTCTCCGTTCAGTGCAAAGTTTCATTATATTTCCAATATACTCAGATGGAGTTATAATTTGAGCAGCAATATAAGGCTCTTCAATATGTTCAATATCTCCGATTGGTGGCATCAAAGCTGGATTATCGACTAAAACAACTTCTCCATTTTTTTTCAAAACACGGTACTCTACATTAGGCACTGTGGTAATTAAATTCTGTTTATACTCTCTTTCGAGACGCTCTTGAACAATTTCCATATGAAGTAACCCCAGAAACCCACATCTGAAACCGAAACCCAATGCAGTAGATGTTTCCGGTTGAAAAACGAGAGCTGCGTCATTCAGTCGCAATTTCTCAAGTGAATCCCTTAATAACTCAAATTCATCTGCATTCGTAGGATATAATCCCGCAAATACCATAGACTTTACTTCTTTATATCCTGGTAGCGGTTTTTCCGCTGGGTTTTCAGCATTTGTTATAGTATCGCCGACACGAGCATCATGCACATCTTTTATTCCAGCAATTAAATATCCTACATCTCCTGCTTTAAGAATGCCTGTACGCTGTCTTTTCATCTCTAGTATACCAACTTCTTCCGCCTCATACACCTTATCGTGAGTAAAAAACTTAATTTTGTCTTTTTCTTTCAATGTGCCTTCGAATACTCGCAGATACACAATCGCACCACGATAAGTATCAAAGATTGAATCAAAGATTAGGGCTCTCAAAGGCAAACTTACATCTCCACTAGGAGGAGGGATTCGTTTCACAATTGCTTCCAGAATCTCATCAATACCAATTTTATTTTTGGCGCTCGCTAAGATGATTTCCCCCTCTTGGCAACCAATTAAATCTATAATTTGTCTTTTAGTAGTTTCAATCATCGCACCAGGTAAATCAATTTTATTTATAATCGGGATTATTTCAAGACCGGCATCAATCGCAAGGTAAAGATTGCTTATAGTTTGTGCTTCAACACCTTGTGAAGCATCTACGACCAAAAGTGCACCTTCACAGGCAGCAAGGGATCTGGAAACTTCATATGAAAAATCAACATGTCCTGGTGTATCAATTAAATTGAGGATGTATTTATTTCCATCAGAAGCAATATAATTCATTTGAACTGCATGCAATTTTATAGTAATTCCTCTTTCCTGTTCGAGCTCCATATCGTCCAGGACCTGATTAACCTTCATTTCACGGGGAGTTATTGTACCGGTTCTTTCAAGTAGACGATCGGCGATTGTACTTTTCCCGTGATCAATATGTGCGATTATACAAAAATTTCGAATATTATTCATAGATAAATAAGCTTAAAATAAAATAACCGCCAACGGCGGACATTAAAATATACGATATTTTGCGTAAACTTGCAATGAAAAACAAAAAAGAAAGGGCTGATATTTTCTAAAAATATCAGCCCTTGTATAAAAAAAGTGAGGATTTATTTTGTTAAGATCATTTTTTTGGTAAAGGATTTTCCATCTGCTTCCAATCTGTATACATATACTCCACTTGGCAAGTTCCTTCCGTTAAACACTATAGAATGTGTTCCTGCTGAATAAATCCGGTTATTTATCAAAGTTTGAACTTCTTTACCAAGTAGATTATAAACCTTCAGAGTTACACTTGTAGTTTTTGGTAATTGGAATTCGATACTTGTAGTTGGATTAAATGGATTTGGGTAATTTTGTTTAAGATTAAAATCTTTTGGAATTGCATTTTCATCCTTTACACCTACAGAAATTGATAACTTTGCCATATCGCTTGATGTAAGTGTATCGAGATATAACATATGAGCGCCATCGAAACCCGACTTTAAGAAAATCCAAAGAGCTGGATTTGTTGCAGAATCTACAGGACCTGTATAATCAACAAAGTCCATTGCGAATGATTGCTTCCAATCGGATGGGACAGGAATAACAGCTTTAGTATTAAGTAATTTATTTTGACCAGCATCCCATTTTGTTATAGTTATCTTTCCTGTTTGATTATATTCCTGAATTACCGAATTATTATGACAATCACTGCATTGACGACCGACACTATCGATAGTATGAGCATTATAAGGACCCATCGCAAAGAATGATTGTCCATTATAAGTTAATCCCATCATCGTCGCAGTTGTAATCTTATTATTGGACTGGCGGCGTGCTAGAATAATAAAATCTCTGAACTGTGAATATGGTCGCTTTATGTTACCATTTACTTCACTTTCGAAATGGCAATTGAAGCAGCTTATGACTGTTTTGGAGTGGCAGGCTTTACATTCTAAATTGTCACCATGGACAGTATGGGATAAAGTATTTGGTTGTGTAGTATGGCAATCCTCACATTTGCGTTCCATAGCTCCAACTTCAAACATAGAATTATAGGAATTCCCATCACCGTGCATTTCTTTTTTTGTATGACAGGAAGTACATACCATCCCTTTACTTCTGTGTACATCAGAGTACAGATTAATTTCAGCTTTTTGTCTGCTATGACATTTTAAACATTGATTTTCTGCAACGGAGCTTCCCTGAGCAAAATTATGACAATCATTACAATTTGGTGTATAGGTTGCAGGATCTACTGTGCTACCATCTGCATATGTACCAGGATGACACTTTGTACATTTCAAGTTGCTCATTGGAATATTTGTTAATGACTCAAATCCACCATTTTCGGTCTTATACCAATAAGCTTTCCCAGCTCGAGTGGCATGCAAACTTGTTGAAAAATTACCTGGGGATTGAGCCAAAACTAGAACATTTGTTACTAAAAACAGCAAAACCAAACCAAGTATTTGCAATTTTTTCATAAAATGACCCTTTCTTTTTGTTAAACATAGTGAATTACTTCAATATTTATGCCATATAAAAACCGCTTATTTTAATATATTATTTTATTTCTTTAAAAAAAATTCCAACTTTTAGAAATCTTAACAATAATTTTCTCATTTTTAAGATTAAAAATTTAACCAATAATTCAATTTAATTAAAAAGACATTATCCGGAATAATTTTGAAAATTTCTGAAATATCTCTGTTTAGTTTATTGAAATATAAATTATTAATATTTTCTTTCATATGAGTCCAAACAAAAAACAGGGTACTGCCTGGTAAGAACTCCCATCTAAGGACAACATTTGTATTCATAATTTTAAAATTTAAATCTTGATAATAGAATGGAAAATCAATTAATTCAAAAGTATCAAGATTTGTTAACTTTTTAAAATTTCTATAGTGCCATTTATAAAACATTAGCTGATAGAAAAATTGAACGCTAAGTTTATTAGATAAAGTAACAATTCCTCTCATTGCGATATCAAAATAGTTTAAATCTCTATCACCGAATACTGTAAAGTCTCGATTAGTGATAGAATCATAACTAGTTACATAGCGTGAACCGAGGAGCAAACCTGTTTCCTCATTCCATCTCTTCGCATATGTTAACATTGGTGTAAGCTCGATCCAGGTGGTTGGTTTATATGTAAAATCAAAAGACGTTAAATATTCTTTTTTTTGCTTTTTATCTATCTCATAAATTAGATGAGATTTAACACTAATGATTTTTCTCGTATCGGATTGTATTATTGCCTGAAAGGAATGGACAGTTGGAGTTTTGTAGATATCTATAATTCCCCGTTCAGAACCATTATAAACTGATAGCTGGTTTATCTGAAAGAGCGAAAGAGTCCAGAAATTCTTAAATATAAAATTAGAACCCATGCCAATATTTTTTGTAGTATTCAAATTTTGATAATTCCAGCGGTAATCAGCCTGCATTAAAACATTATATCTTAAAAAAATATTTTCAGCTTGATCTTCTTTATAAATTATTTGAGTGGTTCCGCCATGTTCTCTGGGTTGACTGAAGTAACCAAGTTCATCAATTGAAAAATTCTTAGTTGCGAAATCATAAGATGTGTTAAATAACCAATGTTTAGCTGCAATTCTTCCGATAAATATTTTTCCCGCTGTCCCATCAAATGTTTGTCTTTGAAATGCATCGTTTTGCCTGGAAAACACAATATAACCATCTACTGCATACTGATAATTTGATATTCTAAAATTCCAATCAAAACCACCAGCAAGCGAAGGTGAATAATTTTTTAAGAAAGCACCGGTACCCATAAATCCAACTGATGAATTTTCTCCTATCTCCTGGGATAACCTTAGCACATTGTAAGAAGCCATAGGTTCTATTAAAAGATACTTTTTATGATCAGAAGTATCTTTATAAACTAATCTTTCTTCATCCGTGATAGTTGAAATAAAACCTACATCCGTACCATACTTATTTTTTCCAGTAAGCTTAGCAGCACCAATGATAGTTGTGTTTTTCGGATAACGAAGTATCTCTTTTACATCATCAGGTAAATCAAAGCGCGGTTTTCTACCAATACGACGTGTATAGAAAAGTTTAAAATCTTTTTCATCGGCACTGATACCAAATTTGAAAATATGCCCGCCTTCAAGAAAAAATGGCCGCTTTTCAGGAAAATGTGTCTCAAATACAGTTAGATTCATTACCTCCTGATCAACTTCCACCTGACCAAAATCAGGATTGATTGCAGCGTCGAGCGTAAAATTACTTGTTAAGCCATACTTAATATCAACACCAATATCTTTAAAGAATACTTTATCAAAATTATAGGGTTTAAGTTCCTGTTCAAAGTTTGTTCTTGCAAGTGCATAAGGAAGTATACTTAGGTGTAATGATTGGCTTATATCTTTTAAACCTGAAAGATTTCCAATTTTCGATATAGAACCCGTTTCACTTCTGGGTATCAACACCCATTCAATAATTTCTTTCTTTCTTGAAATATACCTTCTGAAATTAATACCCCAGACATATTCATCTTCCTGTTTTTGAAATCGTAGCGCACTAAAAGGAATTTCAAATTCTGCAGACCAACCATCAGTTGTAATAGTTGCTTCATAATTCCATATCGCATCCCATTCTATATCATAAAAGATACCATCATGATACAATACACCATCAGATTGAACACCTGAAACATTACCCACAAAAACAAAACCAGTTTGACCATCATTATAAGAATCGATCGTGATACTAAATCTATCTGCTTCACTTGAACGGTCACGCCGGGTTAGCTGTTGCCTGATTTTTGATGGTTCAGAATCATAACAAATTACGCCAACATACAGCGCATAATCATTGTATAAAATTCTTACAGATGTTCGCTCTGTTGGTGGAGCACCTTCCACAGGGTCATATTGAACAAAATCCGAAACTGGCACTGCTTTATTCCAATCTCCTTCGCTGAGCAAACCGTCGATCTTTATTTTTGATTCCGTTTTGGTTGCGACTATGTTCTTATGACTCGAACCTGAAAATCCCAGATTATATGTAAATACAAAAATCAACAATGCCAATAATCTGCAGAGTGCCATTGTATGTTGCCTCATTAGGATTACTTTAATTTTTATAGTAATAAAAGAAATTCTTTTCAAAAAGTCAAATTATTTTTAAAAATTCGCTAAAAATTATTATTTCAAAGATTCTAAGACCGCAATTGATTCTATATGATATGTTTGTGGGAACATATCCACCGGTTGAATAAACAATACTTGATATTCACTTTGAGATAAAATTTTTAAATCACGAGATAAAGTTGTCGGATTACAACTTACATATGTAATAATTCTTGGTCTAACATCCGATACAACTTTTAATACGGTAGGATGTACTCCACTTCGTGGTGGATCTAAAATTACAATATCTGGCTTAATTCCCGACTTTTTAAAATCCTTACTGGTTAAAATTTCTTTCAAATCACCCTGAATGAAAATACAATTTTTGATATTATTTAATTCAACATTTTTTCTTGCATCATTAACAGCACTTTCAACTAATTCTATACCTATAACTTCTTTAACATAATCCGAGATGTAAATTGCAATAGAACCAGTACCGCAATATAAGTCATAAACTACATCCGTATTTTTAAAATTTGAGTAATCTTTTACAAGATCATATAACTTTGCTGCTTGTTCTGTATTTGTTTGAAAAAAGGAATTAGCTGAAATTTTAAACAAGCATTTTCCTAATTTTTCCAGTATGTAGCCATTACCATAATAGACTTTTTCTTCCTCACCTATAGCAACTTTCGACATTCTTGTTGTTACATTATTCACAACTGTAGTCACCTCTGGAACATTTTTAATAATATGTTCTGTGTATCTATCCATAACTTCTAAATTATGTGTAGAGGTCACAAGATTAATCATTATCTCTCCTGAGTAAGCACTTGTACGAATCATGAGGTGTCTTAAATATCCTTCGTGTGTTTTATTAGAATAAACAGATAATTTTTGTTCCTTAACAAAATCTCTTGTTAAATTTAAAATTCTATTAAATACTTCATTTTGTAACCAACATTTTTCAATGTCGAGTACCTTATCATATCTATTTGGAATATGAAGTCCCAAGCCAAAGCTGTCCTTAAATATTGTTTCACTCAATTTATCTTCCTCAAGGAGCCACTTCTTATCTGAAAATGTAAATTCCATCTTATTTCTGTAGTGAAAAATATTATCTGCACCAATGATTGGTAATACTTTTGCTTCAGAAAGTCCACCAATATGTCTTAGTGCATCTTCCACAGCCTTTTGTTTATATTGCAGTTGGTCTTCATATCCTATATGTTGTAATCTACAACCTCCACATACACCGAAGTGTTTACATAATGGAACAATTCTTTTTCCAGAAGGTCTTAATATCTCAATTATTTCAGCTTCTGCGTATGATTTACGGGATTTTTTAATCTTACATTTAACGACATCCCCCGGGACTCCACCAGCAACAAAATATACCTTACCTTCAAAATGCGCAACCCCTTTCCCTTCAAATTCAAGGGCTTCTATATTGAGTACTATTTCTTTTGATTGCATTCTATACTAAAATGGGGTTGTAAATATTTTCTTTTACAACCCCACAATTAATAAAAGTATTAATTAATATTCTTTAAAATTTCAAGCAGATATTTCCAGAACTTTTCTACTGTATCAATGTAGATCTTTTCGTCCGGTGAATGGACTGCTTCAAGAGTAGGTCCCATGGATATCATATCCATGCCCGGAAATTTTTCTCCAATGATTCCGCATTCTAAACCAGCATGAATTGCTTTAATTTCCGGTTCTTTACCAAATAATTTTTTATAAATTTCCTTTGATATAGATAAAATCTTTGAATTAAGATTCGGTTTCCATCCAGGGTAACCATCGGTATTCTCAACCTTCGCACCAGCCAAGCGAAAAACAGAACTTACCTGATAGACAATATCTTTCTTACAACTTTCAACTGAACTCCGCTGACTTGTTGCGATTACAATATTATTTTCATTAAAATTAATTATAGCAAGATTTGTTGATGTCTCGACTAGATTTGGAATATCTGCACTCATCGCTACAACACCATGAGGTAAACTATAGAGCAGATTTAATAATTTGTTAGAATCATTTTTTTTGAGAACTTTGCTTTTTGAAGTTTCTGTGATTGTAAGTTTTACACCACTATCTACCTTTGCATATTCCATTGCAAACAAATTCTGAAAGTTTTGGATTTCACTCTTAACAAATGCAGATTTATCTTTTGGAATACATATAACAGCTTCTGCTTCTCGAGGTATCGCATTTCGTTTACTACCACCTTCAAATTTTGAGATCCGCAAATCTAATTTTTCATTAAGATTCCACAATACCCGATTTAAAAGTTTTAGTGCGTTTGCTCTACCTGCATTAATATCAAGGCCAGAATGCCCGCCTCTGAGGCCAGTTATAGAAATTGTAAACGCACTATAATCTTCCGGTGCATTTTCCCATTCAATACTCAACGTGCCAATAGTATCCTGGCCACCAGAACATCCAACATATAGAGCACCTTCTTCTTCTGAATCAAGGTTTATAAGAATCTTTCCCTTTAAAAAATCACTCTGTAAGTTTTGTGCACCGGTTAAACCTGTTTCTTCATCCACGGTAAATAAAAATTCGAGTGGTCCGTGCACAAGCGACTTATCTTCCATTATCGCAAGCGAAATTGCAACACCAATGCCATTATCAGCACCAAGTGTAGTCCCATTAGCCCGTATAATATTACCTTCTCTTATTAATTCAATAGGATCTCTGGTAAAATCATGAATTTTGTCTTTATTTTTTTCACATACCATATCCAAGTGGCCCTGTAATACAACAGTCGGAACATTTTCTTTTCCGGAAGATGCTGGTTTCGTAACAGCTACATTACCAATTCTATCTTTTTTTGCTTCAAGACCCAATTTTTTTGCAGTTTCTAAAACATAATTAATTATCGCTGTTTCGTTTTTTGAGCCTCTGGGTATTTTACTTATCTCAGCAAAATATTTCCATACTAATTCTGGTTTTAATCCTTCTATTGCAGATGTCATTATTTAACTCCTTTTATTTTTTTATTATATGTTGAATGTTATACAATCACCTCTGTACAATTGTTGTATAAATCTGGCGACTCGTTCATCAGCTGGTTCTGCTGCATCACCAAATTGTTTCTTTAATTTTTCAGCTAATTCTCGTACAGTTGTTTGACCATCACAATTCAACCACACGAAACTTCCAAGAGTATCGAGTTTTACTTTGAAGAATTTTTTTTTAATTATTGGTTGGAGATATTTTCCTAAAATTTTATCACGAAACTTCGGGATAAGTAAAGTTACTTTATAATCATCCTGTATAACAAATTCGAATGTTCTTACTGGCTTTAAATCTAACAGGTTTAGCCCTTCATATATGTTTTTCTTCTTAAACATCTCCAACCTTTATTAATCCTATATAACTGCTGTTGGTGGAGCAGGTTCATCGGCTTTTCCAGCATTCTTTAAAGGTACTTGGATAAGTATAAAAGCGATGATAACAAAAATTACTAAACTTGTAATGAATGATGGCTCAGCAAAAATTGCAAAAAGTGGAATTTCGCCGAAGGCTAAAGCTGCAAAAACCAGTCCAATCAGAGCTTCTCCTGCTATTAATCCTGCGGCTAATAAAACTCCAGTATTCTCGACTCGGGCTTTTTGTGCATCGTTGTGTTGTCGTTTAACATTAAATCTTTCCACGATACCTTTGATTAAACCACCAATAAAGATAGCGAATGTTGTTTCAAGTGGTAAATACATACCAACGCTAACAAGCATAGGGCTTCGTACTTGCATTAAAATAAAACCAAAACCCATCAACATACCAACAATTATCAGAGGCCATGCCATTTCACCTTTTACAATTCCCTGTGATAGCAATGCCATTAAACTTGCCTGTGGAGCTGGTAAATTTTTACCACCAAATCCAGTACCACCTGTGTTAATATCACCCTGATGAAGGACTACTAATGGTAAAAACATTACCAAACCAGCAAGGCCGACACCGAAGAGATCTCCAACTTGCATTTTCCAGGGTGTACCTCCTAAGATGTGTCCAACTTTCAGATCCTGCAACATTTCTCCAGCCACAGCAGCTGAAACGCAAACAACTGCTGCGACACCAAGAACTGCAGCAACACCAGTAGTACCTGTCATACCAAGTGCAACCATCAATAAAGCTGCTACTAATAATGTCGAAAGTGTTAGTCCACTTATTGGATTGTTACTTGAACCAATTATTCCAACCAGATAACCAGATACTGCGGCAAAGAAGAATCCTGCAACAATCATAACTATTGTTGCAACAAGAGCTGCTACTACATCTTGGGCAAAATAATTATAAATGAAAAAAGTGGCTATTGCAGCAATTCCTATTCCAACCATTATCCATTTAAAATTAATATCCTGTTCAATTCTGTTAGTTGTATGTTCACCTGCAGCGGCTTTTTTCACATCGCCTATTGAGCGTTTTATACCTGTTGCAAGACTCTTTCTCATTCTAAATAATGTAAATCCAGCACCTACGAGCATACCTCCAATTGCGATAGGTCTTACTATAAATTTCCATATATTTATCGCATTTGCAATCCAGGTTTTTTCGTCCATTACACCACTTTCGGGAATCATTGAAGGACCAAGGAAATACATAATAATTGGAACAAAGAGTCCCCAAGCCAGCAGTCCACCACTAAAATTCAATGATGCCAACTTAGGACCGATGATATAACCGACACCAATGTAAGCAGGTGAAACACCAGGAGAACTTAACAATATACCACCCTGAGCAGCAGCTTCACCACTTCCACGCAGGTTTATTGTAGCTTTTGAGAAGTGAACGAATTTTTCCCAGGAAGTTGCAAAAAACTTGAGTTGTCCAAGAGCCTGAATTAAAGCGCCAACGCCCATTGCAGAGAATAGAAACTTAGCGCCTGTACCACCTGTTCTTCCAGCTTTGTGAATTTCACCAGCTGCTACTGATTCAGGGAATGGTAATTCCACATCCTCAACCATAACTCTGCGGAGTAATGCAACAAACATTATTCCGAGTACACCACCCGCAATCATAATAGCTGTTGATTCGAGGTAGTGACCTGTAGTAGCAAATTCAGGCCAGATGCCAGCAATATAAAAAGCAGGTATTGTGAATATTGCACCGGCTGCAACCGATTCGCCAATTGAACCTACAGTTCGTGCAAAATTTTCTTCTAATATAGTACCCTTCATAACTCTTAACAGCGCCATTCCTATCACCGCAGCTGGATATGTTGCGGCAATTGTCATTCCTGCTTTTAATCCCAAATATGCATTTGCAGCACCAAGTACAACACTCATAATCAGACCGATTAATAACGCTTTAAGTGTAAACTCCTTCATATCAGTTGTGGCTGGAACATAAGGTGTGTACCTTAATGCAGGACCTTTAGAAGTTGGATCTGCCATATTAGTCTCCTTTTTTAGTTGATTTATTGTTTAATTCATTTAAATGTATTTCTTGTGAAGATGCTCTTAAATACATAACCAGCAATCTCTGGATTTTCTTTAAATCTCCTTATAGAATATTTATACCAGTGATGCCCATAAGGTACATAAACTCTCAAACGATGACCATCTTTTACAATGTTAGATCTTAGCTCAGGCCTTACACCCAATAACATTTGAAATTCATATTCATCCTTTTTCAATCCCATATCGGAAATTAATTTGTAGGAATTCATTACAAGTTCTTCATCATGTGTAGCAATACCAACATAAGCTTTATTTTCAAACATTATCTTCAGTACTTTCATAAAGTTTTGATTAATTTCACTTTTCTTTTTGAAAGCAATTGTAGGCGGTTCTATATATATGCCTTTACATAGTCGGAAGTTTTTTAATCCGTTATTCATTAGCATAATTGCATCAGTCTCAGTTCGTTTTAAATACGCTTGCAGGACAATACCAACATTAGTAAATTCCTTCCGTAACTTCATATAAATTTCAATTGTATCATCTGTGCAACTTGAATCTTCCATATCGATTCTTACAAAGTTTTTTAATTCAGCTGCAGTTTTTACAATATCCCTGACATTCTGAAAACAAAATTCTTTATCTAATTTTAACCCAAGTTGCGTTAATTTTATTGAAAGATTTGAATTTAAATTTTCATTTGTTATAGTTTTCAATGTTGTTATTGCTGCCTGTTTCGCATTAAGAGCCTCCTCCTCCTTGGTAATAGATTCCCCAAGTACATCCATTGTTGCCATCATATTTTGAGAATTTAAAAACCGAACAGTGTTCACAGCATCGATTAACTCTTCGCCTGCAATATATCTATTTGCAAAATATCTTACAATAGGACGTGGGACCAAAGGTATGGTTGCAACGATAAACTTGTTGAGTATTTGCATTCTACAATTTTATTTTTTGTGGATTTATTTTTATTAAATTTTATTGCAATATATGTAAGATGCACTTAAAAATCAAACTTAAAGTATTTTATTTAAACAATAGATTGACTACCCAAACCGACATTAAAATGCTAGCGATATCGGCTATAATTCCAGCCGGAACCGCGTGACGAGTCCTGGTTATGCTCACGGATCCAAAATAAACTGCAAGCACATAAAAAGTGGTTTCACCACTCCCCATCATCACTGATACCATTCGTCCAATTAATGAATCTGCTCCATGTGCCTTTATTATTTCTGACATTACGCCTAATGCGCCACTACCAGAAAGTGGACGCATTATTGCCATTGGTAAGGCTTCGGCAGGCATCCCAATTAAATTTGTAACTGGAGAAAGTATTGTAGTCAAAATATCCATTGCACCACCAGTACGAAAAACTCCGATCGCAACTAACATTGCAACTAAATAAGGAATGATCCTAACCCCAACATTAAATCCTTCCTTTGCACCCTCAATAAATACTTCATATATTTTTACTTTTTTTATTGCACCATAACTTACGATGAATAACACTAACAAAGGAATTGCAACAATTGATAATATCTGAATAAAACTTACAATTGAGTCCATTACTTTGAATTCTCCTCCAGTTGTTTTCTAAAAATCTTTAACTTTGATAGCAACTTCACAGTTATAACACCTACTATCGTACTAACAGTAGTTGCAACAATCACAGGACCTAATATTTCTGTAGGATTGGCAGAACCACTTGCAGCTCTTATTGCAATTACCGTAGCAGGTATCAATTGCACATTACTTGTGTTGATTACCAGAAATGTGCACATAGCATCTGTTGCAGTGCCTAATTTTTTATTCAGCTTATTCAGTTCCTGCATTGCTTTTAAACCCAATGGAGTTGCAGCATTTGCAAGTCCTAAAATATTTGCCGAGATATTCATTATCATTGCACCCATAGCAGGATGATCAGCTGGAACATCAGGGAATAATTTCACAGTTATAGGTTTTAACCAACCCGCTATCTTTTGAACAAGTCCAGAAGCTTCAGCAATTTTCATTAACCCAAGCCACAAAGTCATAATACCGATTAAGCCAATCGAGAGCTCAACAGCAGTGCGAGCATATTTAACTATTCCTTCGTTGGTAACAGAATTTAATCTTACAAATTTTACTGGATCCACAATTAATTGCACATTAAAATTCTTATCAGATTCCTTCTCAAAATATATTTTACCGTGTAGTATATTTCCATCTTTTTGTTGGCCTTTGGACTGTTCCTTCCAGATAGAAGGTGAATTGGAGTCAAGTTTTATTTCTATATATGCTGTATTGTTATCAATAAAAGTTATATCCGCTTGCTGAATTAAATCCTCGGTAAGATTAACATTATAAAGTTTTTTAATTTCTTGCTTATTTATTCTAATCGAGCAAAGATACTTTTCCCCTCGCTCGCGAATGATGATGGGATTATTAATAATTACTGTTGCGGATATTTTTTTCCCAGTCTGATATCTATCAGTCGAAACATCATATAAATCCAGACTAATAGCAGTTAAAATTCCAATCAGGATTAAAGTTAACCAGATATAGTTAAGCATAGATAATCTTTTCGTATAGGATTCTGATTTTATATAAATTGAAACTAAAAAAAATTCTAACTTAAAAATGTATTTTGATACTTATACTTAGTGGACTGTAATACTTAAGTGTACTCAAATCATCACCAACATCAAATTCAAACAAATTTGCATCGACATAAGCGTCTAAAATGTTTGCAAAATATAGGATACCTAAATACCAGGCGAATTTATCCCGTTCAGTTCTGTAAAAATCCCTGATCACTTTGTATTGATAATTACCACTTGGCGGAAATAATACCAAACTTTCGGAATATAGTTTTTTATAATTTCTATAATTTTTATTTAAATCATTCCATTCATACCCCCAATAAGCTGCCAATCCTAAAATGATTGGTATTTTCCAGTACGATTCATTATAAAATTGTCCAGCTCCAGGCAACAGAGCTGAATAAAGCATTGCCATAGTAGGAGACTTTCTGTTATGAACCTTACTTTCAAGCTTGTTAGAATCCTGATCTGCAAACCTGATCATATGTTGTGAAAATGATGAGTTATAGTAGAAGATAACCAAGTATATAAACAATAATCTTAAAAAGAGCCGATGCATAGTTCAAATTTAAACATTAACAACTAAGGCAATTACTTCTATTTCAATTTTTGCATCACGAGGTAATTTTGAAACTTCAACCGTTGTTCGCGCTGGTATTGATTCCGAAAAATATTCATTATATACTTCATTCATCCCTGCAAAATCTTTCATATCCGCCAGATAAACTGTTGTTTTCAGGACAGAATGTAAAGTTGCCCCTGATGCTGCCAATACAGCAGAGAGGTTATTCAATACCTGCCTGGTCTGCACTTTTATATCACCCTCCACAAGATTTCCAGTTTGAGGATCAATTGGTATTTGTCCAGCAGTAAAAACGAAACAACCTGATCCTATTACAGCTTGACTGTATGGTCCGATCGGTGCTGGGGCATTCTCAGTATAAATTTTTTTCCTCATAATTGCCTCATATATTGTTTTTTAGGTTCATAATTAATTCTATTAATCTATCTAAATCTTCATTCGAGTAAAATTCAATAATTATTTCTCCCTTACCATCTTTCTTAGGGTTAATATTTACTTTTGTACCAAGCAACTGTCTAAGTTTTTGTTCGATATCGATTAAAGATGTACCCTTAACTTCTTGATTTTCTTTAATCTTAATTTCCGGTTTTTTATTGATGTCGCGTACTAATCTTTCGACCTGTCGAACATTCAAGTCATTCTTTATAATCTTATTAAATATTTTAAATTGAGTTTTTTCATCAGGTAAACTTACAAGCATTCGAGCATGGCCAGCAGATATTTTATTCTCTCTTAGAGCTTTCTGTATTGGTTCTGGTAATCGCAGTAACCTGATAAAATTAATCACAGTCGTACGATCCTTACCGATACGCTCCGCTACCTGTTCATAAGTTAAATTACACTCAGTAATTAATCTTTGATACGAAATTGCTATTTCAATTGGATTTAAATATTCTCTTTGCAAATTTTCGATCAGTGCAAGCTCGAGCATCTCCTCATCCGATTTTACCTCGATTATGTATGCTGGTATTTTATTCATTCCCGCATCAGTAGCTGCTCTGACCCTTCTTTCACCTGCAATAAGTTCAAAATAATCTTCTTTTCTTCTTACTGTGATTGGTTGAATAATACCTTTTTCAAGAATTGATTTTTTTAATTCATCAAGGGCTTTTTCGTCAAAATCGGCACGAGGTTGAAAAGGATTTGGTCGAATCTTCTCTATATCAATAAGCACTATACCTTCAGTTTCACGAACCACTGTTTCAACCTTTTTATCAATTTTCTGTTCAACTGGTTGAGTTTCTCCTTCAACTGGACCAATTAATGCAGCTAATCCTTTGCCAAGGCCACCTTTAATTTTGGACATTTTCACTTACCTGTTCTTTTTGAAAATGATTATTTCGGTACAAAAATTCCTGGGCTAAACCCATATAATTTCTTGCACCACTCGATACAGCATCATAAAGTAAGATTGGTTTACCATAACTTGGAGCTTCACTCAATCTTACATTTCTTGAAATTACAGTTCGATATACTTTTTCACCGAAGTATTTCTTAACTTCTTCTACTATTTGATTGGATAGCCTTAATCTTCCATCAAACATCGTCATAACCACTCCTTCAATTTCAAGTCGGTGGTTTATATTTTTCTTCACCAAATTAATTGTATTCAATAATTGAGTTAAACCTTCAAGCGCATAATATTCACACTGGACTGGAATTAATACAGAATCGGCAGCCACAAGAGCATTTAAAGTAATTAAACCGAGTGAGGGTGGGCAATCTATGAAAATGAACTCATAATTATTTTTTAACTTCTCAACAACTCGAGCAAGAAGTTTTTCCCTTCCTTCTATTTCAACTAACTCCACTTCAGCACCCACAAGATTGATGTTTGATGGAAGTAAAGATAAGTATGGCATTTCAGTTTTCTTTATCACAGAAGCTGGTTCAACTTCATTAATAAGTACATCATAAATACTTGGTTCGATGCTTCTGTGGTCAAAACCCAAACCCGAAGTGGCATTGGATTGAGGATCGCTATCAATCAACAAAACATTAACTTCAGCTGCGGCAATAAATGCAGAAAGATTGATAGCAGTAGTTGTTTTGCCAACCCCACCTTTCTGATTCGCAATAGTGACAACTTTACTCACAATATTCTCTTTCAGATTTCAATCGTTTCACCAAAACCTAATACTTTACCTTCGTAACCTTTATCTTGAATTTTCTTAACAAACAAATCCGGATCTGCTTTTATCACTGGAAAAGTATTATAGTGCATTGGAATAACAAACTTTGGATTAACAAGTTCGACAGCTTTAACGGCATCATCAATTCCCATTGTAAAATTATCACCAATCGGTACAAGCATTAAATCTACAGGATTCATTTCACCAATTAATTTCATATCTGCAAACAAGCCAGTATCCCCTGTATGATATACAGTTTTATTATCCATTGTCACAAGAGCACCTGAGGGTTCACCTGTATAGGTTCCTTCTGCCGAAGAGGAACCATGATGAGCAATTGTAAATTTGACTTTACCAAATGGAAAATTATAACTCCCCCCAATATGCATATTATGGGCTTTAGCACCTTTTGCAGCGACATAATTTGCAAGCTCATTCACAGCAATTATAGTAGCATTATTTCTCTTTGCAATACTAACAGAATCACCCAAGTGATCTCCGTGCCCATGTGTGACCACTATATAATCTACAACTATATCTTTCTCTCTTACAGGAGAAAGAGGATTTCCCTCAATAAACGGATCGATTATCAGTTTATATTTTCCGTCATTCAGCAAAAATACTGAATGTCCATAGTATGTAATTTTTAACATAGAACCTCCATTTATTTGGAAATTAAGTTAATTACATTCAAATATAATTTTTTTTTAAAACTATTGCAAAGATTTAATGAAACCACTAACTCAATAAGTCCGTAAATTTCCGAAAAATTGCAAAATATTCATTTTTTTTTTATAATTTTAAACTTATTCATTAAAAAAACCATCAAATATACCAATCAACAAAGGAGCTCGAAATGACAGATATTAAGGCACTAAATGAAAAAATCCAAAAGGAAAGCGCATTTATTGATTTATTAATGATGGAAATTGGAAAAGTCATAGTCGGACAAAAATATATGCTTGAGCGGCTTATTATTGGTCTATTATCAAACGGACATATTTTGCTTGAAGGAGTTCCCGGACTTGCAAAAACGCTTGCAATTAAAACTTTAGCAGCCGCAGTGCAAACTAAATTTCAAAGAATACAATTTACTCCTGATCTCCTACCAGCTGATCTAATCGGTACAATGATTTATAACCAACGAAAGGAAGAATTTACAGTTCGCAAGGGTCCTATATTTGCAAATTTTATTCTTGCAGATGAAATCAATAGAGCACCGGCAAAAGTCCAATCGGCACTTCTGGAAGCGATGCAGGAACGCCAGGTGACTATAGGTGAGGAAACCTACAAACTCGATGAGCCATTCCTGGTTTTAGCAACACAGAACCCTATTGAACAGGAAGGAACATATCCATTACCCGAAGCACAGGTAGATAGATTTATGTTAAAAATCAAAATCACATATCCAAATCGTGATGAGGAAAGATTAATTATTCGGCAAAATATAACTGATTCAATTCCAAAAGTCAAACAGGTTATTTCTCCAGCTGAAATTCTGAAAGCACGAACTGTAGTACAGGAAGTTTACATGGATGAAAAAATTGAAAAGTATATTTTGGATATTGTGTTCGCTACACGGGAACCAAAAAACTATAACCTTGAAAAAATCTCATCCTTCATCAGTTACGGTGCATCACCAAGAGCAAGTATTTACATGGCTCTGGCATCAAAAGCATATGCTTTCATAAAGCGGCGTGGCTATGTGATTCCTGAGGATGTGCGAGCAGTTTGTCATGATGTGTTAAGACATAGAATCGCTGTTACATATGAAGCAGAAGCGGAAAACATTAATTCAGAAGATATAATCAACGAAATTCTTAATACTATAGAAGTTCCATAAAAATGGAAACCTCTGAACTACTAAAAAAAGTTAGAAAAATTGAAATTAAAACTCGAGGACTTGCAAATCAGATATTCTCTGGTGAATACCATAGTGTTTTTAAAGGTAGAGGTATGGCTTTCAGTGAAGTTAGAGAATATCAGATTGGTGACGATATTCGTTCAATAGATTGGAATGTAACCGCAAGATTTAATCATCCATATGTTAAAGTATATGAAGAAGAAAGAGAACTTACTGTAATGATTCTTGTAGATGTCAGTGGTTCAGAAGTATTTGGTACATCTACACAGTTGAAGAAGGATCTCGCAATTGAGCTTTGCGCAGTTCTTGCTTTTTCTGCTATTCAAAATAATGACAAAGTTGGAATAATTTTTTTCAGCGATATAATTGAAAAATTTATCCCACCCAAAAAAGGTAGAACACATATTTTAAGAATTATTAGAGAACTTATTGATTTCAAACCACAACACAACAAAACTAACATAAGCGAAGCTCTGATTTATTTGAGAAATGTCATAAAGAAAAGAAGTATTGCTTTTTTAATTTCTGATTTTATCGACCAGGGTTTTGAAGACGCATTAAAAATAGCAAATAAGAAACATGATGTTGTTGCAATCAATATCTACGACTATCGGGAAAAAGAATTACCTAAAATTGGATTATTAAGTTTGTTTGACGCTGAAACAGGAGTTTACCAACTTGTTGATACATCGAATACTATGGTCATTGAAAAATACAAAAACTGGTATAGAAAAAGAGATGAAAATCTCAAACAAATTTTTCGTCGTTGCGGGGTCGATTCTATTAAAATCCGTACAGATGAATCATATGTTCAACCATTGATGAACTTTTTCAGATTAAGAGAAAAAAGATGGTAGAATTTAATCAGATGAAATTTAAAAGTTTCCTGCTGATATTTTGGGTTATAATTAATTTTGCATTTTTTTCTAATGCATATACACAGGAAATTGAGGTCTCTGCAAAAGTTGATTCAAACAACTATCTGATAGGAGATTGGATTCGTCTTAAGATTGAGGTAAAGTATAAAGAAGGAATGAAGATAATTTATCCCTCTGTTCTGGATTCAATCGCAGGACTCGAGTTAGTGGAACGAACTCCAGCAATGGTAGATAAAAAAGGGAATGATATCACTGAAAAGGTAATTTTCACCTTTACGGCATTTGATTCAGGTATGTTTGTAATACCCCAGTTAAATTTTGAATATTTCACCGAGAACGATACCACAAAACATATAACATCCACATCACCAATTCCAATTTTTGTGCATAAAATTGGAGTTGATTTAACTAAGGACATCAAAGACATCAAACCACCTTTAAGTGTCCCTATTTCGATATATGAAATACTTAAATATGTACTTGCAATCTTAATAATTGGTGTGATTGTATTTGCTTCTTATTATTTTTATAAACATCGTAAAACAAAGAATATACTGGAAGTGTTTAAAGCACCTAAACGTCCACCTCACGAGGTTGCTCTCGAAGCGCTTCAAGCACTCGAATCAGAAAATCTATGGCAAAGAGGCGAAGTAAAACAATATCACAGTAAGATCACGGATATTATTCGAGCATACATCGAAGATAGATTTCAGACAAAAGCTCTTGAATCGACAACAGAAGAGATATTGAACGATTTAACCAGCTTAAACAATTTAGATAAGGAAATAATAAATAAATTAAAAGAGATACTCACCAGAGCTGATCTTGTTAAATTTGCAAAAGCTCAACCCTTTGCAGATGAAAATGAGAGAAGTCTACTTTTAGCTTACGAATTTGTCAGAGCAACAATACCCGTTGAACAACTTGAGGGATCAAAACAATGAATGAAATCTCATTTGCATCACCTCAATATTTTTATCTTTTAATACTCGTACCATTTTTAATTTATTGGTACATAAAAAGGCAAAACAGTCAATTATTAAAATTACAGTTTTCAACCGTAGAAGTATTTAAAACCATCCCAGGAACATTTCGACAGAAATTCAGACATTCACTTTTCATATTAAGGATACTTGCGTTTGTCTTATTTGTGATCGCACTTGCCAGGCCTCAATCATCATCTCATAGAGAAAAAGTTACAACCGAAGGAATTGATATAATTCTTGTTATGGATATTTCCGGAAGTATGCTTGCAGAAGATTTCAAACCAAATAGAATTGAAGCTGCCAAAAAAGTTGCGATGGATTTTATTGATGGAAGAGAAAATGATAGAATTGGATTAGTAATCTTCTCGGGAGAAAGTTTTACACAATGTCCATTAACTACTGATAGACCTGTTGTAAAAAATTTATTAAAAGAAATTCGAAGTGGCATGATTGAAGATGGTACCGCAATTGGTATGGGACTTGCGACAGCTGTAAGTCGCCTAAAAGATAGCAAGGCAAAGAGCAAAGTAATTATCTTGCTAACCGATGGAATAAACAACAGAGGATTTATTGATCCACTAACCGCTGCCCAAATAGCTCAATCATTTGGAATTAAAGTATACACTATCGGTGTCGGAACAATCGGACTGGCACCATATCCTGTTCAGACACCCTTTGGAACTCAATATCAGAATGTACCTGTTCAAATTGATGAAGAACTTTTACAAAAAATATCAAATATGACAAACGGAAAATACTTTCGTGCTACAGATAACAACAAATTAAAAGCTATTTATAACGAGATTGATAGACTCGAAAAATCAAAAATTGAAGTAACTGAGTACAGGAAAAAATCAGAAGAGTTCAGATACGCTGCAATTCTGGCAACAATATTTCTGATATTCGAATTGTTATTTAGATACACGATATTTAGAACGATTCCTTGAGATATGTTACGATTCCAAAACATAGAGTATCTTTATTTACTTACAATTGTTCCGATAATTATATTAATCTTTGTTCTATCGCAATTAATCAAAAAGAAAAACCTGGAAAAGCTTGGTAACACTAAACTCTTATTTGAATTAATACCTGATTTACCAAAATATAAACCCTTGATTAAATTCTCACTTTTATCTCTGGCATTAATATCATCTATTTTTGCCCTGGCTAACTTACAAATTGGTTCAAAACTTGAGGAAGTTAAAAGAGAAGGAATTGATGCAATATTTGCTATTGATGTATCCAACAGCATGAAAGCAGAAGATATCAAACCTAATCGGCTGGAAAGTACCAAACAAGCTATTTCTCGACTTGTAGACAAGCTGCGTGATGATCGAATAGGTCTTATTGTTTTTGCTGGAGATGCCTACCTGCAATTACCATTAACTCCAGACCATTCAGCTGTAAAACTTTTATTGGACGCAATAGATACTGATGTTGTCCCGATTCAGGGAACGGCAATTGGCTCTGCAATCCGTCTTGCGATAAAAGCACTTCCACAGGATGATAAGAAACACAAGGTATTAATTATTATAACAGACGGTGAAAATCATGAAGATGATGCTATTGGTGAAGCAAAAAATGCCGCTTCACAAGGTTTAGTCGTACATACAATCGGTATCGGTTCACCCCTTGGTGCACCCATCCCGATTTATCAAAACAACCAAATTGTAGGTTATAAAAAAGATAAACAAGGTAACATAATAATCACCAAGCTTGATGAATCAGCACTTCAACAAATTGCAATTGCAGGCAATGGTAAATATTTTCAGGTCTCATCGCAACAGAGAGAATTAGATAACATACTTAATGAAATAGCTTCAATGGAGAAAAAAGAATTTTCAGCAAAAATTTTTACTGAATATAATGATCAGTTTCAATATTTTTTGATAATGACGATTGTATTAATATTGATTGAATTTTTCATCTCAGAAAAAAGAAACAAGTGGTTGAAAAAACTGAACCTTTTTGAGGGAAAGAAATTATGGAAATGATTCTGGTTTTAATACTATTTGTAACGAATATATTTGCACAAACTGAACGTTCATTGATTAATTCAGGAAACAAAAAATTTAAGGATAAAAAATATATAGAATCTGAAGTTGATTACAGAAAAGCCCTAGACAAAAATAAAGAATCTTTTTACGGAACCTTTAACTTAGGCGATGCACTATATAAACAGGAAAAATATTCAGAAGCGGCTGAAGAATTTAATAAAGCTCTTGCAAAAACACCTGATAAGGAACAAAAAGCCAAAGTTTATCATAATCTGGGTAATTCTTTACTAAAAGCTCAAAAAATCCCAGAGAGCATAGAAGCATATAAGAACGCTCTCAAACTAAATCCTAAAGATATTGATACAAAATACAACTTAGAATTTGCAAAATTACTATTACAACAACAGCAAAATCAAAAACAGGAACAACAGCAGCAGAAAGAAGATAAAAAAGAGCAGAATAAACAAAAAGAAAGTCAACAGAATCAGCAACAACAAAATCAACAGCAAGAACAGAAAATATCTAAAGAAGACGCAGAACGAATGCTCGAAGCATTAAGAAATGAAGAGAAGGATGTTCAAAAGAAATTAAAGAAAAAAGCACCAGCAAGAATTACAATTGAAAAAGATTGGTGATATCTATGAAAAGATTAGCATTGTATATATTTCTATTCCTTATAATATTTAAGAGTTTACATACACAGGAATCAACATTCACTGCATCAACTTCGAGCGATAAGGTAACAATGGGCGAACAATTCGAAGTAACATTCACTTTAAATGGAAGCGGTAAAAACTTTAAGGCACCTGCTTTCGATGATTTTATTGTTTTATCAGGACCTAACCAATCCCAAAGTATACAGATCATCAATGGACAATTATCACAGACTGTTACTTACTCGTACATTTTACAACCACGCAGTGAGGGGAAATTTACCATACCTCCAGCCAGTATCGAGATTGGAGGTAAAAGAATTCAAAGCAATTCATTGACAATTGAAGTACTGAAAGGAACAGCAAAACCTCAAACCAGAAATCAACAAAAATCCATAGAAGATGAAAACTTGACCAAACAAATTGGACAGAACCTTTTTATACGAGCAACTGTAGATAAATCCGAAGTATTTCAGGGTGAACAACTCACCGTTACATACAAACTCTATACAAGATTGAATATAATTAATTCATCAATAAGTAAAGTACCTGCATTTACAGGTTTCTGGGCACAGGATATTGAACTGGATCGAAACCAGAATTACACAATTGAGACAATTGATGGCGTACAATATAGGGCAATTCCGGTGAAAAAAACTGCTCTTTTCCCACAGAGAAGTGGTAACTTAGAAATTGATCCGATGGAAGCAAATTTTGTTGTTCAAGTCCAACTCAAAAAAAGAACCAACGATTGGTTTGATCAATTTTTTAACGATCCTTTTTTCGGGAATGTAGTGAACAAAGAATTTACTGCTAAAAGTAACAGTATCAGAATCCGAGTTAAACCACTCCCAGAAAACCCACCTGCTACATTTAATGGAGCTGTTGGAAAATTTGATTTAGATGCGTGGCTGGATAAAACAGAAACAAAATCAAATGAGCCTGTAACGCTAAAAATAAAAATCACTGGTAAAGGTAACTTAAAATTGATGGAACCTATAAAACTTAATTTCCCGATTGATTTTGAAAGTTATGAGCCCAAAATATCAGATAATATAAATCAGAAAACGACTACAATTTCCGGAAGCAGAACATTTGAATATTTACTCATTCCACGCCGCCAGGGTAACTACAAAATTCCAGAAATCAAATTCACATATTTTGATATTGAACGAAAATCATATCAGACACTGACATTTCCTGAAATGAAACTGGTAGTAACAAAGGGTACTGATATCGTAGGCAGTCCAATTGCCGGATTAACAAAAGAAGAAATCAAACTAATAGGCCAGGACATAAGGTTTATAAAAAGCGGATCAACTAAATTTATAAGAAATGGTTCAAGCTTTCTAAACTCTACAAAGTTCTTTCTTCTCTTTTTCACACCTTTTCTTATACTAATTCTATCCATTCTGATAATTAACAAATATGAATCAAATTTACAGGATATTGTAGGATATAAAAATCGGCGAGCCACAAAAATAGCAAAGAAAAGATTAAATTTAGCCAGAAAATTAATGGAAAATCAAAACAAAGAAAAATTCTACGAAGAAGTAAATAAAGCTCTCTGGGGATACCTCAGTGATAAACTAAGCATTCAATTAGCAGAATTAAACAAAGATAATGTTACTTCAACATTAAAAGCCAAGAATGTTAAGGAAGAAACAACCAATAGATTATTAAAAATTTTAGAAGAATGCGAATATTATAGATTTGCTCCTTCAAGCGATTCAACAAATATGAAAAATATTTATGAAGAAGCAATAAAAATTGTCATAGACATTGAGGATGAGTTATGAAAAATTTTCTCTTTTTGTTTTTAATCTTATACTCATTTGTAAAATGTGATGAAGTTCATCAACAGTTCGAATTAGCAAATGAACTGTATCGCAAAGGTGAATATGAACAAGCCTTATCAAAATATGAACAGATAATTAAAAATGGATATATAAGTTCAGATTTGTACTATAACATTGGCAATGTTTATTTTAAATTGGAAAATATACCAGCTGCAATTTTGTATTATGAGAGAGCAAAAAGGCTATCCCCAAACGATGAAGATATAGATTTCAATTTAAAAATTGCTAACCTAAGAGTAGTGGATAAAATTGACCCTCTGCCAAAAATATTCTTTATAAATTGGTGGTATTCAATCTCCAATATCAACAATTCAGAGAATTGGGCAATAATTGCAATCATATTTTCTTGGATCTCTATTGGCTTATTTTTAGTATTTCGAATCAGTAAAATTTCAATCATCAAGAAATCAGCATTTATGTCTGGATCAATTTTACTAATCTTTATGATGTTAGTTCTTTCATTTGCGTATACACAATATCGATATGAAACTGATAATACAACGGGAATAATATTTTCGAATAACGCATCAGTTAAAAGTTCACCAGACGAAGCTGGAACCGACCTATTTGTAATCCATGAAGGGGTCAAAGTTGAGATACTTGATGAAGTGGGTAATTGGAAAAAAATTAGATTAGCTGATGGAAAAGTTGGTTGGATTGTTGCTGATGATATTCAAATAATTTAATTTGGATATTTCATACCTTTTATGCATTTTTGTATGAAAGAAATACAATTTGAATGAAAATATTTAAAGTTAAAAGTATCCAATCTCAATTAATTCTATATTTTACCATCACTATTATTATTCCTGCAATTATCACAAGTATAATTGGAGTTAAAATCATTAACGATCAGGTAATAAGGCAGGCAGAAAACAAAGTTTTATCCGATTTAAATTCCGCAAGAGAGGTATATCAAAATTCAATTCAAAATATTACCAACATTACTCGAATGACTGCTGTACGAAGTTTAATTATAAAGGCATTAGAGAACAAAGACATCAACTTTTTACGACAAGATTTCAACAAAATATTAAAGAGAGAGAAACTCGATATCTTAACAATACTTGATGAATACGGAAATGTTGTTTACAGAGGTAGTAACCCGGATATTTTTGGAGACAATTTAAAATCAAATCCATTAATAAAAAATTGTCTGACCAGGAAACAAATCATTTCAGGAACAGTTATCACTCCAGCAGATGAGCTCAAAAAAGATTCACCAGAATTGGCTGAACGTGCAATAATGAAGATTATTCCTACACCAAAAGCAAAACAACGAACAGACACACTGGAAACAGCTGGCATGTTTTTAAAAACGGCAGTACCAATATTTAATGAATCTGGCCAATTTATTGGAATACTTTTAGGTGGAGTAATGATTAATAGAAATTATGAAATTGTGGATAAAATAAAAAAATTGATGTATGAACAATCAACATACAAAGGAAAAGAGCTCAGTACAGCAACAATTTTTATGAAAGATCTTAGAATATCTACAAATGTTAAAAACGAAGATGGAAGTCGTGCAATCGCCACTCTGGTATCAGAAGATGTCTTTAATACTGTAATTGAAAATGGTGAGAGATGGATCGGTGATGCATTTGTGGTAAACACCTGGTATATTGGTGCTTACGAACCAATACGTGACATTAATGGGGAGATTGTTGGTATTCTGTATGTTGGTACTCTAAAATTACCATTTGATGATTTACTTCGCAACTCCCTATTAACATTTCTTGGAATTGCATTAATCGGAATTGTAATGGTCATATTTGTATCGTATCGATTATCTAAAAAGATATCTGCACCGTTGAGAAAATTAGAAACAATAGCTGATGAATTGGCATACGGCAATTATAATCTTGATTTTCAATGCAATGGCCCACGCGAAATTGAACACCTGGCAAGTTCTTTTAAAAATATGGCACAAGAATTACAAAAAGAAAAATTAGAACTCGAAGAGTGGGCAATGACACTTGAAAAAAAAGTCCAAGAAAGAACAGATGAAATAAAAAATATTCATGCACAACTTTTCCGTTCAGAAAAATTAGCTTCGCTTGGTAAACTCGCTGCAGGTGTTGCTCACGAAATCAACAATCCACTCACTGGAATTTTAACCAATGCAAGCTTAATACTGGAAGATCTTGAACCTAATGACCCAAAAAGAGAAGATGTGGAAATAATAGTTAAGGAAACAATTCGTTGCAGAGAAATAGTTAAAAGATTATTAGATTTCGCAAAGCAAACACAACCGCAAAAAAAATTAATCAACATCAACTCACTAATTGAAAACATAATTCTTTTAGTACGTAACCAGGCATCATTCAGGAACATACAAATAGAAAAATATTTAGATACAAACATTCCAGAAATAATGGTAGATCCAGATCAAATTCAACAGGTTTTCATAAATATTATCATAAATGCAGCCGAAGCTATGGGTAAAGGCGGAAAGCTTTTAATTGAAACAAAACGAGATAAAAGTGGTAACAATATAACCATAGTATTCAAAGACACCGGGCCTGGAATACCAGAACATTTAAGAGAGAAAATATTTGATCCATTTTTTACAACAAAGGAGAGTGGTACAGGTCTTGGACTTTCAATTAGTCACGGAATTATTGAACAACATGGTGGAACAATTGATCTGGATTCGAAAATAAATGAAGGAACTACATTTATGATAAACATACCAATTAAACAACAATAATCATATGGTCGCAAATATTTTAATAATCGATGATGAATTAGTAGTATGTAAAAGCTGTGAAAAAATATTTTTAAGAGCTGGCCATAAAGTTAAGTTTTCTACTTCCGGTAAACAAGCACTTTCATTATTAGAAACAGAAAAGTTTGATATTGTATTTTGTGATTTGAAAATGTTAGATATGGGTGGATTGGAAGTATTACAAACTATCAAACAAAAACACCCAGATATTATCGTAATAATGATAACTGGTTATGCCACAATTGCTTCAGCAGTTGAGACAATGCGTTCAGGTGCATTTGATTTTCTTCCGAAACCATTCACTCCAAATGAAATAATGGCAGTTCTGGACCGAGCACTTGAACGTAAAAAACTGATGCAAACCATTACAGATGAATTAAAATATGAACCCTCAAGTGGTTTTGAAGGATTAATTGGTAAAAGTGAAAAGATGTTGGAAGTTTATAAACTAATACAAAAAGTTGCACCTACTGATTGTACCGTGTTAATTATTGGAGAAAGCGGAACAGGTAAAGATTTAACAGCCAAAGCGATTCACGAAAACAGTAAAAGGAAAAACGAAAAATTTTTCGCAATCGATATATCAACCCTTTCAAGTACCTTGTTAGAAAGCGAACTTTTCGGGTACAAAAAAGGAGCCTTTACAGGTGCTGTTACAGATAAACAAGGAATTTTTGAAGTCGTAGATAAAGGCACTATCTTTCTTGATGAAATCGGTAACTTATCGCCCGAAGTCCAATCACGGCTCCTAAGAATTCTACAATTCAAAGAATTTATGCCAGTTGGGAGCACAACTGTAAAAAAAGTTGATGTCCGACTTATCTTTGCTACAAATCAAAATCTTAAACAACTGGTCTCTGAAGGCAAATTTAGAGAAGATTTGTATTACAGATTGAACGTCTTCCCTATTAAATTACCTCCACTCAGAGAAAGAAAAGAAGATATCCCTGAACTAATAACTTACTTTTTAAAAAAATATTGTGCATCAATCAATAAACCTATACCTAAAATCACCCCTGATGCTTTAGACATTTTAACAAATTATCATTGGCCAGGTAATGTTCGCGAACTCGAACATACCATCGAACGACTATCAATTTTGGTAGAAGGTGAAGAAATCAAACCCGTCCACATTTCAGCTGCTTTATTCAAATCCGATATTCAAATTAGCTCTGTCATTCCAAAATCAGCTGATGAATTAAAACAACTTAAAAAGCAAATTCGTGAAGCATCAATTCAAGAATTGGAAAAAATGTTCGTTATCGAAGCTCTAAAAAGAAATGACTGGAATGTGACAAAAGCATCAAGAGATGTTAATATGCAACGATCAAATTTTCAAGCATTAATGAGGAAATATGGTATAAGAAAGAACGCTTAGGTGCATATTTTTTTTTGCACCTGTATAACTTTTATTTCCGCTAATTTTTAACAAATTCACATAATTTGCTTTAAACCCACCTCAAGTCATCAAATCCCTAATTAACTATCCTCGAATAATGCTAAAAAATCGTTGATTAAATTCTGGCATTATATATGATATTATAATTGGAAAAGTAAATTTAACATTAAACAAAAAGGAATAAAAAGATGATAACCGAAAAAATCTTAGTAGTAGATGACGAAGAAACTGTTTGCCAGAGCATCAAAAAAATTCTATCACGAAAGGGTTACTCTGTTGATAATGCACTTTCAGCAGAAGAAGCAATCAAAAAGATAAACGAGAGTAGTTATGATTTAGTTATAACCGACTTAATGATGCCAAAAACAAACGGAATTGAGCTTATCCAGATTATAAAAGAAAATTATCCAGAATTGGATGTTGTAATGATAACTGGATATGCATCAATTGATTCCGCTGTTAAAGCCACAAAACTTGGAGCAGCTAATTATATCCCAAAACCATTCACACCCGATGAGTTAACAAAAATAACAGATAACATACTCTCTCAAAGGAAAGTTAAAATCAATAATAAAAAAGATACACCAAAAGAAAATGTTTCAGACGAAAATATTGATATTGACCTACCCTTTAGTGAAAAAGAGTTAACCAAAGCTACTTCAAGTGAATATGTATCTTCTTTGACTCACAGCGATATACCATTAGCCAGTAAAACCGCAGTAAAAGCATATTGCAATCTTGGTAAAAGAGAATGTCGCCGGCTCGTGCTTGAGGGTAGAGAGTGCATTGGTGAATGTCCAATTGTGAAAAAAGAAAAAGCACAAGCAAAAAAAGTTTCCAAAAAAGCTTTTAATTTTGATGAGATACTCGATGTAGATCTTCCTTTCAATGCAAAGGAATTAGAAAAATTTATGGATGCTGATTACATAGATTGTATGTCGAGATCAGATATCCCACTCGCAGGACTATATGGACGCAACAGAGAAAATGCTCACAATGCACTTGTAGTTGATGATGAACCAATAGTTTGCCACAGTGTCCGAAGGATCCTTGCAAAACATAACATTACAGTAACAGAGGCATTTGATGTGGATGCAGCACTACAAAAAATGAAACTCGGAAAATATGACCTTGTAATTTTAGATTTAAAAATGCCTAAGAAAAGCGGTTTAGAAGTTTTACAAATAATCAAATCCAATTGGCCTAAACTACCAGTTATTCTAATGTCGGGCTATGCAACAATCGAAAATGCGATTGAAGCTATAAAATTAGGTGCAGCGGATGTAGTTCCAAAACCGTTCACACCTGAAGAACTTACCAAGAAAGCTGAAGAAATTTTAGCCTCCTAAGTTAAATTCCTCAGCTTCAGGGTTGGTTACAAATGTGACCAACCCTTTTTTATTTTTTAAATTTATTGATTTTTTCAATATATTTTTGTATAATTTATAAAATTTTGAAAAATTCTGAAGGTTTCTATGTTTAAGAGTGGTTTAATCGAAGGTGTCGTGGTAAAAGATCTTATCAAGCATTCTGATTCACGTGGTTGGCTTATTGAAACTTTTCGACAGGATGAACTTGATACAAATTACTTCCCTGTTATGTCTTACATTTCTATGACATTTCCAGGTATTGCCCGAGGTCCACATGAACATATTGAACAAAGCGATTTCTTTTGCTTTATAGGACCTTCAACGTTTAAATTATATCTATGGGATAATCGCAAAGATTCACCTACATATATGAACAAAATGACAATTACCGCCGGGGAAAACTCTCCAAAGTCAGTAATTGTTCCACCTGGAGTCGTACACGGTTATAAAAATATAGGTGATAAACCCGGTTTTGTGGCAAACTACCCTAATCGACTCTTTATGGGCAAAGGCAAAAAAGACAAAGTTGATGAAATCAGACATGAAACCGATCCAAACACAATTTTTATTCTTGATTAGAAATTAATGAGTAACCAGATGAGAATTCTTGTAACAGGAGGTGCTGGGTTTATTGGAAGTAACTTCATTCACCATTTAATACAGAAACACCCGGATTATCTAATTATAAACTTAGATAAATTAACTTATGCTGGAAATTTGGAAAACCTCAAAACAATTGAAAATAATCCAAACTACAATTTTATAAAAGGTGACATATGCGATAGAAATTTAGTTGCCTCCATTATAGATAATTTTAAAGTACAGGCAATTATAAATTTCGCTGCCGAATCTCATGTAGATCGCAGCATTATGGGTTCTGATGTTTTTATTCAAACAAATATTGTAGGAACCCATACCTTGCTTGAAGTTGCAAGAGAAAAAAATATCGAAAAATTTATTCAAATTTCAACTGACGAAGTATACGGTTCTTTAGATAGCGCAGGCAAATTTACCGAACAAACACCACTTCACCCAAATAGTCCTTATGCGGCAAGCAAAGCCAGCGCCGATTTGCTCGCTCTCGCATATCAACACACATATGGAGTACCGGTAATTATCACAAGATGCTCTAACAATTACGGACCTTATCAGTTTCCAGAAAAATTAATACCGTTAATGATCGTTAATGCACTGAATAATAAACCACTTCCCATTTATGGAGATGGTCAGAATGTAAGAGATTGGATATATGTTACAGACCATTGTGAAGCAATTTTAACAGTTTTGGAAAAAGGTAAAATTGGAGAAGTGTACAATATCGGTGCTGAAAACGAGAAACCAAATATTGAAATTGTTAAACTAATTTTAAAAGAACTCGGAAAAGACGAATCTTTAATTAAATTCGTAAAAGATAGACCAGGTCACGATCGTCGATATGCAATTGACGCTACAAAAATCAAAACTGAGCTGGGATGGAGGCCAGCTTACACATTTGAAAAAGCAATAAAATCAACTATTGATTGGTATCTGGATAATGAAACATGGTGGAACAAAATTATTTCAGGAGAATATTTAAATTATTATAAGAAGTGGTATGAGGAAAGGTAGAATAAAGAATTTTATAATTTCAAAAATGAAAAAACCAAAAACTAGTGTGAGCTAAAAATGAGATTTAAAATTTTATTGATAAAGATATTAATAATTGGAACATCAGCTTTCACACAAGTAGATTTAAAAGAAAGATTTTCTAATTCGATTGCCGGATCTATTAGTGTAACAATTAGTGGGAATTTTATTGTTAACGGGACATTTTCAGCATCAACAAATGAAAGAGTTGATCAGTTTATAACAAGAATGTTTTCCGTTGGTAAAGCTCAGATGATTGGAATGGTTAATCCTCAGGATCCTAAATATGAGGAAAAACTCTCAGTTTTGCTTCGAGAAATTGAGAGATATCCAAATAGAGATATAACATTAAAAAGAATTAGTGGAGAGGTAATAAAAATTGATTTATTAAAATTTCGTTTAACTGGTGATTTTAGCCATAACCCATATTTAAAGAACGATGATGTACTAATTTTCCCAAAATATGATGAATTAAAAGATTTCATTAGGATTGATGGAGCAGTAAACAATCCAAATAGATTTCAATACATGGAAGGCGACAAAGTCGAAGATGCAATTACTTTGGCACAAGGTATAGATCCTGGATATGAGAATGTTCGGGAAATGGAAATCTATAGGTTAACTTACGATGGCGAATTGGATACAATTTTAAGATTACCTCTTGATTTGAATTTCAAATTGAAACGTGGCGATAGAATTCGAATCCTCGGTATTACACCCCAGAGGAAAGACTATATCGCATACATTGCAGGTGAGGTATATCAACCAGGAGTAATAGTACTACCCAAAAATGGTTTGCCTTTAAAAGAAGCATTAAAACAAGTTGGTGGCGTGCGCGAAAATGCAGATTTATCCAGGACAGAATTGATTCGCGGTGCTAATGTGTTTCGCTCAATATTCTTTTCAGAGGAATTTGAGAGTCTTATGATGAGAAGAATGGCAAATATCAAAACCGAAGATTCTTTAAATTTCATTATCGATAACAAATTACGTTTTTCTCGTGGTGTTGCCGCATACGATTTTACAAAACTCAAATCAGAGATAATTGATGTGGATACATTAATTGTAAGCGATGGTGATTATATATTTGTTCCCGCCAAGATCGATTTAGTCTATGTATTTGGCCAGGTAAACAATTTTGGTTATGTAAAATATTTACCTGGAAAAGATTATCGGTATTATATCGAGCAAGCTGGGGGTTTAGGACAATCAGCAAAAGATGAAATTTATGTTATTAAATCCAAATCACGCGCATGGACACTAGCAAGCAATAAAAATCATGTTGAAATAGAACCAGGTGATTATATTTGGGTACCTAAAAAGCCAATTCGTGATTTTGACTATTATATTGAGAGGGTAGGATTTATAGGAAGTATAGTTACTGGAATAATGACTACACTAATATTATTGTTGAAAAAATAAAAACAAGTAGGACAAAATTATGACCAACCATAATGATACTACGATTGGGCAAACATTTATTGAATTCCTTTCGATAGTGATAAAATATAGAAAATTTCTTGCAACATTTGTGATTATAATTACTTTAATTACCTCAATGTATGCGATATTAGCACCGAAATGGTATAAAGCTACAGTTTCTGTATTCCCTGCAGAAAGAGCGGACTTCCTTTCAACCTTGACTGGCATCTCTGGTATAGCAAAAAATCTATCCGCTGGACGTGGTTTAGCAGCATTAACAGGAAGTCCTACTGAACTTGACAAATACATAGCAATTTTAAAAAGTGCAACCGTGACAGATGATGTTATTGAGAAATTTAATTTAAGAAAAGAATACAAAATGGAAGATGATTACTACGAAGATGTTGTAAAAGCCTGGCAAAAGAAACTTGAATTAAACATTGAAGATGAGGGTAATTTAACAATATCAGTATATAGCAGAGATCCCCAAAAAGCAGCAAATATTGCTAATTATCTTGTAGAAAAATTAAATCAGGTTAACACAAACTTAAGTGTTTCCAATGCAAAATCTAACCGTGAATTTATAGAGAAACGCTATCAACAAAACTTAGAGGACATTAAAAATCTTGAAAATTCAATGAAAGATTTTCAACAAAAATTTGGTGTTATTGCTGTCCCTGAACAAATTGAAGCTACTGTAAAATCAATGGCGGAAATTTACATTGAGATGTATAAAAAAGAAGTAGAATACAACGTAACCAAACAAAATTATGGTGAAGAACATCCCCTAACTAAACTTGTAAAAATTAATCTTGAAGAATTAAAAAAGAAAATTAATCAATTAAATACCGGAACCGATTTATCTCAGAAAGATTCAAAAATTTTAATTCCATTCAAACAAGCACCAGAACTTGCAAATGAGTATTTGAAAATATATCGTAACCTTGAAATACAATATAAAATTTTAGAATTCATCCAACCTCTATATGAGCAAGCGAAAGTCGAAGAAGTCAGAAACACCCCAAGCGTACTCGTTCTTGATAAAGCAGGCCCACCTGAAAAAAAAGCCAAACCAAGGCTTAAGGTATATTTTTTACTTGGATTAGTTAGTTCAATCATTATAGGATTATTTTTGGTCTTTACATTTGAAATGTTTTCTAAACTTAAACAGAATGATTACCAGAAATATCAATATCTGACTGGTTGGATTAAATTCAAGAAAAAGAATTTAAACTAATTTATGAAAATTCTGTTAATTAACAATTATGGATTTAAGCGCGGAGGGACAGAAACTGTTTTTTTAGACACTGCTGATCTATTAAAATCTAAGGGGCATCAAGTTAAATTATTTTCGAGATTTACATTAAAAGATCAAAACCATTTAATAGATTTTTCGACACAAGAAAGATCATTTATTTTCAATAAATTCTATTCAATTCGATCAAAAAGAGAAATCCGCAATATATTAACTTCATTCAATCCTGATGTTGTTCACGTAAATAATATCATTGGGGGAATAACTTTTTCCATTTTACCAGAAATTAAAAAAAAAAATATTCCTATCGTTGTTAATGTTCACGATTTTAGAATGCTTTGTCCAGTTGGTATTTTTATCAATGGAAAAAAAGAAATTTGTGAAAAATGCAAAGTCGGGAAATATTATAATTGTGTCATAAATAATTGTAGACCTGATGGCCTGCTAAAAAACATTATGATTGCAACCGAAAGTTACCTTCGGGATTATTTCTTACCCCATGAAAACTTCTTCGATAAATACATTTTTGTTAGCAATTTCACAAAAAATAAGTTTTTAGAATTCTATCCAAACCTAAATTTTAAATCTGAAGTTCTTTACAACTTCACAACAAAATTCAACAAGGAAGTAAAAAGAGGAAAATATTTTCTTTTCTTCGGAAGATTGGATCGGGAAAAAGGAGTTAAAACTTTAATCTCTGTTTTTAAAGAAATGCGCGAATTTAATCTTATCATTTTAGGTAAGGGTGAATTTGAAAACGAATTATTAAATTTTAATTTATCAAATATCAAATATCTTGGTTTTAAAAAAGGAAAAGAGTTACAAGATTTAATAGTTAATTCATCCTTTATAATTATTCCATCTGAATGTTATGAAACTTTTGGAATGTCTGGAGCAGAATCCCTTTCTATGAGTAAGCCTATAATCGCATCGAATCTTGGTGGGTTAACGGAGTTAGTTGAAAATGAAACGAATGGTTTTATCTTTGAGGCAGGAAATAAAGAATCACTTATAGCAGTTATAAAAAAATCTATTAATCTCACAGATGAGGAATATTATAAGATGTGCAGCAATGCATTCCAATTTGCACAACATTATTTTAACCCTGAAGATTATTATAAGAAGCTATCAGGCATTTACCAATCATTGTTAAGTAATGACCGAATTTTCACAGATTAAAAGAAACACATTTTATACAACAATAACAATATCTTCCAGATTGTTTGCCAATGTTTTCCTTTTCTGGTTGCTTGCAAGATTCTATGGCCCTGAAATATTTGGTAAATTTACATTTGCTCATACACTGGCAACTACATTCATTGCATTTGCCGACTTTGGACTTGAAATCCTTTTAACAACCAAGCTTGCAGCCAATAAAGGAAATAAAGCAAGGATATTTGAGAAGCTATTCGGTATAAAAGTTATCTTACTAATTCTTGCAACCACCTTAATGCTGTTAATAGGTATGAATTACAACCTGAGTGATGATTACTTCAAACTAGTACTAATTTTTACTGTTTATTTAATTTTCACATCACTGAATAATTTTTTTGTTGGAGTATTTAAAGGCTATGAAAAATTTGTTTTCGAAGCTCGAACGTCTCTTTTTGCTAACGTATTCCTTATTGTTTTAACAGTATTCCTGATAATACTTCAAAGAAATATAATCGAAATCGCTGCAGTATTTGCTCTTTCAAGAATTCTTGGAACATCATATAGCATCTATAATTTATCAAAAGTCGATCCGTTACTTACATTTAAATTTGATTTATCTGGATTGAGATTAGTTGGTGGAAAAGCTTTAATTTTTGGTTTTCATTTAATTTTTTCATACTTATTCTTTCAAGTTGATACACTACTATTGGCAAAGTTAAAAGGGGCATATTCAGTAGGCATATATCAATCTGTCTTTAAATTGGTTATGTTACCTTTAGTAATACCAGAAATTTTTGTTAATTCACTATTACCAACTCTATCAAGATATTTTAAAGAGAATAAAGATGAATGGATTAAATTAGGTTTCTTTATGGAAAAGATTCTTTTTATACTTGCATTACCGATCGCTGCATTTATGATTTTTTATGCCCATTCAATTATTCAATTTGCTTATGGTTTAGATGGATATCAAGATGCAGTAAATGTATTAAGAGTATTCGGCATAATTATTCTTGCGCGTTTTATTTTTGAACCCTTTGCGTTAATGTTAACAACTTCCGATCGGCAAATCATCAGACTTATAACAGTTTTTATTGCAACTATATTAAGCATAACTTTAAATTATTTTGTAATTCCAAAATATGATGTATTAGGAGCAAGTTTGGTTTCTCTAGGTGTTAATACATTCGTTGGTGTTGTGTATTTTATTTCTCTAAAGGAAAAGATCAAATTTTGGTTTTTACAAATTAGACAATTAATTGCAATATTTTTTGTATTTGGAATCGGTTACATTTTTTATAAATTTGTACAACTAAATCTTATTGCAGAGATAATAAGCTTGTTTGTAATTTATACAACTTTAGCTTATAAATATTATTTAACTAAAAATGAAAAACATATTTTTCATTCATTAATTAGAAAATTCAATTTCATTGGACAGTAATGAACATTATCTTTTTAATTTTTAGTTTTTTATTCTTATTTTTAACCTCGACTATTTTGTTCAAAAGAACAGATATATTTTCACCAGCAAGATTATTTAGCTTGGTGTGGGTATTTGTTTTAGGATTATGTTCATTAAAACTCAGTAGATTTCAATACGATTGGAGTATTTACAGTTGGTATGTATTGTTGATCACTTTAACCTCTTTTTTACTTGGAACTTTTGTTGTTTATGTTTTAAATTTTGGAAAAAATATTCCTACAATTCCCATAATACGAGAGATCCAATCCCAAAAAATTAAGGTAAATACATATACAATTTTTAAAACAATAGTATTCCTTTTCTTTATTTATATTATCTCATATATTATAATTTATTCAATTGTTGATTTTCTTCCAGCTTTTTCTAAAAAACCACATTTAAATCGTGCAACTTGGGGAGTTTTTGGATTCGGGTTATTTATTCACCTAACCCCTATCATAATATTCTTGTCAATAGCTTATTTTATACACCACAAAAATTTAACAAGAAAATTCATTATAACAAATATATTTTTAATCACTTTTATTTCTTTTATACTTTTAGAGCAACGGTTCGGTTTGGTATTCGCAATTATTTTAGCTTTTGTTTATCTTTATTACAGCTCGACAAAAATAAGCATCAAAAATTTCTTATTATCAGTAATTCCTATTATAGCAATAATTTATGGTTTAACTACTTTGAGGGAGAGTAAATATTTTATCTACTATCTGTACTACTTATCAAATATGAAATATTCTATTAATTATGCTCTTTTCACCGAACCTTATATGTATATAGTTATGAATGTTGAAAATTTCGCATATGCAATAGAGAAAACAATACATCATACTTATGGATTTTATAGCTTCGATTTTATATTAGCCCTATCCGGATTAAAACATTTTCTAAAAGAATACTTTGGATTTAATGATTTTCCCGCCTTAAGAACTGCTTTATATAATACTTATTCTATGTTTTTTATTTACTATCGCGATTTTGGATTAATTGGTTCATTTATTTTCCCTTTCTTGCTTGGAATACTCATTTCACATGCTTACTATAAGATGAGATATAATCCTAACTTTCATACTATATCATTATATGCTATTTTGGTAATTGGAATAATATTTTCTTATTTTATTCCACTATTTAGTTGGTTATATTTTATTTTCGATGTTTTGGTTATCTATTTTATTTCAAGATATATACAACAAAAGTCAAAGAGTATTATTATTTAGAGCTTATGATGAATATCGGAATAGATGGAAGAGTACTAGAAAAAAAAATGACAGGAATTGCAAGATATCTAATTAATATATTAAACGAAATTCCCAATCACGACTCTCTAAATCGCTATTATGTATTCACAAACCGACCACAAAATTTAATAGATAATAAATATTTTAATAACGTTTTTACAAACTATCCACTAATTAATTCAAAATTATTTACACCCTTTTGGCTTAATTACGTTATTCCAAAGTTAATAGATCAACACAAAATCGATATCTTTATTGGTCCAAACTTTTTTGTACCAACAGTTAAAGTTAAAAATGTTAAATACATATCAATAATTCACGATATTATTCCTCTAACACACCCACAGTATTTTCCATTATCATATAGAGTATTTATTAGAACTTTTCTACCTAAGTCAATTAAAAATTCAGATTTTATTATTACTAATTCACAAACATCAAAGACAGAAATAATAAAATATTTTAACATACCTGAAGAAAAAATTGAATATGTTTATAATACATTCCCAAACAATTTCAAACCTTTAAATAATATAGAAAAAGAAAAAATTAAAGCAGAACTGATACTTAACTTACCCGAAAAATATTTCCTTTATGTTGGCATGATCGAAGTAAGAAAAAATATTGACCTGTTAATAAATATTAGTGATTTGATAAAATTGAACAAATTGAATTTTAAAATTATACTCGTTGGTAAACCTGGATTCGGATTTTCACGTTTGATAAAAGAAATTAATAAACGAAAAGATGTTATAATTTATTTAAATCATGTTAACGATTCAGAGCTTTTATACTTATACAATTTTGCCTATGCATTCATATTTCCTTCTTTTGTAGAAGGATTCGGGTTGCCTCCACTGGAAGCAATGAGCTGTGGTCTACCCGTATTAGCTTCTGACTGTAATGCATTAAGAGAAATTCTTGGTGAGGACGCAATTTTACATTCTCCATATGATGCTAATAGTTTTTTAAATAGCATTATGAAGTTAATAAATGATAATAATTTTTATAATACTATGAAAATAAAATCTATTAGACATACAAATAAATTTACAAAAGAAAACATTACTAAAAAATTTATTAGTATAATTGAAAAAGTATATTTATCAAACATCAATAAACACAAGTGATTGAATATATCTTCATAATATTTTTCTGGATTCTAATATTTTTAATTTTTAATTCATTTTTCATTTATCCATTACTGTTATTACTATTTTCAAAATTATCAAAAAAAACAGCGACCTACAATAACCAATCTCATTCGCTGCCTATTTCGGTTCTTATATCAGCTTATAATGAGGAAAAAGTTATTGAAAATAGAATCATAAATATAATAAATCAAGATTACGATCTTGGAAAAATCGAGATATTAGTTGGTTCTGATTGTTCCACAGATAAAACTAATACAATATTAAAAAAAATGTCCGAACAAATTCCTCAATTAAAAATATTCCTTTTTAATGTCCGTATGGGTAAAGCAGGAGTATTAAATGAATTAGTAAAATATTCATCAAATGATATTTTGGTTTTCTCTGATGCTAATACAGAATTTGATTCTTATGCTCTAAAAAATTTAAATAAACATTTTTCTAACCCTGCAATAGGTGGTGTATGTGGACGCTTGATTTTACAAGAGGAAAACCACCATAAACTAAAGGGTATTGAAGAAAAAAAATATTGGGAATATGAAACTTTTATCAAAAAGGCAGAAGGTAAATTAGGTATTTTAATAGGTGCAAATGGTGGAATTCTGGCCATTCGCAAAGAACTATTCGAAACAATTCCCATAACAAAACCTGTAACAGATGATTTATTTATATCGCTCTCAGTTTTAAAAAAAGGTTATAAATTTATTTATGAACCTGACGCAATTGCATACGAAACCATAGGAAGAGATATTTTAACCGAATTCAATAGAAAGGTAAGATTTTCAGCAACAAATATTCAAACAATAACTTTTTTTAAATCACTTCTCTTTAACATAAATCCTTTTATTTCTTATGCATTTTGGTCACATAAGATCATAAGGTGGTTCTTACCCGTCATTTTAATTTTAATTCTAATTATCAATCTATATTTAATTAATAAAAACATTGTATATATTTATACTTTTTATACACAAATAATATTTTATTTAGCAGGTATAACTGGCTATATACTAAATAAACTTAAAGTACGAATTGGTTTTTTGTCTCTTATAGCTTATTTTTTAATAACAAACATTGCTCTTTTATTTGGAATGGTAAAATTCATATTAAAAAAACATTCAGTAATCTGGCAATCAACACCTAGATAAAATGAATAAACCAAAAGAAAAAATACTACTTCTACTAATAGATTTAGTTACAATTAATCTGACTTATATTTTATTTTTCTATTTTCGAGTAGAAAGTGGTTGGTTTCAATTAATAATAAAGCCCGAATTTTTCTTACCGATGTTTGCGATTTATTTCTACTGGCTTTTCATTTTTCTATTCGTTGGAATGTATAGACCATGGTTCGCCGCATCACGTTTTGATGAAATTACTACATTATTCAAAACTTCTTTCATCGGTATTATTATATTATTTTTTATAATATTTATTGATGATATAGCTTATCAACAAAGTTCTGCTCAAAGATATTTAATATTCCTTTATTGGATAATATTCTTACTCTGCGTCGGCGGTGGTAGGGTGCTGATCAGAATTTTTCAAAGGAATTTATTACTCCGTGGAATTGGCAGGAGAAATACTATAATAATAGGTTATAACGATGGAGCTATTGACCTTAAAAATCAAATCCAAAAAGCAAGAGCACTTGGACTTGATATCATTGGTTTTGTTGTTTTAAATAAAGATTCAGATAATAATAAATCTAAAGAAATACTCTGTTCAATTAACGAAATAGAAAATGTTGTAACCCAATACAATGTTAAAGAAGTAATCATTGCGTTAGATAAACATGAACACGAGCAATTGCTGGATGTAATTGTGAAATGTGATTTTAATGATCTTGCTATAAAGATTGTACCTGACTTGTACGAAATAATAAGTGGACAAGCCAGAACAAACCAGTTATATGGTATACCACTAATTGAAGTAAACCCACAATTAATGCCGGTATGGGAAAGAAAAGTCAAAAGATTAATAGATATCACTATCTCTTTAATGTTTTTAATTCTTACATTACCATTGTCTTTATTTATCGCACTTGCTATCAAACTTGACTCTCGCGGACCAGTATTCTATCTTCAGGAAAGAGTCGGAAAAGATGAGAAAATTTTCAAAATAATCAAATTCCGCTCTATGATTGAAAACGCCGAAGAAGAATCAGGCCCAACCTGGGCAACTAAAAACGACCCAAGAATAACAAGAGTAGGTAAAATTTTGAGACGATTGAGATTAGATGAAATTCCACAATTTATTAATGTATTAATAGGACATATGAGTTTAGTTGGTCCCAGACCTGAAAGACCTTATTTCGTCGAAGAACTTTCTAAGCAAATTCCTCTTTATAAACGCCGATTAAGAGTCAAGCCCGGAATAACCGGCTGGGCACAGGTTAAACACAAATATGACGAAAGCATCGAGGATGTCAAGAAAAAACTCCAATACGATATCTTTTACATAGAAAATATGTCGATAAGAATGGACTTAAAAATTTTGTTCCATACCATTGCTGTAGTTCTGCTTGGTAAAGGTCATTAATAAAAATTTTTCAACAATAATTAAGAAAGAAATATTATGAATCTTCAAATGGTAGATTTGGTAAACCAATACAAAAGAATTAAGCCAGAAATTGACTCTGCAATCCAAGCAGTTATTGAATCTGGCCAATTTATATTAGGTAAAACAGTTAGTGAATTTGAAAATAATGCAGCAAAATATTTAGGAGTCCGCCATGCAATTGGATGTGCTTCCGGAACCGATGCACTTCAGGTTGCATTAATGGCTTTAGATATTAAAGATGGCGACGAAGTAATCACAACTTCATTCACATTTGTTGCAACCGTCGAAACTATCGTGCTCTTAGGTGCCAAACCAGTTTATGTAGATATTGAACCTGATACATTTAACATTGATCCAACGAAAATCGAAAAAGCTATCACAGAAAAAACAAAAGCTATTATTCCGGTTCACTTATATGGTCATCCAGTAGATATGGATCCAGTTCTAGAAATTGCAAAAAAATATAATTTATATGTTATTGAAGATAGTGCCCAAGCTATGGGTGCCAACTACAAAAATAAAAAAGTCGCATCCATTGGTGATATTGGATGTATCAGCTTCTTTCCAAGTAAAAACTTAGGAGCTTATGGAGATGCTGGAATGATAACTACAAATAGTGACGAACTTGCAGAAAAAATCAGAATGATTATCGTCCACGGCTCCAAAACCCGATACTATCACGAATTACTCGGCGTAAATAGTCGTCTCGATGCAATTCAGGCAGCTATCTTGAATGTCAAACTAAAATACCTGGATGAATGGAACAATCTGCGAAATGATTTTGCTAAAGTGTACAACCAATTACTGAATTCAGAACTTATCAAAATACCAATTATTAAACCTTATGCAAAACACATATTCCATCAATATACTATTCGAGTAAATCGTCGGGATGAGTTATCAGAATTTCTAAAAAATAAAAATATACCTCATGCAATTTATTACCCGATACCGTTACACCAACAAAATGCCTACAAACATTTATCCCCTGTTAACTTAAGTTTACCAGAAACCGAGAAAGCCGCAAGAGAAGTAATTTCACTACCAATGCATACAGAATTAACCTTTGAAATGCAAAAATATATTGCTGATGCAATTAATACATTTTTTAAAAACTCTAACTAAATGATTATAATACTATGCCAAAGACACTTGTTGTAACTCCAACATATAACGAGGCAGAAAACATCAGAAGATTAATCGAATCTGTACTTTCTCAAAGTCAGGATATAGAAATGCTTATCATAGATGATAACTCTCCTGATGGCACTGCTTCAATTATTAAAGAAATAATGAAAACAAACCCGAGAGTTCACCTGATTGAAAGGCCAGGTAAAATGGGACTTGGAACTGCTTATGTGGAAGGATTTAAATATGCCTTGCAATATAGTTTTGATTTTATAATAGAAATGGATGCAGATTTTTCTCATGACCCAAACGAAATACCCAATCTATTAAAAAAAGCAGAGAATTATGATTTAGTTCTTGGCTCAAGATATGTTGATGGAATCAGAATATTAAACTGGCCTATTGGTCGGTTGATTTTATCATATGGAGCAAGCTTATACACAAGATGGATTACAGGTTTGCCTGTAAAAGACACAACAGGAGGTTATAAGTGTTTTAGAAGAAAAGTGCTTGAATCAATTGATTTGAATAAAATAAAATCAAATGGTTATGCATTCCAGATTGAAATGAATTTTAAAGCATGGAAAAAAGGCTTCAAAATAATCGAACACCCGATTATCTTTGCCGATAGAACTCATGGTTCATCCAAAATGTCTAAAAAAATAGTCATCGAAGCAATATTCTTAGTTTGGAAACTTAAATTTCAAAGTTTACTCGGAAAAATTTAATCAGAATGCAACTATCAATTATCATAGTAAATTATAATGTGAGAACATTTCTTGAAAATGCTTTGCATTCAATAAGGAAAGCTACACAGGACATTGAACATGAAATAATAGTTGTCGATAATGCATCTGATGATGGTAGTGTAGAAACTATCAGAACAAAATTCCCATATGTAAAACTCATAGAAAATAATTCGAATCTGGGATTTGCAAAAGCAAATAATATTGGACTAAAAATTTCAAATGGAAAATATATCGTTTTGCTAAACCCCGATACAATTGTTCAGGAAGACACCTTTACATCATTAATAAAGTTTTTGGATAGTCATCCAGAAATTGGGATGGCAGGATGTAAAATTTTAAATCCAGATGGCACACTACAGCTGGCTTGTCGTAGAAGTATCCCTACTCCCTGGTCTGCATTCACAAAATTTACAGGGTTGAGTAATTTATTCCCGAAATCAAAACTATTTGGCAGATATAACCTGACTTACCTAAATCCGGATCAAACTTATGAAGTCGAAGCAATCAGTGGCTCTTTTATGTTCTTAAGAAGAGATGTGTATGAACAGGTTGGAGGTCTGGATGAAAGTTATTTTATGTATGGTGAGGATTTAGATTGGTGTTATAGAATCCGAAAATCAGGCTGGAAAATCTATTATTTTCATCAAACACAAATAATACACTTCAAAGGCGAAAGCACTAAACAAAGTAATCTAAATGATTTGCAGCTTTTTTATAATGCGATGCATATATTTGTGCAAAAAAATCTTAAGAAATCCTTTTCGTTGCATATCTTTCTTCATCTCGGAATAATTTTACATTCTATAGGTGCATTCGCAATAAGATTCCTAAAAAAATTAATATTCTTTTTCACAGATTGGATTTTTATTTTAGCATCACTGGGTTTATCATTTTATCTAAGATTTGGAAAAATATCTTTACCTGATTATGCAGTAATTCCAATTTTAATTTTCCCTGGAGCAATTATAACATCTGTAATATATTTTTTCGGGGGTTACACTAAATATAAATATTCAATTCCAAGGACAACTTCTGCAATTATCTTAGGTTACCTGATAATATCTTCCTTAACATTTTTTTTCAAAGAATTCGCTTTCAGCAGAATCGTAGTAGCATATTCAGCATTTATAACACTAATATTTTTAATTTCCTGGAGAATATTCATAAAATTATTATTTAGATATAGTAAATCAGCTCGTGCTGGAATCTTTGGTAGAAAAACCTTAATCGTTGGTACAAGCGAAATTGCTCAAAAACTCGCCAACAAATTAAGAAACCGGATTGCCGATGGTTATGATGTCTTGGGATATGTAGATATAACTCGCAAGGATATTGGTAATACACTCAGCGGTATTAAAATAATTGGTAGTATCGATAACATCAATAAAATTATTATTGAAAACAAAATCAGTGATGTAATATTTTCAACAGATTGTCTATCTTACAAAGATATTTTTAATGTAATTTCAAAAGCAAAGAATCTTGGTGTAAACTTCAGAATGTTACCAAGTAACTTAGAAGTAATCATAGGTAAAACACATATAGACAACTTAATTAATGTACCTCTGGAAGATATTAATTATCGCCTTGAATCTAAAATATTTCAACTTATCAAGCGATTTTTCGACATTTTTATATCATTCTTATTTTTAGTAACATTTTTACCAGTAAAACGAGCATTTAAGAAAAAAATTTCTTATAATTTACTCTGGAAAGTTTTTATCGGGCAATATAGCTTAGTTGGTTTGCCACTAAATTATGATAAAAGTAACCTGCTAAGAGCAAATTTTCTAAAACCAGGTTTAACAGGTATTGCCCAGCTCGACGAAAGGAATACTTTATCAGATGAAGAAATTGAAAACTATATAATTTATTATTCAAAAAATTATTCACCTTTACTTGATATAGAAATATTAATAAAATGGTTAAATAATAGAAAGAGGTAATTATGGCTAAAACAATATTAGATTTTGAAAAGCCAATAATAGAATTAGAACAAAAAGTTGAAGAAATGAGAAAATTGGGAGAGAGCATCGATCTAAAGAAAGAAATTAAGAATCTCGAGTCAAAATTAGAGGAAATGAAAAAAAATATTTACAAAAATTTGACTCGATGGCAAAGGGTACAAATTGCTCGCCATCCAGATAGACCATATACTTTGGATTACATCCAGATGATGACAACTGATTTTATTGAATTACATGGAGATAGAAATTTTAGAGACGATAAAGCTGTTGTAGGTGGCTTTGCTTTCTTAGATGATGAGCCGGTGATGATCATCGGCACACAAAAAGGCAGAGATACGAAACAAAATCTTTACAGGAACTTTGGCATGCCAAATCCAGAAGGATATCGTAAAGGATTAAGATTGATGAAACTTGCTGCAAAATTCAAACGACCGATTATCACGATGCTTGATACACCCGGTGCTTTCCCTGGTATGGAAGCTGAAGAAAGAGGTCAGGCAGAAGCAATTTCAAGAAACATTTTTGAGATGACACAACTTCCAACACCAATCATCGTAACAATAATAGGGGAAGGTGCTTCAGGCGGTGCTCTGGGATTAGGTGTTGGAGATCGTGTTCTAATGCAAGAAAATTGCTGGTTCTCTGTAATTGCACCGGAATCCTGCTCAAGTATCTTATGGAGAAGCTGGGACTATAAAGAACAGGCAGCTGAAGCTCTCAAACTCACGGCTCAGGACCTGCTCGAACAAAAAATAATCGACAGGATTATTCCAGAACCTCTCGGTGGTGCACACAGGGATCCACAACAGGCAGCTCAAACATTAAAAGATATTCTTTTGGAGGAAATAAAAAAATTAAAGAAAACTCCAATACCAAAACTAATTGAAAAAAGAGTGGAAAAATATTCTAAAATGGGTGATTGGGAAGAATAAAATATGGTCTCTAACAAAATTAAAATAAGAGTTCGCTATGCTGAAACAGATCAAATGAAGATCGTTTATTACGCCAACTATTTCATTTACTTTGAAGCTGGAAGAAGCGAACTTTTAAGATCCATTGGCCTTCCCTACTCAGAACTCGAAAAGTTTGGTTACCTGCTTCCAGTTATCGAAGCGTATGCTAAATATCATAAATCAGCTACTTATGATGATTTGATTGAAGTTAATACAAAATTAGATGAATATAATAATGTCAAAATTAAACTCACATATGATGTATACAATATTTCAACTGGTGAACTAATTGCTGAGGGATATACTGTTCACGGTTTCATTGATTCAAATACAATGAAGCCAAAGCGTCCACCAGATATTTTTATTAAAGCAATTAAAAATAATTCATCGAGATAACAAGTATGTTAACAAAAGAACTTATCGAAATTCTAATATGCCCTAAATGCGGAGAAAAGATAAAATACTATAAAGAAGAAAATTACCTTTATTGTGATGCTTGTGGAAAAAAATATGATATAATAGATGATATTCCTATAATGATAGTTGATGAGGAAGATAATGAATCAAATACTAAATGATTCAAGAATTACAAGACTAATTCAGGAGGCACTTGCAGAAGATATTGGGTTAGGAGATATTACAACCGAGTCGATAATTGATGACAATGCTACAGGTGCTGCTGAAATAATACTTAAAGAAAATGCTATAATTGCAGGTATAGATTTAGCAGATATTATTTTCCGAACCGTAGATGCGGAAATATACTTTCAAAAATACGCTAATGATGGCTCATTTTTAAGTAAAAACACAAAAGTTGCAAAAGTTGAAGGTAATTTAGGTAGCATCCTCAAAGCTGAAAGAACTGTACTGAATTTTATGCAGAGAATGAGCGGTATAGCAACCCTAACCCGCCAATTTGTAAATGCAATTACAGGAACAAATGCAAAGATTACTGACACAAGAAAAACTGCTCCCGGATTACGATTAATTGATAAATTAGCCGTAAAAATTGGTGGTGGCGTTAACCACAGATTTGGGCTTGATGATATGATTTTAATCAAAGATAATCACATAGCAGCAGCAGGTGGTATCGAACAGGCACTTAATAAATGCTTATCATATTTTAAGAATTCAAAACTTAAATACAAAATTGAAATTGAAACAAAAAATCTTGAGGAAGTAAAACAAGTTTTAAAAATAGGAAACATTGATAGAATAATGTTAGATAATTTTTCTATTCCGGATATGACCGAAGCAGTAAAAATTATTAACAAAAAATTCGAAGTGGAAGCATCTGGAAATATAAGATTGGAAAATGTTTTGCAGGTGGCAGAAACAGGTGTCGATTTTATATCAATTGGTTACCTCACTCACTCCCCAAAAGCAATTGATATTTCGATGGAAATCATCCCAAATCATATATAATACCATCTGATAATGTTTGATAAGATTAAGCAGATAAGCAAAGACACACTCATATACGGTACAAGCACAATATTTGGGAGATTGTTAAATTTTTTACTTGTTCCTATCTACACAAATTTCCTATCCCCATCAGATTATGGTATAACAGCATATATTTATTCGCTCATAGCATTTTTAAATGTGATTTACAATTATGGAATGGAAACAGCTTATTTCAAATACTCCTCAACACTTGAAATAGGTGATAAAAAGCAGAATTTCAGCACACCTTTCATTTCAATTTTTATTACTTCGTTAATATTTTCAGGTCTCATTATCCTTTCTTCCGGAAATATCACCTCCTTAATTGGTATTCATAAACATTTTAACAATATCATTATTTATTCAGCTTTAATATTATTTTTTGATGCGTTGGTAATTGTTCCCTTTGCATCTCTAAGGCAGGAGAACAGAGCTGGACTTTTCGCTACAATAAAATTTGTTAATATACTAATTAATGTGTCATTTAATGTCATATTTCTTGTAGTTTTAGGAAAAGGAATTGATGGAATATTTTTAAGTGGTTTAATTGCATCAATATTAACATTTTTAATCCTTCTTCCGACTATTTTAAAAAATATTACACTCAAATTCTCGAGAGCTCTCTACTTCCATTTACTTAAATTTGGAATACCATCTCTTCCAGCAGGATTAGCTGCAATGATGCTTCAGGTGATAGACCGACCCATTTTACGCTTTTTAACAGATGACAGATCGGTTGGGATATATCAGGCAAATTATCGGCTTGGTATTTTTATGATGTTGGTGGTTTCAATGTTTGATTATGCATGGAAACCATTTTTCTTTTCACAAAGCAAAAATGAAGATTCGAAAATTTTGTTTGCACGAATTGCTTCTTACTTTTTATTGTTTATGTGCTTTGTGTTAATATTCTTTACATTATTTATTAATGATATTGTGGGCATTAAAATTCTGAACAGATTTATCATACATCCAGATTATTGGTCAGGATTAAACATTGTCCCTATTATCCTGACAGCATATCTGTTTAACGGGCTTTCATTGATTTTCTCTGCGGGAATTTACATCGAAAAAAAAACATACTACTTACCTATTACCACAATTACAAGTGCAATTTTAAATGTCATATTAAATTTTATCTTAATTCCACTTATTGGAATTACAGGTGCTGCATTATCAACTTTATTTAGTTACATGATGATTGCCTTATTAAACTACATCTTCTCTCAAAAAATATTTTATATACATTATGAATATACTAGAATGGTTAAAACATTTCTATCAACAATTATTATTTTAGTAGCGTTTTACTTAATACCGTATACTACCTTATCTATATTTACCAAATTCCTACTATTAATACTCTTCCCTCTTATACTATTTTTCTTAAAATATTTCAATAAAGAAGAAATAACATACATCAGGAAAATATTTCACATCTAATTTTACACATTAGTTAATAAATTCATTTTTTTGTATATTTGTATAGTCAAACAAGAAAATATTTATTATGTTCGAAAGATTAGAAAAGATAAAACAAAGATACGAAGAATTAACTCAATTACTAAGTGATAATGAAATCATAAGTAATCAGGAAAAGTATCGGCAGTTGAACAAGGAATATAGTGATTTATCGGAAATAGTGAAGGTTTATGATATTTATCTAAAAACCAAAAACGAGTTAGATGGTGTGAACGAGCTTTTAAGTAATTCAACTGATAATGAATTAAAAGATTTTGCTCGAAAAGAAAAAGATGAATTGGAAACGAAACTAAAAATTTTAGAAGAGGATTTGAAATCATTATTGATACCGAAGGATCCTGATGATTCAAGGAATTGCATACTTGAGATAAGAGCTGGAACAGGTGGAGATGAAGCAGGTCTTTTTGCTGGGGATCTTTACAGAATGTATACAAGATACGCAGAAAAAAACGGTTGGAAAGTTGAGCTGATTGATTTTAACGAAGGTTCAAAAGGCGGATTTAAAGAAATTGTAATGCGAATTAGTGGAAATGAAGCATATGGAAAATTAAAATATGAAAGTGGTGTGCACCGTGTTCAAAGAGTTCCTGAAACTGAAGCACAGGGACGCGTACACACATCTGCTGCAACCGTTGCAGTCCTACCTGAAGTCGAAGATGTAGAAATTGAAATAAACCCAGCGGATCTTGAATTTGACACGTTTCGTTCAGGTGGAAAAGGCGGACAGAATGTTAACAAGGTTGAAACAGCAGTAAGGATAACACATAAACCCACTGGAATAGTAGTTGCCTGTCAGCAGGAACGTTCACAATTAAAAAATCGCGAGCTTGCAATGAAAATGCTCCGTGCAAAACTTTACGAAATGAAAATCAGGGAACAGGAAACAGAAATTACTCAAAAAAGAAGATCAATGGTAAAATCAGGTGATAGAAGCGAAAAAATTAGAACATACAATTTTCCACAAAACAGGGTCACAGATCACCGAATTGGCTTAACTCTCTACAACTTAGGTGAGTTTATGGATGGTAGAATTGATGAAATGATAGAACAATTACAACTTGCAGAAAAAACCGAGAAATTAGCCAGCGAAAACAATTTCAACTAAGAATTTTTATTAAATTATTAAAATAAAAGAGCCGATTCGTGTAAGCGAATCGGCTCTTTGAATTATTGAGGAATCTGATTTTTATTTCAACATTACAATCTTCTTCACGCTTGTAAATGATCCACTTGTCATACGAATGAAGTAAACTCCGCTCGGTACCAGATTATTTAATTCGTTTGTTCCATTCCATTCGATTGTATGATAACCAGCTGGACGAACTTCATTAACAAGTGTTTTCACTTTTCTTCCAAGTATATCGTAAACATTAACTTCAACCTGTGCTGATTTTGGTAGAGCAATTACCATCTTAGTGGTTGGATTGAATGGATTTGGATAATTTTGACTCAAAGAAAATTCGGTTGGAAGTGCTTCACCGTTCTCAATCTTTAATTGAATCATCTTGAGATCTGAATTTGAGACCTTAATACTTCCTTCACCCTTTAATTCTTTTGCACCAATAATTTTTCCTTCCAATCCATCAGTCATAACTATATTTTTACCGAATGCGTTTGTAGTATTCCATTCGATTGTTATTGGGAATTCCACACCCTGCAACAAGATTGTATGAGCAAGTTCCTTGTCAATATTTCTTGGATATGTTTCAAGAATTCTCTGCGATGCAAACCTTACATCAAACAAAGTGGATGGAGGTAACGGAGGCATTTCGTAGTAACTTAGATTAATGTTCTCGTCAGCATCAAGACCAAAATAGAGAATTTGACTGTTACCGTTCTTATCAGTAATGCGAATCGTGTTGAAGTTGTCAATGTTTGCTAAATTAGCAGTTTCTTCTTTAAATAATAGTGATGTACCTCCAAAGGTTAATGTGCCTGCCTGATTGACTTTTACCCAGTAAGCTTTTCCCGGTTGAATTGTATTTGTAACCACATAACCGTTATTATATGCATAGAATGAGCTTGCAATATTTCCAGGTGGATCAGTAACGACTGATGAAGTTGAAATTTGATTTGTTATTGAGCCAATCAAATTCCATCCTTGATTTACACTTATTGTTAGATCATTTAATCGTCTTCCGAACATTCTGCGAGTTGTAATAGATGGGAATTTTAACCAGTAACCAACTCCTGGTACAAGAGAATCTTTCTGAACATATCCATTCGCAAAGGCGAAGGCATTTGATGTGGCATCAGGGAATAAAGCTGATTTAGACGAATCGCCTAGTACAAAAGGTACGGAAACAAGATTCCAACCCTGGTTAAATGTGTAAACATCTCCAGGATTAATATCCGGATCTTTACGCGGTGTAATTTTATATTTTGCATTGCCAGTAAAAACAATACCTGTTAACGGAACAATTTTATCACCTACTGATAAAATTTGTTTCCCAATAAGGGTATCAGGCAAATAATTCGAATAAACAGTTTTGCCCTCACGGCGAATTAATGTTTGTCCAGAACCGTCACTTACTAAGAATTCCCATGGACTTGCAAAAGTTGGAGATACATTTGTAACATTTACAGAATCAAATCTAACAAGCATACCTTCCCATTGTTCGGCTGATGGTGTTCCATCTGGTACACCTGTAGCAAATGTTGAAGTTGGTAAGCTTACAGGGTCGGGTATAGGTCTATTAGATGCGAGAATTTGTATTGGATGACGAATGTTGTCAATTCTTGTTGTAGTTGCACCGCCAAAGCTTATATATTCATAGATTCTTCCCGTAACCCTCACACTATCCCCTCTTTTTGCTACTGCAAGTGTGGATTCAGGACCAACAACCCAGATACCACTCCAGGGTGCATTTCCACTTTGCATATACCATGCGGATGTCCCTTCACCTTCTCCGGGTCCACCAATTCCACTAATAGTAAGATCACTCGTGTCAGCTGTTATTACACCATCAATGGTTACTGAATCAGCTCCATAATATGGCGATATACCGTTTGCAAAAGGTGTATATTGCACATCCTGTATTTTCAGAGGTAAGTTCTTTACGGTAAAGAAGAAGTAACCTTTTGAGGTATCAGAATATAATAGTGGGTGAGCATTTGCATAAATTGATGTATACTGTTTTCCAGTTAACTCTTCGTGTGAAAAAGCTTTGAAGAAATATCTGATATTAGTCCCAGCAGATTTTGGTGTTATAAGATATGATGCAATAGCTGTATCAGCATTTGATGGTTTACTCATTTTAAAAGGTTTAAATGCCGCATAATTAGTACTTGTATATATAAGAACACTATCGATGGGATAACCATTTTGTAATCTAATTGCTGTTACTTCAATTCTTATTGAGTCTGTTGGTGTAACAACAACTGGATAACGGCGGTGTGACTGCATCCTGGGTAAGTCGACACCATACACTATATCACCTGGCCATACCGGTGCAATACGATAACCACGGGGATTTTCAGTTCCTGTTACCGATTGCATAATACCCCTGATAGTATCAATGCGAGAACCAACAGGGGGAACCGAAAACTGATATGTAGTATCTTGCCTTCCGGGTACAGTTGTAAAGTATCTGGATGCATCATATGTTCCCAGGACATCTCCATTTTCATTGACCATATCAAAAGTTCCTCTATCAGGATTGATGATCGTCCTTACAGTCCAATCATACAATTCGACATAATGCCATTCCCATTGTTCACCGGTTGAAAATTTAATTTTACCACCTGGATATGTACCCTGATAGAATGGGTTTGGTTCATTGGATGGAAACTTTTTCCTTTCAGGTAGGGGATAACCTGATGCTATGATCTCAAAATTATTAGGACTGATACTTGTAGGTAATGGGGCAAATTGTGTAGTTGTACTCATAACCGAACCCTGACCAGGCATTGGAAAATCCCAGTTAAAGCCATCAACTCTGACTACATCTCCTACTTCAAGATTGAACATCGCCTGATAATAAATTGAATCCGCGAGAGGGAATGGGTCACTACTACTACCAATCGGCGCTCTAATAACCACACAGTGCCATGGTCCATTAAATTCTTCTGGATTACTAAAGTAGCCGGTATCTGCAAGAACTAAAGTATAACCACTAGCAGTGTAATTAAATATTTTAACGGGTACGATAACCACACCAACTATTGTGTAAATCGAATCACTATTCGTTATAGTTGAATTGCCATTCTTTGGGTAAATAAAATTTCCAGCCTGTAAATAATATTTAGTGGGATCCGTATTTTGAATACTATCTGCTTTTGCCAGAGAATCGGGATGATTATACTGTAATTCTTTGATAGTTTTAAAAGGATAGTTTGTGGGACCTGGATTTTTGTTAATTACCCGTTGTTTTGTTAATGCATTTTGTGCTTCCAAGTTTGAATGAAACACAATAAACATAAAGCAAACTAAAATACCAAGTGCAATAACACTTTTGCTTTTTCGCAACCAATTTCTCATAATTTACTCCTTTGAATTATTTATTTGAGGTGAATTATTTGATATTAATATACAAAATTCTAAAGAAAAAAGCATACTACTTAATTAAAAACATAGCATTAGCAGTATTATACTTTGGTGTTATAAGCTGGTAAAAATAAACACCTGAGGATTTATTTGTTGAATAGAATTCGACTTCATTATATCCTTCGTCGTACTCATTATCTGTGAGAGTTTCAATATAACGGCCAAGCACATCATAAACTTTGATTTGAACACGAGTTGGTTCGAACAATTCGAAGCCAATATAAGTAACTTCGTTAAAAGGATTAGGATAATTTTGATATAGTATGGGTTTTGGTATTTCAGCTGGAGGTGGAGGAGGTGGAAGAGGTTCGTCACCACCTAAATTATATGTTTTTAAAATTGTTCCAAAAGTGCCAAAGGCAAGTGCATTTTCATTATTCAACAATTCGATATCATACAAATTGTTGTTTGTATATGTTTTGGAAATAAACCATTTTCTTCCACCATTAATAGTTTTTATCAGATACCCATTACTACCAACAATTAGACCAGTTGAATCGTCAATAAATTTAACAGAATAATAATCAGTTTTCTTGGGAGGGCTTGGTTGTAAAGCTTGAATAGCAAGTGAATCAATTTTCAAGCAATCGCCCCCACAATCTGTTTTAAGAATGGTTTTATTTGCTCCAACAAACCATCCAATGTTTTCATTAAGAAAAAATACATCAAAAAGCTCATTCTTAAAGATAGTTTCAATCTTTTGCCAATTTGTCCCGCCATCAATAGTTTTATAAATTAATCCATATTTTCCTACAATCCACCCAGTACTATCATTTATGAAAAAAATTGAATTTAGATCAGTTGTATCTTGAAAAGTTTGTGGCATCCAGCTAAATCCATCATCAAGTGATTTAATTATAGTTCCTTTATTTCCTACTGCCCAGAAAGTTTGACCTCGAGAAAAAACAGATTTTAAATCGCGTGTAGTTACACCATTATTTATTGGTATCCAATTTTCTCCATTATCGTTTGATTTCAAAATTGTACCCTTTTCTCCAACCACACAAATGGTATTCGGTTGGGAATTCTTATTTATTGCGATTGAGTATAAGAAATTTGTTATTCCGGAATTAACACCTGACCAAAACTCGCCCCCATCGTATGTTTTTAAAATCGTACCATTTTCCCCAACACAAAAACCCATTGATGCGTTAATAAAAGCAGCATCATATATATGCTTTGTAGTACCGTAGCTAACAATATCCCAATTACTACCAGCGTCTTCCGATTTATACAAATTAATAAATTCACCAACCACCCATCCGTATAACTTTGCATAAAATGAAATAGCCCTAAGAGTACCTTTGTATTCTATCGTATCAGCGGACCAGGAAAATCCAGAATTAGATGTTTTTAAAAGCAAGCCATTCAATGTCACGGCAAAACCGGCATTAACAGAATTGAAAACTATATCAGAAACAAGATAATTACGCAATTGACTGGACCAATTTCTTCCACCATCAGTAGTTTTTAAGAGAGTGAGATTACCGCCAATCCAACCAGTGGTATCATTAATAAAAAAAACCGTTTTTAAATTTTCCATAGTACCGGAATTAAGAGTATCCCATTTAGAACCAGAATTTGTAGTTTTAAATATTCTACCGTTATCGCCTACTATATATCCTACATTCTGAGATGGAAAATTTATTTTGTTTAAACTGTAGATCATTAAACTTGGAAATCTGCTCCAGGAATTTCCACCATCGGTAGTTCTTAGGATTACACCATTGTTTCCGGCAATATAGCCGAGATTTTCATTAATCAAAAAAATATCATTTAATCTTTCCTGCAAATTAATTTTGATTAATTTTGCAGAACTTGAGCCAATATTTTTTTTAACAATAACACCAGAGTCACCAACAGCAATAATATTATTACCTTTGGCAGATACCGCTCGTAAAGTTGATTTGCAACCATCTATTTCCGAGGTTATTAGCCAGCTTTCCCCGCCATCAGTAGTTTCAATTAATGTACAATTACCACCAACAGCCACCGCATTTATGTTGGATATTGCAAATACATCGTAAATTGCATTTCCCTGCGGAAATGGGTTTTTCCATTCCCAATTTATTTGAGAAAAAAGATTTAAAGTTACAATAAGAGATGTTATTATTTGAATAAAACTTTTAAATTTCATTCCAAAACTTACTTTAATAACAGCATTTTTCTAACTACTTTAAACTTGCCGAGTTCATCTGTTATTCTGCAAAAATAAACTCCTGATGGTAAATTTGTACCGTCAAAATATACAGCATTACGACCCTGGAAGAAAAGTTCTTCTTTGGCAAGTACGGCAACTTCCTGTCCAACTATATTATAAATCTTTATTGTAATTATACTTTTTTCGGGTAAATCGAATTCTATAGTTGTAACGGGATTAAATGGATTAGGATAATTATTTGTGAAAAATTCTTCTATTATAGCCGGTTTATTTTTACTTAAAACTAAACCACTACCATACCTCAGGGTTACACCTTGTAGACCTACAGCCCAAACATTTGATGTATCAATTGCATATATATCATTTAGATTGGTTCTGACGGGAGAAGGTTGATTTAGCCAATTCATACCACCGTTAGTTGTGGATAATAATATTCCGTTTGCGCCCACAATCCAGCCATACAGAGAATCAACAAATGCAACTGATTTTAATTCCTTCTTAGTTCCGCTGTATTGGCCAAACCATGTATTGCCACCGTTGGTCGTTTTGAGAATCGTTCCACTATTACCAACTATCCAACCATACTTATCATCAACAAAATGGATTGAATTTAGCTTTGCATATGTACCAGAATATTTTACATTCCATGTATTTCCAGCATCTGTAGTCCTGAGTATTGCACCACGGGCACCTACTATACAACCAGTTGTATTATTAACGAATTGAATATCATAAAGGTTGTTTCTGTAATTTGTTTTTATTCTATACCAGAAATCTCCACCGTTTGTAGTTTTCAATACAATCCCACTTGAACCTACCGCAAAACCGAGATCAGAATTCACAAAATAAACTTTGTTTAACAAATTCGTTGTGCCATAATATGTATTAATCCAGGATGTTCCACCATCTGTAGATTTTTTTACCAATCCACGTTTGCCTACAACTACGATATTCATAGAGTCGATCATGAATAAAGAATTCACTTTTTGGCCTACTAAACTATACTGGAAAATCCAATTTAAACCTCCGTCTGTGGTTTTATAAGCCACACCATCCTTACCAAGTGCCCAGCCATTTCTTTGATCAGAAAAATGGACAGAATACAAATTGTCATAATGTCCCTTTGAAATTTTTATCCAGTTATCACCACCATCTGTTGTTCTCAAGACCAGACCTTTTGCTCCACCTGCCCAGCCATTTAATGAATCCACAAAATAAATCGCATCCAGCCATTCTGTCGTACCAGAATTTTGTTGATACCAGCTTAAGCCTTTGTCAAGGGTTCTTATAATTGTTCCACTTGAGCCACAAGCCCAACCTCGTGCAGAATCTATAAAATGAACATCTTCCAGCCAGGATAAAGTTGGTGAAAACGCTGAGCTCCAGGAACTACCACCGTTTGTGGTTATTTTTATTGTACCAGCTCGTCCAACTGCAACAGCCCGATTAGGTGTCAGGAACTGTACATCCATTAAGGTTTGAGTGGTTCCAGAATTTTGTTGTGTCCATAGTGCACCCCCATTTGTTGTTCCAAATATTTTACCTGAGTCACCAACTACAAGGCCAAGATTATTATTAATGAAATCAATACCGAACAATCTAACAGTTGCCATCACAAATTGTGTTGACCAATTGTTGCCACCATCGTTCGTTTTATAAACCATACCAGAATACCCAGAAACCCAACCATTGTTTTCATCTAAAAATTTTAATCTAAAAAGAGGTATACCACTTCTCACAATCATTTTATTCCAGCTGTTCCCTCCATCAGTTGTTTTTAAAAGAATACCTCCAAGACCAGTAGCATAACCAACATTATTATTCACTAAAGTAATGTCATATAAGGTAGAATTTGTTAATCCAATCCCAAATTTCAAATCCCACTGCACACCATTATCAGTCGATCTGATAATAGAGGACATTGGAGTTGCAAGGAATACATTACCATTTGGGGTTGCACAAACACCATATATTGTATTATTTGTAGGAAAAGGATTCTGGAACGACCAGAATTTATCAGTGGGATCAAATGTAATGAGTTCTTCAAAATCTGTCATATTAGAAATATGAACATCTATCAACGAATCAACATCCTGATATATTTCCTCATCATCTATATCCAGGCTATCGACACCCTGTGCATAAAGTCTATTTCCAATAAATAATAACAGGGTAATAAAAAATGTATATTTAAAAATTAATGTTTTCATAGCTTACTCCATTATTTTGTTTTTAAAACAAAACTCGTAGATACATAACCTTCTTCAGGTTTTCCTGTGATTTCGAGTTCCTGTTTTGCAGGTTCCGATATCAAATTAAACGCTTTTAATGTTTCTTCATCAACAAATACTTGATAAATGCCAGGTGGAACTGTAGGAAATTCAAATTCTCCTTGCGAATTTGTTACTGTGATTTTTCTAATTTTTCCTGCTTTTGATAATTTGATTGTAACACCACCTGCTGGATTTCCAGTTTCATCTACCACAACACCACTAATAATACCACCAGTAACAATAGGTATCTCAATTCTTTTTAATTTATTTGGTTCGGCTTTTACTGTTATACCTTCATATAGCGGCACCAATAATGGATCCTCCAGATCATAAGTTCTGATTTTTAGTATGTAATCCCTATATAACTCACCTGAAATTAGATAACTATAATCACTGTATTTTCTTGAGTATGGTACACCGAATCCATTTTTTAACTGGCCAGATATACGAATATCTTTAAGATATTGTTCACCTTTGTCTCTTATACCGTTTTTATTCAGATCGATAAAAGCTGAATTTAAAAGATAACCTCTCTTTCTCTGGGTTATTCGGTTAAAGAGTAAATCGAAAGTTTGTGTAGAACCAATTACTTCACCTCTTATGCTTGCTGAATAAGTATTACCAAAATTTCCTTTTATCATTGAAATAGCAGCACTAATATAGCTTGGATTGAAGGTCAAATTAAGAAACGCAAAAATATCATTCGTGATAAAATTTTTTTCTGCAATTAAATTTATCGCAAGTGAAGAAATGAAAGATATTGTTATACCTATCTGGGAAGTTTTCAAACGATTGGCAACGTGATCGAACCTGGCTCCTGCAAATATATTTGAAAATACTGTTGGATTTGTAGAAAAATTTAACAAGCTCTCTATATACTTTGTCTTAAAAGCTTTGTCGATATCCCTGTATTCTTCTTCGTCAGTTTCTTCATTATAAAATAATTCTCTTATAGTATAGGTTGTACTTGATGTATATCTAGAAAAGGAATATCCAATTGAGAACCCCTTAAAAATACTTCCGATACCTGCTCGGAGAAATTGTTCATTACCCTTCTCTAAGATGTTTTGATCGAAATTAACATTAAAATAATTAGTAAAAATATTAGTTGTAAAAGGATAGTGAAAACTCACACCGTATGAATTTGTAATATTTCTGGGATTGAGAATTTTATTCTTATTGTGAATTGAAGCTCTAATATTGAATATTTTTTGATCGTATGTTTGCCAGTTTAAATTTACTCTTCCTAAAACGAAAGGTGAAAATTCAGCATTACCATACAAGTTATTATAAAGTCGAACGGTTGCATAAGTATAAGGGAAAATTTTATCTTTAAGATTTTCCCTGTTAAGGTATTCAACACCTGCACCTAGGGTTATATGTTGCGTTGCACCATATTTTAAGTCAGCTGATGAGTATACCGGATAATTTTTTTGTCGAAGTACTCCACCGGACAATCTATAATCAAACTCTCCAGGAGGTATCATTGTGTAAGGTATAATCATATAACTTGTACGAGTTTGTTGCTGCCCGTACCAATCATATATTCTTTCTGTAATTTCGTTGTATCCAAAAAACAAAGTCATCGGTGTTTCGATACTTGTATCTCTTTCTGCAAAAGTATATACTGGTGGTATACCTCTGCCTGTAAGGTAGTATTCACTATTAGAATTAACATTTGATTTTACAATATAAGGACTGAATATACTTCTTCTTTCAGGAGGTATATTTGTGATATCAATACCGAAGAGGTTTCCTCCAACAAAAGATCTTTTATAAATATCACCTAAAGTGATTTGTTGAAGGTAACGATTATCAAAAAAAGGATATTTCAGAGATCCCTGAATGTCTCTTTCTTTAATCTTTTTATTTAAAGTACCACGAATTGAACCTTCAAAATCACCCCATAAAAATTGCCCTCCGAGTAAGAAGTTATATCGTGTATAAATATCTTTATTTTGGAGTTTATATGAATTTATGTTATAATTTAATTTACCTAAATTCAATGGAAGTGGTTTTCGTCCAATATACAAATCCGATACTATAATATCTCTTTCAATCTGTTTGCGATAACTCCGCTGGCGTTGCCTTTGCTGTATTAGTGGAAAAGGTGATTTACTTTTCAATACCACTTCTAATCTATTTTCATCAAACTTTATATTCCATCTAAATAAATCCCGGAAAATACGCTCATGAATGAATAATTTTTCTTTAGTTTTGTAATAATCAAAACTTCTAATATCAACAATATTATTTTTATATTTTGCCTGATTGGTTTCAAAGTTAATTTCATAGTTCGAATCTGGTGAGACAATGAAACCTTTTATGTAATTTTTTTCGAAATTTAGATCATACTTTAATCTGAGAAAATCAAAGATGTCAGTAATTGGTAAATAAACATCCTTATCCCTTTTAAGAATAGTTATCTCAGTACGCCCTATTCTTGTTTCAAATAAATCAACAATCAGTGTATCCGTAGTCCGAGACGATGATTGAGAATATGCAATATTGATCGTCAAATACAAGAATAATGCAAAAACGAACGATAACCCTGATAATATTTTTTGATACTCCTTCCCATCGAATATCATTATTGAATCCTAAAATTATATTTCCAGCTTTTTGGTTCTGTTTTAATTACATATTTTGCCGCATCGTCATATCTTTTTGACTCAGCAATTACATTAAGTGTATAATCCCCTGGTGTCAGGTCCTTAACATCTACAAGAAAATCGCGTTTAATTTCTTTATAAACCACCATATGTTGCCACTCTTTTTTAACCATTTTACCACTTTTATCTGTAATGATAAAATTTAACATTCCCCAATACGAGCTATTACCACCACGCAACATATTGATTTTATAATGAAGTTTACCATCTTTTACGTCAATGACAGGATTTCCCATCAGATCAAATGTAGTACTTAATTTTCCTTTCCGATAATGAAATGGTATAGATTGTTGTTGTTGAATATCAAAACCAATTTTGGCGCCAGATGGATTCTCTTTCAATTTCAATTTTCTGCCAATCTGTTTGGAATTTACCAACACCCTTGCCCAGTATTCACCGTCAGTTATACCAGCCGGTGGGCTTACCATTATACGAACAATTTTTTTCTCATTAGGTTTTAGTACCATTTTTGTAGGATATGTTGAAAGCCACTCCGTTGCAGATTTATCATCTGCCGATAGTTTTTCTGGCATTACGATAACCAATCTATTCGAATCGTCAGTGGACGTGTAACCATATTTCAATTCAAACCAGACTTCTACTTCAACTGCACCAGGATTGAAAATTTCAAGTGCCGTTGAACGCTTTGGTTCATTAATAAACAATACCGTTGGAGAGACCCTTACATATGAATAAAGATTCAGGTTAATTAAAATTGTAAGAAATATTAAGAATATTTTTTTCATTTATTTTAGAATATTATGGAATAATAAATATTTATAATTACAAGAACGGTGCTTTAACCATAACAATATGTTAAAGCACCGCTCAATTTTTGTTTAAAAGTTAAATCTTAGAAGCCAGTAAATGATGCTGTTACAACCATTAATCCCTGGTAGTCAACACCTGGCATTACATCCATTGGTACAGTGATGATCATTTCTGGTGAGAATGAGAATGCATCAACACCAGCTGGGAGTTGGAATTCAAATGTTGGTAATGTCTTTGGTTGTGCATCTGCATCAAGACCACCAACATATGCCCATGCTTTTGGATATTCAACAAATACTGCACCTGGACCATCATAGCTTAACAGCTTTGTTGGGAGGTATTGGAAATTGATTAACACATTTGCACCAGGAACTGCTGTGCAAACGAAATCTGTGTAATCATCTGGATCCATTAATGCATCAGGTTGGTTGTTCATATCAACATATTGCCATGCACCATCTGCAATATTTGGAAATACATGGTATGTTGTTCCCTGACGCAATGTTGCAAAAGCATAGCTTCCTGGATCAAGTGTTAAACCACCTTCAATTGTAACAACCACTGGTGCATATGCTGTTGCTGTTGGGGTTTGTGCATTAACCATTAATGCTGCAAACAGCAATACTACTAAGGAAAACATTAAGCGTTTCATTTTGTAACTCCTTTTTTGTTGTTAGTTTTTGTTAATTGTTAGTTAATTAAGGGTTAATTAATTTTTAATTTAAACTTTTCATCAGATTACCGCTGATGTGCCGTCCGAGATGAAACCAGTTGTATAAACCTTAATTCTGATTTCTACCTCCTTTCAAAGAACTTAATTTTACATATTATAATATTTTTGATTTTCAAAGTCAAGTTTATAATATGTCATCCTGAGCGGGTAAGCCCTTTACTCAGGATGACATCTAAACAAATTACTTCATCAACACCATTTTCTTCATAATCTGTGTAGTTGCACCAGTTTCGAGTCCTTTTGCAACTAAACGATAGAAATAGATACCAGAAGATAAATTGCTGGCATCAAATGTTACTGATTCAGCACCATACATCATCTCTTCATTGTCTATCAATGTAGCGACTTCCTGTCCAATCATATTGTAAACCTTCAAGCTAACTACAGCATCTTCTGGTAAACTGAATTCTATTGTAGTTGTTGGGTTGAAGGGATTTGGATAATTCTGGTACAATACAAATGCTTCAGGAATTTCAGGTGCGATTGGTGGTGGAACCGCAATAGCTTTCATTGTTCCTCTTCTTAAGAATGGTACTTCAGATAATGTCTTTGTACCAGTTAACACCAATTTGGAACCAAAGCTAACAGTATCTAAATCGCCACTAAATGAACCGTTTATCGCAGCCACTACATTATTTAAATTTACATAATCAAAGGCATCATCCTTTGTCGTCATCTTTGGATCTGCAAGTGCAACAATATCGTTTATTGTCAATCCGTGCAGTTCATTGCCGGGTTGCCAGTAAATTAACTCACCAAAACCATTTGGTGTATTACCCTGTTGACTTGCAGCTATGTTAAATTTAAGCGCAACAAGATTTGCTAATAAAAGATTGTTAGCTTTTGAAGGTGGTGCTGCTTTCAGTTCTTTTACCCAAGGTTTGCCACCAAATGTCTCAAGAGCACCAGGGGCGCCACTATGTACTGTGCCTTTCTCCCAGAGTGTTTTCCACATATCTTTATATGAAGGCATCTTTAATTTACCGGTTCCAATTGCAATTCCAGTAGTCGGGAAAATTTCGGCTGCAACATTTCCATAAGTTGGCATAGGTAGACGTGGCTGGTTAAGTTTCCACAATGGTGATGTTACATCAACAGCATTCTTTACTGGTTTTGCTGCTGGTAACCACCAGTATTTTGCTTTTACCTGTTTACCTTTTGCTCCATGTGCGTGGATATTAATTACATCACCATTAACTAACCCACCAGTAAATGTGTAATCAAATTTCTTATTTTTCCCATCAATCGCACCAGCAAGAGTATAATCGACACCTGCTGTAAGGGGTACACCATTTTTCTTCACAATATGTGGGAATCCTGGTAATATTGCGGCACCTTCAAAATGTAATTGGTTATAACCATCCGCAGGTACAGTTATCTCCAATTCAAATTCTACCTTATCAGGTTTTCGTTTGATGATTTTTTGTAATTTACCACCAGTAGTGGTCACAAGTTCAGTATGTGTGAAGGATCTGAAGCTACCCGGATCACCACCAACTCCAGTTAGTGTGATATTAGTAGTCCAGTTTCCTGCATTATGATTTAAAGTAACTGTAGCATTCTTTGGACCGGGAGTTGTGGGATTTAATGTTATTGTTAAATCGTATGACTCAGATGGATGAATTGTTATTGGTCCAGTTGAGCTTAATTCAAATTCTGGATTGGTTGTGGTAATTGAACTAATCTCAAGATCAGCATTCCCTGTGTTCTGGATTGTAAACACTTTTCCTATTGGGGAACCGATGAATACTGTTCCATAATTCCAGCTTAATGGGTTAACAACAATTTCGGGTTTTGTTTCAGTACGAACTATTCTAATTTCAAGACCAGCATTTAGATCACCACTTGCAGGAATTTCATAACTAGTAGTATAGAGCATATTAATAATAACTGTTGGATCAACTGCAGGAATTTCCATCCTCAATGTCCCTGATGTTAAACCAAGATTAGATGGCCACGATAAAATAATGGAGCGAGCTGGTTCATCGTATGTTGGTTTTACAAATAACTTCCAGTATGTTTCATCAGGGCCGATCGTTGAACGCAAATCTTTTCTCGAACCTTTCCCAATATTTTCACCAGATATGCTTATAAATCGAGCATCAAAAGGACCTTCACCTGGCGGAACCGGAGGCAGTTCTGCTTCACCTAATGCCGCATCAATATATAGTGTAGCATCTGGATGCAGCCCAAAATAAAGGGTATCGGATAATAAACCATCCGTTGCATAGATGGGTGCCTGAAATTGTGTTAATTGTCCATACAGTGTATGGCTTAGCAGCAGAGAAAAGACCAAAACACCGAGGAGTGTAAACCATTTTTGTTTTTTCATGATAACCTCACTTATTTGTTAGTTAATTGAGTTAATTATTTGATTTAATTTAACTGATTTCATTTTATAAAGCAAATTTTTTATTAGGTACTGCTGGAAGGAGCAACCCTCCAGCAGCACAATATAAAAATTACTTCATCATTATAGCTTTCTTTACAGCGGAGAATCCATCACTTGTCATCTTAACGAAGTAGACGCCGCTTGGAACCAGTTCACCTCTTGAGTTGGTGCCGTTCCATTCAATTGAATGGTAACCAGCATTCTTCACTCCATCATACAATGTAGCGACTTTGCTACCAAGAATGTCGTATACAACAATTTCCACACGAGCGGTCTTTGGTACAGCAAACTCGAACTTTGTTGATGGGTTGAATGGATTTGGATAGTTCTGGCTGAGGTTAAACTCAGTTGGAACATTATCCATCGCATCAACTTTTAGAGAGATAGATGCAATATTTGGATTATCAATCTTAACTGTTCCTTTTTCAGAACTTAAGCTGTATTTCTTATCACCAATCTGTAAAGAGAAGCTCTTGGTTCTACTAACCAGTTGATATTCAACTGTTATTGGATATGCGGCGGAATTGATTCTAATACCATACTCGGCAGCTCCATCTGCAGGATAGGCTTCAAGCATTCTTTGAGAAGCATAACGAACATCAAACATTCCTTCTGGTGGACTTGGTGGTAATTCAAAGAAACTGACTGGTACTTTACCATCATTATCACCAAAGTATAATGTCTGTTTGTTTCCAGCTCTATCTGTAATAATCAGCCTGTTGAATGCAGAAATATCCGGTTGCATATAATCGGGACTTCTCTTGGCTGTAGCTGATATTACAAGGTTACCGCTTGAATTTGCCTTAATCCAGTATGCTTTACCAGGCTGGATTGTATTTGCCACAACATATCCACCACTATATGCATAGAATGATGAACCAGCTCCACCTGGTACTGTAACATTAGATACTGGAACTGCTGTGCTGATCGAACCAATCATATTCCAACCAGCCTGTACCGGTATATTGAGGGAGCTGATACCGGAACCATATAATTCAATTGTTTGAGCAGCATTAAATTTCAACCAGTATCCGGTTCCAGGTGAAAGTGTTGTTTGAACCTGATATCCAGTTCCAGGTACGAATCTGAATGCATCTGAAACCGCAGTTGAGAATAAAGAAGATTTTGGACCAGTTACCTGAACTGGTACAGAAACCATATTCCAGAGATTATTCACCGTAAATGTACCACCGGGAACAGATGGCACACATACTGCTCGCATTACAAATCTTCCTTCAACATTACCACCAGGTTCACCAATTAGAACATTTCTGGTTGGTTGCCATAATGCTGATGGATCTTCGTTCCAGACTTTTGCACTATCTTCTGTAAAGTAACTTGTAATTGTTCTATGATTATCAGGAGTCCATGGTATACTTGGTTCATAATAATCCCATCCTGCCGGGAAGACACTGGCGCGTGAGAATTGTATTCCAGCCCAGAAATCCTGACCTGCTGCAAATTGAATCCCATCACCATCACCAACGGGTAATGACATCCATCTACCGTTAGCAGTAATATAATCATCACCTGAGAATTTCTTTCTCCAGATTATTGAACCAGGACTTGAATCAGTACCTGCAGACCAAACATACAATATTATAGAATCTGAATATGTAACACCCTGATAGGAATTCACATACATTGCATCTAAATTCATTAGTTTAATATCTGTTGGTGCAGTGTAACGTACTGCAGCACAGATCGCTGAATCCTGATGATCACGACCCCAATACGAATCAGCTAAATTATCGGAATCATCATAGGTAATTGTAAACGCATAAGCTGGATATGCGCGACCGTAGAAAATTGTAGTATCATTTTCTCTTACCATATCTTCTGGTAGATCTACCCAGATTCTATAGAAATATGTACCTCTTTCTGTAACAGGGAATGATAAAACAACAGAATCATATTGTGCATAAGCAAGTCCACTTCGACCTACCGGCGTTTGCGCTGTTCCGCGTACTGTCCATCTTAGTGTATAAGGACCGTGTGCATAGCTACCAATATTCCTCACTTTAACCTGTACCTGAATATTTGGCATTGGTGGAGCTTTTGGAGCAATTGTGTTAAGTTGTTTGACTTCCCAGATTGTAAGATCATATTCCTTTGCAATAGTTATTGTCTTCGTTCCTTGGTCGTTATCTGCATCTTCATCACCTGGATAAAAAGCTTTTACATATACTTTGAACGCTCCACTGGCTGTTGGAGAAACAGTTTGTGTAAACCTTAATGTAGCAAATTTCCCATTCCAGGTAATACCTGTGAATGTCTCTGATGTACCATCGCCTGAATTGGCTGGGGCAGATCCAACTTTATATGTCAATGGTACACTGCTTGGATTACTTTCTACACCACCGTTGAAAATTGTAACGATAACCGTTTCCGGTACCCCAATAGCATGGATTCCAGTGTAATTTTTCAAATCAACACCAACAACAGATATATCCTTTTGTGGTTTATAATCTGTGTTTACTTTTAAGAATTTTAATGTAGAAAGTGATATTGGACGTCCATCACCAAATGCAGAAGCACCCGGAATATTATCTTCCATAAAAGCAATATATAACCAGTTACTGTCGTTAATTATTGGATTAATCGTAGAAATACTGACATACCTTTCGTCAAGATCAGTTGTTTTGGTAACATTTTTTACATCAGCCCAGGTAATACCACCATCATCGCTATATGTATAAATAACATCACTATAATGCCACCCACCACTTGGTGTTGATTCGTATACGCCTTCTAAAAATGCATCACAAGCTACAAATAGGCGTGTTTCTGTCTGGTTCTTTCCAAGTGCTGGATATGTAAATGGCCAGCCATGATTTGCTTGTGATGAGTCGTTCGGTAGAGTTCTCATCATAAGCGGAAAATTGTTGCTGTCGATTACCACATGGGTCGTTTGCGTATTGGCATTATACAATTCAATACGATTTGATCTATAATAAAATTCACCATCATCTGCAGCTGGCATTGCTGTATAGGCAATATATAGTGTATTACCCAAATAGATTGCATCAATACCACCCCAATAAATTGCTTTCTGATCAGCAACTGCGCCTGCAGCTACCTGCGGTGCACTCCAGGTCTGACCATTATTGGTTGACTCGATATAAAATACTGTATCAGTACTTGTACCAGAACCAATCCTATGCCATGCAATGGCTACTTTACCCGATGGACCAACTGCAACAACATAACGACCACCAGCGGCATCTAAAGTATCAATAGGATACCAGTTAGAAAAAATTCCAAGTACATCATAAGTCACTACTCCTAAATCATCTGCTGTGGAACGGCTTGCTGCCATAATTGTATTACCATTTGATGACACTGCAATATGTGGCCATATAGGTTCATCACTTGGATTTAAAGGATCCCATGGATCAGGTGTAAAACCTTCCGAAAATGTTTTTCCACCTTCTGATGCATCAAAATATATATAACTTGAAAGCGCACCATCTCCATCCGGATCAGCATGGTTCGAAACTGCTGCAGGATAACCTGGAATTCCAAGATATGGATTCAAAGTCATTGAGGGAAAACCAGAACGCACTGTTGGAACCGTCACAGGTGTACCCCAGGTTGCACCTCCATTAGAACTGAAATTATATCTGGTTCGCCTTGATGGACTCTGCTGTGTTGGATCTGTTGAAATCATCATAATCGCATGAACCTTGTTAGGATTTGTGGGATTCATTTCAAGATAATCCATCGAACCGCCATTGCTCTGATAATCGTAATATCCTGAAATATTTGTTGAAACACCAGCAGCATTTGCTGGAGCATTATACGGTGGAGGTTCTTGTTTGTTATTTGAACTAGGATGCTTCCCTTGTTCATAAGGCATTAGTTTAGGATTTTCGGGTAACACTTTCGTATTTAACACTGTCTGTGCAACCACGAAATTACCCAAAAGGAATGCTAGAACTACTGAAATGATTACTATTCTCTTCATAGTAACTCCTTTAATTTGTTTTGAGTTAATTGTTGATTATTTATTATTTGACTAATAATACTTTTTGAACCTTTAAATTATTGTTTGAACCATCTTTATTTTCTGCAGAAAATCGAACATAATAAACACCACTTGGCTGATGAACCGATAGCTCGTCAGTACCATCCCAAACGGTGCTATATGTTCCAGGCAATAAATTAGCCCTCAATAGGGTTTTAACTTTTTCACCAATCAAATTGTAAACACCCAATTCTATATCTGCGCTTTTCATAACGGAAAATCTTATATTGGTCTCAGGATTGAATGGATTAGGATAACATGGATACAAAACAAAATCATCCGGAATTTCATCATTCTCAAGTTTTATTCTCAAAGGTCTGGCACCATATTTAATCAAAATCAATGTATTAATATTCTCATTATTGATCTCAACACTTGATTGGTGATCCATACGAATATTGATAGTAAATCCACCAATTTCATCTCTCATTTTCATACTATCGCAGATATTGTAAAGAAAATCTTTATTCCATCTGGCGATAATTGGATAAGTTCCAATTCCTGTTTGAAATTTAACTCTATAGGTATCTATTTGTGTAAATGATACAAATGGCAAATAGTTTATTCTTGTTCCTTCTCCAAGTACATTTGGTCTGCGTGGAGGGCTTATCCATCGAACATCAAAAAATCCAGGCATTACAGGTGGAAGTTCATATTCACCAAGCTGTGTATCAATTCCATGAGTTGCTTGTGGATGTACACCAAACTTCAGTGTGTCCCATCCTCCAGCCGATTCGAATACAATGAAAGAAGTCAACCAGTTTGCTGGTTCATCACCATAAGTTCTGAATCGCCATACTTCAGAAAAAGGTCCAACACCCGCTTTGTTCTTTGCCTTTACACGCCAGAAGTAACGAGTAATTTGTGTTAATGGGCCAATCTGTCGTTGAGTATCCACAATGTTTGTATCAAGCAAAATTCTATTCGCAATTGTAAATAACGAATCTTTCGAAACTTCTAACATATAAACTTCAGCATAATCAGCAGGATGCCATTTTAGAGTTGGGTTTAGTGAAATATTTGGTGCACCATTCTGTGGATAGAACAAAACAGGAGCAGATGGCGATGGATAAGGCGCAGTGGTAAAATTCCAGATCTCTGAATATTCACCATAACCTTTACTATTCCAGCCTCTAACTCTCCAGTAGTATCTGATTCCAGATTCAAGCGGTCCAATTGACTTACTTGTTCCACTGTACGAACTATCTTCAAATAATGGATGTGTGAATGTAACCAGTGTGTCCACCTGATAATGATATTTCGATGCAAGTTCCGAAGCATTCCAGATTAAAGTAGGATTCAATAAAATTCCTGTTGAGTTATTCGCAGGTGAGTTAAGCTGTATTTGTTCAGGAATTGTTAAAATTGTTTTAAACGACCAGACATCGGAGTACGGGCCATTACCTGCATAATTCTTTCCCCGGACCCTCCAGTAATAAATTCTATATGAATTCAATGCAGGTACCTGTTGTGATGTTGTAAGAACATTTAAATTACTGTAAACAATGTTTGTAAGATTCACATCACTTGCAACTGTTAGTTCATAAGCAGAAGCATATTGTGCCTGGTTCCAGATCAGTGTTGGACTCAAGGCAACATTACTATCATTATTTGCAGGAGTATTTAAATTGGGTTTTTCGGGCAACGGTATTATAGTTTTAAATTTCCATTTCGGACTGAATGGACCAGTTCCAGAATTGTTTTTAGCCCTAACTCTCCAGTAGTAAATTCTCCAGTTTTCTAAATTCACCTGTTTAGATGTATCTGTTAAGGTTGAATCGTTCACAATAAATGTAGTGAAGTTAGAATCAATTGAAAGTTGCAAATGATATGTTGATGCGAATTCTGATTTTCTCCATCTTATTACTGGATTAATTGCAATAGCTGTATCATTATCTGCGGGGAATAATTGAACCGGTGCTGCTGGAGGTGGAGGTGCTGTTGTAAAGTTAAACACTTCTGATGTTGAACTACCGAAACTATTTACAGATTTAACTCTCCAGTAATACTTTGTATTATAATCTAAATTAAAGTTTATTGTATTTTTTGAGCTTAATGGAAATTGTAACAGATCGTTTGAATCTCTTTTTACTATATTTGCGAAGTTCTGATCTGTAGCTACTTCAATTATATACTTAGTTGCACCAAACGAGCCATACCATTCCAGGGTGATTTTTGGCGATAAATTAATTGAATTATTTTCTGGTTTATACAATGGCGAAGCGACCGGTGCCTGATTGGGTGGAGTTTTAAGACCGAAAGACCAGATACGAACTCCCGTTACTTCCCACCAGAAGGCGGCTCTCAAAATATTTAAATCCATTCTTCGAGCTGTAGTGATGGAAGTTCCTATTTTTATACTATCAAACGCATTTGATAAGCCAGCAGGCCAGGTGAATATAATTGAGTCGCCCGCTACAAGTCCTGCCTGTAAGCTCAACCTGAACGTATCTCTCTGAGCAGCCCCTATTGACTGTTTAATATCATAAGGGGTCCCCTCACCCATACATTTAACTACACGGTTATCAGTGAACCTGATATCATATATATCCGATGGAGGTTTTGGTGGAAGCTCAAATTCCAATACTTTTATTCCATTATAGAAAGTTAATGTATCGTTATCAAGACAGTAAGTTGCGTTTGGGTGCATACCAAATACAAGTTCAGCTAAACCACCGTTCAATCCTGTTGCTTTTAATGGTATTGCAAAATTCGCCGTCTGACTATTTACACCATATGACATCATTAAAACTAACAGGCAGAATAATAATATTTTACTTACGCTGGAATTCACTACAATTATTTTTTAGATACTTATTTTTTGTAGAGTTACGATTTCCATAAATCTCTCCTGCGTAATAAAGCAGGAGAGATTCTGGATTATTTTTATTTCATTAATAACAATTTCAATGTTTGTGTATAAGATGCACCGTTCTCACCAATTGCGTTCATTTTGCAATAATAAATACCGCTCGATACTGGTGAATTGTGAGCATTCAAACCGTTCCACTCTATACTATATACACCAGGTTTTAAATTCTCAGATACCAAAGTATTAACTTTTCTTCCTAAAACATCAAATATTGTAATATCCACATTTGATTGAGCAGGAATCGAAAATTTTATTTTTGTTGATGGGTTGAATGGGTTAGGATAGTTCTGGAAAAGTGCAAAACTTTCTGGAATCTCATTTTCAATTTTTACACTGTTAATAGTTTTTGTTGCAATAATTCTTATTGAAGTCACCATATCGTCAGTAATTTCGATTGAAGTTTGTGTTAGCATATCGATTACATCACCTGCAGTGAGAGTTGCTGATGTATAGAACTCGTTCAAATTTGCTGGCCAGGAAAATGTTACCGGATATCCTGGATCCCCAGGTTGAAATTTTACCCTAAAAGTATCCTTAATTGCAATGGTTGTAGACCACTCCCTAATGTCTATTTCAATTCCTTGATCCATACATTTACCATCACCTGTTCGGCTATCAACAAATCTTACATCAAATACTCCATCAGGCGGTGAAGGTGGCAATTCTGATTCTAAAAGAGAATCAGTTGGACTTAAATAAATTACTACTATAGGATCAACGCAATAGGTTGCATTTCTGTGACCACCAAAATAAATTGTTTTCACATTAGCATTTCCAGCATTAGATACTGTTAATGGAACTACAAACCATTCATTAGTAGATATTATCTGTGCCGGAGCCGAAACAAATACAACTAAACTCATCAACACAATTGCTACACTAACTATTTTCAACTTCATTTAAATCCTCCTAAATTGTTTTTGTTATTTTTATAATCGTTAATTGAGTTAATTATACATACTAATTTGTTTTTCTTAGCTGTTCGTTCAACCAGCAAGGCTAAACGAACAATAAAAACATAAGGGAGGAGGACGGAGTTATACACTCCGCCCTTCCCTGTACAAATTACTTCATCAAGACCATCTTCTTGACTTGCGAGAACTTCTGTGCATTTTCACCAACACCTTCAGCAGTCAGTTGATAGAAGTAAATACCTGATGCTAATTTACCAGCATCAAATTCTACTTCATTCATACCTTCTGTGAAGAGTTCTTTATTAGCCAGAGTTGCAACTTCCTGACCGAGAATGTTGTAAACTTTCAAGGTCACAATTGCATCCTCAGGTAATATGAACTGAATTGTAGTTGTTGGGTTGAATGGGTTAGGATAGTTCTGTGCAAGTTCGAAGACATCCGGTACATCAGCATATTTGCGTTCGACTGGAGTTATGCGTGCAATCACAGCACCCTCGTCAATGCGCAAGAATGGTACCTCTGTAAGATCCTTTACACCTTTCAGCACTGTAGCAGTTGCAAAGCTTACTGTATCAAGTGGTCCGGCAAAAGCTTCATTTAATTTACGAACTATTTGATAATACAGATTTGCATCGCCAGATTTTGCAGTCATTGCTGCGCTCGCCTGTGCAAAGATTTCCTTTATCTTCTTGCCATTGAATCCTGCAAGTGCAGTAACTGTATCATCATATACAAGCTCACCAAAACCAAGTGCAGTATGTTCGGTTGCGCTTGCTGCAATCGCTAACTTCAATGCTACAAGCTCTGCAAATAACTTATTATTGTGCTTATTCGGTGGTAAGGTCTTCTGCAACTTAACTAATGGTTTACCATTCTCAAATATATCGAAGAACCTCGGTCCACCTGTGTGGATACCGGTCTTGTCTCTTAGTGACTTCTGCACATCGCCAGGTTTTGCCATCAATACCCAGCCAAAGTCCTTTGGTGCTTCCGGATGTGGTGTACCAAC
>QOQV01000011.1 GCA_003327435.1 Ignavibacteriota bacterium
ATGTAAATGGTAATCCAGTTAAGCCACGATCAAATGCTACATCATTCTTGAATTGAATGTGTAGTTCAGTTTGATCCATACCAGTATTATTTGTTAATGTGAATTCCCAGTAACCGCCGATTGGTTTGCGTTTTACTGCTTTTGGAACTTTACCCTTTGCATCAACAGCAACAATATCTTCTGGAATGAAACTACGGAACTTTGTGAAGTCCAATACTGTGCTGAGACCAAAGTTCATATCTGCAAACACCATACCACTGGTGTTAACATCGATATTGTATTGTCCACCAGTTGGTGCTGTTACATATTTTCCTGCTGGAGGTACTGCTGCAATAGTATTTGCACCAAAATCAGCTACCAAATCATATAAACCACCACCAGCTGTAACAGTTGAACCAGGCATTGGACCAGTTAGATTTATTGTAACACCATCCACACCAGGTTCACTAATTTCCTTCACACCATTATGATTTATATCGTTATATACAACACCATTGATGGTTGCATACTTAAAGTTACCAAAGTTAATATCCGCTACTACCTGGCCATCAGCATTGATAACAACAGTGTGATCAGTTGCTGGATATGTTTTCTTCCATCCGGCTTGAGCAACTTCACTTACTGTATATGTACCTTCAGTCAAATTATTAAATGCATATAATCCACCACCTGCTGTCACTGTTGAACCACTAACAGGACCTGTCAGGTTAATTGTCCATCCGTCGAGACCTGGCTCACCTGCATCCTTAACACCATCGGCATTCAGATCTTCCCATTTCATACCAGTTATGGAAGCATTAGCCCAGTAGTTACCGAAATCTTTATCTAACACACTTTCACCGGGTGCAAGCGTAATATTATAGCTACCACCTGTTGGATAAGTATTTACCCATCCTGGTTTGAGTTCTTCACTAACCACATAATTTCCATCAAACAAATCGGTAAATACATACTTACCTTCAGAATCTGTGACTTTTGAATCAGTTGCATCACCAGTCAGGTTAATTGTCCAACCTTCAAGTACTGCTTCTTCGGGATCTTTCACACCATCCTGATTTACATCATACCATTTTACACCAGCAATACTGCTTGCTTCTGCAATTCCGAAGTCGTCGAATGCATAACCGATATCATTAACAAACGCATCTGAACCAAAAGCTATACGGAATCGAATTAATGGCTTTCCTGCAAGATCATATACTTTGAGTTGTGCATAATCCCATTCTGGCCAGTTGTAGTTGGTACCTGAAAACGCTGGCGGACCCCAGATTAAATCCACACTGTTATTGTTATACCAATTCTTACCGTTTGGATCCTCAAATGTACCCAATCTGTTCCATGTAACACCTAAATCTTCTGTATATTCAACAATTACTGCATCCCAATCAGGTTCTGTTGAGAATTTATGCCAGAAACTCAAAATTGGTTTTTGCAAACCACTGAAATCAAAGAATGGTGAGTAAACTGCTGCTTCCCAGTTTACACGATAGTTTGTATCTGGACCAGCATACCAGGCATTTGCACCACTATGTGCACCTCCTAATTTTGTAGGAGTACCTAACACCCAATCATCGAAGTTGAATATTGTTCCTGACGACCAGGTTACGGTCTTTGGTCCTTCAAAGTTCTCAAAATATGGATATGAATTCACAACAAGAATATCCAGTACATTTTGAGGTCTCTGGTATGTATCATTTGCCGGTTTCTGATCGCCAACTAATTCTGTAGTTGCAATCAATGTATATGTTCCAGGTGCCGGAGGTGTCCATTGTGCTGTGAATGTATATGTTAATTCAGTATAAGATGTCACAACTGGAGTTGTTTCAAGTACATTAAATATTTCAGTAATTCCGTCAGTATCCAGTACTCTGAATCTGACTGGAATTGCATAATCATTAACACCATTATTGTAAACCTTTACAATAATTGCTGAAGGATATCCTGGGGGTATTCCACCTGCAAACGGTGCAATAATGGCTTTTGCCTGTGCATCATAATCAAATGGTGTTGCGATAAATGCATCAGCACCAACATCAACCGGGGTTTTAGCAGCTCGGCTTTGGCCATCAATATCAGTTGCATAGGTATATGCTGCGGTTCCCATTTGATCTGCTGGAGATACATCACCAACAACTTCCGAAATGTGTGCATCACCAGGTATAAACAATGGATCACCTAACTTACTATGTGAATCGTTACCCTCTGGTAATTCTGACCATAAACTTGTAAAATCAGCCCAATCCTGTAAAGCATCTGTCACATAAGCTTGTGCAGGAGTAGTTGGATCTGGAATAATAAATTTATAACCGGTATTTGACCAGTATAGATTATAGTCAGAGTTGATAACCATTCCACCACTTGCACCTGGTGACCACATTGCAGCAGCATAGCAATTTCTTGCAGTTGTGGTTACACAACTATAAATATTATTGAATGAATTAACTGTATCGAATTGTGTACCGAGTGAGTTGAGGTTAAATGCATAAGCAGATGCAGCATTCGGTGCACTACCTGCATCAACATTAAATGTATTGTGATGGAATGTGAGATTTTGCCCCATCGCCTGTCCTGCGAAACCAATAAAACCAAATCCCCAGGTGGAGTTTCCAGGGTTGTTATATAAATTGTAAACCATATTATTATAGAAGAGCATCTTACTAACAATGGCGTTACTACCTGTACCGTGTACCTGTATAGCACGAACTGAGTTACCAGCTACAGCTAACTGATAAATATTTCTGATGATATTATTAGAAAATACCAGATTATAAACATCATCTGTGAATTGTGCGCCTCGAACTGTTGAAAGAGCCATTACACCATCAAATATATTTTTATCGACGGTATAATTTTCCACATACGCACCAGATACTGGTATACCAGCCATATTATTTACAACAGACGCTGGATTTGGACTGAAGCCACCGCCAATCTTGCAATTTGTAATTGTAATGTTATAATCGCGTGGGGCTGGCTGGGTTGCACCCTGAATCCAGAAACCACCATTACCACGATAACCAACTAGATTATCATAAACAATTTCGTAGTTGGGTAGTGTATAACCAGTGTTATACTGATAGAAAAGTGCAAAAGCAGTAGAGGCAGCTCTTCTCTGTCCTACACCTGTAAAGTTCTTAAATGTTAAATGATGACTACCATTACGAATCCACAATACATTGTGGTTTCTTTGGGATGTACCAGGCCAGTAAGTTGTAGTATCAGCGATAATTGATAATCTGTTTTCACCATCAATGGTAATATAACTTGCAGTGTGGAAAATAAAGCAAGCCATATCATTCGCTGCAACGTATCGGCTGTAAAATTTTAATTCAACTGGGCCAATAACTGAAGCTGATGGTTTGAATGTAATAGTATTGATATCACTGGCTCCGGGAACACTACCAATTGTTACCTGGGAGTCGATTAATACTGCATCGATAAATTCAAACACTACTGGACCACCAACACCGTTTAGCATTAAATCAGCAACAGCTGTGTTAATGGTTGGGTAATTACCTGCAGCACCAATAGTATATGTACCTGAAAGCGGAACTTTATTTGCCGCCTGTGGGAAATTTACTTGAGGTGCTTCGGTAGAACCCTGTGGCTCGACGGGATCAATACTAATCTGTTCTGCCGAGACCTTTTGTTGGGGTCGATCCGCTGCATAAGAACCAGCTGCAAGCAGCAAAATCATCCCAACAATTAAAAATAAATTAAGGATACGATTCATAAATCCTCCTTTTGTTGTTTGTTATTGTTAATTATATGAAACATTGAATTGAGTTTTGATTCTTTTTGTGAAGTAATTTTAAAGAAATTAAATGCATCGGTTGGAAGATACATCACCCCTTTCTGATTTTTAAGTTTTTGTTGGTAAGTTGTAGCAAGTTTCATTTTACTAATCTTTTATTTTACATTTTTAAAATTCAGCAATTAAATCCAATATCAACTCCTGCTACATATAATCTAAAATCTTTTTGAATATAATGTCAATTAATCGCTGAGCTTAATCTTCAATACATCAATCACTAATTTGGTGAGAAACTCTTTTAAATTCAGAACAAATATAATACTTTATTTTATAAGTGTCAAGTCCTGCTAAGTTCAGCGGGTGAAGCTTTACAAACATCTTATCAAAACCACATATAATATATACTTTTTTTATAAAAAGTCAAGTTTTTAAGGTTAAAAAATTGTAAATTTTAATATCAAAAATATTTTTCCTAAAAATCCTTTAAAATAAGTTATTTTAACGGATTTTTAACAAATTTACCAGCACTAAAGCCGTCATAGCTTCAGCCACCGGTACTATGCGTGGACAAATGCAGGGGTCGTGTCTTCCAGCTATCTCAATTTCTCTTCTTTTCCCATCAACATCAACAGACCGTTGTTTTTGACCTATTGATGAGGGCGGTTTCACAGCAATCCGAAATACAATATTTTCACCAGTTGATATACCACCCAGTACACCACCAGAAAAATTGGTTCTTGTGCGAATTCGCTTAAGTTTCCTGTCGTAATAAAATTCATCATTTTGCTGACTACCTAATATTGTGGCGCAATTAAATCCAGATCCAATCTCAAAAGCTTTTACCGATGGAATAGATAACATTGCATAAGCAAGCATTGCATCCAATTTATTAAAAACCGGTTCGCCAATACCTGCCGGGCAACCTTTAATAACGACTTCAACTACACCACCGACAGAATCTTTTTTCTTCTGTACTTCTAAGATTTTTTTTAGCATTCTTTTTGCCGCAATCTTATCAGGGCATCGCAATGGATTTTTTTCAATTTCGTCATAGTCAAATTTTTTTGCTTCTATATTAAATATAGATTTCGTATATCCAATTATTTTTATATTTTCTTGTGATAGAATTTTTTTTGCAATAGCACCAGCAGCAACCCGTGCAAGAGTTTCCCTGCCTGATGCTCTTCCACCTCCACGATAATCATAAACTCCATACTTGGCAAAATATGTGAAGTCTGCGTGACCTGGACGAAATTTGTTTTTCAAATTTTCATAGTCCTTCGGGTGCTGGTCGCGATTGAATACAATCATACAAACTGGTGTACCAAGAGTTTTACCTTCAAAAACCCCACTTAATATCTCTACTCTATCTTCTTCCATACGCTGCGAGGTAATTAAACTTTGTGCAGGTCTGCGCCTATCGAGCTCCAGCTGAATATCCTGTTCATCCAAATTTAAATTAGGTGGAACACCGTCTATAACAACACCAATTGCTTTTCCGTGACTTTCACCAAAAGTTGTAATTTTAAAATTTTCACCAAATGAATTGCCAGTCATATTCTATACCCATTTTCATTTTTTAATTCTAATATAATTTTTTAAATTCTTTCCAGAATTCAGGGAACGATTTTTTTACACATTCTGGATTTTTGATTCTAATACCGCTAATTCTTAATCCAGCAATAGCAAAACTCATTGCTAATCGGTGATCATTGTATGTTTCTATCTCTACTCCATTGTACGACTTCTGTGGGGATATAATAATGCCATCCGGGAACTCAACCACATCAACTCCAAGCTTCCTGAGTTCATTCGAAATAGCTTCTAATCGGTCAGTTTCCTTATACCTCAGGTGTGCAACATTGTAAATTTTAGATTTTCCATCCGCAAATAATGCAAGAATTGCTAAGGTAGGCACAAGATCAGGAAAATTATTAGCATCAATTTCCATTGCTTTAATTTTTACATTTTTTGCATTTACCCAAATGCCATTCTCAATCTTTCCGACTACACAATTCATTTCTTTTGCAATATCTAAAATTTTCGCATCCGCTTGTTTAGAATTTTCTTTAATATTGAGTAATTTGATTTCCCCACGAGTAATCATTGCAGCCAGTATAAAATAAGATGCGGAAGAATAATCCCCCTCTATTATATATTCGATTGGCTTGTAAAATACCTTATTATCAACATAAAAACTTGAACTATCTGAATGAACTCTAACACCAAAATTATTCATTACATCGAGCGTCATATCAACATACGGTCTGGAAGGAATTGAATTTTTAACAGATATATTTACCGAATTTTCAGCATAAGGTGCAGATAATAATATTGAGGATAAGAATTGACTGCTAAAATTTGTATTAATAATAGTGTGTCCACCTTTAAATTTTTTACCCCTTATTTTTACAGGTGGGAATCCATCAGCTGTGTTTACATCAGCACCTAAATTATTGAGTGCCTCCGCAAGTGCACCGATTGGTCTTTCGAGCATTCGTTTGTCACCCGTTAATATCGTCATACCATTCGCCAGAGTTGAAAAACTTGTAAGGAAGCGCATTACAGTTCCAGCATTAGCAGTGTAAATTTCCTCTTCTGGTGCCCGTAAAAAATCAGGATTACCGGTAATTTTTAATGTATCGTTATGTAGATTTATATTAACTCCAAATTTTTTTAAAGCTTCAAGCATTATGATACAATCCTCAGCTAATGGGAAATTTTCTATTTTCGTTGTCCCATTTGCCAGTGCTGCTGTAATTAAAGCTCGATTTGCAATGCTTTTTGAGCCAGGTATTTTTACTGTAGCCGATATTGTATCTAATGGTTCTATCAATTCATTCATCTAAAATTGCTCGACGAAAAAAATTCCTCTGTAAGCTCGCCTGTTTTTTAAATATATCCAGACCTTTTATAATATCACAACCTTTTGATTTTGCAAATATCAGAAGTCGCGTTATGGCTGGATTGTAAACGAAATCAACTACGAGCATTCCCTGCTTAAGTATTTTCTCATCAACTGGTGAATCAGTATAATCTGGCATCATTCCAACTGATGTAGCGTTTATTAAAACTTTAAATTTGTGGTTGGGTATATTGCTTAATTTATCATATTCACAACCGAAATGCTTTGCAAGATTTTTTGCCTTGATTTGATCCCTTCCAAAGACGATTACATTTGCTTTCTTTTTTATAGCTGAGTAAATAGCACTCCGTGCAGCACCACCTGTACCTAAAACTGCTACCGTTTTTCTGGATAGATTTTCAGGCAATAAGCTCATTAACGCCATTGCATCAGTATTATAACCAAAAAGCTTGTTATTTTTTTTGATAATAGTATTAACAGCACCAATTTCCTTTACCTCTTCAGAAATTTCATCCAGAAATTTAATTGCAACTTCCTTGAATGGTTTTGTAATACTTAAACCAGTGATTATTGGTTTGTATTCTTTTATAAATTTGGGAAATTTATCTACCAGGAAATTTACATAAACCGCGTTTAGACGATTGTACTTAAAAACACGATTATGAGTATAAATTCCCTGACTTTGTTTTACAGGATTTCCAACAAGACCGAATATTTTTGTATCAGGATTTATTTGATGATAATTATAAACACTTTCAAGCTGTTGTACAGGTATTTGACCTTCAGCTGTTTCAAGTTCGGGTTTCAATGAAGCATATGTAATTGCAGATCCAAATTTAGGAGATAAAATTCGACTGATTTCACCTTTCTCTCCCATACAAAAAGCAATAAGTTTTGAAGTTTCATTTTTCTTTTGCTTCAATAATTTGAAAATTTTTATGTTATCACCAATATCGTTTGCATAACAGGCAATTTTAATGTAATCAGGTGAATATAATTTTAATTTATTATATATTTTGGGGAGCTCATCTGGAGTTTTTTCAAAATTATGATAGGATAAAATAACTTTTGTATTTTTCTCTTTTGCATATTTAATCAATTTTTGCATATTCGCCGTTAACATCTCGATATCAATATCTATGAAATCGACTTTCGAATCAATTGCTGAAGTGAACAGATTTAATCTCTCATTTTCACCAATTGATTTATCACGAAGAGTGTAAATAATTTTTGGACGAGGGTGTACCAGCAAATTTTTCAAATCAATATCATAAACTTTATCTACCCTTAACTCAATCAATTCGTATATAGAACTGATTTTATTATAAAGAGTTAAGAATTTTTTAGGTTTGTCGACTATTACACTAACGCAAATCATAGAACATTAATAAAGTTTCTAAATCCTGTTCATTGAGTTGGAAATTGATTTCAGCTTTCCCGATTTTTCTTAACAGCGTGAAGTTTATTCCATAATCGCTGGATTTTTTATCCACTTGAATGGCTCTCAAATAATCGTTCATTGAGTACTTCCTTGGTAAATTTGTCTTAAATCCAAATGTTGATAAAAGATTTTTTATTCTATCAAATTCATTTTTTTGCAGAAGTCCAAGCTTTACGGAGAAGTCAGCTTCAACCGCCATACCTGTTGCAATCGCAAAACCGTGCGGAATTTTGTAATCAGATAATAGTTCAATTGCATGCCCGATTGTATGTCCAAAGTTCAGGATTCGGCGATAAGAATTTTCTTTTTCATCCTTACTTACAACTTTGGCTTTTAACTGACAACACCTAGAAATGATATTCTTTAAAATCGCCGAAGAAGGTTTCATTAACAATTTTGAATTGCTCTCCAATAACCTGAACAATTCAGGGTCAAGAATCGCACCATATTTTATGACTTCGGCTAAACCATTTAAATAATTAATTCGAGTAAGTGTTCTGAGTACAGAAGTATCAATCAATACATCCTCTGGTGGATAAAAAGCACCTATCAGATTCTTTCCATATGGATGATCAACACCAACTTTACCTCCAACACTACTATCCACCTGTGACAGTAAAGTAGTTGGTACTTGAATATAAGGTATCCCTCGAAAAAGTGTTGCTGCGATAAAACCTGCCAGATCTCCAACAACTCCGCCACCCAGAGCAAGAATCAAACTTGTTCGATTAGCACCATAACTTATTAGTTTATCTTCAAGAACTTCTTTCATATTTCTGGTTTTTGATTTTTCGCCAGCTTTAAATGAAAGTAAACTTACTTTCGCCCCGATTTTTATAAAATAATCGGCAAATTTTTTACCGTAAAGCTTTTCGACATTATTATCTGTGAGGATAAATATTTTACGTTCGGAAAATTTTTTAAATATATATCTCGCAATTTGATTTAGAGTGATCCCGATGATAATATCATACGACCGAACAAAATTTCCTGATATTCTTACTTTTATTTTTTTCATACCTAATTTAGAGGATTCCCATCAGGATCAAGTAATTGAATTTTACCTAAGTTCAGATTTTCGAGAGCATTTTTATTTGATTTATAATCACCAACCACTATAACACTCATTTTTTCGGGAATTAAATATTTCACGCTAACTGCTCTTACATCTTTCACCGTTACATCTTTAATTTTCGATACATACAAATTAAAATAATTTTCTGGCAAATCATACATTATTAGATTTGCAATTTGACCGGCAATTTGTGCTGGAGTTTCAAATAATCTGGGAAATGACAACAAAATACTATTTTTTGCAAATTTCAATTCATCCTCAGAAACATCACTCTCCCTCATTTTCCTTAACTCATTTAAGAGTTCGGAAATACAGCTATCTGTCACACTCGATTTAAATCCACCACCTGCATTGAAAGTGCCTTTTTGTTTTCTGTAGGTAAAACTGGATCTTGCACCATATGTATAACCTTTCTGTTCACGCAAATTCCAATTTATTCGGCTGTTAAAATTTCCACCCAGAATCATATTCATCACTTCAAGTGCGAAATAGTCAGGATTATTGCGCTCGACCCCAATACATCCTACCCGAATTTGAGATTGAGGTGCTTCTGGTTTGTCAACTAAAAAAATACCTGGCTTAAAGTTCATTTCAACTGGTGGGATATCCGGTATATTCTGATTACCATTTTTCCAGCCTGAAAGATGTTTTTCAAGCTGCTTTTTAAGTTCATTCGCTTTAATATCACCCACTACAATCAATACTGCATTTTTAGGTATGAAATATTTTTTATACAACTCTCGCAAATCATTAACCTCAATTGAATTCAAGCTTGCCTCTGTACCATCAACCGGATTTCCATAAGGATGATTTTCACTATAAACAATTTTTGAGAAAACCTTATTTGCAATAACATCAGCTCTATCTTTTTGTTGAAGCAATGAAGTTAGTACTTCGTTCCTCACACGATTGAACTCCGAATCCGGAAACACAGAATTTTGCAATATATCAGCAGTCAATTCAAGAGATTTCTCAAGATGCTTTTTGAGAGTTAAGATTGAAATAAAACTCCCATCATGAGATGTACTTGCACTGAACCGCGTACCAAGATACTCAAACTCGTCAGCGATATCAAAAATAGTTCGAGTTTTAGTTCCAGCATCAAGCAAACGCATCATCAGGTTAAATGCACCGGATTTATCTCGTGGTTCATGCGAACATCCAGCACCAAAAACAAACTGCATCTGAACTATCGGTAATTGATGATATTCAACCAATTTTACCTGCAGTCCATTGGATAATGAAAGCGACTGAATCTTAGGGAACTTAAAATCCGGTGTCTTACCCGCTTTAGGTTTCTGTGTGCGATCTATTTGAGAAAACAAATTGCCCATAATCAAAACTACCATTAAAAAATATTTTAAAAATTTCATTTTATCAACTCCTTGCTACTGAGCTTTTAGTTCTGTTTTACCTCTTGGTACAGCGCTGAGAACAACCTTACCATTCTGTTTCAAGTAAACATTTGCGACTCGCTTTATATCTTCGACAGAAACTTTTTTATAACGCTCCAAATCTTTATTAAAATATCCTGGATCTCCAACAAAAATATTATATCTGTTTAACTGATCTGTTCTTCCCCCAAATCCACCTAACGACTGTAACCTGTAAATAAAGTTGGCTTCAGTCTCGTTTTTAGCAAGTTCGAGTTCTTTTTCTGATACACCTTCAAGTTTGACTTTTTCCAACTCATTGTTTATAACTTCTTCAATTTCTTTTAATGAAGCACCCTGTTTTGCTGTTGAAACAATTCCGAATGAACCAGACACTTCTGCACTATTATTATATGCACTGACATCCTGAGCAATCTTCTTTTCATAAACAAGCGACTTGTATAACCTTGAGTTCTTACCCCTCGATAAAATTGTCGCAAGCAAATCCAGAGCGGCTTCATCATCAGTAAAATGCTGAACAGTTAACCAGTTGATATAAATTCTGGGAAGTTTTACATTATCTTCCATTGTTAGATATTTATTTTCGTTCAGAACTGGTATCCAGGGTTTCATTTTTTCAATTTCATTTCCACGGGGAATTTCCCCAAAATATTTTTCGACCAATTTTTTTACTTCCTTCGGATTTATATCTCCACCTATGCATAAGCTTGCATTGTTTGGTACATAGTATTTTTTAAAAAATTCCATAACATCTTCCAGAGTTGCATTTGAAAGATCCTCCTGTGTGCCAATTGTTAACCAATGGTAAGGATGTTCAGGTGGATACAAATTCTCGTTAATTATTTTTGAAGCAAGTCCGTATGGTTGATTTTCATAATTTTGTCGGCGCTCGTTTTTCACCACATCCCGCTGGTTGTCGAGTTTTTCCTGAGTCATTGCATCAAGCAGGAAACCCATCCTATCAGATTCTAAATAAAGAGCCAGTTCGAGAAAGTTACTGGGTAATATTTCCCAGTAGTTCGTTCTATCAGTATTTGTAGAGCCGTTTAGTGTTCCACCAGCATCCTGAATTAATTTAAAATGGTTGCCCTTTTCAACATTTTTTGATCCCTGAAAAAGCATATGTTCGAAAAGATGAGCAAAACCTGACTTTCCCTGCTTTTCCCTTCCTGAACCAACATGATACCACAAGTTCACGGAAACTATTGGTATCGAATGATCCTCGTGTATAATGAGGTTCAAGCCATTTGGCAATATGTGTTTTTCGAACTTGATATTAACCTGAGAAAAAACTGTACTTAACATTATAATAGATAAAATTATTTGCTTAAACATATCTCAATAATTTTTGTTAGAATTTAAATTTGAAGTTTAAGTTACAAATAGCAATTGTAATTTGCAAAAATAATCAGAATACTTTTTAATTGGGAGAGAATTTATTATTTTATTATGATAAAAAAATCAAGAATATGAGAAACAAAGAGAATAACGAAACAGGAATAAGCAAGCAACCAATCGTCATACGCGGTGCAAGAGTTCATAATTTAAAAAATATTAATTTGACTTTACCACGAAACTCGTTGATTGTGCTTACAGGGGTAAGTGGTTCGGGTAAATCAAGCCTTGCATTCGATACATTGTATGCTGAAGGTCAGCGCCGCTTCGTGGAAAGCTTGTCGGCATATGCACGGCAATTTCTTGAAAGAATGGAAAAGCCCGATGTTGACTCAATAGATGGAATAAGTCCAGCAATAGCAATTGAACAGGTTACAAGCTCAAAAAATCCTCGCTCAACAGTTGGTACTTCAACAGAAGTATATGATTATTTAAGATTGCTTTTTGCACGAATTGGGAAAACATATTGCCACTCCTGCGGTAAGATAGTTAAGAAGCAAACAACACAGGATGTCGTCGAACTGTTGGTAAATGAACTCAATAATAATTCAGAAACTCGAATTTATGTTGCATACAATTTAAAATTATCAAAAAATATAAAGCAAGAATTGGTGGACTTGAGAAGTAAGGGTTTCATTAGAATATTTGTAAATGGAGAAGTTTTAGATTTAAGTGAGCAATTACCAACACAAAAAATATTATTGAACAGCAAAAAACAACAGATATATGTAATCGTTGACAGATTAATTTTTTCTAAGAATGTTGATCTTACAAGACTAAAAGATTCTATTGAAGCCGCTTTCAGGAATGGGAATCAAAGAGCAGCAATTATAATGGTTGATGAAAGCAGAGTGTTAAATTTTAGCCAGCTTTTTGAATGTGCAGATTGTAACATTAAATATGAAGAACCGGATCCAAAACTTTTTTCATTCAGCAGCCCTTATGGTGCCTGCCATGCCTGTCAGGGCTTCGGTAGAACAATTGATATTGATTTAAATCTTGTAATACCTGATAAGTCCAAAACCCTAAGGGAAGGAGCAATTCAACCATGGACTACCCCAAAATGGAAAATATATTTTGAAAATTTAATTGATGTAGCCAATGATGCAAAAATTAGATTAGATGTTCCATTTGAAGAATTATCAGAAGATGAAGTTGAGAAGTTACTAAACGGTTGGGGAAAATTTGATGGGATATACGGGTTTTTTAAATATATTGAGAGCAAATCATATAAAGTGCACTACAGATATTTGTTAAGTCGGTATCGGGGATATACCACGTGCTCAAAATGTAAGGGTTCAAGGTTAAGAAGTGAAGCATTAAATATTAAAATCGCAGGAAAGACAATCTTTGATCTTGCCAGAATGTCTATCGATGATTTAAAAACATTTTTTGAAAAAATAGAATTGAGTGAGTATGAGATTAAGGTATCAGAAAGGATTCTTAAAGAGATTAGAAAACGGCTAACTTATTTATCTGAAATTGGTATTGGATACCTTAAACTCGACAGATTATCCAGCACATTATCGGGAGGTGAAACTCAACGACTTAATCTTGCAACATCTCTGGGTTCAACACTGGTTGGAGCTTTATATGTGCTTGATGAACCAAGTATTGGACTGCACCCAAGAGATAATTCAAAACTAATAAATATTCTTAAATCCCTGCGAGATGCTGGTAATACAGTTGTTGTTGTCGAACACGATGCTGATATGATGAGAGCAGCTGATCAAATTGTAGACCTTGGACCTGGTGCAGGCAAAAACGGTGGAGAAGTTATATTCCAGGGAACTTACGAAGAAATCCTGAAAAGCAACAAATCGCTTACCGGGAAATACTTAAGTGGAAAACTAAAAATACCTTTACCCGAATTACGCCGTGAAATGAACACAAAAAAAATAAAGATAAAAGGTGCAACTGCCAACAACATCAAAAACCTTGATATTGATATTCCGCTGAACCGATTCGTTTGTATAACTGGAGTAAGCGGTTCAGGTAAAAGCACACTTGTAATGGAAATATTATATCCTGCAATCAAAAAACTCAAGGAATCAGAAAGAATTGAAAATGTTTCATTCACAAATCTGAAATCAATTGAAGGATATGATGAGATTGACGGAGTTGAATTGATTGATCAATCACCAATTGGACGCACGCCGCGTTCCAATCCAGTTACATATATTAAAGTATTTGATCACATAAGAAATTTATTTGCAAGTACACAATCGGCAAAAATAAGAGGTTACACACCTGGAAGTTTTTCATTCAATGTACCAGCAGGCAGGTGCGATGCCTGTGAAGGAAGCGGCATACAAATTATTGAGATGCAATTTCTTGCTGATTTGCAACTCACGTGCGAGGTCTGCAAAGGAAAAAGATTTAAAAAAGAAATTCTTGAGATCAAGCTTTTTGGAAAGAACATTGATGATGTGCTCAATATGACGGTTAATGAAGCAATAACCTTCTTTCAGAGCATACCATCTGGGAAGAAGATCGCCCGGCAATTAAAAATTTTAGATGATGTAGGATTAAGCTATCTGCGACTTGGGCAATCAGCAACCACACTTTCAGGTGGAGAAGCACAACGTATCAAACTTGCTGCACACCTTCAATTTAAAGACAATGGAGGAAAAAAGCTTTTCATCTTTGACGAACCAACAACTGGATTACACTTTGACGACATAGCAAAACTTTTAAACTGTTTCAATAGATTAATTAATGAAGGTCACTCAGTTTTAATCATCGAGCATAATATGGATGTTATCAAATGTGCTGATTGGATAATTGATCTTGGACCTGAAGCAGGCGATAGAGGAGGGAAAATTGTCGCAACTGGAACACCTGAGGAAGTCATAAAAAATATACTATCTCACACCGGAAAATATCTAAAACAATATTTACAATAAAGTCAAATTTGTTTTAACAATTACTATCTCTATATTAATACGTAAGTTTAACAAAAAAAGGGTCTAGTTATGTCGTTATTTAAAGAATTTAAAGCTTTTGCTATGAAGGGAAATGTTATTGATATGGCTGTAGGTATTATCATTGGAGTTGCATTCGGAAAAATTGTTAGTTCTCTTGTTAATGATGTTATTATGCCACCAATTGGTTTGCTTATGGGTGGGGTTGATTTTAGCGATCTTGCAATAACCTTAAAGAGTGCCTCCGAGGGTAGTCCAGCTGTCATGATTAAGTATGGAGTTTTTATTAACACCGTCGTTGATTTTCTGATAGTCGCCTTCTGTATTTTCTTAATAATCAAAGTAATCAACAAATTTAAGAAAACTGAACCACCAGAACCACCAAAACCTTCCAAGGAAGTTGAATTGTTAACAGAAATTCGTGATGCTCTGAAACAAAAATAATTCTATCAACAAATTAAGGAGATTTAAAATGAAAAATTTAATTAATACTTGTATTCTCGGAGTAATTTTTTTATTACTCATGAACAATCAAATTTTTGCACAGGATTCTGAAAATCCTTTAGCAGTTGGTTTTCAGTTACATGGATTATTACCATTGAATGAATTCACCTATGATGATGGGATCAAGTTTAACCATGGTTTGAAAACATCATACATTGTCAACAATATATGGCGTTATTATTTAAGTCCCAATCTTCAAAGCGAATTTAGTATAGGATTTGGAAAATATGCTGGACTCGATGACGATGGATATTATTACGGAACAAATATCATCCCAATCGATGCTAAACTACTATTAAATATTTTTAAAAAAGAAAATACAAATACTTATCTTTATGCCGGAATAGGGGCATTAAATTATTCAGTAAAATTTCCCCCAATGGTTCCATCACCGAAATCAATAGATAAAAAAGGATGGACCTTACTTTTTCCGGTTGGAATTGGCATAACTCAAAAATTAAATGATTATTTGAGTTTAGATTTCAAGCTTGGTGGTGCTTACACAAATACTGACAATCTCAACTATTATAAACTTGGAGATCCACGAGATGCTTATTTAAACCTTGGTATTGGAATAATCTTTACCAGAAGTGATGAGAATACAGATAAAGACAACGATGGATTAACTAAAAAGGAGGAGAAATCAATTGGTACGGATCCTAATAATCCAGATACAGACGGTGATGGTTTAAATGATGGTGAGGAAATTAATAAATACAAAACTAATCCATTGAACAAAGATTCTGATAAAGATGGACTTAAAGATGGTGAAGAAGTAACAAAATACAAAACAGATCCACTTCAAGCCGATACAGATAATGATGGACTACAAGATGGAGATGAAGTAAACAAATATCGGACAGATCCTTTGGTTTCAGATACTGATAAAGATGGATTAAAAGATGGTGAAGAAGTTACAAAATACAGAACAGACCCATTAGTTTCAGATACTGACAATGATGGATTAAAAGACGGCGAGGAAGTGACAATACACAAAACTGACCCATTAAAATCAGACACAGACGGAGGTTCAGTAAGCGATGGGAATGAAGTTGCAAACAAAACAAATCCATTGGATCCGAAAGACGATGTAAAGAAAGAAGAAATAAAAGTCGAACCAGGTAAAGCAATAGTACTTGAGGGCATAGTTTTCAAAACTGGTAGTGCAGAAATCACTCCCGAGTCAGAAGAAATTTTAGAAAAAGCATATAACACATTGTCACAAAATCCAGAAATCGAAGTTGAAATACATGGACATACAGATGACATTGGTAAGTCAACATATAACATGAAGCTTTCTCAAAGAAGAGCTGATTCAGTAAAAGAATATTTGGTTCAAAAAGGAATAGATCCTGCTAGAATAAAAACAAAAGGCTTTGGTTCCACCAAGCCGATTGTACCAAATGACTCCCCAGAGAATCGTCAAAAAAATCGCAGAATCGAGTTCTATAGAGTTAAATGATTAAATAATTATTTCCCAAATTTTCAAAAACCCTCGCAAAAGCAATGCGAGGGTTTTTTATTTTGCTTTAAAAATTTGCTTTTTAAATCTATTTTTATTATTTTCAAACAATCAATTTTAAAAGTTGAATAATAGAAAGGTATAAAATTGCAAGAAAATGCAGAAATAACGCAAGATTTAAAGAAAAAGCAGATACTTGAAGCTGCCAAGCAGGTATTTGGAAAGTATGGTTTCAGCAAAACCACACTCGACGATGTCGCTACTGCTGTTGGAATGAAAAAAGCATCACTCTATTATTACTATAGCAGTAAGGAAGATTTATTTCGTGATGTGGTCAAATCTGAAACAGATGAGCTGATTCGTGAACTTGAAACAAATATCTTCAAACTTAATTCTATATCAGAACAACTTAAAAGCTTCGTGAAAATTCGTATTGACTATTTAAATCGACTTATCAATCTTCACAATCTTGCCGCTTCAATTATAATTGAGGTTAGACCAATCTGCGAAAATCTATACAGGGAATTTTCCGAAAAGCAGGTTGAAATTGTCTCCAGAATTTTATCCGATGGAATTAAGAACAATTATATCCGCAATTTAGATGTCAACCGTACAGCAAAACTTTTCATCCTGGCAGTTGAATCTATAACTATGCGCGATATCTGGAAAAGCAAATTCACTGCCGACATAGATTATAAAACCATCGAAGATGATTCACTATTTTTAACAGAACTTATTATTAACGGATTAAAAAAATAACGGAGGGTAAAGTGCTCAACATCCAATCAATAAAAAAACTATTTTTTTTAACAATCCTGTTCTTAAATTTTTCAATATCACAACAAGAAAGAAAAATAAATCTTGAAACAGCTATTGAACTGGCTCTTACTCAAAATAAAAATTTAAGAATTGCACAGATGGAGATTGATAAAAGTTATTCCAAGTTAACCGAAACGCGCAGCAACTTACTCCCAAAGATAAACGCGAACGGCCAATACACAAACAACATAAAAAAACCAGTAATATTCCTACCACCAGGTACACCGTTTAGCAGACCAGGTCAATCAGCAGTTCTCGAGATTGGTTCTGATCATGCATATACTGGTACAATTTCAGCTTCACTTCCAATCTTCTCATTTCCAATTTATGTTAGTTTATCTGTAGCTTCCACTGGAATCGACCTTGCACAGGAAAGTTTCAGAGGTACTCAACTAAAAACAGTCGCTGATGTGAAAAGGGCTTTCTACGGTGTTTTACTTGCTCGCGAAGTTAAAAACTTAATGCTGGCAAGTTTAAAAAATGCAAATGATAATTTAGAGAATGTCCGAAAAATGCAGAAACAAGGTTTGGTTTCAGAATATGATTTAATTCGGGCAGAAGTTCAGGTTGAAAATTTAAAGCCAGTAGCACTACAGGCAGAAAACAACTACGAGCTTGCAAAGAATTCACTTAAAATTGCTCTCGGCTTGGATGCCTCCGAAAATATCGATATCGAAGGTGAACTAAATTTTGAACAACTTGCAACACCCGATTTAAATCAAACTCTTAAATTACTTGAACAGAACAATTCAGACCTCAAACAAATAAATTTACAAGTTCAAATGGCAAAATCTATGATAAACCTTGAACGCAGTGCTCACCTGCCGATACTGGCTGCATTTGGTAACTATCAATATCAAACTCAAGCCAATGACTTGAAATTCAAAGATTACAACTGGGTAAATACACAATTTTGGGGGTTACAATTGCAAATTCCCATCTTTAACGGTTTTGGAACCCAGGCAAAAGTAGACCAAGCACAAATTTCCTATCAACAGGCACTTGAAAGGCAAAATCTTCTGACCGAATCGATGAAGATTCAAGCACAAAATGTCCTGTATAGAATTGAACAGGCAAAGAAAAGAATTCTTGGACAGGACAAAGCAGTTGCACAAGCCGAAAAAGGTTACGAAATTGCAAAATCCCGTTATGCAAACGGACTCGGAACACAACTCGAAGTAAACGATGCAGAACTTGCACTTACTCAATCAAAAGTAAATTACATTCAGGCAGTATACGACTACAATACTGCATTAGTAGAATTAGAACAGTTAATTGGAAAATCAAAATAAAGGAAGAAATATGAAACACTCAAATCTAATAATAGCAATCCTAATTATATCATTTATCCTAATTGGATGCGGAAGTAAAACTCAAAATACAAATAATGATCCTGAAATAATTTCAATTGAAACCACCCCAGTGAAGGTTATGAAAATTGAGCGTACGCTTGATTTTTCTGGGACAATCATGGCATGGCGCGAAGCAAACCTTGGCGCTCAAACTCCTGGAAGAATCGAAAAAATTTATGTTAAAGAAGGTGACGAAGTTAAAGAAGGCGATTTGCTTGTACAAATGGACGATGCACAACTAACTCAAGCAAGGATTCAATACGAAATTTCCAGACAGGATTATGAGCGAATGAAGCCACTTTTTGACGAGGGCTCAATATCTCAGCAGCAATTCGATAAAGTCAAAGCAGGATATGAAACAGCAAAATCAGCATATGAATTGATACTTCGCAACACGCAGTTGCGTGCACCATTTTCTGGAATCGTAACTGCAAAAAGGATGAATGAAGGTGAAGTCTTTATTCTTGCACCAAGTGCGCAGGGTGCACCCTCTATCATCAATCTTATGCAAATAGATTTCTTAAAAGTACTTGTGAATGTACCTGAAAGCGATTTCCCTCAGGTGCGTTTAAATCAAAGCGCAAAAATAGAAGTTGATATTTATCCTGAAAAAGTATTTACAGGCACAGTATCGAGAGTTGATCCAGCAATAAACCCAGTTACCAGAACTTTTACAGTGGAAATCAAAATTCCCAACAGTAATAAGATATTGCGACCTGGAATGTTTGCACGCGTAAAAATAAAAACAGGAGAAGTTGAAGCGATATTTGTTCCAAGAAGTGCTCTAATCAAACAACTTGGTTCAAACATTTTTTATGTTTATATCGCTGAGAACAACACAGCAAAACGCAGAGATGTAAATTTAGGACTCGAGCTAAATGAATGGGTAGAAATTAAATCAGGTTTAAATCCAGAAGATCAACTCATAATTAAAGGTCTTGGTAGATTAAAAAACGGTTCACCAGTTAAAATTGTTAGTAGTAATTAATGGAGGCCATATAAAATGAATTTACCAAAAACGTTCGTCCGCCGTCCTGTAACTACTGTAATGGTGTTTTTAGGACTTCTTATTGTTGGTTTGTTTGCATTGGTACAACTCCCAATTGATTTTTTCCCTGAAATCGAACCACCAATAGTAAGTGTATTAACGCTTTATCCAGGTGCAGGCGCCCAAGATGTTGAACAAAATGTTACCAAAATTATAGAAGCAAGCCTTGGAACAGTAAGTGAGCTTAAAAAAATTACCTCCACTTCAATGGATAATGTTTCCGTTGTTGCTCTCGAATTTGAATGGGGTACTAACCTTGATGAAGCATCAAACAATGTAAGAGATGCTCTCGAGTTTGCTAAACGCAGCTTGCCTTCCGAAGCGGAAAAACCAATGATTTTCAAATTCAGCACAAGCTGGTTTCCAGTCATGTTTTTATCTGCAACTGCAGAAGAAAATTACCCAGGCTTAAATAAACTCATAGAACAAAAGGTCGCAGACCCATTAAAACGAGTTCCCGGCGTTGGAACAGTTCTGATGTTTGGTGGACCCATTCGACAAATTCAGATTAACATCGATCCCAAGCGACTTGAAGCTTACAATTTGAACATACAGCGAATTGGGCAGGTATTGCAAGCTGAGAACTTAACCTTGCCAGCAGGTTCAATTAAAATGGATCGAATGGAATACAACATACGAGTTCCGGGAGAATTTAAAGATGCTGAACAAATTGCAAACATAGTTATAGCAAAATCTCCAACCGGCTCAGGACTTGTTTATTTAAAAGATGTTGCTGAAGTTAAAGATACTCTAAAGGAAAGAACAATTAATGTAAGGTTAAATGGAGGTAGAGGACTTCAACTTATAGTACAAAAACAATCCGGTGCCAATACGGTTGCAGTTGCATCTGCAGTAAAGAAAGAGTTGGAAAAACTCAGAAAAGATTTACCCTCAGATGTTAAACTTGAACAAATTTTCGACGGTTCTACATTTATCGTAAACTCAATTAACAATTTATCAGAAGCTATTATTCTTGGTGGATTCTTCGTATCACTTGTAGTGCTTATTTTCTTGAGACAATGGAAAGCTACCTTCATTATTATTCTTACAATACCTTTTTCATTAATTGTTGCATTCATTTTCCTTTACATCACTAAGAATACAATTAACATAATTTCTCTTTCCTCTCTTTCGATAGCAATTGGAATGGTTGTGGATGATGCTATCGTCATTCTTGAAAACATAACTCGCCATGTAGAAAGAGGAGCCCGGCCCCGTGAAGCATCAGTTTTTGGTGCAACCGAAGTTGGCCTTGCTGTCACAGCATCTACTCTAACAATTGTTGCAGTATTTCTCCCACTAACATTCCTAACTGGTATAGCTGGAATAATGTTTAAACAGCTTGGATATCTCGTAACAATTATGATACTAACCTCACTTTTCGCATCACTGACACTTATTCCTATGTTATCGTCAAGGTGGTTAAAATCTAAAAAAGAGGAAATGCACACCCATAAGAAGTTTCAAAAATTTTACGATAAGAGTGAAAAGTTGTTTTCAGCTATTGAAGAATTTTATGGAAAGTCCCTTAATTATGCACTCAACCATAGAAAATTGGTTCTGATTAGTGGGGCTCTAATATTTATAATAGTAATTGGCTTATTTCCATTCTTTGGCAAAGGAACGGAATTTATGCCAAAAAGTGATGAATCACAAATTCAGATTTATGTTGAGTTACAAACTGGTTATAACTTAGATGAGACCATCGAAACAGCCAAGAAAGTAGAAGCAATAATCCAGAAAGAAGCACCAGAAATTTCTTTTATGGCTGTTAGAGCTGGCGTGAATGATCAGGGATTTTCTTCAGCCCTATTTGGGCAAAAAGAAGGTCTACATATGTTTAATGTTCAGACCCGACTGAAAAGGAAGCACGAGCGACAAAGGAGTGTATTCGAAATTGCCGATACTCTCAGGAGTAAATTGAAACCAATACCGGAAATTACACAACTAACAATTCTAACATCTTCTACAATGTTTGGAGCTACGAAGCCATTCGCTATCGATATTATAGGACATGATTTTACAACTACAACAAAACTTGCAAATCAAATTAAAGAAATAGTTAAGAACACTCCAGGCACAAGAGATGTTGATATTAGTCGAAGTCCAGAAAGAGCTGAGTTGCAGGTTATTCTTAACAGGGATAAACTTGCAACTATTGGTTTGAACACTGCTACAGTTGCTAATGCTATTCGCAATAGTTTTTACGGTTTGACTCCCACTCGCTATCGTGAAGCAGGAGACGAATATGACATTTTCATCCGTTATGATCAAAAATACAGAAGACAAATTTCTGAATTAGAAAATATTCCTATCAGTACAATGACAGGACAAATCGTCAAACTTAAAGATGTTGCAAAAATTGTAGAACAATTTTCACCTCCCGATATACAGAGAAAAAATCAAGAAAGGGTTGTTACGGTGACTGCAAATACAGAAGGCAGGTCATTAGGAGATATTACTAACGATGTAAAAGCCGCAATCTCAAAACTCGAGATACCCCAGGGCGTTAGTTTAGAATACGGTGGTCAAATTGAGCAACAACAGGATACATTCAGAGATCTTTTGCTTTTTATGATTTTGGGAATCTTTTTAGTGTATATAGTTATGGCTTCTCAATTTGAATCTTTTCTGGATCCATTTATCATTATGTTTTCTGTACCTTTCTCTTTCGTGGGTGTATTTCTTGCACTTCTGATTACTGGTTTTACATTTAGTGTAATAGCATTTTTAGGAGCTGTGTTACTGATCGGTATCGTGGTAAAAAATGCAATAGTATTAATCGATTATATAAATATTACTCGTGCAAGAGGTTATGAATTAAGAGATGCTATTGTACATTCTGGGAAGAACAGATTAAGACCAGTATTAATGACAACAATCACAACTTTACTGGGAATGTTACCGCTTGCACTCAGTACTGGTGAAGGTTCCGAAACCTGGAATCCTCTTGGAATTACTGTTATCGGTGGACTTACAGTTTCCACAATAATCACTCTAATTTTTGTACCGGTTATATATTCACTCTTCAGAAAAAAACTCTGGATTAAACAAGTAGATTAATAGATAGAAAGGAATAAAAATGAAAGCAGTAATGATAGTATATAATCACGGAATTACAGAAGAAGTAGATGAAGCACTCGAATCTCTATCCATCCGAGGTTACACACGATGGATTGATGTGCATGGACAGGGCTCACAAAAAGGTGAACCTCATCTTGGTACACACATATGGCCCAGCTTAAACGCAGTTGTATTAACCGTGATCGAGGATTCAAAAGTGGAACCTCTTTTAGAAAAAGTTAAAGAGATTAACAAAGACGCTGAAGAAGAAGGAATCCATGCATTTGTCTGGAATATAGAAAAATTTATCTGATAAAAAAATCTTCCAAATTAAAGAGGATATGGAGAGGAGCAATCTCTATATCCTTTTTTTTATCTAATACTGGAACTTTCAAAATTTACAATTTTTTCCATATATTTTGTAAATTAAACGTTGCATGAAAGAAAACAAAAGCCGAATTACTATCAGGATATTTGCATCTGCATCATTTCTCAATGATTTGGGATCAGATATTATTTATCCCATCTGGCCTCATTTTGTAAAGAATATACTTGGTGCAAATATGACAATTTTAGGAATTTTAGATGGTATCGGAGATGCACTTGTATCACTCTCTCAGGCAGCTGCAGGATACTATTCTGATAAAATTCGCAAAAGAAAAATTTTTATCTGGATTGGCTATCTAATGGGAGCTACTTCAAGAATCGGTTACGCTCTATCCACCAGCTGGCAAATGGTGCTTCCTTTTAGAATTTTGGATCGAGCTGGCAAAATACGCAGCGCCCCAAGAGATGCAATAATTGCTGATGTTTCAGATGAAACCAATCGTGGAAAAAATTTCGGTATACTTAGAACCGCTGACAACCTCGGTGCTGTTGCTGGTATAACTATCTGCCTTGTGCTTGTCAACTTCCTGAGTATATCTACAATTTTCTTAATTGCAGCGATACCATCTTTTATTGCAGTGCTTCTTATAATCCTTTCGATTAAAGAAAGCTCGGATTCAGAAAAGAAAATTTTCAAAGGTATTCAACTAAAGCAATTCGACAAAAATTTCAGATTATTTTTAATTGCAAGCGGAATTTTTGCGTTGGGCTCTTTCAGTTACTCTTTTTTAATGATCTTCACACAGGAAACCGGAGCAAAAATTTACACCCTACCAATTTTCTATCTAATTTTTACAATTGCTGCTGCTTTATCTTCCTACCCATTTGGTTTTATTGCAGATAAGTGGGGTAGAAAATTCACTATAGGAATTGGTTATCTTATCTGGATAATTGTGTGTGTAGGATTTATATTTAGCAAAAGCATTTTTGTGTTCTCAATTTTATTTTTATTATATGGTTTACATAAAGGTGCACTCGAGACAGTACAAAAAGCTTTTGTTTCAGAATTAGGTCCAAACGAATACCGAGCAAGCAGTTTAGGCGGATTTCAGATGATAGTCGGTTTATGTGCTCTACCAGCATCATCTCTTGCTGGTATACTCTGGGATACCATTGGAAAAGAAGCAACTATGATTTTCTCCATTACATTATCAATTATTTCTTCATTTATGTTGATGTATATAAAAGAGAAAAAGTCGGATGAAGGATTACCCAACAACGCAGGCAATTAGAATTTTAAAAGAGAATAAAGTTAATTTTATACCTCATCTTTATAAATATATTGAACACGGAGGCACACGAACAGCATCAATTGCACTTGGTGTTCCAGAACATTACATAATTAAAACAATCGTAATGCAAACAGATGAGAAGAAACCTCTTATAGTTCTAATGCATGGCGATTATGAGGTTTCGACAAAAAATCTTGCCAGAATAATTAGAGTTAAACACATAGAACCATCCGATGAATCAACTGCGCAAAAAGCCACAGGATATGTATTCGGTGGTATGAGTCCTTTAGGTACACGTCAGAAAATTCCGATTTACGCGGAGAAAACAATATTTTCACTCAATAAAATTTTTATAAATGCTGGCAAAAGAGGTTTCCTGGTTGAAATTAATCCAGAGGATTTAAGAAAGATATTAGAAATTACAGAAGTTGAGGTAGGTATCAAACCAAGTGAAAAATGATTGCATAATAATTGGTATTGATTTAGCGTGGGGAAGTATAAATAATAATTTTACTCAACAAAACAAACAGAAGAGTGACGGTGTATGTATAATTTCATATAATAAAAGAGTTTTCCAAGTCAAAAAATTACTTTATCCAAATGGAGATGAACAATTATTAGAGTGTATTGCACCATATATTCAACAAGCAAAAAAAACGATTATTATGATTGATGCACCAATCGTTTGTCCAAATCCGAAAGGTGCACGACCAGTAGATAGATTAACCCATAAATTATTTTTTAAAGAGCATGCCGCATGTTATCCAGCAAATTCGACTAAATGTTCAAGACCAATAAGACTGGCAAAAAGTTTAAAAAGGATAGGATTTAATATTAATTGGAATTTTCAAAAATTTTCAAAAACTTTAATTGAAGTTTACCCACACCCTGCGATGGTCAGGTTATTTAGATTAAAGAAAATTTTTAAGTACAAAAAAGGAAAGATTGCAAATAAGCAAAAAGAGTTTCGAAAATACCAACTGGCTTTTAAAAAATTCTTATCGCTCCATTTCCCAGAACTGGAATTAAATCGAGATATAGAGAAATTATTTAAAGTTAATTGGAATAAGAAAAGTGAAGATTTATTAGATGCATTCTTTTGTGCATTATTGGGTATGTGGCATTTTAAATTTAAGGGAACAAAGAGCGAGATTATTGGTGATTTAAAAACAGGTTTTATATTATTACCTGCTGATTTGAGAGCCGTTAATTAAATTTCAAATTAATCTGTACAATTTCCGGATGATTTCCTATCCTAACTGGAGGGCCCCATGTACCAACACCTGAAGAAACATATATATGCATTGAACCTTTTCGTTTATGACCCCAGCTTACTTCATATATTCGTTTTGTTATAAGATTAAAAGGAAAAATTTGCCCGTGATGCGTATGCCCAGACAATTGTAAATCAACACCGTTATTAAGTGCCTCATCAAGATTTACTGGTTGATGATCCAATAAAATTATAGGCTTTTCATTACTTACATCCTTCAAAATTTTCTCCATCGGCATTCTTTCTACTCCCGTAAATCTTGATTTAACTCTATCTTCCCTACCCACTAATATTATCTTATTATCTACGACCACCATTGTATCCCTTAAAAATTTTATACCATGTGACTGGAAATAGTTGACAACAGGTTCTGCGCCGCCAATGAATTCATGATTGCCTGTGATTGCATAAACTCCATATTTTGAATTTAACCTTTCAACACATCTTCCGATATTATCATTGACAATTGGTCCAAGCGATTCATCAACCAAGTCTCCAGCAATTAAAATCAGGTCTGGCTGCTGGCTGTTAATAATATCAACAATCTTACTAAACCGCTCTCTGCCGATAATTGTACCCAAATGTATATCGGATATCATGACTATTCTAAGATTCTTAATCCCATCGACATATTTTGGGATATGTAATTCTAAAGTTTTTAACCTTGGGTTTAAGGCATTTAGGTAACCATAAAAAATTGTAATGAAAACAGTAATGATGCTAATGAACGCAATATATTTTTTTATAATTTCATACTTATTTTTAATTATCGCAGGAATAATGGGAACAAAATGGTTAATTAACCTCAACAAATCTAACATTAGCACAATTAATAAAAAATAAATCATACCTGCCAACCAGAAAGAGCCAACTTTAACCAACATTTCAGTTGTAGAAGTGTGGAAATATCTTTCAAGTATTCTACCAATTAAATACGCACTTGAAATGAATAAGAAAAAAAGTATATAGAGTGTTCTTATAACAGAATCTCTGGGAATTGCCTGCAGTCCTCTTCTAAAAATATAATAATTTATCAAGGCATATAGGACTATTACGATACTGAAGAAAATTATAAAACCGGTAGTTCTCATAATTTTTATGAACCCCTTACCGAAAAATGGTAAGGGGCTCTAATTATTTTTCTATTTTTGTTTAATTAATTGTATGTTTAAAGTAATGTCTACAGTTTTCCCTACTACAAGTCCTCCTGAACCAAGCGGTGCATTCCATTTAACATCATAATCAAATCGATCTATACTGGTGGTAGCTTTGAAAGCAGATTTTACATTCCCCCATGGGTCAGTTGTTTGTCCCCTATATTTTGCTTCGAGAGTAACAGGTTTGGTTACACCATTTATAGTTAAATCACCCATAATTTTGTAAGCATTTTCGCCTGTTTTACTGACTGATTTGCTTGAGAATTTAATTGTTGGAAATTTTTCGACGTTGAAGAAATCAGGTGTAAGTAAATGTTGATCTCGTTTCTCGTTATCAGTATCAACACTCTTTACATTTATAACCGCCTCGATTTTAGCATCAGTAAAATCCGGCTTTGTGTGAGTTAGTGTCCCTTCGAACTCCTTAAATCTCCCTGTAACATCACTGATGACCAGATGTGAGACGGTAAATTCTACATTACTATGTACAGGGTCAATCTTCCACACTGTTTGTGCAGATAGTATATTAATAAATAATATTGTTATGAAGATATATTTTAATGTTTTCATATTTTTCTCCTTTTTGTTAGTTATTTTTTTGTATTGATTTACCTAGTTTTTTTAATAAATTTGCAAGTTTTTCTTGCTCATTTTGAGATAATACTGAAAGAAGTTGACTGATAAATTGAGCATGAGGTAAGAAATATTTATAAAACTTTTGTTTACCTTTTTCAGTTAAAGATACTTTAACCATCCTACGGTTTTCTTCAAGACGCTTTCGTTTAATGAGCCCTTCTTTCTCTAAATTATCTAAAACAAGAGTCATATTCCCACCAGTAACAAGTTGCTTTTTTGTTAATTCACCTATCGACAATTCTCCTAAATGGCCAAGACATTCCAGAACAGCAAATTGAGGTACCGTTAAGCCTTTTTTTCTTATATCTTCAGCAGCTTTTTGCTGGACGACGGTATAAGCACGAGTTAATTTAACCCATAAACTAAGGGCTAAATCTATCTTTTTACCATATTTTTTTGTTGTTTTCAATATTTCAAGTTTAAATAGTTTAAATTTAAACTAAATATAAACAAACTATTCGAGAATTGCAAACGATATTATTTAACAACCAGCACACCTGCACCATTTATCTTCCCATCTTTCAAAAGTTTCAAAGCGTTGTTTGCATCTTTTAAATCATAAGTTTCAAATTCTACTTTTACCGGAACAAGGCCGGCAATTTTAAGAAACTCAATCGCATCATCCCTGGTACTGTTTGCAACACTTCTAATACATCTTTCCTGATATATTAAATTATATTCAAACTGCGGTATGGGTGTAGTGTAAATTCCGGCAAGTGCTAAGGTTCCGCCTTTATCCAGATTCTGTAATGCTAAAGGTACTATTTCACCAGCTGGAGCAAAGCTTATCGCACTATCCAATTTTACTGGTGATTTCTCATTCGTTGCTCCCACCCATTTTGCACCCAGGTCCTCAGCTAACTTACGATGTTTTTTACTTCTTGAAAAAACATATACATCACATCCCCAATATCTTGCGATTTGTATTGCTATATGTGCTGAGGCACCAAAACCATATAAACCGAGTCGGCAATTGGGTTTTATATCACTAATTTTTAAAGCTCTATATCCAATTATACCTGCACATAACAATGGTGCAGCCGATTCATCAGTAAAATTCTCAGGAATCTTATATGTAAAATTATAATTAATTTTATTATATTCAGCATATCCGCCATCAACATCGTAACCGGTGAATTTCGCATTATCACATAAATTCTCTTTGTTGTTCAAGCAATAGCTACATTTACCACAAGTAGAATTCAACCATGGAACTCCGACTCTATCGCCAATATTAAAATTCATTACATTATTTCCCTTCTGAACCACTTTCCCTACAATCTGATGACCCAATATAAGCGGCTTTTTTTTCAGAGGTATATCACCTTCTACAATATGTAAATCAGTATGACATATGCCACAGGTATATATTTCAATTAATACTTCATTTTCGCTTATTTTGGGTATTTCCACCTCACTAATTTTTAATGGATTTGTTTCTATATTAGCAATATCTTCAAGAATGATAGCTTTCATATATTAACTCTTTTGAATTTATTAAAAAGTTTATTTATATTGTGTTTTAAAAAATTTAAACAAAAATTTACAGGTGTATTAATGAAGTTCAATTATATTTACAAAATAATTATCATATTTACAACAATTTTATTTTTATGTAATATATCTCAAAGTGGAGCACAAAAAGAAAAAAAATACTTCCCAGGACAAATTTTAATTAAATTTAAAAATCAAGCTTTAAAGTCCAATGGAACTGTACCTATAGAAGAGATTAAAAGTAAATATCAAATAGAAAAATTTGAACCAGCTTTCAGCAACAAAAGTTTTTCAAACTTAAAGAACAATGCAGAAAGAAACTTGGCTCTGATGTATGTTGGTTATGTTCCAGCCACAACTGATATCGAATTGTTGGCGAGTCGGTTAAACCAATCTGAATTAATTGAATATGCAGAACCAAATTATTTTGTTGAATTAAATGCAATTCCAAATGATCCTTTATATTCACAGCTTCAGCATCTCCCGCAGGTTAAAGCCCCACAAGCATGGGATGTTTCCCAGGGTGATACAAGTGTGATCATAGCTATACTTGATACAGGTGTGGATTGGGATCACCCCGATTTAGCAGGTGCTATCTGGAGAAACTACAATGAAATTCCAGATAATGGTATTGACGATGATGGAAATGGATTTATAGATGATATACGTGGATGGGACTTTGTAACAGGTGTTTCAAGTAATGCATATGCTGGTGAAGATGGAGATATACCAGATAATGATCCAATGGATTTTGACGGGCATGGAACCCATGTGGCAGGAATAGCAGCTGGAATAACAAACAATGGTATTGGCATCGCCTCATTAGTTTGGAAAGCCAAAATTATGCCAATACGTATTGGTTATCATACGATTGATGGTAACGGATTGGGTACATTATTATGGATGGCACAGGGGTTTGTATATGCAGGTGATAACGGTGCTCATGCAGCAAATTTAAGTTTTGGAACAGGTGATGGAAGCTTTGTAAATGATGCTGCAAAATATGCATTTCAGCAAGGAGTGGTAGTTTGTAATTCTGCAGGTAATGGTAATAATGAATCAGTTGGTGCACTTGGTGCTACACCTTTTGCCCTCAGTGTAGCTTCAGTGAATGAATATGATATCAAAGCATCATATTCAACATACGGGAAAGAAGTTGATGTATCAGCTCCAGGTGGAGATGCACTTGGAATTTTAAGTACCATCGTAAACCCATCACCACTTTACGGAAATAATTTGTATGTACGATTCTCCGGTACATCGATGGCAAGTCCGCTTGTAGCTTCGCTTGCAGGATTGATAAAAGCTAAAAATCCAACATGGAATGCTGCACAGATTACCTTTCAAATCGTGGGCACAGCAGATGATATCTACAATTTAAATCCGAATTACATAGGTAAGTTAGGCTCAGGTAGAATAAATGCTTACAGAGCATTAACTGAGACAATACCACCGCCAAAACCAAAACTCGTCCTGGCAAATTACTCCTTTACAGAAATCGAAGGTGATATGGATGGGAATTTTGAACCTGGTGAAAAAATTGGTTTATATGTTACAGTCGAAAACCAATGGGGTAACGCTTACAACGCACAGGTAACACTTTCGTCTCAACATTGGTCAATAAATGTTTTAAATTCGACAGCACATTATGACACAATATTTGGTATCGAAGATTTAGATAATTCCATTAAAATAAACTCCTCACCACTCGAATTCACAATACATCCAGAAGCGTTACCGGAAGTTGTAACACTCAATCTTAATTTATCTGCAAATGATTTCACAAAAGATCTTACAATCGATCTTCCAATAAATGCATCAATATTTCTTGTTGACGATAATGATGGCAATGTTGGGTTAAACGAATATATTGATGCTATTAAGTCACTTGGTGGAGTTTATCGCTATTGGGATCGCGAATCTCAAGGTAGCCCACCAGCATCTGAAATGATGAAGTACAGTACCGTCATCTGGTATGCGGATATGTATGTTCACCCATTTTTAGATAGTGCAGATAGAGCAAATTTAGGAATATATCTTGACAATGGTGGAAAACTTTTTATAGCAGGTATGGACTTTGGTTGGGATATGGCTGATCCTGAAGGTAATGAATATAAAGCTTCGAATGGAGCTTCAAAAATTTGGTTTGAAAATTATTTAAGAGCAAGATATGTTGCTGATGGCACCAGCCATAGAAGCATTTCTGGTGTCGATAATGATCCAATTGGCAATGGACTTAGTTTTAATTTTATAAATCCCTGGCCAGAGGTAATCGACACTTTAGGTGGCTCTGTTGCTATATTCAAATATCCAGATAAAACGATTGGCGGAATCAGGTACGCAGGAAATCATAGGGTTGTTTATTTAGGATTCTGCAGTCTGGAAAATATACCAAATGTAGAAGTTCGAAGAACTATTCTTGAAAGATCTATCGCATGGTTAAACGAATACTCAATCAAACCCAGTCGAGTAAAGGATACCGAAGACACAAATCTTCCATTACCTGTAACCGCGGAAGTAAAATGTAGAGATTCAATTCTATCTGTTCATTTGGCATACTCCAAAAATGGAGAAAGGCCATTTCATAAAATACAGATGAATTTACAGGCACCAAATTTATATGAAGCAGTAATACCACCAGCAATTGAACCGGGCGATTTTGAATACAGAATTGTTGTCCAAACCAACAAAGGTGTTCTACCTATGAAGTCGTACTTCTTTAGAGCAGCCCCTGACAACAAACCACCTGTCTTAACTATCACGCAACCAATTCCACCATCTTTGAAAACTCAAGGCCCGTATATTGCTTCTGTTGTCGCTACAGATAATATTGCCGTAGATAAGGATAGTGTTTTCATATACTTCAAAAAAGAAAATGATATTTTGGAACAGAGAGCAAAATTAAGATATTGGGGAGAAGATACTTTTATCGATACATTTTCCCTCGCAACACCTGTTATAGCAGGACAAAATATTTTATATTACTTTACTGCTCGCGATTCATCAAGTGTGAAGAATTTAACTCGTTACCCAGATACTGGTTACTTCAAACTTATTATAGGTAGAGAAATTATCGAAGATTTTGAAAGCGGAACCTCAAAATGGTATTTGGGTACATACTGGGGATTAACAGATACGCTTAAAAATTCAGGAAAATATTCTATTACTGATAGCCCAAATAGGAATTACTTCCCAAATACTAAAGATACAATTATACTCATACAGAATGTTGATCTATCACCATTTTCAGCAGGATGGGTGAAATTTTGGCGTAGTTATCGATTAAATACAGGCGATTCAGTATTTATTGATATCTCAAGAAACGGTGTTGATTGGGAAAACTTGAAATTTTACAAAAAACAATTCCCATGGCTCGCAACCATATCGGGACTTGATTCGATAGAAATAGACAATTACTTTGGACCAGGAAATAATGCTGTAACAATAAGATTCAGAATTCATTCTGATGGCAGCCTTGAGGCTGATGGTGTCTACTTTGATGATATTGAATTCATTTCGCTTGAGTCTACACTCGATGTTAATAATATAGAACAGGTACCGGATAACTTTTCTCTCTATCAAAATTACCCAAATCCATTCAACCCTATCACAACAATAAAATACCAGCTTCCTGAAGAGAGTTATGTTAGTTTAAAAATATACAACATTTTAGGACAGGAAATAAAAACGCTGATGGAAGGTGTTCAAATAGCTGGATATAATACAATTAGTTGGGATTCAAAGAACAATTTAGGTGTAAAAGTTTCCAGTGGAATTTATATTTATAAGCTGGATGCAAAATCACTGAGCAATCCTGATAAAAGATTTACCCAAATCAGGAAAATGATACTGCTAAAATAATTAACCATTTCCTATCTTTAGCCGGACGAGTGTAAGCTTGTCCGGCTTTTTTATATACTCGCTAACCCTACTGATGCAGCATAAATTGTTTTACAACCTGCTTCTTTTAAAACCTGCCCTGCCGATGCAACTGTAGAGCCCGTTGTTATTACATCATCAACTACAACTACAACCGCATCCTTTAATAATTCATAATATTTTCTGTTAACACTAAAAGCATCCTTTACATTTTCTTTCCTTTCCTGAAAAGTTAACTCGGTTTGCGTTTTTGTATATCGAGTTCTGATAATTAAATCATTTTTAAACTCAATTCCTGATACTTCAGAAATTCCCCGACAAATATAATCAACCTGGTTGTATCCGCGTTCTCTATATTTTAATTTATGTAATGGAACAGCAGTCAATATATCGAACTTACCCAATTCATTTTCTATCTTTACACCCAATTCTCTTCCAAATGTAATTCCTATTGATTTTATTTTTTTATATTTTAAGAGATGAATTGTTTCTTGAAATTTCCCATCTTTTTCAAAAATATATAATGAACAAAATTTATCAATAATACCATCATTTTTGAAACGCTCCATTAGTAATTGAAATTCAATTGAACTTTTTTCAACTTTTTTAAATTCTGACCAACATTTTATGCATACACAAAATTTAGCATCCTCGATTAGTTGATTACAAAGAAAACAAACAGGCGGATAGACAAAATTTAAAATTGGGTCTATAAAAAAATTCTTAAACCATTTTAACATATTTTATAAATTTGTTGACTCAATTCGTTTAATTTCGTCACGGATTTTAGCCGCTCTTTCAAATTCGAGGTCTTTAGCAGCCTGGTGCATTTCCCTGTAAAGTTCCTGAATAAGATCCTTCTTTTGTTCTTTTGTAAGATATTTTATCAATCTTTCGGAAACAATTGGAATTTTCTTCTTTTCAATTCTATCATCACGCGAAGCTTTTACATCCGCAACAGATGTGCTGGCTAATATTTCATCAACAGTTTTATAAATTGTTTTAGGATTAATGTTGTGCTTTTTGTTGTATTCAATTTGTTTTTTCCTTCTTCTATTTGTTTCATCAATCATACGTTGCATAGAATTTGTAATCCTGTCAGCATATAAGATGACTTTACCGTTAATATTTCTTGCAGTTCTTCCGGCTGTTTGAATCAGGGAGGTTTCAGAACGCAGAAAACCTTCTTTATCCGCATCTAAAATTGCAACAAGTGAAACTTCAGGAAAGTCCAGACCTTCCCGCAATAAATTTACACCAACCAGAACATCGAATTCACCGAGACGAAGGTCACGTAAGGTCTCAACTCTGGTAAGAGCATCAACTTCTGAATGTATATATTGGACTTTTACATTTAAGTTTGCGAGATATTCTGTTAAATCTTCTGCCATCCTTTTTGTTAATGTTGTAACCAGCACTCTTTCTTTTTTCTTAACCCTTTGGCGAATTTCAGACAAGAGATCATCTATTTGATTTTTGATTGGTCGAACCTCAACTTCCGGGTCTACAAGCCCTGTAGGTCTGATGACCTGTTCAACAAAAACGCCACCTGATTTTTTTAATTCATACTCACCGGGTGTTGCGCTCACAAAAATTACCTGATCAACCATTTGTTCCCATTCTTCAAAAGTTAGCGGACGGTTATCCAGAGCTGAGGGTAGACGAAATCCATGTTCAACAAGCGTCATTTTTCTTGAACGATCCCCGTGCGACATACCTGCAATTTGCGGAACTGACACATGCGATTCATCAACAATTGTGATAAAATCCTTTCCAGTGCCATCAGGTTTATCAGGAAAATAATCCAGCAAGCAAAACGGTCTTGATCCAGCTGGTCTACCACTTATATGTCTCGAATAATTTTCTATACCTGAACAATATCCAACTTCGCGCATCATTTCCATATCAAATCTTGTTCGCTGCTCAAGTCTTTGTGCTTCAAGGAGTTTACCCTGCATTCTTAACTCTTTCAGACGCTCATTCAGTTCTTCCTCGATACTTATCAATGCCCTTTCGATTGATGGTCGAGATGTGACAAATTGCTTAGCAGGATAGATAACTTCGTAATCAGTTTGTCCTGTAATTTCTCCTGTAATTGGATTCACATAGGATATCTTTTCTATAAGTTTATCGAACATCTCGATCCTGATAGCTTCTGCCTGTTCATAACCAGGTATAATTTCAATTACATCGCCACGCACACGAAAAGTACCCCGTTTAAATTCAAAATCATTTCGCAGGTAATGAATGTCCAACAATTTTCTTAATAACTCGTTTCTCTCTATTTTTTCACCAACTCTCAGAGGTACTAACTGACTCATCCATTCTTCAGGAGAACCTAAACCATAAATACAACTTACAGATGCTACAATAATGACATTTCTATCTCCGCTCATCAAGGCACTTGTAGCTCTTAACCTTAATCTATCAATTTCATCATTAATGGATGCATCCTTCTCAATATAAGTATCAGTTTGAGGTACATAAGCTTCAGGTTGATAGTAATCATAATAACTTATAAAAAATTCAACTCTATTGTGAGGAAAGAATTGTTTAAATTCACCATACAATTGTGCAGCTAAGGTTTTGTTATGTGACATTACGAGAACAGGTTTATCAAAGTATGATATCACATTAGAGATCGTAAATGTTTTCCCGCTCCCCGTTACACCAAGTAATGTTTGAAATTTTCTACCTTCTCTTAATCCATCAACGAGTTGTTTTATCGCCTCAGGTTGATCTCCACTTGGTTTGAACTCAGATTTTAAAATGTAAGGCATCTTAAATATTACAATCTTAATTGCTTAATGTATGTTGGAATTCGGATTCCTAATAAATAAATCCAAAATTTGATTCTTCTGTTATAAAATATAACAAAATAAGAAATAAAAAAGAATTGATTCGAACCTATTAAAACATTTTCTATTCGTATCTTAATGCTTCTATTGGATTGAGTGATGCAGCTTTTCTTGCCGGGTAAAATCCAAAAAACACACCCACAGCAGTTGAGAAAAGAACTGCAAGTACGATGGAGCCACTTGATATGAAAGTAGGCCAGCCGGCAAATTTAGATATCATACTTGAACCACCAACACCCATAAGAATTCCTATAATACCACCGACAAGACTTAAGACTATTGCTTCGATCAGGAATTGAATTAAAATATCTCTTCTACGTGCACCGATTGACATTCTGATTCCTATCTCGCGTGTTCGCTCAGTAACAGATACGAGCATTATATTCATTATCCCGATTCCTCCGACGATTAAAGAAACTGAAGCAATACTTCCCAAAAGAATAGTCATAATTCGTGAGGTGGCAGTTGCAGTTTCAGCAATATCTGTCTGATTTCTAATTGTGAAATCATTATCTTCCCAGGGCTGTAATCTATGTCGGATTCTTAAAACATTTGTAGCTTCTTCCTGTGCCTGAAAAATTTTATCTTTGCTCACAGCAGAAATCATTATTCCCCAGATGAAATTGATACCTAACAGGCGTTTTTGCACTGTTGTATAAGGAGCAACAATAATATCATCCTGATCCTGTCCACTGACACTTTGACCTTTAGATTTTAAAACTCCAACCACTTTAAATGGTATATTTCTTATTCTAATAGTTTGGCCAACTGGATCAGTACCCTGGAATAAATTATTTGCAACAGTTTTACCAATTACGCATACCTTTGCTGTTGCTTTTACATCGGCTTCTGTGAAAAATTCTCCACTTTCTATTTTCCAATCTCTAATCATAAAGAAATCCACAGAGCCACCCTGAACTGCTGTACTCCAGTTTAAATTTCCTGCTATAATTTGTGAAGGTGCTCTAAGCATCGGACTCATATACGCAACTGAGGGACACTGTTCAAGAATCGCCTGTGCATCCTCAATGGTCAGAGTCGATGCACTCCCGGCACCACCACTCACACCACCTCTGGTACTTGCGCCAGGGTATATTAACAAAACATTTTGTCCCAAACTGGCAATCTGAGATTCAACAGAATATGAAGCACCCTGTCCGACTGCAATCATTGCAATCACAGCACCGACACCAATGATAATACCTAACATCGTAAGCATTGAACGCATTTTGTTACGAATCAATGCATCGAAAGCAATTGCAAAAATTTCATACAATCTCATCATAGCTAAAATCCCATTCTTCTTCCACTAGGTGCTGGTTGTGGGCTAAACGGGTTTCTTTGTGCCTGAGACATTCCAGGTGCTCCTGCGGTTTCCATTCCGATTACTACTTCATCCCCTTCATTAATTCTACCACCAATTACTTCAACATACCTGTTATCTGAGATACCTGTTCTGACGATAGTAGGTCTTATGTTACCTTTCTCATCCTTAACCCAGATGCGTTGTATTTGTCTTGATTTATTGCCACTTGAACCTCCCTGGAAAAATTCTCTCATTCTTGCAAAATTTCCAGGTGGATTCCCGATTGAACCACGTGGTTCAAAATTTGAATTAGTTGAATCTGAATTATGTCTCTTATTTAGAGAATCAGCAGATTTAAATTTTTCCATCAATTCTTTTTCTGCTTTTTCGACAACATCTGCAGGTGGTTGAAACCTAAGTGCAAGCGCAGGTATTCTTAAAACTTCTTCTCTCCTATCAACAAGTATTGATACAGTTGCCGTCATACCAGGCATCAACTTCATATCTGGATTTGGTACTTCGATAATGACTGTATATGTAACTACATTTTGAACCATCTGCGGGGCAAGTCGAATTTGTGTAACAGTACCCTCAAATTCAACTCCTGGATAGGCATCCACAGTAAATGTAACTTTTTGCCCTATTTTTACATTTCCGATATCAGCTTCATCTACATTTGCCTCTACCTGCATTTTCTTAAGATCGTTTGCGATAACAAACAACTTTGGTGCCTGCAAACTCGCAGCAACAGTCTGCCCTACATCCACTTCTCGTGATATAACTATACCATCTATTGGTGAACGAATGATCGAATAGCGTAAATTTACCTTTGCACGATCAAGTGATGCCTGTGCCTGTTTGAGTTGAGCAAGTGAGGTTTCATAACTTGTTTGTGCTGCATCCATCTCTGCTTGTGAAACAAGATTCTTTTTAAAGAGTTCTTCTGTGCGTTTTAAATTTCTATAAGCTTCGTTTGATTGTGCAAGTGCTCTCTCGTAATTTGCCTCCGCTTCTTTAACCGATGCAGCCAGGAAAGTTGAATCAATCTGCGCAATTATCTGTCCTTCACGAACCTGGCTATTGAAATCGACATATATTTTTGATATTATGCCGCTTACCTGCGAACCAACCTGGACAGTTTTAACAGGATTAAGTGTCCCAGTTGCTCGTACTACTACGGTAATATCTCCACGAGTAACTTTTTCTGTTCTATAATTAATTTCCTCAGCTGATCCGCGGAAGAAAATAAAGTATGTTGCTGATATCAATATTACCAATGTTATTGTTATATAAATAATTTTCTTTTTCATTGACTTTTTCATCCTTTTGACTTTTTACTAAAGATTCCTTCTATAAAATTTCCATCTTTCATTATAATTTTATCATCAAACCATACAGTTGGTGATTTTATCAAACCATCGAGATGGCTTGCTACGCGAACCGAGCCCCCCATCGACTTATTATCGCCAAATGCTATATGTATTGTTCCCATTACCTTTTCATCCTCAAGAATTAATCCGGTAAGTATTGCCTTATCGTTAGTGCCTATACCAAATTCTGCAACATTTCGAGCATCTCTACCGTGTGGTTCAAAAAGTTTTTTCAATTTTTCAGCTTCTTCACCACCACTGATTTCCTCAGCGTATCCATTTTTGACGACTATCCTGATTGGAGTTTTAACCAGTCCAACACCAGCCATAGAACCATCAACTACAACAACACCATTCGACAAATTTTCTAATGGTGCCAGATATGCTTCACCTGTAGGTAGATTGCCCCAACTACCTTTCTCTCGGAAGAGTCCTGAACTTGCATGTGCAGTCCTTCCTTCCACAGGTAATGAAATATCTGTTCCTGCTGGAGCAGTAACGCGCACAACTTTTGTTTTTTCTAATAACTCACATAATATAAAAGTTCTTTCAGCAATTTTATTGTAATCGGCATTCATACATCTAATCATAATTTCTTCAGTTACACCTGGAAGTGTCGCAATTCGACTTCCAGAAGCTGAAGCGTTACGCCGTGCATCAGTATGTGTTAGTGATTTTGAAGTAGGACACATTACCACATCAAACTGTTTCATAAGTTCTGCAATTTGAAGTGGTGGTTCTTCACCGTTTGTTCTGCGTGGTTTAATTTCTACAATAACACTTTCTGCCGAAGTTAAATTTTTGGAAACCTCAAATAATGCGTAACCAATTTTACGTAGAGGTTCATCGGTGAGAATTAAAACCGTCTCGTCGGGTTTCAATCCCATACAATCGCGTAAAGCGATTTCAGCAGATTTATATAATTCATTGCTAATGTTCACAATCACACTCTTTCGACGATTTAATTTAGATTGAGTTTAATTCGATTTAAGATTTTTTTCTGGGTAGTTCAAGTCCATGTCCTTCTCTCCCGGTTTCAGTTTTTCTCAGCAAATAGGCAAAGACTAAACCAAAAAATCCGAGAGTTGAAAATATCCACATTCCTAAATTATATCCTTCAGGATTGGAAGCACTTGCATTCGAATAGTCGTTCGCCCAACCAATTAATAGATTAAAGAGAAACAATCCAATATTCTGAATCATAGTCATCAAACCATAAGCAGTACCTAATTTTGATTCATCTACCACCAGTGCGACAGATGGCCACATTACAGCAGGAATTAATGAAAAAGCAATTCCCATCATTGACATAGGAATCATCAGATAAAATGGAATTTGAGAATTAATATCGAAAAAATCGATATTCAAATTTAAATATCCCTGAAGACCAAGTGGCGATGCAATGTCAATTTTATAAGCCATCATCAGATAAACAGGAATGATTAAAAAGGAACCAAACATCATTAAAAGGGATCTCTTTCCTATTTTATCAGCCAGCAATCCGAAGAGTGGTGTGAAAATCATTGCAGCAAGTGTAAGCATACTCGAAAGATTACCCCCAACTTCTCTTGTTGTACCATGTGCTTCCTGAAAAAATTTTATTGCAAAGGTTTGGAATGGAAACATAGCAGAATAAAAAGTTATACACAGGAATGTAATGTACCAGAAGGATTTATTAAAAGTGAATATTTCTTTCAGTACAACTTTTTCCTGCTGTCCTTCTTTTGGTAAAGAAAATATTCGGGAAGCTTTAACATCAAGGAAATAATAGATTATGATAAAAATTAGTGCAGAAACTCCAGCCGCAATGGTTACAAAAAGTGGATACTGCCAGTATTCATAAAGTTGCCTGCCCCAGCTTGGTGAATTAAGTGCCATAAACGATCCGAGTCGGGCTACAGTAAGATTGAGCCCGAATGCAAAAGATAATTCTTTTCCTTTAAACCATCGAGCAATAATTGTGGTGATTGCCACAATCATTGATTCTGCACCCAAGCCAAAGAGCAGCCTGCCAGCAGCCATCATATAAATTGAACCGCTAATAGCTGTTAAAATTGATCCCAGCATAACAAGGAATGTGAATATGAAGACAGCTTTTCTTGTACCGATACGATCAATTATTACACCTCCAACCAATACCATAATAATATTGGGGAAACTATATATTGCATTCAACAGTCCAATGTTTGCATCAGAAAATCCAAGTTGGTTTTTGAGTAAATCGGCAAGAGGGCTGATGCTATCATAAATATAGTAATTCCCAAACATTGCCAGGCTAATAAAAAGCAGAACTGTCCAGCGATATAATGTAGTGGGTTGTGGTTTTTCAATTTTGTTCAGATTTATCATAAATTACTCAATATAAATATAATTTATACAATTGCCCTTCTTAAAATCTTTTTAAGCTGATGTATCCTTTTCCTTACAGCATGTAATTTCTCTTTATCTTTTGCCGCAATTGCCTGATCGCGCTCAACTTTTAACTGACGAATTTCTGCTTTAATCTTTCCTTTGTTACTCAATGCTGCTCTGTGATGAGCTGCTATATCGACACCTAAAACTTTGCAGAGTATTGGTAGTAATTTATCCTTATGCATTGTGCTGTGACCTTTTAAGTCATCGTGCTCAATAGTATCTGCAATTTTACGAAGCTCATTTACTGTCATTTTGCTTAATTCATCATATGTGTAAGGCATAATTAAACTCCGTTATTGTTTTGTTTAACTTATTTCAAATTTTATTAAAAATATGAATTTTTAGGAGTATTTGCAAAAAGCTGTATTACATTTAAAAATATTATTCTTTCTGTCTGATGTAAAGTGGATAGCTTTTCTCCCATATTTTTTAATGAATCCGTAATTAGACCTATGAACAAAGAATCTGACAAAGTATAATCGGAGTCTTCACTTCGTTCAGGATTACAATTCGCCTTTGTCATTCTGAACGAGTCCGTCGGTAGACGGACGAGTGAAGAATCTGATTGAATATTGTCATATGTTTCGCTAACGCTCAACATGACAGGAAAGACGATTTGCTTGTTTTTCAAACGCAAAGAACGCAGAGTTAACGCAAAGAGCGCTAAGTATATTAACAAATATGTCAGATGCTTCGCTGCGCTCAGCATGACAATCACCCCTTGTCATTCTGAACGAGTCCGTCGGTAGACGGACGAGTGAAGAATCTGATTGAATATTGTCATATGTTTCGCTAACGCTCAACATGACAGGAAAGACGATTTGCTTGTTTTTCAAACGCAAAGAACGCAGAGTTAACGCAAAGAGCGCTAAGGATATTAACAAATATGTCAGATGCTTCGCTGCGCTCAGCATGACAATCACCCCTTGTCATTCTGAACGAGTCCGTCGGTAGACGGACGAGTGAAGAATCTGACTGAGTGTAATCAGATCCTTCTCCGCCAGAGGCGGATCAGGATGACATTTTGGCCTTGTCATTCTTTTATGTTAAAAAGCAAGCCTCGATAAAAAGTCGTTTGATAATAACTATTTACGTTCCAGAAGTATAATCATTTATATATTTTTCCTGCTCAGGCGTTAGCTTATCGATTTTGATTCCCATAGTTTTCAACTTTAATTCAGCAATTTCCTGATCCTGTTCGATAGGAATTTCGTGTACTTTATTCTCAAGTCGAATTCCCTTTTTATGCAATTCAACAAGTCGTAGTTGCGACATAAACTGGTTTGCAAACGACATATCCATCACTTCAGAGGGATGACCTTCTGCAGCTGCTAAATTTACCAAACGACCTTTTGCTAATACAAATATTTTTTTGTCATTCTTCAGAATATATTCTTCATTATTTGGTCTTACCTCTCTCACCTTTTTAGTCAATTTTGCTAAATCATTCAAATTAATCTCGCAATCATAATGGCCAGTGTTGCAAACAATGGCTCCGTTCTTCATTTTCTTAAAATGTCTTTCAACTATTACATCCTTAACACCAGTTGCAGTAATAAATACATCGCCTATTTTAGCTGCTTCATCCATCGTCATAACTCTCATACCATCCAGGTTTGCTTTCAATGCAGCGGTTGGTTTAACTTCAGTTATTATTACATTAGCCCCCATACCTTTTGCACGCATTGCAACTCCTTTTCCACAATGTCCATAACCAGCAATTACAACATTTTTACCGGCAAGCATTATACTTGTTGCACGCAGTATTCCATCAATTGTTGACTGACCAGTTCCATAAACATTATCGAAGTCCCATTTTGTTTCGGCATCATTTACTGCAATTACTGGGTACTTCAAGGCACCATCATTTGCCATAGCTCGTAAGCGATGAACACCGGTCGTGGTTTCCTCAGTACCACCAATTACATATTTTTCTGCATACTCTGGATGATTGTTATGAATTGTAAAAATCAAATCAGCGCCATCATCAAGAGTTAAATTGGGATGAATTTTTAGAGTTTCTTCAATGCACCAGTAAAATTCTTTCACTGACATTCCGTGCCATGCAAAAATCGAGATGCCCTCTTTAGCAAGAGCAGCAGCTACCATATCATTTGTTGATAGTGGATTACAACCACTCCAGCTTACCTGAGCACCAGCTTCAACAAAAGTTTTTATCAAAACAGCTGTTTCTTTAGTTACATGTAAACATCCTGCGATTTTATATCCTTTAAATGGTTTGGTTTTACTATATTTTTCTCTCAATGCCATCAGAACCGGCATTCTTGATTCAGCCCATTCGATTAACTTTTCACCTTCTTTTGCTAATTTTAAATCTCTGACTTTAAATTTACCAGCTTTGTAATCCATATTTTCCTTCTTTTATATTACTTTAATAAATTTTTCTTAAATAATTTTACAAGATCCAGTTTTTCCCAGGTAAAATCTTCATCATCTCTACCGAAATGTCCATAGGTAGCTGTTTTTCTGTAAATTGGTCTTCTCAATTTTAATCGATCGATAATTCCAGATGGTGTTAAATCAATTTCTTTTTTAATGAAATCGGCAATAAAAACATCTGGTACTCTACCTGTACCAAATGTATTTATATATACTGAAATTGGTTGACTGACACCAATTGCATATGCAATCTGAATCAGACATTCTTCTGCAATTTCGGCGGCTACTATATTTTTTGCTAAATGTCTGGCTGCATAAGCACCACTTCGATCGACCTTTGTAGGATCCTTACCTGAAAATGCTCCACCACCATGTGGTGCTTTACCTCCATAAGTATCTACAATAATCTTTCTTCCCGTCAAGCCACTATCCCCATGAGGACCGCCGATTTCGAATTTACCTGTTGGATTTATATAATATTTTATCTTATCATCAAGATAATCATGAGGAATAACTTTTTTTACAACATGTTCGATCACATCTTCCTGGATCTTTTTCTGGGTAACATTTGGATCGTGCTGAACAGCAACAACAATTGTATGAACTCGTTTTGGAATTTTACCACTGTACTCGATTGTAACCTGAGATTTACCATCAGGTCTCAAATAAGGCATCAGTGAAGGTTCCTTTTTCCTTATTTCTGCAAGTCGCCTTACAATAGAATTTGCAAATAGAATTGGCATAGGCATAAACTGTGGTGTCTCTGATGTAGCATAACCAAACATCATTCCCTGGTCACCAGCACCACCTTTTACCACTCCCTGATCAATATCTGGAGATTGATCATGAATTAAATCCTCTATCTCACAGGTATCCGCATTGAAGAAGTATTCATCCTTTGTATAACCTATTTCACGAATTATTTTTCTAATAATAGCTTCTCTTTCTACTGGCTTAATTTTTTTCTTAGTTTTAACTTCACCACCAATAATTACTTTATTAGTCGTGACAAATGTTTCACATGCCACATGTGAATGTTTATCACCTGTTAAATACGCATCAAGTATGCCATCAGAGATCTGGTCAGCTATTTTATCTGGATGTCCTTCTGAAACGGATTCAGAAGTAAATAAATATGATATCATTCTTTAACCTTCATTTGTTAGTAAAAATCAATTTCTGAGGAATCACCGATATTAATTCTTCTAAATGCTCCCCTTACTATTGCATTATTCCCAATTATCGAATTATCCAGTAGAGATTTCTCTATTTCAGCTCCCTGGTTAATAATTGAATTTCTAATAATAGAATCCATTATCACGGCATCATCAGCAATTGTGGTATATGGGCCTATAACAGAATTCATTATTTTGGCTCTCGGTGAAATATAAACTGGCGGAATTACAACCATTCCATTTGTACTTTTACCATTAGATTTCTTATTCAACAAATGTTGATTTGTTGCAAGTAATGTTTCTGGTTTACCACAATCATACCAGCCATCAACATTGAAAACTTTTATTTTTTCACCCATATCAACCATCATCTGAAGTGCATCTGTGAGCTGATATTCGCCACGAGTCTTTATATCTTTATCTATTAAATCCGTTACACATTTTACCAACAAATTTGGATTTTTTATCCAATACAAACCTACAAGCGCCAGGTTGCTGGTTGGATTTTCAGGTTTTTCAATTAATTTTGAGATGAATTCATTTTTCAATTCGGCTACACCGAATCTTCTTGGATCTTCAACATATTTAACTCCCAAAGCCGAATAATTTTCATTTATCACAGGTTTTAAATCCACATCAAATATTGTATCACCTAAGATAATTAGAATTGGTTCATCTTTAATTGTATCTTTTGCAACAAATATTGAGTGTGCCAGACCGAGACGTTCTTCCTGTTCTACGAACTCGCACTTGATTTTATAATTTGATTTTACATATTCAACTATTTTATCTCCCATATATCCAATAATAATAGTTGCCCGATCAAACCCATCTTCAATAATTTTATCCAAAATATGACCTATGATAGGTTTGCCCGCAACATTTATCAAAACTTTGGGAAGCGAATATGTATGTGGTCTCAGTCGGCTACCTTCGCCGGCAACTGGAATTATTGCTCGCATTTCATAATTTTCTTACTTAAACGACTTAAATATATGCAATTTTATGGAGTATTTCAAATTTATTCAATTTTCAAAACGTTCGTTTGTAAAATCTCTTTCGTTTCTTCATCCTGAACAAAGGAAACCATATAAAGATTGTTTTCATCAATTGCATACTTTTTTTCTTTAAAAAGCTTTCTATTCGCCTTCTTCTCAAAATTGTCAAGATAATCCTTTAATTCGTTTTGAAGCTTGGAAAGATCAACTGAAGCTTTAACATTGAGTTCTTTCTTATTTCTAAAACTTATGCCATTCCTTTCAGGCAAAATTTTTCGTACCACAAACCGATGTTCAGAAACAGTATTATAACCCTTATAATGGACTTTTTCTTCTGCTAACACTGCAAAAAATTTCAAATCCTTAACATCTTTTCTTGTCGTTTTAACTACGCCCGATAAATTAATTTTATTTTTTATTTTTTTTACATCGAGCTTAATAGATGCTTCAGGTGATTTTTGTAGATATTTTTTTATAACCATACTGAAAACTTCGTAACGGCTTTTGGCAATAGTTTTGTTTCCACCAGCAGAAATTCTCTGAGTGCCTTCGATAATTGAAGTTGGAGTACTATTTACCCCATAAAATTTTGCACGCGCTTCTGTATCTTCGTTTGTCATCGGATCCGGTGCTGGTATATGAAGATGATATTCCAGAACACCAAGTGTGTTTGTATGAAAACTTTCTATAAGTTTATCATATGCATAATCGGCAGCGAGACAGGGCCTGCACTCCGAGCCGGTAAACAACTCAGCAAGGACAACTTTTTCAAGTCCTTCCGGTTTAACGAACTTTTCGACTTCAAACGATTCAATCTTTTCAATCTCAGTCCTGATTACCTCTTCCAAAGTAGGACCACTTGAGTACATATTTTGATGCAAGACCTTCAATCTCTCCATAATAAGCTCGGGAGTAAAAGCCAGAACACCTTTTAAATATGTTTTGTAAGCATTTATTGTATCACCTATTTTTTCGTAAGCAAGTCCAAGATGATAATACAAATCTGTATTATAAGGAGAACTATATTTTTCTGCTTCAAGTAAATTTTGAATTCCTTCGTTATAAGAACCCTTCAACACATTTATTACACCAAATGTAGTATAGCTGGTGGCTATCTGGTCTACAGGTGTATTTTCATTAATTGCTTCTACACTCAACTTTGCAAGCTGATATGCATCATCCATTAAGATATTTTGCTTTGCCCAACCTAAGGCAACAATTGAACGGGCTTCCTCCAACTGTTTAGTTGATCTGAAATACTCTTCAGCTGATTTTTTATAAATTTCAGATTTTGTATATGGTAAATTCTCATTACTAAAAATTTCATCTAACATTTTGGTTGCCTCTTCCATACCAAAAAATGAACAACGAGCCATCAATATTAATGATTCTTCGTTTTTTAAGTATTTGTACATATAAAGTGCTAAATGGTAATAATATTCTACAAAATTAGGATCCCATTCTCTTTCTTTTGGATAGAGTGCTAATGCTTCTTTTTGTGTTTTGTATGCCTGTTCATAATCTCCCAACTTATAAAATACTAATGCTTTTGTATCAAGGAATGGAACCCTTTTACGACCATATGTTTTCTCGTAAAGTTGATTTGCTAATGTAGAATAAACCAATGCCGAATCGAGCCACATATTTGATTCAGCGAAATTAAAAGCAACACGATTGTAAATTGTTGCTACATCAATAGCATTTTTTATCAGTTCCTGAGCTGCTTCCATCGCGAGATTACTGTCCTTTGTTTCAATAGCTGCATAGAAAATCTGCGTCCTAACAGCCTCAATATTTTCTAATTCAGGATATTCATTAATGAACTCCCTCAAAGATTTTAATCTTTCTAAAGGGTCTTTTATAACCATTATCGATTTATAAACCGAGTCGGTATTTACCTGCGAATAACCATAACTCAGTAAAAATAAAAATATGAAAATAGCGCTGAGAAACTTAATGATATTGATACTTTTCATTTTATACCTCACAATTATTGTGAACTGGAACTTTTTTATTTATTTTATTGTCCTTCAATTTTAAATATTCTATTTATGAAGAATTTTTGTCTCTGGTCATCTACTAAAGCATCAAGAATAAAGTTTTTTATATCAATCTCTTCAGGTAAAACTATATAATCCTGTATGCTTCTTAGAGGAATATCCAGATACTCTATTTTAATTTTCTTGTGTTTATCAATAGCTGATTGGATTTTCTCACATCTGATTTTTGATATTTTATTACCGATATCTGATTCGATTAAATTTTTTAATTTACTGAATCCAAAATTTTTCATCACATTTGTGATTAGATTAAAGATCTCAATTGTTGTAAAAACATCATCAAGTGCTCTGTGAGTTGGTTTTTTATTTATGTTTAGCAAATCCGCTATAACGGATTGCCGATAAACTGGCAATCCTGGAATTATTTTTCTTACTAAATCCAGAACATCTACTACATAAATTGAATCTTTTAAGTTTTGAAAATTTAAATGCAATTTTTCTTGAGAATTGTAGATATTTACCAGGTTTAATTCAGCTCTGAACATTCTTGGTGGTAAAATGAAATTAACTTCCATATCAGCCAGGTTAAATTCCTTTTCGAGAAAGGAAATATCAAACGGAGCATTATAAGCAACGATTACTGAGTTCTGAATAAAACTTAAGAGTTCGTGAGAGAAATGTTTGAATAAAGGAGCGTCTTTCAACATTAAATAATCAATCTTATTAATTTCATAAGCTCCAAGCGTAAGTGGGCGAAGCGGATTGATAAAAGTATTAATTTTGTCTATCAACTTACCCTTGTGTACTTTAACTGCACCTACTTCAATAATCCTATCTTTAAATTTTGCTTTTAAACCAGTGGTTTCTAAGTCAAGTACTACAAAGGTAATTTCATCAATATCTTTTTCGAGTAAATCTTTACCCTTAATTAACAAGTTCAGTCCTTAATGTTCAGGTATTCATTCCAGATTCTAAAAAGTTGAGCTTCTGCGATTACATCACCAGCACAATATTCAGCAATTTTACGAAATTGCTTTTCATTAAACAAGCTTCCAAGGTCATGACCAGTTACTCCTTCACTTTTTGGACTTTTTATACCAAACACTTTGCAATAAAAATCCAGATTAAATTTTTTTATTGCACCGTAGAAAGTTAGTTGGTCGAGCAAATCACAATGTATGCTTGAGTCGTATCTATAGGGGACTAAATTTTTTGTTGGTTTAACTCCAACTATTGCAGATCTAAGCATCACAAATGGACAATCGAATCCTCTACCATTAAAAGTGATAAATTGATCAAAATGTTTAATTGCGTCCCAGAACCATATCAATATTTCCTTTTCCGAACCCGAAATGTATGCAATCTTACCATCATCGCTGGTAAATTCTTCTTTAACATCAGATTGGAAAAATACTTTTCCATTATTTGAATCGGGATTAAACATTCCGATAGCTATGATCTGGGCTGTTGGTGCATATAAATTCAGGTTTAAAACTGTTTGCTCTTTCTTTTCATCTGTATCAGCAAATTTAAATAAAAATTCTTTTTGCACCTCGTCGAATGTATCGAGTGGGAGTGCAAGAGTTTCAATGTCAAATACTACTCTTTTCATATTTCATCAACAGAGTTAATATTAAGCATACCTCTACAAACTCTCGATATAACATCCCATGAGAAGCCCCTCCTTGTGAGGAATGCTGCGAGTCGAATAAAATGTTCCTTATCAGTAGATTTAGGTTTCAATTTTTGATATTTTTTTAACTGTTTAATTGCTAACTTACGAACAATTGCATTTTCATCCAGATTACTAAAATACTTTTGCAAAACATTGTTTATAATTTCTTTTGAAATTCCCTTCTCTAACAATTTTTTCTTCATTAAATTTTTTGAAATCAACCTTTTATTTAGAGCATTTTTAGCAAAACACTCTGCAAACTCCAAATCATTTATAAGTCCAACCGATTTTAGGTTATCAATTACCTTTTTAATGATATATGGTTTAAATTTTGATTTTGTTAATTTTGCCTGAATTTCATATTCACTTCTCTGGCGATAACTGAAATATTTTAACGCCACATCTTTTGCGCGATAAAATTCATCCCATTGAAGCAATTCGTTTAACTTATTTTCGTTTAATTCATCACCCTTACGCAAACCATATTTTTTGATTACGGACTTATAAACTTTATAATTTTCATTGTTGTCGAGTTCAACTACTGCAAATTTAGGTCTTCTTTTGTCCTGTCGAATTTTTAGAATTTGCATTAGGATTTTTGAGATTTTTTAGTTTCCGGCTTTGCGCCTGATGATGCCTTTTGTTCTTCCTCAAATAAACCGAGTTTTTTTCTGAGCAATAGTTCAATTTCCTGTTGATATTTCTCGTTTTCCTGTAGAAATTTTTTTACAGCATCCCTTCCCTGTCCAATTCGCTCATCTTTATAAGCAAACCAGGAACCACTTTTTTGTATAACATCATTTTCAATCGCGAGATCTATCAGGTCTCCAATTTTTGAGATACCTTCATTATACAGAATATCAAACGATGCTTCGCGGAAAGGTGGTGCTACTTTGTTTTTAACCACTTTAACACGAGTTCGATTACCAATTACATTGTTACCATCTTTTATTGCCTCTACACGACGAACATCAAGTCGAATTGACGCATAAAATTTCAGTGCGTTACCACCGGTTGTAGTTTCAGGATTACCGAACATCACACCAATTTTCTGGCGGAGTTGGTTGGTGAAAATCACGCAGGTTTTCGATTTATTAATTGCTGCTGCCAATTTCCTGAGTGCTTGCGACATAAGTCGTGCCTGAACACCCATTGTTGGGTCACCCATTTCACCTTCAATTTCTGCTCTTGGTGTTAATGCTGCAACTGAATCAATAACAACCACATCAATTGAACCACTTCGTACAAGTGTTTCAACTATTTCAAGTGCCTGTTCTCCAAATTCTGGTTGTGAAAGCAAAAGGTTGTTTACATCCACACCCAAACGCTTTGCATAGTTTACATCAAGGGCATGTTCAGTGTCTACGAATGCTGCAATTCCATTTCTCTTTTGTGCTTCTGCAATAACATGCAGGCATAGAGTTGTTTTACCTGAAGATTCAGGTCCAAAAATCTCTGTAACTCGACCGCGAGGAACACCACCGACTCCTAAAGCGTAATCCAGAGAAATTGAACCAGTCGGTATTACTTCTACCTTGGTTATTGTTTTATCCCCCAGCCTCATTACTGCGCCTTTGCCGTGTTGCTTCTCAATTTGTTCGATAGCTAATTTTAATGCCTGAAGGCGCGAGTCCTTATTGTTCTCATCAACCATATTCTACTCTCCTGATTTTTGTTTTATTTATTTTGATACTTTTGAAGCAAACCAAGTACGATCGTCTTGACCTGCTCCACATCGAAAGGTTTTTCTATGTAATCAACCGCACCAAGTGTTTTTGCTACCTTCTTTGCATCATAATCGTCGAGCGACGACATAAATACAAAAGGAATGTCACTTAATTTAGGATTGTGTTTTATCTTATCGTAAAGTTCAAATCCATTCATATCCGGCATTTTAACATCACTTAAAATAAGATCCGGTTTTATCTTTTTCAACTTACTCAGAGCTTCTGTTCCACTATCGGCTGTAAAGATCTCAAAAGACTCTTCCTTAAGAACTGTTTTCATTGTATCCAGCCAGACATTCTCATCATCAATTAGAAGCAATGTTTTATGTCTTTTTGAAGCTTTTTTTGTCATAAATTTTATCCTTTTAGTTTCACGGTTCTTAAAATTTTATACTCAGAACCGGTAGGTTTTAAAATACTTTGCATAAGTATTATTTCCCCACACATAATTGGTTCTGTTTCAAATTTAAGATTTTCTGCAATCGAAATCAAGTTTTTAACATTCCTCATACTTCTTATCCTACCCAGAGTGATATGAGGATGAAATTTCCTGTTTTCAACCTCAAAACCATAAATTTTCAAACTCTCATCCAGGTAATTTTTTATTTCGAAGATCTCCTGTGTTGCTATTTCAGTCCCAATCCATACAACCCTTGGCTGCTTTTGATTCGGGAAAAAACCCAGCGATTTATATTTTATCTGGAATGCTGAAAACTTTTCACCAACTTCATTCAAACATTTTTCGACATAAGGGAAAATTTTTTCTTCTGTTTCTCCTAAAAATTTTATCGTGATATGATACTTCTCCTTTGGTTCCCATTTAACATCTGCATTGGATTCCATCAACTTGAGCCGTACTTCCTCCATTTGTCTTTTCAATTCCGGTGTTGTATCAATGGCGTAAAAAAGTCGCATATGCTTTTCTTTACTTAATCTTTTTTCCAGTTAACTTCAACCTTACCAGATTTAAAGCTGCTTGTGCAGCTCTAATCTTTATCAATAAACGATCGTTACCAAAATTATTTTTTAACGCGAAAGTTTCTCCTGCGTCAGAGTATCCAATCCATACCAGACCAACTGGTTTTTCAACACTTCCACCGGTTGGACCTGCAATCCCTGTTGTGGAAATTCCTATATCAGTTTTTGAAATCAACCTGATACCTTCAGCCATTGCTTTAGCAACTTCTTCACTAACCGCACCATATTTTACAATTAATTCTTCCTTTACACCCAATATTTCTATTTTAGATTGATTACTGTAGGCTACAATACCTCTCTCAAAATATTTTGAACTTCCAGAGATGTTTGTAATCTTATCCGCAATTAAACCACCTGTACAGGATTCTGCTACTGCAATTTTTAAGTTTCTCTCAATTAACAATTTCCCAACTACAGATTCTAAATCTTCTGATTCGATTCCATAAATATAGTATTCAGCCTTAGCTCGAATCTTTCTCTCAATCTCATTCAGTGTTTCTTTTGCATATTCATTCTTCAAACTTTTCGCAGTTATTCTTAAATTGACACCAGCAGGAGATGGTAAGAATGCCAGCGTTGAACTTACCTGATTGTTATTAATCAGTAGCGTCTCTATATTGCCGATGAGTTCAGAAAGGGCTGCCTCAGTTATTCCTGTTGTGCGCAAAGTTTTATGAACAATCATATCCCCTTTTCGTTTAGACGAAAGAAACGGGATAACAAAATTAATCATCATATCCTGCATTTCATAAGGAACACCGGGCATCACTATAAAATACTTTTCGTTCCGTTCGAACAAAAAACCGGCAGCGGTACCGAGATTGTTAGGTATAATTGTACAATTTTCAGGCACAAAGGTCTGTTCCTCTGCAGCTGCGTTCCACTCAATATTTCGATACGAGAGGATACGCTTAATTCTTTCTTTTATTTCAGAGCTTTGATAGAGTTTTACATTAAAAAATTTACAAACAGCTTTTTTTGTAATATCGTCGTGAGTTGGTCCCAGACCGCCAGTCACAAGGACAATATCGTTCTCTAAAAAATACTTTTCAAAAGAATTGAGAATATCCCGTTCATTATCCCCTACTGCAAGTATATTTTTTACAATAATCCCAATTTTATTTAACTCATTTGCAATAAATGAGGCGTTTGTGTTTACAACCTGACCAACAAGTAGCTCGTCACCTATGGAAATTATTGATGCCTGCATTTTATAAAATTAAGACGATTAATTGGAGAAGTAAATTTGTATAAATACCTGCCATCACATCATCGAGCATTACCCCTACACCGCCTTTGATTTTTTCCAGTCGCCTGCAGGGAAAAGGTTTTATTATATCGAATACTCTAAAGAGAAAAAATGCAGCCACCCATACAAAAAAGTTGTTTGGTAAAAAAATTAAGGATATCCACATACCAACTATTTCATCAATCACAACAATGGAGGGATCATTTCCGTGCATTTTTTCTACTACGGATGATGCATATGTACCTATTAAAAATGTTCCAACAATGAGTGGAAGGAACAGAAAAGATGCGTGTAGTTTGAATATCAAGAAAAGAAAAAAGGCAAATGCCGAACCAACAGTTCCTGGAAAAAGCGGAAAATATCCTGTATAGAAACCAGTGGCAATTAATCCAGCTGCAAACGGAATCTTTTTATTTTCCATAATTAAACAGTCCATAAATGAATTTTCGATTATGATAAATATATGCAACTCCAGTCCATACAGTTAAAATTGTTACCAGCAACATCATACCGAAAAGCACCTGCGGATGGAGCAAGTAATCAAGGTATGCATAAAATTCTGGAAAATCTTTTCGTACATAAGGTAGAGTTTTAGCAACATAAAGTACCAGTATATAGTAAATGACCAGATATTGAATAGTAGTTTTTGCTTTAGCGAGGTATGTTGTAATTATTGTTTGATTTTTAAGTTCGGCAATGGATCTAAGTAGAGTTATAGTAATATCGCGTATAATGATAATTATAACCATCCATAAATCTATAAGATTGAGGTAGGCGAAAGCAATAAGTGCAGTAGATGAGAGAATTTTATCGGCGAGTGGATCCATAAACATACCGAAACGGCTAACATTTCCGAATTTGCGTGCTGCCCAACCATCGTACCAATCCGTTAGTGCTGCAACAATAAAAACAGCGAGAGAAATTTGTTTATCTATTGATGAATCTGAAATAAATAGGAACAGGAAAATCGGTGTAAGTAAAATTCTGAGGAAAGTAAGAGAATTTGGTAATGTTATTGTATCATTATAATTCATATCGAATAGATAAAGAAAAAAAATGATATATGCAAGTTAAAAAAAAGCCCAACTCAGTGGTTGGGCTAAAAAATAAAATTGAGAAATTTTAATCAAGCAGCTTTTATGACTCTACCTTGTTTCAAGCAGCTTGCACAAACTTTTATACGAGTTGGTTTTCCATTAATATTTGCACGAACAGTTTGCAAATTTGGTAACCATCTTCTTCTTGTACGGTTATGAGCGTGACTGATATTGTTACCACTAAGTGGTTTTTTACCGCATATTTCGCATACTTTTGCCATATTTTTATCTTTCAATGTGATTTAACTCTGAAAAATTGTGAAATAATATAGCAATTTTTAAGTTATTATGCAAAAAGTAAATTGATTCACGAAAAACCTACTCGAAATGATAATATTTTTTAATAAATGATTTGACTTTTACAAAACTATCCTTTTATATTATTTACTGGAAAATCTCCTTGTTCGCTTTTAGTAGGAAGATGCCTACATTGAGCTTCGTGCTCTTTAATTGGTTACAAAATGTAACGTGCGACGGTGAGGTTTTTCTATTTTTGTTTATTAGCCAAAGCCAACCGTGTTTGACCTCAGCAGCGACTTCGTTCGGGCGGTACGATTGCTGCCGTTCCACAACACCGGCCTGTGTGAGACCAGCCGGCGATGTGTTTAGCATGCTGAGTACTTCAGTGACTTCTACGCGTGCAGACTCTACCAGTTGAGGTGAAACGTCGATTCTGTTATTCCACTTCTTTGGCAGAATTGTAACTTGAGAAAGTGCAGTATCTACGATTGGTGCGGGCATCTTATTCTCTGGTTGTCTCTACAAATATATGCTTCGAGCAGGCGCAATTGCACATAACTTGTGTAATAACGCAATATTGCATCTGTCAGCTGACGGATTATTCTTTTTTATCAATGTTAAATAAATCTTCTTTAAAAATCAAATGCAAATGACTTATTTTCTTTCTAATTTGAGATTTAATAATATGTTTGAAAGTTTTTATCAATTTCAAACTTAACTATCCTATCATATATATGCTTAATACTATATTTGTCCAAATTCTTCCTCTGAATTGAACCAGTAAATAACCAAACAATTTTATATAACATGTGGCGTGTTTATACCACCCCGTTCCGCCGCTATAAACAAACTAATTTCTCTGTTGCGAGGCGACATGGAGCAAACTCAATAATTCTCTTTCAACAAATGTGAATATCGTAATCACGCCTGTTAGTTGCAGTAGCCCGTCATCTCAATAGGATGAGTTTCTTGGTTTCAATGAATGAGCCAGCCTGCAAGCGATAGAAATAAACCCCACTGGGTAAACCTGCGGCATTCCATCGTGTTGAGTATGTTCCCGCATTCAACTGCTCCGAAATAAGAGTTTCCACTTCCCTTCCCAACGCATCGAACACTTTCAGCGACACAAACGATTTTGTTGGGAGACTGAATGAAATCGTCGTCGCTGGATTAAACGCATTTGGGTAGTTCTGACCAAGACTGAACTACTTTGGCAAGTCAGTTTGAGGTCCTTCCACCGATGTGATCATCTCCGATAACGGTCGCCTCCAAAATATTTACTAAAACTCATAAAAGCTATAGAGTTACTTGATCATCTCCGACAATGGTCGCCTCCAAACCCCGCCACCAGAAGTCCCTGCAAAGAGGTTCGTGCCGGAGACGGCAAGGGCATGGACATGAGTGTTTGTCAAACCAGAATTGACCGCAGTCCAGCTTGTGCCGTTGTTGGTGGAAAGAAAGACCCCGCGAGAAGTCCCGGAAAAGAGGTTCGTACCGGAGATGGCGAAGCAATGGACATAATCATAGTAGGGTCCATTTGTCTGTATCCATTGAGCATGCAATATATTAGTAGTGATGAATACGCAAAACACCACAAAGATGGATCCCGCCTGCGTGTCAAGTCTGCCAAAAAGAGAGCGGATAAATCGGAAAATGCTTTTCATGTGTTTCTCTTTTCGTAGAATAGTAAAGGGTAATTACAACTAACAGTCACGTGTATGAGCAGTAGCGGATTTGTACCTACTAAACTGTCAAATAGCACTGACCTTTGATTAATGGTTTTATGTTTCAAAATAGCACTAAACCCGCTATTGCTTATACACAATGTTGTGCACAGGCCATAAAATAACTAGTTTGAATTGATGTCATTTCTCATAAAACGGAACAATATCAACCTGCACAAAAGGTTCATAATGATTATTTCTCATTAATGCCCTTAGCGGTTTCTGGTTTGGAAGCATTTCCATTACTGCATTTTTCACTAATTTATCTGTAACCCCGAAGTTGTCGGCCATATATTTCGCATCTTCTCCTTCAAGTTGAAGCGCTAATTTTGTGCCCATATTTTCAAATACTACAGGAGCAAAGTCGCGCACACTTTGTGATGCAAGAATAAACCCAACCCCATATTTCCGTGCCTCACGAATTAGATCCGTTAATGTTTGATCGTAAGAAAGTTTGTGGGCTTCATCTATAACTACATATAGTTTTATCTGCTGGCTCGGTCCTTCTGAAAGCATACGATTGTAAACCGATTGCAAAATAAATCTTGCGACCGATTTCATTATTTCGGGTGTAGGCAAAGTGGAAAGATTAACAATTGAATTTTGATTTAACATTTCATCAATCGAAAAACTACCATCACTGGAAACAAAAATATTATTCTCAAACAATGGTTCAATTCTGTACTTAAGATTTCGGACATTCATTCCTTCGTTTTGCTCCATAAATTCAAGCACTTCCCAAATATCCTGGAAAGCAGGTGGTTCATTATCCCAAGTGCTTCTGTCATTTACTGAGAACCCTTTTTCATAATATACTCTTTTTAAGGCATCTCTTAACAAGGCATGTTGGATGTCGCCAAGACTAAAAATTTCTTTTAAGATTCCAGATACCTGATGGACGTTGTTCATAAAACTCAATTTCTGTCCTTTATTCTTATCAGTCGAAAGCTCTAAAGGATTGATATTCATTCCCAAAGAAGGATCAAATTCCAGCGCTTTGGTCACGTCCATGAATGATTCATCTTTAGAGTTGGTTAATACCGAAGAAATATATTCACCCTGGAAATCCAGAATAAGGAAAGGGATTTTTTGATGGTTTAATTCGCAAAGAACTGAGCAAGTGGTTTGAGATTTACCAGCACCTGACTTACCCACTATCAACAAATGCTGGTTTGCCAACTTTTTGGGTTCTGTCTTAATAGGGTTAAACCACACATCCTTGCCATTATCTACGTTTTTGCCCAATAAAATATTTAGCTTGGGTAATTCAGGATGAATGGGTTTAGTGTAATCTATTATGTTTTCAGATTCTGCTTCATTTTCTTTTTGTGAATTTTCAATTTCTTTTTCTGCCTTTTCTTCATCTTTAATTTTATACTGCTTTTCGCTTACTTCTTTTCCCAAAGAACTGTCAATCGCTGGTTCTGGTGTTAGCGCTTCTGCTGGATTTTCTTTTTCAACATCTTCAATCTCGGTTTCACGGATTTCAAGCAATTCCACAATATCCTCGTGACCAAGTTCATAAATGAGATTGCCTTTGTAATTGTCAACCGGTTTAGTGTTGCCTGCCCAATGAATGATATAACCCGATTTTTCGAATGAAACATTAAAATCACCTAGACTAATCTTATTTATCATATTGGTTAAACCGGATGCATTGCTACAAAAACCGTTACGAATGGCACGTTCAAGGTAAAAGCCGATTAAAGTGGATAGTGATTTATTGGCTAATTGCAAATCGATTTTGGGATTTTCTGAATCTGAAATAAATTTCGTACGGAAAGCCTGTTCAGAGTTCTCATTCTTTTTGAAAATCTCTTCTTTAAGCGCCAGACTCTCTGAAATACTTCCTTCTCCGGATCGGAACTTTACTTCAATAAATTGCAAATTCAGTCTATTGTTCTGGGTAGAGACCAAAATCAAATCACTTCTCTTTACAGTAACTTCATCCTCAATACTGCGCCTCTTGTTTTCGGCAAAAATATCAACGTGCGTATCCACAGGGATGAGAACTGCATTCTGCAATAGTCCGTCCCGTTCAAGTGCAAGACGAGTAATCGCCAGGCCGATAATCTCTCTGACGTTGTTCGGATTGTTGATTAATTTTAAGGCAAGTTTACCGGAAATAGACTTAATAATATCAAGTATCTTGATCGCACGGAAGGATGACGTTGGAATGTGTATTTTCTTTAACCCATCTTCAATGAGTTTCTCAATTTCAGTCACCCAACCGGTAGAAACAATCAACCGGTGACCAACTCCATCCATAAATTCCGGTGTATAATCAATCAGGTAACTTTTAAGATTTGGATTGGCGCCTGCCGGATTATCAAAATACTCAATGCCAAAATTACGGTCGATGGTGAAAACCCAATCCGACATTTCGTGTATCTGGGTAAGAATGTGCTTATCCTGTTTATTCAATTCCAATTGGATGGTTGGCAAATGGTCTGTTGATTTTCCCCAGTCAAAATAAGCACAACTTAATCCAAGAAGATTCTTGCCGTGGTGATAAATTAAATTAGCAATTTCTTCTCCTTCAATTATTTCCCGAGTTTGGGAAGGAATGACTTTTCTAGACCAGGTAATTGCTGAATCCATTATGTTAAACTCTGAGCGATATTCCGCCAACAAACCGTGGAGGAAATAACTACCGGGCAAATTACCAACCGGGCGCGATACCGTTGTTGTTACAAACTGATCGATAATCACTGTAACATTGGCTTCTTTAAACTTGACTTCATCCCACTTATCCGGTTCCACGCGAACCTTTGAGAAGAATAATTTTGGAAATAACGGATTATGGCTTGGCTGCAAAAGTTCTTCATCCACTTCGGGACGCCTTTCCGTAGAATCGCTCTCGTTCATTAAAGTATCAAAGGCATTGCCCATTAATTCATAGCCCAAGGTGCCGTAAAAGGTAATGTCGTACCGTAGATGTTTGTATTCCTCAATTTTTTGCAATTCCCTAATGGTGTTTAAAAACAAAAGTCCATCACCGGGATTGATTACATTTATTTTTAAGGTTTTGATATATGGATGATGCCGTAAATACCGCCATAGACGGTCTGCGATTTGCTTGGGCGTAACTGAAGAAATGTTGCCTAAATCATCTTTGTAACCCAATGCTTTGGATAGCATTGCCACGACTTTCCTTATATCCTCAGTGGTACTCTTTGGGAATATGCTCCAATAGAGATCCAGCACATCGGTATTTACAAAGAATTGATTCTTTTCAAAGGAAATGGCATTTGGTAAATTTAGTGGTAATATTTTATCAATTCCATCAATATCAATGGCTTTCCTGACCCCCTTTTCATCCATTCCAATCATTTGGTCACTCCAGTTGAACAGCAGTATTTGATACTGAAGGAGCCACAGCATTTTGATAGGATGGGTAGGCATCATCAGAAGCACTTCTTCCGTCTCATTTTCTGTCCCCATTTTAAGATAAACGGTGTCTAACCGATTTATTAAATGAGTATTCTCAAGCAGGTTATTGACCTCGGCATCGGTAGCAGATTGAATAGCATCACTGATTTTCTGTGTCAATTGTTGATATGACCTGGCGTAAGCCAGAATATGGTCTTTAAAATCCCGTAAATCAAGAATCTCTACCACAGCGGCATCATCAAAAGAAGTGATAGCGTGAAACAGTTCCCGTCTGCTTTCCAGAAATTCATTGAAATCTTCTTTGAATGCAGATAGTTTTATTTTACCTGATTTGAAATCGCCTTCTTCAATAAAACCGCGATTCAGAATATTGACATCCCACACTCCGCCTCCAAAGGGGTTTTGCAAGGTTTTTAGTTCCAAATCATAGAGCAGGTCATTCAATGCAATTTGATAAGTCTCTCTGTGGTTGGTCTTGATACGGTAAAGCAATTTACGCCCAGTTTCCCAGTTTCTGCTGACAATCTCAACTTCTTTACGGTATTTATAGGCGGTTTTTAATGTTGCCTCTGCAATATTCCTTATTTTATTGTAACGCTTGGATTCTTCCCCAATAGTGTCGGTGTCTTCTCCCCGCAGATAAAAGGGTTCGCTCGTGTCCTCGGCAATCTTGGCTTTGTTTTGGTCTAATGCGATAATGCGGATATGCACCAACCATTCTTCACCCTCTTCCAAATCTACATCCTTAAACGGAAAAACCGCTTGCTCGCTACTGCCTTTGGCTAGTTTGCGGTGCAACTCGGTGCTGCTGTCGCTTTCTTCGTCTCGCTCCAAAAGCAATATGAATTGCGAAACCACTGCTGCTTTGCGTGGGCTGGTTTTCCATTTTATATGCAATTTGGTATTGGAAGTGGCTACCAGGTTATCCCCTTCCAATTGCAGTTTGGTATAAGCCAACGGATTGCCGTCTTTATCGCGAAACGGCTCAATGTAAATTTCTACTTGCTCACCGGCAAGGTCTTTGAACTTCCATTTATCAAAACTTATTTTTTTTCGCCATTCCTCTTCTGACAAAATGGATCTTGTCCAGGTTTTTACATCGTTAGGATTACGGATTAAGAAGAAATTTAAAAGATGGGTCTTTATCTGATTATGATTAGTATCCAGCCCTTTATTGACCAACGCATCCAGGGCCAGAAAAACGGTTTGGTCGGGATTACTCAATTGTTCCACACACTCGCGGTTGCGTAATAGCCGTGCCTGAATATCTTCTTCATTCAGTTTCAAGTCGGGGATGAGATTAACATAATGCAGATACGCACCAGCGGTTTCGTAGGTGCATTCATCTTTCTTTAGCGCCAGCAAATAACGGATTTGATTTTCGATACTCTGTTTGCTAACCGCGGATGACTCGAATATAGGCTTTAAAATCACCTGTTCTTCTTCAGTGAAGGAAGCAATCAATTGGTGCTTATGTTTGGCAAACACACCTGCCAGGTCGTAAGCCTCAAATGTATGAATGTCGTAACTATCTTCGGCTGCACCTGTAAAGCCCTGGGGAATAAAAATCACCAGCACGCCAAAATCCAGTCGGTTACGCAACTCTATTAGCCGTCCGCTTTCAATTTCGAAAGTGTCTTGAGCTTTATTGGTAAGAACATAGGCTTCCACTTCTTTTGTCTGCAACTCATTGTCGGCATTTAATTTTTGGCAAGTTTGTTTCATTACTGGTGTAGGCAGATAATCCACCCGCAGGCAGTGATTGCGCTGTTTGTTGAGCAATTTACCTTTTAGATCGTTGAATACTGCCTGGGCAATCTCTTCAAAAAAAATTTCTTGTGTAATCTCAATCATAATTTTTTCCTATTTACCGGTTAATGCCTTGGTTAAAATTTCCTGTGCTTCATCTTCCAGCCGTATGGCTTCAGCACGTAAATCATAGGCCTGGCGCACCAGGTCTCCTATTTCTTTTTGTTGATCTTTTTCTGGTATAGGTATTAATAAACTATTCAAATAGTCATCGTCAATAACATCTATTACTGAACCGTGCTTAAATCGGTCAATTTGATAAAAACCATAATCTGATGATAAAAAAGCATAATAATAGCCAGGATCAATACTTCCAGAATTAGGGATAATTCTTAGAACATTATCTGAAACTGCAAAATTTTCATAGTTATGATAAATATATATAGTTCGCCCAACAGTCCCTGCCCTTGTAACTAATATATAATCTTTATATACCAAAAGGTTTGATACATCATTTGTTTCTGTTTTGGAGATGTATTTTAAACCAGTAGGTCTAATCTGAATTAAGTTTTTGCCCGAGAGAAATGGTATCCCATTTAGAGCATCAACATAATTTCGTGCAAACATTTTTGGTGTAAATGCAGAAATATTTAATTCTCCTGAATAAACAATTTTATTTTGTGATAACTTCAGTTTTGCTATAATCGTTTCTGCCACTGGATTATAGTAATTTGCATCCAACCTAAAGTCATCGGTAAATTCTTTGGTGCTTACAAGCCGTAAATCGATTTCCTTATCGCGGTCCAGAGTTTCAAATTCTGCCTCCTCCAGCGGGGGAAGGTTGTTGTATTCGAGAACAAGGGTGCGGGCTTTGATTAAAAGATTATGTGCATCTTCACGGCAACGAACGGCAGCCAAATATAAATCATTGGTTTCTGTAATAATATCATCTGGCAGAATTGGTATTGGTATTTGGGCTATTTGTGGGGCTTCAATATATTTTACAACTGCTCCTGCTGCATAATCATTAAGCAACTTATTTCCATAATTGCTTGATAAAAAAGCTGCTATAAAACCTGTAAAGTTTTCTTTAGGAATTATTCGCGCCACATTATTTGCAACTGCAAAGTCATTGATAATACTATCAACTATGCGTATGTTTCCAATTGTACCAAACCCAGTAACAAGTATCCATCCATTTTTAACTCGAAGATTTAATTTATTCGCCTGTTCATTAGTAATAAAATCAATTTCCGGTTCTAGAGACGATATCTCGGCACTTGCCAAATAGCGACATTCATTTACATCATTAATAAATTCGCGTTTAAAAACGGGTGGATTAAATATATCTTTACATAATTCATATAAAAACTTTGTCTCTAATCCATTAATAAAAGTCTGATTTGCTGAATAAAATGATGGATTCAATTTACAATCAACAAAGTCAATTACAGATGATTGGACAAGAACAGTGTCAATATCAAAATATTCAAATATCCTATTCATCTTTCTTCGCTTCTTTGTGTTTTAGATATTCAGCCGCCACTTTAGGTAATTCATCATCCACAATCCGACCGGTGGTTTCCACCGTGGGCAGGAAGTCCAAAATGGTGGATTCGGCAAAAGTTTTATATAATGCTCGGTTTACAATCTCACGGCCTTTTTCATCTTTCTTGTAAATAATATTACCCCTGCGGTCTTTGCCCACTTTTTTTACATTGGCCATAAATATTTTATAAGGTACCATTTCACCACTCATACTTTCCATTAGTTTTTCCTGCTCGCTCTTCCTGCGCAGAATTAAAACGCTGGTTTGGGTACCGGTGCGTGGCAAAAAGGTTTCCACAGGTAAATCCACGCTGGCAAGTACTTGACAATTTTGCAAAATCCAATAGCGCACGTAAGCATAACCAGGGTTGCTCAAGATGCTATCTGGTAGCACAATGCCCAACTGTCCGGTGCCCGGTTTCAAAAAGTTTACGCAGCGTTCTACAAACAGCACTTCCGGCTCCATTGCATTTTTCAGGTTGGCTTCCATCTGCCAACGCCCATCATTAGTTTTGCTCCAACTGTGCGCCAGATCGTATTGCTCCAGAATTTCTACGCTGTCTATTTTTATTTTGGCACCAAATGGGGGATTAGCCATCACAAAATCCATAGAACCCAACTGTATTTTTTCCTGTACCTCTTTGGGCCATTGGTTTGGTGCTTTAAGTGAATTAACGGCGAACAAGCCGCCCCGGCCATCGTTGTTCATTATCATATTCATCTGCGCGGCTTTTACCAGATTGCTGTTAAAGTCGGTGCCAAATATATTTTTTCCCGCCTCGTGAATTTCCTCAAACAAGGCTTTCTCTTCGGCTTCGGTGGGTTTATTGGGATTAGCCCAATTAGCCTTATGCTTTTGCCGAAGTTTCTCGCTGATGTAATTAAAGGCAATCACAATAAAACCTCCAGTTCCGCAAGCGGGATCGTATATGCGTGCACCCGGTTCGGGATCAAGCATCTTAACCGTCATTTTCACCACATTACGGGGTGTAAAAAATTCCCCCTTTGTGCCTTCCAGCGTTGGTCCTACAATAGTTTCGTAGGCCACACCTTTAACATCTACCGATGAATGTATAAAGTCATATTTTTCCAACTGCGAAACTATGTATGAAACAGTTTCTGCATTGAATAAAATGCCGGAAGCCTGCGCCTCAAACAGCCCGGCAAATTCTTTACGCTGTTTCACCTCTTTGAACAGACTTTCGATGCGGTCTTTTACCTCTTTGCGTCCGTCTGGGTCGTTGCGTTCTTCCGCACTGCGGATGGCAAAACGCGGTCTGCCTCCGTGGGTTTCGTCTTCAATCTTGGCAAAAAGGATTTTCAGGAACTCCCAGAAGATCTGCTCCTTGCTGCCGCCTTGATTAGCGTGAATATAATCATGGCAACGTTTAAAGGCATAAAGCAAGTTATTGCCGGTAGCTATTCTTAATCTGCGTCTGTCGGTTGTATAAATGGAAGAATCATCCTCGCCTTTGCGTGGGAAGTCATTTACCGGAAAAACATCGGTTTCAAATTTTGTTTTCTTTTTCTGGAAATAAAGTGTTTCAACACCGTTGGTCCAACAACCAAACTCTGCTGATGGCACATCCACCAGCCATTGTTCTAGTTCATCGGTGCCATTCTTTTTTGATGCAGGTTCTGTTTTGGGATTCGCAACTAAAATGAGTATAAACGGGTCTTCCGTTCCTTCTTTCAAAACTGCCAACGGCACTTTTTTTATCTGTTGTTTGCTGCCGTTCCAAACCTTTATTTTAAGGTCAATTCGTATGTCTTCTTTCAAATAATTATATTCTTCAGTAAGGGTCCGTTCAAAATTTTGGCGCACATTTTCCTGTTCGCTTTCTTGTAACCATTGTCCAGTTATGTAATCTGCTATTTTGCCATCCGGGATAATAGCCTGGGTTTCATAGTCTATACTTGGCTCTTTTACTTTTTTAACTTCTTCGCTCATATTATGTTTTTTATACCTTTTGTATTTCCGGTTCTATTTTAAATCGTGGTTTAATCACTTGTGAGTTGGATGCATCCGACAAATCGGTATAGAAACCTAGTTGGCGGAGTCTGTTTTTCAATGCTTCGTAGTTATTGTTCAACGCTTTAGCAATTTCTGGGCTGTCGTTGTCTTCCGGCCATTCGTTAATGTATATACCATACCGGTTTTTCAGCCATTCCACAAATGAAACGATGGTAATGGGTTGGGTTTTAAATCCTCGAGCATCAGCACTCACAACTGCTAATTGTACCAATACTTCAAGCAGAAGATTTCCTAAAACATATTTACGCCTCTTACCCCTGCCTCCCTGAAGAAAGCCATCGTCATTGTTCATAGAACAAATTGCAGACATAAATTTTTTATGACGATTTACAAGGTTTTTCCAATTTGATTTATCATTACATAAAACTTCAATATATTTATCTAATGGAGAAATATTTAGATTTAAAATTTCCTGAATATCAGGATCACCTCTAAGATCTTCATCCGTAATAATCTCACCCAATTTCACTTCAAAATATCCATCAGAATGTTTTTCAAACTCTAATAAATCCTCAATATTAGGTTCGTTTATTCCACGTATTTTAGCAAATTCTGCAAGTTTTGCTAATTTGTAATGGGCCTTGAAATAGCGATACATCTCATTATAATTATTTTCAGTGCTTTTTTTTGCGAGCGTATCACATATTTTATCTTGACCTAATGTTAAATCAACAAAGATTTTTGGCTGGAAATCACATCTTCCTAATTTATCAAAATCTTTTTCATTTTGAATAGATTTACAAAGACCACAATGCAACTTTTTATTATTCACCAATGAGATTATTTGTTTATAAGTTTTCATTGAAAATACTGCCGTATGAAACCTAAAAATTATGGTTAGATAATTAAATAATTCTCTTCTTGGGACTGAATTTTTATATACTAATACTTTTAAAGTATCTGTAAGTATTTGTTTTCTTTGGGCTTCACAAATAAAATTATAGTTTTGAACTAATTTTACTCCTGTTGAAGGTTTATCCACTTTAAAGTTTTCAAGTAGTCTTAACAAGAATTGTGTTTCAATATCTAAACCATCAAATTTTTCTTCATCAACTTTTAAGTCATATTCTCCAAATCTTTTTGTACCTTCTAATAGATAAGACATTAAAAAATCACTATCACTAGCAATAGAACTGCCTTTGAATACATTATACAAGAAAGTACTAATTTCACGGTCGTGACTCTTAATCCTTGGATCATAAAGTTTAATTGTGCTTAAGTGAAGTGGTTTAATATGGGCAACTCTTGTTCTACCCTTTCTTCCTTTTCCTTCAACTACTGTAGTGGCATAATCCGCAACAATCCAATTCTTCATTAATCTTTCTCTTAATGGATCGTCAACCCCTTCGAAACTAGTCTTATTGTATTTTACTAGTTCTACTAAATTCTCTGGATAAAGTGTGTCCTTACTTGTTTGCGCTATCACTTTACCTTTAGTGTATAGTAAAACAAGTAATCTTATAATTGCTCTTTCAAAATTCAAACTATTTGCCTCAATAGGCATTACCGGAAAATATCTAAAGGCTTTTTGTTTTTTGTCAAGTGCCATAACGTTTCTATTTAAATTTTTGTTAAAACCAATTTGCCTGCTACGGATTTCTCAAAGGAATACAGGTTGGTATCATCTTCAGTCAAAATCACTTTGGTTGATCGTTTTGCCAAAATCCTTCGCTTAAACATTTCCAAATTCAAAAAGAAAGTTTGAATTTCAATAGAAGTAGGAACATAACCTTCTTTAATGCGCATTAAAATCTCAAACAAATCAATGTTGATTTCCAAAGAAGCAGATTTATCAATATGCCTGAAAATGATATGATCGGGAAAATATTCCAAATATTTTTTCTGGTCACCAATATCAGGTAAAACTACTTCAAAATCCGCTGCTTTAAAACTGTAAAAGGCTTTTGTTTTAGAATTTTTGCCACTACTACTGCGGATACACACATTTTCTCTGCCAACAGTCTCGTTGTAAATCTTTTCGGATTTACTGATGGCAAGTACCAAATCATTTCGAACTTTGTTGTCGGGGTCAGCACCGGTTTTTAAAAACTCAACAAAAGGCTTAAAATATTTATAGGGTAAAAACGAATAATGATCAATGCCAAATTGTTCCTTTAATATTTCGTCATTTCCTTCAAAATACAATTTTCTTTTTATGGCCTTCAGAAATAATTCAGCGTTTCCTTTTCGCGTCTTATCTTCATCACTGGTGCCCTGGGGTTTATTATTAAAGTATTCTACCAAATAATCTATATCAGTATTACCAGGCAAACTTCTTTTTACAAAGAACGATTGAACGGATTCTGATTTCGGATTTAGGAAATACAGCTGGTTCTCTACTTTGGGCAATGGCATCTCGGCAACATCAATTTCCCGCAGCAATTTAATCATCCGATCGATTTCGGCAGCGTTGAAACCATTGTTGTAATAATAGCGCTCTAAAAGATTATTTTCATTATCAATATGTTCCTGAATCTGTTGGCAAGTAAATTTATTAAACAGGATAAATGAAATAAGAGAACGTATATCCCGCATTGTGATATGCTTTACTCGCTTTAGGTATAAAACCAATATGAGTTCTTTGAGTCGTTCTTGGACTACCGGTCCTAACTTTTCATCTCTTAACGTATCAATGTTTTGTTTTACATAGCATTTATCTGCGTACTCGCAATTATCTGAACTGCACGGCTCCCATAATTTATTATTGTCTGTTTTGTCCAAAAAAACATCCAGTAGCTTGTCAAATATCGATTCCGGATTGTTTAATTCGACAACTGCTCTATTATTTAAATTAATAAATGCTAAAATTGAGGGTAGGTTATAATTATCAAATTCCAAATAATGATGGACATGCTTACCAAGCCAGGTATATGCTTTTTTATTAAGTATAAAATCTCTTAATTTACCTTCGTTAATAGCGATGATTTTTACAATTTGTGCATCAGGCTCTTTGTTCCCTTCAAAAGGTTTAAAAAATGCCTGCAAAAGTGATTCGTTACTGGTACCCTCAAAATCCTGACTCCCGTCATAAAGTGTTTCAAATTCAAAACCGTTCAATTTAAATCTACAACCATTATCTGTTTGCGAACTAAAAATGGCACCTTGTTCACGTGCTGCTGTCTCAATTAATTGTATGAAAGCAGTTTTACCATCACCCGCATTTCCTGTCAGGACAACGAGCTTTTTCTTTCCTTTAAGAATATCACTTTTGAGTGCGGTATCAAGTCTAGTTTTAATATAGGTTTTTTCATCTAACCCTCGTGTTAAGCCGGTACTCAAAAGGCTTTGGGAATAGATCTTTAGAAATTCTTCAAGATGTGGATTGTAATTAGTCTGCATTTTTTTGCTCTGTTTTAAATGTCATATTTATTTCAGGCTTGTGCACAACTTGTGTAATAACGCAATATTGCATCTGTCAGCTGACGGATTATTCTTTTTTATCAATGTTAAATAAATCTTCTTTAAAAATCAAATGCAAATGACTTATTTTCTTACTAATTTGAGATTTACTAATATGTGTGTAAATTTTTATCATTTTCAAACTTAACTATCCTCTCATATATATGCTTAATACTATAATTGCACAAATTATTCCTCTGAATTGCACCAGTAAATAACCAAATAATTTTATATAACGTTGGCGTGTTCATTCCGCCCCGTTCCGCCACTATGAATGAATCATTTCCCGTGGCGGACGGGATGTAACGAGCACAACTATCTTCTATCAATAAAGCTAGTGTTGTTGTTTGCCGTATTAGTATTTGCACCATTAGGGGATTAATTTAGTTTACCGATGTGAATAACAATCATAGGATTTATTACAGTATGCTTTGGAGTAAGCGTTGCTGATAAGACCGCTCCGAATCCAAAAACTGGTAAAGGTTGGATAGTGACTTCACCTTCAAGCGGTAGACCAATTCTCGTAAAGTGATTGTCTCCCGTCGATTTCTTCTCAGTACTCCAAACTATGCCGACTCCCGTTGAAGCTGAGAAATGGAAGAGAGAGATATTCGTTCCTAAACCCCACGTCGCACTTATTTCTGAGATGTCACTTAAACGCGTTTCACTGACGGTTTCAGGTTCAATTCTGCTCTTGCTTGAATTAAGATACCTAATTCCTACAATACCAATGGAGGATGAATATTGAACTCCAATGGTTCCACCGAATCCAAAATGACCGTCTAATACCGCAGTGCCTACTCCTAATCTTGCCCAATATTGACTAGTTCCACAGTCGCCAGAAGTATCTTGAGCAAACATCGTGATGCTGAAGAAACAAAGGACAAAAATTGGAGCAATAAGTTTGACGATCTTGGCAGCTCGTCGATTGTATAATTGTTTGATCATTTGAGCTCCTTGCAAATTCACCTTTCGTACGCAACAAAAATGCAATCCCGTTGCGTAATATAATAATTACTTTCTATGTGAGCAACGGGATGGTAAGGATGATATTTTGTTTATTCCTCATACGAAGTCTTTATTGAACCAAAGATAAAAAAAACTGCTTTCCTTTTCGCCATAAGGAATTATCAAAATCCTATAACACCTTTCTAACCTTCATACACATTCTTCAATCTATAAATCCTAAAATCATTTAATTTAATAGCTAACGTCACAATTTATTAAGAGAGTTGTAGTTGAATTTGCCACAATTAATTCGTAACTGTAACTAATAAACGCTCCTGAACCATTATTTTCAAAATAAATTGGATTATCTGGAAAACCTGGCGGTCCAACACCGTAACCTGGTGATGGAGCCGTTACATAACTCACATAACTGTTCAAATAATATCCAGTCTGAGAAAAATACCTTTGTATACCAAATTTAAAAATGTTAACAGGAATCAGCTCAACCTTTGTTGGATAATAAACATATTCATAATTACTGTTTGGTATAAGTATTTTTTCCAATCCCAAATTCCAGATATCAAATGGGCATCCTTCATATTCTTCTGCTCCACGCATGATTGAACCGGAACCGTCATAATAACTTGCCGAATATGAGCGTGTTACTTTTCCCAAACATTTATATTGCAAACCGTGAATGTGCGATAGTGTACCTTTTACAGTAATGGTGCTGGTACCCCATTGATCTCCATATACACTTGCTGAAGAACTATAATCTATAGTGATTTTTACCGTCGGCCATTTGAATTTTAAAGTAATCGGTTCCGAAATAAATTCTTCTCCTCCTATATTTGCAACTGCAGTAATAATTCTTTCAGCGTTACCACTTTCATCTGGATCGGGTGAAAGGTAACCAGTAGTTACAACGCGAAGCTCCCCGAGAGAATCTGTCATCCCACTGCTGGGAGCTACATTTATATCATCAGTTGTGAAATAAACATATGTATTTGGTTTTGGTTTCCCATTAGAACCAGTTACTGTAACTGTCAATACAGCATAAGCATCTGTGAGATTACTTCTGTTCAGAGGTAACATTTTCACCACCTCACGATTTGATGTAAGTGTAACTTTTGCTTCTTGACAGCACGTTCCCATCCCAAAATTGATACGTCCAATTAGATCCAGATCTTCTATACCACCTATTAAGTAAGCTTGTCGAGCGCAAGATAATAATTCCATTCCTAAATTGCATGAATCTGATTTACAGGCTAGTTCACCGCGTGCTACAATGCGATACATCGCATTAACGTACGCTTGCATCGCTTTATTTCTTAGATTATCAAATGCTGCGCCGTTCGAAAATGTACTGTACCATCCCGTAATTTGCCTGGCATATCCCCCTACGTTGAGTGCTTCGCAATCTGAGCTATTGTTCGAGATATTTAACGCCCAATTAATTTGAGCGCTCCAAACACTATATAAACCATTCTCAATCATTGATATTAAATCTGTGTATCCATCTTTAGTGCATACATAGTGAATTGCAAATAATTCATTTATGTATGCTAAATTAGGCCAGAAAAGTGAACCGATAGGACCAAGTTTACGGAACGCGTCTTTAATGTCTTCTTTTAGACGATCATGATTGGCATCATCTGTACCATACCCACTGAAGTGTTTTATCTTTGCAGTCAGAGTGCGTGCAAGCAAATCAGTTTCGGTCTGACATACTTCGTATTCTTTGAGTGCAGAATCTATGTACGTAACAATTCCTACAATCTCAAATGGAAATGGTGATGTATCAGGGAATTTGATGACTAGTGTAGCGGTGCTATCTAATTCGAGTCCATGTGGTTGAAGAAGCACACCGCGATGACAGCAATCATTATTACCATTTCCGCACATTTTACAATTATCTCCACCAACTCCACCAATCGATAAATTTTTAAAAGGTGTCATTGTTATTGTTGTGTTGTTTTGTAAAGCGTTTGGTGGAATTATAAGTTTGTAAGAAACCCCATAGCTATCTTGTGTGAAAATTGTATCACCCAAAGTTGCATCCACGGATCTGGTAATTGTATATACCTCGTCGACATCATATGAGATATGAATTGTAGTATCGGTTGGTATGTCGTTATTTGGTTCATTTACTGATTTTCTTTTACATCCAGAATTGAAACTGATATAAAATAGGATTAATGAAAAGAAAATGAGAATGAATGTGTGTAGGTGTTTCGAATTGTTCATAAGCATTGATAAATTCTCCGAATAAATTTAAAATATTTTTTTATGTTGTAATTACTACTTTATATAAAGCGTTATTGAGCTAAACGTTCTGCGTAAGCACGCAACCCTACAAGACTATGTCATATTTTAAAGAGGGGTGGTGTTGAGCGAGCGCAGGAATTATTTTTATTTTTTTATTCATAAATCTCTCTTTACGCGAGCAACATGCTTATGTGTGTGAGGTTGTTGTTTTGTTGCGAAACTAACTGATGAAATTTAAAGATTACTAACTACCTTCAATATAAGAAAACCAGTACAAATATTCAATCAATTAATTATTTTGAATTTATGTGTTATTTCATTTATCGGCATATCCTTTCCCTTATCGACTTGTTTTTTCATAGGTACGTACTCACGTAGCAACATAATGACACGTAACGTTTATATTATGAAAAGGCTCGCCATAGGCAAAGTTTCGATTCCAAAAGTGGAATCGGACAACCGGAGTTGTTAGGTGTAAAATACAATTCAAATATGTTAATCATTTTGCATAATGTGCAGAATAGAATCCAGAAGTATAAAATCTGCTGACAAATTAAGTTTGTTGATAAATAATTTTCAAATAACGATAGTCTCAATTATGCTGAGACGAGATGAATAACTATGTTTACTTGATTTTTGACTTTTCATAGACTCGGCAAAAACCGCCGTCCCGCCCGACTATGATCTATCAAATGATGGGCGGGATGGAACGAGCACAACTAATTTTCTTACCGAGCTTTAACATAGCCATATCAAATGAGTGAAGTGTCGTTGTTTGCCGTGTTATATGCAGTTGCCGGCTCACTACTCCAGTTTTGAGCCACAATTAGTGCAATACTTGTCGAGTACTGAAACCGAAGCACCACAGTCAGTACAAACGAAAGATTTTCCCATGCCCTCAGTCTCGGAAATTCTTCCCGCATATGGTAGCCCAGCTATTTTCTTAAGTAGCCTGATGATTTCTGCACCCGCCTTTATGAGGACCCAGGACAAAACTCCTTGAACTAACACACCAACCCCAAATCCTATGCAAAATGTAGAAAGACCAACTGCTTTAACCTTGTCGTCCTGAGAAATTACGATGCATACTATAAGACCAATAATCGAGAGAAGGACATAAGATGTGGCAACAATGTCCAGTTTACTTTCGATGCCACCTGTGCGTACTTGATGTTCACTCATATTATTTACTCCATTTGACTTGTTCGTGTGGGTAATTGCAAATAACGTGCTTTGTAAAAAGGCGCTCGTTCTGTTGCTCAGATAGAGCTTCATCTACCAAAACACAACAAAACAAATGTAGCGAATATTTCAAAGGGCTATGATAAACCATGAGCGACTTTTTTACAATTGTTAGCTGGCATGCTTACCATACTGTAAACACCATTTTAAAAAAGTAATTGGAAGATCAAATCAAACTTATCGAATCTGGAATATGCGACAGTTGCTATGAATTGATCGCCGAAACGAAGATTGGCACTAGAATAGTAACTAAGATTCATCAGCCCGAACAATGTTGTCTTGAGTTGGGGGCCAAAGCCGAGGTAAAAAAATTCGGTCACTCCGAAGACGGGTTGGACTGTGAATGTTGCAAACCGAACTAGGGGGGCAATAACATTCTCACTATACCCAACAGAATTGATAAAGCCAACTTTGCCTTTAACCAATCCATACGAGAACAAATAACCTATTGGGATAGATTCATCGCCCCCGATACCGCTGATGCCAACACCCATTACGAGATGAGTCTCTTGATCCGTCTGAGAAAGACAAACTGAAATATGAAGTAACAAAAGCACAATGATTGTGAATAATCTCATAAGAATTCTCCCTTGTTGCAAGCTTGGCAGTTAACGTCTGTAAAAAAAATGCAGTTGCGTATCAAACTCTTATAGACAAATGTTTTGTGAACGGAGCAATTGTTCATTTTATATTTTTGTTGCTGTTAGCGGAACTCGCCAGCATACTTTCAGCTTCGTAATTACTTTATTCTAATCGAATATCCAATTGCTTCACCCAATGCTTGAGCCAAAGCAGGTCCCAAAAATTTATCAAGAAATTCATATAGCGTCCCTTTCCGTGTAATCTTTTTAAGAGCATCAAGGGATTCATTTGACTCTTTTTCTTTTCCCAATGCCTTATAGGCAATGCTCATCATAAGAAGAGCATCAGCATCCTGTGGGTCTTTGTTTAAAAGTCTTTGATATTCTTGAATTGCTTTTTCATATTCTCCGATTCTCAAATAAAGCCATGATAGATAGTATCTGGCTGTGTATGAATCAGGGTTTATCTTTATAGCAGTTTCAAATTCTGCTATGGCGGCTTTATCATTAAAGTTTCCATGTAGTAGATACGAGCAAAAATCTTTTTTATTAACAAGCCATATCTCATTAAAGCGATAATAGTCAAATTTCCACATTCCGTCTGTCAAAACCCTTTCAACATCTCCTAATTTTTTAATTCTTGGGGCTACAACTTTTTCATAAAAATTTTCTTCAGGGGTCAAGTAATGTATGCCAAAAAAGAGATGGGCAATGTAATTGTTAGGATTCTCATTAATTGCATCTATAAATGACTGAGTTACTTTTTCCGGGCTGTATTCGAATAAATAAGGATAGGGATGATTGGTTACCGGACGCCAAAGTTTTTGAAGACTTGTGAACCACCATAGATACAAAGCTTTTTCTAACAATTCCTCTTCTTTTGGCCTCTCGTATTTTATGGGTTCAAAAGTTTTTATTATATCAGGATAGTCTCCATAAATTTTATATGCTCTATCTTTGGTGAAGTAATAAAGACCCAATGAGTATACAGTACTGCCATCATCTGCCATTACTTCAGACAATTTATAGAAAGTTTTATCGCCGATATTGACAGGTTCAAATTTTGGTATTGTTTTCGCCTGTTCCATTTTTCCGGACCAAGATTGTTTAAATGTCCACCACTCTTTTTTTGAAAGTTCAAAATGTGTTTTGACTGCTTCTGCTATAAGGCGTGTATCATTATTGAACCTTACAGTATCAAACAAAGGATATGAAGTAATGACAAAATCAGCAGATTTTTCAAGTCCAAATGGCCATACATATGGAACTTTGTAAAACTTAATTATTTCAGGCATTACCTGAGCTAATAGATTTCCTTCATGTGGCACATTAAATTCCAATGTATCCACTTTAGCAGCCCATCTGCCTTGAGGAGGTTTAACAACAAAATATTTTGTTCTATATTCAAGTTGAATATCCGCTCGCATATTTTTTGGGAAAAAGACAGGATAGCATCCACTCATACTGAAAAGCGTCCAAACAATAGCCACGGATATTATGAATAGGAGTAATTTTTTCATTTTTTGTCCTTTCATATACTGGCGATTATCGCTAACGTCTCGGCAAATACGCCGTTGCTTTTGCCGCTAAGAACGACTCATTATTCCCACGGCAAAAGCAATGGAACGACCACAATAATCCTTTTCAACAAAGCGAGTGTCGGTGTTTGCCGTGTTATGTGCAGTGTGCGCATCAATTGACAATTTCTAATCGGCAAAGATCGAAATACGATTTGGCAAACCCATATGTTGTACCAGCGTCAAGTAATACTACAAGACTGTCACCTTCAACAGTCACGAGACTATCAGTAATTTCATAATATCTCCAGACAGAATCTTGAATACTTATTGTCTTGCGAATTGCATTGTTAAATATGAGTTGAACAAAACCAGGATCACCTTTAGACTTAGCCCAAACTGAGAGTATGTAGCGATTGCTCCCAACAGGCGCGACAATCTTCGTTTTCAGGTTTGCACCAACCCTATCACCGACAGAAAGAACAATTGACCATTTCCCACCTGCAGGTGGAACATCATCCGAGAAAGTCGGTGACGATTGCACGTTCGACCAGAATTGCCAGCCTTGATAAGATGGAATACCGTTCATCTCAAATGATGAATTCACTATGAGGTTCCTATCCTCATTTGGTTCCGTCGGACTTCGTGAATCTTTCTTGCATCCGTAAAGAATTGCAATGACAATCAAAAACAATATAAAACTACTCTTCATACTAACCTCCGTTGCGCACATTGCACATAACGGATCGCCCAACAACGCCGTGCCGCCGACCATCATTTCTATCAACTGACGGCGGCATGGAGCGAACACAACTATTTCTTTCCATAGCTTTGACCGAGTCATATCAAATGAGTGAGCGCCGTTGTTGTTGCTGTTATGTGCAGTGTGCACGTTAATCCAGTTTCTGAAATTTGACCAAGTCAAACAGTGCATAGCCGAAGCTAAACTGAGTACCACCTCCGGCGAGACTGACTCTGAGCGTATCACCTGTAACTGTGGTAAGAGTATCTAACATAACTATCTCTGTCCACATCGTGTCGGAGAAAGAGAAACTCTTAGTAGTGTTCCAAATACCGGCTTGCTTGATGCCAATAGAAATCCGTCCATCAGCCATGGCTCCCGAACGAAGTACCTTTGCGGATGCACTCAGACGATAACGATGTGTCCCAGAAGATGGTACAATGGTTTGCCATACGGCGCCAGGAAACGTCCATTCATTTCTCAACCTCAAAGAGAAGGATCCACCATTGATGGGCACATCAGTCGAGAAACTGATAAATGCGGTGTCGCTTGTATTAGTCTGCCAGCCTTGCAAAGATGCTCCTCCGCTGATTTCGAATGAGCCATTAACTAGCAAATTCGTGTCAGATGGTGGATTGACTATCTGGTTCTCAGACTTCGAGCAGCCTTGAGTTGCGAGCGATATCACACAGATGATAATGGGAAATATGTTTTGGGTTCTCATAATATCTCCTCGTGTACATTGCACATAACCGTTCAGCATAAAAATGACGTTCCGTTTGCCACTATCAACAAATTTATTTTCTTGTGGCAAACGGAATGTATCTACAAGCGAAACGTTAGACTTTAATATGTTAATTTTTAGATTCATTTTTATGCGTGTTAGCCGCTGTGCTTTTGCGAGTCATTAGTTTTCTCGGGCTCGGGTGAGCTGGTTTTTGAATCAGACTTTGAATCAAGTAACTCGTTGATATGTGCAAATAGGGAATCGTACTCCGCTTTGATTGATGAACTCATAATCTTGCTCTTATCGGGTCGAACGATCAAACCCTTGTCGTGAACATAGTATGTGCCGCCGACTTTTGTGTGCCACATCATATCGACAACCTTGCCAATCATATGGCGGGCTGCGTCCCTATTCTTCGGGTTGTTGATGCAATATCGGAAGCTACCGAGAACAATGTCCATAGCAGAACTGGCGTGCGACGCATTGATTGTGGTCGAAGCGAAAAGTTTGATTCGTTGTAACTTTGTTTTCTTTCCAGAAGCGAGAGTAAGACCGAGTGAGAACTTGTCGCTAAGATATTTGAATTGTGCCTTGACGGGAAGACTGTCAACAATGCAGATACCGTAGTCCTTTGCTTCGGAATCAAGGAAATAGTTGAACCGTCCTATGACATAATCCGCCGCCCATTGGATGTGCTGGTCAGGGTCTTGATTTCGGATAATGTCGTGATGAATTATGTGCACAATGAACTTGCATCCGTTAGCTAGGCAGAGGTCGATGACCTCTCTCTTCGCTTGAACAAAGTCATCGAACGAGACACCATTAGGTCGGGAGTTGCTATCAAACTTAAGATGATCGGACGGTTTGTAATGCAATCGCTGGCGAATCTTTTCGATTGCCAAATCGATCTCGGGAAGCTTCTCGACCTTGAAAAGCAGCCCGCCATAGATGAAGAAACGTGAGTCAGCACTAGGTCGCCGATTGGTCTCGTCAGTTAATAGAATGTACAATTGTTTTCTCCAAGTGCTGTTCTTCCAGCAAAAGCATAGCGGCTAACGTTTCCGAAAACTACACCGCCCCGTTGCGAACTCTCAAACGATGCGACGACCGCCGCTAACAAATATGAATTCTCTCGCGGCGGGAGGCGCAAACCAAAACGTGAGCAACGGGGTGGAGTGAACACAATAATCACCATACAAAAAAGTGAACGTCGTAGTTTTTCGGTGTTAGGCGAAGTGCCCATCTTAGAAATACCAGCGGAAAAACATTAGAGCATTGTTTGTGAAAACACTTCTATCTGGATTACCAAAGCTGATATAATTCAGCTGAGCCTCGCCGCCCGCACTAAAATGAGGCGAAAATAAATACTCGCCTCCAACACAGAAGCCAATGAAAAAATCTGTCTCACTCGTTTTCGCCTCCGTACTACCCGTGAAGCTTGACGTTGATGAGGTAGAAAGTATACCAACTCGAGGACCAAAATATGAATTGAAAGAACTTTCTGCCGGCAGGACATAAAATAATCCGATCGCCAATCTCAGGATTGATAACGAAGATTTCCTCGTAGATGATCCTGAAGAAGTTTCTGAAGATAAGGAATAAATCCCTGCTTCGGGTTCGATTCGAAAGTTCGCTGAAACCATGATTGGTATGTATATGTTTGTTAAGCCCACTGGTAGAAAAAGCGTTGAGCTAGTGCTGGTAGAAAGCAATGCAGTTGGATTAAGGCTTACCCCTACCCCAATTTTAGTTTGACTCTCCTGTCCTGAAGCAGTAGAGAGACAAGATACTACCCCAAGAATACAGAGAAGAAGTTTATGATTCATAGCAACCTCCATAATTTAGTTTAGAAATTGTGAATTTTTCGAAACACCTTAAGACTAATAAACGAGAAAGGGCATTTCGCATAACGTCTCGGCAAACACCGCCGCCGTTTTGCGAACTATCAAACGACAAATTCTCTGTGAGCAAAACGGTGGAACGAGCACAACTGATTCTTCTACTGAGCTTCAACATTGCCTTATCAAAAGAGCGAGTGTCGTTGTTTGCTGTGTTATGTGCCGTTTTGTGATTTGGACTCCTTGGTTTGTGTCATTCCAGTGACAAGTGCTGGCTTCTCTTTTTTGCCAAACAATCTTTTGAGGAATCCCCATATTGCTGCAAAGATTCCAACGATGAAAGCCCAGATTGCCTTACCCAGACTTTTCAGAGTTTTGGACAGCCAACCGACTCTAGTTATTTTTCGACCGACGAGGACAGTTCCAATTCCTACGGCAGCATATTTGTCTACACCGGGGTTGAAATCAGCATATCGATAGTTGTTCTGGAACGAGATAGAGGCGAACATATTGTTAAAGGTTGCTTGGACGTTGAGGTAACGCTCTTTGCTACAAACGAAGCTACAGAGGAGTAGCCCTTTGCGACCGAACATTAAGGATCGGCGTTCAACGAAACGCCGGCCTTCTTGAACGGATTCGATCGCAAAATCAAGTGTTTGCCGGAGAGTGTTGAGCGATAACTTTTCGGCATATCCGACTACTTGGATTGTTGGGAAGCCAGCCTTCGCCCTTTTTTGATTTTCCAATTCGGTATTCTTGCGTATTTCACCGATTAGATCAATATCTTCAAGTTCTTCTTTCACCTTCTCCATTTTGAAATACCCTAGGTCGCTGAACTTGAAATAGATGTACCAGTCGGCGTTCTCATCCGTTGGTGCAACAAGCGCATCAATGTCTACACTTGGATTTCCGAATTCCCTCATAAAGGCAGTCGCATCCGCTGCTTCAAGGAAGAAGTAACCTTCCGGCAAACGAAAGCCGACATTTGCATTGGAAATGGTGACGTACGCTGGCCCGTATGTAGGATTGTACTGGCGTTCTTGCGCAATGAGGGCGAAGCTGCAAGCAAGTACGAGTACAAATGTTGACACGATATTTGTTGGTTTCATAAAGAGCTCCTTTCTAATGAATTCACAAAATGGCACATAACGTGTGCACAAAGCACGCAACGGCGAATTCTTTCTTTTTACAATTGAGTGAGCCGTTGAGTGAGTACAACTGAATCGAGTAAGCGTAAGCATGAGCGAAGGCATTTGCAAATAAACGAACGTCGTGCTTTTGGTTGTTATGCGCCGGCACGCTCAACCTCATGGCTGCAATTCAGAATATGTGAGCAAGGTCAATTTCAAGCGCTATATTTGCTCCAAATCTTGTTTTGTTGTCTTTGACCTCAGGAGATGTTCCTCCTCCGAAGAGGCCTGTGCCACCGCTAATGTATTTTGAAGTGAAAGCTAAGCCGAACTCGGGTCGCAGGTGAATTCCAGGACTCAGTTCGACCATCGTACCAAGGTAGATCAATGTGTAAGTATCTGAGCCACCGAAAATACTTAATGTTCCTCCTGTGCAGATCAGGAAGTATGGAGTGATAGGGAGTGATGAAGTGGGGAATCGAATGGAGCCAAGTATTGCTAAAGTTCCTTCATCTGGGTCACGGGACCAATTGTCGGCTATTCCGAAAGATAAAGCGAGTGCTATAGTTTCTCCAAAGTTGTACCCTAATTCGAACCTGGCACCTTGTGGAGTTCCCCAGCCACCGGCAAGGTAAACCGAGTTGCGCCAAGTATGGGTGCTGTCAAGATGTTCTTCCAATTTCCACAATGAATCAGCTTTTGCTCCCAGCCGAGATGCCTCCAGTTCCTTTTTGCGTTCTCGCGAATGCTTTTCCCTTTCTAGCAGAGACATTTGATATTGCTCATGTAGCTCTCGAGAGAACATCTCATATGATGACTTCTGTCCAGGCAATACCTCGTGACGGTCAATTCTTAGTACGTAGGAGGTATCGATGACGGATTTTCGTCCATCTCTGTCGATACTGATGTGGTTGTCGGTTGTGTCTATTATTTGGACGTTGCGGAAGACGAAACCCGTCTTGAGATAAACATCGTCAGCATACGAGGCAGAGCAGATGAAGCAGCATAGAATGACAAGCATCATGATCATGGATTTATCTTTGCAATGTCTTATGGAGCGTGCTGGCACATAACGTGTGCAGTAGCAACGCAGTCCCGCTTGACACTATTAATAAATAATTTTTCTGTGGTAAGCTGGATTGAGCGAACACTACTTTTTATAATACTTGGTTTCATAATTGCTTTTTCAAATAATGTGCTTGTCCCGACGTTTTGTGTCGGGAAGCGTCGTTGCTACTGCTGTTAGCTGCAGTTGGCGAAAACTTATTTTTGCGTCAATAAAGACTTTGCCTTATCTACAATTTGCTGAATTGCTTTGAGATCATCTACGTCAAAGAAGCAAGTTGCCTTACCCACATAGCCGGATTCAGAAAAGCAAGTTTGCTCGGTACCCTTTTGGTAGAAGCCAAAGCTGAAATCATCTTTAGTAGAGAAAATCACTTCCGTATATTCCTTGCTTCCAGCCTTCCAAGAAGAAGCCGTTTGCGTTAGATAGCTAACAGCTTTTGAGTAACTTTCGACTTCATCGAAATCAAGGAATGAACTATTGTTACGTTCGTAGCGTCCGCCACCATTGATTTCAACCTTTAGTCCACGCAATCTTTCCGATTCTCTACCCGGTTCATAAATCACAAGCGCACTGAATTCCATAGAGCTACCAAAATTCCCCTTTACTGTGCCTAATCTATAGAAATCTTTGACCACAACTTTACCTTTCTTTGCAAGGAAGGCTCCGATTTTTGTGGAAGGTTCTTTTAGCTTCTGCTCTTCAGTTGTCTGAGAAATAATAGGTTGAGAAGCAAATATAGCTATAAGAAAGCAAATTGCAAGTGTTTTGTTCATTTGGACGCTCCTTTCTTTTAAGTATTTTTGTGGTGCCAATTGCAGCTAACGTGTAGCAAAACACCGCCGTTGAGCGAGCCGCTATCAAACGACTTATTTAACGCGGCGAGCGAAATGGAGCGACGACAATAATTCTCTATCAATAAACGGAGCGTCGGTGTTTTGCTTGTTATGCGCAAGCACGCCATCCAGGAAATTAGCTTGTTGAGATTGAGAATTGAGCAATGTTCATACACCAATGGATGAAGACGCCATAGAACATACATCGGATGGAATAGATTGCATACCCGCCTCCGATGGACACCGCAATAATGAGAATGACAGTCTGAGTGATCTGAAGAAAACTCAGTTCCGATGACGCGATATAGCGTGGATAGTGAACCACGCCAAAGAGCACTGCTGAGAGAAGGACCCCTTTGTGTTGACCGAAGCCGGCGGTCAATCGTGCCAGCAAAAAGCCCCGAAACACAAACTCTTCGAGAACGATTGGAATTAGAAGAAACAGCGAAGAAATCGTAAAGAGATTTGACAAAACCGATGGGAGCATTTGTACTTTGCCGATGCTCAGAGCGTAGACCAATATTGATGCGAAACCCATCGCTATCGAAACAAGCATGTGGAACCAAAATCTCTCCGTTGGAAAGAAGCACGTATCTAAACGCTGTCTTCTCGACGATAAAATGACAACGAACGGCAGTAGGAGTAGAAACCACACTGCTAGCGATCGAATCTTGCTCTCTCTTGGTAGATTGAGCATATCACGAGCGGGAGCTGAAATTGCTGTCGATGCAATGACAATTGCAGCAAAGAGAACAAAAAGGGATAAGGCCATTCGTGATTCGGTCTTTGGACTCTCAAAAGACGGAAGTGGCGGTCTCTGCACTTTGAAGATTAGGAACAGTGCAACGACGATGGCTATTGGGACAAAGTATCCGACGACAACTGGCATTGCGTTCATTCAGAAAATCGAACAACTCTGGTGGCGTGCTTGCGTATAACGTGTGCAGGCATTACGCCGTTTGTTTTGCCGCTATCAAACGACCAATTGTTTTGCGGCAAAACAAATGGAGCGAAAACAATAATTTTATATTTTATAAATTTGAGCATCGTAATGCCTGCTGTTATGTGCCGTTTTTCTCCACATGGTTCAATAAGTTCTTACTTGAATGATGAATGGATTAAGTTGCTCAATCTGATTTTCGAGTGCAGCCTGCTTGAGGAGATTCCTACGCCTGAGTATGTCGTCTCCTTCGCTGATCATTGCGACCAGACTCTGAAGATAGTTGACCTTGATTGCGAAGTTGACGTTTTGCGGGATGATACCAATATTCTCGTAGAAGAACTTTGCATTCAAACTGGCGACTACGATTCCAACGAGCTCACCCTTTGTGTTGAATAGTGGTCCTCCGCTGTTGCCGGGCTGAAGCGGGTTTGCTATTTGGAATAACCTTGGATCATCCTGCAACCCGTATTCACTGTTGATGCGTCCAGTAGATAGACGAGACTTGGTACCGAGAATATCACCCAAGGGAAAGCCAAGGGTGAAAACCTCTTGTCCTACCTTGATTGAATTTAGATCGGCAAGCGAATATGGTATAGGTTGAGTTGAGACTTCTTGAAAGGAAAAATCCTTGACTTCCAGAATGGCGATATCATTCTTGGAATCCTTCAGACGAACCGACGCAGACTTAATGAGTTTCTTCTCTGGGAAAACAACTTCTATCCTGCTTGCATCTTCGATGACGTGATAATTGGTCACGACAAGACCAGACGATGAAATCAAGAACCCACTCCCCGCTGATTTCAAACTTCGGGCGTGAGAAAAGGACGCTTTGCCAGAGAGAGGTGGATAAGCTTTAACAAAGATTGATTCCAATGTCAGTTCGATATACCGATTTCTTGAATCGTAGTCGGTCTGAGTTTTCTTAATAAGTCCAGATTCGTCGATAATGTAGTTACCCTTCTCCTCTGTGTAGTCTGCATTGTACCAGAGAGCCTCGTAAACTCGATCATACGCAGTTTTGCGAAATCGTGCTTTGATTCTGCCGGGAGTCCATTGCTTGTACTCACTTTCTAGAACGACAGCAGTGAAATCATAAGCGGGGAAAGTAGTATCATGAAAAATAGCGAGGCGATAAGACAACTGGCTCGGAATTGAACCAGTCATACCAGAGGACACATTTCTCCAAGTGCCAGCCTGAGTCATCGTCCAGATTCCCTCTAGTGGGTCGAGCCCATCCTTGTTGCTGTCATACAGCTTTCTGAATTCCATCTCAGATTTCGAGACTGTTGCCCAAGTCGTTGGGTAAGTTGGCTCCTCGTATGAGATAACCCTTGCTTTTATCCTATAGCACGTGCTAGTCATATCGGGATACTGTACTTCAATTATTTGGATGGCATCGCCGCCGGCATTTCTAGCCCTGTTTTTAGCCATAGCAACAACATTATCATAGTTCTCACAGCCCACCGAGAAGCCAGTGTCGCCGATGCGTACTTCACCGATGACTACAGCATATTGGGGCAGCGGATCACCTTGTTGAAAGACCTCAACATCTGAGGTGGCGGGCTTCGACTTTTTTGGTGTAACCATTGAGGTATACTGAATTGAAGGAGCACAGCCTCCGAGAACAAGAATTAGAAGCAGGCTGCACAATATAGTTGCTACGATTAGTTTCATCTGTCTTTCCTTTTCGGTGGAGAAAAATGGCACATAACGTGTGCACAAACCACGCCGTGCCGTTTGGCGCATATCAACAAATTAATTTTTCTCGCGCCAAACGGCATGGAACGACCACAATAATCCTTTTCAACAAAGGGAGTGTCGTTGTTTGTGCTGTTATGCGTTCGTGCCGCGGCCACTCTTAAACGCTTATGTTTATTGGATTCGATGGACAAACCACAGTGAAGTCATTTGAGGATCATTGGTGCACCGATAGCTCCAGTTTCCAGAGATACTATCTGTACTGAAGAATTTCCCGTACATAGTCCGGTACGAGCAAAATCCTCTTGAATGATTGATATTAAAGTTCAACGAATCGTTGCTAAAATACAGGGCAGAATAGATCAGGACAGTGTCGGGATTCGCAAAACCGATGATCATCTGACCAGTTAGAGAATCGTTTCCCACTTGATTCAGTGTCAAGTAAAGAGAGTAATCGGAGGTATAGTACCCAATCGTTCCCATCCATCTTCCAGTGAGGGGGCCGACCGTGGGGGTCACAGGATTACTTTCTTTCTTGCATGATAGAGTAATGATCGCCAAAAGTGATATTGTTGAAAGGAGTAGTCGTTTCATGGTTTCCTCCTAAATGTTGGCCGCGGCATGACGCATAACTACTGTAAGTACGCATATTATTGCGTACTTATTTCTTTTAGTTTTTATTTTCAAGTAATTTATCATTTTTATTTTCCAATAAAAGCTTATTTTTTACCAAAATATCTAATGGACTCTTTATTTTTGCTATATCAGCATTACTTACATGTGTGTAAATCTCTGTCGTTTTTAGGCTCTTGTGACCTAATAACTTTTGAATATACCTAATATCATATCCATTTTCAAGTAGATGAGTCGCAAAAGAATGTCGAAGTGTGTGCATTGTAACTGGTTTATTAATACCAACGGCTTTAATTGCTCTCTTAAATACTGCTTGTATACTTCTGACTGAAATATGATAATCTCGTCTCCAACCCGGGAACAACCATCCATTATTACCTAAATTATATGCTTTCCAATAAATATGAATAGGCTTTATTAAATATTCCGATAATTTAGTATATCTATCCTTCTTCCCTTTACCACCACGTATGTGAATTAGTCCCCTTTCAACATCTATATCCTCTATCCGAAGATTTACAACTTCACCAACTCTTAACCCACTATCATATGTTATCATCAACATTAAACGATGTTTAATATTTCCAACTGATTTAAAAATATTTATCACTTCCTCTTCATTTAAAACATCAGGTAGCTTTTTCTCTTTTTTTGGTCTTGGTATCCTGAGGATCTTGAATGACGCCATGAAATGTTTTACATATAAATACCTTAACGCATTTATTACTTGATTAATACTTGAAGCTGATTCTTTTTTAGTCTCAAGTAAATAAATAAGATAATTTCTTATATCTTGGCTACTTAGGCAACGAATATTTTTAGATTGAAAATAATTTGTAAATAATCTAATACAACTCAGATACGATTTAATAGTTTTATGACTATAATTTTTCAATCTCATTGTTCGTTGAATTTCTTGAAGATCTATATCAATATTGAATTGAAAATTTTTAAAAATATTCGTTGACTTTAATTTCTCATCAATAAATATATTATTGTTTTTAAAAATTTCTCTTATTCTTTCTAAATTTATTTGAGTTAATGGCAGGCTCCAATATTTTTCTTCAGGATGCCAGCGATAACCCGATATCTTCTTAATTTCTTTTATATACTCCTCGTTATACGGAAATTTTATTGCTACGCGATCAGCAGAAATAGAAATTAGGTTTACTACTTTAGCTTTATTTTCCTGAGTAATCATTATTATATACCAAATGCGAGCAATGCTCCGCCCTGTCAGTCACATTACCTGCACCGACAAGGCATAAAATCAAAATCTTTCTTGATTCACCGAATCGTTTAACTCAATCTAATTGAATTATACTTCTGAAAATTCCTGTCTATAAACTAACCTTATATCGTCTCTATCTACAACAACCGTATATCCAAGTTCTTGAATTTCAAGTCCAACTTTATTACTATTTCTAACACAAAATACTTTCCCTCTAAATCCAGTAAATTTTCCTTCCACTATCTCAACTTCATCGCCCTGTTCAAATTCTCTCGTCGATACTAAAATCACTTCCTTACATTTTCCCGCTTCCCTCAACATCTCAATCTCATTCTCTCTTATAACAGCAATCCTGCCATTAAACATTACTACCCTTACAACTCCCTGTGCATCGTAAATTTTGTAATAAAGATTCATAGGGATTCTTATAAAAACATAAGAAGGCATTAATGGAACATTTACAAATCGTTTGCGATCGCTCCATTGATGAACTTCCCTTCGCATCGGTACATATGTTTCATATCCCATATTCTGAAGCTGACGTGCAACCGAACACTCATGCCGTGCTCTCGTATATATTGCAATCCAGTTCAATATCCACCTGCTATTTTTGAAATATAAAAAATAATCTTTTATTTGTCAAGTGTTTGGAAACCAAAACTAATCTGATTAGTTGAATTCATAATCAGAATGCAACTACAATACATCTAACCTTTTTTAACGCCTGTTCTAAAAATTAAAGATTGCTAAATCAATATATTATCCACACTTTCCCAACTATTTTTATATATTTAACGAAATTGCTATATTAAAACAAAAATCTAATAATTATGATATTGGTTGTACCTGCATTGAGAATTAAAAGTGGTAAATGTGTTTTCAGAATGAAATATATGGATGGAACTTTATGTTCTGATGATCCTATCGAGGTTGCAAAAATCTGGAGGCGAGAGAATGCTAAATCGCTTCACATCACAGATGTGGATGGAATCGAAACTGGTAAACTTAAAAATATTGATATCGTAAAGGAGATTGTTAATACTCTTGATATACCAATCGAACTTGGCGGGGGAATCAAAAGTATGGAACAAGCTGATAAAGCTTTCAATGCAGGAGTACATAGAATTTTAATTGGCTCGTTGTTCCTCGAAAAACCAACTGTTGCTGTAAAAATCTTAAAGAAGTACGGAAGTAATAGTGTAGCAATCGGAATGTCGATTGAAAATAATCAACTGATTTCTAATGTGACATTCAATAATAATGATATTAGAAAAGAGAGTGCCATACAAAATGCTCGCTACCTCGGTTTCACAAGAATGATTTATAGAGATGTTTTGAAGGATAATGATAAAGTAAAACCAAATTTTGATGGAATTAAAGAGTTTGCCCAACACAGTGGAATGAAAATAACATATACTGGAGGCATCAATAATGTTGAGGATTTATTAAAAATTCAGGAAATGAAAAGTTATGGCATAGATTCCGTGATAATTGGCAAAGCATTATACGAGAACAAATTTCCCTGTCAGAATATCTGGCGCATCTGCGAATTTTATAATTATCCTCACACAGCAAGAGTGTAAAGAAATTTTTAATTGAGGAGTGTTACTTCGGAGGTTTCGCTAACGTTCAACATGACAATGACCGTGTAGTCAGATGTTTCGATTCGCTCAACATGACAATTACACTTGTCTTTCTGAGTGAGTCCGTTGGTAAACGGACGAACGAAGAATCTGACTGAGAGTGGTCAGATCCTTCACTTCGTTCAGGATGACATTTTGCCCTTGTCTTTCTGAGTGAGTCCGTTGGTAGACGGACGAACGAAGAATCTGACTGAAGCTCTGTCAGATGTTTCGCTTCGCTCAACATGACAATTACACTTGTCTTTCTGAGTGAGTCCGTTGGTAAACAGACGAGCGAATAATCTGACAAAGTATTGTCAGATCCTTCACTCCGTTCAGGATGGGTATAATAGTCAAAAAGTGTGGCTGAAATAGCTGTAAATAGTTCTTTGATATATATTTAGAGGAAGTAAAGTCAAAACAAATGAGATTCTAATGAAAAAAAACATTGTTTGTATTGTTTTTCTT
>QOQV01000012.1 GCA_003327435.1 Ignavibacteriota bacterium
ATTATTTGTATTGTTACTGTCATCCTGATCCGCCTCTGGCGGACCTGTCCGTCTCTGACGGAGAAGGATCTGACCACATGGTTACTGTCATCCTGAACGCAGTGAAGGATCTGATTATAAACCACGAACGAAGCGAAGCATCTGACAATATTCAGTCAGATTCTTCACTCGTCCGTTTACCAACGGACTCGCTCAGAATGACAAAGCCGAATTGTCATCCTGAACGAAGTGAAGGATCTGACTATAAATCACGAGCGAAGCGAAGCATCTGACAATATTCAGTCAGATTCTTCGTTCGTCCGTTTACCAACGGACTCACTCAGAATGACAAAGCCGAATTGTCATCCTGATCCGTCTCTGGCGGACCTGTCCGCCTCTGGCGGAGAAGGCTCTGACAACACGGTTACTGTCATCCTGAACGAAGTGAAGGATCTGACTATAAATCACGAGCGAAGCGAAGCATCTGACAATATTCAGTCAGATTCTTCGTTCGTCCGTTTACCAACGGACTCACTCAGAATGACAAAGCCGAATTGTCATCCTGAACGCAGTGAAGGATCTGATTATAAACCACGAGCGAAGCGAAACATCTGACAGAGCTTCGGTCAGATTCTTCACTCGTCCGTCTACCGACGGACTCGTTCAGGGAGAAGTCTGTAGTTGTCATGCTGAGCGTTAGCGAAGCATCTGACAATATTCAGTCAGATTCTTCGTTCGTCCGTTTACCGACGGACTCGTTCAGAATGACAATTATTCTTTCCTTACCTCCATCTCCAGCTACCTGGTTTACGCGGACGGGTAAATTGCTCTTCTGATTCAACAACTACTTCTCTCTCACCATATGCAGACGGTACATAAACATATTTCTTTCCATAAGTTCTCTCAATAGCAAAAGCTTTCTCTGCAGCGTTTATAATCTCCTGCTTCAATCCCTCAGATGCAATTTCCTCAGTCCATTTCCTTCTTCCATCTACTAAATCCCTTATATAATTTCCTATTTGCTCTTCATTATAAAATTTATAAACATCCCACTCACTCAATGTCTTACCTTCACAACTCACAATGGATTTTGTGCCTAATATACCTAACTCATATTTATTTGTTCCTCTTAAATCCCCTCTCTGTATTGCAGCCATTAATTCAAGTGGGACCCTATTAGTTTTTCTAACAAGTGTTTTTTTAATCTTTCCACCTTCTTCTTTTACATCGATAATTTCCCCCATACCACCAGTATTATACATCATAAATTTCACTTTATTGGGATACTTGCTTGTTAATTCCATAACAATATCATAAAATCTGTTTACTTTTCTTGCTCTTGAACCAATAATAAAGTCGTCAGTTCCAACAATTCTCACAGATTCGCCTGCCTTTGCTGGGTTGGTTGCAAAGCTATGTGTCGACTCGCCCCAGAGATATGCTAATACCCCCTGTTCTGCTGTTAATTCCTGTGCAAATGGCATTATTGTATTCCGTCGGGTGATAAATGCAAATATAAGTCCATCAAGTTCATCGAGTGAAGGTAGATTTATTGATTTGGAACTTATACCAATTAATTTTCCGTCTCTTTTTACACGAAGTTTATCTCTGAATACAATAGCTCGACCGTTAGCACAAAGCGACTCGTCTAAGAATTGAATTTCGCCATCATAATTAATCATCACATTTTCAAGCAAAGCAGTTTTATCGGTGAGAGCATAATACATTGCTTCTTGCTGTTCAGGAACTATATCTGTTTTCACATAAAATCCATTTTCTGTGCCAAGAGCTGAACCATCTTTTCTTAAAAACACTATGTCGTCCTGTGCGACTTCTGTTTTTTCTCCTCTGGTGTGATCAAGTCCCAACTGATGACACGACCAGGTTGATTTTCCGGTAGCGGTCATTCCGAAAAGAAAAATTCCGTATCTTTTTAGTTTACCAGTTTTTGCATCCATAGCTGTTACGAGTTTTGTGCCGGCGTGTAAACCCAACATTCCCTGTTCATCTGCTAAGAACATCGCCTGTCTTAAAAATCCTTTTTTATCCTCGCCCATATAGTCGGTTCCAAGTGCAATGTTCAGGTTGTATTCTGGAAATGTAAGTATTTGTTGCCGCATTTGATGTTCTTCAGGAATGTGTATCATTATCAAATTCGGTCCCGGTCGCGAGGTTGGTTTTAATAATGTATTCCCCCACATATATCCTATTCTGTAATTCTTTGGATCAGCTGTGCAAACATAGAGCTCGCAGATTGGATTGAAAATATCATTATCCCCCATCTGCCTGCGGATGTGATAAAAGGGAAGAGTTTTCATATAATGCAAAATTTTCTCAAGTTGGTCGGGAACTCGTTCGATTAGTTGCTTCTGATTTTCATCTGGATTTGGAAGTTGTACATATTCGCTACCTAAATAAACCGTTTTTGCAGCAAGTCGGTTTGATACAAAGGATCTCCAACCGTATGAACCATATTTTGTTTTTGTGCCAAATTCTCTTGCTCTTGGTTCCAACCAGTCGAGATCAACATTTTTTATATTGGGACCTTTAAGCAAAGGGATTAATTGCTCATAAAATTTTTTGTATAGTTCGGTATTGTATATAGGTTTTGCCATTTTTATCTCAACTTAGTTTTTATCTATCTTATGATTTCATAAATATACTTTTCCGTTTCACCAACAGATAGAGCACCTGAATTCAAACTGTAGCATACTGCTGATTTAAATAGCTTCTTGAAGAATTTTTTCTGTAATTCGATTCTATCTGTGTCTGTGTTTAAAAGATATGGATTATAAAAAGGTTGATTGTGTAGTGGGGAATATTCACTCGATATACCGGAAGTTTGTCCGCTTTCAAGTATTCTAATTGCTTCTTCTGGTTCAAGTTTTATAAATGCTGAGGATAATGGATCATTTTTTAATATGAATACATATCGTATATCAATCCTCTTTATATGTTTCTTCATACCACCAATCCAGTAAGGATCCAGCATTGCAAATGAATTTTTTGAAGCTTTAAAACAGTAAGGTGAACCTCTATCGAGGCGGCATTCTCCTTCTCTTAAACAATCTAAATTTGTACAATCCTCTTTTTTAGTAACTACATTTTCACATTTTGATTTGTCGAATAACTTTGGAAGTAAATCGAATAATTCAGCTGTGTTTGTGGGGATGTAAATCTTTCGTTCTGGATTGTCGGCAGCTGCGAATCCACCACCATATCTGACGAAGGAGAAATCAAGTGAGTGAAGGAAAACATTTGGTTTCTTTAGAAGATTGAAAAAATTTTCCGTTTTTTTTGTACCCTTTGGACCGATCAAGAGAATTCCGTTGCCATCAATTTCGAGTGTCATACCTCGAATTGCATGCGTATCGGTTAACCTTTCCACAACATCAGTAACAAGACCTAAAGCAAGTGAGCGGAGCGTGCTGTAGTTATCTGAGTTAAAGATAATACCGGTTTTTGTTTCGGAGTTATAGAAAGCGTGCGCTTCGCGAGCAGTTACTCCATCAACTGCGTATATTATACCGTGTGGTTCAATGTCAGCTTCCAGTTGGGCTGGGTACCAGTTTTCAATCCAGAATTCATTCAGGTGATCCACATTTGTGCGAAGCTGCACCACCACACCGTTGATATTAGCATTCCACTCGTAATAGTTTTCATATTTCAGATGAGCTTCGGCTTCTGCTACAAGAGCGTCTCGCATTTCAGCATTTATGTTCGCATCAATAGAAATTTGCTTCTTGACTTTTGTACTTGTGTTCTTGAGGGAGATGTATTTGACTTTCTTTGGAGTTTTAAGTTTTGAGAAAGCTTCAACAATTCGATTCATTCCTTTCTCTAAATTTTCCATTGAAGTAGCGTATGAAATTCGAATGAATTGGTCGCTGCCAAAAGCATCACCCGGAACAACTGCTACGTTTGCATATTTCAGTAAATAATAAGCCATTCCGTATGAGTTTCTTATAACTGTACCTTCGTATTCCTTATTGTAATAAGAGGAAACATTTGGGAAAACATAAAATGCACCGTCTGGTTTAGCACAGGATAAATTTGGAATTGTTTGTAGTTTATTCAGTACATAGTTTCTTCGTTTTTGGAATTCTGCCAGCATTCTTGATACTTCATGCTGAGGTCCTGCAAATGCTTCTAAGCTTGCGTATTGCGAAACCGAAGATGCATTGGATGTGCTGTGACTTTGTATCCTGCTCATCGCATCGATGATTTCTGCTGGTCCAGCAGCATATCCAATCCTCCAGCCAGTCATTGAATATGATTTTGAAACTCCGTTTATGATAACTGTGCGTTTCTTAATCTCATCACCAAGAGAAGCAAAACTAACAAATTTGAAATTATCGTATACTAACTTTTCATAAATTTCATCTGCGATTACAATTATATTTTCATCGATGATTATATGTGCTAATTCTTCAAGTTCAGATTTGCTGTAAACAGCTCCTGTTGGATTTGATGGGTTGTTCAATATAATGGCTTTTGTGCTGGCAGAAATTGATTCCTTCAGTTGTTTGGCTGTTAATTTGAATCCGTTTTCTTCCTTTGTGTGAACTATTACAGGTTTTCCTCTTGCTAAAAATACCATCTCTGGATATGAAACCCAGTATGGTGCAGGTATTATTACCTCCTCACCGTCATTGATTATTGCCATCATTAGGTTGTAAAGTGAGTGTTTTGCACCGTTAGAAATTATAATTTGTGATGGTTTATAATCGAGATTATGGTCTTCTTTTAATCTCTGTGCTATGACTTTTCTGAGTTCTAAAATACCTTCGTTAGCAGTGTATTTTGTCTGGTTGGAGTCGATGGCTTTTTTAGCTGCTTCTTTAACATTTTCTGGAGTGGGAAAATCTGGTTCACCTACACTGAGGTCAATAACATCTATTCCCTCAGCCTTCATTGCACGAGCTTTTGTGTTTATTCTTAATGTAGCCGATATTCCAATCTGATTTGCTCTTTCAGAAATCACATCTTCCTCTTTGTTTGATTATTTTTTATCACTTGATAGTTTTTCTTTTAAATATTTTTTTAAGTCAATTCCTGTTAATGATTCAACGACTTCAGGAATTTGTGCTAACACCTGGGCAACCTGACCTGTAATTTTTGATGTCCCTAAATTTCCATCGCTACCTATCATTACAATCTTATCGACTTTTGAGAGAGGTTCTGAGATTGATTTTGCGAGTTCAGGCATTATATCGATTAGCATCTGGTAAATTGCATTTTGGTTATAATGAGCATATGCTTTGGCTTTTTCAAGCATTGCCTGTGCCTCTGCCTGTCCAAGTTTTCGAATCCTTTCGGCTTCAACATCACTTTCAATTTTCTTTGCTTCGGCTTTGCCTTCTGCTTCTTTGGATATTTTGTAACTTTCAGCTTCTGCTTCAACCTGTACCTGATATTTCCGTGCATCTGCAGGTTTTAGTATATTTGCTTCTAATTCCTTTTGCTTCCTTTCAATTTCAAGAGCTTCAAGTTTTATAGCGTTTTCTTTTTCAATCATTTTTACAAGATGTTCAGCTTTCTTCAATTCCTGAGCAATCATATGTCGCTCAAGTTCGTAAGCCATATCTGCGTGAGCTTTGCGCTTGTTAACTTCAACCTGTGAATTAGCTTTTTTGGTTTCGTTCTCCCACATAGCACCTGCAATTTCGGCTTCAGCTTTGAGGCGTGCAATTTCTGCTTCTTTCTTTGCACGGGATGCTTCGATTGCTGCTTCTTTATCAGCTTCAGCTTGTGCGACGGCTGCATCTCTTTTCACTGCTGCGATTCTTGGTCGGCTAAGTGCATCTAAATAACCCTGAGTATCGCTGATGTCTTTAAGCGTAAACGACACCATTACCAATCCCATATCGGCAAAGTCCTTCTCAACTGATTTAAAGACTTTTTCAGCAAACTCCAATCTACCTTTATAAATTTGTTCTACAGTCATCGTGCCGATTACAGCTCTCATTTTACCTTCAAGTACATTCGATGCAACTTCTTTTATTCCATCGGTGCCACGACCCAGGAATTGTTCAATTGCAAGCGTGAGTGGATAATCGTTTGTATCAATTCGGACTTGAGCCGTTGCCTCTGCAAGTATTGGAACACCTTCACCTGTCAGCACTTCAGGTGTTTTGATGTTTACAGTTATTACCTCCAGCGGCATTGTTTCGGCTTTCTCAGTAAATGGTTTAATGAAAGAGCCACCGCCAATACGGAATCTGTAGCCAATCTGCTTTTTTGTTCCATCTGGTGCCTGGACGGTATATTTTTTTCGTCCCGATATTACCAAAACTTGATTAGGGGCTACTCTCTTGTACTGGTTTGCGAAAATTATTGCAAACACTATTAGCAGAATAATTAAAACAGTTAAAGCTATAATAATAGTCATTTTATCCTCCAAATATTTTCAAAAGTTAAAGGTTTATTAGGAAAGAACAGATTCATTAATAATTTAACTCAAATCTAATGATTTTTAGGAGATTTTCAAAAATTAGTAATCCTTGTTCAGTTTTATTTTCTCGATTTGTTTAACTTTTTCTTTCAGTTTTTTCTCTACATAAGATGGGACGAAATTTGATATGTCGCCACCTAACATAGCAATTTCTCGCACAATTGAGGAGGTGAGATATGTATGATTTTCGTGGGGCATTAAAAATACAGTTGTAATATTTTCTGCCAATTTTCTGTTCATTAATGCCATCTGAAACTCATATTCGAAATCTGTCATTGCTCTTAATCCTCGAACCAGCGCTTTCGCTTTTTTCCGCTTTGCGTATTCTACAAGTAAACCTTCAAAACAATCCACTTCAACTTTTTTACCAAACTTCTTTACAGTTTTTTTAACCATATCCAATCGTTCTGCTTCTGTAAAGAGTGGTTCTTTAGCTGAATTGAGGGCAACGGTTACAATTACCTTATCAAATATTTCAACTGCTCTCTCAATTATATCAATATGTCCGTATGTAATCGGATCAAATGTACCAGGATAGATTGCAATTTTCATTTTAATTCCTTTTTATGATGTTGAAAAAATGTGACTATTGTGTTTCCAAATTCTTTTTGAACCGCGATTTTGTATAAATTTGTAGGTTCAAAAGTTGTTTTTCTTGAATGTTCTATTATGAGATAACCTTTTGGTTCAAGTATGTTGTTAAAAAAAATTTTTGTTGGGATTTCTTGAAGATGTGTATACTCGTAAGGCGGATCCGCAAAGATTAAGTCAAATTTTTCCGATGTATGCTCAATAAATTTTATTGCATCAGTACAGATAATTTCACTGGATTGTTCAATCTCTAAAATTTTGATGTTTTCTTTTATCAACTTACAAACTTTTGGTGAGTTGTCTACAAATATTACTTTTAATGCAGCTCGACTGATTGCCTCAATACCCAAACTTCCAGTACCTGCAAAAAGATCTAAAACTTTGACTCCTTCTAAATCCAGGCGAGTTTGTAATACATTAAAAATTGTTTCTTTTACTCGATCCGTTGCAGGTCTGATATTTAGCTTATGTGCTGATTTTAGTTGCCTGTTCTTTAAGTATCCTGATATTACCCGCATCCTAAATGTTCCTCAAAGCAATACCAATAGTGGGAATAAAATTTTGTAGATTTGAAGTAAAGCTATTAAAATTCTTTATATTGTTTACATCTATTCTTAAAAAAGGATTTAATATTGTAAAGTGTGGTGAAATATCTGTTCGTAGTTTAACTAAAGTTTCAGTCGTGGCTTTTGCACCATATATAAATATTCGTTCCGATTTTTCTTTTGTGAAATTATATTTTATAAACTGAACTATACCATCTATTTCTGTTTCTATACGACTTTGATAATCGGTAAGTTTGCCAGATGAGTATCTACTACATTCGATGTAAGAGTTATTTAATGCAACAAGTAAAACATCCTGGGATTTGGTCTCAGGATGATTATAAAAGAGTAAGTCGCCACTTGCAAAGTGAGTTGCATCTATATAATCTAAACTATAATTTTTAGCGGTGACTTTGTCATTAATTTCGTACACATAAGAACGTTTAATTGAAACTGAAAGAATTTCTTTTTTTTGTTTATCAGGTGTGGCTCTCAATACATGTGTATCGCTTAAATATTCCTTGGCATGATAACCTAAAATATGTTGGGATAGCTCCCAATTCATATGTTCGTTTTCTTTTTCTTTGGTTAATCCTGTATCCATTGGAAATGTATGGATGAAAAGAATTTTTCTATCGAGAACTATGGATATGTTTTTTGGCTTGCCAGGTATTGAATCACTTTTATTAACAAAAAATTTTAAAAACCATAAGTCACTCTTATCAAGCTCATCTCTGTAAAACTCGTCCATAAATAAAGCTTCTATTTTGGCATCAACTTTTTTTAATACAATAAAATGTGCAATATTGTCAGTAACGCTTAAGGCTGCATATGTTTGATGTGCCATATCCTGTCTCTCTATTTATTCGATATAAATATATTGTTTAATTTTCTCAAGTTTCTTCTTACCGATTCCCTTTACCTTTAAAAGTTCATCAATGCTATCGAATTTTCCGTTTTCCTCTCTATATTTAATAATATTTCCAGCTAAAACTTCTCCAATACCTGGAAGTTTTACCAGGTCGCTTTTAGTTGCTTTATTAATATTGATGGATTTTTCTTTTAAAGACAAATTCTTTGGTTTTTCTACCTGTTTATCACTTGGTGTTGCGTTTAATGAAGTTTCTGTGTTTGATAAAGAAAAAAATATGCTATCACTTTTTGAATAATCAAGGGATAAATTTGAGTCTTGAGAATTGGATTTTATAAATTTAATGGTTACACCTATCAGAAATGTAAATACGAGGAAAAATAAAATTTTAATCTCATTCTGTGTTAAGTTAAGATTATATCTTATTTTTTCTACTAATTTCATTTCAGATCAGGAGAAGGCTTCTTTAAATTTTTCGAAAAAACTTTTATCCGAGTTAGCTGATTTATCGCCTTCACGAGGTTTCATAGATTCTCGATTCATTAGTTCTCTTAATAGTTCTTTGTCCTTCTGTGTAAGTCGTGTAGGAGTCCAAATATTTACTCTGACGAGTTGATCACCTCTTCCATATCCATTCAAGTGGGGTAATCCCTTGTCGCGCATTCTTAAAATTTTTCCTGATTGTGTACCTGGTTCTATGTGAAGTTTTGCTTTTCCTGTTAGTGTTGGAATTTCTATATCTGCACCTAAAGCGGCTTCTGGGAAACTTATCAGGAGGTCGAGCATAATGTCATCTCCCTGTCTAACAAAATATTTATGCGGTTCTTCTTCGATTATGATTATAAGATCGCCAGCAGGTCCACCTCTTTTACCAGCATTACCCTGACCTCTAAGTGTTAGGTAATTACCTTCTGCAACTCCTGCTGGAATATTGACTTTAACAGTTTTTTCTCCTTGGACACGCCCTTCACCTCTGCATTCTGGGCACAAATCTTTGATTATTCTTCCTTCGCCACCACACTGGTCGCATGTGGAAATGTTTACAAATTGTCCGAAGACGGAGCGCGAAACCTGTCTAATTTCACCACTGCCGTTACATTTCGGGCATATAACTCTTGATGAAGTTGAGCGTGCACCAGAGCCACCACACAATTCGCAGGTTTTATATGCTTTAATTTTGAGTTTTTTCTCAACGCCGGTTGCAATTTCTTCGAGAGATAACTTTAACCTGATTTTTAAATCGCTTCCTGGAGTACCAACACTTGTGGATCTTCTCTGTCGGGTTGACCTTCCACCAAATGCCTCTTCAAATATGGAACTTCCGAAACCACCACCAAGTATATCGCTGAATGCTGAAAATATATCGTGAATATCTGTAAATCCATGGAAATCATAACCTGCTCGCATTCCTTCATGACCAAACTGATCGTACCTGCTCCTTTTTTCAGGATCGCTTAAAACTTCGTATGCTTCGGCTGCTTCCTTGAATTTTTCCTCAGCTTCTTTGTTGTTTGGGTTACGATCAGGATGATACTGCATTGCGATTTTTCTGTATGCTTTCTTGATTTCTTCCTGAGTTGCATTTCTTGAGACACCCAAGACCTCGTAGTAATCTCTTTTAGGCATTTTTAATCTGCACCACCTTCCTGATTGTTATTTTGTATCGAACTGGGTTCGCCAGCAACTATCACTTTTGCATGGCGTATAATTTTGTCGTTTAATATGTAGCCCTTTTCCACTTCTTGAATGATTGTATTTGGTGATATTGCTGGATCATTGGTAGGTACAACAAGTAATGCATCGTGATAGTTGACATCGAACTGCTGTCCAATACAATCAATTTTCTTCAAACCCTGTAGTTCAAGAAGCTTCGAAAGTTTATTGTAAATTAATTCCACACCTTTGTAAAAAGGATTGTTAGAGGTATCTTCATTTTTTGAATGTTCGAGAAATCTTTCAAAGTCATCCAGGATTGGAAGAAGTTTTTCAATTAATTCTTCATTTGCAAATTTTGTAATACTTATAATATCGTTTTCGATTCTTCTCTTATAATTTTCGAAATCAGCAGCTTTACGAAGTAGTTGATCTTTTAATGCTTCATTCTGTTTTTGAACTTCTTCGATTTTATTTTTTAATTGAGTAATTTCATCGATTTCTTTAACAGTTTCACTTTCCGGAATCTGTTCAGCAGCGCTTTCCTTTTGATTATCTTCGTTTAAATTATCTTTCTGTTCTATATTGTTATTTTCCATATTTTCTTTCATAATTGAATTTAGTTGTTTAAAGATATAACTTCAGCAACGCAACTTACTAATGGGATAAGTCGATTGTATTCCATTCTTTTGGGACCAATTACCCCGATTGTACCTTTTGTTTCACCTATTTTATAAGAAGATATAATTAAACTGTAGTTTTGTAATTTTTCAATATCATTTTCAGAACCAATCAGAATTGTAATGCCTTCTGAAGTAATTTTATCTTCGTGTTTATCCAATACATGTATGATTATGTCTTCATTATCGATTAATTCGATTATACTTCTAACTTGTTCAGGAGATTCAAATTCTGGTTGAAAGAGAATGTTTTTTGCACCACTAATGTGTAGCCGTTCTCTACTTGAAAAATCGCTAAATAATTTATCAGTGTTGCCCACAAATAATCTTATCAGTCCGGTCTCTTCATCTTTTATGTCTTTAATTCTATCATAAAAAGTATCTCTGATTTCTTTCAATGTCAGGCCGCATAACCTTTCATTCAAAAATCTGTTTATATTTTCTAATTTTTCTTTTGGTATTTCAGAATTAAACTCCATCGTAATAGTTTTAACTAAACCTGATTCTACAGTTAAAATTACGAGAATTTTTATTGTAGATATTTGAATAATTTCAATCCTTTTGAGTGTGCCTGTTTGCAGATGAGGTGAAGAGACAATGCTCAATTGTTTTGAGATTCGGCTCAATAGTTTAGCGGTTTCTTGTAGCAATTCTTCTGTATCTGAAATACCTTTTATTTCTTTATAGATAGTTTCCTGTTCATATTCAGGGAGTTTACAAAACTCCATCAGGGCATCGACATAAAATCTATAAGCTTTATCGGTAGGAATTCTACCTGCAGATACATGTGGATGTGTAAGATAGCCTAATTCTTCTAAATCTGCCATTACATTTCTGATGCTGGCTGGGCTTAAGCCCAGTTCTGCACGCTTTGAGAGAAAGCGTGAACCGACTGGTGTAGCAGTCAGGATAAATGTTTGAACTATATATTTTAATACCTCTTTTTGTCTATCTGTTAATTGTTCGCTCATATACCTGATTTTATTAAAAAATGAGTAATTTTTCTATTTTTCTATATAAAAAATAAGCATTTTCAAGGTGTTTGTCAAACTTTGCAATTCAAATTTCAAATGGTTATATTATTTTCAGTTTTTAATGGGGCTGTAGCTCAGCTGGGAGAGCGTTCGGTTCGCATCCGAAAGGTCGAGGGTTCGAATCCCTTCAGCTCCACAAGAGGTCAAGTCCTGTGCAACCGTATTCAACCTAACCCCGCCAGGTCCGGAAGGAAGCAACGGTAAGTTGAAAAAGGTGTGACGCAGGGTAGCTTGGCCTCTTAATTTTTGCAAAAATAAAAAATGGCAGCCATGTCTTTTGGCTACCATTTTTCGTTTTAACTTTATAGATTAATTTTTATCTCTTCCGTTCTCTTGATTGCCTGCCGCCTTCCTGTCGCTCGCGCGGTCTTTCCTGAATTCTTGGCTCACTTCTATCTTCTCTTGAAGGTACTCGCTCGCGCCTGATTTCTATCTCTCTTTCTCTTCGCTCAGGTTTGTATTCTCTCTTTGGTTCTATTTTTCTTTCCTTTTCTCTTTTTGGTTCAGGTCTGACTCTTTCGGTTTCTCTCTGAGCATCTCGAGTCTCAATTCTTCTCTGGTGCTCTATTCTCTGTTCGGATTCGCGTGGATATTGCCTTTCATACTGGTTTCGCTCTCGAGTTTCAGTCCTGATTTCTCTTTCATCCCTGCGAGTTGATTTTCTTTCATCAAATATAGTTCGATCAATTTTATCTAAATCAATGTTCAGCTTTCTTTCACTTCTACGGGCTTCTATGCGATCCTGTCTATAACGGTCTATTTCATGTTCATCAGGGCGATAAATTTCGATCTTTGGTTGTTCACTTTCTCTAATAAATCTTTCACCTCTATTGGTTCGGTTTTCTATAATTTCTGTTTGAATTATTCTTTTGCCAGTTTTTCGCTCAATATATTCCGGCTCTATTCCTCTGTTAATTATTCTGTTATCTTCATATCTGTAATCAATTGCTTGACGGGTGTTTCCGAAAATTCTTTCAACTCTTTTTGGGTCTTCATAGTATCGGTTCGGATTCTCTGAATGAAAATTCCGATATTTAATAAATGTCCAGTGGTGTGGATGATGATGCCACCTTTTTGTGAAATGAATTCCTACTCCAACTCTAAATAAGGCATAAGGTGGAAGTGGTGCCCAACCGATGTATGCATCGTTATATCTCCATTCAACCCACGCAGGTGCCCATTCGTATCCAGGTATCCAGATCCAACCATAATAATCATCATAATACCATCTTCCGTAGTGAAATACTATCCAGCCGAAGGGTTCTGTTGCAACCCAATACCATCCATATCTTGTCCACACCCAGCGGCCATCCCAATAAGGTCTCCAGCCATATCTCACGGAAATTGGTCTCCAAACATAAAAATCTGGTTCTATTTCTATCCATTCGCCATATGGAGTAAGTGATTGGTAAAAAAATCCAAATGAAACTCTTACATCAGTATAGGAATATGAATTTTTTGTACCGATTAGCATCAAGAGTCCAATTATAATTAGTAATTTTTTCATTTTATCATCTCATAATTGTTAAACATTCACTGTTATTAACCATCAATGATTATGCCAGTAAATAATCTTTGAATACTCATAATTTTTAGAGATAAATTTTGGACTATGTATAGTAAAATATGCAGTTTGTTTTTAAGATTAAAAAATTTGAAATTTGAGTTATATAACTTATATTTTAAAAAATTTATTAAACAAAAGGAGTTGCTATGAAATTAGTTCCATTTTTTCTTGGAATCATTTTATTATACAATCAGGTTTTTTCCTGTACAAATATTTTAGTTACAAAGGGTGCTACGATTGATGGGTCAACAATGATTACATATGCTGCAGATTCACATAACCTTTATGGTGAATTGTATCATTTTCCAGCAGCAAAATATCCTGAAGGTGCTTACCTTGATATATATGAGTGGGATACGGGAAAATATTTAGGGAAAATCAGACAGGTTAAAGAAACTTATGAAGTAATCGGTTTGATGAATGAATATCAGGTAAGTATTGGCGAGACAACATTTGGTGGTAGGGAAGAATTAAGAGATAAAATGGGTGTCATGGATTATGGTTCATTAATGTTCATTGCCCTGCAACGTTCTAAAACCGCTCGCGAAGCAATCAAAGTTATTACCGACTTAGTTGCTGAATATGGTTACTACAGTACAGGGGAATCAATTTCTATTGCTGATCCAAATGAAGTGTGGTTACTTGAAATCATTGGCAAGGGAGAAGGCAGAAAAGGTGCGGTGTGGGTTGCAGTGAAAATCCCGGACGGATATATTTCTGCACATGCAAATCAAGCAAGAATAACAAAATTTCCGCTGAACGATCCTAACAACTGTGTTTATTCACCTGATGTAATTTCTTTTGCAAGAGAAATGGGATATTTTTCAGGAAAAGATCAGGATTTTAGTTTTGCCGATGCATATGCACCACTGGATTATAGTGCTATACGCTTTTGCGAAGCACGAGTTTGGTCAGTGTTTCGAAGAGTTAACAAAGATATGCATAAATATATTTCTTTCGTAAAGGGTGAAAGTGAAGAAAGAATGCCACTCTGGATTAAACCTGATAAAAAATTATCTGTTCAGGATGTAATATCATTGATGAGAGATCATTTTGAAGGTACAGAGTTAGATATGACAAAAGACCCAGGCGCAGGCCCTTTTGGATGCCCTTATAGATGGAGACCATTAACCTGGAAATATGGAGAAGATACATACTTTAACGAGCGAGCAATTTCGACACAACAGACAGGTTATTCTTTCGTTTCACAAATGCGTTCCTGGTTACCAAACCCAATCGGTGGTGTTCACTGGTTTGGTGTCGATGATACTTATCTTACAGTCTACATTCCGATGTATTGTGGAATCAAAAAAATACCAAAAAATTTTGCAGTTGGAACTGGCTCATTCAATGAATTTACCTGGGAATCAGCTTTCTGGGTTTTCAACTTCGTTTCTAATTATACATATACCAGATTCAGTGATATGATTGTGGATGTTCAAAAAGTACAAAATGAGCTTGAAGGCAGATTTTTTGCCAACCAATCCGAAGTAGAAAATAATGCTCTGGTACTGTATAAGCAATCACCGGAACAAGCAAGGCAATACTTAACTCAATATAGTTGTGAACAGGCTGAGTATGTCTTTAATAGATGGAAGAAATTAGGAGAATATTTAATTTTTAAATATTTAGATGGCAATGTAAAAGATGAGTTTAATAAGCCCAAACATCCTGGTTATCCTGATAGCTGGAAGAAAATGGTAGTTGATGCAACAGGTGATTTTTTGAAAATGAAGAAAACCAGAACTGAAATAGAAGAAAACTATAAAGAACTTGTTACCACTGGCGATAAAAATCTTAAAGAAAAAAAATATAAGGAAGCAAAAGAATCATATGAAAAAGCATTAAAATTGAAACCTGATGAAAGCAAAATAAAAGAAAAGATTTCAAAAATAGATGAAGTACTTAAAGAATTAGAGACTCTTCATCAACAACATTTTCAATCATCAAAATAAGGGAAAAATATATTGGATAAGTTTATTATAAAAGGTGGAAAAAGATTAAAAGGTGAAATTGAAATCAGTGGTGCAAAAAATGCAGCCCTTGCACTAATGCCTGCAACCTTGCTGGCAAATGGAATTTATAATTTTACAAATATGCCAAATTTACGAGATGTAAAAACAATGGCTTCGTTGTTGAACAGATTGGGGGTTGATATAAGATTTCGATTACACAGGATGACGCTTAACACAAAATCAATAAATAAATACGAAGCTCCGTATGAACTTGTGAAGAAGATGAGAGCATCTATTTATGTTTTGGGTCCACTTGTGGCTCGTTATGGGTATGCAAAGGTCTCGATGCCCGGAGGTTGTGCGTGGGGACCAAGGCCAATCAATTTACATCTCGAAGGTTTATCAAAATTAGGTGTTAAAATTGAACTGGATCAGGGATATATAATTGCAAAAGCCAACAGATTGACTGGAAATAATATAACTTTTGATGTCTCGAGTGTGGGCGCTACGGGAAATATTTTGATGGCTTCAGTACTTGCAAGAGGTACAACAATTATTGAAAATGCAGCAATAGAACCTGAAATTACAGCACTTGCTGAATTCTTATTAAAGATGGGTGCTAAGATTTCGGGTATTGGAACAAGAAGATTAGAAATTGAAGGTGTTGATGAGTTGACACCGGTTGATGAAAAAATGATTCCCGATAGAATCGAAGCAGGTACTTTTTTAATTGCTGGTGCAATTACAAAAGGAGAAGTTACAGTTACAAAATGTAATCCGGAAAATCTGACTGCAATTTTGGAAAAATTGAAGGCAGTAGGTTGCAGGCTGGAAATAGGCAACGACTCTGTAAAATTGAAAGCACCTAAAATACTTAAATCGGTTGATGTAAAGACGGAAATTTATCCTGGCTTTCCAACAGATATGCAGGCACAATGGATTGCACTTATGACATTAGCTTCAGGGACATCTGTGGTGACTGATACAATCTACTATGATCGTTTCAAACATGTCCCTGAACTTATGCGTTTGGGAGCAGATATAGAATTACACGAAAATGTTGCTGTGGTTAGAGGTGTGCGTAAACTGATTGGAGCAAAAGTTATGTCCACCGATTTAAGAGCTTCTGCATCTTTAATATTAGCCGGTCTTGTAGCAGAAGGAACCACTGAGGTGCTTCGCGTTTATCACATTGACCGTGGCTATGAATTTATAGAAAAAAAACTTAGAGCTCTCGGTGCTGATATAAGACGGGTTTCCTCGAAAGAATATTAAAGAGGATTTTTTCTAAATGAAAGTAATAGCTGTTATGCCTGCATACAATGCTGCCAGAACCATTGCTCAAACTGTCCAGGATATACCAGAGAATACAGTCGATGAAATTATAGTGGTAGATGATAACAGCATTGATAATACATATGAAGTTGCAAAGGAATTAGGTTTAACAGTGTTCAGGCATAATAAAAATCTGGGCTATGGTGCCAATCAGAAAACCTGTTACAGGCTTGCTCTCGAAAAAGGCGCAGATATTGTCGTGATGATCCACCCTGATTACCAATACGATAGCCGACTTACACCATATTTAATTAATTTTATTAAGGATGGTTATTTCGATGTAATGCTTGGAACAAGGATCAGGACAAGGAAGGAGGCACTCGCAGGCGGGATGCCGCTTTATAAATACCTCGCAAACCGTTTTTTAACTATCATCGAAAACATTATCACAGGACAGAACCTATCAGAATGGCATACAGGATTTAGAGCATTTTCAAGGAAGGTGTTAGAAACCATACCATGGAATAAAAATTCAGATGATTTTGTGTTTGATAGTCAGTTTCTATTTCAATGTGTGGCATTTGGATTCAGGATTGGTGAAATACCTGTGCCGGTGAGATATCACGAGAAATCCTCATCAATTGATTTCTGGCGGAGTATTGTTTATGGATTATTAACACTTAATACAACTTTGTCCTATGCTTTATTTATCTCAAATATATTAATTCCAAAAATATTTAAAAGATAAATGAAAAAGAATATTGTATTTTCCTTTCTACTTCTTATCGTGTTATTAAACGCTGTTATATATTTACAAACTTTACACTACGGTTTTGTAAATTATGATGATGATAAGATGGTATATGAAAATTCTAATTTCCTGAGATCTTTAGATAACATTCCTAAAGCTTTTTCAGTGAGTGTATTTGAAATGCATAATTTGAAAACAAATTTTTATAGACCAATCCTACTTACATCCTACATTGTTGATTATCAAATCTGGGGACTTAAACCGTTTGGATATCATCTTACTAATTTGTTTTTGCATATATTAAATGCAATTGGAGTTTTTTATTTGTTAAATTTATTACTTAATGAAAGTAAAATATCATTTATTGGTTCAATAATATTTTCGCTACACCCAATTCAAACTCAAGCAGTTGCATGGATTGCAGGAAGGAATGATGTGCTACTTGGGCTTTTTACTATTTTAATGTTTCTTTCTTATCTAATTTATACAAAAACAAAACTTAAAAAATATTATGTTTTTTCTTTAATATCTTTTTTATTTGCATTATTTACAAAGGAGCAAGCATTATTTTTATTCTTTATTTATCCACTATATGATTTGTTTTTTTACATATATAGTCGGACAAGTTATTCAATAAAAAATAAAATAATCCATTATTCAGTGCCATTAGCTTTAATTTTAATTTATTTACAAATCAGGGTTATTGTTTTTGGTTCTTATTTTGGTCAAGGCAACTATATAGTTAATCCTTTTACAGACCGATTAATTCAATTCCCGTCGGTATTAGGAGCATATATTAAACTTATTTTAATTCCTATCAATCTGAATCTCGTACATATAGAAAGTGGAATTACAAATTATATTTTCGGTTTTTCCTTTTTAGCACTTATTTTATGGATATTCATTAGTATAAGAGAAAAATTACCAATCATGACTTTTGGTTTATTCTGGTTATTTTTATTTATTATTCCGTCAGCAAATTTATTCCCTTTACCTGTTGCAGTGCTTGAGCATCGTATGTACACTCCTTTAATTGGATTTTCAATATTTATCACATCAGTTTTGTATTTTTATTATCAAAAATATAGAAAGTATGTTTTTATAATTTCTTCAATGATGATAATTGTTTACGCAACGATAACGTACTTAAGATTACCTGTTTGGAAATCCAGTGAAACATTATGGCTTGATGTTATTAAGAAAAACCCTCAACACGATTTGGCCTACTATAATTTAGGTACATATTATCTTCAAAATGATAGATTAAATGATGCGATTCTATATCTAAAATTTGCTGAATCCAAAAACCCAGGAAAGAGAGATATTTTAATCAATCTAGCTTATGCCCTTTTAAAAAATAAGGATTATGAACAGGCAATTAATGTATATGAAAAACTTCTTAAACTTGATCCCTACAACGAACAGGCTTACATAGGATTGGGAAACGCATTCAGATTTTTAAGAAGAGATACAGAAGCAAAGGAGGTTTATTTAAATGGCATCTCAAAGTTGCCTAATTCAGAAAAGTTACATTATGAACTTGGATTGTGTTATGGTTCATTAAAAGATCATCAAAGCGCAGAATATGAACTCAAAAAAGCTATCGAACTAAATAAACATTATGGTATGGCTTACTTTAGTTTGGGTGGGCTTTATTCACACACTGGCAAAGATTCCCTGGCAATTAAATATTTAGAGGAGGGACTAAAATACGATAAACCAACCCTCGGTGTATATTATATCATGTCCAATTCATACCTGAATATCGGCGATACATTAAAGGCGGGCTATTATAGAAATCTCTATGAAAAACTTAAGCAATTCTAAAATATTAAAAAACCAGGATTCATTTTAAGGCTGTGTTTAACTTTGCAAATCTCCTTGAAATTTTGTTAATTAAAAAACAATTTAATAGAAAATTTAATAATTTCAAGAATTTTAACAAATATGGAGAAAAAATGACTACAATTGTAGATGTATTTGCAAGAGAAATTTTAGATTCTCGTGGTAACCCAACTATCGAAGTTGATGTAACCCTGGAAAGTGGCATTGTTGGCAGAGCTGCTGTTCCAAGCGGTGCATCAACCGGTGAGCGTGAAGCTGTTGAGCTTCGCGATGGCGACAAAATGCGTTACAACGGGAAAGGTGTCTTGAAAGCCGTTGAAAATGTTAATTCAACCATTGCAGAGGAAATAATTGGATTTGATGCTTTGGATCAAATTGGAATCGATGAATTATTGATTAATTTAGACGGAACCGAAAATAAGAGTAAACTTGGCGCAAATGCAATTCTGGGTGTTTCCTTAGCTGTTGCAAAAGCTGCTGCAAATTACCTAAACATTCCCCTTTATAAATATATTGGTGGTGTCAATGCAAGAATTCTACCAGTACCAATGATGAATATTTTAAATGGTGGCAAACACGCTGATAATAATGTTGATCTACAGGAATTTATGATTGTTCCCGTTGAAGCTGAGACCTTTGCTGAAGCATTAAGAATGGGAACGGAGGTTTTTCATTCGTTAAAATCTGTTTTAAGTAAAAAAGGATACAACACTGCAGTTGGTGATGAAGGTGGTTTTGCACCCAACTTAAAATCTAATGAAGAAGCAGTTGAGGTAATTCTTGAAGCAATAGAAAAAGCAAAATATAAGGCTGGCAAGGAAATATTTTTAGCACTCGATCCAGCTGCAAGCGAGTTTTATGAAAAAGGAAAATATGTTTTTAAGAAATCTGATAAATCCTCGAAAACTTCAGAACAGATGGTAAAATTTTATGAGAAATGGGTAAAACAGTATCCGATTATATCTATTGAAGATGGCCTTGCTGAAAACGATTGGAAAGGATGGAAAATTTTAACGGAAGCATTAGGTGATAAAGTACAGTTGGTCGGTGATGATATTTTCGTGACAAACACAGAAATTTTTTCTAAAGGCATAGACGAAGGTATTGCAAATTCTATTTTAATAAAGGTAAACCAGATTGGTACACTGACTGAAACACTCAATTGTATTGAGATGGCAAAGCGTGCTGGTTATACTTGTGTGATCAGTCATCGTTCAGGTGAAACAGAAGATACAACAATTGCCGACCTTGCAGTTGCAACGAATGTCGGTCAAATAAAAACCGGTTCAGCAAGTCGAACAGATAGAATTGCAAAATACAATCAGCTTTTAAGAATCGAAGAAGAACTCGATATAACTGGATATTTTGCCGGTCTGGCTGCATTTAAACAAAAGTCGAAATAAAATTTAAGGAATATATGGAGATAAAGTTCGGAACTGATGGTTGGCGTGGTGTAATTGCCCAGGATTTTACATTTGAAAATCTGGGTAAGGTAGCCCTGGCAACAGCATTACATTATAAAAGCAACAAAAAAATTAAAAATGGAATTGTGATCGGATATGATGGTAGATTCCTCGGGAAAGAATTTGCTGAATATGTAGCTCTGGTTCTGGCTAATAACAATATTAAAGTACATATATCTGATAAAATCTCCTCCACACCTATGGTATCACTGCTTACCAAAAAAATGAATGCTGCAGCTGGGGTGATAATAACAGCAAGTCATAATCCCCCACGCTATAGCGGTTATAAACTTAAAGCTGATTATGGAGGACCTGCTTTACCGGAAACTATTTCCAAAGTTGAAAACAAACTGCGCCTGATAATGAATTCCGGAAGAAGTATACAGCTTAAAAAAGATTTGAATGAACTCCAAAAGGTGAATTTTATCAAATATATCGATATGAGTAAGATTTATATTGATGATATTAAGAAGAAATTTGATCTGAAAAAGCTCGAAAGTTCCGGTCTAAAAATATTGCATGATTCTATGTATGGCGCAGGAATGAACATCCTGACAACCTTATTACCGAGTGCAAAACAAATACATGCTGAATTTAATCCCTCCTTTGCAGGTGTAAATCCCGAACCAATTGAACAAAATCTCTCGGAACTTAAACAGAAAGTTGTATCAGAAAAATTTGATTTAGGATTCGCAACCGATGGTGATGCAGATAGAATTGGTGTGGTGGATGAAAAAGGAAATTATGTTGATCCACATAGAGTATTTTCATTATTACTTAAATATCTTGTTGAAGAAAAGAAATTAAAAGGTGAGGTAGCCCGTTCATTCACAGTTACAGATATCGTCGAGAAACAGTGTGAAAAATATAAAATAAAATTACATACTACTCCTGTTGGTTTCAAATATATCTGCGAACTAATGAATGAAAGAAAAATAATATTAGGTGGTGAAGAAAGTGGTGGATTAGGAGTATACGGTCATATCCCTGAAAGGGATGGTATATATCTTGCTCTATTAATTGCTGAAATTATTATAAACAGACAAAAATCTCTCAGTGACTTGGTACACGAATTAGAAGATGAATACGGGAAGAGATATTATAAGCGGATAGATCAACATATAACAACCAAAGAAAAAGAAAAGATAATGCGTAAATTTACACCAACTTTGAGAGAAATTGGCGGATATGTTGTGAATCGCATAGAAACTATAGATGGCTATAAATACTATATTAAAAATGGCTGGTTGCTGGTAAGACCCTCTGGTACAGAACCGCTGATACGATATTATGCAGAGACCGATAGTTTGAATAAAACCGAGTATTTGTTAAATTGGGCAATGGGAAAATAATATGCAGTATAATTTGTTTTACAACATAATGCCTGATGGAACAGTCAAACAAATAAACCCATTTACTGATACAGAAGTTTGGGCTGTCCCTGGGAGAAGTTCAAAGCCAATAAGTAACGAAATACCCGAAACCGCTAAACCACTTGATAAATCAAAGATTACAAAGTATTGTAGCTTTTGTCCTGAAAGGTATTTTGAAACTCCACCGGAAAAAGCCAGATTGGTTAAACGAAATGGTAATTATGAGGTACTGAAATTCCTTCCTGCAGAGAAATATTTTGAAACAGTTGCGGAGTTTAGGAGAACACCAAATTTGTTTGAAATCGTAACACTTGATTATTGGAGAAAAAATTATAATTATAGAATTCCAGAAGAAAGAAAGAAATGGAGAGATGAGTATCTCTCCACACCCGAAGGCGTTAAACATATTGATTCATTGTTGGATTATAAATTAAGACAATTAGGAAAGACAGAAGAACAAATCAAGAAGATGCACTCTTACGATAGGCTTGCAATGGCTGACGCTTTTTTTGGTGGTTCACACGAAATTATCATAGCCCGTCATCACTTTCAGAAAGATGCTGAGTGGGATTCGCAACTGTTTTCATCAGGTAGTATGAGCGTTGAGGAACATTATCAATACTTTAAATTTACAATTGATGCAATCCAGGATATTTTTGCAAACAACAGGTATGCAAGATACATAAGTGTGTTCCAGAATTGGCTCAGACCAGCAGGAGCATCAATGGACCATCTACACAAACAATTAGTTGCATTGGATGAGTGGGGTGCTTCGATTGAAAAACAAATCAAAATGTTAAGAGAGGATCCCAATGCTTTTAATGAATTGGGAGTAAACTTTGCTGCAAGATTTAATTTGATTATAGCGGAAAACGATTTTGCAATTGCCTATGTGGGAATTGGACATAGATTTCCGACAATTGAAATTTTCTCACGCTCAAAAGCAGGCAGACCATACGAACATACTGATGAGGAAATTAGAGGAATGAGCAGCTTGGTTCATGCTTTTCATGTCGCTATGGGAAGTGGTATTTCTTGTAATGAAGAATGGTATTATACACCTGTCGATTCTGTCTATAAAATGCCCTGGCATGTTTTAATAAAATGGCGTATTAATGTTCCAGCAGGTTTTGAAGGGGGGACAAGCATTTATTTAAATCCGATGACACCAATCGAACTCAGAGATAAAATTGTACCTCGATTATATCAGGTAAGAGATGAAGGCAAAATTAACGGAATCCGCATCGCAGAGGAATGTAGAATTTTTCCAAATCCGTTACAGTATTACTTAAAATAATTTTTTTGAAAATAACCTACCAGCTTAAATTGTATAATCAATGGAAAAAATAGACAATAAAAATTTTAACTCACGTACATATTTACAAATCATAGAGCAACTAAAAAATTTGGCTTATAATTTATGGTGGACATGGAATCCAGAAGCTGCTCTTATATTTAAGGAATTATCACCGTTAGTGTGGGAGACCAGTAATCACAGTGCGGTTGCAGTTTTGAAACGTGTTTCCGATGCTGAAATCATAGCTCGACTTGGTGATCCAGATTTTTATAAGCGTGTTACATTAGTATTGGATGAATTTGCTGATTATATGTCCAATACAAACACCTGGTGTGCTCAAAATTATCCGGAATTTCTGAACAAACCAATTGCATATTTTTCCGCTGAATTCGGACTGCATGAATGCCTACCAATTTATTCTGGTGGGCTTGGAGTCCTCGCAGGTGATTTTGCCAAATCTGCAAGCGATCTCGGTATAAATTTCTATGGTGTAAGCTTATACTATCGGCTTGGCTATTTCAAACAAAGGATATCCGATGATGGATGGCAATTCGAAGAATATCCACAAATCAATGCTGATGACGTTCCTATTCAACCGTTGGTAGATAAAAAAGGAAGACCAGTTCAAACCTCTGTGACAATTGGACACAGTATCGTTAAACTAAATGCATGGAAAATCAATGTAGGTAGAGTATCTATAATTTTATTAGATAGCAACTTACCTGAAAATGAGTTGCATTTTCGGGAACTTACAGGCAGAGTTTATGGAGGGGATATATCAACCCGTATTATGCAGGAGATAGTTTTAGGCATTGGTGGAGTGAGAATTCTGCGAGCAATTGGAATCGAACCAGAAATATTTCATATGAATGAAGGTCATTCAGCATTTCTTACACTCGAACTATTGAGAGAACAGATAAGTAAAGGTATGCCACTGGCTCAGGCAGAAGAGTATGTTAAAAAACATTGTGTATTTACAACTCATACACCGGTAGAAGCCGGCCATGATCGATTTCCAAAAAGCTTAATTGAATTGCAACTTTCCAATTACCTGAAGGATTTAAAGCTCTCCGTCGATGAAATTATGAAATACGGTCGTATAAATGAGAAAGATCAGAATGAGTTGTTTTGTATGACGGTTTTGGCGTTAAAATTTTCAAAAGTTTCGAATGCCGTAAGCAAATTACATTCTCAAGTAAGCAAAGCTATGTGGAAAAATTTGTATCCAGAATTGGAAGTTGATAAAGTTCCAATAATTCATATAACGAACGGCGTTCATACACCTGGATGGGCTAATGTAAGAGCTCATGAATTCTGGAACAAAAGATTGGGATACGATTGGACGGAAAAAATAATGGATAGGGAATACTGGATAAAGTTTACAAATCATAATATCGCATCTGATGAGGAAATTTGGGCTTTAAGAAATATATTGCGTCGAGAACTAATTGAATTTGTGAGGATGCGTTATCTGAGTTCGCATTCAAATCGCATATCAATCTCAGAACTGGATCATATTCTATCACCTGACGTTTTAACTATTGGATTTGCAAGAAGATTTGCTGTTTATAAAAGGGCGCCTTTAATTTTTAGAAATTTAGATGCAATTGATGAATTGGTAAATCATCCTCAAACACCAATTCAATTGATCTTTTCTGGTAAAGCACACCCCAGAGATGATGAAGGTAAAAGATTTATTCAAAAGATTATTAATTATACCAAAGATCCAAGATTTTCTGGGAAAATTGTATTTATTGAAAATTATGATATGAATATTGCAAGGTATTTAATTTCTGGTTCAGATGTATGGTTAAATACACCCAGAAGACCGCTTGAGGCGAGTGGAACAAGTGGAATGAAAATTACTATACATGGTGGATTGCATTTAAGCACACTTGATGGTTGGTGGGTTGAAGGATATAACGGTAAAAACGGTTGGGCGATTGGGAATGAGCGTTCATATCCAGATGAAGAGACACAGGATCAGGTGGATGCGGATTCGCTTATAAGTATTTTAAAGAAAGAAGTTATTCCAGAATTTTATAATAGGGACAGACAGGGAATTCCGCGGGAATGGATTAAAAGAATTCGTATATCGATACAAAGTTTAATCACGGAATTCAGCTCCCATCGAATGGTTTCAGAATATATGCAAAAGTGTTATCATAAAATATGACTTCTTAATTTCTCAATTTCATGGTCATTAAGTTCCCTGTGTTCTCCCGGCTTCAAATTTCCTAATTTTACATTTCCAATTTTTATTCTTACTAAGCGTAATGTTGGATGACCTACTGCAGCGGTCATCTTGCGAACCTGTCTATTCCTTCCTTCATAGATTGTTAATTCAAGCCACGATGTAGGTACATTCTTCCTGTATCTGATTGGAATTTCCCTTTCCCATATTTCTGGCGGGGTTTTCAGCAGACGAACCTCCGCTGGCAAAGTTCTTTTACCTTCAATAATTACTCCCGCTCTCAGTTTATCAAGGGTTACTGGATCTGGAATTCTTTCTACTTGAACAAGATAAGTTCTGGGATGTTTGTGCTTTGGGTGTAATAAAAAATTAATTAATCTTTTATCGTTTGTTAATAATACCAAACCCTCACTATCGTAATCCAGTCTTCCTGCTGGATAAACATCTTTTGGAAAATTTCCCAAATCGGAAAGAGTCCTTCTTCCAGCTCTATCGGTAAATTGACACAGAACACCATAAGGTTTGTTCAAGATTATATACTTGAATTCCTTTCTGTTAAACATGATTTCTCAACATTAATTCCTTTGGATGAGGATTTAAGTATGTCTGAAATTTTATATATTCGATATTGTGCTTTTCAATATAATGACGAATCAGGGTAAGTGGTACAATCAAGGGTACCAACTCGTTTTGGTAATCATTAATAATTTTTACTATTGCATCTTTTTCAAATTTATCCAAGATATTTTTTAAATAACCCAAAATATGAAATAGAACATTTGCATTTTTTTTGGTTGTTGTTTTAATTTTTAATGCTTCCATAAAGATTTTAGAATATCTTTCTCTTAATTCTGAAGTGCCATAAAATTTTGCCTTTGCAACAATATTGCCTAATTCCCTGTAATGTTTTTCACTATGTGATAACAATTGCAATTTTTCGTAAGTATGGAATCGAACAAGTTCTCCTCTTGAAAATTTTCGTGAAAATAAGTTTAATAATCTGTTATATGCAAATACGCGTTCTATAAAATTTTCCCGGATTTTAATGTCATTTAATCTACCTTCTTCTTCCACTGGTATCAAAGGAAATTGCTCAATAAAACTTCTTGCAAAAATACCAATTCCTTCTTTACTTGGTGAGCCAGATTGTGAGTAAACCCGAACACGTTCCATACCACAGGTTGGTGAATCTTTTTTAAAAATAAATCCACTTAAATTCATTTCAGCAAGTTGTTTATTCCTCATTTGTGAGAATTTTTTCATTTCATCTGTCCAATCCCTGCCTGATTTTGTTCCAACCAGATTTGGATTATTGGCTTTTCCAACTAAGCGTATAGCTTCACGAGGTACTCCCATTCCAACTTCAACCTCAGGACATACAGGTATCCATTCAACATATTTACCCAATATGTTTGTTAAATATAGATCTTTTTTGTGCCCCGCATCAAATCTTACCTTTTCACCCAAAAGGCAAGAACTTATTCCTATCCGAATTGGAATTTCATCATTAAACATGATTATCTCTAAATGTCTCTTGAATTTTTAATTTTCTATAATCAAATATATCATTTAATTTTTTTCTAACAAAAAATCTATTAATTATAGGTGATAAAACCCGCCATATAACTCATATTCAACTAAATCAATCATTAAAATAAAATCAGGGAATTCCTTAAAAATATGTGAGTGTACCCATTTTTTGTATGGACCTTTGATTTGTGTATCTACAAATTTATATGGTGGATTATATTCTGAAATTATGGATTTCCATTTTACTCTAATACCGAGAATTTTAATTGTATATTCGAATTCAGAATTTTCTTTTACTATATAAGGTCTGTTGCTTATAATTTTAAATTGTAGCCAGGGCGGTGTGATTTTTTCAAGATTTTCGACTTTTTCAAAGAAAGCAAAAACATCTTCTAACTTTGAATAAATTTTTTGTTCTCGATATAAATTAAAAATCATAGTTCAGCACTAATTCCTATCGAGGGTATAATTCCAATCGATTGGGCATCATCTACTTTTTTATTTCTTGGATCCCAGCGAATAAAATTAACATTTTTACGATTATATATATTCTGTACATCCAAGTAAGTAATTAGTACCCATTTTTCAAAGAACCATCTGCGATCAATTCTCAGATCCACGCTATGGTTAGGTGGCAATCTTTTAGTGTTGTAATTTGCGATTGATTGAGTTCCATCTGGATTGAATGGTGTGTAGGGTTTACCAGTTGAATATCTAAATTTAATTGTAGCTTGCCATCTTTCATTAAATATATATCCTCCGCTTAAATTTATGATCCAGCTTTGATCATAGGAACCTATTCTGGAAATCCCGTCAAGCGCAGAAAATTTAGTCTTGCTATATGTGACACTTAAAAGTCCAAAATGGGGAATATCGGATGATTTTTTCTGTATTGATAATTCGATTCCATTTGAGTTTCCCTTTCCCTGACTGACTAATGGTTCAAGTCCGAATGATGAAAAGTTATCATCTGCACCTGAAAATCCAGCTCCGGTATTTGAGAGTACAAGATATGGGCGTAATTCACTTGCAGGATAATTTTGATAGAATTTATTAAAGTACTCTAATTTTAAATTGATGTCTTCCCTTAATAATTGCTCAAATCCAAATATTATATGATTTGCTCTGATATGCTTAAGGTTTTTATTTTTTTCATTCCCTGTAAGCCATATATAAGAAGGACTTTGATAATAAACTCCACTACTTAGGTTAATAAAAGTATTTTGCAACAGTTGATATGATAACCCAAATCTTGGGCTAAAAACAGATTTATTTGTTAATGCGTCGAAATAATCGTATCTGGTTCCGAGAGTTATTCTCAATTTGTTAAAATAATATCCACCATATTGTAAATAAAATCCGATTTTATGAAATCTGCTTCTATCGTTTTTGTTAAGTGTTAATGTGTCTCCAAAGCTTGTAACAAATTGTGGGATCCTTATGTCGTAATTAAATTTTATTGATTTAATTTCCGTTCCGAGACTGAATTCCGATTTTTTGGTTAGTTTATAAACAAGTTCAGATTTTAATACATTTTCACCTTCTCTTGAATCATTTAAAAATATTGGATTGAGAATGGAGTCTCTTTGTGATGTGTTGAAATCTGCAAAATTCCGGTTTAAACTGAATTTTAAAAATCCTTTGTTGAAGAAGTATTTGTAACTCAATCCAGTTAGATACTGGATTTGATCACTTCCCAGAGCTCTTGAGTTCTTGTAACGGCTCTCTGAATCTTTATTGAAAAAACGGACATAATCAAATGCTCCAACAAACAAGAAGGAGATGGAGTTGTATGCGTTTATATTGTAATCCACTTTTGAAATTACATCGTAATACTCAGGAACGAATGAAAAGCCTGCAGATTTAAATATGAAATCGAGGTAACTTCTTCTTGCAGAAAAGAAAAATGAGGATTTATTTGATATTGGTCCTTCGATGTTTAAACCGAATTGGGTTGCTGATATTGTTAGTTTTCCACCTAATCTATCGTTTCTGCCTTCTCTCAGGTTGATTGAAAGGACCGAAGAAAGCTTGTCTCCATAATTTACTGAAAATCCCCCGGTTGAGAAAAATGATTCTTTAACAAAATCTAAATTTATGTAACTTAAAGGTCCGCCAGTAGCTCCTTGTGTGCCAAAATGATTAATATTTTGTGCAACATAGCCATCTATTAAATACAAATTTTCTGATGGTGCTCCACCTCGAACAATTAAATCGTTTCTTCCAGCATCTGCTTGTGCAACCCCGGGAAGTACCGAAACGGCTCTAATAACATCTTCAAAACCACCGGGAAATCGTCTTATCTCCTCATAATTAAAATTAGTAATGCTGGTGAGTTCATATGGATTGCGAGTAAAAATTTCATTTGTTACTACAACTTGCTCTAATTCAATTGGGGATTCGTTAAGTTGAAAATCTACTTGTACAGGTCGGGAAGTCATAACCATAATATCTGTTTTTATTTCTGCTTTATACCCAATTGATGAAGCACGAATTTGATAGATATTAACTGGAATTTTATCAATTAAAAATTTTCCATCTAAATCAGTTACAGTACCATAGTCAGTTCCTATAATTATAACATTAGCACCAGGAATTGGTTGTTGAGTAATTGCATCTACAACCTTTCCTACAATACTTCCGAATTTTTCTTCACCAATGGAAAAGTTGATAAGTAAGATTAACAGAAATATTAGTTTAAAAATTGATTTCATATTTACCTCAAATTATGATAGGAGTTCCTGATTTATCATCAGGAACTCCGTATTGATTGTTTAATTAAAATAGAAGTGGAAACCGACGTTATTAAAGCTGAGAGCTCGCAGTGCTGTAATTCCCCATTTGGAATCATCTGATGGATGGCTCAGCTGTTCAAATTGTAAACCATGACCTACGCTGAGTGTGAAATTTTCTGTAATCCACCATTCAGCACCTAAATCTGCAGTGATAATAATTTTAGATTTTAGGTCTGCTCCAACTGTTCTTGCGTTGGTTTGCAATTCAAATCCTGGTCGGATAAAGAAATTTACTGAATTGGTTTTGAAAACATTTACTGGTAAACCAATATTGAGGTGAAAACGATCTTTATCGGAACCTAAAAAGTTTTTATCAGCATATCCTAAACCGAGATCAAGTCCGTAATTGGAATTGAACCAAATACGACCACCAACTGGAGCTGATGATGAATACCAGCCTAAGCCATATTTCATCTCGTTAGCGGATACAGTTGATATAACTAAAAGTGTTATTAGGATATTTAGTATTATTGATTTTTTCATTTTTGACTCCTTTTATTTGTTTGTGTTGTTGTTTATTTATTATTTATTTTGTGTTTTTTACCTGGTTTTAATTTAAATACATTCTTTACAAATTCTATAGTATCTGTGGTGGAATATGCAATTAAATCTACCTGCAAATCTTCCTTTGCAAATAGATTTGAATAAATTCCACCACAGATTATTTTGCCGTTATAGCTGTGGGTTAATTCAGCTATCTCTCGGACGGCTTCTTTAAATTTTGATTTTGGAATTTCTGGTGATGTAGCCGATAAACAAACCAGTTTTGGCTTATGCTTTTGAATATAAGTTTTTAATGATTTAAAAGGTGTATCTATTCCTAAGCTTGTAACCTGAAAACCTTCAATTTCCAGAGCATAAGATATTGCAATGATTCCTATGTCATGTAACTCACCTTCAACACATGCACAGATGGCATTTAAGCCATTTGGATTTTTATGAAATAATACAGAACCCAATCTAATTAAAGCTTCTTTAACAGCAGTTGAGGAGAGATGTTCCTGGTCAACATCAATAGTTTTTTCCTGCCATAATTCTCCAATTCTGGCGAGTGCAGGATGTAAAACCTCATCAATTATTGTTGTAAACTGTACATGATTTCTGTAGAGATAAAGCAATAAATTTTCCAGACCCGCTTTATCACCCTGAAGTGCTTCAATTTTAAAAATATCAGCTACTAATTGATAATTTTTTGTGTATACACCAAATTCTAAGTTTTTGAGCTGTTTTGAAGATAATGGTGGGGGAATGACACCGGTTATTGGGAAGGAGTTTTCTTCTGCAAATTTAAGGATGTCATTAATATAAAATTTACGGTGGCCACCAAGAGTTTTGGTGCAGGGCAATTTTCCAGCTTCAGACCAGCGTTTTACCGTCGTTTCCGTAATATTTAGCAAAGAAGCTACTTCTTTTGTTGATAATTGAGTTTTCATTTAGATTTCGTTATGTATGTTATGTTCGTTTTGAACGGTTTAAATATACAAAATAATTTTTTAATTGTCAAGTTTTAAAATATTATTTTATAGATTTATTGGTATGAATTTTTTTATATAGGATTTAACATCAAATTTGTGTTTACATCCAGAATAGTTCATGTAGCGAATTTTACCAAAAACATTTCTTTCTCCCCATGCACGGTCATGAACTCCTCCAATTGACCACGCAATACCAGTATAACCATTAGGATCGTTTCCATCTAACTCATATTTGTCATTTAATTCTGTCGCAATATTAAGCGCATCTTCAGGGTGTCTTGTCCATTCTAAAATTTTCTTTGCCCAGTACATTCTCATATATCCATGCATTTTTCCTTTCTCGAGCATTTCTATTTGTGCAGCATTCCATAATGAATCATGTGTCTCAGCTTCTTCAAATTGTCTCAGCGTATAAATATATTCTCTCTTATCATATCTATGTTTATTTAGAGTTTCTTTTGCCCAATTGGGAAAACCATTAAAAGAATCATAATTTGGATTGTAATAACAGAAATTGTCTGAAAGTTCCTTTCTGATTATTAATTCTTCGAGAAAAGCTTCTTTTGAAACTTTGTTTGTTTCAACTTTTATAACTTCAAGAGCTATTCTTTGAGAACTGATCTGTCCTAAATTCAGGTATGGTGAAAGGTTTGATTGTCCATCCTGATTTGGATCATTCCGACTAAATGAGTAATGTTTTAACTTTTTGTTGATGAAAAGCTTCATCAACTTTATTGCTTCATCTTCACCTGATTTCAACCAGGTCAATTCAGAAGCATCTGTTTTTAGTCTTAAATATTTTTTCAAATAATTCCAGTTGATCTCGGGACATCTAATTTCCCAATTATATTTTTGCTTTTTGATCTGTGGAAATGTTTCAAGGTACTCTGATAAATTTCTTTTTATCTTTGGTCTGATTGTATAAGCTCCAAATTCTAATTTATCAGAGGCAACCCAGACAGGGACTATATTATGAGTATCAACTTCATAAAAAGGTATATTGATTTTTTTTGAAATTTTTTCTTTAAATAATTTTACATTTTTTAGTGGAGAGAAATCAGATATCAATATACCTATTTTGTTTGTATTAATAAATTCAGGTAAGGTTTCTGAGGGATTGCCTGTTAAAATATAGAAAGGAATATTTTTTTTCTTTAAACTTGAATCTATTTTTACAAGTCCGTTTAACATAAATTCATACTGTCTGGAATTTAAATTTCGGAATTCTGGATATAAACAAAATATTACAGCAAAAGGAGATTTGTATTTTATTGAAAGTTCCTGTGCGTAAATAAGTGCCCAATTATCGTTGATTCTCTGGTCTCGATCCATCCAGTATAATATTGGTCCACCTGAATAAAGAATGTAATTTAAGTTTTTTACACGATTTAGGTTCATTTTCAAGATGTGTTATTCTAAGTCAACAACTTTATTTGTTCCCCAGCCTGGGCCTAAAAGGATGCTGTTTAATAACATTCTTTGTGTTCCAAAGAAATATCCTCTAAAGTTTGGTTCGCCAGCAAAAAGGATAATTTGCCCATTTCCCATTGCCTCGCGGGTTAAGTAAGTTGAGTTTTCCCAACGTCGGCGAGCTTCGGGCCATAATAATCCTGATAATCTAATATTATCAAAGCTTTTGAAACGCGCTGCGGTTTGAATCGGTTGCTTAGATAAAAATACATTTGATGAAGAAACTATTGCCCCACATCTTTCCTCCATTCCAAATGTTAACCAATTCTCCTGATCAAGTGTTAATGCTAAGATTGCGCCTCTGGGCATAAAAGTTCTTAAATATTCGTCCTCTATTTCAAGGATTTTCAGATCGGGGTTACTTTTCCTTTCCTCAGGTTTTTGATTTGCTTCAGGTGAATCCCAGATTTTTACACTATCAATTTTGATATTTGATATGTTTTTTTCTCTTTTAAATTCATCATTGTATATATTCAATTCATTTAATGCTTGATGCCTCAATCGTACTTTACTTATTCCAGTTGATGTATCAGCAAGAAATGCAGCAGAATTGGCAATTCCAATTAGTGTACCACCATTTTCAATCCACTTTTTTAGTTTGTTTATCCCTTCCTTGCCAAGTATCTGAGATAATGTTTGTGGACTATTTGATGATGGGAGAATTAAAACATTGTATTTTCTCAAATCAAAATATTGTAAACCATCAACATTCAAAATGCTTGCATTCATTTTTATTTTAGCATCGATTAAGTGCCATATTGTGGAGAAACTTCCCAAACTTATTTGTGGACCGGTCACAATTGCAACTTTTGGTTTTTCAAGTAGAATGAAATCATTCCCACCTAAATCTGGCCCTGAGGTGCTCAGGGCTGTATTAACTCCATATAATTTGACTGGTAGATTTTTAGCAAACAGTATTATGTCGCTTTTAATTGACTCAGGATTTTCGTTGAGACGAATTAGGATCGAACCTCTTTCGAATGAAATACCTTCAATGGTAAAAGGTTCTCTTGCAGAGCGGACTTTGTATCCTTTTTCAAGTAATAATGATAGCAACTTTAAAGCTGAATCATCAGAGTATTCGAATATATAGCCGTATTTAGGTGAAGGATTATCAATATTATATGATGGTATAGTAGTATGTGCTAATTTATTTGTACGGGCTTTAATTTTATTATCTGTCCAGTAACATTCTACATCATATGCGATCGGTAAGGACCATGCAGTTACATCGTACATTTTGCTTTGTTTTTCTTTTTCGAGTTTCTTTCTTTCTATTTCAAGAGTTTTATTATCAATTCTTGGGTCAAATTCGAGAATTGTTTTTGCAAGTCGGCCCATTGGCTGATCGAGATTTACAATGAAGCTTCCCTTTGGAATATTTTTACTGATTAATTTTTTCTCCCAGATGCTATGTAAATTATCAATTCTAATATCAGTTTCCAAAATTTCAACTTCGATATTTTGCATTAATAGCTTCTCGATTAAATCGTTAAGGCGGGTAATATTTTTATTAGCTACAAATATAAAGCTTTGAGGATCACCCTTTTTAATAGTTATATCATTCTTTTTTGCATCAAAATATTCCTGTAAGATATTTTTTCTATTTTTTGAAGTCGTTTTTAAATTTGCAAGGGAACTTACAAATTGACGGTGAACTGCATCTCTAAAATTTAGATATGTTCCATCAGGCCTTTTTACAATCGAACCATCTGTTTGTGCTTGCTCATATAAAATTCCAATCGCTCCTATATAAAGTGACCAACCGCTTCCATATCCTGGGTACCATTCATCGTTCCATTCTCGTGTATAATAGCTCCATCCATATTGATCAAATGCTTTTGCCTGATCCTGAGAAAAAATTTTTCGCCACCTATGGTTAAATTCGTTCATATTGGGATTTAATGGGGGACCTGCTGGTGAAAAAAGGTAAGTATCGAATGAGCCCATCTCGTGTGCATCTACGAATACCTGAGGATTCCAGCTTAATATTGTTTTAACCCTTGCCTGAGTTTCTGGATGGACAAGCAAGAACCAATCTCGATTCATATCAAAAAGATAATGATTGCCTCTTCCCCAGGGCCAGAGACCTGTATGTTGAATTGATTGAGCATCGCTATTAATAATTTCACTTTTCCATTGTTGCATTTGTGTAAGGTATCTCTCTCTTCCATCAGGATTTTGCATCGGATCTATTAAAATTATTAATTCATCCTTTAATTTTTTAGTAACCTCATCATTGTTAGCAACAAGATGATAAGCTAACTGCACTGCCGCATCTGGACCTGATAATTCGTCACCATGAATTCCATAGCCTAACCACACAACAGCAGGTGTTTTTTCAAAAACCTGATTAATATTTTCTTTCGAGTTTATCTTACGCGGATCAGAAAGTTTTGCTATGGAATTTTTTATTTCCTCAATTCGTGAAAAATTATTTTTTGATGTAATGATCAGGTAAACTAATGAGCGTTCCTCATAAGTTTTTCCGAACTCCACTAATTGTACTTCTTCTGATTTTTCATCTAATGTCTTTAAGTAGTGAATAATTTCACCGTATCTTAATGGCTTTGTTCCAATATCATATCCTAAAATTGATTTTGGTGGGGGGATCTCTGAATTATAATTTGCATCCGGGACAAATTGAAAACCTTCTACCTGGGAAAGAGAATTGAAGCAAAATAATGTTATCGATATAAATAGTATTAAATAAGGTCTCATGATATATCCTTTTTTTATTATTTTCTAAATAATTCTATGTAAGGGAAATATTTAGCATTTATTTTTGTATTATGGAATTAGTTTCGTTCCATCAAATGAGGAGTCACTTTCAAAGTCCTGATTATCTAATACTTCTCTGGCTTTGATTTCATCTTCTTCCTTAACCATTATTTTAAAACCCTTTGATGAATAATTTCCAAGGATTATTGGTCCTAATGGATCCGTCTGAATAAGTGATTCTATCTCGTGCATATTGAGGTAACTCTGTATCATTTCGGCAATAAATCTTTCATTACATATTTTAACACATTTTAATTTGCTCATAGGTTGGCTTTCTTATATATTTAAATTCATAATTTTAAACTAATTTAACCAGAAAATGATAAAATCCAAAATGATTTTTGCTTCTCTGATTGGGATTTGCTAAATTTGTTTAAAATAAAACAAAATATGAAAAATTTATGTCGTTAATAGTCAGTATATCAGGTATCCGTGGTATTTTTGGTGAGGGATTAAATCCTGAAAATATTATCCATTATACAAAAACATTTTCTGAATATTGTAAAATAAGAAAGAAAAATGGTGAGAAAATCAAGATAATTATCGGTCGGGATGGTAGAATAACCGGTAAGATAATTGCAAATATTGTTTCTTCAACTTTGATTTCGCTTGGATGTGATGTGGTTGCGATAGGTGTATGTCCAACCCCAACAGTTGCAATCGCCGTTAAAAACTCAGATGCTGATGGAGGTATTTCAATTACAGCAAGTCATAATCCAATTGAATGGAATGGATTGAAATTTTTTAATAGTGATGGCATGTTTTTAAATTCTGATGATATGAAAGATTTTGTTAAGATTTCAGAATCACTATCTGTTCAATATGTGAATTGGGATAAACTTGGAAGATATGAATTAGATGAAAGCTGGATTCAAAAACATATTGAGCTTGTTTTAGGTTTATCTTACATAAACATAAGTAAAATTCGTGAAAAAAAATACAGAGTAGTGTTAGATTGTATCAATAGTTCTGGTGGTAGAATAATTCCACAGTTATTGAAAACACTTGGTTGTGAAGTTTATGAAATGAATTGTGAATTGAGCGGAGTATTTTCACGAAAACCTGAACCGGTTCCCGAAAATCTTTCAGAAGTAATGTATAAAGTAAAATATTTGAAAGCTGATCTCGGAATAGTCGTTGATCCTGACGTTGACCGTTTGGTATTGATAACGGAAAAAGGTGAACCATATGGGGAAGAATACACAATTGCAACTGCTGTAAAGTTTATTTTGGGTAAGAAATTCAACGAAAAGCAAAAATTTAAGGTTGTTGTAAATCTTTCTACTACTCGTGCGGTGGAGGATATTGCATATGAATACAATTCAGAGGTGATTCGTACACCTGTTGGTGAGATTAATGTTTCTACAACAATGAAAAAGCATAATGCGATTATAGGTGGTGAAGGCAGTGGTGGTATTATTTTACCGGAAGTTCATTATGTTAGAGATGCTGTACTTGGGACAGTTTTGATTTTACAGATGCTTACAGAATTTGGTGGAAAATTATCTGAATTAAAAGAAACAATGCCTGAGTATTTTATTACAAAGGATAAGCTGGGAATTAAAGACCTCAACGCAGACGATTGTTTAAAGTTACTTAAAAAAAGATATGAACATGAAAAAATAAATGTGGATGATGGTCTCAAAATTGATTTCGTAGACAGATGGGTTCATTTAAGAAAATCCAATACAGAGCCCATAATCAGAATTATTGCTGAAGCTAAATCGGAAATGATGGCAAAGAAATTAGTTGAGGATTTTAAAAAAGAAATTTACGAACTTGCTACTTCTCAGCGTAAATAGTAATACTCAATATTTTGCTCTCATCGTTAAATTTTTTTATTCCTTCGTTATTTAAATACTTTTTAAGTAAAGAATTTGGTATTGGAATTTTTTTAGCTTGTTTTACACTAATGTTTTTGAACCCAGATTCTTTTATTATTTTAATATATCTTTCAAATTGGATTGCACCCGCAATGCATCCGATATAAAGCTCTGCATCCTTTTGTAATTTTTTTGGTAATTTTCCAGTTGTAACAATATCAGATATACAGAAATGTCCGTTTTCCTTTAGGATTCTGAATATTTCAGAGAATACCTTTCTTTTATCACGAACTAAATTTAAAACGCAATTGCTAATTACAACATCTGTCGATTTATCGGGTAGAGGAATTTCTTCAATATCGCTTAGTAAGAATGTTACATTTTTATAACCTAATTTTTGATTGTTCATTTTTGCTCTTTCGATCATCTGTGGAGTGAAATCAATTCCGTAAACAGTTCCGTTTTTGCCTACTTTTGAGCGAGCAATGAAGCAATCGTTGCCTGTACCACAACCTAAATCTACAACTGTGTCGCCATTTTTTATATTAGCAAACTCAGTTGGTAATCCACATCCTAATCCTAAGTCGGCTTCTTTCAAGTATCCATTAATATTCAGATAACTATCAGAAAATGTGATAAAATTTGAATCACAACAGTTATTTGAAATGCAACAACAGCTTTCTGTATTTTTAGCGATCTTCCCATATTTCTGTTTAACCAGTTTTTTCATAAAAGATTTTCCAAATTTATTCTGATAATACTCATAATTTTTGTGACTAAAATATATGGATAATCATAATTTTCTACAATTTTTGTATAGTTCGAGAGTTTTGATTATATTTGATTGTAATGTTTTTAGCAAAAATTATAGGTACAATTGTTTCCACGCAAAAAAATGAACATTTGCGTGAACATAAAATTTTGATTGCTCAACCAATCGATTTATCCGGTAAATTTATTGGTCGCGATGTACTGGCTATTGATACTGTAGACGCTGGTGTTGGTGATACTGTACTTGTAATGGCAGAAGGAAATTCCGCAAGGCAGGTTCTAAAAGATGACAAAGTTCCAGTTCATTCTGTAATTGTTGCAGTAGTGGATGGACTTGAAATAGTTGAATAAAGCTTTATCTTCCTCCCGAGCGACTGTATGCATATATGGTCGATATAAGAAATTTATTAATGCTTACTTGCATTCCTGGTATAGGTTCTAACCGGGTGAGGCAACTTATATCTCATTTTAAAAATTCTAAAGATGTTTTTTATGCTTCTCCAAAAGAACTTATCCAGATAGAAGGTTTTAATAAAAAGTTAGCATACAAGATTACTAATTTTAAAAATACACCTGAATTTAAAAAAGCTGAGGAATACTCCAACCATCAACTTTCTAAGCTGAATAAAATTGGTGGACGAATAATTACATACTGGGACAATGAATACCCTGAATTGTTGAAGAAAATTTTTGATCCACCACCATTTATATTCGTTCTGGGTAAATTGGAAAAAGTTGACAGATATTCTATTGCGATTGTTGGTACAAGAAATCCAAGCAGATATGGTATTTCAGTCACAGAAAAATTCACAACTGAATTGGTACAGATGGGTATTCCAATTGTAAGTGGACTGGCTCGGGGCATTGATACAATAGCACACTCAACTGTGTTAAAAAATGGTGGAAGAACAATTGCGGTGATTGGCTCAGGTCTCGATGTAATTTATCCCCCCGAAAATAAAAATTTATTCTGGAAAATTGCAGAAAATGGTGCAATAATTTCAGAATACGAGATGGGTGCCCAACCCGATGCAGTCAATTTTCCTCGCCGTAATAGAATAATTAGCGGCATTTCGCTTGGAACGCTTGTGATAGAAACCGGTATCGATGGTGGCGCTATGATTACTGCACAAACTGCTTTTGATCAAAACAGGGAAGTGTTTGCTATCCCTGGATTGATTACAGAATCTCGCTCCAATGGGTGTAACACACTTATTAGAGATAACAGAGCCAAGCTGGTGATTACTGTGGAGGATATACTAAATGAGTTGGGAAACAAACTAAAACCAATCTTAAAAATTCCAACCAAGATTGATTCTAAGCCAGAACCTGATTTGACACTTTTTGAGAAGAAAATTTATGAATTGTTGAATGATGAACCAACCCACATTGATCTGATTGCTGAAAAATCAGGTTTATCAGTCTCTGATGTACTTGTCAACCTTTTAAATTTGGAATTCAAGGGTGTTGTAAAACAGCTTCCTGGCAAGATGTTTGTTAGAAGTTGATTTTTTCTTTTTTCGGCGAAAAAAAGTTATATTATATACGAAAATGTTTTCAGTAGAAAATAAAATAATTGATGAAAGAATTCCTTATATTAAGTTTTCTTGCAATTTAGAAGCTTGTAAAGGTGCTTGCTGTACTGTTAAAGGCGGCAAAGGTGCACCTCTAGCCGATTTTGAGATTTTTGAAATCCAGAATTGCTTATCTGAAGTGAGTAAATACCTCTCAGAGAGAAGCTTGGAAATTATCAAGGAAAATTCAGGCATAGAAGGATATTCAGGTAATTATACCACAAGCTGTATCGATGATGAGGATTGTGTTTTTGTGTATTACGAGGATGATATTGCAAAATGTGCTTTTGAAAAGGCTTTTCAAGATGGAAAAATTGAGTTTCGCAAACCAATTTCCTGTCATTTATTCCCTATCAGAATATCTAATTTTGGTGGCGATGTAATAAGATATGAAAAGTTTATTGAATGTAAACCTGCTCTTATTAAAGGCCAAACTGATAATGTACCGCTTCATATTTTTTTGAAAGATGCTTTAGTTAGAGCATATGGTGAAAAATGGTATCAAAAACTTAAGGATAAATGCGAATCATTATTAAAAGTTACTAACGAAGTAGAAATGTAAATGTTAAAATTATCACAACATCAAAAACTTCTTCAAAAGTTATCCCCTCAACAGGTTCAGTATTTAAAACTGTTACAATTACCTGTTATTGCACTCGAACAGAGGATCAAAGCTGAACTTGAACAAAACCCCCTGCTTGAAGAAGGGATTGATGAAGAAATGGAACTTCTACAGGAAGAACCTGTTGACGAACCTCCGACTGTAGTTGAAGAAACAGATGAGTTGAAAGCTGAACCAGAGGACGATAAATATTCTATAGAAGATTTTATGAATGATGAGTTGGATGGTTATAAATCCTTTTATTCCTCTTCAGAGGAAGATGAAAAGAAGGAGGATTTACCAATACCAGCCCAGGTACCGCTATCTGAAAAATTACTTGAACAAATTAGATTATTGGATATTACAGATGAGGAATTACAACTGGCAGAAGAAATTATTGGTAATATAGATGAGGACGGATATTTAAGAAGACCACTTCAAAATATTTTGGATGATTTAAATTTAAGTAGAAATCTAAATCTCACGATAGAACAGGCGGAGAAAATTTTATATCAAATTCAGCGACTTGATCCACCTGGAATTGCAGCACGAGATTTACGCGAGTGTTTGCTTGCACAACTGGATGTAATGGAAAATGATAAAAAGTTAATATCATATGCTCAGAAAATATTGCTTGAGCAGTACGAAAATTTCACAATGAAACATTATGACCAGCTTGCAAAACATCTTAACATAACTCAGGAACAATTAAAACAGGTACTTGAACTTATCCAGAAGTTGAATCCCAAGCCCGGTGAAGGCCAGTTTACTCCTCAAGAAAATTATATCGTTCCAGATTTTATTGTTGAGCACGACGGTGATGATATTATTATAACTCTTAATGAACGGAATGTTCCACCACTTAGAATAAATAAAAATTATAAGGAATTGATTTCAAGAAAAAAAGGGAAAGGTATTCCTCCTGAAACTAAAGAATTTATAAGAAAAAGATTTGAAGCAGCAAAGTGGTTTATTGCGTCAATCCATCAAAGAAGAGATACATTGATGAAAGTGATGCGTGCAATTGTAGAAAAACAAAGGGAGTTCTTTGATACTGGAGAGAAGCTCAAACCGATGATCTATAAAGATATTGCAGAAACAATTGGTATGGATATATCTACAATAAGTAGAGTTGTTAATGGAAAGTATGTACAAACTGAATATGGTGTATATGAATTAAAATATTTCTTCAGTGATAAAATATCTACAGTGGACGGTGAAGACATTTCCAATAAAGAAGTTAAAAAGAAGATCAAATTTATAATTGAAAATGAACCTCCCGATAAACCATATAGTGATGATGAAATATCAAAGATGTTAAAAGAAGAAGGTTTGATAGTGGCAAGGCGTACGGTTGCAAAATATAGAGAACAGATGAGAATCCCAATTGCCCGATTGAGGAGGAAGATTTAAAATAATTGTGAGATATAAAACAAACCTAAAACAAAGGGTAAAATTATGTCGCAAATAATCAAAGCCACCACCGTAATTGGATTAAAACATAAAGGCAAATGTGTAATGGGTAGTGATGGACAGGTAACTGTTGGTAATACAGTTATGAAGCAGCACGCACGAAAAGTCAGACGACTTTATAACGATAAAGTTCTGGCTGGGTTTGCGGGAGCTGCTGCTGATGCTTTCACGCTATTTGAACGCTTTGAAGATAAATTGCAACAATATCAAGGTAATCTTGTACGTGCCGCGGTCGAACTTGCAAAAATGTGGCGAACTGATAAGTACCTTCGACATCTTGAAGCTCTTTTAGCTGTACTCGACAAAGAACAATCTCTGATAATATCAGGTACTGGTGAAATTATTGAGCCAGATGATGGAATAGTTGCTATTGGCTCAGGCGGAAGTTATGCTCTTGCAGCAGCAAGGATGCTTATAAAGTATTCTAATTTATCGGCAAGAGAAATTGTTGAGGAGGCGCTTTCAACTGCAGGGGACATTTGCATTTATACAAACAAAAATTTCATAATAGAAGAGATATGAACAAAAAAAACAAATCAAAATTAGAAAACGAATTAACACCACGCGAAATTGTTCAAGAATTAGATAAATATATTGTTGGTCAGGATGCCGCAAAAAAATCTGTTGCGATTGCAATCAGAAATCGCTGGCGAAGGATGCAGGTTCCAGAAAATCTACGCGAAGAAATTATGCCGAATAACATTATAATGATTGGACCAACTGGAGTTGGTAAGACCGAAATTGCACGCCGACTTGCAAAGCTTGTTAACGCACCCTTCATTAAGGTTGAAGCTTCAAAATACACAGAGGTTGGTTATGTTGGCAGAGATGTAGAATCTATGGTCAGAGACCTGACAGAATATGCAGTTAATATGGTGAAGGCAGAAAAAAGTGCAGAGGTTCAGGACAAAGCCCGCCAGCTGGCTGAGGAACGTATTATTGATATTTTATTGCCTCCAAAGCCAAAACGACCGATTAATGAACAGCCGTTATTAGAAGAAGACACCGTAACTCAAACGCGAGAAAAATTTCGCGAAAAATTAAGAAACGGTGAGCTTGATAATCGAACAATCGAGGTGGATATCCCAACGGAACAATTACCAGCTATGCAAATTTTCGGCCCGTTTAGCTTGGAAGAAATGGGCGTCAACATTCAGGAGATGTTTGGAAATATTTTACCAAAAAAAATGAAAAAGAGAAAAATGACAGTTGCTGAAGCTAAAACCATTCTTGCTCAGGAAGAAGCTCAAAAGTTGATTGATATGGATATTGTGGTGAAAGAGGCGCTGAACCGTGTGCAAAATTCAGGAATCATTTTCATAGATGAAATTGATAAAATAGCTGGAAGTCGTGGCGAGACTCACGGACCAGATGTCTCACGAGAAGGTGTCCAAAGAGATCTGCTACCAATTGTTGAAGGTACGAATGTTATGACAAAATACGGACTCGTAAAAACGGATCATATTTTATTCATTGCCTCAGGTGCATTTCATATTTCCAAACCATCAGATTTGATCCCGGAGTTACAGGGTAGATTTCCCATAAGAGTCGAATTGAATAGTTTGACTGAAGAGGATTTTTATAAAATTTTAACAATGCCTCAAAATGCATTGATAAAACAATATACCGCATTATTGGAAACTGAAGGTATAAAACTTGAATTTTCAGATGATAGCATCAGAGAAATTGCTCGCATAGCAACAGAAGTCAACGAACAGGTCGAAAATATTGGTGCACGGAGATTACATACAATTATGACAACACTTTTAGAAGAGTTGTTGTTTAATGCTCCTGATCTTGTTCCGAATAAGAAAATTGTTATTACAAAAGAAATGGTAAGAGAAAAACTCTCTGATATCGTAAAGAATCGTGATTTAAGTAGATACATCCTTTAAAAAATGATTAAATCAATTATTCTCACAAAATAAGGAGATTCAATGGAGACATCAAAGCGTAGTTTACCATCGAATGCATATCGGGAGCTCCAACCGGGTGAAAAATACATACCTGTTGTGCCGGCTGAAACCATATTACCTGAAGTAACACCTTGGTCGCTTGGTTGGGGTCTGATTATGGCAGTTATATTTTCTGCTGCAGCTGCTTATCTGGGATTAAAAATTGGACAGGTATTCGAAGCAGCAATTCCTATCGCAATAATTGCTGTGGGTTTGGCAGCAATTACAAAGCGTAAAAACGCACTTTCTGAAAATGTGATTATTCAATCAATTGGTGCTGCATCGGGTGTGATAGTTGCAGGTGCGATTTTTACTATCCCGGCTCTTTATATTTTACACGGAGAAGGAGCAATTGAACAAACTGCAAGCTTCTGGCAAATATTTTTTGCTTCACTATTTGGAGGATTTCTTGGCATTTTATTCTTGATTCCTTTCAGGAAATATTTTGTTCAGGAAATGCACGGTCAATTTCCGTTTCCTGAAGCAACTGCAACTACAGAGGTTTTGGTTGCAGGAGAAAAAGGTGGACAACAGGCAAAAGTTCTGGTATCAGCAGCATTAATCGGTGGCTTATATGATTTTTTAATACAAACTTTTGGTGCGTGGAAGGAGGTTTTTAATTCTAAAATTTTACCGGTCTTTGATAAACTTTCCGAAATATACAAACTTGAGTTTAAATTGAATGTTGGTGCTGCAGTATTAGGACTTGGTTACATTGTTGGCTTAAAGTACGCATCGATAATTGCAGCTGGTTCTTTTCTTTCCTGGTTCTTGTTGATTCCTGTTTTTTCCTATGTGGGCTCAGGCCTGACAACAACACTCGGTTCAACAGCAACAAAACTGATTAGCCAGATGAGTGCTGATGAAATTTTTAGAACCTATGTTCGCCATATTGGAATCGGTGGTATTGCTATGGCTGGTTTGATTGGAATTTTCAAGTCGAGAAAAATTATCGCAGGAGCTTTCAAACTTGCATATCAGGAAATCTTTCACCCTAAAGCTGCTCACGAAAAAAGTGTACTTAGAACCGAAAAAGAACTTTCTATGGGAATTGTCGTTGGTTTGATCGTTGTTGTAGCTTTGTTCATTCTGATATTTTTTGCAGTCGCAGTGGTTGATACCTTCTGGTTTGCTCTAACGGCTCTCTTCATTGTTTTGATCGTATCATTTTTATTCACCACAGTTGCTGCTCGGGCAATCGCAATTGTTGGTACAAATCCTGTTTCAGGTATGACACTGATGACTTTAATACTTTCTTCTTTTATACTTGTATCAATTGGATTGAAGGGAAGTGCGGGCATGATATCTGCACTCATAATTGGTGGTGTGGTTTGCACTGCACTTTCGATGGCGGGTGGTTTTATTACAGATCTAAAAATTGGTTACTGGCTTGGAACAACTCCAATTAAACAACAAACATTTAAATTTTTAGGAACACTCGTTGCTGCAGCCACAGTAGGACTTGTAATAATGTTGTTGAATGAAACTTATGGATTTGTTGGAGAGGGAGCACTTGTTGCACCACAGGCAAATGCAATGGCTGCTGTGATTAAACCATTAATGTCTGAAATGCCTGCACCCTGGGCATTATATATCGCTGGTGCACTTGTTGCATTAACACTCGAAATGATTAAAGTTCCACCACTTGCATTTGCACTCGGTATGTACATACCACTCGAGTTGAACACACCCATTTTGCTTGGCGGCTTAATTGCACATATAGTGTCAACTTCAACTAAGGATGAAGCAGTAAACAACGCACGCCGTGAGAGGGGTACTCTTATCGCATCAGGATTCATTGCTGGTGGAGCGATTATGGGTGTAATGAGTGCTGTGCTGAAATATTTTGGTTTGAATTATGAAAATTTTGGTTGGCATTGGAGCGAATCTACAGGTGGTGAGCTGCTGGCAATCGTAATGTTTTTAGTAATTGCTGCATACTTTATCTGGGATTCAAAAAGAGCAAAGTTAGAATAAAGATATTAAATACAAATTTTGTAGGTACAGGAAAAACTATTTCCTGTACCTTTTTTATTTATATTACCCAGATTTGTTTTTGTGGCTTTGATAAAAATTTACAACCGCTATCCGTTACAAGTACGATTTCTTCTACGGTTGCAATTCCATATCCTTCGACGGTTAATCTTGGCTCGAGTGTATAGACCTGTCCAGTTTCAACTTTTTCATAGGGTAAATTTCCGTATCTATCCCATTTTGGACAAAGCAGACCACCACCATCATGTGCAGAACGACCAATCTGATGTCCAAGTGCGTGAGGATATTCTTTGTAACCTTGTGATGTAATGTAATCTCTTGCTATTGCATCTATTTCATAACCCTGGACACCAGCTTTGAGTGCTTCTGCTGCTCGTGCTATAGCTTCAATGATGACATTAAATCCTTTATGAACTTCTTTTGGCACAGTTTTTTCGCCTTTTCTTCTAATATACCAGGTTCGTTGCAAATCGGAGCAGTAACCATTCTTTCTAACACCAAAATCTATATTTAAAATATGTCCACCCTGAATTTTTCTTTTTGTTGGTTCTGCATGTGCACCTGCTGATTCAGGACCAGAAAAAACCGCCGGGCATTGTTTCTCATCCCAGGCAGTTTCAAGTTTTGTTTTTCTAACCAAATTCAAAATATAATTTGCTACCTCCTGTTCTGTTTTTCCAGGCTTAATAAACTTTGAAACCTTATCAAATATTCTCAATGTCTCAACAATTGCTTCTTTAATATATTTGATTTCAGTTTTTGATTTTCTACCTCTTAAAGCAGAAATAATTCTTTCCGAAGATATAATTTTATCCTCATACCCGGTACCTTCCAGATATCGCATTAATGATAAATACATTCCATGAGTCAGACCATCTGCAATTACTGTATCGGTTGAAAAATTTATTGCGATTTTATTCGGCTTAATCTTATCCAAAATTCTTAGCAATGGTTCTTTAATTGATTCAACATATCCAATAACGTCTTTGTAGTAGCCATATGCTTTTATGTTTGCAACATCTAAACTACCCGCAATAGCAATCGTGTCTCCATATTTTGTGATAATGTAAGCAGTTTGCCATGTGCTATGAGTTCCAACTGTTATATCAATCATCGGATCAGGAATAAGCGAACTCTCTCTAACAAAAGTTAACCACATATCAATATCTTTTCCTTTTAATATTTCGACAGCTTGTTTGATCTTTTCTTTTATCATAATCTTTGCCTTTTTGATTTAATCTTAAATTTTACCTAATTTATTAAAGGTATTTATTAAAAACAATATCCTTTCCAAAAGTTATATTATAGATATTTGATTTTAATTATTAAAATTCTTATAATTTATCAGTTAAAAATCAAAAATTCAGGAAAATATATGCAAATTAAAGAAAAAATCGTTGATGATATTGCAGTGTTGACACTCAACGGCGATTTAATTGGTGACCCAGAAACAACAAAATTAAGGGAAAAAGTAAAAAGCTTAATTACCGATGAAATTAAGAAAATCGTAATCGACTTATCGGGGGTTTCTTATATTAACAGTGCTGGTTTGGGTAGCTTAATATCTGTCCTTACAACAGTGCGTAATGCTGGTGGCGATTTAAAATTAGCCAGAGTCGGGAAAAGGATTAAAAGTATTTTTGTAATAACTCAACTTGTTAAGGTATTTGATACTTACGAAACACAGGAAAGAGCAATCGCAAGTTTCAAGAAAAAATAATTAAAATCAACGCCAGGTATTTGCCTGGCGTTTTAATTTTGAAAGGAGGTTAATATGCTTAAAAAAATTTTAATTATTTTTGTAATGACCTCCGTACCTTGTCTAACCCAGTGGAGGTGGATAAATCCTACTACAAATAATTTATCAATCAATGAAATAAAATTTTATGAAAACTTTATCACATTATCAGGTGAAAATGGAAATATTTTAATATCAACTGATAATGGAAAAAGTTGAGAATTTTTTGCGGATTTTGGCAAATATGCAGTAGAGAAAACCCATTATTTAAATACCGATACTGGATATATTCTAAAAGTGCAAAGAAGGAAGAATGACTTTTTGATAGACATAAGTACAGAATTAAAGATTACTACTGATAAGGGTAATAACTGGAGCGAGCTACAATTCACTGAAAGGCCTGGTTTTATTCAAGATGTATGCTTTTATAAAAATAATATTTGGTTAAGTTTCTTTGAAGGGGCTGGATGTATATGGTTTGGTAATTTTGTTTATCATTCAAGTGATTATGGAAATAGCTGGAATAAGATTGAGGCAAATGAACTTGGTTTCTGTACTAATATGATTGCTATTAATGAATCTACGGTAATTGCTCAAAGTAATTCTGTACGTATTTCTTATGACAAATTTTTAGTCAAATCAACGGATTATGGTAGAACCCTGGAATTATATACATAACTTGGGTTACTATGTTTTAAACGATTTGAAAGTAATTAATGATATGTTTATTGTCGGTGGTGGTTGGGGAGGAATAATTGTAAAGTCACAGAATCGAGGAGAAACCTGGGAAACAACTTTTTTGCCGGATGAAGTTGAAATAATTAATATTGCTGGCACAGTTAATAACCTGTTGGCATTAACTAAATCTGAGGATAAAAATATTTTGTATCGTTCAACAGATCAAGGAACAAATTGGATAAAAGTTTATGAGCCAGATACTACATTTAATACAGTGGCGTGTAAATCTGATTCGGAGTTCTGGCTTGGTGGAAAAGGTGGTAAAATTCTTAGATCTACAAACTCGGGAATAAATTGGGAGAAGTTTAATTATTTGTATGAACAAAATTTTAACGCAGTCTGTTTTAAATCCAAATTCGAAGGGTATATTGTAGGTGATAAAGGGACAATATTAAAGACAACAAATGCTGGAAAATCCTGGAATTATACTAATTCACCAACTGATTCTAATTTGATAGATATTGAATTTTATCCCCTAAGCAATTCAGGTTTCTTAATAAGTTCCGATGGTAAAATTTTTAAGTCAGTTGATGGAGGTTCTTCTTGGATAAATGTGTATAGCGATCCTTCCTTGAAAGTAAAGAAAGTATCTTTCATTACTGCAGATCAGATCTTGGCAGTTGGAGATTCGAATCTTGTGTTATTAAGTACAAATTTTGGAGAAACCTGGGTAATATCCAATAAAAATATTGATATATCTAGTAAATTTATAAACATATCAATTCCTAGTCCAGAGTGTATTTATCTGGGTTACGAAAATATAATTTACAAAAGTACTGATACAGCAAAAACCTGGAATAAATTTTATCAAGATGAGCTAAGAATTTTATCTTTTAATTTCCCATCAAGAAATAATGGATATATTTTTTCACAATCTCTACACAATATAATTATTGCTAAAAATACTACTGATGGAGGTTTAACCTGTTCAAGTGAAATGATAAATTTTCTGGAGCATACATTGACCAACTTTAAATCAGCTTTTCCAAATGACTCAATTGGATATTTGCTTGGTTCTTTACTAATTTCTACTATCAATGGTGGGCGCAGGTGGAATATCAATTACAATATTAATGGGAATGATATTTATATCGATAGTGATTTAACTGGATGGATTGTAGGTAATGATGGTGCAATTATTTCAAATGTAGAATTTGATGATATAATATTACCACCAATTTATGAAGTGATGGAATGTAAACTTCATCAAAACTATCCAAATCCATTCAATGCAGGTACATTAATTGAATATGAAGTTTTACCTGATGGCTATGTTATTTTGAAGATTTTCGATATATTAGGTAAAGAAGTGGACAGATTAGTAGATAAGTTTCAGAAAGCTGGAAGGTATACACTATTATGGCAACCTCAAAATTTACCCTCAGGAATATATTTTTATAATTTACAATTTAATAATCATCTTTTAACTCGTAAAATGTGTCTCATAAAATAAAAATTAAAAATGATTAAAAAGATACTTTTATTAATAATTTTATCGGTAGTATTTATGCAAAACAATAAATTTACATTAACCTCAAAGTCCTTTGAAGATGGTAAAGCAATACCAACCAAGCATGCAACAACTGGTGTAACAGGTGGGAAAAACATATCAATTCCTTTAAGGTGGGAAAATGCACCTCAAGGAACAAAATCGTTTGCAATTTCCATTATCGATTTGCATCCGATTGCTAATAACTGGGTACACTGGTTTGTAATTAATATTCCGCCAAATATTAGTTCAATAGAAGAAGGTGCATCCAAAACAGAAAAAATGCCAAAGGGGTGTAAAGAATTGAATAATACATTTGGCTGGCTGGGTTATGGTGGCCCACAACCACCAAAAGGTTCAGGACCTCATAAATATGAGGTAACAGTTTATGCCCTTGATATGGATAAGTTAGAACTGGAAGTTCATACACCACTTAAAGTTTTCCAGAAGGCAATAGAAGGGCATATTATTGCTACTGCAAAAATTGTTGGTATCTTTGAAAGATAATATTTTTACTTTAATAGTTTGAGGTTTTTACCCAAAAAAATCAAATGACTCTTACAATTACAGTCACTTGAACCAAATCCCTCAATTAATTCTTTGCCATCGTAGAATCTTAAAGTCGATTTATGAATATTACATTCGTCCCATAAGTCACTTAACTTTTTAATCTGAATTATTTTTCCCGCTTTTAACAAATAATCGATATGCCATTTATATTTTTTCTTTTTTTTAATATGTCTATAAATTCTTTTGGAAAAGTTACGTTTAGCACTTCCGGAATAAACATAATACCCCCCTGGGAAATTAAATTTTCCTAATGCACCTATTTTAAGCTTTTTGTCGGAATTTAGTTTTATTAGAAGTTGGTAGAACAATTTTTATTTATTTTATGGAGTGAGGAATAATTAATCTCCTCACTCCAGTAATTATTTTTTCAGCAGCTTTTTGACTTTCTCACATGTTTCGCGGGTATAGTATGAGCATCCACCTTTAGTTATTACAGGTTTTGCTTTTATTGATTTTAGAGCTTTTCTTACTTCAGAGGCAGATACTCCATATAACTTCGCTATTTTACTTGCAGTAAAATATTCGTTAGGATTTATTGACATATTTTACTCCTGAATTATTTTAAGAACATATAGAGTGAATTAATGATTAAAAAGATTGCAAAAAGTTTTCTTAACCATAGAGAGGAAGTTTTATTGGCAACCATTGCACCGTATCTTGCAAGACCAGCTGTTCCTATAATTAATGGAATTGCATGAAGATAGTTTACATAACCTAATGTAAATTCTGGGAGAAGGTTGTTATGCAATCCATTAAAAATATAACCTATGACGGCTGATGTTGCAGTAATAATAACTGTTGCTGAGGAAGTACCGATTGCCTGTTTAATTGGAAAATTGGCAAGGTAATACATTAATGGTACTGCAAATACACCACCTCCAATTCCAGTGAGAGAGGAGAGTATGCCAACAGTTGTGCCGATTATTATAAGTTTGGTTCTATGTGGACGAAAATTTTCCTTTTGTTCGGCTGATGATTTTTCAACAAGCAGACGAATCGCGACAAGCAACACAGCAAAACCAAAAATTTTTCTCAATATTTCCCCGGAAAGTGATGCGGCAATTACGCTTCCAATAGCGGCTCCAAGGATGCTGGCAATACCAATATATAAAACCCCGCGAATGTAGACATTTCCATTTTTTTTATGTTTGATTGCGCTTGATATCGAAGCGAATATTACAATGAATAAACTTGTCCCCATTGCCATTTGGGTTATGATATTAGGATTAAATTTTTGCAATTCAAAAAATGATATAAGCACTGGTACAAGTATAACTCCACCACCGACACCAAAAAAGCCAGCTAAAAAACCGACTACACATCCCACTAATAGAAGTATTAAGAAAATTGATATACTCATTTCAATTCAAATTTTTATAACCCAATAATTTTTTATAAGCTTTTTCTTCACGAAGAATATTGGTAGCGGTAGTTACTAAATCGTCGTCAATATATGAAGCTTCAATTCTTCCAGATTCACCTTTATAACGACTCATAATTTCCTGGCGTAATGCACGGGCTAATTCTTTATGTTGTGAATTGAATATTGTTTCCTTAGATTTTTCAAGTTTTAGCTTTATATTTTTTATATCTAATAGTATCCCTTCTTTATTTGGATCATTTTCAGTTAAAGATTTAATCTCTTCAAGTTTTTTTTCTGCATCACTTTCATAATTGAATTTAACACTATCTAAAAATTTTCTGAATTCGGAACATAATTTTCCGTTAATAGAAAAATCTTCAGGTGGTTCTTTGTGTTTTAGTGTATAGTTTGTGGCAAATTTAAAAAACATCGCTTTCCTTAGAAGTTCTGTGAAGAGTGGGTCAATATCAGTAGCTTTAATTATTGTATCGGGTTCGATTCCACCAAGTTCTTTGACCGGTCTACCATTTTTTGTGTAAAAAATTTTCTTTAAACTATCAGGTGTAATGGTAGCAGATTCTCCTTTCTCCTGATGAGTATAATTGATTTCCTGTATGCATCTACCACTTGGTGTGTAGTACTTTGCTGTTGTCATCTTTAATTGTGATTGATATGGAAGAGGAAATACATTCTGCACCAGTCCTTTACCAAAAGTTTTTGTACCTGCAATTATTCCGCGGTCTAAGTCCTGAATTGCACCAGCTACAATCTCGCTTGCACTTGCACTGTTATTGTTCACAAGTACCGCAAGTGGAGTATTCTCAAGTATTGGTTCTTCAACAGATTTGTATGTAATTGCATTTTGACTTTTTCTACCTTTTGTTGATACTATCGGGCTACCTTTTGGAACGAATTTGGAAACTATATCTACAGCAGATTCAAGTAAACCTCCTGGATTATCCCTTAAGTCGAGGATAAGTCCTTTTAATTCACCTTTGAGTTTTAATTCTTTTATAGCCATACGAAGTTCTTCACCTGCGTTTCTGGTAAATCTCTCGAGTTTTATAATTGCTATTCCATCTTTAAGAAAACCTGAGTATGTGATGTTTTTTAGTTTAATTTCTTCTCTGATTAGTACAAACTCGAGAGGTTTTGGTTCTCCTTCACGTTTAATTTTGAGACGTACTTCTGTTCCAGGCTCACCTCTTGTTAAATGCCTGACATTTTCTGGGTTAGCACCTATTAACGACTTACCATCAATTTCAATGATTTGGTCTCCAATTCTTAAACCCTGTCGTTGTGCGCTATAACCTTCCATAAGAGATGTAATGATAATCATACTATCGCGAATACTTATTGTGATTCCAATTCCACCGTATTTACCGGTCGTGATCAGTTCAACATCACTTGCTTCTGAACTGGTGATAAAGTTAGTGTAGGGATCCAGTGTTTTTAACATTCCCTCAATTCCGGCTTTCATCAGTGTTTCTGGATCTATTTCATCAACATAATTAAATGCAATTTCTTTATAAACATTTCCAAATATTTCTATGCTCTTGTTGATTTTAAAAAAGTAATCTGAGTCCTGTAGTTTAAAACCAATGGAGAAAGACAAAATTGTCAGAATCACAACTAATTTTAATCTATATTTTTGAAAAGTTTTTTTCATTTTAAAAATCCTCATTAAGGTATGTTTAATCTTGATCGAACAATGTTCCAGACTTCTTCATGAATAATATCAATGTCTCGATTTCCATCAATAATAATAAACCGGTTTGGTTCGTTCTTAGCAATATTTATATAGCCATTACGGGTTTTTTCAAAAAATGTTTTCCCGGCAGCTTCCATTCGATCAGTTGAAGAATTTGAATCCATCAATCTTTGCGTTATGACGGTGAGTGGTATATCTATAAAGAAAGTTATGTCTGGCATTGTACTATGTGTTGCAAGTTTGTTAATTTGGTTAACCGCATCGAGATTAATTCCTCGACCGTAACCCTGATAAGCTGTCGTGGAATCCACAAAGCGGTCACAGATTACAATTTTACCCGATTGAACTGCTGGCAGGATTACCTCGCTTACAAGCTGTGTGCGTGCCGCAGAAAAAAGCAAAAGTTCTGCAATTTCCGTCATCTCAGAATATTTTTTATCCAAAAGTATTTCTCTAATTTTTTCAGAAATTGCAGTACCGCCTGGTTCGCGAACTAACACAACACTGAATTTGTGTCTTTGAAGTTTCTCAACCAGAAGCTTAATCTGAGTTGTTTTTCCTGAAAAATCTAAACCTTCGAATGATATAAGCATAGTTTTTATTTATAAATTATGCAAAATTTTCTATTAATTCAAAATGAGTGGCCTACACTGCAAAATAATTGTGATTATATAATAGTTTTTTATTAATGCATTGGAATTTTGTGATTATTAAATATTTAAACTTGTGTATTTCCAAAAAAATGTTTAATATAATTACAGATAGTTTGTTAATTTGAATACGGTTATTGATATGGACAATAAAGTACTTTATAAAAATTTTATAATAAAACAGAATCGAATAGAAAGGAGGTAGGTTAGGATAGCATTTAGGTAACATTTTAGCTAATATCAATAAATTAATCAGGAGACACAGAAATGTACCTCAAAATTCATCCTCAAAATCCACAGGGCAGGCATATCAAGCGTGCTGTGGAAATTTTACAAAATGATGGAATTATAATTTATCCCACCGATACAGTATACGGAATTGGTTGTAGCATTTTTAGTAAGAGAGCTATTGAGAAAATTTATCAGATAAAGAACCAGGACTCATCTAAACCCTTCAGTTTTATTTGTTCAGATCTAAGCCATATAGCAGAATTTGCTGTTGTTTCAAATACAGCATACAGAGTTATGAAGCATCTAATTCCCGGTCCATATACATTTATTTTACCGGCAAGTCGCCTTAAACAATTACCTAAAAGTTTGATTTCAAAGCGTAAGACAGTTGGTATTCGAGTCCCGGATAATATTATATCACAGATGATTATCAACGAACTTGGACATCCAATTTTGAGTGCAAGCGCAACAGACGCAACTGGTAATGTTTTGTATGATCCCGAAATTATAAAAAAAGAATATGAAAAAAAGGTTGATTTAATTTTGGATAGCGGAATCCAAGTTTCTGATCTGTCAACAATCATAGATTTTACAGAAGAACCACCTGTGGTTGTGCGAGAAGGTGCAGGAGATGTCAGTAAAATATTGGTTGTCGCTTAATTATGTTTGATGGAAAATATATAGCAGAATATCTTTTAAAAAGTAAAAGCCAGAGGCCATTTGCAGGTATTCTGAGAAATCTTTTGTATAGTATTGTATTTACATTAATGGTACTTTTAATATCTGTGATTTTTTCAATTGAAATTACACTTGAATATTTTTATGCTGTGATTTTTATATCCTGTTTTATTTTTTATTTTGGTTGGGGTGCAGAGCGGTTATGGTACGCGTTTGTCTCCAATAATTTTTATAATCCATTTTCCTTAACTGCGTATATAACAAGAATCCCATTATGGTTCATCAGCGGTGGAATTGCTCTATCGTTTTCTTCTCTGATTGTTTTTAAATTAGAGTTAATGGATTTAATAACATGGACAAGACAATATGTTCTTTTTTTATATGGTGGGATCTTGAATTTGTTTGTTCAGTTACCATTACAATATTACACATATCATTCGATCAAATCTAAAATAAATAAACATAACATTACCTCAAATTATGAAAACAATAAATAAATCTTTTCTAATTGATGCAGATCATAAAAAAGTCTTTGAATCCTTCGTAAATCCAGAAGAAATTAAAAAGTGGTTAAGAGCCCATAGCGCTGTAGTGGTAGTTTGTGAGAAAGGACCATATTCAATTGGTTGGGATGCATCAAATGATGGTGATTTTTACTGCTGTAGCGGTAAGATTAAGAAAGTCAAGAAAAATAAGTTTCTGCATATTGGAGAACTAAATTATTACTGTGAGAGCAAGAAGTCAATTGGTCCAATAGAACTTATGTTCTCCTTCAACAGGAAGCACAAGGGTACTGAAATATGCTTTAAATTAATTGGCAGGAAGAAACAAACAGCATACTCAAAGAATTTTGATGCGGTGTTCTATAGCTGGGAAGAGGCATTTTATTTACTCAAAAAATATCTTGAAAGGAAAAATGTATGACAAAATCAGAACAGCATAAAATAATTGAAACTTTAAGGGATTATATTCATAAAATGAATAGATATGAGCTTGAGGATTATGAAATGTTTAGAAAAAGAGATCGCGATGATGAAGATCTGGACTCTATATCGTTAAAAAAGCTAATTGAACTTTACGAAAAATATGTTCCTGCTCGTTTTAGGTATTAATTAAATTTTGTCTTCTTAAACTTATGCCCATTATTCTTTACAAAAATTGTGGACCAATTGAAAATGTTTATAATGAAGTATATAAAATTATAAAAAATCAAGAATATGACAGTTTTATTTTAATTGTACCAACACGCCGAAAGGTTCGAGAACTTCAAAGAGAACTTTTAAAAATTTCGAGTAATACAACTTCACCTGCATTTAATTTATTTACATTAGAAACTTTCGCAATCAAACTATATGAAATATTTTTCCCTCCACTTAAGTATCTTAACGCTACGACGCAAGCAATTTTATTTGAACAGGCAATTAAAAATTGCAGAAGTGATTTAAAGTACTTTATATCAGCAACTCGGGATTATTCAATTCCTAAAGGTACATTTAATAAGATTATTTCTGTTATAAATCATTTGAGAGAATCAGGAGTTTATATATCAAATTTGTATGCAGAACTTGATTATGCTGAGGAAAGCGAAAAAGCAAAATTAAATGATATTTTGTTAATTTATAAAGAGTATGAAAAACTGTTAAACGAATCCTTCATTGATACCGGGGGTATATACAAAAGATTGAATGAATTGGTATTTGATTCTGTTGTTATAGAAAAATTTTTTAAAGTGTTTCCCTCGTTGAAGGATATATTCATCACTGGCTTTGATGAATTTAAGGATCCAGAAATTACATTGATTGATAATATCTCAAAAATATCATTTGAGGGAAGAGTACTAAATACAATAATTTCCTTTGATTATCACTTTGATAATGATGAACTGTTTGGGCATTTAAAGGAAAATTACGAAAAATTCAGGAAAATGGGATTTAATTTGTTTACACAAAAATCTGGGAAAGAAGAAAATTTCAGAGATTTTGTAATAAAAAAACTATTTAAAGAAAATAATGTGATAAAGAATACAGAATTTGGGAAGAAAATTACTTTAATTACTGCAGAAACTCGTCAAGAAGAAGTTGAAACTATTGCAAAGATTATAAAATACTGCGTATACAAAAACCCTGAAATAGACTTGAGCAAAATTTGTATCAGTATGTATCAACCTCAACTTTACACAAATCTTTTTCACGAAGTTTTTAGTCGCTATGGTATTCCTGCTAATATTACCGATAGATTTTCGCTTGATCAATCACCTGTTGTGGTTTCAATAATTTCTTTGTTAAATATTTTGCAAAATAATTTTATGCGTAGAGATTTGATGAGGACGCTCTCAAGTCCATATTTTACATTCGAAGCTAATGGTATTAAAATTAGTGCAGGTAATCTAATAAGTGTTTCATCGAATTTAAAAATAAATTTTGGAAAAAATATCTGGAAAGAAAGAATTGATAAGCGAATATCACAAATTGAAATTGAATTAAAAGATATAGATGATGAAGTTACTTTGAAAAATTATCATAAAGAGAAGGATATTTTAATTAAAGCAAAAAATGATTTTGAAGGATTGATAAAATTTTTAGATAACTTAAAATATGAATCAACACCAGTTGAATTTCGCTCGAATCTTCTAAATACTCTTGAAAGCTTGCATATATCAGAAAATATTTTAAAATACAATTTTAATAATTCCGATTTACTTGAGAAGGATACACGAGCGTATCAAAAATTTATTAATATTTTAGATGAGTTAACTGGAATATTAATTTTTGAAAACGGTAAGGAAAGAAAATATAATTTAAGTTTCTATATTGAAAAATTGAAAGCTGCTATATCACAGACAAGATATAATATCCGACAAAAATATGGTTATGGTGTTTATGTTACATCATTTGAAGAAACCAGAGGATTGGAATTTGATACAATGTTTATTATTGGTATGGTTGATGGTGAATTCCCCCGAGAATATTCACCAGAAATATTTTTTAGCAAAGAACGACAGAAGCAAAAAGAAAAATATCATTTAACCGAGAATCGTTATCTATTCTATCAATGTTTAACAAATTTTTCTGACAAGCTATATTTGAGCTATCCAAAACAGGATGGTGAGGTAGAACTTGTTAGATCTCCATTCATAGATGATTTACTTGAAATCGTTGAGGTACAGTTTTATGAAAAAGAGCTAAAACAGAAATTAGATGAAATCGAATTTAATGAAGAAGGTTTATTGAGTAAAATTGGATTTAATTTAAGTGTGGATTCTGAATTTACTATTCCTGATGTATTTGATGAAAATTGGAAAAGTACAATTGATTTTATTTCTTATGCCATTGGTATTGAAAAACAACGGTATATGGATGATACTAAATCTGAATACAACGGATATATATTAGAAAAATTATCAAAGGAAGCTCTGAAAAAATTAAGTGCAAGTAGGACTAAGGTTTACTCAATAACACAGTTAGAAAAATATGCAAAATGTCCATTTAGTTATTTTATCAGTAATTTATTAAAGATTAGTGTGATACAGGAGCCAGAAGAGGGTATTACACCGCTTGAAAGGGGGAGTATATTACATGAGATTTTGTTTGATTTTTACAGGAATAGGATTCAAAATAATTTACCTTTGCTTTCTAATAGCAACGACGAACAAATTAAAATAGCAATTGAGGAAATTACAAAAATTGCAAAGGGAAAATTAGAAACAATTGATACAAACGATTTGCTTGCATTTCTGGATAAAGAGTTAATAATCGGCACAGCGGATAAAAAGGGGTTGCTGCAAGAATTTGTAAATTATGAGCGCAATAGAAATGTTAAAGTAAAACCAAGATATTTTGAAGCAGCATTTGGAACAAGAGCTGGTGGTAGTAAACGGATAGATAAAGAAATCAGTACAGACGCTCCTGTTGAAATTGATGGATATAAGATTAGAGGAAAAGTTGATCGAATAGATATCGATGACGATTATTTTGCAATTATAGATTATAAGACAGGTAGTAAAACAGTAACATATAAAAATGTTGTGGAAGGACTTGCACTTCAGCTTCCGATATATCTGTATGCTGTTGAAAAGTTGTTGAGTGCAAAACATAATAAGCACTTTAATCCAGCAGCTGCAATTTATTATACTTTGAGTGATAAGGTTCAGGAAAAAGTATTATTAGCCAATGAGCAATATATTGAAAAAGCATTTCCTAAAGCGAAGCGAGGAACCGGTATTTTAACTAAGGAAGAAGAGCTTTCTGAAATTATATCTAAATCAATTGACTATGTAAAGGAATATATAAATTGTATTTCAGAGGGGAAATTCCCGATCGCAACAGATAAAAATATAAATATTGCTTGCAATTATTGCGAATATCATAAAATTTGTAGAAAACCACTCGAAAAGGAATTTTAATATGCAACCATTAAAAATTTATAAATCTGGTAATAGAGAACTTACTATAGAATGGGATGATAGACACTATGGTAAACATACATATATAAATCTTAGAAATCTATGTCCTTGTGCATATTGCAAGCTGCAAAGAGAAAACTCGGAACAAAATGCTGATGATAAAATTTATGAGATAACGGATATTGAGCAGGTTGGTTCGTACGCTATAAAAATAATCTGGGCAGATGGGCACGATACTGGTATTTATTCTTTCGAGTATCTTAGAAGTATTTGCGAGTGCTCTAATTGTACAATGGTAAGAGAAAATTTAAATATTTAATAATTTATAAAAGGTTATGACAGAAAAAATTATTGATTATACCCCCGAATACTGGGAGAAGAGATATAAAGAAAAATCTGCGCAAATGGATTCCGATGATCCTACGCCAATTTTAAAAGAACTCTTAAAAAGCGAGTACTTCTCAGAACCTGGAAAAATTGCAATAATTGGTTGTGCCTTATGTCAGGATGTTGTTTTGTTTGCCAAAAATAATTATTTAGTTACAGTTATATCTCCTTCTCAAAGTGTTATCAACCAGATACGAAAAAAAGCCAAAAAATTAAAATCGGTAATTGAGACAACATATTCTGATCTTTTTGCTCTGTCTGGTAAATTGTTACACAAATTTGATTATTTGGTAGAATATTCTTTCAGTTCAGAGATTCATCCTGATCGACAGATGGAATATTTCGATAACATTCAAAAATTAATCAAACCAGGTGGCTTATTAATAATCTTTCTGCAGATGTATTCAAATTTGGATGCTGGTCCACCTTTTCCTGTAGATGTCATAAAATTGGAAAATCATTTAAAGGAAAAATTTCGACTTATCGAATCAAAACCTAGACAAACATCAATTAAAGAAAATGGATATAAAGAAGTTTTATTGATATGGAAAAAATATTTGGTATAAATTTTAATCATAAACTTTAATATTAGAGGAGGTTGCTATGTTAAAATTACATTCACTATTTAATAAAATGTTAAATGAAAAATCACAGGAAGTTCTAAGTGTTTATCTTAACACTGATCCCTCACAGCTTGGTAAAAGTAGCAGATCAATTGCTTTGATCTGGTTGAAAGATTCTCTTAAAGAGATTAAGAGAAGTTTAACTCAAGACACGATGAAAATATTTGAACAGCTTGAAAAGAAAATATTGGATGAAGTTGAATATGGCGACCTTCATGGGAAATCTTTAATTGCATTTCTGTCAACGAATTTTTTTGAAATCGCTTATCCAAGAGTGAATGTTGTAAATGAGATATGGTGGGGTAAACCAAGTTTAGGGCAGTTAGATTGGTTGCTCGAAGAATACCGCAATATTGGTATAATTAAAGTGGAAGCAGAAAAGATTCATTACTATATTGTTTCATTGAATGAGGTTATCAAAGAATGGGAAGAACATATTTCACAAGACACTTTATTATGGCAAACCAAACATCTTCCACCAGAAAAAATTTTGAGAGAAAAAGCCATACCCGGATTGCGTGGTGGCGATACGAAAGAAATAATTGAAAGACATATTAACGAAGAAATTCAAAAATTCTGGAAAGAAAGTGTCTCTTCACTCGAAAATATGCAGAAAAATTATTATATTAAGGAAATTATTCTGGCTGGTCAGGATTCTCAAACAGAAATCTATCAAAAATATGTTCATACTAATCAATTGAAAATTATAGGTAATATACATTTATCTAAGGACACATCTGTTAATGAGATGATTGCTTTAGCCCAAGAAGTCTTTAAAAAATACGAACGCGATGTAGAAACAAAACTTATCACAGAAATTTTAGATAGGTCCGAACAAAATACAAACGCAAGCTTAGGTATTAAGAATGTCTTGAAACTAATTCAAGAAGGTCGAGCAGGTCTTGTGGCTTTAACAGATGATACTGATAAAATTTTGATTGAATGTGCGAGTTGTGGTTATGTAATGACCAAAGATGCTAAAGAATGCAAGCAATGTTTATCTAAAAATCTAAGAATTGGTTCTATAAAAACATTGCTTCCCCCATTATTACGAAAATATAAAGTACAGATGAATATAGTTTCAAGTAGTATTTCAGATAAATTTTCAAAACATGGAATTGGTGCAATATGGCGTTATTAACAAATAAAGGAGAAAAATGCAATTAAAAAGAGTTGGTATCTTAACTGGTGGTGGCGACTGCCCCGGGTTGAACGCAGTAATTAGAAGTATTGCAAAACCGGCAATGAATTATTTCAACGCCACAGTTATAGGAATTCAGGATGGGTTCGAAGGGCTCGTAGAAGGTCGTATGCGAATCCTGACACCACTTGATGTAACAGGCATAATTAATGTTGGTGGAACAATTTTAGGAACATCCAATAAAGGTGATCCATTCAATTACCCAGTCGAAGGTCCAACAGGTATCAGAATTATCGATGCTTCAGAACAAGCTTTTGAGAATTATCGAAATTGGCAACTGGATGTTCTTTTTGCTGTGGGTGGCGATGGGACTATGCATATTGCACATAAATTTGGTAAGATGGGTATGAATATAATCGGAATTCCCAAAACCATTGATAATGATTTAGACGCAACAGATATTACATTCGGACATGATTCAGCCAGAGCAGTCGCCACAGAAGCTATTGATCGATTGCAGACCACGGCTTCAGCTCATCATAGAGTTATGGTTGTTGAAACTATGGGGAGATATGCTGGTTGGATCGCACTTGGAGCAGGTGTTGCCGGTGGTGCTGATATTATTTTAATTCCAGAAATTCCTTTCCATTGGGAAAATGTTTATAAAGCTGTACTACAAAGAAGTAAAGGTGCGCGGTTCAGTATAGTGTGTGTTGCTGAAGGTGCAAAACCAGCAAATGGCGATATAGTTGTAAAAGAATTGGATAAAAAGAGAACGGATCCTGTTCGTTTAGGCGGAATCGGTGAATTGGTTGGAGAAAAAATTGCACAGGAAACTGGACTTGAAACAAGAGTCACTGTACTTGGACATGTTCAAAGGGGTGGAAGCCCCACACCATACGATAGAATTTTAGGTACAAGATTTGGTTCTATTGCACTACAGGCAGCTTCACAAGGAAAATTTGGTGTTATGGTGAGCCTGCAAAGAAGAGAAGTCGTTACAGTCCCGATTGAAGATGCAATTGGAAAATTACGCCTTGTACCACCTGATTCTCAACTTATTTTTGCTGCAAGGTCGGTTGGGACATGCTTTGGTGATTAATTTGGAAACAAAGAAAAATAAATTGAACATAATCCCACCAAATTTGTTGCTGGCTGCCTATGCTACCGGTTATTTCCCTATGGCAGATTCAGAAAATAAGAAAATATACTGGTATTCTCCAGATCCAAGAGCAATTATTCCATTGGAGGATTTTAAAATTTCTAGAAGTTTGAAACAGACAATTAAAAAAAACATCTTTAAAGTAAAAATTAATACAAGTTTTCAAAATGTTATTATCGCCTGCGCTGATAGAAAAGAGACCTGGATTTCACAGGAAATTATCGATAGTTATATTAATTTACATAAGTTAGGCTATGCACATAGTGTAGAAACATGGTATAAGGATAAACTCGTTGGTGGCTTGTATGGTGTAGCAATGGGTTCTGCCTTTTTTGGTGAGTCAATGTTCAGTCGAATGAGAGATGCTTCTAAGGTAGCACTTGTTACTCTTGTAAACATTTTAAAAAATAATGGATATTTGCTTCTGGATACACAATATATTACTCCTCACCTTCGACAGTTCGGAGCAATTGAAATTTCTAAAGAAGAATATTTGCAAATTTTAGGTAATGCTCTCAGAAAAACAAATAAATTTCCGTAAGTAATTAAAATAATCCTATTACAGTTGCTGGACTTCCGGAACCGCTAACAATTCGAAGTGGTAGAGCGATTAAAGTGAAATTTTTTTGTGGTAGATATTTTATGTTTGTCAGATTTTCGATTGCAAATTTGTTGTTTTCTAACAAAATTTTGTGTACCTGAAAATCTGCAGAATCACCAGGATCAATACTTAAAGTTTCTACTCCAATTCCGCAAATAAATCGTTCTTTTATTAAAAATTCAACAGACTCTTTTGAAAATCCAGGGAAATGCATAATTCCTGTATCATCAGTGTTTAAATATTTTTTTGGTTGATTCCAGTAATCGCTCCAATCAGTTCGCATAATTATAAAAGAATTACTCTTAATCTTACCATTTATTCTTTCATATTCTAAAATATCATCCACCTCCAACTCATAATCGAAATTTTGTTTTACTTTTCTTGTTACATCAATTACACAACCATGCACAATAAAGTTTTCTATCGGTAATTGTTCAATTGATAATTTACCTTTAGCTGTGTGAATTGGTGCGTCAATATGTGTGGAAGTATGTTCTGAGAAGGATAAATGGTTGTAATAGAATCCAGTTTCCTGATATCTTGATAAAATTTTTTTTGTAAAAGTATTTTTATAATTCTCATCAGGCCAACAAGGCATGTTTTCTTCAATAGGGTGAGACAATTCAACTATTTTTCTATATTTTAATGTATGCATTGGTAAAATTTTTTGCAGCTTTTAATGTATTTGATAATAGCATTGCAATTGTCATCGGTCCAATTCCACCAGGTACAGGTGTTATAGCAGAGGCAATTTTAGATACCGATGCAAAGTCCACATCACCAACAATTTTATATCCTGACTTAGATTTTGAATCTGGGATTCTATTAATTCCAACATCTATTACTATTGCGTCTTTTTTAATCATATCACTATTTACGAATTCAGCTTTTCCCGTTGCACAAATAAGTATATCGGCTTGCCTTGTGTATTTTATTATATCATCAGCGGCACTGTGAACTATGGTAACTATTGCATTTGCAAAATTTTCTTTCTGTAAAAATATGTTCGCTGCTGGTTTACCTACAATGTTGCTTCTACCTAAAATTACTATGTGTTTTCCGGTTGTTTTAATTCCATATCTTTTTAATAATTCTTGAATTCCAGCAGGAGTGCAGGGTTTAAAACAATCCAGTCCTATAACCAATTTACCTACATTTATTGGATGAAAACCGTCTACATCCTTGCGTGGATCAATAACTTCAATTATTTTATCAGAGTTTAAATGTTCAGGAAGTGGAAGCTGTACAAGAATTCCGTGTATTAGTGGATCACGGTTATATTTATTGATTAAATCTGTGAGAAAATCTTGTTCAGTTTTGTCTGGAAGTTTTTCTGTTATTGAAAAGAAACCAATTTCGTTACAAGCTTTATTTTTCATCTTAACATAAGATTCGGATGCTGGATTATTGCCTACCAAAATGAATGCAAGACCTGGAATGATTCCATATTGTGACTTTAATTTGTCCGTTTCAGCTTTTATTTCCCGTTTGATTTCTTCTGCAATTTTTTTTCCATCTAATATTAGGGCTGGCATCCTGTTCCTTTATTTTTATAAAAAACTTGGGAAAACAATGCTTTCAAACCTTACTGCTTTGCCTGTATCTGGATTAACTTCGATGTACGCTGCGCAGAATCGTATATCGTGACTTGCCATTTCGTATTTATAGGGCACCCCGTGAAGGAATCTTTTTATAGCCACTTCCTTTTTCATACCGATTACGGAATCATAAGGTCCTGTCATACCAACATCTGAAATGAATGCGGTACCATTGGGTAAAATTCTTCCATCTGCAGTGGGAATGTGTGTGTGTGTCCCAATTAAAGCACTAATTCTTCCATCTAAATAGTAAGCTAATGCTAATTTTTCTGCAGTAGCTTCAGCATGCATATCAATGAGGATTACTTTTGTATGCTCGGAAATTTTGCTCAATGCCCAGTCGGCTGTTCTAAATGGATCATCAATTGGTTGCATATAAACTCTACCTTGTAAGTTTATAACACCAATTTTCCCCTTTTTACCTGTATCGTAGATTATATAACCATTGCCTGGGTTTTCCTTTGGGTAGTTTAGCGGTCTTAATACATTCTTGTTTTCTGATAATATTTTTCTGGCTTCCCAGCGATCCCATAAATGGTTGCCACCCGTTATAATGTTTACACCAATATTAAAAAGTTTATTTATGCTTTCAGTAGAAATACCTTTTCCTTCAAACAGATTTTCTCCGTTTGCAATACAAACATCAATCTGATATTTTTGAATGTAATTTTTTAGAATGGTTTCTGTGAGCTCAATTCCCGGTTTACCAACAATATCACCTATAAAAAGGATATTTATATTATTGTTCGACAATTTTAACTTATTATCATAATTTCTTTTAATATAGAAAAAAAAGAGGTAAGCACAAAAATTTACTTATATTTTTCAATCATATTTTTGGCATGTATGAGTATTTGAAAGATCTCATCAATGTGGAAAGGTTTGGATGCAAGAAAGTCAACTCCTGTATTCGTTAAATCCTGATCCTTCAAATCTCGGCCCCAACCAGAAATTAAAATAACAGGTGTTGTGGGGTTAATTTTCTTAACTTCACTTGCTACTTCCCATCCGTTAACATCTGGCATACCTAAGTCAGTGAATACAATGTCAATCTTTGTGCTTTTGAATTTTTGAATACCTTCTCTACCATCTTTAGCTATTGTAACATTATAGTTCGCCTGTTGTAAAATTTCTGAGAGTAATAAGCGTATTTCTTCTTCGTCATCAATAATAAGAACATTGTATTGGTCTGTACTGTTTGACTTGTGAATTATAGGAGCATCGATTTTGTCTGTTTGGAAATTTTTTTCGACATTCAATTTTGGGAATGTAATTGTAAATTTTGTTCCCACGCCAACTTCGCTTTGTACCTGGATATCCCCCTGGCGTTTTGTTACAAGTGTTTTTACCATTGCAAGTCCAAGTCCAGTTCCTCTTTCGCCTTTTGTGGTGTAAAATGGGTTGAATATTTTCGTGAGTGCATCCTGAGGAATTCCGACTCCAGTATCCTCTACTATTATGCTATATAATCTATCCAGATTTTTTGTAGCAATCTTTAATATACCCCCTTGAGGCATTGCATCGACTGCATTTAAAATAAGATTTGTAAGTATTTCTCTCAGCTCGGATCCGCTGCCAAAAATTATTGGTAGATTATCGAACTCTTTGACTATTTCAATTTTAATCCCTTTTTGGTGTGCTATGTCTTTCCATTTAGTTTGTGTTAATTGTATAACATCTTCAATTATAAGATTGACATCAATAGCAGAAGCATTATCGTCTACTTTCTTTTTCGCAAAGTCCTGTAATCTCCTGACAGTTTCCGCTCCATCCATCGCAGCTTTGAGGATTACATCCAGGTCATTTTTTGTTTTTTGATCAGTTGTCCGCAATTGTAAAAGCTGAGCTCTTCCCGAGATTATACCAAGTAAGTTATTGAAATCGTGTGCTACTCCACTGGCTAAATCGCCTATAGCTTTCATCTTTTCGCTGTGAATAAGCATTGTTTGAGATTCATGCAATTTTTCGTATGCATTTCTGAGTTCCTCGTTTGCCTGTGTAAGGCGTTTATAAAGTCGAGCATTCTCAAGAGCTGCATTTAATTGTGCAGCATATAAATTGAAAATAGGCATATCTTCTTGTTTAAATTCATCTGAGTTGATAATCAACACGCCGATAACATCATTAAATACAACCAGCGGTAAGGAGATTGAGCGATTTTTGTATCCAATTTCGTTAATAAATATTTCGATTTCATTACGAGGGATATGGCCTGGAAGAATATCTATCAATCTCTCGATAGATTTTTCATTTAAGACAGCTTTCTTTTCTTCTATTACGCTTTTAAATCCTGAAAATTTTTTATATGGAATTAGATAAGTTGAAAATCTAAAATTGTACATTTTCTCAAGAGCTCGGATCATGTTTTCATCGAATGTGGTACGGGCTATTTTTAAACTATTTCCCTGCCGCATTAAAATAATCAAATTGTACTCTAATCTTTTGATTGCTTTTGCAATTGTATCAAATATTTCCTCTTCAGTAGTGGTTCTTGAAAATGCCTGCGATGCAATTAAAAGGGAGAGTATTCTTTCCTGGTGGCGTTTCTTTTCAGTTAAATCCCTTCCGATACCTCTGTATCCTATAATTTGATTGTTGTCATCATAAACAGCGGTTGCGGTTTCCATAAGTGTAATCCTGTCACCGTTTTTTCTTTTCAGATGAACTTCAAAATCGATCACATATCCAAATTTTTCAATCTCTGATTTGAATTTCTCCCTCTCTTCTGGATTAACATAGAGGTCTTTTTTGATATCAATCTTTAGTATTTCTTCTTTTGATTCATATCCAAGGATTTCGACACCGGCTTGATTGATTGAAATAAATTTTCCATCAACTGTGGTTTCGAATATGAAATCTTTTGATTCTTCGAAGAGTTGACGATATTTTGCTTCAGATAAGTAAGCCTGTTTTTCAAGCAGTTTCTTTTCAGTAATGTCACGAATAAATGATGAAATTCCAATTACTTTGCCTTCGAGGTTTTGGATAGGAGATACAGTTAAAAGCAGATTAATAATTTTCCCATCTTTTCTAATACGTTCGACTTCTATATTTTCAAATGTTTTACCATTAAGAACTCCATCATAAATTTTTTTCCACTCAGGTAAATGCTTTTCAGGAACTGTTTTTAATATTTGTTTACCAATTACCTCTTCTGCCGTATAACCATATATTTTTTCGCAGGCTTTATTCCAGGTTACAACTTTTGCATCAAGATCAAATGTAGCAATTCCATCAGCCGAGTTTTTAATTATGTTTTCCATATAATTATATGTTTCAGCAAGTTTTCTTTCAAGTAATTTAAATTCAGTTATGTCGATACCGTTACATACTATTCCATTTATAAGTCCATCTGAATCATACCTTGGACTTAAATTACAAACTATATGTCGTTCTTCACCAGATTTGGTTTTTATTTTTGCATTTAAGCCCTGTAAAGGAGTATTGGACAGAATTTTGTCCATTATATAATCTGGTTGGAATGAATTCTCAAAAGAAAAAAGTTGAAAGAAATCTATATTTTCAATTTCATTAAAAGTATAATTCAGAATTTTCTCTGTTGCTTGATTGATGTATTTAATCTTCCCAAAAGGATCAAAAAATATTAATACGCCGTTAATGCTGGTGATTAGTGTCCTGTACCATTCTTCCGATTCTTTTAATTTTTTTTCAAGTATCTTCCTATTCGTAATGTCCTGGGAAGTCCCTAAAATTGCATATGGGCGACCATCGTCTGTTTTTAATAACTTGCTCGTTAAATGAATTGTGATTTCTGTACCATCTTTTTTAACTTCATTAATTTCGCCACTCCATATACCCTCATTAAAAACACGCTCGTGTATTTTTTGCATTTCGTTACTTAATGATGGATTTTCTCCTGAAAAAATTGCTATGTTTTTACCAGTAAGCTCATCTACAGCATATCCTAACATATCAGCTTTTGATCTGTTTACGAAAATAATGTTCTTATTTAAATCTGTTAAAACAATTCCATCAGAAGTGTTCAATACTATATCCGAAAGAATATGTAATTGTTTTTGTATCTCTTTATAATTAGAAATGTCTTTGAATTTTAATAATGTTAATTGTGTTTTTGTTTGTTCAAAATTTAACTGTGATATTTTTAGCTCTGTAAATATTGTATTATTAAATTTAGTTGTTATTTTAACCTCTAAACATGTAATATCTTTATTTTTGAGAATTTCCTCAAATGTTAATTGATTACTATTTTCGCTGAATTTAAATTTAAGAATTGAATTTACTTTCTTATTCAATGCTTCGTTCTTATCCCAACCAAGTAAATTTTCAGCTGATTTATTCCAGTATTTAATAATATAATCTTGATCAATAATGCATAATGCATCATCAATTGTATCTATTAATACCTTGTTTAATATTGAATAGTCAATTTCTTGTGCTTCCAAGAAGTCCTTTATTGTTGAAAGATAATCTGATTTCTTATCTATGACTTTTGTAAATAGTGCATTTTTAAAGTTTGGAATTACAACATCGTTATCGGTTAATAGTACTAGTGGATGATTTGATTTAATTTTCGAGATATTATTTAAGTTTTCGGGGTTTGACGGATTCGAAACTATAATTAATCGGAAAGAGTTTTGTTCAATTAGTTGCTCACAAGAGTTGTAGTCTGAAGTTACAATGTCTACACTGATATTATGTCTGTTAAGGAAATTTTTAACAATTTCAATTTCTTTGTGGTCTTGTGTAATGAAAAGTATTCTATTCATCTTTCAATGGGTAATAATGTGTTATTCTTTAATAGCAAGAATTTTCCTGAGTATAGTTTGTTCTATTTGCATTTCTTCTCTCACTTTTCTTAAATCTGTAATCTGATTTTCTATTTTATCAATGTTATCGGAAATCATTTGGATATATTTATTTAAAGATTCATCATTATTTATTTTGCTTTTTAATTGAAAGAGAGCTAATCTCATTACGCCCAGTGGGTTATTGATTTCGTGCGTTATCTTAGCCAGTGAAGAATATAAAGAAAGTATTTTTGCTCGAATTGTCTCAAATTCTTCAGCTTTCTGTTTGATCTCTGATTTTTGAATCAGACTTGTTAAGCTCCATGCAAAAGTTTCTGATTCAAATTCGTAAATATTTAAACAATCATCTATTCCAGCTTCGATCTGTTGAATGGTCAATTTTGTATCCTGTATTTGCGTTAAAAGTATCAATGGCATAAAGAAACCATTTCGTTTCAGGGTACTTGAAATTTTTATTGTATCCTTAAGATCAATTAATTCACCGATAAAAACAAGATCATAAATGGGAATTTTATTTTTAACAAAATTTTCTATTTGTATATAATTGATATTATCAATTATTACATTGGCTTTCAAGGCTTTCTTAAATTGCTTATTGAGAACCTCAAAAGTCAGCTCAGTCGGTTCGATGATCAAGATAGTTATTGTTTCCATAAAAAATTTTTTTACCTTTTTACATTATAAAATATGCATAATTTTTAAATAAATATCAAGAAAGCTTAAAGTAAATTATTAAATACATAGCAAATTTCCTAATTATGAATTTAAAAAAAGTTTTAGAATGTTTGCTTTTTTCATAAATTTTTCAGAATTTTTAAGAGAATTTATTAAAAAAACGGAATTTTTATGATAGTTCGAATATATCAAATTTTATTCATATCGATTGTGAGCATAAGCACTATATTTGCTGGTACGGGTATTGGAAAGTATGCTGGGGAATTTTTGGCAATCGGAGTTGGTGGTAGAGCTCTGGCTCTGGGTGGTGCATTTGCTGCTATAGCAAATGATGTCAATTCTATTTACTGGAATCCGGCTGGACTTTCCAGAATCAATTATCCTCAAATGTCTTTGATGCATACAGAACAATTTGGTGGACTTGTAAATTATGATTATGCAGGTATAGGTTTTCCTGTTTACTCGAACGCAAGTATCGGGTTGGGAATAATACGGCTTGGCATCGATGGGATAGCTGATACAAGAAATGCACTTATTGATGAAAATGGTAACGGAATTTTTGATGAGAATGAAAGATTGGATAAAGATAAAATCACCTATTTCAATGCAGTTGATTACGCTTTTTATATGAGTTATTCTGTTAAATCATCTGATCAATTATCCTATGGTGCAAATTTGAAGTTTATTCGTCGCGATATGAGTGTTGGTAATGCTTTAGGTATTGGCATTGATTTGGGTTTGCAGTTTTCTCCTTACAGAAATTTGCTCATAGGAATAAATTTGCAGGATGCCACAACAACTTTAATCGCCTGGAACAATGGCACAAATGAATTGATCAGCCCAACCTTAAAAGTTGGCTCGGCATATTTTATTGAAGCACTTGGTGGCAGATTTATTCCGGTTCTGGATTTTGATATTCGGTTTGAAAATAGAAAATATGCATCTAATTTTAATATTGGTGCTGTGAGTTTTGATTTGCATTCAGGTTTGGAGTTCGATTATAAAAATATCATTGCTCTTAGAGCAGGTTATAGTGAAATCGGAACAACTAACTTTGGTGCTGGTATTCACCTACCCAAATTCGATATAGATTATACTTTTGCTACTTCAAAACTTACCGATAATAGATTTGATGATACACATAGGGTTTCGATTACATTTACATTTGAAAGCGAAAAATTTGCAAGAAAAACTGATTAAGCTGTGTTAAAAAATTTATTTTATTCTGTTGTATTAATTGTATTTGTTTCCTGTGTCTCTTCCTATCATTACTCATACGACTATCCTTTAAGTTCTGAATATGTAACAGCGAAAGATGGAACACTTTCTGCGTTTATTCCACAAGGTTGGTTTGTACCAAATGACAATGCACAATCTCCGAATTATCTTTTCTGGTTATTGAAGGAAGATTACACATCTGCAATAGTCCTTGAAGAAATCTTTTTGGATAATACCACAGTTAAGCGGATAGAGAATGAGGGATTATATCTTATTGCAAATATTAGCTTGACTTTTAAAGCTAATACCTCACAGGATTTTAAGTTGAGTCGTAAACCAGAAATTTTTAAGATGGGAAACAAAGATTATTGTGCATATGAGTATTTTGCGGACTGGACAAGTAAGAAGGTTCGAGTAATATTATTCGAATTAAATGGTAGATATTATGAATGCTCAGCAATTCCTCTTTCAGGTGTATGGTTTGAGAAAAATTTAAAAGAACTGTATTCTGCAGCCCAAACATTTGTTTTTAGTATTTCCAAATTTTCATTATAATTTTAAGAAAAAGGCACGATTATTGTAATATATTTTAACGTGTAGAAGTTAAACTCTTAGAATATATATGATTTTCAAGATGTTTATAAATCAAAATTCTACATTTTAAGAAAATGATAAAGCAACTTATTAATCTTGATAAATTTTAGTCTGCAATATAAATATTTTATTAATTCGAAATTTTTCTTATATTTGAATAACCAATCGATTAAACTGATCAAGTTTAATTTTCCTTTCGTTACTTTCCAAAAGAACTTAAAATTAATAAATAAATGGAGATTATACTTTAATGGAACGTAAAAAAGTTACAATTGATGGTAATGAAGCAGCTGCTTATGTTGCTCATAAAACTAACGAAGTAATAGCAATTTACCCGATTACCCCCTCCTCCAATATGGGTGAGTGGGCAGATGCCTGGTCGGCAGCGGGTGAAAAAAATATCTGGGGCACAATTCCCACAGTCGTTGAGATGCAAAGTGAAGCTGGTGCAGCTGGTGCTGTACACGGAGCTTTGCAGGCTGGCTCTCTTACAACAACATTTACCGCCTCACAAGGGCTACTTCTTATGATACCAAATATGTTTAAGATAGCAGGCGAATTGACACCAACAGTGTTTCATATCTCTGCACGTACAGTTGCAACCCATGCGTTATCAATATTTGGTGATCATAGTGATGTAATGGCGGTGCGTTCTACCGGTTGGGCAATGCTTGCATCAAATTCCGTTCAGGAAGTTATGGATAATGCACTTATCGCACAAGCTGCAACCCTTGAAGCTCGTGTTCCTTTCGTTCACTTCTTTGATGGATTCAGAACCTCACACGAAGTAATGAAGATAGAACAATTATCTCTCGAAGACATCAGAGCGATGATTGATGAAGAACTTGTAATTGCACATCGTAAAAGAGCATTATCACCGGATCGCCCTGTGATTCGTGGTACCGCACAAAATCCAGATGTATTTTTTCAGGCACGGGAAACAATAAATCCATTCTATGCAAAAGTACCTGATATTGTCCAAAAAGTGATGGACAAATTTGCTAAAATTGTTGGGCGCCAGTATCATCTTTTTGATTATTTCGGTGCACCGGATGCAGAAAGAGTAATTATAATGATGGGGTCAGGTGCTGAAACTGCAGAGGAAACTGTAGATTACCTCACAAGTAAAGGCGAAAAAGTTGGATTAATAAAAGTAAGATTATACAGACCATTTTCATTATCACATTTCCTAAAAGTGATACCTACTACTGTAAAATCCATAGCAGTTTTAGATCGTACTAAAGAGCCTGGTGCAAACGGTGAACCGTTATATAAAGATGTCGTAACTGCTATCAGTGAAGCTTATTCCACGGGAATATTAAATTTAAAAGTTTATCCAAAAATTGTTGGTGGAAGATATGGTCTTGCGTCAAAAGAATTTACTCCAGCTATGGTAAAAGGCGTTTTTGATGAACTGAAGAAAGATAGACCAAAGAATTCATTTACAGTAGGTATTATAGATGATGTAATGAATACATCTATAGAATATGATCCAGAATTTTCCATAGAGAGAGATGATGTGATAAGATCCCTTTTCTATGGGTTGGGTGCTGATGGAACAGTTAGTGCCAATAAGAATTCGATAAAGATAATAGGTGAGGAAACAGATTTTTACGCTCAGGGTTACTTTGTTTACGATTCAAAGAAATCTGGTGCAGTAACAGTGTCCCATTTACGTTTTGGACCGAGACCCATCAAATCCACCTATCTTATCGATAAAGCAAATTTTGTAGCATGTCATCAATGGGTTTTTCTCGAGAGGTATGATATGTTGAAGAATGCCCTTCCTGGTGCAACATTCTTGCTTAACAGTCCTTTTGGACCCGAAGAGGTCTGGGATAAGTTACCCAAAAAAGTACAAAAAGACATCATTGATAAAAAACTCAGATTCTTTGTTATAGATGGATATAAAGTTGCCGAACAGGCAGGCATGGGTGAAAGAGTTAATACGATAATGCAAACCTGCTTTTTTGCAATTTCAAATGTTCTACCGAAAGATGAAGCGATTCAAAAAATTAAAGATGCCATAAAGAAAACTTACGGTTCGAAAGGTGAACAAATTGTCAAAATGAATTATCAGGCAGTAGATCAAACACTTGCCAATTTGCATGAGATACAGGTTCCAGATAAAGTTACAAGCAATATTGAACTTGAACCAGTTATGTCGGATCCAAGAGCTCCAGAGTATGTGCGCAATGTACTGGCTAAAATTTATGGTGGTTTGGGTGATACTCTACCTGTTAGTGCTTTTGAGCCAGATGGTACATTTATAACTGATACAGCACAATGGGAAAAAAGAAATATAGCACTTGAAATTCCAGTTTGGGATCCTGAAGTTTGTATCCAGTGCAATAAATGTATACTGGTTTGTCCACATGCAGCAATTAGAGTTAAAGTTTATGATGAAAAATTTACTGAGAAGGCACCTCCGACATTTAAGTGGACGAAAGTAAAAGGTAAGGAATTTGAACCTAATATGGTATACACAATCCAAATAGCTCCAGAAGATTGTACAGGTTGTGGTTTATGTGTGGAGGTGTGCCCTGCTAAAAACAAAACTGAAACCCGGCTTAAGGCTCTTAATATGGCTGATCAAATTCCATTGCGGTTACCTGAAAGAGCTAATTATGATTTCTTTCTTGAATTACCTGAATATGATCGAACAAAAGTGCAAATCAATACAGTCAAAGGCTGCCAACTATTGGAACCATTGTTTGAATATTCTGGCGCATGTAGTGGATGTGGAGAAACTCCTTATGTTAAGCTTTTAACACAACTATTTGGCGATAGAACTTATATTGCAAATGCAACTGGATGTTCATCAATCTATGGTGGAAATCTACCTACAACACCATACGCTAAAAACAAAGATGGTAGAGGTCCAACCTGGTCGAATTCGTTATTTGAAGACAACGCAGAATTTGGTTACGGGTTCAGATTAACGATTGATAAACAGAAAGAATTTGCAATCGAGTTAATGCAAAAACTTGCAGGTGAGATTGGAACAGAGTTGATTGATGCCATAATTAAAGCTGACCAGTCGACTGAAGCTGGTATTGCAGAACAACGAAATAGGGTTGCATTGCTCAGAAAGAGATTAGAAAATATTAAAACATCTGAAGCAAAACAACTGGATGCTATTGCAGATTTTCTGGTAAAGAAAAGTGTCTGGATAGTTGGTGGTGATGGATGGGCATATGATATTGGCTACGGAGGACTTGACCATGTCATTGCTTCAAATAGAGATGTTAATCTTCTGGTTCTTGATACAGAGGTATACTCAAACACAGGTGGACAGATGTCCAAAGCAACACCTCGAGCTGCTGTCGCAAAATTCGCAGCTGGGGGAAAACCTGTTGCAAAGAAAGATTTGGGTATGATGGCTATGAGTTATGGTAATGTTTATGTCGCTCAAGTAGCATTTGGTGCTAACGATTTGCAAACTGTAAGAGCATTTCTGGAAGCGGAAGCATATACTGGTCCATCGTTGATAATCGCATATAGTCATTGTATTGCGCATGGAATCAATATGACAAAGGCACTCGAAAATCAAAAAGCTGCCGTTGAAAGTGGACACTGGCCCTTGTATAGATATAATCCTGAACTTATTAAAGAAGGGAAAAATCCGCTCAAACTGGATTCAAAAGCTCCAACTATTTCATTCAAGGATTATGCCTATCTTGAAACCCGTTACAAGATGCTGACCAAGAGCAAACCAGAAGAAGCGAAGCGATTAATCGAATTGGCAAACAGAGATGCAAAGATGAAGTATAATCTATATGAACAACTTGCAGCAATCCGCTATAATGGTGGAAATGGCGAAAAAAAATAAAATCATAATTTAGAAAGGAACAGTTATGGATCTATCAACAAACTATATGGGTTTGAAATTAAAAAATCCAATTGTGCCATCTGCTTCACCATTGATGTACGAGGTCTCATCTATAAAAGCCCTTGAAGATGCAGGGGCATCTGCTGTGGTATTGCATTCATTATTTGAAGAGCAGATTACTCACGAAGCACTTGAACTTAACTATCTGACAACTCAAGGCAGTGAAAGTTATGCTGAAGCTGTTACATATTTTCCTGAACCCGAAGTGTATCACCTCGGTCCGGATGAATATTTAAATCACATCCGAATGGTTAAAGATGCAGTGGAAATTCCTGTAATAGCAAGTTTAAATGGTGTAACAGCTGGCGGTTGGCTTGAATATGCTAAACGAATTGAAGAAGCTGGTGCTGATGGTCTTGAATTGAATATTTATTTTATCCCAACAAATCCTCATCAAACGGGTGTTGAAGTAGAACAGCTTTATGTTGATATTCTAAAGATTGTAAAAAAAGAAATAAAAATACCAATCGCTGTAAAGCTTTCACCGTTTTTTAGTTCAATCGCGAATATGGCACATACTCTTGATCAAAATGGTGCAAATGCATTAGTTCTGTTCAATAGGTTTTATCAACCTGATATTGACTTAGAAACATTGGATGTTGTTCCAAATATATTTTTAAGCACTCCTCAAGCTATGCGTTTACCATTAAGATGGATCGCAATACTTTATGGAAAAATAAAAGCCGATATTGCTGCTACAAGTGGAATTCATAATGCTGAGGATGTCCTGAAAATGTTAATGGTGGGTTCAAGTGTTACAATGATGTGTTCTGCACTTTTAAAAAACGGAGCTTCACACATATCTAAAGTTCTTGAGGATATGCAAAAATGGATGGAAGAACACGAATATGAATCAGTCCGTCAAATGATTGGAAGTATGAGCCATAAGTCTGTTCGTGAACCTGCTGCATTTGAAAGAGCTAATTATATGAAGGTGTTGAATAGTTACAGGTAATTTTATTCTTAATAATTTAATTCATGTAAACTTGCTTTTATATGGATTAATTTCTATATTATTGTAGCATGAAAATGAGTTATTTAAAATTTCTTCTAAAATTTGAAATAATTGAAGACAAAACGAAGAAACTTAATATAATAAAGAATAAAAAATTTAAAATGTCCTGAATAATAAATTCAGGACATTTTTTTTATGTTATGATAGTAAGAGATGTAGAAAAAATAATAGAAGACATCGCACCTAAGGCATTAGCATGGGAAAAGGACAATGTTGGTTTACAGGTTGGAAGTCCTGAGAAACCAGTCCATAAGATATTGTTAACATTGGATCTAACAGAAGATACTATTGATGAATGTATTAATAAAAATATCGACCTCGTAATTTCTCATCACCCGTTAATTTATTCACCAATGAAATCAATTAGTTCTGCTGATACTAAAGGTAAACTCATTTTTAAATTAGTTGGTAACAATATTTCTTTGATCAGTGCACATACGAATTTAGATTTTACAAAGTTTGGTGTAAGTTACGCCCTTGCTGATAAACTTGAATTAAAGAACATCAAAGTATTAAAACCTGCTGAAACTTTCTTAAAAAAAATCATAGTATTTGTTCCTGTTGATTATGTTGAAAAAATTACTGAAGCAATGGCACTTGCAGGTGCTGGTAAAATTGGTGAATATGATTATTGTTCATTTAGGATTTCTGGTATCGGTACATTTAAGGGTAGTCAATTAAGTAAGCCCTTCATTGGGGTGCCTGGAGAACTCGAAAAGGTTGAAGAAATTAGAGTAGAGATGATTCTGCCAGAGTGGAAGCTTACAGATGTAATAAATGCTATGCGAGCTTCCCATCCGTACGAGGAACCAGCATACGATATTTATCCATTAAACAATGAGCTTTCGGAATACGGAGCAGGTGCTATTGGTCAGTATGAAAATGTAATATCTCAAAAAAAATTTCTACAAATGATTAAAGATAATTTACAATGTGAAGTTGTAAAATATGTGGATGGTGCACAGGATAAGATTAAAACAGTAGCTGTGTGTGGTGGTTCAGGAAGTAGTATTATTCATGATGCTTTGAATGCAAGAGCGGATGCATTTGTTACGAGCGAGATATCTTATCATAGCTTTCAACAATATGAAGGTAAGATAATGCTTGTAGATGCTGGACATTTTGAAACGGAAGTAGTTATTCTTGAATCATTGGCAAACATTTTAAGAGCAAAGTTGGCCGAAATGAAAGAGAATGTTCAGGTACTAGTTTCTACAAAAAATCGAAACCCAATAAAAATATTTTAAATTAGGAGATACACTTGGAAACAAGACTGATTAATTTGTATACTCTTCAGCTCATTGATTCTCACTTAGATGAGCTTGAATATTTCAAAGGAGATTTACCACAAAAAGTGAGAGATTTATCTGAAAAAGTTGATAATCTGAAACAAAAGATTAGTGAGAAAGAGCAAGAAATTAAAAATTTACAACTCAAGAGTGATGAAGCAGATCTTGAAATGGTAACTCTTGCTGAGAAAATTGAGAAATATAAAAAACAATTGTTTCAGGTAAAGACAAATAAACAGTACGATGCACTTACTACAGAGATAGATAATGCTGAAAAAAATATAGAAGAATTAACCAAGCAGATAGCAATTTATGATGGTCATATCCAGAATGCTAAAGGAGATCTGGAAACATTTAAAAAAGAGTTGGTTGAACTGGAAGAAGAATTGACCGAGAAGCAGGAAGAGTTAGCAAAGATTTCAAAGGAGAACGAAGAAGAAGAATTGACATATAAACATAAACGAGAAAAAATTCTGGTTAAAATTTCCAAATCTGATTTAGCATTATATGAAAGGATACGCAAAGCGAAAGATGGAAAGGCAGTTGTGGCTATCAGGAGAAATTCCTGTGGCGGATGTTTCAATACAGTTCCAATTCAGAAAATAGTAGAATTGCGACAGAACAGAAAAATCTTTACCTGTGAACAGTGTGGAAGAATTTTAGTTTCAGACTATATTGTTGAAGAGAGCAAGAAGCTAATATGAATTTGGTGGCTTATATTGATGGTGCATCGCGTGGGAATCCCGGCGAGAGCGGAATTGGTGTAATAATTAAGGATGAAAAAAGGAACATAATAGATAAAATTTCTGGTTATATAGGCAAGACCACCAATAATATTGCTGAATATACAGCTTTAATTACTTGCTTAAGAAGGGTAAAAGAATTAAATTTAGATAGTTTAACTGTATATTCTGATAGTGAACTGTTAGTTCGGCAGATTCAAGGCAAATATAAAGTTAGAAATGCCCGTTTGAAATTACTTTTTGAGGATGTCAGGAAGTTATTGAACGAAGCAAATTTTGAATTTAAGATAAAACACATTGATAGAGAAGAAAACCGAGAAGCTGATCAATTAGCGAATGCTGGAATTGACAGTCGGTTTAAGATAAAGTTTAATTAACAAAAATCCGTTCGGCAATGCTGAA
>QOQV01000013.1 GCA_003327435.1 Ignavibacteriota bacterium
AAGAAAAACAATACAAACAATGTTTTTTTTCATTAGAATCTCATTTGTTTTGACTTTACTTCCTCTAAATATATATCAAAGAACTATTTACAGCTATTTCAGCCACACTTTTTGACTATTATACCCAACATGACAGGAAAAAAAAGCCGATTCCTTCCAAAGAAAAGAATCGGCTTAACAAGAATCAAAAAAATCTTCAAATCTCAAATCGGAAATTACTCAAGTTTAACAAAACAATCTTTTCAAGAGTTAGTGCAATTTCACAGAATTGCTTAAAATGGTGAAAAATAGGTAACTTGAAAAACTCTAAAAATTTCATTGTAAGGAATTATTTAATTTTAATTAGCTACTTCTTAACGACTTTATCAGGTACAACCCACGCACTTTTGTAACCTTTATCAACAATATTTGGTAACATCCTATTTGCTGATTCTTTGTCAGTAAAATCTCCCAACCTGATTTTGTAATATGGTGATTCGAAAATTACATAAACATTCTGTTCAGGAAACAAATTGATTAAATCGTTTTTAATTGTATTTGCTTCGTTAATTTCCTTTGTCATGGCAATCTGAATTCTAAAACCATTAATAATTTCTTGATTGACTTTTTCCTTTGGCTTGATTTCAACGCTTTCTTTCTTCTTTTCTTCTAATCGAATTTCTTCATCATAATCAGATGGATTAAATGACATTTCAAATTCTGAAAGTAAATTTTCTCTATCACTATCGCTTCTTGTAGCATCTCTATGAGATGCACAACTTAAGATTAATAGTGGTATGATGAAAATTATTTTTTTCATTAATACATTTCCAAACTTTTCTTTGTATCTTTTTCGGCACTGATAATTTTAACACTTGCACTTGCGCCAATACGATCAGCTCCAGAGCGTACCATCTCAAGTGCCTCTTCTCTTGTTCGAACACCTCCAGAAGCTTTAACTCCCATGGCACTACCAACAACTTTCCGCATCAATGCAATATCACCTGCAGTTGCACCGCCTTTTGAAAATCCAGTGGATGTTTTAACAAAGTCGGCTCCAGCCCTCTTAGCAAGCAAACATGCTTTTACTTTCTCTTCATCTGTTAGTAGTGCAGTTTCAATTATTACTTTTACAAGTACATTGTTGCGTCTTGCGGTGCTCACAACTGCAAAGATATCGTTTTCAACATAATCATACATACCTGATTTGAGCATGCCAATATTAATAACCATATCAACTTCTGTAGCGCCATCTTCGATTGCTTGTTCTGTTTCAAAAGCTTTTGCTTTAGTTGAAGTTGCTCCAAGTGGAAAACCAATAACCGTACAAACTTTTACGGATGTATCCTTCAATAATTTAGCACATAATGGAACATAAGAAGGGTTTACACAAACACTCGCAAAATTATATTTCTTTGCTTCCATACACAATTGTGTGACCTGCTCCACCGTTGCTTCTGGCTTTAGTAAAGTATGATCTATCATTCTAGCAAGTTCGCCCTCTACTCCACCTGCTGCATCAACACCAATACTCGCTGAAATACGGCTTGCACCTTCATCAACAATATTTTTAACTCCAGCTTTGTTGTGAATCACACATAATCCATCTGTGCATATCCCATCTTTACAGGTAGAAGTACTAGATTGAGATTTTATACTTAATTTTTCAGGTGCATAATCTTTTAAAACCAGCTGAATTATGCGCTCTATTTCGGAATTTTCCATAAAACAACTCTTTAATTTTTTTAATTTCTAACTAAATATATGAAAAAATTCCAAATTTTCAATCAATCTATATTTTTTTTGCAAAAGTAAGCTCTATTTGCTATATTGCTGAAGCCCATTAATTTTACGAAATTTTTGAATGAAATATAAAAAAAGAACACATACCTGCGGTGAATTAAACATCAATCATATCGACCAAATTGTTACTTTAAATGGATGGGTTGATAGTAGAAGAGACCTGGGTGGAATAATTTTTATCTACATTCGGGATCGCTATGGAAAAACCCAGGTGGTTTTTAATCCGCAGGAAAATAAATCTTTACATGACCTCGCAAGCACACTCAGAAGCGAGTTTGTAATTTCCGTTACTGGAATCGTAAAAAGGAGACCAGCTGGACAGGAGAATCGCGAAATTGCAACTGGAGAGATCGAGTTAATCGCAAGTGAACTAACAATTATCAATAAAGCCGATACTCCACCGTTTCCGATAGAAGATGAAATTGATATTAGTGAAGAAACCCGTTTGAGATATAGATATCTTGATTTAAGGCGAGCAACATTACAAAGCAATTTGTTGACCCGTCATCGCTTATATCAGATAACAAGAAAATATTTTGACGAGAATAATTTTGTTGAAATTGAAACACCAATTTTGATGAAAAGCACACCTGAGGGTGCCAGAGATTATCTCGTTCCAAGTCGTGTACATCCTGGAAAATTCTATGCTTTACCACAATCCCCACAAACATACAAACAAATTCTGATGGTTGCGGGATTTGATAGATATTTTCAAATAGCAAAGTGTTTTCGTGATGAAGATTTAAGAGCTGATCGACAACCAGAGTTCACTCAAATTGATGTTGAAATGTCCTTCGTAGATGAACAGGATATTTTTAAGATTGTCGAAGGATTGATTGTCAGGATGTTTATGGAAATTAAGGGAATCCAGCTTCAAACGCCTTTTAAAATTTTAACTTACAAAGATGCAATTGAAAAATATGGTTCTGATAAACCTGATTTAAGGTTTGATTTAAGTATAAAAAAATTAAACGAATTACTAACCGGTGTTGAATTTAAAGTTTTCAGTGATGTAATAAAAAAAGGTGGAGTTGTAAGTGGACTTGTTGCTCCCAATTGTGCAAATTATAGTCGAAGCCAGATTGATAATATTACAGAATTTGTAAAAAAACTTGGTGCGGCTGGATTGGTCTGGATAAAATATACAGATAAAGGAATTGATTCTCCAATTTCAAAATTCGTCTCCAGAGAAATTCTTGAATCCATAGTGAATCGAATGGATGCCAGGTTTGGAGATTTAATTTTAATTGTTGCAGATGATTATTTAAAAGCACATAATATTCTGGGTGCATTGAGAATTGAAATTGCAAATAGACAGAATCTGATTGATGCAAACAGGTATGAATTACTATGGGTTGTGGATTTTCCTTTACTTGAGTACAGTCCAGAAGAATCACGCTACATTGCAGTTCACCATCCGTTTACATCTCCGAAGTTGGAAGATTTAGAATTGTTAGATACAAAACCAGAGAAAGTTCGTGCGCGTGCCTATGACCTTGTGTTAAACGGCAATGAAATTGCAGGCGGAAGTATAAGAATTTTTAATAGAGAATTACAGAACAAAATGTTCTCGTTATTAGGTATTTCGGAATCTGAAGCGCAAAAGAAATTTGGATTTCTTTTAGATGCATTTAAATACGGTGCACCACCACATGGTGGAATTGCATTCGGATTTGATAGAATTGTTATGCTTCTTACTGGACAGAAATCCATCAGGGATGTTATTGCATTTCCTAAAACCACAAGTGCAATGTCGTTGATGGATGATTCTCCATCTGAAGTCGATGAAGCACAACTTCGTGAACTTCATATAAAAATTGAAAAATAAAAACATCATTAATTAACAAAAGTTACATCAACAAATAAAAGGAGTTCTTATGATTGGAATAGTGGGTTATGGGGCATATTTGCCAAGATACAGGATCAAGGCTGAAACGATTGCCCAGCAGTGGGGAAGTGATCCTGAATCAATAAAGAGAGGATTATTATTAAACGAAAAAACTGTTCCCGGACAGGATGAGGATACAATTACAATTTCTGTAGAAGCCGCAAAAAATGCACTTAAAAGAGCCAGAATAAATCCCCAGGAAATCGGAGCGGTTTATATTGGTTCAGAATCGCATCCTTATGCTGTTAAACCAAGTGGTGCAACATTAGTTGATGCACTCGGAATTGGTCCTCATGTTCATGTCGCAAGTTACGAATTTGCCTGTAAAGCAGGTAGTGAAGCGATGTATGTTGCTTACAGTCATGTTAAAGCAGGTGAAATGAAATATGCATTAGGTATTGGCGCCGATACTTCACAGGGTGCACCTGGGGATGCTCTTGAATACTCCGCATCTGCTGGTGGGGCTGCTTTTATTATGGGAAAGGAAAATGTAATTGCTGAAATTTTATTTACACATTCCTTTACGACCGATACACCGGATTTCTGGCGACGCGAAGGAGAATTTTATCCACGACATGCTGGAAGGTTCACCGGTGAACCGGCTTATTTCAAACATATCTTAGGTGCTGGACGAGCATTACTTGAAAAATCAAAGCTCTCACCAAAAGATTTTAAGTATGCAGTTTTCCATATGCCAAACGGAAAGTTTCCACAGGAAGTTGGGAAGAAATTGGGTTTCACGAAAGAACAGTTAGAAACGGGTTGGATTGTTCCCTGGATGGGTAATACCTATTCTGGTTCATCACCTACTGGTTTAGCAGCGATTTTAGATGAAGCTAAGCCCGGTGATTTGATTTTTATGGTTTCGTTTGGCTCTGGTGCAGGTAGCGATGGATTTATTCTCAAAGCAACAGATGAATTACCGAAGGTTCAAAATCTCGCACCTAAAGTTAGAGATTTACTTAACAATAACAAGATTTACCTGAATTACGGCGAGTATGCAAAATTCCGTAAGAAAATAAAAGTAAATGAATAGGAGGAAATTATGAGAGAAGTAGTCGTTATTGGAGCCGGAATGACAAAATTCGGAGAGCTCTGGAATAAATCAATAAGAGATATATTTGTTGAAGCTGCCTTAAAAGCAATCGAAGATGCTGGAGTTGATTATATAGATTCAATGTATATCGGTTCAATGTCGCCTGGATTATTTACTGAACAAGAACACATAGGTGCATTGATGGCTGATTATCTTGGTATAACACCTGTGCCTGCAACTCGAGTTGAATCAGCTTGTGCCTCTGGTGGTGCTGCATTCAGACAGGCCTTCCTTGAAGTGGCTTCAGGTGCAAGCAACATCGTCCTGGCTGGTGGTGTCGAAAAGATGACCGATGCCGAAGATGTTACCGCTGCACTGGCAACAGCTGCGGATCAGGAATATGAAGTTTATCAAGGTATAACATTTCCCGGACTTTATGCTTTGATTGCAAGAGCACATATGCATCAATATGGAACTACACGAAAGCAATTGGCTGAAGTTGCTGTAAAAAATCATCGTAATGGTGCAAAAAATCCAAATGCACAATTCGGGTTCGAAGTTACATTGGAGAATGTTGTTAATTCAACAATGGTTGCAGATCCATTAAGATTACTTGATTGTTCACCCGTTACAGATGGAGCTGCTGCTGTAATAGTTGCATCTGCTGAAGTAGCAAAGAATATTAAAAAGGATTTTGTAAGAGTTATTGCATCTGCTCAAGCGTCAGATACGATTGCACTTCACAGCAGGGAAAGTTTTACAAAACTTGGTTCGGTTGTTAAAGCAGCCGAAAAAGCATATCGTATGGCAGGCATAAAACCAAAGGATGTCAATTTAGTTGAAGTTCACGATTGCTTCACTATTGCAGAAATTGTTGTGAGTGAAGATCTGGGCTTTTTCGAAAAAGGTAAAGGTGGTGAAGCTGTCGAACAGGGCTTAACTTCAATCGAAGGTGGCAAAATCCCAATCAACACAAGTGGCGGACTTAAATCAAAAGGACATCCTGTTGGTGCGACTGGTATTGCACAGATTATAGAAGTATATGAGCAGCTTTTAGGTAAATCTGGTGCTCGTCAAGTTAAAAATGCTCGAATTGGAATGACCCAGAATATGGGTGGTTCGGGCGCAAGTTGTGTAATTCATATATTGGAGGTAAAATGAAAAATGTAGCAAGATATCACAGAGAAATTCCTCAGCGTTATCGGCTTGAGGCTGGTAAATGTACTAATTGTGGATACATTGCTTTTCCACCAAGATTAATTTGTCCAAAATGCAAGTCAAAAAAGTTTGAAACAATTCGACTTTCTGATGAAGGGAAAATCTTGACATACACAATTATCCGCGTTTCGGCTGAGCAATTTTCAAAACAAACTCCTTTTGCAGTTGGTATAATAGAATTAAACGATGGCGTAAGACTTACCACTCAAATCGTTGATACTGATTTAAATAATATTGAGATTGGGAAAAAGGTGAAGATTGTGTTTAGAAAAGTTCAGGAGGATGGTAAAGCCGGAATTTTGTGCTACGGATATAAAGCTGTTTTAGTATAGGACAACTTCGAGCCGATTCAATTTTTGAATCGGCTCATTTTAAATATTACGAATTTATGTCAAAACTTAAAGAAATAAAAATTAAGGAAGGAATGCCTTCAGTTCAAGAAGCACGACAAAAATTAATTCAAATAATACAAAATTCGAGAAATGAAGGTAAAAGATTTTTAAAAATTATTCATGGTTACGGTTCAACAGGTATTGGAGGAAAACTTAGAGAGGCATTGCGTACATCTTTAATTAATTTCAAAAGAAATGGAGTTGTTGAACATATTATTTTTGGCGAAAGATTTCATAGTGTTAACTCAGATTTAGATAAAATCTTAAAAGAATATCCGTTTCTTCGTGATGATGCTGATTACAATCAGAAAAACGAGGGAGTGACAATCGTTATCTTAAAAATAATGTAATAAAAAAAATTCATTTCCCCTGCAATTTTTACTTAATATTTCCAGAATATAAGAAAATAAGGAAGTATGTTTTTTCAATTTTGCAAAAAATAACTTGTATTTTTGGTGAAATCCCCCATTTTTCAAGAAATTAAGTGGCGCGTCGATTGTCTTTATGATGCCATATGAAAGGATAACACATTGAAAGTATTTAAAAAATCAATTCGCTTTATAGCAAAATAGCATTTACAGTTATAGTTGTATTGATATTATTCTTTTTGATTTTTGTTTTTAATGTAATTAGAATACAGAGCCGAAGGAAATAAATTATGAGGCAGAAGTTGATGAAAAACTGATTCAACAGGTGATTTTTAATATTGTATTTAACTCAATGGATACCGTAAACGAAGGGGGAAATATAAAAATTCAATTGCACCCCAAATCTTTGTTTTTAAGCAATAGATTGATTAATTTAGTATTCAAAATATCGGAAAAAATATGTTTGAAACTCAAAAAAATAAAATTGAAGAATTAGATAATCGACTTAAAAATCTACGGGGTTATCTTTGAATTGGATTTAAAAGAAAAAAAGGTTTCTGAATTGGAACTAAAAAGCCATTCCCCTGATTTCTGGAATGATAATATTTCAGCACAGAAAATAATGCAGGAAATCAGCTCATTGAAAGAATGGATTGAACCCTGGCACAATATTCATCATAAACTTTCAGATTTAAAAACTCTAATCGAGCTTGCAGAAGAATCGCAGGATGAGTCGTATGAAAAAGAAATTGATTCGGAAATCTATCTGATTGAAAATTTGCTTGGTGAACTGGAATTTAAAAACATGTTGAGCGGTGAAGATGATGGTAAGAATGCGATTCTAACAATACATTCAGGTGCAGGTGGAACCGAGGCACAGGATTGGGCAGAAATGTTGTTGCGTATGTATTTGCGATGGTGTGAGAGGAAAGGTTATAAAACATTTTTACTTGATGAACTTGAAGGCGAAGGTGCCGGTATAAAAAGCGCAACAATTGAAGTTCAGGGACCTTATGCTTATGGTCATCTTAAAGCAGAAAGTGGTGTTCACCGACTTGTTCGTATTTCTCCTTTTGATGCCAATGCTCGCCGCCATACATCTTTTGCTTCGGTGTTTGTGTATCCAGAAATTGAGGATGATATTGAAATTGAAATCAATCCTGCTGATATTGAATTTGAGACATTTCGTTCAGGTGGCAAAGGTGGCCAGAATGTTAATAAAGTTGAAACAGCTGTTCGTATAAAACATATCCCAACTGGAATTGTTGTTGCATGCCAGCAGGAGCGTTCACAATTTCAGAATCGTGAAAGAGCGATGAAGATGTTAAAATCTCGCCTCTATCAATTAAAAAAAGAGGAAGAGGAAGCACGACTTTCTGTTATCGAAAGTTCAAAGAAAAAAATTGAATGGGGAAGTCAAATTCGCTCTTATGTTTTTCATCCGTATAATTTGGTAAAGGATCATCGCACGAATTATGAAACCAGTAACGTTCAAGCTGTAATGGACGGAGAGATAGACGAGTTTATAAGAAGCTATTTAATGATGTTTTCTCAAAAAATAAGGAATATTTAAAATGGATTCTTTTTCAACCTTAATTGTTTCTACAATAACAATTGGAATTGTACACGCACTTGCTCCTGATCACTGGTTACCCTTTGTAATGATAGGCAAAGCACAGAAATGGACAAAACCAAGACTTACTTTTGTTACATTTGTGGCTGGAATTGGTCATGTTGGCTCTTCGATAATACTTGGGACACTTGGTATTCTTGCAGGCATAACTTCAATAAAGTTGCAAGGTATAGAAGCAACAAGAGCCGAAATAGGTGTTTATCTTTTGATAGGTTTCGGTGTGGCTTATGCACTATGGGGACTTAAACATGCTAAACACCATCATTCTCATATACCTGATCTTTCACAGAAAAAAGTAGTAACTGTATGGACACTTTTTGCTGTTTTTGTACTGGGACCATGTGAACCGTTGATACCATTAATGTTTCTTGCTACTGCTTATGGTTGGGGAGGAATATTAACCGTTTCTTTAATATTCTCAATTATTACGCTTGTTATGATGATTCTTCAATCCCTGCTTGGTTATGCAGGAATTCAGTTGATAAAACATGATTTTGCTGAAAGATATTCACATGCACTCGCTGGTGGTGTAATTGCTTTAACAGGTCTTTTTCTATATTTTATCTAATGTCTTTCAGATATTTCATAACTCGCCGATATTTAACATACACGAGGAAATCAGGTTTTCTCTCCTTCATAACATCTTTTTCAATTGTCGGCATTTCTCTGGGAACAGCAGCACTAATAATTGCTCTCTCCATATTGGCTGGTTTTGAAAAAGAAATTAAAGAAAAAGTATTTAGCTTTATGACCCACATTCAAATTGAGGGTTATCAAAATCAACCTTTAAAGAATTATAAAAATACTATTGAGTTAGTTCAAAAAAATGTAAATGGAATTAAAAAAATTGCTCCATATGTTTCTAAGGAAGCAATGATACGAGCAGGGGATTATGTAGATGGTGTATTTTTAAAGGGTATTGATGTGAATTTGGATGCTACAGCGATAAGAAAATATATGAAAGAAGGTAAGTACTTATCTGAAAACCCATATAAAGCGGAAATTGTTATTGGGAAGAAACTTGCATATAAACTTAATGTGAATATTGGTGATAAAGTAATTATTTTTGGTTTACCATATGAGCAAAAAAAGTATCAACCTAAATTTACCGTCTTACAGGTTACTGGAATATTTGAATCCGGTATGGCCGAATATGATGATATTTATGCGATTACAAACCTGTACCAGGCTCAGAAATTATTTAATCTTGAAGATGCTGTTACTGGATACGATGTAATTGTTGATAGTGTTCAAAATATAAATTTAATTGCAAAAAATCTTCAAAATATTCTTGATTATCCACACTTTGTGAGAACTGCACCCCAACTTTACCATAATCTTTTCGCCTGGGTGGAATTACAGAAAAAACCGGCACCGATATTTTTAGGATTAATTATAATTGTTGCAGTTGTAAATATTATTGGTACGCTGTTGATGATGGTAATCGAAAAAATGCATGATATTGGTGTTTTAAAATCTCTTGGTGCAAGCTCGAGAGATATTAAAGCAATTTTTGTGGCTCAGGGATTAACTATAGCTATAATTGGAACTATTTTAGGAAATCTAATCGCATTTATATTGTGTGAAGCTCAGATTCGCTTCCAATTTTTTTCATTACCTTCAGATATTTATTTTATGAGTACTGTTCCAATTTTACTAAAGTATGAAAATTTTATTCTGGTAAGTTTGTTGGTGGTCATTCTCGCGTTTATATCATCTTTGATTCCATCACGGGCAGCTGCAAAACTTGATACTGTCAATATTTTGAGGTTTGGATAATGGGTATCGAACTTTTTATTGCAAAGCGTTATCTGGCTTCGAAAAGGAAAATACAATTTGTAAATATTATCAACTTAATTTCTATAATTGGAATTACAGTTGGTGTAGCTGCACTGCTGATAATTCTTTCCGTGTTTAATGGTTTTACTGGAATCGTAACTTCAATTTTAATAAATTTTGATCCGCATATACGGATTACCCAGAAAGGTGGTATCGAAAATTCTGATTATCAAAAAACAGTTGAAGTTCTTAAGCAGGAACAGCTTAAATATGCACCCTTTATCTCTGGTAAAGCAATGATTATTTCCAGCGAAAAGAATAAAGTTGTATTTGTAAAAGGAGTTGATGAAAAAATAGCAGATGTTTCAGGTCTTAAAGAAAAAATTGTTCTCGGAAGTTTTAGTATTGATGAGAGTAATGATGTCGCAAAAATTCTTATTGGACTTAATCTTGCTGATCGTCTTGGAGTAGTAGTCGGTGATGAGATTGATATTTTAAGTCCATACTCAATTGCTATTTCCCCGTCTCCTTTAAAAATACCGACCATAATGAGATTTAAAGTAACTGGAATTTATGAATCGAATAATAAAGAATATGATTTGTATTATGCATATATTCCAATTAAATCTGCGCAAATTTTGTTCGCAACAAATAAAATCACTGGTATTGATATTAGGGCTAAAGATATTTCCTACTCTGAAAAATTAAAATCAATTTTACAAAATAAACTTGGTGATAAGTATAATATTGCTACCTGGTATGATTTACATTCTGATTTATATTCTATGATGAAGGTGGAAAGATGGGTAGCATATATCTTGTTGTGTCTTATTATAATTGTTGCAAGTTTCAATTTGATTGGCTCTTTGTATATGACTGTTCTTGAAAAGCGGAGAGATATTGGTGTACTACAATCTATGGGTGCTCATAAAAGTAGTATAGTCAAAATATTTATGTTTGAGGGTATTTTGATTGGTTTAATTGGTAATTTTCTTGGTATAATAATTGGGTTAATATTAATTATGCTTCAGAAAGAGTATCATATTTTTCCACTTGACCCAACAGTTTATATTATACCAGCGATACCTGTAGAGATTCATTTTGTTGATTTCATAGTAGTCACATTTGCGACTATGCTGCTAACTATAATTGCTTCATATATTCCTGCTAAACAGGCATCGAAAATAATTCCAATAGAAACTATAAGATGGGAGTAAAAATGGGTGATATAATTTTACAGGCAGAAAATGTTCATAAAAAATTCATGATAGATAAAAAAAGTAATATTCAATTGCATGTGTTGAAAGGGATCAGTTTAAAAATTTTTCAGGGTCAAATAGTAGCAATTGTGGGTGCATCCGGCGCTGGAAAAAGTACTTTATTACATATCCTTGGTGGTTTAGATAGACCAAATATTGGAGAAGTTTACTGGGGAGAAAAAAATATTTTCAAAATGAATGATGATGAACTATCTAAACTTAGAACTCGTGAAGTAGGGTTTGTTTTTCAATTTCATCACCTTTTAAATGAATTTACAGCTATTGAAAATGTAGCCATACCTAAAATGATTACTGGTGTTTCTTTGGTAGAGGCATTGAAGGATGCAGAGAATATTATGAAACTGGTAGGTTTATCGGAAAGAATTCATCATAAACCTAATGAACTGTCCGGTGGTGAGCAACAAAGAGTTGCCATTGCCAGAGCTATGGTTAATAATCCAAGAATAATTCTTGCTGATGAACCCACAGGAAATTTGGATTCAAAAACCTCTGATGAGTTATTTGAATTAATTAAGACTTTGAATCGCGATAAAGGGCAAACATTTATAATTGCGACTCATAACGAGAAATTAGCTGAGCGCTCTGATAGAATTTTAAAAATTGTGGATGGTTACATTACTTCCGAAACTTAAAATTGGTTTTTATCGAGAAAATAATTAAATTTGCAATGTTAAATTTAAGAAAGAAAGATGGCAAAAGTTAAAAAGAAAATTGGCAAGAAAGCCGAATTAATATTCCCTCTGGAAAAATCCAATTATATAATAATTGGAATTGGAATTCTGGTAATAATTGCAGGCTATATTGCATTATCTGTACCTGCTGTTGAAGGATTTTTTCCTTTGGTTTTAGCTCCAATTCTGCTTGTATTGGGATATTGTGTAATCATTCCATTTGGTATTCTTTACAGCAAAAAGAGAAAAGAAGCGCAGATTTCGGCAAAACAGCCTGGTGGAGAGAGCCAAGGAGCTTAAGATTTTTTGAAAAGTTTGTAAATCTTCCCAATTATTCTTATATTTTTCCGAAAAAGTTGTGGGCCTGTAGCTCAGGGGTAGAGCATCTGCCTTTTAAGCAGAGGGCCGGTGGTTCGAGCCCACCCAGGCTCACTAATATTTAACCAGTTTTACGAATTTTGCGCGAGTGGTGGAACTGGCAGACACACCATCTTGAGGGGGTGGCGCCCGGAAGGGCATGCGAGTTCAAGTCTCGCCTCGCGCACTAAAACTTGACTTTATCAGAATAAAAACTTATCTTAACAATAAATGAAAACAAATTTATATATGAAATTATCTGTCTTGTTAGTGCTATTGCTTATAAGCACTTCGTTTGTTTTCAACCAGATAATTAAACCCAGTTCTCTACAAGCATTTAGCGACGGTTCTGTAATAACAATAAAATTTAATACTGAATCCGAATTAAATGTTGAAAAATTTTATATCGAAAGAAGACAGGGAACTGATGGTGCATTTATTAGAATTGCCTCATTAAACCCTAAAGGACCATCCTTATACGAATATATAGACCAGACAGCTTTTAAATCCAGCGCTAATATTTACCAGTATCAGATCAGAGTTACATTCTCTAATGGCAATGTTGATGAGGTAGTTGGTCCGATTACTGTCTCTCATTCAGTAAACAGTGTAAAACGAACCTGGGGTAGTATTAAAGCAATGTTCAGGTAAAATGGAGTTTAGAGTATTTAAAAAAGCGACATTATTATTGTCGCTTTTTTTTTGATTATTATGAAATTCAAGAAGAAAATAATATTAGCATCATCATCACCAAGACGGTACAATCTGCTTAATCAGATAGGTGTAGATTTTGAAATTCAACCAAGTGAAATAGAAGAAATTTTCGATCCTTCTAAATCACCAATTGAAAATGCTGTTTTTCTTTCAGAAGCAAAAGCTCAACAAGTAGCAGGGAATATAGACAACGGTTTTGTGGTTGGAGCTGACACAATTGTAGTTCTAAATGGTGAATTAATGGGTAAACCAGGTAGCGAAAGAGATGCCTTTCAAATGCTTAGGAAACTAAGTAACAAAGAACATAAGGTGATTACTGGATTTACTATCATTGATAAACCGAGTAATAAAAAAGTTTCGGACTATGAATTGACATTAGTAAAATTCAGAGAGATTGAGGATGAGGAAATAATGGAATATATTACCACACAATCTCCAATCGACAAAGCTGGCGCATATGGCATTCAGGATGATTTTGGTGCAATCTTTGTCGAAAAAATTAATGGTTGTTTCTATAATGTAGTTGGTTTTCCTTTAACAAAATTTTATCTGACATTAAAAAAATTCCAGAAAGAAATTTAATAGGCAAAAATATGGAGAAAAAAATTAGAGTAATTGTAGCTAAAGCAGGGCTTGATGGTCACGATCGCGGAGCTAAAGTAATAGCAGCTGCATTAAGGGACGCTGGAATGGAAGTGATTTATACTGGCCTACGAAAAACACCCGAAATGATTGTAGAAGCTGCTCTTCAGGAAGATGTGGATGCAATTGGAGTCAGTATTCTAAGTGGCGCCCATATGACAATATTTCCCAAAATTTTGAAACTTATGAAGGAAAAAAATCTTGATAATGTTTTACTCTTTGGTGGTGGGATTATTCCTGAAGAGGATATCATAGAATTAAATAAGATGGGTGTTGGAAAATTATTTACACCAGGTTCCTCTACTGCAGAAATTGTTAATTATGTGCGCGATTGGGTTCTAAAAAATCGTAAATGAGTTGTCTATTCTTCTGAAAGCCAGATTTTGTATTCAGGTTCATCTTTTTCTTCTATTTCTGAAATAATTTCTTTACCTACTTTCTTTGTTAACAATCTTATAGTTTTAAAACTTTCTTTCTTTTGTTCAGAAGTTGAAAATATCTTAGAAAAATCTTCCTTGGAAAAATATATCTCAAATTTTCTTGTGTACTCTTCTAATCTCTTTAAATAATATGCAATATTTTCGTCAGGGAAATTTGGATCCCATTCCTCAGCAAATTTGCAATTTTCGTATGCTTTTACATTTGCATCAGAACCTGTAACATAGTATGCAACTCTATCTCCTACATTCCAATCCAAGCCTGACCTTATTGCTAATTCATATGCAGCATTTCTGTTTCTCTGATCTCTTTGAATGTCGTTAGAATATTTATAAAGCGGATCTTTCAATGTTTCGACTCTCATAAAATCCTGGATATTCCATTTGTGATTTACAATTTTGTCGTACAAATTTTTGTAAAATATGTGTAATTCGTAGAATTCTTCTCTTAAAATACAACTTATGCAGTTTTGTATCAGTACTTTACCAAATTTTTCAAGATTTTTAGAAATAAGTGCAGACCCTTTTATTTGAACACTATCATCATATTTTAATACTGCATAATTTTTCTTTTTATAACTCAGAAATCTCTTGTATTTACCTCCTAAAATTATATTTATTTCTTCGGGTAAGTAATTTGTAATTTCTTTTATTAACTTTTCTACTGCCTCACCAGATTCCATTTTATAAGGTGGCACAAAATATACACCATCTGTGTCAACTTCTATTACAGTACCATTTTGTGATTGTATGTGGTAAATAATCTTTTTCAGAATTTCCTGCCCTAACTCGGTAATTTTATTCGCCTTGTCGTAATCATTAAACAATCCTTTGTGATAAGCAAGGTATCCAAAATAGGTATTTATCAGAATTTTAAAATCTTCCTGAATGTAAAAGAGATATTTTTTATCTTTGTTTTTTAGAAACTCATTTTTGTAATGAATTCTTAACCTTGCTAATTCTTTTAAAGAATCTATAAATACATTAATATAATCTGTAGATGGATTTAGATTGTACATCAAAATTAGGGTTGGATACATAGATTCAATATCGATATAATAGACATTATCAAATACACCTATGTAAAACAAATCTGTATATCCACCAGAAATTTGTCTAGATGATTGTGGCGCTGGTAATGAATATTTTTTATGCACATATTCTCTCACAAACAATAACTCAATTTTGTGAGAAGATGGGAATTCAATTATCTTTCCAGGATTTAATGGGAAAATCCTTGCTTGCTCGATAAATGACGGAAGGAAAAGCTCGCAGAGGTATTTAACGAAATAATTTTTCTCAATACATAATGTTGCTGCATCAGAAGTGGTTTCCGGGTTATTTTGAAATTTAAATTTAAAATGTTCAGCAACTGTTTTAATATCATAGTTGTAAAATATTCTTCTATTTGGATCATAATCCTGAAGCAAATCTACAACATCAATTAGGTTTCTGCCAGCAACTGAGTATTTTGCTTTCTGGAGTGATTCTCTACTCTGTAAAGGATGTTCTATTAATTTAACATTTGAATTATCTCTACCGATTGCAAAATTTATATTATGCAGTTCGCATCTGGTTAAAATATAATAAATTATATCGTTGTGAAGCTCAAAACCTTCAATAATATCAGGGTTTAGTTTATTTATGATATTTATCAATTTTTGTAATATTGCTTTTTCGGATTTTTCTGTTTTTCCTAAGATTGCTTCAAATCCTCTATTATCGGTTAATGCGATATAAGTTATTCTATCAGATTCCCTTCGTGGGTTGCTTGTTTTTTTCCCTGGTGTAATTACCTTGTCGATGCTTATCTGTAAGCGGTGAATTTCATCATGTCCGATATTTTTAAAATGTGTAATCCCAGATTGAATTAAAAATTGAGTTTGACGATCAGGAATGAGATAAATAATAGGCAGGTCTTCATAGGTTAAAGCTTTTTTAAGACTGGATTTATTGTACATTTCAAGAATGTTATGAATGCAATCCCACATATCAGACCACTTGTCGAAAGCTATAATATATTGGAAAAAATTATTCCCCTCTAATTTTCTTTTATAGTATCTCCTTTTAAAATTCTCGAGGTATTGCAAATCGTGGAGAAAAAAGAAAGGATAGAAATTGTAGTCGATATTTTCAGTGGAATTCTCTTTACGGACATAAATCCGCATTTTATTATCTTCGGTTGGATGAAGTCCGACGACTTTTTCTTGCGGATTATGTCCGTAAACTAATGTTTCTTGCAAAAATTACTTCTTATCTTTTTGAATAAACGGTGTTAATAAATCTATCGGTACAGGGAATATTGTAGTCGAGTTTTTCTCTGAAGCAATTTCAGAAAGTGTTTGTAAGAATCTTAGTTGTAGCGACATTGCATTTTTGCTTAATTCGTTTGCTGCTTCAGCCAATCTCTGACTTGCCTGGAATTCACCTTCGGCATGAATTACTTTTGCTCTTCTTTCTCTCTCAGCTTCGGCTTGTTTTGCCATAGCCCTCTGCATCTCCTGTGGTAAATCAATGTGTTTTACTTCTACATTCGAAACTTTAATGCCCCAGGGTTCTGTTTGATGGTCTATGATTTTTTGTAACTCTCTGTTAATCTTTTCTCTTTCGGCAAGTAACTCATCTAATTCTGATTGTCCCAATACACTGCGCAAAGTTGTCTGAGAAAGCTGAGAAGTAGCAAACAGGTAATTTTCTACCTCAACGATTGCTTTATCTGGATGCATTACTCTAAAATATACAACCGCATTTACTTTTATTGAAACATTATCTTTTGTTATTACATCCTGAGGGGGTACATCCATTACAACAGTTCGTAAACTTACTTTTACCATACGATCAATAATTGGAATCAGTAAAATTAAACCTGGTCCTTTTACTGCTATTAATCTTCCCAGACGAAATATCACGCCTCTTTCGTATTCTCTTAAGATTTTTATTGCATTTGAAAGAATGATGAGAAAGAATACAACAGCCATAATAATTAATGTTAATAACGGTTGCATAGGTTGCTCCTTTTTTATTAGTTATCTATTTTTCTAACTTTGAGCTTTAAGTTTAGAATTTCTTCGACTTTAATTTTTGATCCACGGTTTATGAATCCTTCAATACTTACTGCATTCCAGAGCTCGCCATGAACGCGTACCTGTCCTTCTGGATTTAAATCCTCAAGTGCTTCTCCAATTTCTCCAATTAATCCCTCAATTCCTGTAGCTGGTTTTCTTAGTTGAGCTTTTATTCCATAACTAATTGCAAAAATGAAAAAGGCAGTTGTTAGTACAACCGCTATTAAAATAACTTGCCAGGATATTTCTATTACTTCCAAGGTCGACTCCGTATCTATTAACATTATTGAACCTAAAATTAATGATATTACTCCACCAATGGTCAATATACCATGGCTGACAATTTTTATTTCTAATATAAACAAAATTATTGCAAATATTATAAGTGCTAAACCTGCATAATTAATTGGCAATGTATGAAGCGAATAAAATGCAAGTATTAAACTAATCACGCCAATCACACCGGGGAATATCGCACCTGGATTATAGAGCTCGAACATTATTCCATAAATTCCAATCATCATTAAAATGTATGCAATATTTGGATCGCTAAGCAAATCAAGTATCTTCTGTTGGAAGTTCATTTCCAAATTGATTATCTCAGCACTTTTTGTGTTGAGCTTTTTAATTTTTCCATTAACATCAATTTCTTTTCCATCAAGGATGCTCTGTATTTCATAAACATTTGCTGCAATTGTATCGATAACTTTAAGTTTTAGTGCTTCCGTTTCTGTTATTGATAAGCTTTTTCTTACAGCATCTTCTGCCCATTGAATATTCCTTGCTCTTTTCTCACTAATTGTGCGAATAAAAGCAGCGGCATCATTTGTTGCTTTTTCATTCATAATTGAATCCTGTTCACCTTGAAGTGTAACTGGATGTGCAGCGCCAATATTTGTTCCGGGGGACATAATTGCTATGTGTGCTGCAAGAGTCACAAACACTCCAGCTGATGCAGCTTGTGAACCTGATGGTGCAACATAAACAACTACTGGAATATCTGAGTTTAATATATCGCTTACAATTACCCTTGTTGACTTTAGCAATCCACCAGGTGTGTTAAGTTTGATTACCAAACATTCAGCATTTTGTTCTTTAGCTTTTTTTATCCCTGAATTAATGTATTCTGCACTTGCAGGATTGATAGAACCATCGATGGTGATGACGATTATTTTAGATTTCAAATAATTATCACTTACGACACTTTGAATAGTTGAAAAAACTGAAGCTATCAGGATAATAATTGAAAATATTAAATATTTTTGTTTTAATACATTCATAGTTTCCTAAATAAAAATAAAGAAAATAATCCTATATTGCAATTTTGAAAAATGCAATATAAAAATTTCCGAAAAATGAAATTAAATAAAAATTTCGTATATTAAGCTTGATTTTTTGAAGAAATTTCAAAAATTTCGTTCTGGCTTGATATTTGCAATAATTTTTAATCATACTTATTAATCTAAAGGATACAAAATGCCAACAACAACTGAAAAAAAGATAAAAGGTACAGTAGTAATTACTGTCGAAAGATGTAAGGGTTGTGGATTCTGTGTGGAGTTTTGCCCTTCGAAAGCTCTAAAACTTTCAGAGCAATTTAATTCGAAAGGTTATCATCCACCGGTGTTAATATCACAGGAGCTTTGTAATGGATGTGATATGTGTGGACTGTTATGTCCTGACTTCGCAATCTATGGAATTAGAATAAAATAATTAGGAGATAAGATGAAATCAGATCCAAAAGCAGTCTTAACCGGTGCACATTTTCTTGATGGAGATCATGCTTGCAGCGAAGGTGCTATCGCTGCTGGTTGTAGATTTGTAGCTGGTTATCCCATCACACCTTCAACTGAAGTGGTTGAAAGAATTGCAGAACGCTTCCCACTTATTGGTGGAGTGTTCATTCAGATGGAAGATGAAATTGCTTCTTCAATTGCAATTCAAGGCGCTGTTTGGGCTGGGAAAAAAGCTATGACTGTTACTTCAGGTCCTGGCTTCTCGCTGATGATGGAACATATTGGTTTGGCAGCAATGACTGAGACACCCTGTGTTTTTGTTGATGTTCAGCGTGCAGGTCCTTCGACTGGCTTACCAACTCAACCAGCTCAGGGCGATATGATGCAGGCGCGTTGGGGATCACACGGAGATTATGGTATCATCGCAATTTCTCCAAATTCACCTCAGGAATGTTTTGATTTAACTATAAAAGCATTTAACCTCTCTGAACAATATAGAGTCCCAGTATTGTTAATGATGGATGAATGTGTGGGACATATGACTGAACGCGTCATTATTCCACCAGCTGAAGAAATTGAAATATTTCCCAGGCGGTTTTACGATGGTCCAAAAGATGAGTATCTACCATTTAAACCGGATGAAGACCTTGTACCAAAAATTGTAAAAGCAGGTGATGGCTATAGAATTCATATTACAGGATTAACTCACGATGAAAAAGGTTATCCTGTTATGACAGCTGCTGCGCAAGAGAAATTAATTCCAAGATTGGTTAATAAAATTAAATTCAATGCGGAAAAGATAATAGAGTATAAAGAAGACAATATTGATGATGCTGATGTTGTAATTGTCTCATATGGAATTACATCTCGAGTTGCTATACCTGCAATTGAACAGGCAAGAAAAGAAGGTATAAAAGTTGGACATCTGAGATTAATTGTTGTCTGGCCATTTCCAGAAAAAAGAATTACTCAACTTGCCGGTCGAGTGAAAAGCTTTGTTGTACCTGAATTGAATCAGGGACAGATATTTTATGAAGTCGAAAGGAATGCTTATGGTAAAGCACCTGTTTATTTAGTACCTCATGCTGGAGGTACTGTTCATAATCCAAAAGATATTTATAACACAATCTTAAAAAGTTTAAAAGGTAAATAAATGGACGAACAAATTTTAGAAATTGAAGAATCAATTCCTGTTAACCCTATCGAATCGTTCTTAAGAACTGATCGTATGCCGCATATCTGGTGCCCGGGTTGCGGAATTGGAACAACCGTAAATTGTTTTACACGAGCCCTTGAAACAAGTGGATTGGATTTAAACAAAGTTAGTGTCGTTTCAGGCATTGGATGTACTGGAAGAGTAGCAGGTTATTTAAATTTAGATTCTTTCCATACGACACATGGCAGACCAATTCCTTTTGCTACAGGTTTGAAATTAGCAAATCCAGAATTGAAAGTGGTTGTATATAGTGGTGATGGAGATTTATTCGCAATTGGGGGAAATCATTTTATTCATGCAGCAAGAAGGAACCTGGATATGACAGTAATTTGCGTAAATAATTCGATCTATGGTATGACTGGTGGTCAAGTCGCTCCAACCACACCGATTTCAGCGACTGCAAGTACAACTCCTCACGGAAATTTTGAACAACCTTTCAATTTGCCTTATCTTGCTGATTCATGTGGAGCGGTTTATGTGGCTCGCTGGACTGCATTTCATGTTCGTCATCTAACCAAATCGATTAAAGAAGCTCTGGCAAAAAAAGGGTTTTCATTCATAGAAATTTTAGCTCCTTGTCCGACTCTCTATAGTAGAAGAAATAAATTAGGTGATGGTTTAGACCAGATGATTTATTATAAAGAAAATAGTGAGATTAAACACGGTGCAGACACAAAAAGTGTTGCACTTGATTTTCAGAGTAAAATTATTGTTGGAAAATTTGTAGATCGTGATAGACCGGATTACCTTACTCTAATGAATGAACATTACCAGAAAAAATTTGGCGATAAATATACACCGTATAAAGGATAAAGGAATCGATTATGAGAACTGAAATTAAAATAGGTGGATTTGGTGGACAGGGTGTAATCTTGAGTGGTTATATCATTGGCAGGGCTGCCTCAATTTACGACAACAAATACGCCACAATGATACAATCGTTTGGTCCTGAAGCTCGAGGTAGTGCCTGTAGCGCTCAGGTAATTGTAGACCCTAATGAAATTGCTTACCCTTATATCGTACAGCCTCAAATCCTGATTGTTATGTCGCAAGAGGCATATACAAAATTTTCTACTGAACTTGCACCTGGCGGAATATTAATCACAGAGGAGGAATTGGTTAATCCGATAAACCTGAGGAAAGATGTTATACATTATTCCATCCCTGCTACAAGATTTGCTGAAGAACTCGGTAAAAGGTTGGTCGTAAATATAGTAATGATTGGATTTATGACAGCTGTTACAGAGCTTATTGACCCAGAAGCAATGCAAAAAGCTGTTATAGCATCAGTTCCCAAAGGTACTGAAGATCTGAACTTAAAAGCGTTTAATAAAGGTTATGATTACGGTTTGAAATTAAAAAAGGAAAAAGCTAGCTAAATTGTTTAAATAATTGAAAGGAATATCAAAACTTTAATGAGAATTTTTGTCTTCATCGAAAAAGATTTTCCATATCTTGTTAATGTTCTTAAAAATAATTTTCCAGATAGTGAAATTAAAGGTACTAACACTAAAAGTGATTTATTGGAAGAGATAGAGAAATTTAAACCTCAATTAGTAATTGCTAATTTTTATACTAACTCAGATGTAGATTTAGTAAAGAAAATCACATCAAATTATCCTCTAATAATTATCTCGGATTATATTGAACCTGATACTGTTATTAATTTCCAGAAATCTGGAATTGTAGATTGGATACTATTCAGATATATCGATAGGATAGTCTTTACAATTAAAATAATCCAGAAAAAATTATTTTCTCCTTTGTTGGGAGAGATACACTATAATAGGTTTACTGAAATAATTAATAGGGTTACTGATTATTCTATAATAATAGACACAAAGGGAAATATATTATCCTATAATGAATCGTTTGCTAAGAATTTCTCTAATGCTGAGATTTTACAAAAGAGGGATTTTTATTCATTAATTTTTTCTGAGGATCGAGAAAATTTTAGAAAAGTAATTAATGATGCTTTGTCTATAAATATAATTGATTTCCCGGAATTACGACTTGAAATTGAGGGAAAGCTTATTTATACACAAGCTTTAGGACATTGTATACATAATGAAAGAAAAGAGGTTGAAAAAATTGTCCTTTTATTACACGATATAAGTCAACAAAAGGAATCTGAAAGCAAACTTAAAGAAAGTGAAAGGTTATTCAGAGCTATTGCAGAAACAGCTGCATTTTCTGTGTTTATTTATCAAGATAATAAATTTGTTTATATAAATCCTACAGCTGTTAAATTTCTCGGTTATTCAGAACAAGAATTAATGCAGATGAATTTTTGGGATGTGGTGCATCCAGATTTTATTGATTTGGTGAAGGAAAGGGGATTAAGGCGATTAAAGGGAGAGCTAGTACCCGCAAGATACGAATTTAAAATTTTAAAAAAAGATAAAACGGAAAGATGGATCGACTTTAGTGCTACATTTATCGAATATAAGGGTAAACCTGCTGCTCTTGGAATAGCATTCGATATTACAGACAGAAAGATAGCTGATGAAAAATTGAAGAGTTCACACGACTTTTATTTAAAACTGTTTAATGAATTTCCAACACTTTTATGGAGAACTGATCCAGATGGCAATATGATTTTCTTCAATAAAACATGGTTAGATTTTCGTGGTAAAAAATTAGAAGAAGAAATAGCTGGTGGTTGGATCAGAGACATTCATCCTGATGATGTTAAACTTGTTGTTGATGATTTCGAAATATCTTTTCATCAAAGGAAATCCTTTGAAATGGAGTATCGTATCAAAAATAGTCAAAATGTTTATAGATGGGTGTATATTATTGGCTGCCCTTTTTATGATCCAGATAAAAAGTTCTCCGGTTTTATAGGTTCTGGCTACGATATAACTGACAAGAAGGAATACGAAGAAAAAATTAATAACCTGAATAAGGATTTACAAGATAAAATAAAAAATCTTGAAGATTTTAAATCTGTGGCAATTGAACGCGAACTTAAAATGATGGAATTAAAAGAAATTATAAAAAGAATTACTCAAAAAGAAAATGAGATTCTTTAGAATAATATTACCAGTTATCTTTTTTTTGCTTGTATTCTCCACATGTAATAAAAGAGATGAAAAAAAGCATCAAGAAGATAAATCAAAATATGGTGGAACATTACGCTTAATGCAAGATGTTCCTTACTCCCTTGATCCACTCTTTATGAGAAATGTTTATGAAAGTACAATTTTAAATCAGATTTTTAATGGACTTCTGGATTTGGATGATAATCTGAACATCGTTCCAGATATTGCAAAATATTGGGAGATTTCGGGGGATAGAAAAATTTATAAATTTTATTTACAGGATAATGTATTTTTTCATAATGGAAGAAAAGTTACAGCAAAAGATTTCGTATACACATTCAAAAGAATCTTAAATTTTAGTAAAAAGGAGGATTTTCTTGGTATCGAATATCTTCAATTAATAGAAGGTGCACAGGATTTTTTAAATAATAAAACCAAGGAAATATCAGGTTTAAAAATAATAGATTCTTTAACCTTAGAAATAATATTAACAGAACCCTGTACTCCCTTTCTTACGGTTTTATCAATGAACAATTTTAGTGTTGTTCCCAAAGAAGAAGTTGAGAATAATCCAAATTTTTCTTCCTCACCGGTTGGTACAGGTCCGTTTAAATTTAGTAGCTGGAAGGAGAATGAATATATAATTCTTGAAGCATATGAAAAATATTTTGAGGGGCGCCCGTTTTTAGACACTCTAATCTTTTATATTCCTCAACATTTTACTTATGATGAGGAAATAGATAAGTTTATCCGGGGCGAATTAGATGTAACGTATGTCTCAAGCAAAAGATTGGGTGAAATAAAGAATTCAAAAAGATATAAAGTTTTTAATCGTCCAGAACTTTCAATTTATTTTTTAGGTATTAACCGTAATATCGCACCCTTTAATGATGAAAAATTACGTAAAGCAATTTTTTATGCAATAGATAATAAGAAATTTGATGTAATATATGGCACAAGCAGATTAAGTGCGCACGGATTTATACCACCAGGACTTTTAGGCTATGATCCAGCCCATACTCACAAATATTATAATCTTGATTCTGCTAAAAAGTTTTTAGAAGAATTTAAAATTAACTTTAATGGTAAGATTCCACGATTGAAACTCTTTACAGTATCAGGAAATGAAGAAAATGAAATCAAAAAGGATCTTGCAGGGATAGGTTTAGAAGTTGATGTTGTTGGTTTAAAATGGATTGAGCTTACAAAAAGTCTGGATAAGAAATCTTTGCCAATGTTTACGCTCGGCTGGGTTGCTGATTTCCCTGATCCAGATGCATTCTTCTATAGTTTGATACATTCTTCTGGGAGTGCAAATTTCTTTCATCTAAAAAACAAAAAGATAGATAGTTTATTGGTTTTAGGTAAAAAAGAAAACAATACCAACTATAGAGTTGATATCTATCAAAAAATTGAAAAAGAACTAGAATCTGAAGCAGTTATTATACCTCTATATTATGGAATGAATACAGTTGCTACACATAATTATGTAAATGATTTTAATATAACGTCACTTGGTTTTATGAACATTAACCTCAAAAAGGTGTGGATACAGAAATGAAGCTTATAAAATATTTCAGGCATTTAAATCTTCAAAATAAACTAATATTTTCAATCAGTTCTCTTTTTGTTTTAATATTTATAACTTTGTTAGTAATTTTCAGGATTCAGATTTCAAATCAGTTATTTAATTTTGAGAAGGAAACTTTATTATCATTGGGAAATAGTATAGCATCTTCAAGCCTCAGGTCTTTATATATATATGACTATATAACAATTCAGAGGGATATTAGTAATATATCAGGAATTGGAGATTTAAGTTATGTAATAATTTATGATAGAAATAATATTCCAGTTGCGTCAACTTATTATTCGGAAAATTATAGAGAATTGCTTGAAAAAGTTCTTGAAGAAAAAAGTGAGTATTCTGAATCTTACAACATAAATGAAAAAAGTGTGGTTATAAATAAAATTGAGTATAACTTAAGGGAGTTAACTCTACCTATTAAACATAAAGATCAAATATGGGGAAGTTTAAGATTGGCTGTTTCTTTAGACAATTTATATTCTTCGATTCGAAATGTTGAATATTTATTAATAGGTATAGGTTTGTTTGTTATAATATTAGTGGTTATGGGTTCAAGATATTTAACCAGAATAGTTTTTGAACCATTAAATCGTATGATTGATGCAACTGAAAAAATTGCTGGTGGTGATTTGAATGTTAAAGTCGATATTGATGCAGATGATGAAATAGGAAAACTTGCAAGGTCATTTAATAAAATGGTTGAGGATTTAAGAAATTCTCGAGAAGAAATAGAAAGGTGGGGAAAGGAACTTGAACAGAAAGTACACGAAAGAACTATCCAACTTGAAAAATCTGAAAAAGCACTTTTGAATATTTTAATGGATATCAAAGAAGCTAATGAAAAATTAAAAGCTTCTGAAGAAAAATATAGACGGTTTTTTGAAGATGATTTAACAGGCGATTTTATCGCCACTCCTGATGGGAAACTTTTGGATTGTAATCCCGCATATGCTAAAATATTCGGTTATGATTCGGTAGAAGAGATAAAGAAAGAAAATACCCATCAGAGATATCCATCTCCTCAGGCAAGAGAAGAATTTTTGAAATTGCTAAAAGAGAAAAAACAGTTATACAATTACGAAATAGAACTAAGAAAAAAAGATGGCTCACCATTGTATATTATAGAAAATGTTTTTGCTGAATTAAGCGAGAATGGTGAAATTAAAACTATCAGAGGTTATTTGTTTGATAATACAGAAAGAAAAAAACTGGAAGAAAAATTATTACATTCTCAAAAAATGGAAGCAATTGGAACTCTTGCTGGTGGAATTGCACACGACTTTAACAATGTTATGGGAATTGTATTGGGTGTATTGGATATGATTGGGATGAAGGTTCAATCGAATGAAATACAAAAATTGTTGGATATGGGAAAGAAAGCAATAGAAAGAGGTGCCGGAGTTGCTAAACAACTACTTTTGTTTGCAAGAGCAGAGAAAGGAAAGTTTTCTGCTGTTAAATTTTCAACTATTATAAAAGAAGTTGTTAATATATTAAGGCATTCTTTTCCAAAGAATATTGAGATAGAAGTAATTCTTAAAGCTCAGAATGAAAATGTTTATGCAGATAGTACCCAACTCCATATGGTTTTACTTAATTTATGTGTAAATTCCAGGGATGCAATGCCAGGTGGGGGCAAATTGACAATCTCAATCTATAATGTTTCCGGACAAGAACTCAGTAATAAATTTGTACAGGCAAATAAAGATCAATATGTTGCACTTGAAGTAAAAGATACTGGTATCGGGATGACAAAAGAAGTGATGGGCAGAATTTTTGATCCCTTCTTTACCACAAAAGAAATAGGAAAAGGTACTGGATTAGGACTTTCTATAATATATGGAATTGTAAATGCACACAATGCATTCATTGACGTTGAATCTGAACCAGGAAAAGGAACTACATTTAGGGTTTATTTCCCAGCCCTGGAAATAGTTGAAACACAACCACAGGATATTACCACCGTTTATAATTTAAAAGGTTCAGAGACAATACTACTTGTTGAAGATGAAGAATTTTTATTATCAACAGTAAAGAATTTATTGCAGGAAGCTGGCTATACCGTGCTCACAGCATCCAATGGTTATGAAGGTTTGAAGGTTTACATGGATAATTACAAAAATATTGATCTCGTTATCACAGACCTGGGACTACCTAAAATGACGGGAGATGAAATGTTTCTCGAAATAAAAAAAATAAATCCAAATGTATTTACCATTATAATGACTGGTTATATACAACTGGAAAAAAGATCAGAACTTTATAAACTTGGGATAAAAGAGATTCTTTCCAAACCTTTGCACTTTGATCAAATACTTAAAACAGTACGTACAACACTTGATATGGTTAAAAAATAGCTCCTTATTTCGAGTTTTTCCATAGAGTTATTTTTTATATATTTATTTAAATGAATGAAATTAAACGCATAGCTAAAGGGTTTTTCTGGAACCAGGTCGGAAGATCACTTGAATATGTTTTAATCTTCCTCCTTTCTATAATAATTGCAAAATTCCTGGGTTCCCAGTTAAACGGAATATATGCATCAATCCTCAGTCTTGTATTTTTCTTTAGTGCAATATCTTCCTTAGGAATTGAAACCGCAGTAAATTCTACATTTCCAAAATATTTTGGAGCTGAAATATCCAGAGCTGCTTCTGCAATCAGAAAACTATTATTATTCCGAATATTATCAACAATACTTATCGGTGGCATACTATATATATTTCAAATCTACATTTCTAAAGCACTTAATATTTCAGATTATGTAATTGAATATTTTCTTTATGTAATCTGTTTTTATGCTTTGAAAAATATTATATCTCTACTTAATTCTTTTTTGATTTCTTTTTTTAAAACCAAAGCTGGATATACAATAGCTGTTGCCATCAGGATTTTTGAAGTTGTAAGTGTCTACTTTCTTATAATTTATGGATATGGGCTAAGAGAAATATTTATCTTACTTGTTGTTTCCAATCTTCTTCAATTAATAGCTTTATTTACTTATTTACATAAATCAATTTGGCATAAAAATGCTCAAGAGGTAGAAATAAAAGATATTATTTTTCTTGGCATAAAATTCTGGCTTAACTCAATGCTCGAATTTTTGTTCGGTAAGCAAGCAGTGATTCTTATTTTAGGAATTTTCTCTATCGGTTTTTATGATATCGGTAATTTAGATGTATCTTTCAGTTTTGCCCAGGCAATTAACATTGGACTAACAATTGGTTTATATGGGGTATCTGTTGCCGCATTTTCAACTATTGAAGAAAAAGGGAAAAAAGTCTTAAGCGAATATTGGATAACAATTAACAGGTTTATATTAATTATATTAATTCCTGCATTTATATTTTTTATCATATTTGCAAAAAGCATCGTCCTGACTGTTTATTCTGAACAATATCTGAAAAGCGTTTTATGGTTTCAGATTTTTGCATTTGTATTTATTGTAACAAGAGTTTTTGGTGGTGGTGTTGCCGCTGATTACTTGCAATCCAGACAAATGGTCCGAGCACTTCTTGTCTCAAGTTTAATCTGCGGAGTCGTAACTGTTGCTTTAACTCCAATCTTAATTTATTATTTTGGGATTTATGGAGCAGTAGGTGCTCTTGTTATCTCAAATTTACTAATTGCTCTGTTACATTTTCATTTTGTCAGGAAAGTGTTTGATGCAAAAATTGATGTGAGTTTTACTATAAAAATCTTACTAATAAGTGTAATTTCAGCTTTTGCCGTCGTTCAGTTTAATAGTATTTTAAATTATTCAAATATTCCTGTTTCTATTGTAACTTATCTTATGTTTGCACTTGTTGTATTTAGAATTATAAAACCGCTTAACTTTCGTGATATTGAAATAATAAATAAAATTAATCCTCGTATAGCAAATATCGCAAAGAAATTTGCCTCCGTGTGTATTCCATTAACAGACAGGCAAAAATGGGCATTTAACTGGTTAGAGGAATCAGAAATTGTTCTTGATATCGGATGTTCAAATACACCTTTGATTAATTATCTTTCTGCAAAGAGTAAAATTGTGATAGGAATTGATAGTGATTTACAGGCTTTAAGATCTATCAATAAAGGTAAATTTTATTTGATTTCTGCATCTGCTGAAAATCTTCCAATTGATTCCGAAGTTGTTGATACTGTATTAATGCTTGATGTGTTAGAACATTTAGATAACGATAAAATGGCATTAGCAGAGGCATGGCGTGTGTTAAAGAAAGATGGTGTGTTGATCTTATCCGTTCCTTATAAGGGTTTGTTTAAATTTCTTGATCCAGAAAACCTCTCTCGAAAAATAAAAAACAAAAAAAATACAAAGTACCATAAACATTATTCCTACAGGGATCTGAGAAGATTACTTTTCAGATTGTTCAAAATAGAGAAACTTCACTACGGTGGTTTATTCTTGTATCCAATTACCTTCGGAATTAATAATTTTATGAAGAGACATTTTGGAATTGACCTGAGTAATTTCTGGAAAAAAATAGGAGACATAGATAATGATATCTCCTGGGGTAGATTAAGTTATAATGTGATTTTAAAAGCAAGAAAAATATGAAAATATTAATAATTGATAATCTTGCAGTTAAATCGAGCAGAAGAGAAATTTATCGGGAATTGGCAAAGAAAAATGGTGAAGCCATTTCACTGTTAGTTCCAGATAGCTGGAAAGAACAGGGAATATTAACAAAATATGAAGAAGAAAAAAGTGATTTATTAAAAGTTTATGCCAGTCCATTTTTATTTGGTTATCGGCATCAGAGGATTATCTATACAAAATTAAAATCTATTCTTGAACTTGTGCAGCCAGAAGTCGTTTTTATCAGCAGTGAACCAGAAAATTTTAATACATACCATCTTGTAAGATTGGTTAATAAATATTTTCAAAATATAAAAATCGTTTGTGCCACCTGGCGAAATATTGATTATCGGTTTAATGCCTATCCTTACAAATTAGGTTTTTTAAACAAAATCATCGAAAGATACACGATTAAGAAAATAAATTTGTGTGTTGCGCATTCTTATTCGGCTGTTGATATAATGCAACAAATTTCCAGTTGGGAAATCGTTTTTGTTCCGCCAGCAATAGATTTGAAAATATTTACTTTTAATCCATTGGGAAGAAAGGATTATGTGGTTGGTTATATTGGACGACTTTCAAAAGAAAAGGGTGTTGATATATTAATAAAAGCAATTTCAAAGTTGGATATTACTTGTTTGATAGTTGGAAGAGGTGCAGAAAAAAATTATTTAAAAAGTTTAGCTTCTGACTTAGGAATTGCAGATAAAATAACCTGGGTTGATGCAGTTCAGTATGAAGAAGTTCCTCTGTATTTAAATCAAATACAGATACTGGTGTTGCCATCACGGACAACAAGAAAGTGGAAGGAACAATTTGGTAGAATATTAATTGAAGCAATGGCAAGTGGTGTTTATGTTATCGGGGCAAATTCTGGTGATATTCCAAAAGTCGTGGGTGAATACGGTTTCTTATTCAAAGAAGAAGATGTTGATGAATTGTCAAATTTAATCGAAAGGATAAAAAATAATCAGGTACCAGATGAACTCCTTTTAAAAGCCAGAAAAATGGTGGAAGAAAATTACAGTATTGAAAAAGCGGTTAATGTAATGTATGAATCTTTTAGAAAACTTGTACAGAAAAATATGAATTCCTTATGAAAATAGTATTGGACATAAGTTATTTCCAGGTTAAACGTGCTGGTTATGGTCATCATACAACCGAGCTTTTGAATACATTATTAAAATATGATAATGAAAATGAATACACCTTATGGGGTTGGTCATTTGGAATTGATAAAGAAACAATAAATCACATTAATAAAGAAAATATCCAAATCAAAATATCGCGAATACCTGGATTTGTCAAAAGATTTTATTTTAACAAATTGAAATTCCCTGATATTAAATTTATCGTAGGAAATTATGATGTTTTTCATAGTTGTGAACCATTAATGCCTTCAGTAAAAAATAAAAAATCTATCATAACAATTCATGATCTTGCATATCGAAAATATCCGCAATTTTTTGAATCAAATGTACTTAAGTGGGATAAAATTATATCTCTTAATGTACATAAAGCTGATGCTATAATTGTACCATCTCAACAAACAAAAATTGATGTTATAAGCATTTTTAAAGTACCAGAAGATAAAGTATATGTTTTATATCTACCTGTGAATGAAAAGTTTTATTCTTATCAGGATATTGCATTAATGGAAAAAATAAGGGAAAAATATAAGCTTTATTTTCCATTCATTTTATTTGTTGGAACAATCGAGCCAAGAAAAAATATTGAGGTTTTAGTTGAGGCATTTGAAAAGTTTCACAATTCCCAAAAATCTGATTTAGATTTAGTCTTGGTTGGTAAGTTTGGATGGTTATATAAACCAATCATTGAAAGAATTAATAAATCACCAATCAAGAACAGAATACACCTTCTAAATTATGTTCCTTTAGATGATCTTGTGAGGATTTATAAACTTGCAGAGTTTTTGGTCTATCCTTCAATTTATGAAGGTTATGGTGTTCCTGTTCTGGAAGCGATGGCATCAGGAACAGCTGTTATTACATCAAATTCTTCATCACTTGTTGAAATTGCAGGTGATTCAGCAATGTTTTTTGATCCATCTAATTCAGAACAACTTAAAGATCAAATGATTATGCTGAGTAAGGATTCAACTTTGAGAAAGTTCTTAATTGATAAAGGATTAGAAAGAATTAAAATATTTGATCGTAAGAAAGCTGCAGAAAATGTTTTAGCTCTCTATAAAAAACTTCTTAGTTTTGATAATAACAAAATCTTTAATACATTTCATTAGATTCTTAAAAAAGGATATTAGAAATGGATTTAATTTATCATAAAATAATACAACCACAGGAAAAAAAGGATTCTAAACCACCGTGTCTGATACTTTTACATGGTAGAGGTGCAGATGAAAACGATTTAATTGGTTTGAGTGATTATTTAGATAAACGTTTTCTAATTTTAAGCTTAAGAGCACCGTTTAAGTGGGAATTCGGTATTGGTTATACCTGGTTTGATATGCAATCAGATTTTTCTCCTGAGAAAAATGATTTAAAACATAGTTTAAAATTATTGAATGAATTTCTGTCGCAGGTAAGCAAACTATATGATGTTGATTCAAGCAGGATATTTATTTTTGGTTTCAGTATGGGGGCAATGATAGGTAATTTATTTTCCACAATTTACCCTGAAAAAGTATTTGCCAATATTTCCCATAGTGGTTACTTGCCAGCAGTTTCAGATTTTCAGTATAAAAAAATTCCTAACAAACCTGTATTTGTGGCTCATGGAATTTATGATCCAATTGTCCCAATTGCATTAGGTAGAGAAACTGAAAAAGTATTGAAAGAACTTGAAGCCAATGTGACATATAAAGAATATCCGATAGAACATCACATTTGCGAAGAAAGCATAGGTGATATTTCAAAATGGATAACAGATTTGTTGGATAAGCAATGATACCTTTGCGCGATACAAATCCGAGATACACATTTCCAATTGTAAACTATACTCTGATAACAGTTAATGTGTTGGTATTTTTATTTCAAATTTCACTTGGAAAAAACTTTGAAAGTTTTATATATACATTTGGACTGGTGCCATATCGTTTAACTGAACAAATCCAGTTTTTTGATCTTGGTTTAAGGACATTTTTGCCAGTATTCAGTTCAATGTTTATGCATGGTGGCTGGATGCACCTTATTGGTAATATGCTTTTTTTGCATATTTTTGGAGATAATGTTGAAGATCGAATTGGACATATTAAATATTTGGCTTTTTATTTACTATCAGGAATTGGTGCAGCAATGTCACAATATTTCATAAATCCATATTCGGAAATCCCTATGGTTGGAGCAAGTGGCGCAATTGCTGGAGTTTTAGGAGCTTATATAGTGATGTTCCCGCGTGCTAAAGTTCTTACACTGGTTCCAATTTTTTATTTTATCCAGTTTGTCGAATTACCTGCTTACATTTTTTTAGGTATCTGGTTTTTTATGCAGATGTTGAGTGGCGTGATGATGCTCGGTATTGCTAGTGACGCCGGGGGTGTTGCCTGGTGGGCACATATAGGCGGCTTTGTGACTGGTTTATTATTGTTATCCATCTTCAGGAAAAGAAAAATCTATAGAAGTTATTACTAAAATGAAACCAATAATTGTTGTACATCATCACGAAATTGGGCTAAAGGGGAAAAATAGAAGCTACTTTGAAAAACATTTGCTGAGAAATGTTCGATTGGCACTCAGAGATTTATTACCGCAAAACAATATCACAGGCGGTTATGGAAGGTTTATAATATATCTAACCGAAAAAAATCAGGAAGAAATTATCGAACGATTGAAAAAAATATTCGGCTTATCGAACATCTGCTTTGGATTCGAGACGGAACAATCGATTGAAAAATTTATTCAAGTAGCGAAAATACTTTTAAAGGATAAAAGTTTTAATACTATTAAAGTGCATGCTTCAAGAGCAGATAAAAATTTTCCGCTAAATTCTATGCAAATTAATTCTGAAGTTGGAAAGTTTTTGTGTGATAGATTTAAAGTAAGAGCCAACCTTTCTCAACCAGATATAACAATTTACATTGAACTGGCAAATAAATTAGCTTACATATATCTTTCCAAAATTGAAGGTGCTGGTGGCTTACCTGCCGGAATCAGTGGGAGAGTTGTATCTTTGATTTCAGCAGGATTTGATTCACCTGTTGCTTCTTATAAGTTGATGAAACGCGGTGCTTATATAATATTTGTCCACTTTCACAGTTATCCTTATGTCTCAAACAGTTCAATTGAACAGGTGCAATCAATAGTCAAAAAATTAACTTCATACCAGTTTTATTCAAAACTTTATTTAGTACCTTTCGCAGAATGTCAGAAAGAAATCGTTCTTAAAACTGATCAAAAGCTTAGAGTAATCCTTTATCGTCGAATGATGATAAGGGTTGCAGAAAAAATTGCTGAAATGGAAAAAGCAAACGCTCTTGTAACTGGGGAGGCACTTGGACAGGTAGCATCACAAACACTTCAAAATATTAAAGTCATCGATGCTGTTTCAAATTTACCGATACTTAGACCATTAATTGGTTCAGACAAAGAAGAAATCATTAAAGTTGCAAATTTAATTGGAACTTACGAGATTTCTAAAGAACCTTATGATGATTGTTGTTCTTTCTTAAATCCTAAAAACCCAGAAACCTGGGCTGATTATAATGAAGTTTTAAATGCAGAAAAAAACTTAAATATTGATGAAATGCTAAAATCTTTAATTGAGAGTTTAGAAAAGAAAGAATTTAAATATCCATAAGGAGAAAAATATGAACAGGAGGAATTTCAGTAAGCTAATTGGAGCTACAGCATTTCTACCAGCATTTATTCAACCACCATTCAATCTACTTAAATTGGATGCAAAGCAAACAAATGGAGAAATAAAGTTTTTACCTGATGAGTTATACGGTAGAAAATTATCAGCTGAAGAAAAAATCTGGCTGGAGAATTTTTATAAAAATTATGAAAAAAGTAAAGCTGAATTACAAAATATTGAGTTGCCAATTGAACTTCTTCCCGCATTTATTCCTAAGTATCCAATGAAAAGTTCAAGGACGAAGAAGCAAACAGATGAGGATTGAATTTATGAATAGGGAGCTTTTGTTTAAAACAATTCCAGAACTTGCTAAATTATTAAAGGCAAAAAAACTTTCACCTGTTGAATTAACAAAAAGTTATCTTAGTGTAATAGAAAAATTTTCTCAGAAACTTAATGCTTTTGCAACAGTCACACCAGAACTTGCATTGAGTGAAGCAAAAGTTGCAGAAGCTGAAATTGTTAATGGAAATTACAGAAGCAAATTACATGGAATTCCATATGCAGCAAAAGATTTGTTTGCTCTCAAAGGTTACCCAACAGCTTGGGGTTCAAATGTTTTTAAGGGGCAAATTTTTGATTATGATGCAGAAGTTGTGAAACGACTTCGTAACTCAGGTGCAATTATTGTTGGGAAAGCTGCAATGAGCGAGTTAGCTGGGGGTCCACCTTTTGCAACTGCTACGGGTGCCTGTAAAAATCCATGGGATTTAAATCGCTGGTCTGGAGGATCTTCAAGTGGTTCAGGTGCTGCTGTTGCGGCAGGTCTCTGCACTTTTGCTCTTGGTACTGAAACCTGGGGCTCAATAATGACACCATCTTCATATTGCGGTGTGTCTGGGCTCAGGCCAACTTTTGGAAGAATTCCCCGCACTGGTGCCATGCCATTATCCTGGTCGATGGATAAAATTGGCATTATGGCTCGTACTGCTGAAGATTGTGCTATTGTGTTCAAAGAAATTATTGGTGAGTCAAGTGATGACCCGTTTAGCATCAACGCACCTTTTAACTTTAACCGTAAGAAACTTTTAGAAAGAATTTCGCAATTGAAGTTATGCTATGTCAGAGAAGATTACGAAAATTTTGGTGAGGTTGAAGTTGGAAAAGCTTTTGAAGCTGCTTTAAATGTTTTTAAAACATTCGGCGTGAAAATTGAGGAATTAGCTTTACCTGATTATCCGTATGAAACAATAGCAACTACAATAATTGTAGTGGAAGAGGCGTCTATATTTGAAGGTCTGGTTAGAGGTGGAAGAGTAAAGGATTTAATTGATCCCGAAAGGCGGGGTGAAATGTTAGGTGGTCATACTATTTCTGCAGTTGATTATTTAAAGTGTTTAAGATTGAAGCAAAAGATGATGTATGATTTTGATAAAATATTTGAAAAATACGATGCAATACTTGGTTCAAGCACTCTCACAACTGCCCCACCAGTTGAAGCAAAGATGAGTGAAGTTTTCAAGGGTGGTAATGTGATTGAAGCTGCAGAAAATATTTTAGGCATTCCCGCAATTTCAGTTCCCTGTGGCTTTGATAAGAAAAAATTACCAATTGGATTAAAAATAATTGGAAAACATTTTGATGAAAAAACCATTTTAGAACTTGCAACAGCATATCAAAATGCAACCACCTGGCATAAAATGCATCCAGATTTGAAATAATTAAGAGGTAAAATGATGAAAAATTTGGAAATACTTTATGAAGATGATGATTTTGTGATTATAAACAAACCAGCAGGTATGCTTTCGGTACCTGATCGTTTTAATCAGGAGATTCCGAATCTATATAATATTTTGAAATTAAAATATGGAAATATTTTTATAGTTCATCGACTTGATGCTGACACAAGTGGAGTAATTGTTTTTGCAAAGAATCAGGCTGCACACAGAGATTTGTCCATAAAGTTTGAAAAAAGAGATGTGAAAAAAAATTATGTGGCAATTGTAAATGGCAAAATTGAAAAACAGGATAACTCAATAAACTTGCCAGTTGCAGAAAGAAAAGGCAAGCCCGGGACGATGAAAATTTATCGTTATGCAGGAAAGAAAGCAATTACAAACTACAAAGTACTGGAGTCATTTAAAAGATTTACACTTGTTGAGGTTGAACTTCTCACAGGCAGAATGCATCAGATACGAGTTCATTTTCAGGCAATTGGACATCCTCTTGCCGTGGATCCTGTATATGGAGGAAGGGAAGCACTTTTTCTTTCTGAAATTAAATCCAGATACCAAAAAAAAGAGGATGAAGAGGAAAAACCTCTAATAAGACGACTAACACTCCATGCGAAGTCAATCGAGTTTAAACATTATCGTACAAACAAAATTATAAGAGTTGAAGCACAAATGCCAAAGGATTTTAAGGCATTACTTAATCAATTGAGAAAAAACGATAAATTATAAGGAGATAAAAATGGATAATTTACATACAAAAAAATGCGCGCCTTGCGAAGGTGGCGTAGAACCAATGAAACCAGAAGAGTTCTCAACATACTTATCAATGGTAGCAAATTGGTTTGTTGTAGATAACAAAATGATTGAAAAAATATTTATACTGAAAGATTTTCAATCAGCTATAAACTTTATAAACCAGATTGCGAAAATTGCTGAAGAAGAAGGACACCATCCAGATATTTTGCTCTATAACTGGAACAAAGTCAAAATTATGCTAACAACTCATGCCATTGGCGGCTTATCAATTAACGATTTTATCATTGCTTCGAAAATAGATAGGTTATGAAACAAATCGGAATCAATCCGTTAGTTACTATCATAATTGCAACATATAATCGTGCTAAATTGCTAAAGCGGGCAATTGAATCAGTAATTGCACAAACTTATACTAACTGGGAATTGATAATAGTTGATGATGGATCAACAGATAAAACTTTTCAACTTGTAGATAAATTTTTTCCCAAGATTAGCAATTTGAAATATATCAAACAACACAATTCAAAACTCTGGTCCGCAAGAAATATCGGAATAAAATTGGCATCAGGTGATTATATAACATTTCTTGATAGTGATGATATGTATAAGAAAAATCACCTGAAATTAAGAGTAAATTTTATGAATGCAAATCCAGATTATGATTTACTTTATGGTGGATTTAAAATTATTGGGGATGCATTTGTTCCGGATAAGTATGATAAAAGAAGGAAAATTCATATAAATAAATGTGTGGTCGGTGCTACATTCTTTGGTAAAAGAAAAGTATTTAAACTGCTTAAAGGGTTTAAGGATATTGATTACAGCGAAGATTCGGAATTTTTCGAAAGAGCTAAAAAAAGGTTTAAAGTCACTAAAGTTGATTACCCAACTTATATTTATAACCGAACATCAAAGCAAAGTATAACAAAAAATATTTAACAACAAAATCTAAAAGTAAATATGATCAACACTGCTTTAATCACCGGTGCCTCCACAGGAATAGGTCTTGAGTTTGCCAAAATCTTTGCAAAAGAAAATTATGATTTGATACTTGTCTCGCGTAACGAAAAAAAATTGAATGAAATTAAAAATTCAATTGAAAAAGATTATAGAGTAAAAGTTAAAATAATTCCAAAAGATTTAGCTGAAAAAAATTCTGCTTTTGAGATTTATGATGAAATATGTAAAGAGAACCTGAAAGTGGATGTCTTAATCAACAATGCGGGATTTGGAGCATTAGGAAATTTTGAAAAAATCGACTGGAAAACTCAAGCTGATATGCTGGAAGTAAATATAACAGCACTAACTTATCTAACTCATTTATTTCTGAAGCATATGAAAGAGCGGGGAGAGGGGAAAATTTTAAATGTTGCTTCAACAGCTGCATTTCAACCTGGTCCGCTTATGGCTGTTTATTATGCTACAAAAGCCTATGTTTTGAGCTTCTCCCTGGCATTAGCGGAAGAAACAAAAAATTCCAATGTGACTGTAACTGTTCTTTGTCCAGGACCTACTACGACTGAATTTCAGGAACGGGCAGGTATGAAACAAACAAAAATTATGCGCTTGATGAAGTTTTTACCAGCTGATTATGTGGCAAATTATGGTTTTAAAGCTTTAATGAAAAGCAAGCGACTTGCAATACCTGGCTGGTTAAACAAAATTTCAGTTTCGATGGTGAAATTTCTACCTCAGAATTTTATTGTGAAGATAATTAAATACCTAAAAAGCCATTAATCCAGGAAATAATCATTTATCTTTTCTTTCAAGTCCGTATTTTTTCATTTTGTTGTAGAGATGTGCTCTTTCTATATCCATCGATTCTGCTGCTTTACTTATATTCCAGTTATGCACCTCAAGCTGATGTTTTATATAAGCTGCTTCCGCTCGATCTTTGAATTCTTGAAATGTCTTGCTCGTAAAAATAATGTCGTCTATCAAAGATGCTTTTGTCGCACTGGTAAATTCAATGTCCTGTATATCGATTATATTTTTTCGCGTTAGTATTATTAATCGCTCTATCATATTTTTCAACTCTCTAACATTTCCACTCCATTCCAGACCCTTTAAATAGTTTATTGCGCGTTCTGAAAAATTCTTTAATGGAATACCATTCCTTTTACATATCTCCTCAGTAAAAGCTTTTATTAAAATTGGTATATCCTCTCTTCTTTCGCGGAGTGGTGGAACCTGTATCGGAATCACATTTAATCTATGATAAAGATCCTCTCTAAAATTCCCCTTTTTAATTTCTTCAATTAAGTTTTTATTTGTAGCAGCAATAACTCTTACATCTACTTCTATTAACCTGTTGCCGCCTACTCTTTCAATTTTTCCCTCCTCGAGTGTACGCAATACTTTAGCCTGAGCTGATAAGTTCATATCACCAACTTCGTCTAGGAAAATTGTACCACCATCGGCTTGTTCAAATTTACCAATTCTCTGTGATGTTGCACCAGTGAAGGCGCCTTTCTCGTGCCCGAACAATTCCGATTCAATTAGCTCATTTGGAATTGCAGCGCAGTTCACCTCAATGAAAGGTTTATCTCTGCGCTTGCTCATTCTGTAGATAGCTTTTGCCACGAGTTCTTTACCTGTGCCGTTTTCACCAGTTATTAAGACACGCGATTCAGTTGGTGCAATACGTTCAATTAACTCAAGAATTTCCTTGATTTTCTGACTTTCCCCTAAAATTCTTTCCTTTCCCTCAAGTTGAATCTTTATCTTCTCTACCTCTGCAAGCAATTTTTTGTGTTCCAATGCGTTACGCAGGGTAATAAGCAGTTTATCGCGATCAAGCGGTTTCGTTAAAAAGTCGTATGCTCCTAACTTTGTAGCTTCAACAGCTGTTTCAATTGTGCCATGGCCCGATATCATAATCACAGGTAAATCATTATTACTCTTTTTGATCTCCTGTAAAACTTCAATTCCGTCCATCACCGGCATCTTGACATCGAGTATAACCGCATCAATGGTTATCTCTGGTTCATTGAGAATTGTTAATCCTTTCTTTCCATCCTCAGCATTTATGATATTATAATTCTCATAGCTTAGAATCATGCTAATTGCATCTCTAACACTTTTTTCGTCATCAATTATTAGTACTGTTTTCATCTTTCTTTATAATGATTGTTAATAGCTTCTGAAGGTTTTGCACTTTGGTTTTTTAATAACATAAATCCAAATTCCTGACCAATTTGATTTGCTCTTAAATCGCGTAAATCGTAAGAGCCATCACTAATATATCTATCTTCAAACTTTTCTACAAAAATTGAGTAATTGTTGCCCAGCGATTTTGATTCAAATGCAAAGATTAAAAATGCTGACCCAAAAATGTGCTGGAGTTTGTCTTTATCACCGTATGGATATTTTGGCGAATCAGGTAAAAAATGTGACGGAAGGTTATCCAATCTTTTTTGAAATTCTAACTTTGTTTCGTTTGAAATTGGAATCTTTAAATCTAAAAATTTAATCTTAAAACTTAATGAATAATGGTCAAAAGTTGATAGGGTTGAAATTAGCAAAGCAAATCCTGTGTTACCGTTTGTTAATTCTAAAGCTTTTTGAAAAATTGCATCAACTGCTGCAAGATCTCCATTATTTTTCCTTATCTCCAAAAATTCGTCCTTTCTGATATAATCCTTTAACAGGTAAACATTTTTTAAAAAGAATGGTGGTAAGGCAGTAAGTAAAGATTTGAATGAAAAAGTGTGTTGATTTTTTAGTGAATCACAAAGTGATAAGGAACTAATATTCATAAATAAAACAAGTAGTAAAATTTTGTTCAATGATCTGAACATTATGTCTGGATTACGCCGGGATTAAATCGTGGGATTTCTGGATTGTTGGCTGCAATTTCTATGCAATAGGAAATGATCTTCCTTGTATCTAGCGGATCAACAATTTCATCAACCCATAAACGAGCAGCAGCGTATAGGGGATCCAGTTGTGAATTGTAACGGTTTTGAATTTCACTCAATAATTTTTGTTTATCTTCTTCAGATATTTGCTCTTTTTTAGAGCTGGATTGCAATCTGATACTTAACAATGTTTCACTTGCCTGCTTACCTCCCATTACAGCAATTTGAGCTGTAGGCCAGGCAAAGATGAATCTTGGATCATATGCTTTTCCACACATTGCGTAATTACCAGCACCGTAGCTGTTTCCGATTATAAAAGTTATCTTTGGTACAACACTGTTTGCAACAGCATTAACCATTTTTGCGCCATCTTTAATTATTCCACCCTGTTCGGCACGGGTGCCAACCATAAATCCAGTTACATCCTGGAAAAATATCAGTGGTATCAATTTCTGATTGCAATTCATTATAAACCTTGTAGCTTTATCTGCACTATCGCTGTAGATAACGCCACCAAACTGCATTTCGCCTTTTTTGTTTTTTACAATTGCCCTCTGATTTGCAACAATACCAACAGCCCAGCCATCAATTCGAGCATAAGCGGTGATGATTGTTTTACCATATCCTGCTTTGTATTCATCGAATGAACCAGCATCAACAATTCTTGCTAAAAGTTGATAAGTGTCAAAGGGTTTTGTTCTATCATCTGGAATTATTCCATAAATTTCCTGAGGGTCAAATTCAGGAAACTTTGGTTCAATTCTGTCGAATCCGGCTTTTGGTTTGGAGCCGAGTTTTGAAATTATATTTCGTATGGTTTCAAGACACACCTCATCATTCGGCATTTTATAATCTGTTACACCGCTTATTTCGCAATGCATTGTGGCACCGCCAAGTTCCTCGATATCCGCATCTTCGCCAATTGCTGCTTTAACAAGATATGGACCTGCAAGAAAAACACTTCCAGTTTTATCAACAATCAAAGCTTCGTCGCTCATAATTGGTAAATATGCGCCACCTGCTACACAAGGTCCCATTATTGCTGCAATTTGAGTAATTCCCATTGAAGACATTATTGCATTGTTTCTAAAAATTCTACCAAAGTGTTCTTTATCTGGAAATATCTCATCCTGCATTGGAAGAAAAACTCCAGCAGAATCTACGAGATAAACAATTGGTAATCGATTTTCAATAGAAATTTCCTGAGCTCGCAGATTTTTTTTGCAGGTGATAGGGAACCAGGCGCCTGCTTTTACAGTAGCATCGTTTGCTACGATTACAACATCGCGATTATGTATCTTGCCGATTCCAAAAATTGTACCTGATGCTGGTGCACCGCCGTATTCTTCATACATACCATAAGCTGCGAAAAGTCCCAATTCCATAAAATAACTTCCTGGATCAATCAATTTTGCAATTCTTTCTCTTGCAGTTAATTTGCCACGCTTATGTTGTTTTTCGATCGCTTCCTGACCTCCTCCAAGTTTGATTGCCTCTGCTTTTACTTTAAGCTTTCTGAGTAAATTCTTTAAAAAATCTTCGTTCCTGTTGAAGTTAATATCTTTTTGAATTTGCGTTCCTATTTTTGCCATAAAGATTTTGTATTGTTGTTTATGATACCAATCCTAATAACATTCTTGATATAACAAGTTTTTGTATTTCTGAGGTACCTTCACCGATGGTTACTAATTTCACATCTCTATAAAATTTTTCAACTGGAAAATCTTTTATAAATCCGTATCCACCATGTATCTGAACAGCTTCGTTGGTTACCATCACAGCAACTTCACCAGCGTAGTATTTTGCCATTGAGGATTCAAGTATCACTTCTTTACCAAGATTTTTTAGATAAGCTGCTTTCATTGTTAGGAGTCGGGCTGCTTCAATTTGTACAGCCATCTCTGATAATTTCCATTGAATTGCCTGGAATTCACCAATCGGTTTACCGAATTGTTGCCTCTCCTTTGCATATTTTAAACTTGCTTCATACGCGCCCTGAGCAATTCCGAGTGCATTTGCTGCAATACTGATTCTTCCACCATCAAGAATAGTAAGTGCCTGTCTAAAACCTGTTCCTTCTTCACCGATAAGATTTTCAGCCGGAACCCTGCAGTTATCAAAAGCAATTGCTGCTGTATCGGATGAACGCATTCCCAATTTGTTCTCTTTTTTACTTACTATAAATCCTGGAGTGTCATTCTCAACAATGAATGCTGATATTCCTTTTTTACCTTTCGATTTATCTGTTAATGCCAGTACAACAGTTATTTTTCCAACCGAGCCATGAGTAATGAAATTTTTACTTCCATTTAATACATAATAATCACCGTCGCGTGTTGCGGTTGTTTTTAAGCTTCCAGCATCGCTACCTGAGGTTGGTTCTGTAAGTGCCCATGCACCAATCTTTTTGCCGCTTGTTAAATCAGGTAAATATTTTTTCTTCTGTTCTTCATTGCCAAATGTATAAATATGATTTGTGCATAAACTATTGTGAGCTGCAATTGTTAATCCAAGTGAGGGATCAACTTTTGAGATTTCCTCTATGATTGTAACATATTCAAGATACCCGAATCCTGCACCTCCGAATTCTTCTGGAAAGATTATTCCCATAAATCCTAACTGCGACATTTTTTCAACAATCTCGAAAGGGAATTCCTGTGATTCGTCATATTTAGCTATTACAGGTCTAATTTCCTTCTCTGCAAAATCCCTCGCCATCTGTTGTACCATCTTCTGATTTTCAGTCAGCTGAAAATTTGGGAGATTCTCAAAATTGCTTTCCATTTTGGCTCCTGTTTTTTTATAGATTATACTTAAAGTTAAAATCTCTTTCAAGTATATGATTATTTTTGAAAATTTACAAGTTTATCGAATAAAAGATTTAAATTCATACATTTTTTTTATTAATATTTCAATGCTTACATCGCATCGAATTTTGAACTAAATTCTTTTGGCAACTGTTAAGAAAGTGCATTAATTGTAAAATTTTTATTTTTAATTTATAAAGGAGACTTTATGAAGATTAAAAATAAGTACATTAAAACTGCAAATTACATTTCATGGGCAGGAAACTCTAAAGGGTATCTTAAATATTGTTTTTATTGTGCAAATTTAATATATTTACACTGTGATTGCGACGGCGTGTGGAGACCTTATGAGTCGTGGGTTGCCGGAAATGCAAAATATGGTGAATTTATAAGGCATAATTGCTCATATTGGTAAACTTTCGGGTGGTTTAAGAATGGAATTTTTGACATTCTTCGTGTGTTATACTGGTGAATTTAAATTAATAATTAAAAAGGAGAAAGAGTCAAAAAGGTTACCAAAAACAAAAATTAGTGCATTTTTAAGTAAATAATAATTAATAGCAGGAGGAAGCTAAAGATAAGTAATAATTTTTAAGCAATATTCAAAAATTAAGCTAGCGCTATTTGTTGTTTTTTAATTAACAAAAATCATTAACTTTAATTAAATAAGGGGAATTTTTATGCAAATTAACAAAAATTCATTTGTTCAACACAATCGTTTATCAATTTTACAGTTCTCAACTGATGGGAAAAATTCTTTCGACTACATCTCTGGAACAGAAGCTATTAAATCGGGCTTGGTTAAAGTAACAGAAATAAGTGAGTCCGGGAGTGTAAATAATCTTATAGTTGATAATCCGCTCGATAAATATTTGTTCTTCAGTGATGGAGATATTTTAATAGGAGCCAAGCAGAATCGGGTGATTAATGTCTCGATGTTGTTAAAACCAAATTCAAAAACAAACATACCTGTCAGTTGCATAGAGCGCGGCAGATGGCGACATTCTACATTTTCATTTTCTCCTTCAGAATATTATGTTCCACATTCAGTGAGAGCAGGTAAACATCGTTCCCTGGATATGAATTTGAGGATGCACAAAACATTTTATGCGAATCAGGCTAGAGTTTGGGGCGATGTGGATAGCTATTCTGAGCGTATTGATCATTTTTCACCAACTGGGGATCTTGAATCGGGTTTAAAATCCAGTAGGGAATCATATGACGAATATCTAAGACACTTTAAATCGGATGAAGAAGCTAACGGAATGGCAATATTTTTTGATGACAAGATTGTGAGTATTGATGTCTTTAATAGAGATGATATTTATAAGATTTATTTCCCAAGACTTATCCAGAGTGCAGCTTCGGAAACTTTCTACTTAAAAGAGAAACAGTTTGATCTGAATGAAGAAATTGCAAAAGAAAAAACCTACAGGTTGTTTTCGAAATTAGATGAACAGCAATATGTTGTTGAGAATAGTCCTGGTGCTGGAGTGTTGAAAAGCTTCTGCGATGATAGAATTTCTGGCTTTATGTTAGCATATGAACATCATCTAATCCACCTTGCAATATTGAATCTACTTAATGGGGAGAATAACAGATTTCAAAGATTCCGCGAATTCCGACCGTAATAAGCAAGGTAAATAAGAACTAAATTTTGTTGTAGAACTTTAAGCTTCATCCCGAATTGATTATCTAATTTTTAGGAATTCGGGATGAAGTAGTTTTTTAACCGGGAAAAATTGATTGGAATTACTACTGACTTGAATAAAGGATTGAGACATAGATATAAACAAAATACTCGTCAATGTAGGACGAGTAGAAAGGAGAATTAAATAATATGAAAGGTAAGAATATCTCAATATCAATAATATTCACATTATTATTATTGATATTATTTTTATTAGCACTCCTAAAATAAAACTATAATAATTAACTAAAACAAAAAAAGGAGAAAAAATAATTGGAATTGCTACTGACTTGAATAAAGGATTGAGACCTTAGGGTGTTAAGTGATAGGTGAGTTGGAATTACTATCTATTTGAATAATGAATTGAGACGATCACTGGCTAAAAAAATAGAAAAAAAGATTTATTAACTTCGTATATTTTTTTAAAGCTCCACCCGCACTCTATATATATCAATTGTAAAAATATCCAGACTAAATTCGATAAAAAGAATTTGCTTGAATTTTTTAAAAATATTTCTTAAAATTTATCTGGATAAATCGGTGGTGTGGCTACATCTTCGCCTCGTAGCTATAACTGTTAAATAATCATATTAAAAATTGTTTTTTAAATGTTCTTTTACATCAAATATTAAAAACAGCCACCGATTTTTCCCTATTGTTTCCATTCGTGTATACCCATCTCATCAATCATCGCATAAATTAACTTCGGCGGCGTGCACGGCTCGGTCGCTACTAAAATAGCCCTCTCAAGCCGCTTCTCAGCTTGCTTCAACTTCTCCTCATCATCACAATATAAAATTGCTATCGTATCCCCCTTCTCAACCGAATCCCCAACTTTTTTATAAAACACTATCCCCGCCTTCGGATCAATTACATCATCTACCTTCATCCTGCCTGCCCCAAGTATTATGCCCACTAACCCAACTTCAAGCGCATCAATCTTAACAATATCACCATCAGATTTGCTTACAATCGATTTAGAATACTTGCTCTTTGGATACTTTGAGAGCTCCTCAATGTATTCTTTCTTCCCTCCCTGATGTTCTACCATCTCAAGGAATTTTTTGTATGCTCTTCCTGATGTAATTGCTTCCTTACAAATTTTAATTCCATCTTCAATCGAACTGGCTTTTTTCCCAAGCATCAACATTGCACCACCAAGTAAGTAAGTTACTTCCATTAAATCAGGAACATCTTTACCTCTTAAGCATTCCACACATTCTGCTATTTCGAGCCAGTTACCAACTGCATTACCAAGCGGTTGCGACATATCAGTCAGAAATCCAATTGTTTTTTTGCCAAATCTGTTTCCAATTGCAATCAAAGTTTTTGCAAGTTCAATTGCATCCTCCTTGGATTGCATAAATGCACCTCTGCCCGTTTTGATATCAAGTACAAGTGCATCAATACCCTCTGCAAGTTTTTTGCTCATTATGCTTCCAGCAATGAGTGGTATACATTCCACAGTCCCGGTTACATCCCTGAGGGCATACATTTTTTTGTCGGCAGGTGCTATTTCTTTTGTTTGCCCAATCATTACAATCCCGATCTTTGAAATTACCTCCTTGTATTCACCAAGCGAAAGGTTTGTTCTGAATCCCGGAATTGAATCTAATTTGTCCAGAGTTCCACCTGTATGTCCAAGTCCTCTACCCGAAATCATAGGAACAGGCACACCACACGATGCAACCATCGGTGCAAGTATTATCGAAACTTTATCTCCTATTCCGCCAGTCGAGTGTTTATCAACTTTAACTCCTGGTATATCCGATAAATCCACAACAACTCCAGAATTTAGCATTATATCTGTGAATACAACAGTTTCATCAAAATCCATTTTGTTAAAATAGATAGCCATCAGAAATGCTGACATCTGATAATCTGGAATTTTTCCATCAACATAACCTTTAATGAAAAATTCCATTTCCTCACGAGTTAGTTTTTGTTTGTCGCGTTTTTTTCTGATTATCTCGACTGGATTCATATAATTCGACTCTATTTTTTGTATTTGTTTATTTTATGATAACCAAGCATTATACCACAAATTGTTTTACCGTCCACAATTTCCTGGTTTTCAATCATATCAATTGCTTTTTGAATTGGTACGATTTCAAGGGTCATAGTTAATTCGCCTTCTTCTAAATTTCTTCCGTTTTCAGAAAGTTGAAGCTCGGTCGCAAGGAAAATGTGTAATTGTTCGCTGCAGAAACCGGGAGTTGTGTAAATTGCCGTAAGTTTTTCCCAGTTATAAGCCATATAACCTGTTTCCTCTTCAAGTTCTCTTTTAGCACAATCGAGAGGATCTTCGCCTTTATTTAATTTACCTGCAGGAAGTTCATAAATAAATTTATCGATCGGATAACGGTGTTGTTTTATCAATAGAATTTTTTCATCGGGGAAGATTGCGAGAATAACCGCACCGCCTGGATGTTTTGCAACCTCTCTGATTGAACGGTTGCCTGATGGATATTCAACATCATCCACTATGGTTGTAAAAACTTTGCCTTCGTAAATTATATTTCTTTTAAGTAGTTTTAGATTCATCTTCATTAACTATTTTTACAATTTGTTGTGGGAGTGGAATTACAATACCTTCTTCCTGGAATTTTTTATAAATTAGTTCTCTCAATGAAGTTTCCACCACCCATTTCTTTTTGAATTCATCAGTTCGAGTATTTAAGCGAAGCACAATTCCATAGGGTGCGAGGTCGATGACGAAAACCTCTGGCATTGGCTCCTTTAGAACATCCGGATGGCTATTTGCCAGGTTAAGTAGTACTTCTCGTGCTTTCTCGATGTTTGTTCCATAAGCAACACTTACATCAACAAATGCACGGATTGATTCAAAAGGAAAAGCATAATTTATAATTTTGGATTTAATTAAATCAGCATTTGGTGCTATGATATAGTTATTATCAAAGTTTAAAATTCTGGTACTGCGTAATCCAATTTCAACCACATCTCCAGTTTCGCCGGTTGGTAGTTGAATTCGATCCCCGACTCTAAAAGGTCTATCCAGCATTATTACAAATCCGGCAATCATATTTGCCAGAGTATCCTGAGCGGCGAGAGCAATTGCAAGTGAACCAACTCCGAGTGAGACGAGTAAACTTCCGATGTTGATTCCGAAATGATCAAGTATTACAATGATACCGATGAGAAATATTACTACTCTAATGAGTTTATTTGTAAGTGGTGCAATTGTTGCTGAAACATTTGAACGAGTTCTATCAGAAACTTCATCCATGTACCACTTAAAAATGGTCTCAATCAGTCGGCTAACGAATCTTGCAATTGCAAGGACTGCAACAATATAAAGAATGATTTCAGAATATTTTAATATCTGACTGGTTGTTGTGTCGGTGGGAAGAATTGCTTTATATAATTCCTGAATTGCGAAATAAATTCCAAGAAGTACACATAAAAGTGTAATGTGTTTTCGTGCTTCATTTATAATTTGGTCGTCGAGTGTATTTTTTGTTCTACTCGATATATATTTTGAGATAAATTTTAACAGATATTTTAGGATTTTTCCAATTATATAGGAAGATAAAATTATTATAAAAGCAATTACTATATGGTTCAGAATCTTATTTTCGAACATTTCTATCCTCCGTTGATGTTACTCGGCTACCTGGTTTAACAAGTGGAATGTTTTCTTTGCATAGTGGACAATTTTCAGGTTGATAGTTTTCAATTTCAAGTGTAAGGATTGAGAATTGAAAAGGGGCATCAAGTTTAACTTTACCTCCACTTCTATCTACGATGCTTGCAGCACCGGCAACATTACCTTTCATAGATTTCACGAGTTCGATGACTTCAACAATTGAACCACCGGTTGTAATTACATCTTCGCAGACCAGGACATTTTCGCCTTCGAAGATTTGAAATCCACGGCGGAATTGCATATTTCCTTCGGTTCGTTCTGCAAAAATTGTTCTGGCGTTTAACTGTCTGCCAATCTCCTGGGCAACCACAATACCACCTAATGCAGGTGCAGCAACAACATCAATTTTATGGTTAGAAAATTTTTCTACAATAATTTTGCAAAGTGCTTCGTTGTATTCAGGGTATTGTAAAACTTTTGCACATTGGAAATACTGTGCGCTATGAAGTCCTGAACTTAGCTTAAAATGTCCTTCAAGCAACGCACCTGTAGATTTGAATATTGATAAAATTTCTTCGTTTGTCATTTGTAAAAATATAATGAAAAAGCAAGAGAGTTCAAAAGAGGGAAGCAATATACTATAGGTGTACTACTTTCACTTTACCCATTTTTTTCCCAAGGAATCGCTCACCGATTTCTGTGAACTTGTGGGGAAGGTCACTTACATAAAATTCTAAATTTGCTTTTAATTTGCTTAGGTTTTTTAATCCAGTTTCTTCTAAAACTTTTTTTACCTGATGTGCTGCACATTCTCCCGAATCAATCAAATTTACATTATCTCCAATTACCTTCTGGATAATTTTTGATAGAATAGGATAATGTGTGCAACCCAATATCAATGTATCAATTTTTTTTAATTTCAAATCAAATAAATATTCTTTTGCAATTAATTCAGTGGCTGGGTGTTCTATAAAACCTTCTTCAGCTAATGGTACAAAGAGCGGACATGCTCGAGAAAAAGTTTCTATGGATGAATCAATCTGTCTGATTGTATTTGTGTATGTATTGCTTAAAATGGTTGCAGGTGTTCCTATCACTCCAATTCTTTTATTTTTTGTGCTTTTAACTGCGGTTTCAGCACCAGGTTGGATAACTCCAATAACCGGCAATTTTGATCTTTTAATAACTACATCCAATGCGACCGATGAAACTGTGTTGCAAGCTATAACAATCATTTTAACATTTTTCGAAAGCAAAAATTCAGTATCCTGAATTGCATATTCGCGAATTACCTGTGAGGATTTTGAGCCATAGGGGACTCTTGCGGTGTCGCCAAAATAAATAAGGTTTTCGTGTGGGAGGTGTTCCATTAATGACCTAACCACAGTCAAACCACCAATACCTGAATCAAATACGCCTATTGGTTGAGAATTCATTATCGATATTTTTTTGTATAAATTAAACAAATTTGGAGAATAATAAAAACTTATGCTTGAAAGATTAATGATTTAATTGAACTTTACTTCGGACGAGTTGGATGATAGTATGTTTTCGCGATTCTCTTCTTGCAGAGGTAATTGGGAGATGGATGGGCAGGAATGTCGTTCTTAACGAGCCCGTCGATAGGCGAACGAACGAAGAATCTGACTGAATGTAGTCAGATGCTTCGCTGACGCTCAGCATGACCTGCCGACTGTCTTTCTGAGTGAGTCCGTTGGTAAACGGACGAACGAAGAATCTGATTGAAGCACTGCCAGATGTTTCGCTTCGCTCAGGAGTTAATTACAGATGCTTCGCTAACGCTCAGCATGGCAGGAAAAACGAAGCCGATTCCTTCCACTTTTTGATGAAAAGAATCGGCTTAATAAAAATCCATAAATCACAAATCGAAAATTATTTCATCAGCAACATTTTTTTGGATGAAATGAAATTGCCTGTGTGAAGTTTGTAAAAATAAACACCACTCGATAAATCGGATGCATCGAAAATAACTTTATAACTTCCAGCTTTTAATTCTTGATCAATGAGAGTTGCAACTTCCTGTCCAAGAATGTTATAAACCTTAAGATTAACAGGACTTGCAACAGGAATACTAAATTCAATTGTAGTGTTTGGATTGAACGGATTTGGATAATTTTGTTTAAGATTATATGTAGTTGGTAATTCATTGATTTGTTCTACACTTACACGGATTGAATCGCTTCCACCTGCTTCGTAATATCTTGCAGCAAATTCCTGTAGATATAAATTTGCCACACGGTTGTCCTTTATGATAATTGTATTTTCATCATTTCGGTTTTCAGCCGAACTTGACCAGTTGTGTGAACCGGTTAATAGATAAGATTGATAACCAAACAGTTCTGCGTCGATGATTGCATATTTGTGATGGAAAAGTCCAGTTCCGCCCTTCAATCTGACATCCACACCATTGGAAAGCAAATAAGTGTATTGATTGCCAGTATCAGTGTTGTTGTCCATAATAACTCGAACTTTCTTGCTTAGATTTTTCTTTGAGATTAAAGTATCGGCAAATTCTTTCCATGTAAATGTAAGCATTCCAACATTAATAGAATGTTGAGTTTTTCCAAGAGTAGTGGCAATTGCCTTCGAAGTTTTATCGCTTGGACTGAAGTAGCATTCTAAATATTTACCCGCAATATAAAACTTATGAGGTGTGTTGTTCAGTTTACGTGCGCCAAAGCGTGCATTGTTTGCATTCGGTGTTTCTGTTGAACTTCCAAACATCTCTTCAAATTCCCTTGTATATGTTGCAGCAAGAGCAACATCCTGAATCTCGATAACATTTTGACGGTCATCGTTTGTACCTGGATCAGTTGGATTCCAAGAACCAGTCCACACCCAGATGCTATCTGGTTTTCCACCTCTATAATCGAAGACAAAAAATTTGTTGTGCATTAAACCTGTTCCATCATTCGCACCAGAAGAATCGTATAGTACTGGAATCCCATTTGTAATTAATGTTGAAAAAGGTGCATTGTTTCGACTGTCATATTCAGCAACAACTCGCACTTTAACACCGCGATTTTTTGCATTTACTAATGCAGATGCAACTGTTGCACCAACCGTACCACTAATATTGTAAATTGCTGCATCAATTGAATATTTACTGTTATTTATTCTTTCGATTAATTTGTTTGTTAAATTAAAGTTTCCTAATGCATTCTCACCAATAGATATAGAAGTGTTTACACTTTTGTTAAAATATACATTTATTTTTCCAGTTGTTGGTGAGGCAGAAGTAGTACTTACAATTAAATTACCCGCAAAACTTGTATCAGTTCCGGAAACTGAAAATGCTTGCATATTGTAGATTGTTGCAGGTAATAAACCACTCACAGATACATTATGCTCGGTTGTTAGATCATTCGAATTTCCCGCTACACCTAATTCATAATTGGTTGTAATCCCGTATCTGACTCGAGAAGTCCCTGGATTTAAAGTTTTCCAGGAAATTGTAATTGAGTTAGAATCGATATAAGTTTCTTCGGGAAAGTAGGTTATTATCGGACCTGAAGAAATTATATCCGCTTTTGATCTTGGCATCAGCTGGTATCCACCTATAAATGGTGAAGTTGTTTTATATTGACCTAAAACACCTATAACATCAAACGGTCCTGCGGGTGCGGGTTCTCCAACTAAATCAGTGTTGTTATCAATTCTTAGCTGTAATGTATCAGATGGAGAAGTGCCCGTCAATCTATAATTTGTATTTGCTGCCCAGGTGCTTACTGGCGCACCATTCAACTGGGTTACTGTTACATTGTTTACTTGAACAAGTTTTCCTTCGTACATTTCTATACCATTTACTCCATCAAAATTTAAAACACTTGGTGTAGTAATAATTGGTTCCACAGGATTACCACTGCTAATAATTTGATGTAAAGTCGGATACTCAATCTGGTTAAGGCCGTTAAATTGTGTTATCCTTCCACTCACAAGCACTTCGTCACCAATATTTACCAGACCTGAAAATATTGTGCCATATACAGACATACCTGCTGAATTATCCTGAATAAAACTTGGACTACCAAATTGATTTGCAACTGTTATAATTCCGCGTACGGTTACAAGGTCTCCCATTCTTAAAGATATTCCGTTGATATCATTCACTTTGGCTTCTGCAATTGGTATAGGGGCTCCATATACGGTCAATACTGGAGTTGGTGCAACATCTCCATATGTACCATCAATACCAGATTGAACTTTTATTTTATAATATCCAGTATATAAAGGTGTATGAATATTCGTGATTGTTATAATCGTCGAATCAACGATTGAAGCATTAAGAAAATATATAGTATCTCCTGATATTATAACATTTGCTGTCATTCCAATAAAAGAGATATAGTTTGAATTCTGAGACCATGTGATTTCTGCTGGAAATATGATTCTCAAACTATTAATTGTAAAAGCCTGATCACGAGTGTATGTGATATTCAGAGTTGTATCAGTATTGCCATTTACCACAGATGGGTTTAAAGAAACTGCACCGGAACCCTCAGGCCTTGCTCTTAATGCTGCTATCCAGGCAGAATTTGCAGGAGTGTTTCCTGTACCTCTTGTAATGGTTGTCGTATTTTGAGCCCAATTTGCAACATTCGTTAGCTTCGCCAGGGCATCTTCCTTAAATGCTGTTGCTGTGTTGGAAGTAGATGAACCTGTAAAATGTACTTTTGGTTCTGGCAAACTCCCTGCATTTCCAGACCCCCATGAAACCCCGAAGATGTGTGTTTGTGAAGAGTTTCGAATTTGAACAGCTTCACTTGCTCCAGCTAATGAAAATGGATTTCCTGAAAAATATGAGGAGTTATTTGTTTTTACTACCATCAAGTAATCTGAAGGATCTAAATCTTCTGAGAATGTATTTTCAGATCGAGCAACAATTATTAATGTTCCAGATTTTAAATTGCTCCATGCTGTATTACTGCTGAATACAAGTGGGGCTTGTGGTGAACCAGTACTTGAATAATCTCTTATATCCCAATTTCTAATATCCAAGCCATCCTGAACAACCAATAATTCTAACCATTCATCACTACCACCAGAGTTATATAGTTCATTGATAATGATTGGTTGTGAAAAGATATTAGAATTGCATAAAAGTATGAATGCAATAATTAATAATGTTAATGTTCGTTTCATTACAGTACCTTTTTTTGTTAATAAATAATATAAAAGAGGCTCAATGCCTCTTTATTTAAAAAACATTTGATACAAATCTAATGAAAAATAAACAATTATCAAATAATCATAAGTTTTTAATTACTTTCACCACTTTCCAGATGAAGGCCACATCTTTCTTTTTAACAGAAACTGGTTCAAATTCTGGATTAAGTGGGATTAGATGAATATGTGTAGTATCAAATTTAACTTTTTTTAATACATCTTCATCATTGACCCTTACCACGCAGATATCTCCATTTCTGACTTCTCTACGAGGGCTTACAACTACAATATCGCCATCTTCTATTTTAGGAGACATACTGGTACCTTTTACGATAAGTGCAAACGCATTTGGATCATTGATATTATCTACTGCCACATATCGTTCGATATACTCAGGATGGAATATTGCGGTAGTTCTGCCAGCCGGTACGGATGATAAAACTGGGATATCAACTATTGGTACTTTTCTGAGAATGGTTTCCTTTTGTAAAGAAATAATTTTTCCTTTTTCTGGTGGATAAGCATACATTTCACCTTCACCAGTTAACAACCATTCAGGTCGGACATTTGTTGCTTTGGCAATTTTCATTAGATAAATGCTATCGGGTACCTGTTCGCCCTTTTCCCATCTTTGCAATGTTCTTGTGGCAATGCCTAATTTTTGAGCAAGAGTATGTTGGTCTAATTCTTTATTAATTCGTGCTTCGTGTATTCGACTTCCAATTGTGATTTTCATAATTATTTCCTTATTTTAATCGACAAATATGTCTTTTAAATTATATCATATGTCATTTATGTCGTATTAAAGATACAAAATAAAATCCCCAATGTCAAATTTTTTGAATTTAATTTCATTTTTATTAGGTTTTATAAAAATTAATCTGGTATGAGAATCTTAGCTTTTACTGATATACATTCAGCTTATGATAAAGTCGAGAATATAATAAAATCGGAAAAATTCGATGTACTTATAATTGGTGGTGATATTACAAATGTTGGTAAAATGGATGAAGTAAAAAATAAGCTGAATCATTGGAAAAAACTTACTAATCATCTTTTGGCAGTCGTTGGAAATATGGATCTGCCACAACACGATGATTTGATTCTTGAGCTTGGCTATTCTATAAACGGACGGGGTGTTATCCTTGATGATGTAGGATTTTTTGGTTGTTCAGCTGCTCCAATCTCACCACTTCGAACTCCTTACGAGATTAGTGAGAACAAAATTTCGGAAATCTTACAAAAAGGATATCAACAGGTAAAAGCTGCTAAATATAAAATTTTGGTTTCTCATGCACCTCCATATGGAACAAAACTGGATATTGTCCATTCAGGAATTCATGTTGGAAGTACTGCAGTGAGAGAATTTATTGAAAATTATAAAGTAGATGTAGTAATATGTGGACATATTCACGAAAGTAGAGGAATCGATCAACTGAACGATACCAAAATCGTCAATTGTGGCTCAGCTGCAAAGATGCAATATGCAATTATTGAAATTGTGGATGAGCAAATTAATATCACTACTTATATAGGAAAAATTTGATTAAATGATGAATAATCAAATAAATAGTAAGGTTGAAGCTATAATTTTTGATTTAGGTAATGTTTTGGTTAAGATTGATTATCAAAAGTTTTTAGAAAATTTATCGTTGAATGGAAAATACACAGAGAGTGAAATATATAATCTACTTGCAGAACCAGCAATTTTATATGAAAAAGGAATTATCAACTCGAAAACTTTTTATGAAAAAGGCATTGAGAAAATTGCGTTAAGGATAGATTACAAACATTTTTATTATGCATGGTGCAGTGTGGTATCGGAATTGGTAGATGGTATCGATAAAGTTGTGGATAAATTAAATAAGAAATTTCCACTTTACTTGTTAAGTAATACTAATGAAGCTCATATGAAATATATTCAGGATAATTTTAAAATCTTAAAATATTTTAAAGAATATTTTCTCTCATACAAAATAGGAAGTATGAAACCCGAGAAAGAGATTTACGAGTACATGTTAGGAAAATTAAATTTCAAACCGGAAGAGTTATTTTATATTGATGATAAATTAGAGAATGTGAAAGCCGCACAGGAATTTGGAATTCATTCATATAATTTCATAAATTCTAATGAATTAATTAAACATTTGCAATCAATAAACTTAATGGAGTAATGATATGGTAAATAAAATTGGATTTATTGGTACCGGAATGATGGGTTTACCAATGGCTAAAAGATTAATCAACGCAAATTACAAACTTGTAGTTTTTAATAGAACAAAATCGAAGGCAAATGAATTAATTAATCTGGGCGCTTCATGGGCAGAAAGCCCTACTGAGGTTGCTAACCAATCTGAGATTGTAATTTCAATGATTTCGAATACCCAGGTTCTGGAGGAAATTTCACATGGTGAAAATGGAATTTTAAATGGACTCAGTATTAACGGGATTCATATAGATATGAGCACTGTTTCACCTGAAGCTACATATCGATTGTATAATGAGTACAAAAAACAACAAAAACATTTTATGCATTCTCCTGTACTTGGGAGTGTTCAAAATGTAGTTGAAGGTTCGTTATTAATTTTTGCTGGTGGGGATAAAAATGTTTTTGAAAAATGTAAAGATGTGTTTAATACACTTGGAAAGAAAACATATTTCTTTGAGGATATAAAAAAATCGGGTTACTTAAAATTACTGTCGAATCAATTTATTGCTACAATGATTATATCCCTGTCGCAAGGGCTCTTAATTGCAGAAAATGCAGGTATACCTATTGACACAGTTTTAGATGTGTTGAGTGAATCAACTTTAAATTCTACAATGTATCAGATAAAAGGTAAATCAATAAAAGATAGAAATTTCTCACCCAGATTTATGACAAAACATATTTTAAAGGACATAAATTTAATAATTGAAGCATCGCAGAAATTAAAAATTGATTTACCGATTATGGATAAAGTAAAAAAATTATTTGAGGAAGCTGTTGCAAATGGGTTTGCGGAGGAGGATTATTCATCTATATATAAAGTGCTAAAAAATGATTTGTGTTAGTAATAAAAAGCCTGAATTTTAAGAGAGGTGGCAAATTAGTATTATTCCTGGAGGAGTTATATTTTAAAAACCTTCAAAATTTGCTTATTTTAAGGGATTTTGATATTTAAAATTTTACCCACCAAAAAAAGTTCAAAAAATTGTTTTTTTTACTTGACTTTTACAAGAAAAATATTAAATTTAGAGTTAAATTAACTATAAAGTGGGTAAAAGTGTGTAGAATTTTGCCCAGTTTTTAAACAAATATTTTTAAATTATGGCTTCTTTTAAAGGAACATATAAGTATAGTGTCGATAATAAAGGTCGCATCAACATACCGGCAAAGATGCGCAAACAATTATCTGACGACAGCAAAGATCACTTTGTCATAACCCGTGGACTTGACAAATGTTTGTTTTTATATCCTCATGATGTTTGGTTGAAGGTTGAAGAAAAATTGCAGAGCCTTTCTGAATTTAATTCTGATCATAGATATCTTGAGCGACAAATATATTCAATTGCTGAAGATGTAGTGTTAGATGTTCAGGCAAGAATAATAATTCCAAGTGAGTTAAGAGAGTACGCTCAAATAAAAAATGAAGTTTTGATTATTGGAGTCTCAAATAGAATTGAAATCTGGAATCCAAAAGTTTATGAAGAATATCTCAATAACAGAACTTCATCATATGAGGATGTAGCTGAAAGAGTTATGACAAACTTAAAATGATGTTCCTTGAAATAATCGAATGAATTATGAATTTCATAATCCTGTATTGGTTGAAAAAGTACTTGATTTGTTGGTCAAGGATTTAGGTGGTACTTATGTAGATGCTACAATTGGAGGTGGAGGGCACTCGGAAAGAATACTTCAAAAACTCCTCCCCACAGGAAAATTAATCGGAATAGATGCTGATGAAGATGCAGTCATTTTTTCAAGAAAGCGTTTTGGAGATAGAGTTTTAATTTTTCGCTGCAATTTTTCAAATCTTTCCGATTTACTTTCCGATCTCAAAATCTCCAGAATTGATGGTATCTTATTTGACTTAGGGATTTCTTCTTACCAGATCGATAATGCTGAAAAAGGATTCAGCTTTAGCAAAGAAGGTATTCTGGATATGCGCTTTGACAAAAATCAGTTTTTGAATGCTCGTTACATCGTTAACAATTATAATGAAGCAGAATTAACTCAGATATTTAGGATTTATGGTGAAGAAAAATTCTCTCGCAGAATTGCAAAGGAAATAGTTCGGCAAAGAAAATTTAACCCGATTAATACCACCACAGAATTATCTGGTATCATTGGTAATGTTGTTAATAAAAGATTTATAAACAAAACTCTTGCTCGGGTTTTTCAAGCATTACGCATTGAAGTGAATAAAGAAATGGATGTTTTGAAAAAAGGTATCACTGATGCACTAAATTTGTTAAGAAGTAATGGCAGAATTGTCGTGATTTCATATCATTCGCTTGAAGATCGTATTGTTAAAAATATTTTCAAAACCTATTCACAGCAGAATTTAATTAAGATTTTAACTAAAAAACCAATAGTTCCTGAAAAAAGTGAAATACAAACAAATCCACGCTCGAGGAGCGCTAAATTAAGAGCAGCTGAAAAGATTTAAAATAAAAAAATAGATGCAAGTATATAATGATAAAAATAACGATTATTACTCTTCCGATTTACTGAGGAAGAATAAACCTGTTTTAAAAAAACGACCTTCTGTTTTTAAAATAATTTTGGTAATCTTTTTGATCACACTTACAGGGGTTTTGGTAATTAATAATATAATCGTCATAAACCAACTTGTAAAGACAAATTACGAATTGGAAAAAGAATATAAATTTATAAAAAGTATTAATGAAACTCTAATTGCAGAAATAAATAATAAAACCAGTTATGAAAAAATTATCCCAATAGCAGAAGCACATTTGGGTATGAAAAAATTGTCGGCTACGCAGGTAATCTGGTTTGAATTAAGGAATAATAAATAGATTATGTATAATGTGTCTATAAATATAGAAAAGCAAAAATTTTTACGCGCTATAAAAAGAAGAAGCCTGTTAGTTAAGTTCCTTATACTATTTATGTTCTTAATTGTGGTTGTCCGTTTGATTCAACTTCAGGTTTTCAGGTCTAATGAACTTCAACAGGTAGCTCTGTCTCAATATGTTCGTCCAAGCAAATTGCCTGCTTTAAGAGGTAAAATATATGATGCAAATGGTAATATATTGGCTTCGAGCACAACAGCATTAAAAGTGGCAATTGATCCAAAATCTATTAAAATTAAGCCTGAGGTTGTAGTTTCATTATCAAGATTTTTATCAAAAATAACTTCTCGCCCACAAAAATATTACTTATCAAAATTTGATACATCAAAAAGTTATGTCTGTCTTGAAAAGGAATTAAGCCTGATATATAAAGATGAACTATCTAAGCACAACTGTTTTGGTGTGATTGTTCAAGAAATGCAAAAGCGATTGTATCCATATGGAACGATTGCCGGACAAATTTTAGGTGGAATGTTATCTGAAAATCAAGGGAAGGATGGAATAGAAAGTTTTTTCAATAATGAATTAAAGGGAACTGATGGTAGCGTGATAAATTATCGGGATGGTAAGCGCGAAATAAAACGTGTTATTGATTATCCGAGAATTGAACCGAAAAATGGAAACAGTATATATCTGACAATTGATTTAACATATCAATCGATAGCTGAGGAAGAATTAAAAAAGGGGGCAAGAAAATATTCAGCTGAAAGCGGAATGGTAATTATTATGAATCCCAAAACAGGAGAAGTGCTTGCAATAGCACAATATCCTGAATTTGACCCTTCGGATTCAAGTCCTGAAAATTTAGCTAATCGTTCAATTCGTGCAATAACAGATGCAGTTGAACCGGGTTCGATGTTTAAAATTGTAACCGCTGCTGCTGCACTTGAAAATAAAAAAGTAAAACCTGAGCAGGTATTTTATGCTGAGAACGGTAAATACAGATGTCAAATTGGTAAGAACAGTTTTGTTAACATTACAGATACCCATCCTTATGATTATTTGACTTTTGAGCAAGCTTTAGAGGTATCAAGTAATATAGTATTTGCAAAAATTTCATATCTTGTCGGAAGCGAGTCGGTTTATAAAATGGCTCGGGATATGGGATTTGGAAGTAAAACAGGAATTGAATTGCCAGGTGAGACCAGGGGGAAATTGGTATCTCCAAATAAATGGTCAGGTAGTACTCTGCAGGCAATGTCAAGAGGTTACGAAGTTCAAACATCACCATTACAAATTATTACCGCTTATTCTGCAATAGCTAACAATGGAGTTCTTGTAAAACCATACATAGTAAAAAAGATTGTTGATCAAAATTCAGAAACTATTTTTGAAAATCAACCTTTGGTTATCCGTAGAGTTTTGAGTGAATCGAATGCAAAACTTCTTACAAAGATGCTGGTATCTGTGGTTGAGGGTAAACGTGGAACAGCTCGCTCAGCACAAATTGAAGGTATGCAAATTGCTGGAAAAACTGGAACCGCTCGCTTGTTGGTGAATGGAAAGTATTCATCTGAAAATTTACTAGCCTCGTTTGTGGGTTATTTCCCTGCAGAAGATCCTAAAGTGGTTTGTCTTGTTATGTTGCGTAATCCTAAAATTAATGGAAGTATAGCAGGTATGGGAGGTTCTACAAGTGCACCAATATTTAAAGAAATTGCTGAACGAATCAGGACAAGCTTTGATTTAAATAAAAAGTCGATGGATATAAAATATGCTTTCGATTCAGATACATCTGATGGAATTAAAATTATGGATTTGCGTAACCTCTCGCGTTCCGTTGCTATTAACATTCTGGAAAAATTTCCTCTGAAGGTTACCGTAATTGGAGAAGGTCAACTTGTTATGGATCAAACTCCAACAGCTGGTTCAATAATTAAAAAGGGTTCTGAGATAAAATTATTCTGTTACTTAAGTCGAGAGAATAACACTTATGATTTAATCGAGGTGCCCAATGTTGTAGGTTTACCACTAAAAAGAGCAATTAATATTTTATTATCGGTTGGATTGCAATTTTCGGTTCACGGTAGTGGCACTGTAATTAGCCAATCACCGGATCCAGGAGTTAGTGCAGCTCCAAATACAATTGTATCTCTATTGTGCGAAGAAAAGAAAATAGCAGAAGCATATTGATGAAATTATTTGCTTACATATTTATCCTGATAAGTTTTTTTGCTTCGGGTTTATCACAAAGTAAAATCGTGAAAAAGGAAACTCAGACAAGTTATATTCTGAATAAAGATGGTAAACTGATACCAGACGGTAATGTTATTGAAAAGCATTATAACAAATCTGGTAAGGTTGTATATGAAAGTAATAAAACTTTCTGGCAAGAAGCAAATAGAGAAGTTAATTATATAAAAAAATACTTTTATACAAATGAAGTAATTTTAGATTCTTCTTTCGTTTATGATGGAGATAAACTTTTGCTTAAAGTTGAACATAATAATGATTCTACTGGACTTGAAATCGGTGCGGTGGAGATCTTGCCAAGCGGTAAAAAATCTTTTAATGCAAAGTATCATTACAATGAAAAAAGACAAAAAGTAAAGGAACAATTATTTAGTTCGGATGGGATCCTTTTTACCTTAAAAGAATATTTTTATGATTCCAATGGAAAACTATCAGAAGAGCGTGGATATGATCGTGGTACTCCAAAATACAGATTTCTATTTAGATATGATAAAAAAGGATTCCTTATCGAAAAAAAGCACTTTGATGGTAATAACAAACTGGTAAAGTTAATGAAATACAAAAATGATAAATACGGATTACCACTCGAATGCAAAGAAACAAGTTTTACAGGAAAAGAGAAATCTGTAAAAATAATAAAATACAGTTACGAATATTATTGAGATTTTATGTTGTTATCTGATTTGTTAAATAATCTGAGAGTGAAAAAAATATTCCAGACAAGGTATGGTAAATCTATACCTTTTCATGATATCCAAATTAATAAAGTTGAATATGATTCAAGAAATGTAACTCATGGCGATTTATTCGTTGCAATCCGTGGTAATGTTGTTGATGGTCATAAATATATACCAGATGCACTCGCAAAAGGTGCACTTGTTGTTATTCTTGAGGATGATACACTTTATCCCGATTACTACTTTATGCATAATGATGTGGCAAAAATTGTAGTTGAAAACTCAAGGCAAGCATTAGCAGTCGTCGCCGCAAGTTACTACAGATATCCTGCTAAAAAATTGCAAATGATTGGTGTTACCGGTACTAATGGGAAGACTACAACTACATATATTTTAAAATCAATAATTGAAAACTATGCAAAATCACAAAATATTGGTGGGAAAGTTGGATTAATAGGAACGATTGCAAATCTTATAAACGACAAACAAATCCCATCAAGTTTGACGACACCCGAATCACTCGAACTTCAAAAATTGCTGGCTGATTTTTATGACGAAGGTGCAAAGTGGGTTATTATGGAAGTTTCTTCTCATTCGCTTGTTCAGCAGAGGGTCTATGGTATCGATTTCCGATATGCCATTTTCACAAATCTTACTCCTGAGCACCTTGATTATCACGGTGATATGGAAAATTATTTCCAAGCTAAAAAAATATTATTTGATAATCTTGTTAGTAGTGCCTATGCTGTCTCAAATTTTGATGATATTTATGGTAAAAGGATTCTTGCGGATACTAAAGCTACTAAATTCTTTTATGGCTTGAATGAAGGAGCTGATATCTTTGCCTCTGATATTCAAATGAGTTTCGAGAATTTGAAGTTTAAATTACATTATGGTAAAGATATTATCGAGATTGAAACTCCACTGGTTGGAAAATTTAATGTATATAATTGTCTTGCTGCAGTTTCTGTGGCATTATTGTTAGGAATAGACTTTGATATCATAATAAAATCTTTAAAAACAATAAAACTTGTTAATGGTAGGTTTGAAACATTAAGATATCCTAACGCACCGATTATAATCATTGACTATGCGCACACGCCTGATGCTCTTGAGAAATGTCTGAACACTGTAAAAGACATCATAACTGCAGGAAAAAATTATGGCAGGATAATTACAGTTTTTGGAGCTGGAGGCGATAGAGATAAAACTAAAAGACCAATTATGGGAAAAGTCGTAAGTCAAATTTCAGACTTGGCTGTTGTAACTTCTGATAATCCAAGAACAGAAGACCCTAAAAAAATAATAGATGATATTTTATCTGGAATATCGAATACACAAAATATTTTTATCGAAGTTGATAGAAAAAAAGCCATTGAAAAAGCTCTTGAAATTGCTCAGAATAACGATGTAATTTTAATAGCAGGCAAAGGTCACGAAGAATATCAAATTATTGGTCAGGAGAAAATAAAATTTTCCGATAGAGAAGTTGTCGCAAGTTTAATTGGAAAAAATAAATGAATATAAATTTAAACGACATATTAAAGATAAATTTTTTAGAAATTATTCATTTGAATGGACTTGAGCCACAGATATTTAAAGGAGTTTCAATTGATTCTCGTAAAGTAAGAAAAGGTGAAATCTTTGTTGCGTTGCGTGGTAAAAATTCGGATGGGCACGATTATATTTTACAATCATATAGAAACGGAGCAGCGCTACTTGTGATTGATAAAAAGTATTTCAATAAAAATGAGAAGAAGCTTCTTGGTAAAGATAAAATTAACTCTCCAATAGTTGTTGTTGAGGATACATTAATTGCTTTAGGTGAGCTGGCAAATGTTTACAGAAGAAAATTTAATATCCCTTTCATTGCAATCGCTGGAAGTAATGGAAAGACCACAACAAAAGAAATGATTGCAGCTGTATTATCACAAAAATTTAATGTTTTAGCCAGCGAAGGAAATTATAACAATCAAATTGGTGTACCTCTTACTTTGTTCAGGTTAAATGAAAAACATGATATCGGTGTAATCGAACTTGGAACGAACAAATTTGGTGAGATAAATTATCTCTGTAAAATTGTTGATCCCTCTTATGGATTAATTACTAATATTGGTAATGAGCATCTTGAATTTTTCAAAGACAAAAAAGGTGTCGCAAAGGAGGAATTGTCCCTCTTCAATTATTTGGCTTCCAAAAATTATAGTAGTTTAGCTTTTGTAAATGCTGATTATAAAGAAATTCTGAAAGCTGGTAAAAAAGTAAAGAATAGGTTTTTATACAGTATCAGAAGCTCAAAGGTGAACCTGAAAATAGATAACTTAAAAGAACACAATGGAAAATATTCTTTTGATATAATAAATCAACAAAAAGCTGAAAAATTTTCAGTGAAGTTGAATTTACAGGGAATGCACAATGTTGAGAATGCTCTTGCAGCGGCTTCTGTAGGGATAGTATTTGGAGTTCCTTCGATTAAAATTAAAAAAGCACTTGAAAATTTCAAACCAGTTGATAAAAGAATGCAGGTTTTAAATTTGAAAGATACAACAATCATTAACGATACTTATAATGCAAACCTGGATTCAACGCTACATGCACTGCAAGTATTGAACTCGATGAAGGCAAAAGGGAAAAAGATATTTGTATTTGGAGATATGTTGGAACTTGGGAAAAAATCTCAAGAAAATCATACAGAAGTTGGAAAAAAATATTTTCAATATGCTAAGCAGAGTAATGTGCCAATGTACTTGATTACATTTGGTAAACATACAAAACATACATATAAAGCAGCTGGAAATATTACGAAAGCTCATTTTCTGAATAAAAAACAGCTTATCAAATATGTGACTGAATTGGTTAATTCAAATGATCTAATTTTAGTAAAAGGTTCTCGAGGAATGAAGATGGAAGAAGTAGTGGAATCTATAGTAAACAAAATAAAGAATAAGTAATGCTATATTATTTACTTGACATACTAAATAAGAACTTTGCTATTCCAGGTTTTGGAGTATTCAAGTATATTACCTTCAGAGCTGGACTGGCAACTATAACTGCTCTCATAGTAGCATTCTGGATTGGTCCAAAGGTGATACGCCTGTTAAAGAAGTATCAAATTGGCGAGTCGGCAAAATTGGAGGCACCAAAAACTCATTTAAGGAAAGCAGGTACACCAACAATGGGCGGCTTGATAGTTTTAGGTGGGATCCTGATTCCAACTTTATTATGGGGAGATTTAAGTAATGGTTTTGTTCAAATGATTTTGTTTGTTACTGTTGCTCTTGGTCTGGTTGGCTTTCTGGATGATTATTTGAAAGTTGTGAAGAAAAAACCTCGTGGTTTGATAGAAGAATATAAATTGATTGGGCAAATAATCATAGGACTTATAATAGGCAGTGTGATTTATTTTTACCCACAATTTTTAGATTCAACTATAGTAAAATATAAGTCGAGCACTACGATGCCCTTTTTCAAACATATGGAATTGGATTTCGGGTATTTATATATTCCTATGGTAGTGTTTATAATAACCGCCACAAGCAATGCCGTTAATTTAACCGATGGACTTGATGGGCTGGCAATTGGTACTGTGGGTATAGTTGCCTTAGCTTTAGCCATCATATCATATATTACCGGCAATGCTATATGGAGTGAATATTTAACCATTCCATTTTTAAGAGGTAGTGGTGAACTGAGTATCTTTTGTGCGGCGATGGTGGGAGCCGCTCTGGGATTTCTCTGGTTCAACTCCTATCCAGCGCAAGTGTTTATGGGTGATACTGGCTCACTTGCGCTTGGCGGTGCTATTGGCGCAATAACTGTTTTAATTAAAAAAGAGCTTCTGCTTCCAACACTTGGTGGCATCTTTTTGCTCGAGACACTTTCCGTCCTGATCCAAAGATATTATTTTAAATATACAAAAAGGAAATATGGTGAAGGTAAACGTGTTTTTAAAATGGCTCCACTTCACCATCACTTTGAAATGTTAGGATGGGAAGAACCAAAAATTGTTACAAGGTTCTATATTATCACAGTGCTATTTGTAATTCTAAGTTTAGCAACATTTAAGGTAAGGTGAAATGACAGACATTAAAATATCTAAGAACTATTTCGAAAAAGTTCTTTCTGCTGCTGAAGTGGCGGAAAAAAGAATCAGCATAACAAAACAAGCTTTGAAGTTTTTTCCAAAACCCTGGAAAGATTTTTGGCTTGATTTTGAAGGTACTAAAATTGCTCTACACATTGAATCTGTTGCCTGCCAGTGTATGGGGCCACAAAAGCCGCACGAACATTACTGGATCCAGGATGCTAAGATTAAGCAACTAATGCCCTGGAAAGCAGGCACTAAATTGATTTTTGAGAAAATTAATGAAAAAAATTTCACTTTGAGAATTGGTAAGTAAATTGTTGAATGTAAATAACAAAAAAATAACCGTCATCGGTGCTGCACGCAGTGGTGTATCAGCAGCTCTTCTGCTAAAAAAGTATGGTGCTAATGTATTTGTTAGTGATCTTTCAAGTACTGAAAAAATTCAGGAATACTTGAATATCCTGAGAACAAATTATATACAATACGAAACCGGTTTGCATTCTGAAAAAGTTTTTGATTGTTCGTTAATGGTAATCAGTCCAGGTGTTCCCTCGAATTCATCAGTAGTTCTTGATGCAATTTCCAGAGGTATTAAAGTTATTAGCGAGGTCGAACTTGCTTACCATTTTTGTCCAGCAAAAATTATCGCCATTACCGGTTCAAATGGTAAAACTACAACCACAAGTTTGATTGGTAAAATTTTTGAGTCCGCAGGTAAAGAACATGTGGTTGCCGGGAATATAGGTGTAGCATTTTCCTCGGTTGTAGAATCCCTAACTGAAAATTCAACAGCAATAATTGAGGTTTCAAGTTTCCAGCTGGATCACATTGAACAATTTAAACCAGATGTATCTGTACTTTTAAATATAACTCCAGATCATCTTGATCGCTACGATAACTCGATGGAAAAATATTCAGCATCAAAAGCTAAAATTTTTAAAAACCAGACTGAAAAGGAATATCTAATCTATAATTATGATGATCCTGTGATCTCAAATTTAGTATGTGATTCAAAGGCTACATTACTTCCATTCAGTACAAAAATCGAACTGGAAAAAGGAGCTTATATTGATTGGGTCAATAAGAAAGTAATTTTGTCAAATAACGAAGAAAAATCTGTAGTAATCGGTATTGATCAAATAGGAATCAGGGGAATTCACAATTTTTACAATTCATTAGCTGCAATTTTAGCAGCGCGGGTTATGAACATTAGTTTAAATTCAATCGCTTTAGCTTTAAAAGATTTTAAAGGAGTAGAACATAGATTGGAATTTGTGCGTGAATTAAATGGGGTAAGATATATAAACGATTCCAAAGCTACTAATGTGGATTCGGTTTATTATGCTTTAACAGCTTTTGAAAATCCTGTTATTCTTATACTCGGTGGTAGAGATAAGGGGAATGATTACACAAAATTAAAACCCGTTGTTAAAAGCAAAGTTAAAAAAATAATAGCAATCGGAGAATCAGCAAACAAAATAAAAAACGAATTCCGAAATGTGGAAATAGCAAACTCAATGCAAGAAGCGGTGAATTTAGCAGCTGGTTTTGCAGTTACTGGCGATATAGTCCTGTTATCACCTGCCTGTGCTTCATTCGACTGGTTCAATAATTATGAGCATCGTGGAAATGTGTTTAAGGAATTGGTAATGAAATTATGAGTAATTCTAAAAAATATAATTATATCGATTTCACAATTTTCTTAGTAGTATTCATTTTAATGGCAATTAGTGTGCTTGTTGTGTATACTGCTTCTTCAAGTTATGCATTAACCAAACACCAGGATAGCGAACACTTCCTGACCTTACATCTTATTAAAATTATCGTTGCAGTGGGGTTTTTAATTTTAGGAATTGCCGTTGACTATAAAAATTATCTAAAATTTACTAAAGTGGCACTTATTGTTGGTATTTTCTTGTTAGTGTATGTTTTGTTTTTCGGTACTAAAGTATACGACACCTATAGATTCATAAACATATACGGATTTAAGTTTCAACCCTCAGAGATTGTTAAATTTTTATTGATTGCCCATTTAGCAAAACTATTGGCTGATAAGTCCTACAATGTAAGGGATTTTAAAACGGGCTTTCTTCCACTGATGATTTGGATAGCTGTTGTTGCCGGTTTAGTTATGATTCAACCAAGTTTTAGTATGGGCTCGGTAATATTATGTAGTGGGATTCTGTTAATTTACCTTGGAGGTGTAAGATTTAAGCATCTGTTGATAAGTTTCAGTGTTATCCTACCATATTTGGTGTATAATATATATGACAAAGCGTATGAATATAAAGCTAATAGGTTTACGGTGTATATCAAAAATTTTGAAAATATGATTAATTTAAATATAGGTGAAATTATAGAAAGTGTTAAAAACACTAAAATACTTGGACAGGTCTGGCAGGGAATAATTGCTTTCGGTAACGGTGGAATTTTGGGGGTTGGATTGGGTAATAGCAGGCAGAGAGATTTTTATATTCCTGAAGCTTATAATGATTTTGTTTTTTCAATCGTTGGTGAAGAGTATGGTGTTATTGGTACTGTGGGAATTATGCTTTTGTTTTTGATAATATTTTTGCGTGGGTTAAAAATTGCAAATTATGCTAAAGATGAATTCGGAAGGTATCTGGCTCTTGGAATTACTATTTTGATTACATTTTTTGCATTGATTAATGCAGGAGTAACATTAGGAATAATTCCTGCTACTGGTTTACCAATGCCATTTATTAGCTACGGAGGTAGTTCCTTCATAGCAAGTGCTTATGCAATCGGTGTGCTATTAAATATCTCAAAACAAACTGATCTTAATCCAAGAATTTCTCATATACCGGTAGTTGGTACTGTGAATGCAGAAGGAAAGTTTTGATTGATGAATAATAGTAAAATACATAATTATCTATTTGCTGCTGGTGGGACTGGTGGACATATATTCCCGGCTTTGTCTATTGCTGAAGAGCTCAAAAATATGGATAAAAATTGTGATTTCCTTTTTGTTGGAACAAAAAATAAAATGGAAGCTAAATTAATTCCTCAACATGGATATAAGTTTACAACAATCTGGATAAGTGGTATTTCAAGAAAGCTTGATATAAAAAATTTATTGGTTCCATTGAAGTTGTTAGTATCATTAATTCAATCGTTTGTGACTATTATTAAATTCAAACCTTCGGTTGTGATAGGAACTGGTGGGTATGTATGTGCTCCTGTACTGATTGTAGCTTCACTGTTAAATATTAAGACAGTCATACACGAATCAAATAGCTACCCCGGATTAGTAACAAGATTGCTTTCGGGAAAAGTCGACAAGGTCTTTACAGCTTTTGATGTCACAAAACAATGGCTAAAAAATGTTTCCAAAGTTGAGAAAGTGGGTAATCCTACAAGAAAAGCTCTGGTTGGAGTTTCAAAAAAAACAGGTTTAGAATTTTTTGGACTTGCCGAATTTAAAAAAACATTGTTAATCATAGGTGGTAGTTTAGGTTCTACATCAATCAACAACGCTATATTGAATTCTCTTGAAGTATTTTTAAAATCAAATTTGCAGATTATCTGGCAAACTGGTGAAAAGGATTTTGAAAGGATTAAAATAGAAGTAGAGCGTATCGTACCTGAATTAAGAAAATTCCTGTGGTATGGAAAGTTTATTGAACAAATGCAATATGCATATGCTGCTGCTGACCTGGTTATCTGTAGGGCTGGTGCCACAACGATAGCAGAAATAACTTTACTGGGTAAACCGGCAATTTTAGTGCCTTATCCTTACGCTACATCGGATCATCAACGGATAAATGCTCGTGCACTACAAAATGCAGAAGCAGCAATTATGATAGAAGATGATCAGCTAATACAAGAAATTGAAAAAACAGTTTTGAACTTAATTCAGGATACCGATCGCTTGAAATTGATGTCTGAAAAAAGTTTGAAACTAAGTAACCCAAATGCTGCTGAAGCTATTGCTAAAAAAATAATGGAGCTGATTAGCTAAAGTGGAAAAAGTATTTAAATACAAACTGGATTTCTATTATCAACAATCAATTATTTATTTGATTACATTGATACTTTATGCTGGATTCAGGGGGAGTTTTATTGAAGATGAATTTTCGCTGGTGTTTAAAGATCCAATTCTATACATCATTTTAATATTTGTGATTGGATCCTTTATAGTTCTTATTCTAAACCTGATAAGGGATCGTAAACTGATAGTTCAGGATGATAAAATAATTTTTTACAACAGATTTAATCGAAGAGAAATAAACATTTCGGATATAGAGTGGATTTATATAGGTGTAGAAAGATCTGTCAAAACAGCAGGGCGTTCACAGGCAATTGTCATAAAGATTAAAGGACGATTACGGCTTTACAGAATAAGATTGGGTAGATATGAGCATCAAAAAGAGTTAATGCATTTACTGAATGAAATTGCTAAGAAAGTTCCGCAAAAAAAGAAATTGAGAGAAAGGATAAAGGATAAATTTTAATTATGTTTTCATCAATTAAGAAAATACATTTTGTTGGAATTGGTGGAATAGGAATGAGCGGTATTGCTGAGATTTTGCTTGACCAGAATTTCAAAGTAAGCGGCTCGGATAAAGTGCTGAGTGAGATAACAGACCATTTGAGGGAACTTGGTGCGGAAATTTTTGAAGGTCACTCTGCTGCTAATGTTAAAGAGGATGTAGATGCGCTGGTCTATTCTTCAGCAGTACCGCTTGATAATCCAGAAATTTTAGAAGCAAAACGTAGAAAAATTCCTATAATTCGGCGTTCAGAAATGCTTGCCGAAGTTATGCGATTGAAATACGGTATCGGAGTTGCCGGTACACACGGTAAAACAACCACGACTTCTATGATTAGTTTGATTCTAATTGAAGGTGGATTGGATCCTACTGTTATAGTTGGTGGGCGGTTACACGGATTGGGTGGTTCTAATGCTCGACTCGGCAAGGGAGAGTTTATCGTCGTTGAAGCCGACGAGTTTGATAGATCATTCCTTTCTATTACTCCAACAATTGCTGTGCTAACAACTCTTGAAACAGATCATCTGGATTGTTACCGAGATCTGGAAGATATCAAAAGCGCATTTGTACAATTTGCTGGTAAGGTGCCTTTTTACGGGTTTGTTGTGTTATGCCTGGATGAGCCAGCACTTCAGGATATTATTTCTGAACTCTCTCATAAAAAAATTATAACTTATGGCTTGACCCCACAGGCGGATATTCAAGCAATTGATATTAACTTTAACAAGGATTCAAGTTATTTTACGGTTACCAAAGATAAGGTAGAACTCGGACATATTAATCTCAATTCTCCCGGAGTTCATAATATTCAAAATGCGCTTGCCGCAATTAGTGTTGGTTATGAATTGGGAATACCATTTGAGAAAATCAAATCCGGTATCGAAAAATTTAGTGGGGTATTCCGAAGGTGGGAGAAAAAAGGTGAAGTAAAAGGTATAGCAGTTTATGACGACTATGCACATCATCCTACTGAATGCAGGGCAACATTACTTGGTGCAAAGCAAGGATGGAAAAAGAGAATTGTTTGCGTGTTTCAACCACACCTTTATACGCGAACAAGGGACTTTTATGAAGAGTTTGGTAAAGCTTTTTTGCTTTCTGATGTTCTGGTAGTTACAGATGTTTATCCGGCAAGAGAAGAACCAATTCAAGGGGTAAGTGGCGAATTAATTGCAAATGCAGCAAAACAGTTTGGTCATAAAAATGTGCATTATGTTGCAAATAAAAATAATATACCTGATTATCTAATTAAAATTGTGAAATCAGGCGACATAGTGATTACAATGGGTGCTGGCGATATATATAAATATGGTATCGAGTTTCTTAACAAACTTAAAAAAGATTTGCGTTGATTATGATTTCAATCGATGAAATAAAAGGTTTTTTTGAAGGCGAAATTTTGGTAAATGAACCAATGAACAACCATACTTCGATGAAAGTAGGTGGTCCGGCGGATCTGTTTCTTAAACCAAAAAATAAATTAGATGCAATCCGTTTATTTCAATATTTAAATCAAAAGGAAAAAAGATTTATTGTGATAGGTAACGGAAGTAATATTCTTGTTTCTGATGAAGGTGTCCGGGAAACAGTTATTTCTTTATATCCTAATTTAAATCAATTGACTATTGAGAATAATGTAATCTATGTTGAAGCTGGTGTTATGCTGGCACGATTCGTAGATTTTTGCATTCAAAATTCAAAACAAGGAGTTGAAAAGCTTGCTGGTATACCAGGTACCATTGGCGGTGCTCTGGCAATGAATGCAAGTGCTTACTGTACACAGATATCTGATTATTTAGTGTCTGTTGAGTTAATCCAAGATAATGAAGTAACTAAAGTTAAAAAAGAGGATATTGAATTCAACTATCGTTGGTCTTCTTTGCAGGATAAAGTAATTCTTAGTGCAGAATTTTGTCTACCTGATGGCGATATTAAAGAATTACAAAATATACGTTCAGAATACTTACAGAAAAGAAGTAAATCCCAACCATTGAATTTCCCTAATTCAGGTAGCATATTTAAAAATCCTAAAGATAACTATGCAGCAAAACTGATAGAGTTGGCTGGACTTAAAGGTAAACGAGTTGGGAATGCTCAGATTTCTGAAAAACATGGAAATTTTATTATCAATCTTGGAAGTGCAAGTGCAAAAGATATAATTGAATTAATTAACCTCGCAAGAAAAGAAGTTTATAGAAAATTCAACATAAAATTAGAGTTAGAGATAAAATTGATAGGATTTAAACAACAAGTTTTGGAAAGCATTTAAATGAGCTTGAAAACTTCGTACATAATCTGGATGGTGTTGATTATTATTTCGTTTTTATTGCTTTGTGGATTTGCTCATGAGTGGAAACAAATCATTTTGTTAAAGGATATCAATATTAACCAGACCAGATATTTATATGAGGATGATATTATTAAACAAACTGGACTAATTATTGGAATGCCTCTGTACTCGATAGATATGGATAGTGTAAGACAAATACTCTTAAAAAATCCATATATAAGTGATGTCGTAATAAACAAACAATTATCCGGGGTACTTGATATAAAAGTATTCGAAAGAGAAATAAAAGCTTCAATATTCGTTGAAAAATTTTACTATCTGGATAATGAAGCAAGATTGTTGCCAAAAACTAAATTGAAAATTATACCTAATGTCCCAATAATATCAGGTATTAAGCTCAAAAAAGAAAATTATAAATCAGGTTATATCATAAACGACGAATATATTTTGACCGCATTACGAATACTTGATACAACCAGGAGCATAGATGATGAATTTTATTCTTTGATTTCAGAAATCAATCTAAATGAAAATCGAGATTTTTTGTTTTTGACAAATGATTTTGCAATTCCGATCATATTAGGAAAAGAAAATTATAATGAAAAGATTTTACTATTGAGTTCGTTCTGGAAGCAATTTGTTATAGAAAATGGTTCACAAAATCTTAAATATGTAGATGCAAGATTTAAAGATCAGCTTGTAGTAAAATGGAAAGATATTATTCACAGAAATATTTTATAGAGGATGAAAATGAATAATCAAGAAATAATTGTAGGTCTGGATATTGGAACAACTAAAGTTTGTGCAGTTGTAGCTAAAGTTGATGAACAATCCAATTTGAATATACTCGGTGTTGGCTATAGTCACTCAGAGGGACTTACACGTGGTGTGGTTACTAACATCGAGAAAACAGTAAGGTCAATAAATAATGCGATTGAAGAAGCTGAAGTTCGTTCCGGAATCAAAATTCGTTCAGTAGTTGTGGGTATCGCTGGAGAACATATTCAAAGTTTCCAGAGTCGTGGTGTTGTAGCTATAAGTAATCCTGAAAAAGACATCAAAAAAGAAGATGTTGATCGACTGATTGAAGATACAAAGAAAGTTGCTCTTCCAATGGATCGAAAGATCATTCATGTTATTCCACAGGAATTTATTGTGGATGGTCAGGATGGTATTAAAGATCCAATTGGAATGTCTGGTGTTCGTCTGGAAGCTCATGTACACATTATTACTGGTCTTGTATCTGCTGCTGAAAATATTTACAAGTGCGTTGAAAGAGCAGGACTTGAAGTGTGTGATATGGTTTTAGAACCTTTAGCTTCAAGTTATGCCGTACTAAATGAAGAAGAAAAAGAAGTCGGTGTTGCTTTGCTTGATATTGGCGGCGGTACAACCGACCTTGCAGTTTTTGAAGATAGTGTAATTCGACATACAGCTGTGATTCCTTTTGCAGGCAATCAAGTAACTAATGATTTGAGAAAAGTACTGGGAATTTTAACTGAACAAGCAGAAAAATTAAAGAAGCAATATGGATTTGCCTATATGCCATGTGTAACTGATGACAGTCCGATTATTTTGCCTGGAATTGGTGGAAGACCTCCAATTGAGGTGGATAAACGACTTGTTGCTCAGATTATTCAACCGAGAATGGAAGAAATTTTAGAAGTTGCCTTGATGGAAATTAAAAGATCCGGATCTTCAAAACATCTTTCTGCCGGCGCTGTACTAACAGGTGGTGGCTCTTTAATCAAAGGTACAAAAGAGTTAGCGCAGGAAGTTCTCGGTATGCCGGTAAAAATTGGTTTCCCAACCGGTTTTACGGCAGGTCTGGTAAGAGAAGTTGAAAGTCCGATTTATTCAACAAGTGTTGGACTTGTTTTGTATGCGTTACAGAATCGAGATCGCATATACGATAATACTAATGGAAGTAAAAAGCCTTCGTTGAAAAAAATCTACCATGTTATGAGGGAATGGTTCAAGAATATGTAGAAAATAAACTGAGAATTTTTTAATAAACATTAACTAATAACAAAAAAGGAGCTAAAAAAGTGATTGAGTTAGATTATTATTCCGACAGAGGGGCGAAAATTCGCGTTGTTGGCGTAGGTGGCGGTGGTGGTAATGCCATCAATAGTATGATTGAAATGGGATTGCAGGGTGTTGAATTCTTTGCAATCAATACCGACCTCCAGGCACTCGAAAGAAATAAAGCCCCAAACAAAATTCAGGTTGGTAAAAATTTAACAAGAGGTTTAGGTGCTGGTGCGGATCCCAACATCGGACAAAGGGCTGTAGAGGAAGACCGAGATGAAATTGCACGCGCTCTAACAGGAAGCGATATGATTTTTATCACTGCTGGAATGGGCGGTGGAACAGGAACAGGAGGAGCACCAATTGTAGCAAGCATTGCTAAAAGTATCCAGGCACTTGTAGTTGGTATTGTAACAAAACCATTCCATGTTGAAGGTAAAGTGCGTATGTCAAACGCTGAAAAGGGTATCGAGGAATTGAGAAAATATGTCGATACTCTAATCGTCATTCCCAATCAAAAACTTCTTTCAATAGTAGAACCCAACACACCATTAACTCAAGCTTTCGACAAAGCTAATGAGGTTCTCTACAATGCTACTCGAGGAATATCTGATATTATCACCAAACCTGGTTACATTAATCGTGATTTTGCTGATATCAAAACTGTTATGCGCGAAGCTGGTGATGCACTTATGGGAACTGGTGTTGCAAAGGGCGATAACCGCGCTGTGGAAGCTGCTCAATTGGCTATTTCAAGTCCGCTTCTGGATGGTATCTCAATTGCAGGTGCTCAGGGTGTTCTGGTAAATGTTGTCGGTGGACATAATATGTCGTTGATTGAAGCTGATGAAGCAGTAAGTGTCATCAAAGAAGCTGCTGGTGAAGAAGCAAATATTTTGCTCGGCTATGCAATTGATGATAATTTCGAAGATCAATTAATGGTTACAGTCATAGCTACTGGTTTCAATAAAAGGGGGACAGCTAAAGCTGCTCGGGTTCAACAACCTGTAATCATCGAAAGAATTCCCTCCAGTATTCGTGACATCAAAGAAATGGATGAACCGACCGTCATAAGAAAAGGTCTTGATATAAATACTCCGCAAGTAAGATCAATTTCTTCTGATCCAATCGATAAGGTTGATAAATCAGGATCAGAAAAACCTCCGTTCTTAAGGAAAATTATGGATTAAATAAGTAGCCGTCTTTAAAATCTTAAAGACGGCTTTTTTTTTCAATAACTAATAAAAAAGGAGCTGTTATGAAAAAAATATTTTTTACCGTTGTATGTTTTTTCCTTTTATCTGTTTTAATTTTTGCTCAAGAACTTCAAATTCATCACATTAATGTTGGGCAGGGTGATGCAACACTTATCATTTCTCCAACTGGCAAAAAAATGTTGATTGATGCTGGTAATACCGGTAAGGGTACAAATGTAGTAAAACCTTATCTTACAAGCCTTGGAATTAGTTATCTGGATTTTGTGGTCTGCTCACATTACCATGCGGATCATCTCGGTGGACTTGATGAAGTTATTAATGGTTTAGGTACTTCGAATATTGGCGCTGTATACGATAGAGGTAGAAATGCACCTCTTCCAACCACAACAGCTTTTACCGAATACGAGAATGCAGCAAATGCTACAGGAAGAAGATATGCAATTCAATTAGGGCAAGTTATTGACCTTGGTGGTGGTGTAACTATGAAATGTGTAGCAACCGATGGGTATGTTATAAATTATGGTAGAGTTGCTAATGCCACTTCAAGTGAAAACGATTTAAGTATTGGTTTCCTCTTGAATTATAGTTCATTTCAATATTTTACAGGTGGCGATTTAGGTGGGGAATCAACTTATTATGCTGATAACGAAACACCTCTCGCTCCACAGGTTGGTGATGTAGACGCATTTAAAATTAATCATCACGGAAGTCAGTACAGCACAAACCAGACATTTGTAAATACTCTAAAACCGGAAGTTGGTATTATTGCAGTTGGAACAAATACATATGGCCATCCCACACAGGTTGTTCTTGATAGGTTGGCAAATGCAAATTGCTTTATGTATTTAACGGAAGCAGGTTCTGGTGGAACAGTTCCAACAGGTAAAGGTGTAGTAGCCAATGGAAATATTATTATTAAAACAACCGGAAAAAGCTATACTGTGAGTTATGGTTCAACAACTCACTCTTATCCTGGGGATGGAACAAGAAATTATTCCCCAACTTCAGTAACCGTCAGTGTAGGAACCATTGGTTCTGGAGGTGTATCGAATCTAAGTGCTAACGATGGGAGCTACTTTGTAGTAAATTCCAGCACAAGCTCAACTTATACAACTGATTGGTATAGTAGTGTTACCATAACCGAAAACAGAACCAGTGTTAGTAAACTGACAATCACTTATGATGGTAAATATTCAAGAAGTTTAACGCAGAAACTGTACTTATATAATTACAGTACAAACGCCTGGAATCAGATTGATTCTCGTACAGTTGGAACTACAGATGTTACCATTACATTTTCTCCAACAACGCCATCTAATTATATTTCGACTACTGGCATTATTCGTTTAAGAGTTCTGGGGACTTCGACTGCCGGGACTTTTACCTGTTCAGGAGATTTTGTAAGGTTTGCCGTTACAACTGGAATACCTAAATTTGCTTTCAATGAAGAAACCCCACAGCAAATATATCTTTCACAAAATTATCCTAATCCGTTTAATCCAGTTACAAATATTAATTTCACCTTGCCTGAAAGTAGATACACAACACTAAAAGTTTATGATCTTCTTGGACAGGAAGTAGCTACTCTCATTGATGGATACAAAGACACTGGAACATACGAAGTAACTTGGGATGCAAGTTCTCAACCGAGCGGAGTTTATTTCTACAAGTTGCAGGCAGGTAACTATATATTGGTAAAAAAGATGTTATTGGTGCGTTAATTTCCGATTTAAGATTTTTGATTTGTTAATTTTTTTAAGCCGATTCTTTCCATCAAAAAGTGGAAGGAATCGGCTTCGTTTTTCCTGTCATGTTGAGCGAAGCGAAACATCTGACAATATTAAGTCAGATTCTTCACTCGTCCGTCTACCGACGGACTCGTTCAGAATGGGTATAATAGTCATTTAGTGTTGCTAAAAGTTATTTAGGTTTTAAGAAAAAGTACCATTTAAAATAATTTATTTTGTTCCTATTAGATAAACCGCGATGTAAGCGGTAATGTTCTTTGACACGACTGAAATAGCCTTCTAATGCATTAGTAGAACGAGCTATCTTTGGATCATCTATGTAATGGAAAAGATTGGGTAAAGCTTTAACAAC
>QOQV01000014.1 GCA_003327435.1 Ignavibacteriota bacterium
AAGAAAAACAATACAAACAATGTTTTTTTTCATTAGAATCTCATTTGTTTTGACTTTACTTCCTCTAAATATATATCAAAGAACTATTTACAGCTATTTCAGCCACACTTTTTGACTATTATACCCAGAATGACAAGGGTGATTGTCATGTTGAGCGTTAGCGAAATATCTGACAATATTCAGTCAGATTCTTCACTCGTCCGTCTACCGACGGACTCGTTAAGAATGACAAGGGTGATTGTCATCCTGATCCGCCTCTGGCGGAGAAGGATCTGACAACACGGCCATTGTCATGTTGAGCGAAGCGAAACATCTGTCATTAACTCCTGAGCGTTAGCGAAACATCTGGCAGTGCTTCAATCAGATTCTTCGTTCGTCTGTCATTCGACGGACTCACACAGGAAGAAGACTGTAATTGTCATGCTGAGCGTAGCGAAGCATCTGACATATTTGTTGATTTCCTTTGCGCTCTTTGCGATCTTTGCGAGAAAAACAAGAAGCGAATCGGCTTTCCTGTCATGTTGAGCGTTAGCGAAACATCTGTCATTAACTCCTGAGCGAAGCGAAACATCTGACAGTGCTTCAGTCAGATTCTTCGTTCGTCCGTTTACCAACGGACTCTCTCAGAAAGACAGTCGGCAGGTCATGCTGAGCGTTAGCGAAGCATCTGACTAAAACTACTGAGCGTTAGCGAAGCATCTGACTTAAACCATTCCCAAACCATTATATGGTTAATACTTACAAATTGTAACTCATTCCTTTTTTTTGTATTTTCATACAAAATTTCCTAATAAAAATGCACTTTTTTAAAAAAATAAAACTGCACCACAAAATTCTCTCAGGCTTGATTTTGGGAGCTGTATTTGGCTTAATCTTCAGCGTGAATAAGTATGAACTCGAAATTACTTCTAAAGGTAAACCATCGGAAGTCGTTAAATATTGGGATTCAATAGAATTTGTTGATCCAGCTTCAAGTGTTGTTGTAAAATCATTTAAAAGTGAAGACCAGCTCAAAATCTTGAATTACTTCCAGAACCTGAGTAAAGAGCTTAAAGAGAAACTCGTAATCGTTGTGCATACAAAAAAACCTTCAGAAGTCGGTAAACAAGAAACAAGATATTTTGAAAAAGTGCAGAAAATAGAAAAAGTTAAAACAATACCACTTTATATAAAACCAATCGGAACAATTTTTATCCGACTCTTAATGTTTATAGCAATTCCACTTGTATTATCTTCTTTGATCGTTGGAGCATCGAGTTTAGGGGATTTAAAAAAGGTTGGAAGAATTGGCTTGAAAATGCTTTTGTTTTATTGTATCACTATTGCAATTGCAATCACAATCGGCTTATTCCTGACAAATACTATTGAGCCAGGTAAGCGATTGTCGGATGATGCAAAAGAAAAACTAATGGTTGAATTTGCACCTAATGTTCAAGCGCGAATTCAGGAAACAGTTGAACTGAATGTAATCAATACAATTGTTAACATCGTCCCAACAAATCCAATTTATGCCCTTGCAAATTCTGAAATGTTACAGATTGTGTTTTTCGCTTTGATTGTTGGAATAACATTAACAGCAATCAGAAAAGAAAAATCGGAACCTGTAATAAAATTTTTTGATGGCTTTAGCGATCTGATGATTAAGATGGTGGATTATATAATGAAGCTTGCACCTTATGGTGTATTTGCTTTGATTGCCGCCACAATTAGTGAATTCGGTTTTGATATTCTACAAACTCTTTTCTGGTATGCAGCTACGCTTTTAATTGGTTTAATAATTCAGCAGTTTTTCGTGTTGGGAGCTTTCGTAAAAGTTTTTGCCAGAATGAATCCTTTAAAATTTTTCAGAGGAATTCGTGAAGTAATGTTGATTGCTTTTAGTTCAAGTTCTTCGGCAGCAACACTTCCTGTAAATATAGAAAGTTGTGAGTTAAATTTGGGTGTTCCCAAAAACATCACAAGTTTTGTGCTTCCACTTGGCGCAACAATCAATATGAACGGAACATCTATGTATCAGGCGGTTGCGGCTGTTTTCATAGCACAGGTCTATGGTCTGGAATTGCACATCTCAGAACAATTAATTATTTTACTTACAGCACTTTTAGCTTCAATTGGTACCGCACCAGTGCCAGGCGTTGGTATTATAATGCTAATAATTGTGCTTAGATCTGTAAATATACCAGAAGAAGGAATTGCCCTAATACTTGGCATAGACAGATTTTTAGATATGTGCCGAACGGTTGTAAATGTATCCGGCGATGCTGCAGTAGCAACAATTGTTGCAAAATCTGAAGGTGTTTTAGAAAAGAGGTGAAAAATGATAAAGATTGATGGAATTAAAATTGGTGATTCGAATCGGATTGTGCTTATTGCAGGTCCGTGTGTTGTCGAAAACAGGGAAATTACATTAAAGACAGCACAAAAAATCAAAAAACTTTCGGAAAAACATTGCATCCCTTTCATCTTTAAATCTTCTTATAAAAAAGCAAATCGTACAAGTGGCGAATCATTTGCTACTATTGGAATGCAGGAAGCGCTCAAGATTTTATCTGATGTGAAACAGGAGCTTGACCTGCCAATCCTTACTGATGTTCATTCTGAAAATGAAGTCAAATATGCGGCTGAAATAGCTGATGTTTTACAAATACCAGCTTTTCTATGTCGGCAAACAGAATTGTTACAGGCAGCCGGTAGAACTATGAAAGTTATCAACATTAAAAAGGGACAATTTATGGCTCCCGAAGATATGAAACATCAGGCAAAAAAAATAGAAGCGGTTGGTAATAATCAAATAATATTAACTGAGAGAGGCACAACGTTTGGTTACAACAATTTAATTGTTGATATGCGCTCACTGGATATTATGAAAAAACTTGGCTATCCTGTAATTTTAGATGTTACACATTCAGTTCAACGACCTGGTAGTGGAACTGGAGTAACGCTGGGACAGCCAGAATTCATCTTTCCGATAGCACGAGCTGGTGTAGCAGTTGGAATTGACGGAATTTTTATTGAAACACATCCTGACCCTAAAAAAGCACTCAGCGATTCAGCAAGTCAGTTAAAACTTGACCTGTTAGAAAAACTGTTAATTCAGGTAATACAGATAGATAATCTTGTAAAGAAAAAACTTAAAATATGAAACGGAAAAATAATCTTAAAAGTAAACTTAAGAAAATCAAAATGATACTCCTGGATGTAGATGGTGTTTTAACAGATGGGAAAATTATCCTATCATCAGATGGTGTTGAATATAAAAATTTTCATGCTCACGATGGATATGGAATTTTAAAAGCTAAAAGAGCAGGAATTATTGTCGGATTGGTTAGTGGTAGAACTTCAGAAGTTGTAAGCAAAAGAGCCGACAGGTTGGGGCTTGATCTCGTTTATCAGGGTAATGAAGACAAATTATCGGTATTTCAGGAGATTAAAAAGAAATATAATATCTCCGAAGAGGAAACAGCTTTCGTAGGAGATGATGAATTTGATATACCGCTTTTAAAGTCGGTTGGATTTAGTGCTGCACCTGCAAACGCTATCAACACAGTTAAAAAAGTTGTCGATTATGTTACAAAAGTGGAAGGCGGAAACGGTGCTGCCCGAGAAGTTATCGATTTAATTTTGAAAGCAAAGAAAAATTAATATGGAAAGTAAAAAAATACTTGAAAAAGCCAGAGAAGTAATAAGGATTGAAGCAGAAGCATTATCGGATCTGCTCAATAAAGTTGATCAAAATTTTGTAAAGGCAGTTGAAACAATTTACAATTCAAGAGGGCGAACAATTGTTACCGGAATGGGAAAATCCGGTATAATTGCTCGCAAAGTTGTAGCTACTATGAATTCGACTGGAACGCCAGCAATCTTCCTGCATCCATCCGATGCTGTGCACGGTGATCTTGGGATTGTTAGAAAAGAAGATGTCATAGTAATAATTTCAAAAAGTGGTAACACACAGGAAATTCAACAACTCGTGCCAATGTTTAAAAGAATTGGTGTTCCTATAATCGCAATTGTTGGCGACAGAAATTCCAATCTGGCAGAATCTTCCGATATAATTATAGATGTAAGTGTTAAGGAAGAAGCCTGCCCGCTTGACCTTGCACCAACAGCATCTACAACTGCAGCGCTTGCTATGGGAGATGCCCTTGCAGTTGCTTTACTCGACAAACGAAAATTTACCAAAGAAGATTTCGCTTTTTATCACCCCGGTGGAATTTTAGGCAAACATCTCAATTTAAAAGTTGAAGAAATGATGGTTAAAGGCGATGCCATACCTAAGGTCAAACTTACAACTCCACTGAGAGATGTGATTCTTGAAATTACCTCAAAGAGATTAGGTGCAACCTGTGTTGTGGATGATGAAAATAGGCTTATGGGTATTATCACAGATGGCGACCTGCGTCGTATGTTACAACGCACTGAAACTTTAAGTAACCTTACTGCAGAACAAATTATGACCAGAAATCCTAAAACCATAAATAAAAATGCTTTGGCTGTTGTTGCTCTTCAGGAAATGGAATCCTTCAATATTACACAACTGATAGTAATAGACGAATCTAAAGAACCTATCGGGATGATACATCTACATGATCTTGTGAAAGCAGGTTTAAAAACGGATATTGATGAATGAAAAAATCTTTTGCTTTATTTTTATTATTGCTAAACTTTTCGCTGTTTACAAACTCCTGTAAAGAGAAAATTAAACCCTCTATAATTAATGCTAAAATTGAGGGTGTTTATCCAACTCAGGAGAGCTGGGACTCGCGTATTACATTCACACGCGAGGGTAAACTCTTAGCCATTCTTGAAGTAAAACATCTCTTAATTTATGAGGATCGTAAGGAAACACTTCTCGAAGACGGCATAAAAGTCGATTTTTATGACGAGCAACAAAAACATACCACAACTTTGATAGCCAGACGAGGTACTGTGAACGATATGACAAAAGATTTAGCAGCTTATGGAAATGTAATTGTAACTTCTGAAGATGGTACAACTTTAAAAACCGAGAAACTCTTCTGGAAAAATAATACCCAAAAGATCGAAACAGATGCATATGTAGAAATTGATTCTCCAAAAGAAAAAATTAGGGGAACTGGTCTGGTTTCAGATCAAAATTTAAAAAATTATAAGATAATCAATGTAACCGGACAAACTACCAAAGTTGATTAATGCCAATTAAGTTCAAAAAAATTATATTTTACTTTTTTTCTTTAGCACAATTGAGCTTCTCACAAAATGAATCTAATATTGTAATACTTCATCATGCTGATAGCCTTGTTGGCAAAGTATTAAATGGTGAAGAAGTTAGAGAGTTGATTGGAAATGTTCAATTCTCACAGGGAAATGTAATGGTAAGTTGCGATAAAGCAGTACAATTTCTGAAGTCAAATCTTGTAACTCTTGAAGGTAATATAAAAATCCAGGACGATACCCTAACATTTTTTGGTACAAAAGGAACTTACAATAGTAATGATAAAACTGCTGAAGCGTATAATGGTGTATATATCGAAGAGGGATTAAGGAAACTATATGCTGATTATGGAAAATATTATATTTCAGAAAAAAGAGTATATTTTAAAGGAAGAGTGTTGATGCAGGATACAAGTTCAAGTTTGTTTTGCGATGAACTTACATATCTGCGCAATGAAAAACATACAATTGCTAGAAAAAATGTTGTCCTATCTGATTTGAAAAGTAATATAAAAACATATAGCGATTTTTTTGAGAACAAAAATAAGTATAGTTATATTACAGGCAATCCAGCAGTAGTACAGATTGATACTGCTGATGATGGAAATATAGATACATTAATAATATTGAGCAATGAAATTCAAGCATATCAGGATACGATAGAGCGCTTTGAGGCACTTGGAAGTGTAAAAATGAGAAGAGGTAGTGTTTTTGCAGAATGTGGTGAAACAATTTACTTCACTGACACTGATAGCATCGTTATGAAAAAAAATCCATATGTATGGTATGAAGATACTCAAATCAGTGGAGACACGATCTATGTCAAATTACAGGAAAGAAAACTAAAAAATATTTATGTTAAAGGTAAATCTGTAGCCATTTCTTTAAGCGATTCAAATTATCGGAATCGTTTTGATCAGATGCAGGGTGAAACAATGCTCATAAATTTTATAAATGGAGAAATTAATAATATAATTGTTAATACAACAGCAAAGAGCTTGTATTATCTATACGAAGAAAACAAATCAGAAAAGGATACAACACAAATAACCATAAGTCCCAATGGCTTGAATATAACCACCGGGGATCAAATTGTAATAGTATTTAAAGAAAAGAAAGTTGAAAGTATTAAAGTAAGTGGTGGTGTTGAAGGTAAATATTATCCTGAAAATATGGTTAAAGGTAAGGAAGAAAGTTATAATTTAGATGGTTTTAACTGGCGTAATGATAAACCGGAAGTTACGTTTAATATCAAAAAATAATTTTAAGTGATTTATGGATGAAAATATTCAAAACAACAACACTCTTTATTCCGTTAGCCTGTACAAAAGATATAAAAAAAGATATGTTGTAAAGAATGTCAGTATAGAAGTTAAGCAGGGCGAGGTTGTAGGACTTCTTGGACCAAATGGTGCTGGAAAAACTACAACATTTTATATGATAGTGGGTATGATTAAACCAACAGATGGAAAAGTTTATCTCGATGGAATTGAGATTACAAAAATGGCTATGTACAAAAGAGCCCAGATGGGAATTGGTTACTTGCCGCAGGAAGCTTCTATCTTCAGAAAATTATCTGTTTATGAAAATATTATGTCGGTTTTGCAAATGATGAAAATAACACAGAAGGAAAGAGAAGAAAGATGCAACGGCTTGCTTGAAGATTTTGGATTAACACATGTTACAAAAAGTAAAGGATACATGCTCTCTGGTGGTGAACGCCGAAGAGTTGAAATTGCCAGAGCACTTGCAACAAATCCGAAGTTTATTCTTTTAGATGAACCGTTCGCCGGAATTGACCCGATTGCTGTCGAAGATATAATGAAAATTGTTCATAACCTTAAAAATCGAAACATAGGTGTTCTTGTTACGGATCATAATGTTCATGAAACTCTCTCTATTACAGACCGCTCTTATCTGCTTTTCGAAGGCGAGATATTAAAATCTGGTACCGCTGAATTTTTAGCTAACGATGAAGAGGCAAGAAGATTGTATCTTGGTGAAAAGTTTAAATTAGATAGATATTAAATAAAGTGCAAAGATTATTAATCATCATAATTCTTACTATCTGTGTTTATAAGGAATTATACAATCAGCAATTCTTCTTATTAAGTGGTAATATTCAAGATCAGGAAACAAATCAAGCAATACCTGCTGTTAATATTCGAGTTCAAAATACCACAAGGGGTACAATTACCAATAGTGAAGGTTTTTATCAGTTATCTTTACCCGAGGGCAGGTATAAAATTATTTATAGCCATGTTGGTTATAAATCTGATTCAATTGAAATAAGTCTAACGAATAATTTGGTTAAAAACCTGGTATTAAGTCCAGTGCAGATTCAAATGCCAGAAATTTTGGTTTTAGCTGAAGATCCTGCAGTGGAGATTATCAGGAGGGCTATTGCTAATAAACATTTGTGGATGGAAAAATTAAAAAGTTACAAATTTGAAGCATTTACACGACAGGTTATTTATAGTGATACAACAATTGCGGGCATCTCAGAAGCTTACACAGATGGATACTGGCGCAGGGGTGATACGCTTAGAGAAGTTGTTAAACAAAAACGCCAGACGCTAAACATACCGGCTGCAGGTAATTTAGCTGCTGTTCGACAGTTAGCAAATTTCAGTGAAGACATTGTTCGACTTTTTGGATATTCCTTCATCGGTCCTACAGCAAAAAATGCGCTCGATAATTATGATTACAAACTTTTGAGAACTTTTACAAGAGAAGGATACGATGTTTATGAAATTTCGATACATCCTAAATTTAAAATCAAACCGCTTTTTTATGGGAAAATCCTAATTGCAGATTATTCTTATGCTCTCGTTGGTGTTGATGTTTATCCAAACGAGTCGTTTAATATTCCATTTGTAAGAGATTTAGAGCTTAATTATCGGCAGCAGTTCTCTTTGTATGATGAAGATTTCTGGTTACCAACGGATATTAGAATTAAAGGTGCATTTAAAATTAATTTTGCTGGAATGTCGTTCCCAAAATTTACATTTGAGCAAACCTCCGTTGTTTATGATTATAAAATTAATGTTGAGCTTCCTGATACTATTTTTCAGAAACCCAGAGTAAGCGTGGATTCCAGCTCAAATGTATATGATTCCCTCTACTGGAAACAAAACGAATATTTACCATTAACCTCTACCGAGCAGGCAGCTTATGATTCTCTTGATAGCACAAGAACATTTGGTGTGCTTTTCCGTCCCGGTGGTGCTACCGTTGTACTTTTTGGAGATACAAGCGGAGTTTTTAAAATTTTGAATTATATAGATTTCCGTTTCAATCGTGTTGAGGGGTTTTTTCTTGGAGGGAAATATGAAAACGATTCCCTGACTCAAACAATTTCACTCTCAGCAAAACTCGGGTATGGTTTTTCGGATAATTTAGCAAAAGGTAATGTATCGATAAGAAAATTTTTCTGGAAAAGCAGAAAAGTTGGTGTAGGATTGAATATTTACCGAAAATTTGAAAATGTACCGGATGGCAACTTTTATGATCCTTTCACGATATCACTTAGTTCGTTGATCGGTAAGAATGATTATCGTGATTATTTTCTGTCATCTGGGTGGAGTGGTGAAGTATTATTAAATCCAGTTAAAAAATTAAATGCTACTCTCTTATTTATAAGTGAATGGCATCGCTCTTTGAATGTAAATACAGATTTCTCCTTCGTTTCGTTGGGAAATAAATTTCGTGATAATCCTGAAATTCAGGATGGTAAATATCGCTCAATTAGTTTTTATCTCAGGTATGGAGACGAACCTATTCCATTTAATCTTATTTCTCAGGATGAATTTCGATTTAATATAGAACATTCAAATCCTGATCTCCTTAACAGTGATTATAAATTTACAAAGATACATTTTGGACTAATCTATAATTTGAAAACATTTTTGCTGAATCATCTTTTTCCCCCAACTTTGAAGTTAGGAATTTTTGGTGGTATTTCATCTGGACATTTACCACCACAAAAAAGTTTTACACTTGATTCACGACTTAGCAGTTTTGCGCCTTTTGGTGTTTTAAAAACAGCTGGTGTCAAAGAATATGTTGGTGATAAGTTCATTTCTATAAATCTCGAACACAATTTTAGGAGTATACCTTTTCTTGCATTAGGGATTCCTTTTTTATATAAGCGAAATACAGAACTGATAATCTTTGCCTCCGCTGCAAGGATGTGGGCAACACAAACCGATATAACCAATGGCTGGTATTATGAAGCTGGATTGGGAATAGGAAAAATTTTAGATATACTTCGGTTTGATTTTTCTTATAGAATACCAAATAATTCAAGAAATGGTAAAATATTTTTCACCGTTAGTACGAGTAGCTTATTTTAAAATAATCTTATATCTGTAATTGCTTAGGTTAGTTTCTCCCAATAAAGTTAATATATATAAGTGTTAAAAGAAATTTTGCAAATTGGGGAAAAAGTTAATTAGGATTTGTATCAGGTGTTAAGTATTAGTATATCTGATAGAATTGCTCTTAATTTCAACAAAATTTTCGTTTTTACCATAAATTGTTATATTTTAGTGTTTTAATAGTTTGATTTCTTATTGAAATTTTAGAAAGGGAAAGAATATGGAAATAGTTCTACTTATAATTATTGCATTGATATTAATTGTAAATCTCGTCATATTATTAAAGATGTACAGGATATTTAACTTAGGTTTTTTCGAAGAGTTGCGGAGTTCGATAAGTAATTTAAGTAGCGGATTTTCTAATTTTGAAAAAACTATAAAGGACGAATTTCAGAGAAATCGTGAAGAGTTTAACAGAAATTCCAGAGAATCGCGGGAAGAATTATTGAGTTCCTTTAAACATTTTGGTGATACAGTATCAGGTCGTATGACGGAAATTGCGAATTTGCAGAAAAATCAACTTGATACATTTTCAAATCAGTTAACCACACTAACACGCACGAATGAGGATAAAATTGAGCGGATGACGCAGAGTAATGAACAAAAAATGGAAAAAATGCGTGAAACTCTCGAAGCAAAACTTAAAGCAATTCAGGAAGATAATTCACAACAGTTAGAGAAAATGCGCCAAACCGTGGATGAAAAACTTCACAAAACACTCGAGCAGAGATTGGGTGAATCGTTTAAATTGGTTAGTGAGAGATTGGAACTTGTTCATAAGGGATTGGGCGAAATGCAAACACTTGCAACGGGTGTTGGTGACTTGAAAAAAGTATTGGCAAATGTAAAAACTCGCGGTATACTTGGAGAAATTCAACTCGGAAACATACTTGAACAAATTCTTTCACCAGAACAGTATGCCCGTGATGTTGTTACTAAACAGGGCAGTCGCGAGAGAGTTGAATACGCAATCAAACTTCCAGGCAGGGATGATACCGGTCAGATAGTTTACCTGCCAATAGATTCAAAATTTCCTATGGAGAATTATGAAAATCTTTTAAACGCGTATGAGACTGCTAACCCGACATTAATTGAAGAAGCTGCAAAGTTACTCGAAGCGAATATAAAAAAATCTGCAAAAGATATTAAAGAGAAATATATTGATCCTCCAAATACAACAGATTTCGGAATACTGTTTCTCCCAATTGAAGGTTTATATGCTGAAGTTGTGAAAAGAACAAGCTTACTGGAAATTTTGCACAGGGAATTTAAAATTGTAATAACAGGACCTACTACCCTTGCAGCAATACTAAATAGTTTACAGATGGGATTCAAAACTCTTGCAATCGAAAAACGTTCAAGTGAGGTCTGGAAAATTTTAGGTGCAGTAAAAACAGAATTTGAAAAATTTGGTGATGTTCTAAAAAAAGCTCAGGAAAAAATAAATCAGGCAAGTCAGGATATTGATACGCTGGTTGGTGTTCGAACACGACAGATACAGAAGAAGTTAAAAGATATCCAGGAACTCCCTGCTCAGGAAATTATTGAGTTACCAGATACAACATCAGAAGCTGAAGATGAATAATTTATTTTTTCTCAAGTGGTAAAGATGCTATAAGCGCAGTAAGCAATATTAAAAAAATAACAAGCAAAGAATATTGTGTTGGTATTTTATAAAAATCTGCAATGAGCATCTTGATTCCTATAAATCCTAAAACAAAAGCTAATCCGGTTTGTAGATATTTTAGTCTTATCATTAAACCTGCAATTAGAAAATAGAGTGCTCTAAGTCCAAGAATCGCAAAAATATTGGAAGTGTAAATAATAAAAACATCGTGTGTAATACCGAATATTGCTGGGATTGAATCAATTGCAAATACGATATCGGTGCTTTCTATTACAAGCAAGACAAGAAACAAAGGTGTGGCAAATAATTTACCATTTATACGAACAAAAAACCTTTCGCCTTCAACATTTTGAGTAATAGGGAATATTTTTTTTGCAATTTTGAGTATAATATTTTTTTCTGGGTGAACCTGTTCGTCCTGTTTTATTGCTAATTTTATAGCTGTAAGAACCAGGAAAGCCCCAAATACATACATAATCCAGTGAAAGGTTGCGATTAACGCAGCACCAGCTGCGATGAATAACAATCGAAAGATAATTGCTCCAAGAATTCCCCAGAAAAGAATTTTATGTTGATATTCTTTTTTAACTCCGAAGTATGAAAAGATTACAATGAAAACAAATATATTATCTACAGATAAAGATTTTTCTACAATGTAACCTGTTAAAAATTCAAGTGCTTTTTGGTGTGATTGGAAAACCCATATACCAGCATTAAATATAAGTGCAAGTACTATCCAGAAAATACTCCAGAGTAGAGCTTCTTTGAATGATGGGAAATGTGCAGTACGCTGAAATATCCTCATATCAAGAATGAGCATTCCAATTACGAAGATGGTAAAAATAATTCCAGCTATTAGTTCTGTAAATGTAAGTTCCATTTTATTTTGTTATGAATTCTATTATATCGTATCTTGTTATAATTCCAATAATTTTTTTCTTTTCTTCTACAAGTATGGCAGAAGTTTTTTTAGTTAATAACTCAATGGCACGCTCAATTGGTGAGTCGATTCCAATTATTGGAAATGTAGGCTTCATTACACTCGAAACATTTTTTGCAATAAGAGTTGAATTTTCTAACACTGCAGCCATTAGTTCGCTATCTTCTATACTACCAACGGGTTTATTCTGTTCAAATACCGGTATCTGGGAAATGTCGTGTGCTTTAAACAAATCCAATGCATGTTGTACAGTATCGTTAATATCAATGCTAATCAATTCCGGCAGTTTTTTGGATTTAGATTGAAGTACATAACGGATTGTTACCTTTTCTGGTATGAAGAATCCATTTTCCCTCATCCAGTTTTCGTTATAAATTTTACTTAAATATCTTTCACCCGAATCAGGTAGGAGGGCTACTATTAAGTTTTCTACCGAAAGATTTTGTGCTAATTTTAAGGCGGCAGATACAACTGCACCGGATGAACCGCCAGCAAATATTCCTTCTTCTGTTGTCAATTTTCTTGCAGTCAGAAATGCATCTTTATCGGTTACCTCCATTATTTCATCAATGTATTCAATGTGTAATGTTCCCGGTATCCAATCAGCACCTATGCTTTCCAGTTTGTAAGGGAAAAAATTTTGTGTAACCTTTTTGGTTATGAAAAATTCTCTCAGTATAGAACCTTTTGGATCTACACCAATTATTTTTATTTCTGGGTTTTGTTCTTTTAGGAATTTCCCAATGCCACTAATAGTTCCACCTGTTCCTATTCCAGCAATAAAGTGAGTTATTTTTCCTTGAGTTTGTTCCCAGATTTCAGGACCGGTTGTTTTATAATGAGTTTCAAAATTTTTGGGATTAAAGAATTGGTTAGCCAGTATAGAATTAGGTGTTTCGCGTACAATTCTTTTTGCAACTTCTGTATAACTTTCTGGAGAATCGTGAGGAACAGCATCTGGGGTAATTATGACATCGGCTCCATAAGCTCTTAGTAATTGAACTTTCTCAATACTAATTTTATCAGGAACTACAAATATACATTTATAACCTTTCACTGCAGCTACAAGAGCAATGGAAATTCCAGTATTACCAGTTGTCGCTTCGATGATTGTGCCTCCAGGTCTCAATCTTCCGTCTCGTTCAGCATCTTCAATTATCTCAAGTGCAATTCTATCTTTTACAGAGCCCGATGGATTGAAATATTCAAGTTTTGCGAAAATTTCTGGCGCTAAATTTTTCGTAAGTTTAAGTAGTTTAACGAGTGGTGTGTTTCCGATTGCTTGTAATATATTTTCTTTTTGCTGCATAGATTGTTACCTATTCATCAAGCTTGCTGCAAATCCAGCACCGAAGCCATTATCAATGTTTACTACTGTTACACCAGATGCACAGGTATTTAACATTCCAAGCAAAGCTGCAACACCACCAAAGCTTGCACCATAACCACCTGAAGTTGGTACTGCAATTACAGGTACATCAACCAATCCCCCAACAACACTTGGCAGTGCTCCTTCCATTCCTGCAACGACTATTATTACATTTGCTTTCAATATTTTTTCAAAATTGAAAAATAATCTATGTATACCTGCCACACCTACATCATATAATTTATCTACAGGATTCCTAAGCATTTCAGCAGTAATTGCTGCTTCTTCTGCAACTGGAATATCTATTGTTCCAGCTGTAATAACAAGAATTGGTTTTTTCCCCGCTTTTGGTTTTTCTGGTTTATTGGCGTAAATAACTCTTGCGGTTTTGTGGTAATAAACATTTCTAAATTTTTTCTTTAAAGCTTTAAAATGTACTTCATCAGCTCTTGTTGCAAGCAGTGGTTCATTTCGTTCTAAGATTTTTTTGGCAATGTCCCTAACTTGAATAGGTGTTTTCCCTTGGCAGAAAATTACTTCTGGAAATCCCTTCCTGAGTTTTCTATGGTGGTCAACTACGGTAAATTCAAGATTTTCCGGTTGCAGGAGTAGGAGTTTTTCAAATAATTTCTTTTCTGAAATTTTACCAGCTTTAAATTGGTTTAATAATTTTTTAAGTTCTTCTTTAAACATTCTGGTGTTAATATAGTTTAAATAAATATTTTTTACAAAATGTACAGTTAGATATAAAACAGAATACTTAAATAATTGAATATTTGATTATCATAAAAATTCTTATTATTTTGAATATGTTTTAATTTAAAAATTTAGTTGAAGTTGAATCAAGAACAAAAAGAAAATCAAGAAAAAGAATTATATCAGCAAGAATTAAACGATTTGATGCTGCGGCGTAGAGAAGAGCTACGCGAACTTATCGAACGCGGTATAAATCCTTATCCTTATGAGTTTGAGCGGAACGATTATTCAAAAGATATAATTGAAAATTTTAAAGAAGATGCTCCTCGGTGGAATGTTTCGGTTGCGGGTAGAATTATGTCAATCCGCCGCATGGGCAAAGCATCTTTCTGTCATATCCAGGATGCAAAGGGCAAAATCCAGATATACCTTAAGAAAGATGATTTAGGGGAAATTTACGACTCTTTTAAATTGATGGATATCGGTGATATAATTGGTGTAAAGGGATATGTTTTTAAAACCAAAACAGGTGAAGTTTCTGTACACGCTGAAAAGCTTGTACTTTTATCAAAATCCCTCAGACCGTTACCGATTGTAAAAGAAAAAGTTGATGAACAGGGGAACAAAATTGTTTATGATCCATTCTCCGATAAGGAATTACGATATCGTCAACGGTATGTTGATTTAATTGTAAATCCTTCGGTAAGAGAAGTTTTTATAAAGAGAACTAAAATAATAAATGCAATAAGAGAATATTTTAACGAGCGTGGTTATCTTGAAGTTGAAACACCGATACTTCAACCAATTTATGGTGGGGCTTTCGCTCGACCTTTCATCACGCATCATAACGCTCTCGATATAGATTTATATTTGAGAATTGCTAACGAACTTTACCTGAAACGTTTGATAGTTGGTGGCTTTGATGGTGTTTATGAGTTTTCAAAAGATTTCCGCAATGAAGGTATGGATAAAACCCACAATCCAGAATTTACAATGCTCGAACTTTATGTTGCATATAAGGATTATATCTGGATGATGGAATTGGTTGAGCAAATGATAAGTTATGTGGCTCTAAAAGTAAATGGTTCAACAAAGATTCAGGTTGGCGCAAACGAAATTGAGCTTGCCCCACCCTGGAAAAGAATTTCAATGTACGACGCAATAAAGGAATACACTGGTTATGATATATCGAACTATCAAGAGAAGGAATTACAGGAACTTGTAAAGAAATTGCATCTTGAAGTAAGTCCAAATCTTGGAAAAGGCAAGTTGATTGATGAAATATTTAGTGAAATTGTCGAACCAAATCTAATTCAACCTACATTTATAATGGATTATCCGATTGAGATGTCACCCCTTGCAAAAAAACATAGAAGTAAACCAGGACTTGTTGAACGGTTTGAAGTAATTGTGAATGGTAGTGAGCTATGTAACGCATTTTCGGAGTTAAACGATCCGCTTGATCAGCGAGCAAGGTTCGAAGAACAGGCAAAATTGAGAGCACAGGGGGATGAAGAAGCAAATGTGCTCGATGAAGATTTTTTGCGTGCACTTGAGTATGGTATGCCACCCACGGCTGGTTTGGGTATTGGAATTGATCGGTTAACTATGCTTTTAACCAATCAAGATTCAATCAGAGATGTTATATTTTTCCCTCAAATGAAACCGGAGTAAAGAAGTATGAGAATTTTTACATTTATATTTTTAACGATCGTTTTTGTATCAACCGCTTTAAGTGGAATTTATGGAGTTTTAGAAGGTTATGTGAAAGATAAAGAAACCGGAGAAGCCCTAATTGGTGTAAATGTAATACTTGTTGGAACTAGTATGGGCACAGTTACAGATGCCAGCGGATATTATCAAATTTCTAATGTTAAAGCCGGTACATATGATATACAATTTTCGATTATTGGTTATAAAACTACAGTACAGAAAGGTGTGACAGTTGCACCGGATCTTCGCACAAAAATAAATGTTGCACTTACACCTACAGATATTCAATTGAACGAAATAGAAATTATTGCTGAACGCCCATTGATACAGAGAGATGTTACAGCAACTACTTATAGCGTTGGAAGTATACGACTTGAAAGATTGCCGGTCACATCTGTGCAGGAAGTGTTGGGTCTTCAACCAGGTGTTACACTTGACGGACATGTAAGGGGTGGAAAGACAACAGAAGTTGTTTACTTGGTTGATGGATTACCAATACAGGATGTAATTGGTGGTGGTGCTGGAGCAGAACTTCCTAAAAGTGCTATAACGGAAATGACAATACAAACAGGTGGTTTCGATGCAGAATACGGTAACGCACTCTCTGGTATTGTTAATATTATCACCAAAACAAGTACTGATAAGCATAGATTTTTAACCAGAATTGATAAAGATAATTGGTTAGGTGGTAAACAGGTGAGCAAACAAACAGATATTGAACTATCGGCAAGTGGTCCGATTAATTCATCGCTTGGATATTTTACTGCCTTTAATTTATATCTTACAGATACACGCTGGTGGCAGGATTTTCAATACTTCTTCAACTATCCGATTCAACGAGAACTATCCAATTTTACAAAATTTGATTATAATTTTGGAAATGGTAAAAGGTTAAGTTTATCCGGACTTTTTTCTTTTAAGCGATGGAGAGATTATGAGTTTAGCTGGCGATTTAATCTGGATGGGTTACCACCACGCTCGAGAGATGCTTTCCGAATTACATCTGCATGGAATCACTCGATATCTGAAAAAACATTTTATAATGTAACAATGAGTTTCTATAACTTGAACCAAAAGATTAATGAAGGACCAAAAAACAAGATTGATACAACAATTTATCAGTATGATTTCTATCTGCAATATATAATAGATGGCAACAGAGCCTGGTGGGTCGATTCCAGACAGAATATTTATACCTTGAAAGCCGATATTACCAGTCAAATTATGAAAAGTCATCTATTGAAAGCTGGGTTTGAATTCAACCAATATTTTATTTTCTCTGATATCTTGAAATATGAACCAAGAAAAACTTATTTTGGTAAACCAATTCCTGGTGAACCTCAATTAAATTTTACTTCAAACTATAAATACTACCCAAGAAGTGGAAGTGCATACATTCAGGACAAATTTGATGAAGAGGGCCTGACTCTGAATTTAGGTGGTAGGTTTGATTTTTTGGATCCAGCAGCCGAAAGACCAGCCATAGAATATATTCCTATTGGCGAAGACGAGTTTTTACAACAGGTAACTGGCTATGTTAAATCTAAATTTAAATATTCAATCAGTCCCAGAATAGGTATCTCTGCACCGATAGATGTTAATGGATATATATTTATAAATTATGGTGAATATTTCCAATTTCCACTGTTTGATTACCTGTATGCTGGATTAAATAATGTTACACTTGCAAAGGGTGCAAAAGCATTAATTGGCAACCCTGATTTACTTCCCGAGAAAACCAAAGCCTGGGAAATAAGTGTAAAATATATTTTTGCCCAAAATTTCGTTGCGAGTGTAACTTACTTTAACAAAACAACTACAAACCAAATAGATACAAAAACACTCGTTCCTACAAATAGCCGAATTGCTGGAGATTATGGTTTTGCTGAGTATGTAAACAATCCATATGGCGAATCAAATGGGTTTGAATTTACTCTTTCGAGAGAACATGGTGCTTGGGTTAACGGCTCAATATCCTATACTTTTATGATTGCTCAGGGATTAAGTGAATATGCTGATCAAAGTTTGAATTATGCTCAATGGGGTTTTGCACTTTATCCCAAACCATTTTATTTAAGCTGGGATCAAAGACACACAATTAAAGGAAACATTGAGTTAAGTACACCTGATGAAACAAACATCAATATTTTATTTCAATACAATACACCACGACCATATACATATTATCCCACTTCAGATGGATTTAATCCACCTGTTTCTGAAAGAGGTATAATTTTACCATTTATACCAAATAATGCACGTATGAAAGATTATCTGAATATAGATTTTAAAGCTTCAAAAAAATTCATTTTCAATTTTTTAAAAAATGTTACATTTTACTTATATGCTGACATAAGAAATGTTTTAAATACTAAAAATGTCAGATGGATGGATTCCAATGGCCGCATTGGTGGAGAGCTTGGAGATCCATCAGCTTATTACAATCCTCGTCGTACAAGAGTTGGACTTCGTGCCGAATTTTAAAGATATAATGATGAAATATTTAAAATTCATAAGTTTTTTATTTCTATTTGTTATTGGTTGCAATGAAGCTTTACCTCCATACATTAATCCTCCGCAACCTTTTAGTGCTATAATGTATCACTATCCACCTTATAAGGTTATCGACACATTATTGATATTTGAGGATCACTATTATGAACCTCCCCGAATCAGCTATCTTGACAGTACAATTCTTTTCCGCATAGGTGCGGTACATCAATATGAAGAAGTTCTTCAAGATGAAGCTAATATAAGTGGGTATTTAGAAATTTATGATGTTGCACAACCAGAAAGAATTGCTAGGGTACAGATTGATAACCGAAATGCACAAAGTCCATATATATCAAATGGTATTATTACTTTAGCTAAAGGAGATACATTCTGGTTATCTGTGAGTTGGAATGGTAAATTCCCGAATAAAGTGTTTCCAGTTGATGGAAAAAGGTACAGAGAACTTCCAGGTACGGGAGGTAGCCTTGCTGATTATGAAATAATTACATTCAAAGCAAAATCCTATATACAACTATTCAGAAAAGTTGGAGGAGTATTTACTAATGAATCAGAATTTAAGGTTGTATTTCGTGCAATAATGAGGTGGCCACCATGATGAAAAAAGTAATGACTTTACTTTTATTTTTGGGGTTATCAGTATTTTTTTACTCTTGTGAAGAATCTTTACCAGAATATAAAGCACCTGAAAATGTCTTAACATCAAGTATTATAGTACCTGCTGATCAATCAAATTATAATTTGCAGATAACTGAGCTATATTCAACATATCCTCCAAGAGTGATATTTAGTGGTACAAGCACTTTAATGGTTAGATTAAGAGTAAAAAACATTTATGATGATGTAATTGAAGATTCAGCTTTTGTGGGGGGATATGTGAAAATACAGGATTTAAACGATGAAGATAATTTTGTAATACAAAATATTAAGTATGCTGATATTAAACCTTTTCCGGGTAAGTTAGGAGAAATCATTAGAATCAGACCCAATGAACAATTCGATATAGATGTAGAATGTAAATATGTAAATGAAAATGGATTACACTTATGGAGGAATAAGGAATTTGTTGAAAGTCCACCAGGGCAATATAGTTACTCACCTATTCCTCTAAAAATAAAAGCGTATCTAAGGTTATATAAAAAATTGGGAATGATTGTCTCAAACGAAATAGTTATCAATCTATCAGTGAAAGCTTCTGTTTACTGGCCTGGATGATAAAATGAAATTAAATCTTATCTTCACCGTTCATAATCACCAACCGATTGGAAATTTTGATTTTGTTTTTGAAGAAGTTTATCAAAAATCTTATCTTCCTTTTATTGAAGTTCTGGAAAAATTTCCTGATGTAAAAATAACTCAACATTATACCGGCATCTTACTTGAGTGGCTTCAAAAAGCTCATCCTGAATTTATTGAAAGAATCAAAAAATTAGTTGAAAATGGTCAAATAGAATTACTTGGTGGTGCTTATTACGAAGCAATCCTCTCAATTATTCCTCCAGATGATCGAATACTCCAGCTTAAAAAACTTTCTGAGTTTATTGAAAAATTATTTAATTTTAAACCTCAGGGTATGTGGCTTGCTGAAAGAGTCTGGGAGCAACAAATTGTAAAAGAAATAACCCAGGCAGATTTAAAATTTCTACCTATCGACGAAGCCCACTTTTTCTATTCCGGTTTTAAAGAAAATGAACTTTTTGGTTATTATATCACAGAAGAGCAGGGATTCCCACTTTATATCTTCCCTGGTAGTAAAAAACTTAGATACACAATACCATTTGCTACAGTGGATGAAAATATAGAATGGCTCAAATCGCTAAGGAGTGAAGAAGGCAATCTCGTCGTTTTTGCCGATGATGGTGAAAAGTTTGGTTCCTGGCCTGGAACTTTTGAGCATGTTTTTAAAAACAAATGGCTTGAAACTTTTTTTTCAAAACTATTGGAAAACAAAGAATGGCTCGAAACAATACATTTTTCGGATGCAATAAAAAAATTTAAACCTAAAGGAATCGCATATCTACCAACAGCTTCTTATCCAGAAATGTTAAAGTGGGTTTTAAAGCCGGATGTATCCGAAGAATTTGATAATTTTGAAAGTAAAATCCTGAATTCCGAGCTGGCTCAATATTCGTCTTTCGTTCGTTCTGGTTACTGGAGAAATTTTTTTGCTAAATATCCAGAAGCTAACTGGATACATAAAAGAATGTTAAGAGTTTCAAAAAAGGTAAACGAAAGCATTTCATCTCAAAAAGAAACTGCTCAGAATTATTTGCTTGCAGCTCAATGTAACGATGCGTACTGGCATGGAGTGTTTGGTGGACTTTATCTGCCAAATCTCAGATTTCCGATTTATCAAAATCTTATAAAAGCTGAATCAATACTCCAAAACACACAACTATACCAGATTTTAGATTTTGATTGCGATGGGAAAAATGAAATTATTGTGGAGAACCAATTCTATAATCTGTACATTAAACCAGATAAAGGTGGAGCAATTTATGAAATGGATTATAAACCAGTCGGGATTAATTTTCTTGATATAATTAATCGTAAAGAAGAAACTTCTCATAAAAAATTGTTGAAGAAAATTAAATCTAATCTGGCTACTCCTGATGAGATTGAACTTTCAAAATCTCTGATTTATGATTTATATCAACATGGTAGTTTAATTGATCATTTTTTTGAGCAAAGTACAAATCCTGACAATATTTATAATGCTTCTCAAAAAGAACTGGGGAATTTTCTTAATGAAGAATATGACTATAAAGTTAATTTAAAAGAAAATCTAATTTTAATTCAACTTTGTAAGGAAGGTTTTATTGATAATAAGAAAATTAAACTTACAAAGACAATTGTAACCTCTAATGACTCCTCAACTCTGATGTTTAAGTATAAATTTGAAAACTTGCAAAACACTGCTGTCAATTTAAAATTTGGAGTTGAATTTGTGTTTAATTTACTCGCAGGTGATTCACCAGATCGTTATTATTTAGCTGATGGAGTGAATATTAACGACCATAGGTTGGTAAGTATTGGTGTCTTGCAAAATATTCGAAAACTGAGCATTGTGGATGAGTGGTTAAAATTAAGGATTGATATTGAGGCTGAGAATGCATTTGAGTTCTGGCGCTTACCAATTGAGACGATTTCAATTTCAGAATCGGGTTATGAAAAATTGTATCAGGGTTCTATTGTAATACCTATATGGGACATAACTTTAAAAGATAAATGGGAAACAACCATTTTACAAAAGATCAAAACAATTTAAATATTAATAAGAAAATTAGTGTAATAATTCCTGCATATCAGGAGGAAAAATTAATTATTAATATTTTAAAACAATTTGATGATAACCTAAAAGCTAAATTTCTCATTGAACTAATTGTTAGTGATGGTGGATCCACTGACGAAACTGTACAAATAGCAAAAAAGTATGCTGATACTGTTATCGAAAATAGCTCTAAACTCAAACAAAATATTTCAATTGGTAGAAACATCGGTGCTGCAAATGCTAAAGGGGATATTTTAATTTTTTTGAATGCTGATACGATGGTTCCAAATATTGAAAACTTTTTGAGTGAAATAAGTAGAGAAATGATAAATAAAGAAATAGTGGGCATAACCTGCCCTGTTTATGTTTATCCGCATGAAGAAACTATAAAAGATAAAATATTTCACTTTATTCTGAACATTTATTTTTATACTCTAAATTTAGTTGGTCTTGGTATGGGAAGAGGTGAATGCCAGGTGGTTCGAAGAGAATCTTTCATTAAAATCGGTGGATATAACGAAAATATTGCTGCTGGTGAGGATTTTGAAATGTTCAAAAGATTACGCAGATTAGGTAAAATAAAATTTTTATGGAAGCATCGTGTTTATGAATCACCACGCAGATACAGAAAATACGGTTACATAAGAGTAATCATCACTTGGTTATTAAATGCTATCTCAGTTTTAATATTTAAGAAATCACTCCAGAATGAATGGAAACCAATAAGATAAAATTTGATTTTAATAACTTTTTTAAATATACTAAAAGTGTGTTAACAAATGTAAAAGGATTTTTTATGATTAAGCGTTTTTCAATAGGAACAGTAATAATTTTGATGATATTAGCCATTTTTTTAGGATTTCAACTAAATTCGGTTATCTCAGGCGATAATATCTATATTCAATTTAATAAATTTAAAGATGTTCTTAGTTTAACAGAGAAGTATTATGTAGATGAAGTTAATACTAAAGACCTGGTGGAAGGTGCTATTACTGGTTTACTTTCGAAACTTGATCCTCATTCAGTTTATATACCAGCTTCACAACTACAGCGTGTTGAAGAAGAATTTAAAGGTAGCTTTGAAGGAATAGGCATCGAGTTCGATGTATTGAATGATACGTTGCTTGTGGTATCACCAATAGTTGGTGGACCGAGTGAAGCACTTGGTATATTGGCAGGAGATAAAATTGTAAAAATCAATGATACCTCAGCAATAGGAATAAAACGCGAGGATGTACCTAAAAAACTCAGGGGTCCGAAAGGAACAAAAGTTAAGGTAACAATACTTAGAGCTGGGATTAAAGAGCCACTTGAATTTGAAATTATTCGAGATAAAATTCCGCTTTATAGCGTAGATGTCGCATATATGGTTGATGATGAAATTGGATATGTAAGTGTCAATAGATTTTCTGCTACAACGAGAGATGAGTTTGTAGAAGCCCTCAGGAAATTAAAAGCAAGTGGTATGAAAAAATTAATACTTGATTTGCGTAATAATCCAGGTGGCTTCCTTGAGCAAGCTTACCATATGGCGGATTTATTGCTACCTGCTGGCAAGAAAATTGTCTATACAAAGGCACGCAGGCCAGAATTTAATGAAGAGTACATTTCGAGAGGTTTCACTGAATTTCAGGATATTCCGCTTATAGTTTTAATTAACCACGGTTCAGCTTCAGCAAGTGAAATTGTCTCAGGTGCGATTCAAGACTGGGATAGAGGCCTCATTGTTGGAGAGACATCCTTCGGTAAAGGACTTGTTCAAAGACAATTTGAACTTCCTGATAGTTCAGCATTTCGATTAACAATAGCTCGGTATTATACACCTTCAGGTAGATTAATTCAGAAACCATTTGGTAAAGATTTATCAGAGTACAGGAAAAGAGTAGAGGATTTTGATGAAGAAGAAATCGAAAATATAGACCATAAAATCGAAGGAGATACAACCAGACCTAAATATTACACAGCAAAAGGTAGAACTGTTTATGGAGGAGGTGGAATAACTCCGGATTATATTGTTAAATCAGATAAGTTAACCAATTATGTAGCTCAACTTCGCGCAAAAGCTGTGTTCCTGGAATTTGCTAAAAATTTCTTTGACAGGGAAGGCGTTAGTTTCCGAGACTATTATGGTAAAGATATTAAAAAATTCTTAAAAGAATTTAACATTACTGAAAATATGGTTCAGGAAATAATTGAAATTGGTAAGAAAAAAGGTATAGAATTTAACCAGGATGAATATACAAAAGATTTGAGATACATAAAAGCATATGCAAAAGCTCAAATTGGTAGAAACATTTTCGGGAACGAAGGTGCATATTCAGTTATACAACAGGAAGATGAACAATTTAAAAAAGCCATCACACTTTTCCCTGAAGCTGCAAAAATCGCCAACTTAAGTGTTAAATAATGTGAATATCTTTATCGTATGAAACAGTTACTTTTATGCAGCATTCTTATATTTACTTTGAACTGCCATTCTGATACACTTTTGAGAGATAAGAAAAATAATTTTATAAACACAAAGCCAGAAAATGTTGAGTTTGAAGTTGGTGAAGAGTTAGTTTATAATGTAAGCTATCTTTTCTTAAATCTTGGGGAAATAAAAATAAAAGTAATTGATAAAATTGTAGAACCAGATAGAACTGTTTATAAGACAATAGCATACATAGATAGTTATAGGGGAATACCATTTGTAAGCTTACATGAAGTATATGAAAGTATCTTTGACCAGAAATTATATTCGTATTGGTTCAGAGAGCTTATTAAATCTGGTTCGAACATAGATTTTATCACATTCAATTATGATTATCCCAATAAAAGAGTTATTTTTGAAAGTGGAGATTTTTTAAAAAATATCGTTAAGGAAAAAGACACTCTTCAGATAGATACATTATCTCAGGATGGTTTGTCTCTTTTCTTTTTAGCAAGAGCTTATTTATTTTCGAATGATACTATTATAGCACCGACTATTATGATAGGTAAAAAAGGTAGTGCAGTGATTAATTTTTATGGGCAGCGAAAAAGCGTAAAGATTAAATCCATTGACTATCCTGTTGATGTGGTCGAGTTTAGTGGTAACGCAAATTTTGTTGGTGTATATGGCTTTACAGGTGGGTTTGAAGGATGGTTCAGCAACGATGAAGCAAGAGTTCCAATTATGGCAAAATTGAAAGTTCTTATTGGCAAGGTCAAAGTTGAATTGACACAATGGAAGAAAAAAAATTGGATTCCTCCAAGATATAAGGAAAATTAACATATGATTCATGATTACCAGAATAAATCTCCCAAATTAAATTCCCCTGCATTTATTGCACAAAGTGCTGAGATAATTGGAGATGTGATAATCGAAAAAGATGCAAGTGTTTGGTATAATACAACTTTAAGAGGAGATATAAATCAGATTTATATTGGCAGGACAACAAATATTCAGGATAATGCGGTAGTACATGTGACTGAGCAAAATCCAACAATAATCGATGAAGGAGTAACAGTTGGACACAGTGCAATTGTTCATGCTTGCAAAGTAGGCAAATACTCACTAATTGGAATGGGAGCCTGTATTCTTGATGGTTCTGTTATCGGTGAATATGTTCTAATTGCAGCTGGCTCAGTCGTACTTCCCAATTCTAATATACCAGATGGAGTTCTTGTAGCTGGAATACCAGGTAAAATAATACGCCAGTTAAAAGATGAAGAAAAGCTTATGCTCGAAAAATCTGCAAGTGATTATTTGGTATATGCAAAAAGTCATTTTAAAAAATAAGGATGATTTATGAAACTTAAATTCTGGGGTACAAGAGGTTCAATCCCCACACCTGGAAAAGATACAGTTAAATACGGTGGTAATACTCCATGTGTTGAATTAAGATTGGATAATAATGATTTAATAATTTTAGATGCAGGAACAGGAATCAGAAATTTAGGGGAAAAACTTATTGAGATAGGTGATTCGATTAATGCATATATTTTAATATCTCATCCACACTGGGATCATATTCAGGGATTTCCTTTCTTTAAACCCGCATTTATTTCGGGTAATCAATTGACAATTGTTTCATATGAATCAGAAAACCTCACAATTTCTAAGATGATCGCAGATCAGATGAATAAAATATATTTTCCAATATTACTGAATGAGCTAAAAGCAACAATACATTTTAAACCGGTAGTTGAGGAAAAATTCAAAGTATTTGATGCAGAGATCGAAACTATATTTTTAAATCATCCAGCATATGCTCTCGGATATAAGATTAAACAGAATGGAAGTATAATAGTATATATCAGTGATAATGAACCATTTGATAGATATATTGCTCAAACTATAAAAAATGTTGAAGCGCATATAATAGAAAAATTTCTTGCATCCAGTGGAGATCCTAACCAGCGTTTGTTTGATTTTGTAAGAGGAGCTGATATATTGATTTATGATACAACTTATACACCTGAGGAATACATTGATCGTGTTGGTTGGGGTCATTCACATTATCTTTTCACACTTCAGATGGCATACGAGGGAGAGGTAAAAAATTTAATATTATTCCATTATGATCCGTCCCATTCGGATGAAAAAATCGATGAAATCTATAAAAAATGTGTAAAAGAAATAAAAATGAGAAAATATAAATTTGAATGTACCGCTGCATATGAAGGTCTAGAAATTAATCTGTAAAATCAAAATTTGACATTGAATTTTTACGGATGTATATTATAATATCATTTGACCTGTTATTTTAAATCAAGCATGAGTGAATTTAGTTAAGGCTACGAATGCTCAAAGGGATGAAGAATTTAAAATTATATTAATACTCTCAGGTATTAGTTGTCGCTGTAACCGATTTTAAATAACAACAGCCTGAGAGCTTTTGGTTACAGCGTTTATATAGTAATTTGTTTTTGAGGAGGTTTGTAATGCCAAAAGGCAAAGTTAAATGGTTTGATGTCAAAAAAGGCTATGGGTTCGTCCAGTGGAAGAACGGACAGGATGTTTTCATCCATTATTCTGAGATTCAAACAAAAGCTAAATTCAAAAAACTGGATCAGGGTGATGTGGTAGAGTTTGAACTTATTGAAGGTAACAAAGGATTACAAGCCAAAAATGTTGTAGTTGTGAAGTAAATTTCTTATTATATTAGTAAAAATTCCCCGAGGATGCTCAAAAGAGCAATCTTACGGGGTTTTTATTACTAAAATTTAGGAATTACAATGAAATACAAAAATATTAAGTATAGTAAATTTAACCAAAGAAGTTTAGCTAAGATCGGAAAAGTGCTTAATGCTAAACCTAAAAAAATTGGAAATTACTTCAGGTATGAAATAGTAAATAAACTTGATAAGCGTAAATTAGCCCTCGAAATTTACCCGCAAATAAAAATTGGGAATAAAAAGGGGAATATGGTAACTGTTTATGCTCTGAATTCATTAATGCAATTACACTTTTGCAGTGGCTTTATAATAAGTGAAGAATTATGTGAAGTGACTTTTATTGGCGAGATCAATGGTAAATTAAGTGGTTTGATAGTAGAAAAAGAAGCCGGTTGCTCGTTGTTCGCTAATGTGGATAAATATATTTTATCTGGTGATTTTACAAAATTAAATCCTGAGGTTATGATATCTTCAATTGCGCTCTCCCTGGCAGAGAGCTTAATACAAAGCAAAAATAAATGATTTCTGTCTTTAACAATACAAAAGAATATAGAATTGTTAAGAAAGAAACTATCTCTCTTGTTAAAAATGTTTTAAAAGCTGAGAAGGTAAAAAAAGCTAATATAAATATCATTTTTGATAATGACGAATTTATGTTATATCTTAATAAAAATTATTTGAAACATAACTGGATTACAGATGTGATAAGTTTCCAATTCGGTGAAAAAAATAAGATTGATGGTGAAGTATATATAGGTTTGCAACAAGCAGAAAGACAAGCTCAAACCTACAATGTCGAATTTAGCGAAGAAGTCTCACGACTTGTTATTCATGGAGTTCTGCATTTGATTGGTTATGACGATAACAAAATTGGAGACAGGAAATTAATGCGTTCCAAGGAAAATCTATATCTCAAAAAATTTGAAAAAATAAATGCAAGAAAGAATAGTTGAAATAATAGTTTTTATTTTGAGCGAGATTAAATTTAATAATAAAGAACTTAAAGATGTGAATTTAAGTGCTCTTGAAAAGATGGGCTTTTCAAAATCTGAACTTAATGCAGCTTTTAGTTGGTTATCTGATAGGTTGTATCTGCTTGAGAAGTATAAGGAAAATAAAGCAAGTCAAAAAACTTTTAGAATATTACATGATATTGAAAAATACATTTTTTCTCCACAAGCTTATGGTTATTTGCTTCAATTAAAAGAATTGGATATAATTGATGAAGTTGATATGGAATATATAATAGACATTTTGATGCGTACATCTCAATCTGTTGATATATCTGAAATTAATTCTCTTATTGCATCAATTGTTTTGCAACGAGCGGGTAACTACTTCGGTAATTTGAATTCATACGAAAACGAATCTGTAAATTAAATAGATAACTTATGGCACAATCACTTGTTATAGTAGAATCTCCATCCAAGTCCAAAACCGTAAAAAAATATTTGGGAAAAGATTATATAGTTGAAGCTTCGGTAGGGCATATTAAAAACCTGCCTAAAAGTAAACTTGGTGTAGATTTAAAAAATGGTTACAAACCGGAATTTGTGTTGATTAAAGGTAAGGAAGAAGTTTTAAAAAAACTGTGCGAATTAAGTGCGAAAGCTGAAAAAGTATTTATTGCTACCGATCCGGATCGTGAGGGTGAGGCAATTGCTTATGATATTGCACAGGAAATAGAAAAAAAGAATCCTAAAATATTTAGGGTGCTTTTTCACGAAATTACAGAATCTGGAATTAGGGAAGCCATGAAAAACCCACAGATAATTAATCAAAACCTTGTGGATTCCCAAAGAGCTCGAAGGGTAATGGATAGAATAGTGGGATATAAGATAAGTCCTTTTCTGTGGAAAACTGTTTATCATGGCTTATCAGCAGGTAGAGTTCAATCCGTTGCACTACGCTTAATCTGTGAACGGGAAGAAGAAATTCAGAATTTTGTTCCGGAAGAATACTGGTCAATTACTGGAGAATTTCAGGCAAAAACTGATGAACCATTCCTTGCCAAATTGATTTCACGGGCAGGGGAAGAAATAAAAATCCCTGATGAGAACACTGCAAATACTATAGTTGAGGAACTAAAAAAACAAAATTACAAAGTAAAATCTGTATCCAAGAAAGTCGTCAAGCGCAATCCTCCAGCTCCATTTATTACAAGTACGCTTCAACAGGAAGCTGCTAATAGATTGGGTTTCTCTGCGAAAAAAACAATGCAACTTGCTCAGGAATTGTATGAAGGAGTCGAAATCGGAGAAGACGGAATGGTTGGACTTATAACTTATATGCGTACCGATTCAACAAGATTGAGTGCTGATGCTGTAGAAGTTGTTAGAGAATATATCTTTAATAATTATGGGAAAGAATATTTACCAAAAGAACCACGTGAGTATAAAAAAGGTAAAGCATCACAGGACGCTCATGAAGCAATCCGGCCAACAACTATAAAATACGAACCAAAGTATATCAAGAAATTCTTACATAGTAAGGACTTGTTCCGTTTATATGAATTAATATGGAACCGATTTGTTGCATGCCAGATGACTTCTGCTGAATTTGATCAGCTTACAGTTGAAATAATAGGTGGTGATTATTTATTCAGAGCAACTGGTACTACGCCCAAGTTTAGGGGCTTTTTACAAATTTATGATGATATAAAGGAAGATGAGCAAACACAAAATGGAGCTGAAGAACCAATTTCAAAAATTCCACAAAATCTGAAAGTCGATGAACCTTTAACTTTAATCAATCTTTTACCAAAGCAACATTTTACAAAACCACCTGCCAGATATACTGAGAGTAGCCTTGTGAAAGATCTGGAAGCGTATGGAATTGGAAGGCCAAGCACTTACGCCCAAATAGTAAGTACGATTATTGATCGTAAATATGTCGAACAAAAAGATAAAAAATTGTATGCACTACCACTTGGAATGGATGTTAACCGGTTACTTGTTCAAAACTTTCCTGAAATATTCAATATAAAATTTACAGCCAAAATGGAAGAAGAGCTTGATACGATTGCATCAGGTAAAAGAACTTTTCTAAAGGTAATGGATGATTTTTACAAACCATTTAGTCAGGCGCTGGAGAAAGTTATAAAACAAACAAAAGAAATAAAGAAATCAATGCAGGAAACTACTGAAGAGTTGTGTGAATTGTGTGGCAAACCTATGGTGATTAAATGGGGCAGAAATGGTAGGTTCAAAGCCTGTAGTGGTTATCCTGATTGTAAGAACACAAAACCACTAGATGAAGATGTTAAAAAACATGAACATCTAAATGGCATTAAATGCGAAAAATGCGGTGGTGAGATGATAGTCAAATCAAGTAAGTATGGTACTTTCTTAGGTTGCTCTAACTATCCAAAGTGTAATAATACCAAACCGATTTCAATGGAGATGAAATGTCCGAAATGTAAAGATGGAAATTTAGTCGAACGTAAAACCAAACGAAATAAAATTTTCTATGGATGTTCAAAGTATCCTGATTGTGATTTTGCATCATGGGATAAACCCATAGATAGGAAATGTGATGTTTGTGGTGCAGATTATTTAGTAGAAAAATATAACCAGAAGCTCGGTAAATATCTACAGTGTCCCAAATGTAAAGCTAAGATTGAGATTATATCAGAAGAAATAGCTGCAAGTTAATATATGAAGAATTATATCCAAAAATTTTTGGAGTATCTGGAAAAAGAGCGTAAATATTCCAACCACACAATAAAATCGTATGAAGATGATCTGAATCAACTATATGTATTTTTATCAAAGCACTTCTCTGGTGTAATAGATTTAAATAAAATTGATAATGTTACTATACGGCTATTTTTAGGTGAATTTGTTGAATCAGGTTTAACAAAAAAAAGTATAGCCAGAAAGTTATCATCATTGAAATCATTTTTTAGATATTTGACAAAAGAAAAAATATTAGTCTCTAATCCAGCACTCAACATTGCTACACCAAAAGTACCCAAAAAACTACCAACTTTTTTAGATGAAAATTCAATAGATAAAATGATGGATTTGCCTGATCAATCTACAATTTTTGGTTTACGCGATAAAGCTATTCTTGAGTTATTATACAGTACAGGAATCCGACTACAGGAACTGATTTCTCTTAATTTAAATCATATAAATTGGAAAAACTCTACTATAAAAGTTTTAGGAAAAGGAAATAAGGTAAGGATAGTGCCATTTGGGTCAAAGGCAAAAGAAGCAATGGAACGATATGTTTCAAGAAGAGAAGAATTGTATTCAAAACTTACAGGCTCTGATGCTAAAAATGCTTTTTTTCTTTCTAATAAGGGACTTAGATTGTACCCGAAGGGAGTTTACAATATAGTTAGTTATTATATTGAGAAAGTTTCTGACATCGAAAGAAAAAGCCCCCACATCATCAGACATACTTTTGCGACACATTTACTAAATAGAGGTGCTGATTTAAAGGCAGTTAAAGAGTTGCTCGGTCACGAGAATTTATCAACAACACAAATTTATACGCATTTAACTATCGATCATTTAAAAAAAATCTATAATCAAGCTCATCCAAAATCATAAAAAGAAAGGAAAAAAATATGGACATTCACATTACAGCAAGGCAAATCAAATTACATCCTAAAATAAAAGAGCATGCAATTACTGAATTAAACAAATTAAATCACTATTTTAATGGAATCTTAAGATGCAATGTTGTATTACGGCAGGAAGGTACTAGCGAACAATCCAAAATTGTTGATGTTAGTTTACATCTCTATGGTCACGATATAGTAGCAACCGAGAAATCAGATAATTTTTATAAATCAATTGATAATGCTATTATTAAATTGGAAAAACAATTGACCAAGATCAAATCAAAGTTACAAACAAAAGATAAGAAAAGAGTAAGGGCAGTAAAAGGAAAATTATAATATGGAATTAAAATGTAAGGAAATTACCAAACAGAGTATAACAGTTGGTTTTCTTTACGAGACCAACAAGGAAAGGTTATCACTAACCTTATTAAATGGGCAAGTGGGTTTCACTCGTGAAATTACTGATAAAAATTTTCACCGTCCTGGTTTAGCTCTGGCTGGATATGTTGAACTCTTTACTTTTAATCGTGTGCAGATTTTTGGTAACACGGAGATAAAATATCTAAACCACTTACCTCTTGAAGAAAGAATTAAGTCCTTCAAAAGGTTACTTGAGTTTGAAATTCCATGTATAATTGTTACAAATAATAATACATTAAATCCTGAGTTGCTGGAGTTGGCATCACAAAAAAATATTGCAGTGATGCAAACTTCATTTGAAACAACTAAGTTGGTGTACTTCCTAAGCGATTTTCTGGATGATCAGTTTTCAGTGCAAACTGTTGTGCATGGATCTTTTGTAGATGTGTATGGAATTGGTGTTCTTTTAATTGGTAGGTCTGGAATTGGTAAAAGTGAAATTGCACTTGATCTGGTTGAAAGAGGCCATAGATTGGTTGCAGACGATGTTGTTATGATAACAAGAAAAGGTGAAGGTATATTGATTGGCTCAGGTACAGATATCGTTAAACATTTTATGGAAATTAGAGGCCTTGGTTTGATTGATGTTAGAGCCATGTTTGGAATTCGAGCCATAAGATTTCAAAAAAGAGTCGAAGTTGTGATTGAATTGACCGATTGGAACCCAAACGAAGAATATACAAGAACTGGCCTGGATAATGAGGGAATAAAAATTTTAGGTGTAGAATTGTTACATGTAAAATTACCAATCTTCCCGGGTAAGAATGTAACTGTTATATGTGAAGTAATAGCTTTAAATTATTTACTGAAACATTATGGTTACGATGCTGCAAAGGAGTTTGCAAAACGTCTTGAATCAATAATTGACCAAAAAAAGCAGCAAATTGGTGATCGGGCAATTGATTATTTTGAGCATGATTTTGAGTGAAAATTTTAAAATTTTCGTTTAACTCTTGACAAATGCCTATTTTTTTATTATAATTAACAAAAAACTGCTTAAAAATCGCATAAAAAAGCCATTTTTAAGCTTATTTTAAAGAATTTTTATATGATATTTAAGAAAAGAAAATATTTTTATCTATCCGAGACAGATCTTCAATATAAGGAAGTCAGGTACTTCGGGTTAAAGACCTTGGCAACTATTTTGCTAAGCGTTGTATTTATATTAGGTTTAATTATTTCTGGAAATTATCTAATCTACGACTTCCTTAACCTCGGATATGATCGAATTGAAAAAATATTGAACGAAAATAAGGAATTGCGTACTCAGATTGCAACACTAACAGATAAATTTAAACAGCTTAAATCTGATGTTGAAGCTTTAAATGCACAGGGTGATCAATTTAGGATGCTCGTGGATCTTCCTCGTCTGAGTAAAGATGAGCTTCAACTTGGTGTTGGAGGTAATATTTTGAATTTTGATGCTAATAAAATTCTTTATTCCGGCAGTTCAATACTGGACAGTATAAATTTAATGATTGATCAGTTAAGTCGTGAAGTAAACTTACAGAAAGAAAGTTATAATAGCGTTCTAAATAAATATAATTATAATCAGAAACTTTTTGCTTCCATCCCTGCGTTAAAACCGATGGATGGTTATTATTCTCCTCATGGTTTCGGAAAAAGAATACATCCAGTTTTAGGTGTTTATCGAGTTCATGAAGGTCTCGATATTATAAACGATGTTGGTACTCCAGTGTATGCTACTGGTGATGGAGAAGTAGAATTTGCCGGACCGAGTGGTGGAAGTTATGGAATAGTGGTGATTATCAATCACGGTTTTGGTTATCAAACACTTTATGCTCATTTATCAAAAGTATTAGTTCGACCTGGTACCAAGGTTAAGCGTGGTACGATGATCGCTAAAAGTGGTAAGACAGGTTTAGTCAGTGGTCCTCATCTGCACTACGAAGTAATATATAATGGAGTGAAAAAGAATCCTATTGATTATTTCTTCGATGATTTTGCTATCAATCAGTATCTAAAAAATTATTCAAACAAAAACCAGAATAACTAAAAGAAAGGAGTGAAAGTTATGATCTGGACGATGGAATTGGCTTCGTACTTGGATGATGCACCTTGGCCAGCAACTAAAGAAGAATTAATCGATTACGCTAATCGGATAGGTGCACCCATTGAGGTGATTGAAAATCTGCAGGAATTAGAAGATTCAGATGAACCATACGAGAGTATGGAAGATATCTGGATTGACTATCCTTCAGATCAGGACTTTTTCTTCGAAGATGAAAATGAATACTAGTGCACTCAATTAATATATCTCTGATTTTTTAAGCATTGAACCCATCTGGCTTAACAACGGATGGGTTTTTTTGTAATTTAATTAACTTATGAAATTTATATACATATCATCAATAACTATCTGGATATTTTTCCTTTTTTTCTGTGAATTTTTATCCGCTCAGGTGCAGTTACCAGATCGGCTCCTGGAAATAAATAAAATCAATATTTCTGGAAATAGATTCTTTGATGATGCTCAAATATTAGAATCATTTGCCACTAAAGAAACTCCAGGTGCAATTTCAAAATTCCTTTATAATTTATTTGGAGATAAATTTGGTAAACCAAATGAGTATTTTTATGAAGATATTTTCATATCTGATCTTGAAAGATTAAAACAACTTTATTCTGATAACGGATTTTTTGATGTAAATATTATATCAGATTTTCACATTTCAAAGGATACAACAAAACTGGATATTTATCTGAACATTATTGAGAGTAACAGAGCAACAATAGATACCGTAATCTATGCTGGTTTAGAAAATTGTAAAGACATAAGTGTGCAGGAAATCTCAGCTAAATCATTAATTAAAAAAGGATCATATTACCAAAAGAGTCTGGTAAACGAAGAAGCAAATAGGGTTATCGATTTGATTTCAAATAAAGGTTATCCTTTTATAACTATTATTACAGATAGTTCACGAGCCGAAAGATATTATTCAACAAATACATTCAAAATAAAATATTTTTTTAATCCTGGACAGAAATATAAATTTGGTGATGTTACAATCTTGGTTGAACCGCAGAGACCTGATATCGTTCCAAGTATTATAGAAAAATATCTAGAATTTCGTAAGGGGGAAATAGTTAGTAAAAGTAAGATTATTACTTCCGAAAAAAATTTGAATCGTCTTGGTTTATTTGAGTCAGCCAGAATTGATATAAAGGAAAATTTTTACTACGATTCAACAGGTGTTATGCCGGTAATAATAAATCTCAGACCTAAAAATAGACACGAATTGGCTCCTGAAATTATCTTCTCTGATGAGGACAACACCTTTAACTTTGGCGTTGGATTGGGATACACAAATAGAAACTTTCTGGGAAACGCTCGTAACTTCACTTCCCGAATTCGCTTGAATACTCAGTCAATAATGGATTGGAATTTCAAAAGAGTGTTCAGCTCGACTGGGCTCAACGATGAAACTGTACAGGGTATTGCGGAACTGAATCTGCAAATCATTCAACCGTATTTCTTTACAAAATCTTTAAACGGGTCATGGACACTATCGCTTTTAGCTGATAAGAAAAATTTTTATTTAGTAACTTTAATAAGAAACAAGATTGGATTGGTGAATCAATTCGCTACATATACAACTGGATATTTTGAATGGACACTTGAAAGATCAAATGTTAACTGGCTTGAAGATACAATTAAAACAGGATTGAGTCTTTTGAGATTACGGCAGGAGCAACAACCACAGTTTAACTCGATATTTAGTTTTACACTCCAAAGAGATAAAACAAACGATATATTTTCACCAACGGAAGGTTTCTTTCATGCTGCTTCCATAGAAGAATCAGGCCTTATGCAGAGTGTGTTTAAAAATCTTCAGCCAACAATTCCTTACACGCAGTTTTATAAAATTACTCTATTCGGAAGATGGTATAAGGATTTAACTAAAAGGAAATTCAATATTTTTGCTCTAAAATTGAAAGCTGGCTATCAGGATAAATATGGTGAAAGCAAACTCAATCCTGATAAATCGATTCCATTATCACGTCGTTTTTTTGCTGGTGGAAGTGGCAGTATAAGAGCCTGGAAAACACGAACACTTGGAGCAATTCCACAACATGAAATCCAATTAGGTGGAAATTTTATTTTTGAAGGTAATGTAGAGTTAAGAGTAAATCATCTAAGGGGTTTCGGAAAATTGTGGTTTTTGAACCTGGAAAATTTTTGGACAGTGTACTTTTTTGACTTTGGTAATGTTTGGAATAGTTTAAGTGATGTCAAGTTTACTGATATCGCATTAGCTTCAGGTTTGGGAATAAGATATGATACCTTCGTTGGTCCAATTAGATTGGATTTTGCTTTCAGGATTTATGATCCTATGGAGGTTTATGGAAAGAGATGGATTACAGATAAAAAATTTTTTAAAGAAACATTGTATAACGGGGTTTTAAATTTTGGAATCGGTCATGCGTTTTAGGTGGAAACTATGAGCTGGGATGTATTAATTGGTCAAAATAGAGTTAAAGAATTAATAAAGAAACAGTTGGAAAACAAACGGATACCGCATGCTCTTTTGTTTTACGGTCCAGAGGGTACTGGAATGGATGTTGCAGCTATACACTTGGCTAAAATATTAAATTGTAGAAACTCGAATTACGATTCGTGTGATGTTTGTGAAGATTGTAAGAAATTAAATTCTCTTCAACATCCTAATATTCAGCTGATATTTCCACTACCAGTTGGTAAGAATGAGCAATCAGATGATTCGCCATATGATAAATTGTCGGATAGTGAAATAAAAAATGTGATGAGTGAGATTGAAAAGAAATCCCGTAATCCGTATCATAAAATAAATATTGATAGAGCTAATTTTATTAAAATTACAAGCATCAGGGAAATAAGAAAAAAAACATCTTTGAGTATGTTCAGTGAAGGTAAAAAAGTTGTTATTATTTTTGATGCTGATAAGATGACCGAACAGGCAGCTAACGCATTATTAAAAACTCTGGAAGAACCAGTTGGAGATACAATAATTATTCTTACCACTTCGAATAAAGATGCTTTATTACCAACAATTATTTCTCGTTGCCAGTCTATCAGGTTTGATGAACTGACATCAGATGAGATAAGCGAAGCACTACAGAAAAATGAAAATGTTGATTTACAACAGAGCAAAATAATTGCTCGTCTTGCAAATGGCAGCTATTCCAAAGCCCTGGAACTGATAAATTCTGATTTAAACGAGAAGAGAGATGAAGTCATTAATTTCATTGCTTTAATTCTTACAAATAATTCCCTGAAAATTGCCCAGGAGATAGAAAGAATATCGAAGGATTACGACAAAGATACGATAGAGCAGATGTTATTATTAATGAAAATGTGGTTCAGAGATGCCTTGATTTTAAAAGAAGGTGCTCAGGAAATCATCAATCTAGATCAAGTAAATCGCATTGAAAAGTTTATAAATCTCTATAAAAATATCAGCTTCAATGAAATATTTGAATTATTAGATGCATCTCTTTCACTTCTCAGAAAAAATGTATATATTCATTTGATTATTTTCTCTTTAGTTATTAATTTAAAGAGAAAAATTTTACCTTAACCTTATTGAATGCAGAAAATGAACGAAAATAAAGAAAATCTTGAGAATAGTGAACAAGAAAGTGATAAACAATTGGCAAACAATAATGGATGTTTATACTATGATTTACACCATGGATTTGCCCTGAAAGGTACAAGTGAACTTGAAAATATAGATCCTAATATAAACCTGGCACTGGTAAGGTTTAAAGCAAATAGATATAATTTCTATTGTGTTCAACCTGGCATAGAAATAAAAATTGATGACTATGTAATTGTTGAGGCAGAGCGCGGAATTGACCTTGGACAGGTAGCTGCTACAGGTGAACTTGCATTTATAAAATTACAGGTTCGGAAATCGGCATGTGGGGAATTAAAAAAAATAATAAGATTAGCAACTCAGGAGGAAATTGAAAAATTAAAGGAGAATCGACAAAAAGAGGACATCGCGTACAACCTTGCACTTGAAAAAATAGCAAAGCATAACTTACCTATGAAATTAGTAGATGTTGAATATCAACTTGATGTTAGTCGAATAACATTTTATTATACAGCTGATCACAGGATAGATTTTCGTGAACTTGTAAAAGATTTAGCACATGTGTATCATACTAGGATTGAAATGCGTCAGATTGGTGTGAGAGATGAAACGAAAAGGATAGGTGGAATCGGTGTGTGTGGGAGGGAACTCTGTTGTACAACCTGGCTAAATAATTTTGAAAAAGTATCTGCTCAGCACATTGTTTTACAGGGTTTGGCAAATAATCCTTTAAAGCTTGCCGGGCAATGTAGCAGGTTAAAATGTTGCCTTACCTTTGAAATTAATAATTACCTGAACAGTGAAATAAAGGATACGGATTTTAACATTGAAAAAACAGTATAAGAGAATTTTAATTACCGCTGCATTGCCATATGCAAATGGTAAAATTCATTTAGGCCATCTTGCAGGTGCTTATTTACCTGCAGATATTTATGCCAGATATCAGAGAGCAAAAAAAAGAGAAGTAGTTTTCATTTGCGGTTCGGATGAACACGGTGTACCAATTACCATCACTGCTGAGAACGAAAAAACCACACCACAAAAAGTTGTCGATAGATATCATGAATTAAATAAAAGGACCTTCGAAAAATTTGGGATGAGCTTTGATAATTATTCGAGAACATCTTTACCGCTTCATCATCAGACTGCCCAAGAATTTTTCTTAAAGATGTATAATGCAGGTATACTGATAGAAAAAAAAGAAAAACAATTATATGATGAAAAAGTAAAAATGTTTCTTCCTGATAGATATGTTGAAGGTACTTGTCCAAAATGTGGTGCTGAAGATGCTCGTGGTGACCAATGTGAAAAGTGTGGTACTTATTTAAGTCCAAATGAGCTCATCAATCCCAGAAGCAAAATAACAGGCGAAACTCCTATCGTAAAAGAAACATCGCACTGGTATTTTCCTTTGGGGAAATATCAAAAACGCTTGCAAGATTATATTAAGGAGAAGAATGAAGAAGACGGATGGCGCGAGAATGTATTAAAATATTGCCAGACCTGGTTTAATGAGGGATTGCAGGATAGAGCAGTTACACGAGACTTACAATGGGGTGTTCCTGTTCCCATTAAAGGATATGAAAATAAAGTGCTTTATGTCTGGTTTGAAGCAGTATTGGGTTATATTTCCAGTACGAAAGAATGGTCAATTAAACAAAATCATCAGAAATGGAGAGATTTCTGGCTGAGTGAAGATACGAAATATGTAGCTTTTATTGGTAAAGATAATGTAGTGTTCCATTGTATAGTTTTTCCAGCAATGTTGATGGCTTGGAATGATAACAGCGAAGATAAATATGTTTTACCTACAAATGTTCCCGCAAATGAATTTCTTAACCTTGAAGGTCAAAAATTTTCAAAGAGTAGAGGTTGGGGGCTATATGTTGATGAATTTTTAGAAAAATATCCTGCCGATTCATTAAGGTATGCTCTAACCCTAAATTTACCAGAAATGAGAGATTCTGATTTTTATTGGAGCGATTTTCAAGCTCGCCATAATAATGAATTAGCAAATACTTTAGGTAATTTTGTTAACAGAACCCTGACTTTTGTATACAAAAACTATACTGGGAAAATCCCAACCCCCGGAACCTTTTCAGATTTGGATCAGAATTTTATAAATGACTTGAATTTAGCCCCAGATAAAATAGGTAATTTGATTGATAATTATCGATTTCGTGAAGCAGCTGTTGAAATGATGAATTTAGCGCGCTCAGCTAATAAATACTTTAATGATGCTGAACCCTGGAAAACCTTAAAAGAATCTCCTGAAAAGTGTAATACAACAATTTACCTTTGCTTAAATGCTGTTAAAGCGTTAGCAATATTGTTTGAACCTGTTCTACCATTTACTACTAAAAAAATTAAAACAATGCTAAATATGACCGATGAATATTATTGGAATAATGCATCTGAACTAAATCTGAAACCAGGTGAACCGATTGGAAAAATTGAAATTCTTTTTAATAAAATAGAGATTATAAATATGGAAAGTGAAACATCTCAAGAAAAATCAGATAGTTCTAAACCTGCTCAAGAGGCAAATAAAAAGCCAACTATCACTATTGAAGATTTTAAAAAACTGGATTTGAAAGTAGCTAAAGTTATTGAATGTGAAAAGGTAACAAAATCTGAAAAATTGCTCAAGTTGAAGGTTAAAGTTGGAGACGAAATTCGACAATTGGTAGCTGGAATTGCTCAACATTATCAACCTCAAGACCTGCTTGGTAAAAATATTATTGTCGTGGCAAATCTACAGAAAGCTACAATTATGGGGGTTGAATCACACGGTATGATGTTAGCAGCTTCAGATCAAAATGGTAATTTGGTGTATATAACAACATCCACAGATATTGAAGACGGGTCAATTGTAAAATAGTTTTAGACTAAATATATATGTTCACAATGTCTGCTGTAGAAATAATCCAAACAATTTTAGCTCCTGCAATAATGATCTCAAGTTGCGGATTAATATTGCTGGGTTTACAAAATCGTTATTCGAATATTGTCACCCGGATAAGATCATTAAATGATGAACGCCGTCGATTGCAGAAAAAAATAACTTTTAATCAGGATATGGAATACTCAGAAAGTATTCGATTTCATAGTATAAGGCAACAAATTTACGAGCTTTCGGATCGAGCACTTCTCATAAGAAATGCTATTTTTTTTGAAATTCTTGCAGTTCTTTTTTTTGTACTGGCTTGTTTGTTGATAGGAATATATTTTGTTTTTGAAAATCCAATTACCCAAATTCTACCACTGATTTCTTTTTTATTGGGCATGATTTCAGTATTTACAGGATTAATATTTTTTGGAATTGAAATTCTTAGAGCATATAAAGTTGTACAACTCGAAATTATTGCGGAGGAGTAATGATTAGATTTTTATATTCCTTATTGCTTCTTTTTACAGTTGTTAATGTAGTGATATCACAAAATAAAATCTTAGAAGTCCGGTATGGAGCTAACCTTCAGGATATGATAAATCAAGCTATGGATGGTGATACGATTTTAATTTATGAAGGTGATTATAAAGCAATTCCACAAACTTTTATAGAATATGAATGTGGTAATTGCGGTGAACCTTTAACTGAGGTAACGGCGACATATGGTTTTATTGTTCAGGGAAAATCTCTGACAATAAAAGGTACTAATCCTTTTAAGACGAGAATAATTACAAATGCAGGTTATGGATTATTAATTTTAAACAGCCCAAATTCCACTATAACAAATTTAACTGTGACTGGGGGGAAACGTGATCGTGATCCAAATGCTACTGACGGTGGCATAGTGGTAAAAAACAGTGTAGTCACAATTAGAAATGTAAATATTAAAGATAATGATCACACATTGCCTGATATAGTAGTTGGTATTTGTGGCATTGTTGGTAGAGAAAATTCTGAGTTGGTAATCGATAAATGTGTGATAAGAAATAATAGCTGGGATGGTGTAGCACTTTATAGAGGAAGCAAAGCAATTATAAGAGAAAATATAATTGAACAGGGAAGAGGTGTTGGAATAGGTATTACTTGGGATGCAAAAGCGGTAGTTTATAATAACAGTGTTTCTTACTACTGGAAAGGGATTGGTACATTCGGTAATTCCTATGCGGATGTTTATAACAATTTGATATTTGAAAATTTGGGTTGGGGAATTGTGATCACTGGAGCTTCATTTATGGAATTACGGAATAATATTGTAGATAAAAACGGTAATTGTGGTGTTGCACTATGGGATAGCTCGGCAAAAGGGATAATCTATAACAATATAATAACAAATAATGGTTGGCGCGATGAATGGGTATGTCCGCAAGTAGGTTTCTGGATGAATGGTTCAATTCAAAATCTGGAATTTCATCATAATAATTTAGCGAACAATATTATGGGTGATTATCGAAATATAAGTGATTTAACAGGTAGAGATGGTAATGTATCTATTGATCCACAATTTGATAAGAATTATAAGCTACCTGATAACTCGCCTCTGTCAAATTCTGGATATTCATCCGGAAAGTCTGTAATTATAAGAAAGAACCCAATCGGAAGAAAAGAATAATATTTCAAGTTTTCTGTATGATAAGAGTCTGGAAATTTATCATCTTATAAAGATAGAATTCTTGAGTTTAGATAGATAATAAAAGAATAAAAATATGAAGGGTAATCAATTGTATTGATTGCCCTTTTTAATTGTTACTGTGTGATTCTCAGCCAGAGGCTGATGCGCCACTGGTGCAGAACCTGCGAGCATTAATTGAAAGAAGACTTCTTATTAAAGTTGTTTAACAAAAGCCTTGTTGTTAGGAACTTACATTGTAATAAAATGTGAGTGGACGCTGCGGGATTCTCAGCCAGAGGCTGATGCGCCACTGGTGCAGAACCTGCGAGCATTAATTGAAACCAGACTTCTTATTAAAGTCGTTTAACAAAAGCCTTGTTGTTAGGAACTTACATTGTAATAAAATGTGAGTGGACGCTGCGGGATTCTCAGCCAGAGGCTGATGCGCCACTGGCGCAGAACCTGCGAGCATTAATTGAAACCAGGCTTCTTATTAAAGTCATTTAACAAAAGCCTTGTTGTTAGGAACTTACATTGTAATAAAATATTAGTGGACGCTGCGGGATTCTCAGCCGGAGGCTGATGCGCCATTGGCGCAGAACCTGTGAACATTAATTGAAAGAAGACTTCTTATTAAAGTCGTTTAACAAAAGCCTTGTTGTTAGGAACTTACATTGTAATAAAATATTAGTGGACGCTGCGGGATTCTCAGCCAGAGGCTGATGCGCCACTGGCGCAGAACCTGCGAGCATTAATTGAAAGAAGACTTCTTATTAAAGTTGTTTAACAAAAGCCTTGTTGTTAGGAACTTACATTGTAATAAAATATTAGTGGACGCTGCGGGATTCTCAGCCGGAGGCTGATGCGCCATTGGCGCAGAACCTGTGAACATTAATTGAAAGAAGACTTCTTATTAAAGTTGTTTAACAAAAGCCTTGTTGTTAGGAACTTACATTGTAATAAAATATTAGTGGACGCTGCGGGATTCTCAGCCGGAGGCTGATGCGCCACTGGCGCAGAACCTGCGAGCATTAATTGAAAGAAGACTTCTTATTAAAGTTGTTTAACAAAAGCCTTGTTGTTAGGAACTTACATTGTAATAAAATGTGAGTGGACGCTGCGGGATTCGAACCTGCGACCTCCGCCTTGTAAGGGCGGCGCTCTGAACCAACTGAGCTAAGCGTCCAAATATCTGAGCGGGAGACGGGAATCGAACCCGCGACGTTCAGCTTGGGAAGCTGACATTCTACCGCTGAATTACTCCCGCAATAGGCAGAGTAATACTTTCCTAATATAAAGAAAAAATGACTTATTTACAATTTATTTTGTTCTTGAGGTATTATCCACCAGGAAATTAAGTAAAAGATTATTAATGGCACAATGCCTGTAATTAACATTAGTAAAATGTATAAAAGTCGAACTATGGTTGGATCGATACTCAATAATTCAGCTATGCCGCCACATATACCAGCAATTTTTCTCTCTTTTTTGGAGCGATAAATTTTTTTCATAAAAGTTTTCCTTTGATTTTCTTTTAATATAAGAACTTGACTTTTTTAAAAAAAACCTTTATATTATTAGCACTCTTTGAAAGAGAGTGCTAAAAACCATAATTTATTAAAAATCAACAAATTAAGGAGGAAAATATATGAAAATTAAACCTTTAGCAGATCGATTAGTTATTAAACCTGAAGTTGCTGAAGAAAAGACTAAAGGCGGAATCATATTGCCTGATACCGCAAAAGAAAAGCCCGTTATCGGGACCGTTGTAGCTGTTGGTCCGGGCAAAAAAACCGATGACGGCAAAATTATACCAATGGAAGTTAAAGTTGGTGATAAAGTTTTATACGGAAAATACTCTGGCACCGAGGTCACTATAGAAGGTGAAGAGTATTTAATTATGCGTGAAAGTGATTTATTTGCAATTGTCTAACAATTAATAAGGAGAAAAGAATATGGCAGTAAAAATAATCAATTATAATTCAGAAGCCCGCGCAGCTTTAAAGCGTGGAGTTGATAAACTTGCTGATGCAGTAAAAGTAACACTTGGACCTAAAGGCCGAAATGTCGTAATCGATAAAAAGTTTGGTGCACCAACTGTTACAAAAGATGGTGTAACCGTCGCTAAAGAAATTGAATTAGAGGACCCGATCGAAAATATGGGTGCTCAAATGGTACGAGAAGTTGCCAGCAAAACTTCAGATGTCGCTGGTGATGGAACAACTACTGCTACCGTACTTGCTCAAGCAATAGTTCGTGAAGGTATGAAAAATGTCACCGCTGGAGCAAACCCAATGGATCTTAAACGCGGTATTGATGTCGCAGTTCAGAAAATTGTCGAAGCTCTAAAATCTCTGAGCCAGAATGTCGGTGATGATCGAAAGAAAATTGAACAAGTTGGAGCAATATCTGCAAATAACGATCCAGCAATCGGAAAGTTAATTGCAGAAGCAATGGAAAAAGTTGGAAAAGATGGCGTCATTACTGTTGAGGAAGCTAAAGGTACGGAAACTACAGTAGATTGGGTGGAAGGTATGCAGTTTGATCGTGGTTACCTATCACCATATTTTGTTACAAATGCTGATACTATGGAAGCTGAATTGGAAGATCCACTTATCTTGATTCATGATAAAAAAATCAGTGTAATGAAAGACCTCTTGCCAATTCTTGAAAAAGTTGCGCAAGCTGGAAGATCAATTTTGATAATTGCAGAAGATATCGAAGGAGAAGCGCTTGCTACACTTGTTGTCAATAAACTGCGCGGTACTCTGCGCGTTTGTGCAGTGAAAGCTCCTGGCTTCGGTGATAGAAGAAAGGCTATGTTAGAAGATATTGCAATCCTAACAGGTGGACAGGTAATTTCTGAAGAAAAAGGATTCAAACTTGAAAATACTCAGCTATCATATCTTGGTAAAGCTAAGAAAGTTACAGTCGATAAGGATAATACTACAATTGTAGAAGGTGGTGGTCAACCAAGCGAGATAAAGAAGAGAATTAATGAAATAAAAGCTCAAATAGAAAAAACTACATCCGATTATGATAGAGAAAAACTTCAGGAAAGATTAGCAAAGCTTTCAGGTGGTGTTGCAGTATTGAAAGTTGGTGCAGCAACTGAAGTGGAAATGAAAGAAAAGAAAGCTCGCGTAGAAGATGCTCTGCATGCCACTCGTGCTGCCGTTGAAGAAGGTATCGTTCCTGGTGGTGGAGTTGCTTATCTCCGTGCAGCAGCTAAATTAGACGGAATAAAACTTGACAATGAAGATCAAATGATAGGTGTGGATATTGTACGACGTGCGCTTGAAGAGCCGATTCGCTGGATTGTAAATAATGCAGGACTTGAAGGTTCCGTGATCGTGAATAAGGTTAAGGAAGGTAAAGATGATTTTGGTTTTAATGCTCAAACTGAACAGTATGAAAACTTAATCAAATCTGGTGTGATCGATCCAACTAAAGTTGCCAGAATTGCACTTGAAAACGCAGCAAGTGTGGCAGGTTTAATCTTAACCACTGAAGCTACAATTGTGGAAAAACCTGAGAAAGAAAAACCAATGCCTCCTATGCCACACGGCGATATGTATTAAAAAAACACTTAGTATTAAGTTTAAGCCCCATATATTATGGGGCTTTTTTATTTATTAAACTTATTGTAAATTGTAAATGTCTAAACTACAGAACAATTTATATTAATGCTCGAAAAATCAGATTTTGAATTAATATCGGAATTTAAAAGCGGAAATTCAGAAGCTTTCAACCACCTTGTTCGAAAATATCAAAAGAAAGTTTACTGGATTGCTCGAAAGATGCTCGGTAATCATGATGATGCTGATGATGTTGTGCAGGATGTGTTCGTAAAAGTTTATAAAAGCTTAAAAGATTTTCGCAGCGATTCTTCATTTTATACATGGCTATATAGAATAACTGTTAATTTTTCAATTTCTTTTATAAGACGCAAAAAATTGTTCGATTTAATCAAATTTGACGAAGCTTTTCCAGCTACTTTGAAAATTAATTCAGATGATAATCCGCTTCTAAACCTTGAAAGTAAAGAAATGAGTACATTAATTGAAAAAGCAATTGCAAATTTACCGAATAAACAAAAACAGGTGTTTATATTACGATATTATAACGAATTACCCTATGAAGAAATTTCGAAAATTCTAAAAACTTCAGTAGGTGGCTTAAAAGCTAATTATTTCCATGCTTTGAAGAATATAAAAAAATATTTGGATAACGAATTATGAAATGTAATAAAAAATATCTTATTCCAGATTTTATACAGAATAAATTATCTCCCCTCGATGCAGAAACTCTAAAAGGGCATATGGAGCAATGTAAAACTTGTACAGATGAATATAAAAATCTTAAAAAAATATTTAACAAACTTGCAGCTGAAAAACACACCGAACCAGACGAAATTTACTGGATTAATCTATTACCCAATATCCACAAAAGAATTAATATGGGGAATTTTGATTTTTACATAAAATATGTTCCTCAAATTATAGTTTCTGCTGCTATCTTATTAATTGTTTCTTTATTGATGATTAAATTATATGATAACTTTGAATATGATCAAAACATTCAGGAAAATGCGGAAATTGTTGCTTTAATTGATAGTTCTTATCAGGATCTACTCTATGATTATGGTAGTGATTCAGTTTCTGATAATTATAATAGTTTGGATAAATTTGTCCTTAAAAACATTATATTGACAAGTAATAATATTGAAGAATTATATAAAGAAGAAATATCAATTTCTGAATTGAAAGAAGAAGAAGTTAATGAATTGTTAACTTATTTAAGCGAAGAAAAAATTTATAAGAGGTGAAATATGAAAAATTTTAATTTTGTACTAATTGTAATGACTTTATTATCCTATCAATTTACATATTCACAATTCCATGATAGACCGTTTGGACCTGCACCAGAGAGAATAGAAAAATATAAAAAACTCAGATTAATTGAAGAATTAAATTTATCCGATGAAGAATCTATTCGCTTTTCCAGATTATATAATGCGCATTTGGATAGCCTTAAAGAAATTCATAGAATGCTAGATGAATATCAAAAAAATCTCGCGATTTACCTTGAGAAAAGCGGAATGTTTCAGGATAAAAGCAAAGAATATCAACAATATCTAAAAGAGATGAGAAAAATTTTAAAAGAATACGAATCTTACCAGAAAAAATATTGGGAGGAAAATAAAGAATTTTTAGAAAATTTAAAGCAATTATTGAATGAAGAACAACTTGCAAGATATTATTTATTTGAAAAAAAGTTTAATAAAGAATTGCGAGACGCGCTGGAAAAAATGCGCGAGGAAATGCCCAGGCGTAGAAAGAGGTAAATATGAGATCTGTATATCTGGATTATGCTGCAACAACCCCACTTGATCCTGAAGTTTTTGATGTAATGAAAAAGTATTTTTTAGAGATTTTTGGAAACGCATCCTCAATTCACAAATATGGACAATCTGCAAGAGCTTCACTTGAAGAAAGCAGAATGAAAATTGCAAGTTTGATAACAGCGAAACCAGGTGAATTGTTCTTTGTAAGTGGTGGTACTGAGGCAGACAATTTTGCAATTAAGGGTGCTGCTATGCATGCCGCAAAATCTGGGAAAAATCATATAATTACTTCTGAAATTGAACATCACGCTGTTCTTGATTGCTGTAAATATCTTGAAGAAAAAGGTTTTGAAGTCACTTACTTAAAGGTTGACAAATCAGGAATATTAAATCCACACCAGGTGGAAGAAGCTATTAAGCCAAATACAGGTCTGATTTCAATAATGTTTGTAAATAATGAACTCGGCATAATAAATCCAATAAAAGAGATAAGTGAAATAACAAGAAAATATAAAATAATCTTTCATACGGATGCGGTTCAAGCTTTGGGAAAAGTGGAGATCAATGTTGAAGAGTTAAATGTTGATCTTTTAAGCTTAAGTGCGCATAAAATATATGGACCTAAAGGTATAGGTGCTATTTATATAAAAAGTGGTACCGATTTAGAAAAATTAATACACGGTGGTGGACAGGAAAGAGGAAAAAGAGCCGGAACTGAAAATGTACCTTTAGCGGTTGGCTTTGCAAAAGCAGCTGAAAATGTTATTAAAAATTTGACATCTGAAAACCAAAGATTGTCGAATCTAAAATCGTATTTTCAACGAAAAATTTCTGACCTGTTTCCATTTGTATTATTCAACGGATCGGATTCTAAATGTGTCCCACATATTTTAAATGTATCTTTTAACAGCTCAAAAATTAATATTGATGGAGAGGCATTATTACTAAATTTAGATCTAGAAGGTGTTGCAGTCTCAAGTGGGTCTGCCTGCACATCAGGTAGTTTACAACCATCTCATGTAATCCTTGGCATTGGCAGGGATCTGGAAACAGCAAAGGCAACAATTCGCTTTTCATTTGGTAAGTATACTAATTCAGATGATCTGGATTATACTCTTGAGGTTTTGCAAAAGGTTGTTAAGCGCATTGGAAAAATCTTATAGAACATCAACGATAAGTAGTATTAGAATGAAGGGTAATGCTTCAAACTTCCAGAAAATATTTTTTTAAATTAAATTCCTTCTCAATATGAATATCCTCTTCTGAAATCTCCCTTCCGTTACCCTCTACATCTTTTAATGCAACAAATGTACTTAAATCGCCAATTTCCATAAGTACTGGGATATCAGTTGTATGAGTATTTACCTGGTATGATATTCCGAGGTCTGCGTCGATTTCAGTTCCATTTTTGTATCGAATTTTTACATTCCTGATTATAAGATCATAAGCTCTATATGTATTGTAAGGTAATTTTTCGTAAACAGAGATGTCAACATTTTTATAATTTTGATTAGCGATATCATGGAATATTGAAAGTAAACTAACAGCATTTAACTTTCTGATTATAGATTTTTCTGGATCATTTATTTCATGACCGGATTCAATTAGTATTGTGCTTGTACCCCAGGATTGCATTTTATCTCCAAATGCTCTTGGTTCATAACTCTCGTCATAGCGAGAAATTTTACCTGGAATAAAGTTATTTAAAATATTTACCAGTGAAGCTGCGATTTTTTTTGCTTGAATTCTTACTTCATTATCACTTTGATTCTCATCCAACGCAGGAGCAAGTAAAGCAATGCGTGTAATTTGATTTGTATAACCAACAGTGCTTAATTCTTGGTCGTGTAAGTTGAAACCTATTTCGGGTTTGAGTTCGGTTTGAACTTGCTTGAGAATTCTTGCTTCCGGTGTTACAAGTTTGAGTGCATCCCGATTGAGGTCTATTAGTTGAGCACTTAATCGTTGATGTTTTGCAGCGCCATCTGGATTTAAGATTGGAATGAAAAAAAGTGATATTTTTGATAACAGTTTTTGGACTTCATTTTCTTTAAAAAACTTCGCAAAAAAGTTGAAAATATCAGCAATTGCCATTGTTGCAGTGGATTCATCTCCATGCATTTGTGACCACAGGAGAATTTTTGTTTTTCCTTCTCCAATTTTAATAAGGTTGATTTTTCGACCTTCAAACGATTTTCCAATTTCTTTTATCTCAAATATATGTTCGTTATTTTTAAATATATTCTGAACTATTTGGTTAAAGGTTTCTGGTTGGAATCTTCTGGATTGTAAATCGTGTACAAAGTATTTTTCGTAATTTGTTATTAAGTTTTCCATATTAAAAATTTACAATGTCGTTGTAAATAACATAAGCCATTAAAGCTAACAACATAAAAAATCCTACTTGTTGAATTGCCATTTTTATTTTTACCGGCAGTTCTCTTCTGATTATTAACTCTATAAATAAAAATAAAATGTGACCTCCATCGAGTGCAGGAAAAGGAATGATATTGATAATTGCCAAACTGATGCTGAGCAGCCCCATAAATGCCAGGAAACTTATCCAACCCATCTCAGCTGATTGAGTAGCCATTTGTGCAATTTTAATTGGTCCACCAAATGATTGCGAAAACTTTGCTTTACCAATTATAATTTGCTTGATTGAGTAAGCAAATAATTTAGTTGCACCAATTATATTATTAATACCCGCATTTAAAGCTTCGAACACTGAATAACTCACCTGTTTTTTAGGTCCTATATATATCGTTCCAAGACCAACTCCAATTCTGCCTTCAGTTGTGACAAGAACTGCACCTTTCAGAGTGTCCTCATTCCGTTTCCAGGTAATATAAAGCTCTTTACCAGCGTTAGCTTCTATTATGGTTTTGACCTGTGAGGAGTTATTTACTATTTGATTGTTAATTGTTATAAAAATATCTCCAGGTTTAAGTCCAAGATTTTCTGCAGGTTTACCTGGTTCAACGGCTGTAATTAAAGTTGCAGTACCTTCAGGAAAGATGCCTAAATCTTCTTCGCTGAATGTTTTTATTTCTTTATAAGGAATGATTAAACTTAAGGGTTCTCCGTTTCTTTGAATTTTGATTTCGATGTCGTTGCCAACTTTTTCAAGAAAAATTTGGGTACTGATTTCATCCCAGTGAGTAATGGTTTTATTTCCAACAGTAATAATTTTGTCTCCAGTCCGGATACCGATTTTACTGGCAATACTATTTTCAGTAACATATCCTACTGTGTTGGTTTCTTTTAAAAATTTTCCCTGAGCTAAATTTATTCCCCAGAATATAACTACAGCTAATAAAACATTCATTAAAACACCTGCAATCATTACAAAGAACTTCGCAAGAAATGGCTTTGAACGAAATTCCCATGGTTCTGGTGGTTTATTTATAAATTCGGTGTCCATACTCTCATCAATCATACCAGCAATTTTTACATAACCACCAATGGGAATCCAGGATATACAATAATCAGTATCTCCAATTTTTTTCCCAAAAGCTCTTGGTGGAAATCCTATAGAAAATCTATCGACCCTCATTCCAGTAAGTTTTGCTGCTAAAAAGTGTCCAAGTTCATGTACTAAAACAAGAATACCAATTGTAATTAAAAAATAGAATATAGTTGCTAAAATGCTCATTTGATTACCTGATTAGATTATTAATGTTTGATATAACAAAATTTCTTGCCTCTGAATCTGCTTTAATTATCTCTTCCAAGGTAGGTTCAGGAATAATTTTTATAGATTCCATAGTTTTCTGAATAATTTTTGGAATCATATCGAAAGATATTTTTTGAGAAAGGAAAAGTTCCACTGCAATTTCGTTAGCTGCATTCATAATTGCTGGTGATGTTCCACCGTTAACTAATGCTTTATATGCAAGAGATAAACATTCAAATTTATCGATGTCTGGTTCAAAGAAAGTCATCTGCTTTAAGTCGTTGAAATTCAGCCGCAATGAACTTAATGGGAATCTTTCTGGGTATGAAAGAGCATACTGAATCGGGATTTTCATATCTGGATACCCAAGCTGCGCTTTGATTGAACCATCTACAAATTCGACCATAGAATGAATTATTGATTGTGGGTGAATTACGACTTCAATTTTCTCGAGTGGTAAATTAAAAAGATGATGAGCTTCAATAATTTCAAGTCCTTTATTCATTAATGTTGCAGAATCAATTGTAATTTTATTACCCATCTTCCAATTTGGGTGTTTAAGGGCTTGAGATATTGTTATTGAAGCAAAGTTTTCTTTTTCCATTTTCCAGAATGGACCACCTGATGCTGTCAGAATTAACCTTGAAACATTATTTATATCTTCACCAACGAGACATTGAAAAATTGCACTATGCTCGCTGTCAATAGGAATAATTTCAGCCCTTGAGCTTTTTAGCATTTTAGTGATTATATTTCCTGCAGCTACAAGTGTTTCTTTATTGGCAAGTGCAATTCTTTTGTTGGATTCTATCGCCTTTATTGTTGGTATTAAACCAATGAATCCAACCAGAGAATTTATTACAATATCTACTTCTACATTGGAAGCGATTGTATTTAAACCTTCCTCTCCAATATAGATTTTTACTGTATCACCATAAATCTTATGGATTACATCAGCTGAAGCCTGATCCATCACTGCCACACCGATGGGTCGAAATTTTCTTATTTGTTCTACAAGTTTCGGGATACCTTTATTTGCAGAAAGGTATGCGACACGATATTTATCGGGGAAATTAGAAATAACTTCAAGGCTGTTTTCACCGATTGAGCCAGTAGAACCTAAAATTGTTATGTTTTTTACCTTTTCCAAGTTACTTAAAAATATAGCCCCGAAAATTTTTTATAAACGGGGCTGAGTTAAATTAAGAAATTATGGAGTTAAAACCAAACTTGGTTCTACCTCTTTTTCAATTTTAAAAGGTTCCGTAACTTTTTAAAACCAGGTTTGATTTTATTATATATCAAATCGATTCTTTGCTTATAAGGAATAAATGCACTTTTCATCGCATTAATTGAAAGTTTTTCAAGATCATCAAAGCTTAAATTAAAAGTTTCGTATGCAAGTTTGTACTCTTTTGTCATAGTTGTATCGCTCATTAATCTGTCGTCTGTGTTAATTGTTACCCTGAATCTGTATTTGTAATACAGGCCAAATGGATGCTCTTCAAGACTTTTTACAGCACCAGTATCAACATTACTCGTCAGGCAGATTTCGAGTGGTATTCTTTTATCAAGTATATATTGTGCAAGATATCCCATTTTGACAATTTTGTTTGGCTCGTGTTCATCTACGGCAATGTCTTCTATAAGGCGTGTTGCATGACCGATACGATCTGCCCCACACCATTGAATTGCCTGCCAGATTGACTCTTTACCAAAAGCTTCTCCAGCGTGAATTGTTATATGAAAATTTTCTCTTTTAATATAATTGAATGCGTCAAGATGTTTTTTTGGTGGGAAGCCACCTTCTTCACCGGCAAGATCAAAACCTACAACGCCTCTTTCTCTGAAATCAATTGCCAGTTCAGCCATTTCCTGAGAAAGTTTCATATTACGCATAGCGGAAATTATTAAACCGTACTCAACTCCAAAATCTTTCCTGCCTTTTTCAAGACCACGCAATACTGCATTGACCACTTCTTCCCAATGTAGACCATTCTTTGTATGAAATACAGGTGCAAAACGAGTTTCTACATAAACGACACCATCATTATTCATATCTTCCATCATCTCATAGGCAACTCTTTCAAGGGCTTCCTCAGTTTGCATAACCGCAGTTGTGTGTTCAAATCCTTCGAGATAAAGTGGTAAGCTGCCTCTTCTTGCTCCTCGATGGAACCATTCTGCAAGTTCACCCGGATCTGAAGTCGGAAGTTTTGTATATTTTTGCTCCTTTGCAAGCTCAATTATAGTTGATGGTCTCAAACCACCATCCAGATGGTCATGCAATACCACTTTTGGCATAGCACGAATTATCTTCTCAGTTAATTTCATAAAGTTTCTTACTGTTATTTTAGTTTTCCAATTGCTTTTTCTGTTGCTTTAAGAACAGAACCATCTACAACTAAGTTCAATGTTTTTTCAATTTCTTCATAGAGAGTTTTGTCGTAGTGAATATGACTAATGTGTTTTCTTAAAAATTTATAGGCGGCTTCAGTGCCTTTACCAGGTTTCATAATCTTTTTCGTTTTTATATCAAACGAGGAAAAATCTAATGCCTGTGCTGCTGTTAAGAGTTCAATTGCGATGACGGTTTGAACATTCTTTAATATTTGCCAGCATTTTTGCGCACTAATTGAACCCATACTGTTATGGTCTTCCTGATTTGCAGAAGTTGGTATAGAATCAACCGATGCTGGGTGTGCAAGTACTTTATTTTCTGAAACAAGAGCGGCAGTTGTATACTGCGCAATCATTAACCCGGAATTTAAACCTCCTCGTGTTGTCAGAAATTTTGGTAAACCGCTTAATGAACCATTTAACATACGTTCAATTCTTCTTTCGGCAATATTCGCAAGCTCGGAAATTGCAATTGCTAAAAAGTCGAGTACGAACGCGATTGGTTGACCATGAAAATTTCCACCCTCAAGATGTACTTTTTCCTTTGCAAATATAATTGGATTATCCGTTACGGAATTAATTTCTGTTTGAATTATATCATATGCGTAGCGTACAGCATCTCGAGTTGCACCATGTACCTGAGGTATACATCTTAACGAATATGCATCCTGTACTCTTGGATCATTGAACCTGTGTGATTCTCTTATCTCACTTCCAGATATTAATCTCCTCAGGTTTTCTGCAGATTCCATCTGTCCTTTATGTGGTCTCAGATTGTGAATCCTTTTATCGAATGCTGTGTCTGTGCCTTTTAATGCTTCAAAACTCATCGCTGCTGAGATATCAGCAATCTTACAAAGTTGAATTGCTTCATAAACAATTAAGGCAGCATACGCTGTCATCATCTGAGTTCCATTTATAAGAGCAAGTCCTTCCTTTGCCTGAAGTTTAAGTGGGTTTAGCTTTGCTTTTTTAAGTGCAAGCGATGCGTCCATTAAGACATCCTGATATAATACCTTACCTTTACCTAAAAAAGATAATGTCATATGTGACAGAGGAATTAAATCTCCACTTGAGCCAACCGAACCTTTTGATGGAATGATGGGTGTAATTCCAGAATTAAAAAAGTTTTTAATAAATTCCAGTGTTTCATATCTGATACCTGAATAACCCTTCGACAGCGCATTCAATCGTAATATTATCATTGCTCTGATAACATCAAGCGGTAGTGGTTCTCCAACACCTGCAGAATGGCTCAGTATTAAATTTTCCTGAAGTTTTTCAATATCTGATAAACTGATTTTAATATTACTGAATTCTCCAAATCCTGTTGTAATTCCATAAATTATTTCGCCACTTTTGGTCCATTCATCTACCACCTTTCTTGAGAGCTTTATTGCTTTAATTGCCGATTTTGAAAAAGAAATAGGAATTTTATTGTAGGATTTTACTGTTTTATAGAGGTCTTCGATTTTTAAACTATACCCATCTAATTGTAAATTTTTCATAATCTTTCGTTGCGTAAATTTTTTTTAATTTAAAAATAAAACACGATAAAAGCAACAATTTGTAAAAATTTCAAAATAGTTGACTTTTAATATTTTTTTCGATAATTTTAAATAAATTTATAGGAGCAATTATGGCTAAAGAGTATAAAGTACTGATTGTAGACGATGAGGAGCATTTTAGAATGCTGATTAAAGATTTTCTGCTTGGTGAAAATTTTAATGTAGTTGATGAGGCGGCAAGTGGGAATGAAGCTCTGGATATTTTAATGTTAAATGATTATGATATAATTCTTTTGGATATCAGAATGGAGGGTATGGATGGTATTGAAACATTAAAACAGATCCGTAGAATTGCACCCAGTACAGATGTAATTATGGTTACTGGGTATGCTGATATTCCCAGTGCTGTTGAGTGTATCAAATATGGTGCAAGGGAATTCTTAGAAAAACCGTTACGAATGGAAACATTGATTGAGAAAATAAATAGAATTTTAAAATCTCGCGAAGAAGAGAAACATTTAAGGGAAATTCAAGTAGATTTTCCAACTCTTGTGATGTATAAATTGCAGCTACCACTTAGTACTGCCAAGTCTGCAATAACGTTGTTAAACAAAGGGCTTGAGAACATAGTTACAGAAAAGCAAAAAGAGTTGTTAGAACATATAGATCAGACATTATGGAAAATAGATGCAACGATAAATGATCTTGTGGATTTGGCAAAGTTTGAGAGTGGTAATGCACAACTGGAAAAATTACCAGTAAATATGGATGAACTTGTACCAGCGATTTGTGCTAAAAGAGAAAGTGAACTCGGAAGTAAGAATATAAATCTTTCCTTTTTGATAGATAAAAAAGTTCCAACTATCGAAGCTGACCCTGAAAAATTAGAAAAGGTAATTTTAAACATCTTGGATAATGCTATCAAATACTCGAGTCCGAATAGCACTATCAAAGTAACCACCACGACAATCCATAAGGAGGTCGAAGGCAACTTGGTACCTTACATAGAGGTTTCAATTTCGGATACTGGTGTTGGCATATCTCCAGATGTTTTACCTTATATTTTTAACAAAATAAAACCAGATTATTCTGATAAAGAGAAGTCAACAGGTTTGGGACTGGCTTTGTGTAAGCTAATTGTTGAAGCACATAATGGATTCATTACTGCAGAATCCCAGATTGGGCAGGGTACAACAATAAGGTTTGCATTACCGGTAAATGCGTAAATGAATATTTAAAACGGAGTAAGTAAAAGATGGAAAAAATTAAAATACCCATTCTTATAGCTGATGATGAAGAAGAATTTCGTTATATGTTAAAAATGTATCTTGAGTCATTGGGATATGATGTTTCTACAGTGTCAGATGGTGTGCAGGCAATAAATGTTGTTCAGGAGAAAGCTTTTGATTTAGCTTTGCTTGATATCAAAATGCCAAAAGTTGATGGTATTGATGTTTTGAAATTTTTCAAAGAGAACTTTCCAAACATAGAAGTTATAATGCTAACAGGTGTGGATGATGTAAAAATTGCAGTTGAGTGTATGAAATTAGGAGCTTATGATTATCTTATTAAACCATATTCAGGTGATGAACTCGTGAAAATTATAAGGAAAGTGCTTGAAAAGCAAAGGCTGGTAAAAGAATATCAGTTGATAAAGGCTGAACTTCAACGGCTTGCAGGTGAGTCAGAAATTGTTGGGCAAAGTCAAAAATTTAAAGAAACACTGGATATAGCATTAAAAGTGGCTCCAACGGAATCAACTGTGCTTATACAAGGGCACAGCGGTACAGGAAAGGAACTAATCGCAAACTTTATCTACAAAAACAGCAGGCGGGCTGATAAACCATTTGTAGTTCTAAATTGCGCATCGTTGCCTGATACTCTCATAGAGAGCGAGCTCTTTGGACACGAGAAAGGTTCATTTACAGATGCTCACACGATGAAACAGGGTTTGGTTGAACTTGCAGATGGTGGTACACTTTTCCTTGATGAAGTTGGAGATATTAGCCCAATTGTGCAACCCAAACTATTGCGTTTCATACAATCCGGAGAATTTCGTAGAGTTGGTGGCAATATTGTGCTTAAAGCAGATGTAAGAATAATTTCTGCAACCAATAAAAATCTTTTTGATGAAGTGAAGCAGGGAAAATTTAGAGAAGATTTATTATACAGATTAAATGTAATTACAATTACTGTTCCACCCTTGAAAGATCGAAAAGATGATATTCCACTTTTAGTTGAATATTTTTTAACAAAAAAAATGCGAACGAGATCTCCAAAAAAAGTTTCAGAACAAGCAATGGAAATATTAATGCAATACAGCTGGCCAGGTAATATTCGTGAATTAGAAAATGTACTCGAAAGAGCAGCTATACTTGCAAAGGGGGATACAATACAACCAAGTGATTTATCTTTAGCACCGAATCTAACTCAGAAAGCAATATCATCGTCTGCGGATAATTTAATAGGAAATCGAATACCTATTAAAGAGATTGAAAAGTTGCATATTGAAGGTGTTCTGAGAAATCTTAAAGGTAATAAAGTCGAAGCTGCAAAGGTTTTGGGTATAAGCTTGAAAACTCTATATACTAAAATACATCAATATCAAATTGAAATTGAATAATAATCAAGAAAGGTAAAACACATGAAAGGTAACAGAAAACTGATCGAAAAGTTAAATCAGTTGCTTTCCGAAGAATTAACTTCAATTAATCAGTATATGGTACATTCAGAAATGTGTAAAAATTGGGGTTATGAAAAATTACACAATCATTTTGAAAAAAGAGCTATAGATGAAATGAAACATGCTGAAGCTCTAATTGGAAGAATTATTTTCCTCGAAGGAATGCCAATTGTAAACAAACTCTCTCAAATTAAAATTGGTAACACGGTACCACAAATGCTTTCAAATGACCTTGCATCTGAAGTTGAAGCTAATAAAATGTATAATGAAGTTATCCTGCTTGCAGGTGAAGTGAAGGACTTTGCGACTCGAGAAATGTTAGAAAAAATTCTTCTCGACGAGGATAAGCATATAGACACAATTGAAGAACTTCAGGATCAAATTTCACAAATGGGTATTGAAGTTTTTCTATCTACACAGGTTAGTTAGGAATTGAAATCTTTAAAACTGCACAGATGGAATATAAGTGTTAAAGAAGCTTTAGATATACAAAATAAATTATCTAAGTGTGTAATTCAACAGAAACTTGATAAACCTGTTAAGGTTCTTGCTGGTTGTGATGTTGCTTTTGAAAAAAATTCTTATCTTGCTTGTGCCGGAATAGTTTTAATGAGCTTCCCTGAACTTGATTTAATTGATGAAAAAGTCATTTTCTCAACAATAAAATTTCCATATATTCAAGGGTTTCTTTCATTTCGAGAAACTCCAGCATTACTGGAAATATTTAAAACAATTAAGGCAAAAATCGATTTAATTTTCGTTGATGGTTATGGCATAGCACATCCCAGAAAATTTGGAATTGCATCGCATTTAGGTTTGATTCTCGATTTGCCAACCATTGGTTGCGGTAAAACTTATCTAATAGGTGAATATGATGAACCTAAAGTTGATGCTGGGGATTATTCTTGGTTATTTTATAAAGATGAAATTGTTGGTGCCGTAGTTCGTACAAAAACTAAAGTAAAACCAATCTTTGTATCAGTTGGTCATAAAATTTGTTTAAATGATGCAATTGAATTTACATTGAAATGTTGTAAAGGATATCGAATTCCTGAACCCATTCGAATGGCGCATATAATTGTTAATCGTAATTTAAAAGAAAAAAAATTAAAAAGCGTAGCAGGAAAATAAAATGCTCGGAAAAACAATTCAACCAGAAATCAGAGAGCTAATTCAGAAAAGAGAGCTCTCAATATTAAAAGAGGTATTTGAAGATTGGCATCCTAGCGAACTTGCTGATTTGATCAATGATTTGCCTGAAACCGAGAGAGCGATTGTTTTTAGAATACTACCTAAAGACAAAGCTGCAGATACTTTTGAATATCTTGATATTGATACTCAAAAGGAATTTTTAAAAGGACTTGCTCAGGAAGAAGTTGCAACGATACTAAACGAGATGTCGCCAGACGATCGTACTGCACTCCTTGAGGAATTACCAGGTACGGTTGTTAAACAGTTGATTGAGCTTTTAACTCCTCAGGAAAGAACAATTGCTACAACACTATTGGGTTATCCAGAAGATTCGGTTGGTCGACTTATGTCGCCCGACTATATTGCTGTGGAAAAGGACTGGACTGTTCAGCAGGTTTTAAATTATATTCGTGAACACGGTAAAGATATAGAATCATTTGATATGATTTATATAGTGGATGAAAAGGGTAGATTGGTAGATGATATTCGTTTAAGAGATATATTATTAGCAAATCCTAACCAAAAAATTTTTGAACTTTCAGATGGCTCTTTTATTAGTTTACAGGTTACTGATAAAAAAGAATCGGTTGTTCCAATATTTCGCCAGTATGATAGAACCGTTTTACCTGTAGTGAATTATGAGGGTTTTCTCCTGGGAATTGTAACAATCGACGATGTTTTAGATGTTATTGAAGAGTCGGATACAGAAGATATTCAAAAGTTTGGTGGTGTTGCAGCATTAGAATATCCTTATGTAAAAACACCATTGTTTCAAATGATTAAAAAGAGAGCTGGCTGGTTAGTTATTTTATTTATTGGTGAAATGCTAACAGCCACTGCTATGGGGTATTTTGAACATGAAATTGCAAAAGCTGTGGTTCTGGCTTTATTTGTTCCCCTGATAATTTCAAGTGGTGGTAACTCCGGTTCACAGGCAGCAACTTTGATTGTTCGTGCCTTAACTCTAGGCGAACTTACAGTGAAAGATTGGTGGAAAGTTATGAGGAGAGAAATAAAATCTGGATTGGCTTTAGGTTCTATCCTGGGAGCAATCGGATTTTTAAGGATTACAGTTTGGACATTGTTTACAGATATTTATGGTCCTCATTGGCCATTAATAGCGACGACAATTTTCTTTGCGCTTGTTGGTGTTGTAACCTGGGGAACTTTTGCAGGTTCAATGTTACCAATATTGTTAAAAAAATTAGGACTTGACCCAGCAGTATCTTCTGCCCCATTCGTTGCAACGATTGTTGATGTGACCGGAATAGTAATTTATTTCTCCGTAGCATCTATTATCTTGGCTGGAAGTTTGTTATAGGTTTAAAATTTTTCAGTTAATAAGATAAGATGCTACTAATATTTTTATTCAGCAGTTTACTCAATTGTCTCGTAGTAGCTTCATCTTCAAACGGAGAGCGAAGAACCTCACTGAATCATAGTTATATAATTCGCTAACGCTCGTGGTTTATAATCAGAGCCTTTACTTCGTTCAGGATGACAATCGCAGTATTGTCAGATGCTTCTCCGCCAGAGGCGGACAGGTCCGCCAGAGGCGGATCAGCATGACCTGCCGACTGTCTTTCTGAGAGAGTCCGTTGGTAAACGGACGAACGAAGAATCTGAATGAAGCACTGTCAGAGGTTTCACTGAAGCTCAGCATGACAGGAAACAAAAAGCCGATTCCTTCCAGCAGGAAAGAATCGGCTTGAATCGAAAATCGAAAATTGAAAATTACTTCATCAGCAACATCTTCTTCACCGATGTGAAGTTACCCGACTGTAACTTGTAAAAATAAACTCCGCTTGGTTGTGAACTCGCATCCCAGCTGATGTCGTAATAGCCAGCTTCTCTGTATTCGTTCACAAGTGTGGACAATTCACGACCAAGTACATCATAAACCTTCAGCGTCACAAAACCCGGCTCCGGTAATGCGTAACTGATTGTGGTTACCGGATTGAATGGGTTGGGTTTATTTTGTGATAGCAAGTACTTATCAGGTGTCTCTCCTTGCTTCCTATCATTTCTCTCACTCCTTAAATATATCCTGTTACCAAATTTGCTATTGATTACAATTTTATTTTCATTTCCCGATAATTTTTGATAATTCACCTTCCCATATCCACCTGATGAATAGCCAAGCGTGTATTCTATATTATTCTCTGGATTTAACTCGTACTCTATCGTAACAGGATAATTCTCCGTCTGAACACTTATAGTTAAATCAACTTCATCTGCATCGTGAGCTATAAACTCTGCAAACCTGTCACTTACAAATCTTACATCAAAGAATGATTCCTCAGGTACTGGTGGGGGAAGTTCAAAATATGTTACATCCACCTGATTATTCTCATCCTCTATACATACATAAAGTGATTGCTCGTTTCCTTCACTGTCTCGTATGATAAATCTATCAGACCGAGTTAAAACATCTGTGTGTATTGGATCTTCAGGTGGGACTACATCTCCGCCTCCTTGATTATATAAAAGCAAACAATCACCCGCTAATTTCACCCAGTATCCATAACCAGGTTCAAGTGTAGTAACCCGAACATAGCCGTTTTTATACGAATAAAATGGTCCAATTATTGAATTTTCCGGATATGTACTAATATTGCTCACAGATACTGGTATTGATAGCGTTCCGATCATATTCCAACCAGCTTTTCCGGGAAATGATGCACTCAAAATATGAGCACCTGTATAATTCTTTGTCTGAGAGTTTGCAAATCTTACCCAGTATCCCTCTCCTGGTTTAACAGTATTTTTTGCTACATATATACTATTTTCAAATCCATAAACTGGTGAGGTGGCTGTTGGATAAATTTGACTTGCAAGAGCTGGTTGTATATTAATTGGAATACTTACCAGATTCCAGCTGCTTGTAAGGTTTGTATTGACTGATGCATAAATTGGATTATAACGAGCTTTTACAACCGCATTCGGCTGTTTGAATACAACTGCTTTAGTAACGTAACCTTCTTCATTGTACTGAGGTACATCAGCAAGCTCAGCGCCTGTAGCTTGCCAGCCAGCAAATTCAGAGTATATTGTACCGATAAATTGATTTAAAGGCACTCGAACGGAGTAGTAGGGTGGCGTTAAGTTTGGAGGTGTTCCGCCTTGGTTCAAGAACATGCCTTTGTATTTGGATTCGAGAGTAGGACGGAAGGCGGATGTTTCCTGTTTGAAAGGTGCATTCATTCCAAGATTGCGATAGCCGTATGGATGCTCATAAAAACTTGAATCGGTTACATTCACAAGCCATGGGTCTTTGAATTCAATATCTCCTTTCTGATAAAATGTAGCCCCAATTAATTCGTTAGATATTGTAATATTGTTTGTAGTATAGTCAAGTTTTGAAATAATATTCTTAGATTCATTGTTGATAGTAAATTCATTATGAATTTTGATAATATTTCCAATATTCCACTTATTAAATTTTTGAGAATAAAATATGTCTTCTGTTGCTCTAAAAATAAATGATTGTCCTATAATGAAATTAAATTCTCTGGGAACATTATAAGACTTAAATCCATAATTCTGGAAATCAATCTGCTCCCATCGCTTTACATTTCCGACTGATGTTTGATTATCTTTTAACTTTTGATCAATCTTAACATTAATAATATGTAGTCCATTCAATGCATTCCAAAATTCATTCATTAATGTACTTGGACCACTATTATAACCCCAATCTGGAGCTTCACCGCAATACCCTTCTGTAATTATACCGATCACAAATTTCATAGGACTGTTAGTATTATTCGATGTACCAACCATTACTATTGGACCACCAGATGTACCCTCTGTAGCATCTACTTGACAATAAAGTATATTTCCCTCAATATAATTAATTAATCCTGATGCCGTTTGTTGTGTACAATTTAAAATCCCTGCAGCAACACCATAACCAGTTATCGTTATGTTAACATTATTACTTTGAGGGTCAGGAATATCATTTGTAACAAAATAGAAATCATTTTGACTTTCTTTTGGAGTTAGACCTGTTACCGAATTTGCATATACATCAAAAATTACCCAATCATCACCGCTGATAATAGATTCATTATCTACCACATATTGGTCTTCAGGACCTGGATGTCTTATAACCCCATTTAAATATGAATTAGGCACATTAAACTGTATTACATCTACATACATAGCTGAAAGACAGTGTTGTGCTGTAACTAATTTTCCATTAAACAAAATCCAGTAAGTTTCTATATCTCCATCAGATTTAAATATTCGCCCAACTGCTTTGAATTGTGTGGGTTGCCTATCATCTGTTTGCCCACAAATACCGCGCCATGAATAACCTTTTTGGGTATCATTGTAAATTAATTTATGTACTTCAAAGTAAATATTTACATCATTCGGAGAAACATACAATGATATTTCAAACACATTACCATTGAAATATGCACTTGTATTCTTCCATTGCGTAATACTTATAGAATTTAACTTTTGTTCACTGTTATCTAAAATTGATCTTATAACTATAAAGCTCTCATTACCGAGATTTACCTGTCCAAAAAATATCCTGAACCAGTTTGCATTTTCAATATATATTGTTCTTTTGAATACATTCTTAAAATCAATCCTATCACCATTATATATTCCAGAATGTAAATAATATGTTTTCTCTTTTAGTGATATTTTATTATCCTATGAAAATACATTAGTTAGGTTTATGATCATTATTTTTATGACCAATAATAAAATTAAAATATGAATTCTATTTTTCATTGTTCTTTTCTCCTATTTCAAATTTGTTTTTATACATTTTATTTTTATTTTTAATATTGTAAACAAAAGGGTAAAACTTTCTAAATGTCCGCTACCTGATTGTTTGCATTTTTAAAAGCGGTAGTGGTACAGCACTACCGCTTCTTTTATTTTACTCCGTTGGGGATCTAATATTTATATATTTTAAACTCATTTTTTTCTCCACATTCTTAGAATAACTGCTCGTGAGCCAATAT
>QOQV01000015.1 GCA_003327435.1 Ignavibacteriota bacterium
TACGTTAAAATAATTAAAAGGAAAAAACTATGTCAGGACACTCAAAATGGGCAACCATTAAACGAAAAAAAGCTGCAGCTGATGCAAAAAGAGGTAAAATCTTTACACAATTAATTAAAGAAATAACAGTCGCAGCTAAAATGGGTGGCGGAGATCCAGAAGGCAATCCGCGTTTACGACTTGCAATAGAAAAGGCAAAAGCCAATAATATGCCTGCTGATAATATAAAAAGAGCTATTATGAAAGGTACTGGCGAGTTACCTGGTGTCAACTACGAAGAAGTTACATATGAAGCATATGCACCTGGTGGTGTTGCACTTATAATTGAATCTGTTACTGATAATAAAAATAGAACTGTTTCAGAACTAAGGCATCTGCTTGAAAGAAATGGTGGCAAGTTGGCTACCGCTGGTTCTGTAGCCTGGAGCTTCCATAAAAAAGGAGTTATTCAGATCCCAAAAGCAAATTATAATGAAGATGATTTACTTGCAATTATATTGGAAGCTGGTGCAGAAGATATGAAATTGGAAGATGATATTTTCGAAATCAAAACTCCACCAGATGCATTCGAAAGTGTTAAAAAAGCTCTCGAAGCAAATAATATTAAAATTGAATCTGCTGAATTACAGCTTGTTCCAGAAAATCTTGTAAAAGTTGAAGGTAAAGAAGCTGAACAAGTACTTAAATTAATTGAAGCCCTGGAAGAACACGATGATGTCCAGAATGTTTATCCTAACTTTGATATTGATGAAAAAATAATGGCTAACTTTCAGGGGTGAAATTGAAAAATCAGGACATAATTTTGATGGGTGTTGATCCAGGTACTCTTGTTACAGGTTACGGTATTATACAATTTAAAAAAGGGAAAATTAAAATCTTAAAAAGTGATGCAATAGTTTGTAAAAGCAGTTCTAAACTTTCGGATCGACTTGGATTGATTTTTAAAACCCTTGATCAGGTGATAAGAAAGTATCATCCGGAAGAAATTGCGATTGAAACTGCATATTATGGTAAGAACGCTCAATCTGCATTGAAACTTGGACACGCACGCGGTGCTGTCATGCTTGCCGGATTTATAAATTCAATTCCAATGAGTGAGTACTCTCCAAGAGAAGTAAAAAAGGCAGTGACAGGTAATGGTGCCGCTTCTAAATTTCAGGTAATGAAAATGGTCAAATCGATTCTTTCATTAAAAAATATACCTAAATACTATGATACTACTGATGCACTCGCAGTCGTATTATGTCACACATACAGGAATTTTTTGTTTAGTGATGTTTTATTGAATAGAGTGTCGGATTCTAAGAGAATTATTCATAAATCCCCTCGCTACAAGGATTGGAAGGATTTTGTTAAACAAAATACAAATGTAAAAATCTAATGATTTCATATTTAATTGGTAAACTTGTTTATAAATCACCAACTGAAATAATTCTTGATGTTAATGGTGTCGGGTATAGTTTAAACATCTCACTAACAACATCAGAAAAATTTTCTACAAGTAACGGTCAGATAAAAGTTTATACTTATCTTCATGTTAGAGAAGATAACCTTCAATTATATGGTTTTGCTGATGAGGTTGAAAGAGATTTGTTTCGCCTCTTAATATCAGTTACAGGTATTGGTCCTAAAATTGCTCAGGGTATGCTTTCAGGAATGACACCTGTTGAACTTAAAAATGCTATTCAGAAAGCCGACATTCCAGCACTTACATCTTTACAGGGTATTGGGAGGAAAACAGCTGAAAGAATAGTCCTTGAGCTTAAAGATAAATTAGGTAAAAATGATATAGATATTTCAACAATAATCTCCTCTCCTGGATCAAAACTTCAGATTGATGCAATTAATGCTCTGGTTTCACTTGGCTATAATCGCATGAGCGCTGAAAATGCTGTTAAATCAGTATTGAGAGAAACTAGTTCAGAACAGATCAATCTTGAAGAATTAGTAAGATTATCTTTACGTCATACAAGCAAGTAAAATCATATTTATGAAAATGGGTAAGTTGACAGGGAGTGATGGGAGATAAATTTTAAGAAAGTAAATCTGAAATTATTTTGTATATAGATGCAAATTTCAGTATATTTCTCTCAGAAAAGCAAATTTTTTTCAAATTTAATGTTAAATAACAGGCAACCGCGAAAAAGAGAAAATAAAAAATTTACTCTGATTATAGTCCCGGGTGATGATACTGATCATCCAAAGAGTTATGTCTTAGGAAAATTTGGATTGATAACTATTTCGATATCAATATTTTTGTTGATGTTGTTGATAGCATTTTTTATTTTAGTTTACACTCCAGTTGGACAATTATTTCCGATTACCAATATTGAACTGGAAAACAAATACAACAAGCAAATTGTACAGGTTCAGGAAAAATTGAATAAGCTGATCAACGAAATTGTTATTCTTAGGCAATATAATGTACAGCTTCGTAAAGCTTTGGGAGAAAGAGTGGATGGGTTAGATACATCTACGACAAGTATTCCCAATAAGTCATTAATTGCAAGTGATTTGCGTAAACAAAATAATTCCAACATCGAAATTGAAGCATTTGAATCAAAGAATGAAAATTTTGCCGGAAACAAAACAAAAATATTACAATCTAATTTTTCGGTTTTAGAAATCGAATTACCTTTAACAAAGCCTACATTAGGCTTGATAACAAGAGATTTTGCCCCTGAAGATGGACATCTTGGAATTGATATATCAGGCAAGATAGGTACATTAATTTATACACCAGCGCCTGGAACAGTCATCTTTTCAAATTGGACATATAATTATGGTTATACATTGATAATAGCACATGGATCAGGTTATAGAACTGTATATAAACATACTCAACAATTACTAAAGTTCGAAGGTGAGTTTGTTAGAAGGGGTGATCCAATAGCTATAATGGGTAATACAGGTACTGAAAGTTCTGGACCTCATCTACACTTTGAAATCTGGAAGGATGGTAACCCGTTGAACCCTAAAAATTATTTACTGAATATTAACAATTAAAGGAGATAAACTTTTGGCACAAAAAAGTGAAATATCAAACGAATTAAATTTAATAGGACCTGGGACAATTATAGAAGGTAAATTGAGAAGTCGTGGAAATATAAGAATAGACGGAAAAGTTGTTGGTGAACTTTATGCAAGTGAAACTATTTCGGTTGGTTTATCTGGTGAAATAGAAGGTTCGGTTTCTGCAAAAAATGTTTCAGTTGGTGGAAAAGTCCGAGGCAGTATTAATGCACAAGAAAAATTGATATTCGAAAACAAAGCAGTTGTACAGGGTGATATAAAAGCTGCTAAACTTGTAATTGATGAAGGAGCAATTTTTGATGGGAATTGCTCTATGACGAATGCAAAACCTACTGTTCAGCAGTCTGAACAGAAACAGAATTGAAACACTTTGAATGAAAATCAGCGATTTGAATTCACTTGCGAAAGCTTATCGCGAAGCAATGCCATATCTTGCTATAGGTGTTCAAATGGCAGCAATGGTTGTGCTGATGTTCCTTTTTGGAAAATGGGTAGATGAAAAATTAGGAACATATCCCTGGTTGATGTTATTATGTATTCTATTCGGTATCTCAGCTGGATTTTATCATTTTTTCAGACAAACTTCTGCGCTAACAAGAAAGTCTAACGAAAAAGAAAAACAATCAGATGAAAATAGATAGATGGTTCCTTAAAAATTTGTTAGTTATATCATTGATATGCCTGTTGTTGATTGCAATTCTACTTATTTATTACAAGAACGAATCACTTACAAAAGCAATACTGGCAGGTTTTTTTCTTGCGGTATTTAATGTGACTATAGGATACCTATCAATCGAATATGCTCATAATAAATCAATAACTAAGTTTATGAAGGTATTGATTGGAGGAATGAGTATCAGATTGTTAATATTAATTATATGTCTGTTAATATTTATAAGTATTTTTAATTTTCACATTGTGGCATTTATTTCATCACTTTTTGTTTTTTACATAATTTTTCTTATTTTTGAAATTGTTTATATCGAAAAACGCTTAAAATCAAAGATATCATAATTTGAATAGTTCTGTTTTAAATAATATCGACCAACATAGCAATACCTTAATAGATTCGTCTGCAATACACGCTCAACATTCTGAAAATGTTTTTGTTGAATTATTGCATCATATTAAAGATTCCAAGACCATTGAAGTACCTTTTGCGCACTTTGAATTCCCACCAATTCCACCAATAAATATATTTGGTATTCAGATTGACTTGACTATAACACGACATGTTTTCTTTTTGTGGATATCAGCATTTATTGTTGCTATAGTTACAATTGTTGCGGCAAGGAAAAATTTAAAATCTAAAGTACCTAAAGGAATTGGTAATTTAGTAGAGGTTTTTGTAGAATATATTCGTGATGAAATTGTAATTCCAAATATGGGAAAAGATGGCATCAAGTATATGCCTTATCTCTTGACAACATTCTTTTTTATACTTGTTATGAACTTGATTGGCCTTGTCCCTTACGGAGCTACATCTACAAGTAATGTGAGTGTTACCGGTGGTTTAGCATTGATTGCGTTTATTATGATACAGGTTGCTGCTATAAAAAAACAGGGTTTCAAACACTACCTGGCTCATCTAACTGGTGGTGTTCACTGGGCTCTATGGCCTATAATGATTCCAATTGAAATTTTAGGTTTATTTACTAAACCATTTGCACTGTGTATCCGTCTTTTTGCAAATATGACAGGTGGTCATATAGTTATAGTTTCTTTAATTGGTCTGATATTTATCTTTAAAACAGTTTGGATTGCTCCGATCCCCATTGCTTTCGCCGTTGGAATTAATATTCTGGAACTTTTTGTAGCATTTCTGCAGGCATATATTTTTACTATGCTAACTTCGCTGTTTATGGGACTTGGAATGCAATCGAGTGAACATTGAAGAATTAAAATAAATTGAATAAATAAAATCTAATAACAAATTGGAGATATAAAACAATGGAAGCAAACGCATTGGGTTATTTAGCAGCTGGTATTGGTGCTGCATTAACGGTAATTGGTGCAGGACTTGGAATTGGTAAACTTGCAGCAGCCGCAATGGAAGCAAGTGGCCGTCAACCAGAAGTGGCTGGACAGGTCAGAACTTCAATGCTGATTGCCGCAGCGCTTATCGAAGGTGCTACATTCTTTGCCCTCGCAATCTGCATTATATTAGCAACCAAATAAATTGGAATTCGAAAATGTTAGAAATTAATCCCGGATTAGTAATCTGGACAATTATAACTTTTCTCGTCCTGCTGGTTCTGCTTAAAAAATTTGCCTGGAAACCGCTACTGGATGCACTTGAAAAAAGAGAAGAACGCATACGTAGCTCAATTGAAAGAGCTGAAAAATCTGCTCAGGAGGCTGAACAGTTGGTGCTTGAAAACCGAAAAAAGATTGAACAGGCAGAAATTAAATCAGCCCAAATTCTTAGAGAAGCCCGTGAACTTGGTGAAAAAATTAAATCTGAAATTATTGATAGAGCTCATCATCAAGCACGGCATATGCTGGATCAGGCAAAAGCGGAGATTGAAAGAGAAAAGGAGGCAGCTTTGCTCCGACTTAGAAGCGAGGTTGCAGACTTAGCAATATTAGCAGCCAAAAAAGTTGTAGGGGATTCATTGAATGAAGACTTACATAGAAAGTTAATCGATTCGTATCTAAAGGATCTTCCAAAAAACTAAATTGATATGAAGGAATCTAAAGCTGGACATAGGTATGCATCGGCGTTAATTCAAATTGCTGAAGAACTTAATAAACTTGATGTGATTGCTAATGATCTTCGAAATATTCAGGTAGCAATTGAAAAATCCAGAGATTTTAGTTTATTCCTTAAAAGCCCGATCATAAATACAGAAAAAAAGAAAAAGGCAATCGCTGCAATTTTCCAGAATAAAGTTGATGATCTAACTTTTAAATTCTTGTTGTTGCTTGTAACAAAGAATAGGGAATCTCTGATTCCATCAATTATAGAAAGTTTCTGGAAACTGCTCGACGAAAAAAATGGGATAGTTAATGCTGAACTTACAACTGTTATTCCACCTACAGAAGAACAGATTGAGAGAATAAAAAAACAGCTTGAAGCAATTACTAAGAGAAAGATTAGATTACTTAACCATATGGATTCTTCATTAATTGGTGGTTTTGTTATAAAAATTGAAGATACGATTTTTGATGCAAGTGTTTTGAATCAATTTAATATCTTAAAAAAGAAATTTCTTGCAGCATCTGCATCTACAAAAAGTAAAATTTAATAGAAAAAGGAATTTGAATATATGGTAGAAATCAAACCTGATGAAGTTTCTGCAATACTTCGTAAACAACTTTCTGAATTCGAAAAAGAAATTGATACTTACGAAGTTGGTACAGTCCTGCAAGTTGGTGATGGTATCGCCAGGATATATGGACTTCAGAAAGTGATGGCGAGCGAACTTGTTGAATTTCCTCATGGTGTTTTTGGAATGGTCCTAAACCTTGAGGAAGATAATGTTGGAGCAATACTTTTCGGAGAAAGTCAGTATATAAAAGAAGGTGATATAGTAAAACGCACTGGTCGTGTTGCATCCATTCCGGTTGGCGAAGAAATGCTTGGTCGTGTTATTAATCCACTTGGCCAACCAATTGATGGACGAGGACCTATCAAGATTGAAAAATATCTACCGATAGAAAGAAAAGCTCTCGGAGTTATCCAGCGCCAACCGGTAAAGGAACCTTTGCAGACAGGTATCAAAGCTGTAGATGGCATGATTCCAATAGGAAGAGGTCAGCGTGAATTGATAATCGGTGATCGGCAAACAGGTAAAACAGCAATTGCTGTGGATACAATTATAAATCAAAAGTTTACACATACAGAAAGAGCTCGTGAACTCGGAATCAAACCTGTGTATTGCATTTATGTTGCAATTGGACAAAAGGGGTCTACTGTAGCTCAGGTGGTTGCAAAACTTGAAGAGACAGGTGCAATGGATTACACTACTGTAATAGTAGCCAACGCAAATGAACCTTCACCTATGCAGTTTATAGCACCTTATTCAGGTGCAACTCTTGGTGAGTATTTTAGAGATAGTGGAAGGCATGCACTGGTTATATATGATGATCTTTCAAAACATGCACAAGCATACCGTCAGGTAGCACTACTTCTGCGTCGACCGCCAGGTAGAGAAGCATATCCAGGCGATGTTTTCTATCTTCACTCCCGTCTTCTTGAAAGAGCGTCAAAATTGAGTGAAGAGTTAGGTGGGGGAAGTTTAACTGCTCTTCCTATTATTGAAACTCAGGCAGGGGATGTTTCGGCTTATATACCCACAAATGTTATTTCAATAACTGATGGTCAGATTTATCTTGAATCTGGACTTTTTAATTCCGGTGTAAGACCTGCAATCAATGTTGGAATATCAGTATCCAGAGTTGGTGGGAATGCTCAGATTAAAGCTATGAAAAAAGTCGCTGGTAGATTACGACTTGACCTTGCACAATATCGTGAACTTGAAGCGTTTGCAAAATTTGGATCTGATCTGGATAAAAGTACTCAAGCATTACTTAGAAGAGGTTCAAGATTGGTTGAACTTCTTAAACAGAATCAGTATGATCCAATGCCTGTTGAAGATCAGGTAGTAGTGATATTTGCAGGAACCAATGGTTATCTCGATGAACTGCCAGTTGAGCACGTAAAAAGATTTGAAAAAGAATTTCTCGAAATGTTACATCTTAAACATAAAAATATTTTAGATGAAATTTCAGAAAAGAAAGATCTTACAGAAGATTTAACTTATAAATTGCATTCGATATTAAAAGAGTTCATTGCAGCTTTTAAGGTTGAATAAAAATGGCAACTCTGCGTGAAATAAGAAGAAGAATATCAGGTGTAAAGGGTACTCAAAAGATTACTAAAGCCATGAAGATGGTAGCAGCTGCAAAACTACGAAAAGCTCAGGATGCTATCATTTCAGCTAGGCCTTATGCACGAAAGATTAAAGAATTAATTCAAAACCTTGCTGTAAGTCAAAAAGATTCAGAAAACCAATATTTCAATCCAGCTCGCGAAATAAAAAATATTGCAATAGTTGTTGTAACCTCGGATCGTGGATTATGTGGAGCTTTTAATTCAAATATACTTCGCACAACACTTGGTTATATTAAAAATTATGAAGACCAGTTATCACCTAAAAACATTCATCTGATTACAATAGGCAAAAAAGGTTACGACTTTCTACTTAAGCATAAGTATAAGATTGACTATAAACATATAAATATTTTTCAGATGTTAAATTTTGATATTGCAAAGAAAATAATGGTTGAATTAACCAATGACTATCTTTCAGGGAAGTACGATAAGGTTGAGGTGATTTACAACGAATTTAAGTCGGTTGTACAGCAACGGATTGTGATAGAACAATTGCTGCCAGTACCACCATCAGAATTTGTTGATGTACAGGTGGGGAAAAATCATGTAGAGCCAAATTACATTTTTGAACCTTCATTAGTAACTATTTTTAAAGATTTGATTCCCAAGCATTTAAATTTTCAGATGTGGAGAATATTACTTGAATCAAGTGCTGCTGAACAGGGGGCAAGAATGACAGCTATGGATAATGCGACGACAAATGCTAACGAATTGATTAGGGATTTACAATTAATCTATAATAAAGCCCGTCAGGCGTCCATTACTAAGGAACTGCTCGAGATAGTGGGTGGTGCCGAAGCACTGAAATAACTTTTAATCTGAAATATCTAAATTCTTTAAAATTGAAATTTCATTCTCTATCTTTTTTAAATTTTCAACCAGTTCTTCAAGTATTTTTTTAGATTCGGGTGATAAATTCTGCTTTGCTAAAATATCGGTACTTATCTTTATGGCTGCGAGTGGATTGTTAAATTCGTGGCTTATAGTTACAATTAATTCTTTTATTGCGTTAGCTTTGCCTTCAGATATTATTTTTTCTTTCTCGGCATTTTCAAGTTGCTTTTTTATTTTGAATCTTTCAAGAACGGTTACAATTGCACGCGGTAACATCGTATCAACTGTTTCTTCTTTAATAAGATAATCCTCAACATTTAGCTTCATAGCTTCGACGGCGAGTTTGAAGTTTTTATGAGTGGTGAGAAATATTATTGGAATTGATATCTTTGCGTTAGCAATTTCCTTTACTATCTCCAGCCCATCTTTATCCGGTAAATAATAATCAATCAAAACAAGTTTAATATTTGGATTTGATTTTAGTTCTTGAATTGCAGCATCCCCATTATCCTTCCAGATCAAATTAAATTTTTTGCTTGGGTACTTACTGAGATGATGACGTGCTGAATTTACATAAACTGGATCATCATCCACGAGCAATATGTCTAAAGTTTCAAGTTCCATAATTTATTCTCTAAAACTTTTAAATTATAGCATTTATAAATTTAAATTGCAAATTCTCTTGAATTTATATTAGCGTCGATACTTATTGTTAAATTAGCATTATATTTGATTTTCTGATACTAATTTCTTAATTTAAGAAAAAATTTACTATCGATATTAATAAAATTTAAGGAGTTTCTATGACTGAAAAAACCAGAATCTTAGTTGTTGACGACGAAGATCCTTTGAGAACTGTACTAAGTCAAGAGCTGAGAGGCGAAGGATATGAAGTCGAGACAGCTGCTGATGGAGAAATGGCTTTAGATATTATTCAGAAAAAACCGTTCGATTTGGTACTCCTCGATATTAGAATGCCTAAGAAAGATGGCTTTGAAGTTTTAAAATTTATTAAAGAAAATTACAAGAATTTAAAAGTCATTATGCTAACTGGCTTTGCTGATTTGAAAAATGCAATTGAATCAAAAAAATTGGGAGCTGAGGACTTTGTTAGCAAACCGTATGATTTAGTTGATTTGCTGGCAACAATTGAAAGAGTATTGAGTGAGTAGTAGCTTCAAAAGGAATTATGTTACAAAGAGATAGAATTCTTATTGTAGATGATGAAGTTCAATTAAGTAATCTTCTTCAGGACGAACTACAGGAGACGGAAAAATATGCAGTAGATTTAGCTTATGATGGGGTGGAGGCAATAAATTTAATTCAAAAAAATATTTATGATGTAATATTATTAGACATTAAACTTCCAAGAGTAGGAGGTCTGGAAGTTTTAAAATTCATTCAGGAAAAATCACCCGACTCTCAAGTAATTATACTTTCACGCTACAGTGATGTTAAAACTGTTGTTGAATCAATTCGTCTTGGGGCATATGATTTCATAGGCAAACCTTACGATATTGATGAACTTTTTAATGCAATTGAAAGAGCAATAGAAAGAAAAAAATTGCTCATCAAAAGTAAAGTAATGGAGAGTGAACTTGCAAGAATTGCCAGTACTGATATTATAGGTGAGAGCCCCTTTTTTAAAAAATTGTTGGATGATGCAAGAAGAGTTGCTGCTGAAGATTCCTATGTTCTAATTGAAGGTGCAAGTGGTACAGGGAAGGAATTAATAGCACACCTGATACATAAAGAAAGTCCCAGAAAAAATTATCCGTTTGTTGCAGTAAATTGCGCTTCAATTCCGGATACTTTGATAGAAAGTGAAATCTTTGGGCATGAAAAGGGTGCTTTTACAGATGCACACACATTAAAACCCGGGTTGGTGGAAGTCGCTAATGGTGGAACTCTTTTTCTTGATGAAATCGGTGATATAAGCATGCATATCCAACCCAAGCTTCTGAGGTTTCTTGAAACTGGAAATTTCAGACGTGTAGGTGGAACAAGTGAATTGCATGTTGACGTAAGAGTAATATCTGCAACCAATAAAGATCTCCTAACAGAAGTTAAGAATGGCAAGTTCAGGCAAGATTTGTTATACAGAATAAATGTGGTTACATTAAAAATGCCTTTACTTCGCGAAAGGAAAGAAGATATTCCATTACTTGCAGAATATTTTTTAAAGAAGAAATCTAAAGAGCCAAAACTCTTATCGCAGGAGGCACTTCAAATTCTTCTGGAATACGACTGGCCTGGAAATGTAAGGGAACTTGAACATGTTATTGAAGGAGCAATAATCTTATCAAATGGCAATCTAATTCATCCTCAGGATTTAAAAATAGCCCAACCAAAATTGTATCTCACCAACCAGCTTAGTACATCTGAAGCTCAATCAGATATGAACGAAAAATATGGAAAACTTTTATCTATGGATGAAGTGGAAAAGATACATATTGAACATGTTTTAAAACTAATGAATGGTAACAGATCAAAAACAGCAGAAGCGCTTGGTATCAGTCAAAAGGCACTTTATTTGAAGATTAAGAAGTACGGCATTAAGGTGGATTGAAAGTACTAAGTGATTGAATAGATAGCAATAAACAACATAGAATAGGTATAAATGCCGATATTTAAATTTGAGAGGTTACCAGAACCAAATACAATAACATTCAATTTAATGTTTGCATCCGGAAAGTTTGTTGAAGAAATACCATCAGGTAGAGGTTTAAATAAAATTCCAAACAAGCTCGATTGGGGAAAATATTCAGTGAAAGACAGTCATTGAGTATCTTAGCGCAGCGAAGGCTCTGACAACACGGTCACCGTCATCCTGCACGCAGTGAAGGCTTTGACTGCACCGTCATTGTCATGTTGAGCGTTAGCGAAACATCTGACAACACGGTTATTGTCATCCTTAACGAAGTGAAGGATCTGATTATACTTTGTCAGATTTTTCGTTCGTCCGTCTACCAACGGACTCGTTCAGAAAGACAAAGTCGGACTGTCATCCTGAACGAAGTGAAGGATCTGACTACACTCAGTCAGATTCTTCGTTCGTCCGTTTACCAACAGACTCACTCAGAAAGACAGTCGGCAGGTCATGCTGAGCGTAAGCGAAGCATCTGACAAATTTTTTCATCTCCTTGGCATTCTTTGCGTTAACTTTGCTCTCTTTGCGTTCTTTGCGAGAAAAACATGAAGCGAATCAGTTTTACTGTCATGTTGAGCGAAGCGAAACATCAGCCCACAAACCCTGGCACAAGCGAAGGATCTTACGATAACTCACGAGCAAAACATCATAATAAACCACAAAATCTATTCTGTCTGTTTAACATCAAACATTTAATCACAGTATCTATAACATACATGCAAATTAAGTAATATACTTATAAAAAGTTTTCTAATTTTAATCTAAAACTATTGCAACATAACAGAAATTTTATTAAATTTTATAAAAAATTAACAAGCAAATTGGTAGAAAACAGATGAAAGCCATTATAATGGCAGGAGGATTCGGTACGCGGCTCAGACCACTCACTGCCAACATACCAAAACCTATGGTCCCGATGGTTAATAAACCAATGATGTATCATATTGTGGAACTATTGAAAGAACACAATATTAAGCAGATTGTGGCTTCTCTTTTTTATCATCCTGAAGTGATTTCTGAATATTTTCAGAATGGTGAAAAATTTGGTGTTTCAATGAATTATGTAAGAGCTGAAGCTGATTATGGAACCGCTGGGAGTGTTAAAAATGCAACCGTATCACTTGGATTAATAAATGATCAGATATTAATTATAAGTGGTGATGTACTAACAGATATAAATCTAACAAAGGCAATAGATTTTCACAATTTAAAAAAAGCCGATGCTACACTGGTCTTAACTCGTGTTAGCAATCCCTTACAATATGGGGTTGTAATAACAAATGATGAAGGAAGAATTACCAGATTCCTTGAAAAACCAACCTGGGGTGAAGTGTTTTCTGATACTATTAATACCGGTATATATATTCTCGAACCGAAAGTACTTGAACTTGTACCATTCAGAGAAGAGTTTGATTTCAGTAAAGATTTGTTTCCTTTAATGTTGCGTAAAAATATGAATCTTTATGGTTACATCAGTGATGGTTACTGGCGTGATATTGGAAGCTTGTATGATTATCAGGAAGCTCATCTGGATATTCTTTCACAAAATGTTGGTATTGAAGTGGAAGGTAAAAAGGAGAACAATTTAATTATTGGTGAAAACTCAGTTTTAAAAACAGAACCCGAAAATTTACACGGAATGAACATCATTGGTAAAAGAACAATTATAGAAGAAAATGTTAAACTCTCAAACACAGTAATTGGGAACAGTTGTGTAATCCATTCCGGTACTAATTTAAAAAATTGTGTAATCTGGGATGGTACTACAATTGGAAACCATTGTGAGCTTTCAGCAGATGTTGTGGGTTACAATTGTAAAATTGGAAATAATGTAATGATTGGTGATAATGTTTTTATAAGTGATAGATGTGTGATTGGCGATAATGCCCGTTTGTTTGCAAATATAAAGCTATGGCCAGAAAAAGTTATTGAGAATTCAGCTGTTTTAAACAGAAGTTTGGTACTGGAAGATCGGTGGTTAAAAGAGTTGTTTACAGATGCACGTGTAAGTGGTATCTCCAACATCGAAATGAACCCAGAGTTCGGCGCAAAGTTAGGCGCAGCATTTGGAGTTTTTATTGGTGAAGGTAAAACTGTTGTAACCAGTCGGGATTCGGATAATGTATCAAGAATGATGAACAGAGCATTAATCTGTGGATTAATCTCAGCTGGTGTAAATGTAAATGATTTGCGCGCAATGCCAATCCCTCTGGTAAGACATGAATTAAGTACGGGTAATGAGGCTGGTGGTATTCATGTCAGAAAATCTCCATATAATAAAGCAATGACTGATATAATATTTTTTGATTCAAATGGAAGAGATTTACCTGTTCGCAAGACCAAATCCATCGAAAGGATATTTTTTGGTGAAGATTATATGAGAGCACCAGCCCATAAAGTCGGTGGAATATTTTTTACTGAAAGAACAACCGAAATATACAAACAGAAATTTTTATCAAGCTTGAAATTGGATGCTATAAAGAAAGCAAAATTTAAGATTGTTCTTGATTATTCAAACGGTGTTGCAGCAACAATCTTCCCCAACCTGCTTGGCTCTTTTGAATGTCAATCGGTTGCTTTAAATTCTCACCTGGATCCAAAAAAATTGACCCGTGAAGAGAAAGAAATAAAGGAATCGTTAAAACAAATTTCACATATCGTTACATCACTTCAATATGATATCGGTTGTATGATAGATGCTGGCTCTGAAAGAATAACAATTGTAGATGAGAAAGGTGAAATTTTAGATGGGGATCGGTTGCTTACACTTTTTGTAAAACTTTATCTGGATGTTTATCCAGGAACAAGAAGAATTGCTGTTCCGATAATTGCTCCATCTGAGATTGATGTAATTGCAAGCAAGTGTTCCATTATGAAAACAAAAAACTCCCATCTCGCAATGATGGAAGCAGCTTCAGATAAGTCCGTATCATTTGTAGGTGGAACAAAAGGCGGTTTTATATTTACAGATTTCTTCTTTGCATCTGACGCAATGTATTCTCTTGCAAAATTATTGGAACTTTTAGCACTTTCTGGTAAAAAGTTGGGTGAACTGAATAAGGAGATAGTTCGCTATTATTCAGTTGAGCAGGATGTGCTCTGCCCATGGAATTTGAAGGGAAAAGTAATGCGATACATTAGTACAGAAACTGAAAATATGGATAGAGAGTTAGTAGATGGTGTTAAAATCAAATTTCACGGTGGTGATGATGCCGTTGCAGTTCAAATTATACCTGACAAAGAAAGACCGTTATTTCATATAAAAGCTGAAGCAAAATCGGAAACTACAGCATTGCATCTCGCTGAAAAGTATTCAAAATTAATTGAAAAATGGCGAGATGAATAAAACAAATCAAATAAGGAAAAACTGATGAAGATATCAGAAATTTTAAAGGAAGATTTAATAAACACAAGCTTAAAAGGAAACACAAAAGAAGAAATAATTAACGAAATGATAGATTTGTTGGTTAAATCTTCCGTAGCTGATAAAATACTTGATAAGGAAAAAGTCAGAAATTGTATTTTCGAAAGAGAAAAAATAATGTCGACAGGTGTTGGAAATGGTTTTGCAATTCCACACGGTAAAACTGATGCAGTAAGTGATATAGTTGCTGCATTTGGCATTACTGAAAAACCAATTGATTATCAATCGCTTGATGAAAAACCTGTAAGGTTAGTGTTTTTACTGGTTGCACGAGAAAATATGGTAGGTCCTCACATAAAATTGTTAAGTCGAATCTCAAGATTAATGAACAAAGAAGAATTTAGACAAAAACTTTTGACATTATCCTCCCCAGTAGAAATTCTGGAAACATTTAAGAACGAAGAATCATCTTATTTTGATATTTAATAAAAGGGAAGAATTGAAATACAAATCTATAAAAGGTACAAAAGACATCCTGCCAGATGAATCACACATCTGGATCGAAGTGGAGAACAGGATTCGTAAAGTAATGCACACATATAATTATAAAGAAATTCGCACTCCAATTTTCGAAGAGACAAAGCTATTTGCCCGTGGTATTGGAGAATTCACAGATATTGTTGGTAAAGAAATGTACACATTTACAGATCGAGGTGGCGATAGTTTGACATTGAAACCGGAAGTAACAGCATCAGTAATTCGTGCATATATACAACATAATTTAGGTGAAAAACAACCTCTGACAAAAGTTTATTATATTAGTCCTGCCTTTCGTCAGGAGCGCCCACAGGCAGGCAGATTACGCCAATTCCATCAATTTGGAGCTGAAGCAATCGGAAGCAAAAATCCAGCTGTGGATGCTGAAATTATATCACTCGCTGCAAACATTTATGAAAGCTTTGGAATACGTGATTTCGTAATTAAAATAAACTCAGTTGGTTGTGAGATCTGTAGAAATGAATATAAAAATATCCTTAAGAAATTTTTAATCGATATTTCTAATAAACTTAGTCCAGAAAGCCAGAAACGAATTGATGTAAATCCTATGAGAGTTCTTGATTCAAAAGATGAGAACGATAGAATTGCAACAAAATCAGCGCCTCTAATACTAAACTATTTATGCAATGATTGTAAGACACACTTTGCTCAACTACAAGATTTGCTCAGTTTTATGAATGTCACTTTTGAAGTTGATGGTAGGATAGTCCGCGGCTTAGATTACTACACAAAAACCGCGTTTGAAATAATAAGCACCGAACTTGGTTCTCAGGATGCGCTTGCTGGTGGCGGTAGGTATGATTTGCTTGTCAAGGAACTTGGAGGAAAGGATACCCCTGCTGTTGGATTTGCAGCAGGTTTGGAAAGATTATTAATGGTGCTTCAGAAACAAAATCAAGATAAATTTCAAGCTCCAAGGCCGAAAGTTTTTATTGCTTATGCTGACAAATCCTGCGAGAAAATTATTCTTAATCTAGCTCAAAAACTGAGAGCGAAAGGTGTTCCGTGTGAAATAGATTTGTTAAATAGAAGTTTGAAATCTCAAATGCGAGAAGCGGATAGACAGAATTCTGATTTTGTTATTGTCGTTGGCGAAAATGAAGTAAAATCCAATCGCCTGAATATAAAAAATATGAAGACAGGTAAAGTTGAAGAAATTGATCTTGGAAATTTAGAAAATTATTTTTTGAGTTCAAATGGATAATATATTAAAAACGAAAGAAATTCTATATAATCTCTTTATTTATACATTGCATGACGAAACGCTTAAGAAAAATTTTGTGGTTTTCAGAATTGAAACAGAACAGGAATTCGAAAATTTTAGGTATGAAATTGATGTAAATGTGTTTCATAAGCAAAATGAAATCATTTTTAGAATGAGAGGTTTGAAGCCTACGAAAATCAACTTACCAGGTGGAGGGAGAGCATTCTTCGAAAAAAAATTTGAAAACCTTCAGGGAAATTATAGAATTGAAATCATCGGGATTAATAAAAAAGTTAATAATTTCGAAATAAATATTGTAGGTGATTTAATTAAGATCATCTCAGTTCCTAAGGAATCTTTTTTAAACATACAGGTATCATAAAATGTATCCAGAACTTTTTAAAATTGGACCTCTAACTGTATACAGTTACGGATTAATGTTGGGAATTGCTTTTATAGTGGCAAGTTATCTATTAACAAAGGAATTAAAAAGAAAAAATTTAAATCCCAATTTAGCATCAAATATCACAATGCTTGCAATCATTTTTGGAATTGCAGGTGCTAAACTTGCTCATTTAATTGAGAATTGGGATGCTTTTTTATATGCACCTTTGGAAATGATTTTCTCTGCTGCTGGATTAACTTTTTATGGTGGATTCATTCTGGCTACAATTGTAATCATTTATTACCTAAAACATAAAAAGGTTAAAGTTCTAAAAGTTACTGATGCAGCTGCACCCGGTTTGATGCTCGGATATGGAATTGCTCGTATCGGTTGCCATTTATCAGGTGATGGTGATTACGGAATACCGACTAACTTGCCCTGGGCTATGAGTTATGAGCGTGGTACATATCCACCTTCAGTTGCATTCAGAGATTTTCCTGAAATAGTGGAAAAATATGGTGTTAACGGTGTTGTTCCCGATAATATATTTGTACATCCTGCACCACTTTATGAAACACTTATGGCTGTAATTCTCTTTCTGATCTTATGGAAATTAAGAAAAAAGATTTTGGTTGATGGAAAACTTTTTATGATATATTTGGTTTTTGCAGGTATTGAGAGATTATTGGTAGAGTTTATTCGCATAAATCCGAGAATTTTTTTTGGGTTATCAGAAGCTCAATTGATATCCATTTTGTTGATCATAATTGGAATCGCTGGAATATATATTCTTGATAAAAAGCATGCAAAAAAACAACATAAATAATTTGGTTTATGGGAGAATACCTGTCTTAGAAGCGCTTCGTTCAGATATCGAAATTGAAAAAATATTTGTTTTGTTCGGAACACATGGTCAAAATATATCGGAAATTCATAAACTTGCTAAACAAAAAAGAATCAAGGTTGTACAACTAGACCGTAAAAAGTTTAATGAAGTTTGTGATATAGAGAAAAGTCAGGGAGTTGTAGCAGTAATTACACCAATAAAATTCAGAGAAGTGAGTGACATATTCAAAATTGCTGAAGAGAAAAAAGAAAAAAATTTTATTTTAATTTTAGATGAGATACAGGATCCACAGAATTTGGGTGCGTTAATAAGAACTGCTGATTGTGCTGGTGTACATGGGATTATCATTCCGAAACACAATGCAGCATCAGTAACTTCAACTGTTATTAAAGCTTCTGCTGGTGCAGCTGAGAATTTTCCTATTGCAAAAGTTGGTAATATTTCACAAACTATCGAGGAGTTAAAACAAAAAGGCATCTGGATAGTCGGCACTGATTCCGATGCAGATAAATTGTATAATGAAATTAATTATGATTTTTCGGTTGCTTTAGTTATTGGCTCAGAAGGGAAGGGAATTCGCAGACTTGTAAAAGAGAAGTGTGATTTTTTGGTAAAAATTCCACTTTTTGGGAGAGTGGATTCATTAAATGCTTCGGTTGCAGCCGGTATTGTACTATATGAGATTAAAAATCAGCGTATGAAAATTTAGAATGGGAATTCCTCAGGTATTTCAATCTTTTCTTGTTTTTTTATTTCCGGCTTTTTTGATTTCTGATGAATTTGATTTGGAATGATATAAATGGCTTTTCGTGGTGTTGTCGGACAGGCATGTTCACAAGCCCCGCATCCAACACACAGGTCGTTGTTTAATTCCGGAATTTTTAATTTACCTTTATAAGGAATCATATAAACTGCTTTTGTTGGACAATGTTCTGAACAAGCTGCGCATTCTTTTTCTTTAGCAACCACAACACAGTCATCTTTGTAAAATTCTGCTCTTCCAATTTGTATTAACTTTTTGCTTTCTACACTCTGAGGTAATATTGCACCGGTTGGACATATATGAGTGCATATCGTGCAATCATAATTGCAGTAACTTGCAGTATAGTTCATGCTTGGCTGGAATAATCCGCTTATACCGTATTCAAAAAATGTCGGATAAAGTACCTGAGTCGGACAGGCACTTACACAAAGATGACATGCTGTACATAGGTTTGAAAAGTGAGTAATACTTTGAGAACCTGGAGGTGAAATTGGCTGCTTTTTGACTCTAAAGTAATTACTTTTTTCTAGCTGATTTTTTTCTCCTTGATTGTTTTCGATAAGAAAAACACCGATTGCTGGTAAAATTGCTCTTTTTAGGAAGTTCCTCCGTGATGGTTCTGATAAATTAACTTGAATGTTTATATATTTTGGTCTGTTATAGACTACTCCATCGGTTGGACAAACCTTTATACAGTTAAAACAAGCAATACAGGCAGCATAATTGATATTTTTTGTTTCGCTTTCAATACAATTTGCTTTGCACACCTTTTCGCAAGCACCACATTCTGTGCAATTATTTTCATCAATTACAATTTTAAAGATTGAAATTCTTGAAATTATACCAAGAATAGCTCCAGCGGGGCAAAATGAATTGCAAAATAGCCTCCCATGAAAATACGACATATAAAATATCAAAAATAAAAATGAAAAACTGATAAGTACTACAAATATATCTGTATTTCTTATAGGTATGTTAAAAAGATAATAAATCGACATGCTTTCTAATACTGATGAAGTGAAATTGTTTATTAAGATAAAACCTGGCTCTATAATATTTACAACAAATCTTGAATAAATACTATAAGGTTCGAAAATATTTAAAATACTTACAAAGCCTAAAAGTGCAAGTATAAATAAAGAAAATGTAAAAGTATAGTGAAAAATATAATTCGGTTTTTGATATAAGAATTTTTTCCTTTTGTTAATTTTCCTTCTAATATAAATTATTATGTCTTGAAATGTTCCGAGTGGACAGATGCTCGAACAATATACTCTTCCGAAAAACACGCTGATAAGCAGAACAAATATCAAACCCAGAGATGATAATCCAATGTAGAATAAAATTTTAAGTATTGAAGGGACTAATTGTAAGGAAGTAAAAAAAATTATTATATCCTGTGGAATGTTTTTTTGTGGATTTATCAGTAAGGAAGTGATTATAATGAAAAAAAACAATGATACAGCTACACGTATCTTTTTTAAGTATTTAAGCTTCAACTTTTACTAAACCGTAATTCGTTTAATATTCAGGTTTTCGATATCTTTCCTCCCAATCTTCATTTCAGTAGCAATGTTAAGATATCTGATATCTTCTGGTTTTAAGCCAAACAATTTTGCAGCAGCTGAATCCACAGCAACTATATCGGTAGAGAGTAGCTGGCTTTTCATCAACACAACATCATCTGTTGAAACACCACGCGGTCCGTTTGTTTTCATAACCAAATATGCATCTACTATGTTTAAAGTAGGTTTTCTGTATGTGGCAAAATCAGCAATGCATTGATGCAAATCATTTCTGTGCCAGTATCTTCTATCCCAAACATTGCCCATAAGGTTTTTCATTGCAATTGTTAATGTAGCACCACCATGATTTTTAAGTACAGGAACATTTATAAAAACATCCGATGAGAGTATAACTTCATGTTCTTTCGTGTTTTTGAGAACTTTACCCTGAGGAATGCTAACTTCCTGATAATAGCTTTCGCTATTGGCTGGGACAACTTTAGCTTTTGCATCTTTTGCAGCTTTTTCTATACCACTGTTTTTATAACACCTCTGCCATTCATCGCAGGTATGATCAACCACATAAACTTCTCTTGCGCCAGCATTATAACAATGTTCAACTATTCGACCGACTAATTTTGGGTTTGTGTTTGCGGCACGTTCAGGAGCTGTGTCCCAACCAATGTTTGGTTTAACAACAACTTTTTGTCCCTTTTTTACAAATTTTTTCATACCCCCGAGGGCTTCTATTGCCTTGTCGAACATAACATCCGGTTCACCACCTTTGACTGCAACCAAATCGTAATCTGTATTTTGTGAAAATAATAAACTATCAAAATTCCCGAGTACCATTCCAGCACCGACAAGTGCGGAAGCTTTATATGCCGATTTTAAAAAATCTCTTCTTTTCATTTTGAGACCTTTTTTATTCAAATTTAGGTTAATTTTCAAAAAAAATCAAGGTATTAAAAAATATCATTAAATGATACCCGAATTATTCGTTGAAGTATTATATTTAATTCGAAAATATTAGATACTATTATTGTGGTGTTGGTGTAAGGGAGGAACACCACACCAGATTATTTAATATTTTAATGTAGGTTCTCATTTTTTCAATTTGTTTATCAATCTTATTCGTTTTATATTCAAATAAAAAATGAATCATCTAAAAACTAACACAATAATACTTTTAATATTATTTGCTTTCATCAATTCACATTCACAGGAAAATAGCAAGATGAAACTTAAAAAATTAACTCCTGAAGAGGAAAGAGTAATTATACATAAAGGTACTGAGTATCCATTCACAGGTAAGTATGTTCATCACAAGGAAAAGGGTACATACATATGCAAACGTTGTGAGAGTCCACTTTATCGTTCTGAAGATAAGTTCGATTCACATTGTGGTTGGCCAAGTTTTGATGATGAAATTCCAGGTGCTGTTAGAAGAATTCCGGATGCAGATGGGATTCGTACTGAAATTGTTTGCGCGAACTGTGGCGCTCACCTTGGTCATGTTTTCGAAGGTGAGGGCTTTACCGAGAAAAACATTCGCCATTGTGTAAACTCAATTTCACTCGAATTTATACCTGCAAAAAAATAAAGATGTTAAAGAATACTTTCTGTCATATTCCAGGAATTAGTTTACAAAAAGAAACAAAGTTGTGGAATGACGGCATCCATAGCTGGGAACAACTTGCTAAAATTTTTAATAATTTCAGGATAGAGAAATATATAGAGCATTCCATTCAGTGCGTAGAAAAAAATGATTTAAATTTCTTTGCTGAAAATTTACCAGTTAAAGAACACTGGCGACTTTTTAAGGACTTTCGTCAGAATGCTGTTTATCTGGATATTGAAACCACAGGAATGAAGTACTCTATAGACTATATCACAACAATTGCAATTTATGATGGAAGGGAGATTAAATACTTCGTCAATGGAGATAATCTTCATCAATTTCCTTTCGAAATTCAAAACTATAATCTGTTAATTACTTATAACGGAAAATGTTTCGATGTTCCATTCATCGAAAAATTTTTTGGCATAAACTTAAATATGGTCCACATCGATTTAAGATATTTATTAAAAAGCTTAGGATATGTGGGCGGATTAAAAGCTTGTGAACGCAAATTGGGAATATCAAGGCATCTACTTGAAGATGTTGATGGTTTTTTTGCTGTCTATTTATGGAATGAATATAAAAACAAGAAAAATAAAAAAGCGCTTGAAACTTTGCTTGCTTATAATATTCAGGATGTTTTGAATCTTGAAAAGCTAATGGTTATTTCCTATAATATGAAATTGCAAAACACACCATTTACTGAAATACATAAATTACCACTACCAAATTTGCCTGCAAATCCTTTCACACCCGATAATAAAACAATTGAAAGAATAAGAAATAAATTATCATCGTGGAACTTTAAGTGGTGATGAGGTTGGTTTTGTGCCGAAGGCCGGACTCGAACCGGCACGGAGTGTTCAGCTCCACTAGATTTTGAGTCTAGCGCGTCTGCCAATTTCGCCACTTCGGCAAAAATTTTCACTACAATATATAAAATTCCTAACTCACCTTCAAATTTTTTTATATTTATGTTCCTTTCTTATATTATTTGAGATATGCTCATAAAAATATTTCTAAAATTTTTTATCCTGACACTCATCCTTCTTGTTTTGTACGCCGGTCATTTTATATCTTATTCACAAAACCAATTTTCTACAAAAAAAATTACTTTAAGTGTAGATAAATTGGATAGCGTATACGTTCTAAAAGATAAATTCATATCATCTAATTCTCTTAAAATCTATTCTGATACATTAATGCTGATTAATGGGAAAGATTATTTGTTTGATACCAGAAAGAATATTATCAAATTCTTACCAGAATTATTTACTAAGAATGACAGCTCAGGTGTTACACGACTTGAAATTTCTTATGTCGTATTGCCGTATGATTTTGAAGATGAATATAAACACAAAGAATTAGTTGTGATATCTGATACAACTGCAGGCAAAATTTTAAAATCCGTCGAAGTTACAAATAAAAATTATCTGGACGAGATGCTTGGTGGGGATGTTCAAACAAGTGGAAGTTTGGTGAGAGGTTTTACTTTCGGAACAAATAGAGATCTCTCACTAAATTCTGGCTTCAGAATGCAAATGAATGGTAAGTTATCTGAAAATCTGGATATCACTGCGTCACTCACAGATGAAAACACTCCAATCCAACCTGAAGGAAATACACAAACTCTTCAGGAGGTTGATAAGGTGTTCATTGAACTGAAATCAAAAAATATGAATGCAACTTTGGGAGATTTTAATCTAAATTTACAGCAAGGAAATTTTGCCAGAATTAATAGAAGATTGCAGGGTGTATTAGGGAATGCAAACTTTGGTTTTGGCTCAAACGAATCTAATATTCTCCTATCAGGTGCAATTTTGAAAGGGAAATATCATACAAATTATTTTAATGGATTGGAAGGAGTACAGGGACCTTATAGATTGACCGGTAAAAACAATGAACGCTTAATTATAGTTATTGCAGGAACAGAAAGAGTTTATGTCGATGGTGAACTTATGAAAAGAGGTGATGATAACGACTATATTATCGATTATTCTACAGGAGAAATAACATTTGCACCTCGTAGATTAATAAACGGGAATTCTCGTATTGTTGTAGATTTTGAATATACTGACCGTCAATATGCAAGGAATTTTTTAGCAGCAAGTAATTCAACATCAATTCTAAATAACAAAATTGCAATTACAGGATCCATATTTTATGAAGCTGATGATTATAAAAACCCCATTGATTTGATTTTGAATGATGAGGAGAAAGAAATTTTAAGAAATGCTGGCGATGAGCGAAATAATACTATGCGAGAAGCAGTACAATTAGCGGGTAAAGGTAAGGGACAGTATATTAAAAAAGATACGCTTATAGATGGCAATCCAACATCGATATTCATTTATGCTCCTGCTGATTCAAATGCTGAATATGTTGTAAGTTTTTCGTATGTTGGTGAAAATTTAGGTGATTATCAAAAAATTGGCGCTGGTTATTTCAAGTTTGTTGGAATAAAAAAAGGAAATTATTTGCCTGTGAAGTTTTTACCGCTTCCACAACAACAAACACTTATAGATTTTGGCCTAAAAACCATACCATTTCAGAATACCATAATATCTACTGAAGTTGCTCTCTCTAATTTTGACGCTAATAGATTTTCCAAAATAGATGATTCTGACAATAATGGAAAAGCAATAAGTTACTATATTCAATTTAATCCAGAAAAATTAAATGTATTTAACTATAATTTAGGTGCGCTGGATATTAGGGTTGGGCAAAGGTTTATAGATAGCAAATTTAATTCAATTGATAGAATTAATGAAGTAGAATATAATCGGAAATGGAATCTCACATCAAACCTTCAGCAAGAAGAGAAGACCTCGGAAATATTTTTATCTTACAAACCTAAAAGTTATATAAACTTAAGCTCGAATTATGGTAATATAGTCAAAGGCAATAATTTCAAATCATCTAGATTTGAAGGCGCAATTAATTTTAATGAGAAATCTTTTCCCCTTACAAATTATAAATTTGAACTTATAAATAGCAAGGATAAATTGTTATTTGAGAAAGGGAATTGGTTTCGACAATTATTAATAACTGAGTATACATACAAATTTATAAATGCAGCTTTGAAATATGAAATGGAGAATAGAGAATTAAAAAATTATTTTAATGACAGCATTGAAGCTGGTAGTTTTAAGTTTTTTGAATACTCTCCTAGATTATCCTTGATTAATATCTTCAACACAAATTTTAGTGTCGAATATAAACTTCGACGGGATTATCAGATTGCAAATCGTGAGCTTCAAAGAGAATCAGATACTTATACGCAAATATTTTCGTTAACTACCACTCCGGTTACCAATCTCTTTAATAGTATTGATTTAACTTTCAGGAAAAAAAATTATACTCCAGAGTTTAAAAAGAATTCAGACGGAAATACTGAAACAATTCTGATAAGATGGTTGTCAAGATACGTTCATCCTGCAAGAGCTGTTGAAGCGGACTGGCTTTATAATATCTCAACACAAAAGTCAGCAAAATTAGAAAGAGTGTTTCAGAAAGTTCAAAAGGGTAATGGTTCATATATTTATCTGGGTGATCTGGATAGTAATGGCATTGCGACAGAAGATGAGTTTAGACCGACACGCTATGACGGTGATTATATTCTTTTGACCGTTCCTTCAGAGCAATTATATCCTATCATTGATTTCAAATTGAATTGGAGATTTAAACTTTCTCTGTCAAGAATTTTAACTAGTGATAATATTGCAAGTAAATTATTATCGCCTTTTTCAACTGAAACTTTCTGGCGGGTTGAAGAAAAAAACTCAATTCAGGATCAGAAAAAAATTTATTTAATGAATTTTAATTATTTTTTGAATGATAATTGGACAATATTAGGCAACAATTCCTTTCAGCAGGATATTCACCTTTTCGAAAATAGTGAATTAGCAAGTTTGCGTTTTAGATTTAATCAAAGAAAAGGTTTGGCTAAGTATTCTCTTGCATCTGAAAGTAGTTATTATCGTGAAAGAAGTATTCGTATTCGCTGGCAGTTAATTCAAGAGGTCGTTAATATTATTGAGTATGAGAACAAGACCGATTTCCTGAGTGCAGAAGTTGCAAGTTATCGTGTTCGTAACATATTTGGAAATTCTATTTCTTCGGATTGGATTTATAAACCAGATCGTAGAATAGAAATTGGTTTTAAGATTAGGTTAGGGAAACTTGAAAATAAACAGTTTAATATTAATGATATAAGCAATATCAACACGCAAAATATCAGATTTAGTTATTCCTTTAATGAGAAAGGGGTATTAAGATGTGAGTTTAATAGGGAGGAGGTAGTTTTTGAAGGTATTGGGAAAATGATACCATATGAATTGACAGAAGGAAGAATAATTGGCAAAACTTATTTATGGAGAGTTGGTGCAGAGTATCGAATTACGAATTATATACAGGCAAATTTTGGTTATGATGGGAGGAAAGAAGCGCGCTACAGAGTTATGCATCAGATGAGGGGGGAAGTTCGTGCGTTTTTTTAATAAGTTATGAAAAACATTTTAAGAAAAAATTAAAATGTGTTTCACGCTGTTTCATAGATAATAAAAATTATTTGTTCTGAAAATTTGTCACAATAGTAAAAAACAATTTTTGAAATTTTTTTATAAAAAACTCTTGCATCTGTTTAAAAATATCATTATAATTAACAGCGATTTACGTAATAAATCTGGCTTCCAAAAATTAATTATCAAAAAATCATAAAAGTTTTTTTAAACTCTAGTCTGAAAATGTCTACAGAAAAAATATTATTTGAAATTGAAAGGCCTTCAATAACCTTGATTAGGAAAAAGTCAGACTATGTTGTGATGAGACAAAGAACGCAGGAGCAAAGCAGCTACGATGGGAAAGTTTATTGTACATCTTTTGATTCGAGGATTGGGCATATTTATATTGCATCTACTGACAATGGAGTTTGCAGGATAAGTATTCCAAAAGAAACAAGGCGTGATTTTTTTTCCTGGTTACATTCTCATTTTGAGTTAGATTCTGTTGTAGAAAACAAATCCAGAAACAAGGAGTACATCGATCAAATCAATCGTTATTTAAATGGTAAGCTTGTAGAGTTTACCTTTCCGATTGATTTGATTGGTACTCCATTTCAAATAAGAGTCTGGAGAGAGTTGATGAAAATTCCATACGGAACCACAATTACATATCGTCAACTTGCAAAGAGAGTGGGTGTTCCAAAGGGATTTCAAGCTGTAGGTAGAGCAAACGGTGCTAACCCAATCCCAATTGTTATTCCGTGTCATCGTGTAATTGGCTCAGATGGTTCGCTAATCGGGTATGCTGCTGGAGTAAAAACAAAAGAATTCCTGCTTCGTCTCGAAGGTGCTATTATAATTTAAAGTTTATAATTTTTCCCTCTATTTATTATATTATCTGACAAAGAGGTATCTATTTTTATGTCTTTTTTAAAAGATTTAAATGAGGTTCAGCAGCAGGCGGTCAAATATGTTAATGGTCCGTTGATGATTGTGGCAGGTGCCGGTAGTGGAAAAACTCGCGTCTTAACATATCGCACAGCATACCTGATACAAATTGGTGTTCCAGCTTATCAATTGATTGTTCTGACCTTCACAAATAAAGCTGCCGATGAAATGAAAAACCGAATCATTAAGCTTGTTGGAGATAAAAGTCAGAATGTATGGATGGGTACATTCCATTCTATGTTTGCACGACTCTTAAGAAACGAAGCAGAAAAATTAGGTTACACATCTAATTTTACAATATATGATACCGATGATAGTAACGATTTAATAAAAAGTATTCTTAATAAGTTTGGAAAGTCTATACAAAGTTTCAAGCCAGCTGCTATACGGGCTAAAATTAGTTCGTGGAAAAACCGTCTTGTTACTCCAGAACAGTCAGCCCGAAATATTAAAAGCACCTTTGATGAAATATCGGTAGATGTTTATAGAGAATATACAAAGCGACTTAAAGAGAGCAATGCAATGGATTTTGACGATTTGCTAATAAAACCAATCGAGCTTTTTAAAACATTCCCATCTGTGCTTGACAAATATCAGGAAAGATTCAAATTTATACTTGTCGATGAATATCAGGATACAAATAAAGCACAGTATGAGATGATAAAACTTCTGGCTGGAAAATATAGAAATGTTTGTGTCGTTGGAGATGATGCACAGAGTATATATAGATTTCGTGGTGCTGATATACAAAATATTTTAAGCTTCGAGAAAGATTTCCCTGATTGTAAAATATTTCGACTTGAACAAAATTATAGATCTACAAAATTAATCTTATCAGCAGCTGATCAGGTAATACAAAATAACAAACATCGTATCGATAAAAAATTGTGGACTGAGAATCCAGTAGGCGAACCAATTACATTGTTGACCTGTGAAAATGAAATGGATGAAGGTGAGCAAATAGCCCAAAAAATAAAACACTCGATCAAAAAATACAAAATTGATTTCAAAGATATTGCGATACTTTATCGAACAAATGCACAGTCTCGTTCGCTTGAAGATGCTCTTCGCCGAAATAGTATCCCTTATGTAATTGTTGGTGGAGTTGAATTTTATAAGCGAAAGGAAATTAAAGATGTGCTTGCTTATTTAAAACTGATTGTAAATCCCAAAGATGATATTAGTTTTAAAAGAATTGTAAATTATCCAAGTAGAGGTATAGGTGATGTAACTTTAAAAAATCTGGAAAAAATTGCATCAAAATATAACACTTCATTATTTGAAGCAATAGATTTATTGGAACAGGTAATCGATTTTTCAGATAAATCGGCAGAAAGATTGAGAAATTTCAAAAATCTTATAACGAAGTATATTCAAATAAAATCAGTGTTAAAACCAAGTGAGCTTTCAAGAAACCTGGTAGAGGAAATTGGTATACTAAAAGAATTTAAAGAAGAATCAACCCCTGAGTCAATAGCAAGATGGGAAAATGTTCAGGAACTCCTTTCAGCAATTATGGAATATTGCTCAACAAATGAAGATGCTTCTCTCGAATCTTTCTTACAGGAAGTTTCTCTCGTGGCTGATATCGATAAGTGGGACAGTACTCATAACGCTGTAACTTTGATGACGCTTCATAGTGCGAAGGGGTTGGAATTTAAAGTTGTTTTTATTGCTGGACTTGAAGAGGGGCTTTTTCCAATTAACCAATCATTAATGGATGAAGCAGAGCTGGAAGAAGAAAGAAGATTATTTTATGTTGGTATTACAAGAACAATAAAAAAGTTATTTTTAAGCTATGCATTGAAAAGATATTATATGGGTGATTTAATTTATCCGCAACTTTCCAGATTTTTCTATGAAATTAAAAGTAACTTGATTGAGTCAGAGGAATATTCGATATCAAGAAAAGTCAAAAATAAAACTTTTACGAATCATGAGTTCAAAGTATCAAAGAGTAAATTTTATGAATATGAGAATGAATCTCAAATTCCTTCTTACCTTGATATAGGTGCCTATGTGTTGCATAATTATTTTGGTAAAGGCAGGGTCATTGAAGTTTCCGGAAATGGAGAAAATACAAGGGTGGTTGTAGATTTTGAAAATGTTGGCAGAAAAAATCTTATGTTAAAATATGCAAATCTGAAAGTGCTATGAAAAAAATATCTCCTATATCTTTAAAAGATAAAATTGTGTACATTAAAAATGTTGTAGTGGATTTCATTAAAAGATTTTATAAAATTATGTATGAGCAGGATGTTCTGTTTTTAGCATCGGGTATTGCTTTCAATGGAGTGTTGTGCTTGATTCCAATTCTTTTGTTGTTTACATCTGTATTGGGTATTGTGCTGAACTCGTCAGAATTAGCTGTACAAAAAATCGAGCAGATAATAAAGGCTGCCTTTCCTGATCAACAGTATACGCTGCATATCAAAAATTCAATTCAGCAGATGATTAAAGATATAATTGCTTATCGTAAATCGTTTGGACTTGCAGGATTGGCAGTTCTGACCTGGACAGCTACTTTTTTATTCAGTTCGTTGAGAACTGCTCTTAATAAAGTGTACAGAATTAAACCTACGAAATTGGTAATCTTGACGATATTAGAAGATATTTTGTGGGTCATTATTATTGGGCTTCTGTTTCTAACAATAATTTTTACAACCTGGGTTTATTCTTTGATTGAAACATTGCTTGAGTTGATCTCAGGATTTGCGGCTTTCGACTTTTCAATTTTTGAGGCAGCATTTTCGATAATTGCATCTTTAATATTAACATTCATAATGTTTTATCTTGTTTATCGTTTTATACCTGATCAACGAGTAAAAAGTAAAGTTGCTGCAATTTCAGCATCTACATCCACAGTTTTATGGTTTATAGCTGCAAAAATATTCGCATGGTATATCTCAACATTTCAATCGTTTGATAAGTTATACGGAACATATGCATTTATTCTTGTGCTCTTAATCTGGATTTACTACTCAAGTTTGGTATTTTTAATAGGCGGAGTTGTCGGTGGAGTGGTAAGGGAAAAAGAATCAGAGAAAAATAATTGATAATTACACCAAACTTAATCATTATCAAATTTGTATATGTATAATTTTGTGAGAGAATCGTTTTGTTATTATCTTGCTCCGAGCAATGAACTTATCTTATTCAAAATTTTTTCTTTATCAATCATTACGCTATTATTTGCACTTCATTTTGTTTTTCCATATTTTTTGCAAAATAGTATTTCTAAAGAATGAAAAGAATATATTCTCTAATAATTACTTTCTTAATCTTCTTGAACTTTAGTGCATTTTCTGAAGATACAATCAAACTTTGTGAGTTTAATGTATCATCTCCAAAAGTAGTTCTTAATAATATTCCCTTCAAGTTGGAGTTGAGTGCAATTGATTCTACAGGTAAGGTTATCGAAAATTTTAATGAGTATTGTGAGATTGAAAATATTTACCTTCATACAAAATCGGGCAGAGAAAAAATTAAACAGAAATTCTCAAGTGGAAAATTAGTAATTGAGGATGCGATCGTAGATTTTACCGGGAAAAATTTTATTACAATAAAATATGATAAAATTCAGAAGCAACATCAAATAGTATCAATACCTGCAATACTCAGTATATTACCGCCACTTCTTGCAATTTTGCTTGCATTGATTTTAAGAGAAGTTGTGGTTTCGTTGTTCGCAGGTGTATGGTTGGGTGCGTTTTTATTACATGGATATAACTTTTTTGGTTCCCTCCTGCGAGTAGTTGACCATTTTGTGATCAACTCAATTAATAGTACAAGTCATATACAGATTATCGTATTCAGTTTGCTTTTTGGCGGAATGGTTGGAGTAATATCCCGAAATGGTGGAAGTATAGGAATTGCTAATCTTGTAACGAAGTTTGCAAAATCTCCGAGAGGCGGACAAATTTCTGCTTGGGGTTTATCTTTCCTATTTTTCTTTGATGATTATGCAAATGTTCTCATTCGTGGAAATTTAATGAGGCCAATTACTGATAAACTCAGAGTGTCGCGCGAAAAACTTTCTTTTATAGTTGATGCCGGCGCAGCTACAGTTGCAAGTATTTTTATAATTTCAACCTGGATTGGTTACGAAATCGGGTTGATCGAACATGGACTTAAAAGTATTAACTCAACTGAAGATGCATATTCAGTTTTTATAGCGACTATACCTTATCGGTTTTATCCTATATTAACACTACTTCTTGTTTTTCTGATTGCAGTAACAAAACGCGATTTTGGACCAATGTTAATTGCAGAACGAAGAGCCCGCACGGAAGGTAAGGTTGTTAGAGATGGTGCTGAATTAGCCGCAAACTTAACTGCAGTAACAGATGAACAATCGCAAGTAAAAAAAATAAGATGGTATAATGGACTTGTTCCAATCTTCGTTGTTATTATTGTGGCACTAACTGGTTTGTATGTTACCGGTACAGAAAATTTGAAACTAAATGGTGTAACAAGTTATTCAATTGGAGAAATAATAAGTAAATCGGATTCATATGCTTCTCTTTTATGGGCTTCCTTCAGCGGTGGATTAATTGCGATTTTGATGAGTGTGGCACAAAGGATATTGACACTTAAAACTTCAATTGAAGCATGGTTTAATGGTATTAGATCAATGCTGTTGGCTATCTTAATACTTGTTTTAGCCTGGTCTATTGGAAGTGTAGCTGAAGAATTACACACCGCTGATTTTTTAGTTCAGATTTTGCGAGGGACACTTGATCCACATTTTTTACCAGTACTGACTTTCCTTATTGCTGCAATAGTTAGTTTTGCAACAGGTACAAGCTGGGGAACTATGGCAATTATGATGCCTCTGGTTATTCCGCTTGGTCACACACTATCAATTGATGCTGGAATGTTACCAAATGAAGTTACTTTAATATTGCATGGTAACATCAGTTCAGTTCTGGCTGGTGCTGTATTTGGGGATCACTGTTCACCTATCTCTGATACAACAATTATGAGTTCGATGGCTTCCGCTTGCGATCATATTGATCATGTAAGAACTCAATTACCTTATGCAATACTTGTAGCTGTTATCGGAATGCTTATCGGAGATATTCCTACCGCCTATGGTTTTTCTCCATATCTATCATTAATTCTTGGTTCAGGAATTTTGATTCTGATTTTGTACTTAATTGGTAAGAAGGTTGAATCTTAAAAATTTGTTATAAGTAACTTTCATTTAACTTTCAAATATTTATCAAGCCATTGGAATGCGTACTCCTGCATTTCTGATGTGCATAAATGACGCACATCCCAGAGTTCTGTTTTTAAATGTTCACTTGCTGCCTGCGATTTCCATATCAGTTGCATCTTTTCAAAAGCTTCCTTTACAGTTTCGATTGGGAAAAGTTTATCCTCTTTTCCGTTTATAAAAAGCATTGGTTTTGGACAGGCAATGCTCGCGACATCTGGAAAATCCAGATAATTTGCAAGGTCTGGATGTGTTGTTGTAAAAGCCGAATAACCTAATGTGCGATTATTACCAGGTTTTAATAAACCATGATTTGTTCCCATCCAGCAGAATGAAACAGAACAGGATATTCGCTCCGAAAGAGCTGCAAGTTGCCAGCTGCGAAATCCACCAAATGAAAATCCCATTGCTGCAATTCTGTTTGAATCAACAAAATCTAATGATGCTAAAAATTCCGCGCTTGCTATATCCTCCCAGGCTATTAAACCAGCATAGGACATTCCCAAATTAAGAAGATTAGCTGCAATTGCTTGTTGGTCTTCGTAACTTCCACCAGCACGGTTGCCCCAGTTCAATACATCAATTGCTAAACAAACATAACCGCGCCTGGCTAATTCATCACCCAAGAATCTACCATCATAAAATTTTTCAACCCATTTTCGAGCTGTATCTCTCAAGGCAATATCACTTACAAATGGTTCGATTACTTTTTCCTTTCCTATGTCGAATCTTGCCCCGTGATCGTGAAGTAATAACACTGCTGGGAAGGGACCTTTACCTTTTGGAATTAGTAGATAGCTCAAAACTCTACTATCTGCTGTAAGGTTAAAAACTACTTTTTTAGCGGTGTAAGTTTTTCTATCCTCTTCAGAAATTATTACAGGATTAAAAGGAGCAGATGGTGGTTGACGAAGTAAACATTTTATTAAAACATTTCGAGCTTCATTTTTCCATCTATCGAAATTATTCCAATTTCCATTTAACCAGGAAAGTGAATAATTCATTTGCTTGATTTGGTTCTCTATAAAGACAGGTAATTTTGAGGAGATTCCAGATTTCTGAAAGGAAGAATCTTTAATTTGTGATTTTAAATTTGGTTGAAGAAAATTTAAGATGTTAAAGACAAGGAAAATATATATTAGAAATCTATGATAAATACTCATTTAACCGGATGCCTACTATCTCATAAAAATTTTATTTTGAAGAGATTTCTTCGTATAACTCTTCGTATTGATCAACAATGTTATCTTGTGCGAAATATGTTATTGCTCTTTTACGTGCGGCTTCTGAAAATATTTTGTGCTTTGCTTCGTTAGTTAACAGCTCCAGAGCATATTTAGCCATCCTTTCGATGTCGCCAAGTTCCGCGATGTAACCAGTTTCGCCATGAACTTGAAGTTCTGGTAATCCACCAACACTGGAAGATATAACAGGGACACCACAAGCCATTGCTTCGAGTGCAGAGAGTCCAAAACTTTCAGATTGACTTGGTATCAAAAACAGATCCGAGATTGACAGTAGCGGAACAATATCTAATTGTTTACCAAGAAATTTCACATGCTCACAAATTTTGAGTTCTCTACAGAGAGCTTCGCAATTTGATCTATCCGGTCCATCACCAATCAGAATTAATTTAGCTGGAATTTTCTTTACAACTTCATTAAATATCCTGATTACATCAGGTACTCGTTTAACGGTTCTAAAGTTAGAAGTATGAACCAAAATTTTCTCTCCATCAGGTGCAATGGAATATTTTAATTCTGGAATTTCTAAACGACGGTATTTTACAGGATCTATGAAATTATATATTACTTTGATTTCCTTTTCAATCTGGAAATTTGTTATTGTCTTTTCTTTTAAAAATCTGGATACAGCAGTAACTGCATCACTCTGTTCGATTATAAATTTCATTATATGATGGAAACTTGGTTCAAGTCCGACAAGTGTTATATCTGTTCCGTGTAGAGTGGTTATAATCTTCAGTTTAGGACCTATAATCTGTTTTGCTAAGTATGCACTGATTGTATGAGGAACGGCATAATGTACATGTAAGATATCAAGTTTCTGGAATTTAGCCACTTCGACCATTTTACTTGCAAGTGCTGGTGTGTAGAGTGGAAATTCGAACAGTGGATATGAAGTCATTTCTACTTCATGGAAAAAAATATTTTTCTGAAAACTATCCAGACGCATTGGAATTGCATAGGATATGAAATGTATATTATGACCTTTTTCGGCGAGGGCTTTTCCAAGCTCGGTTGCCACAACACCACTTCCGCCGTATGTTGGGTAACAGGTAATACCGATATTCATAAAACTCCATTAAATTTTTTTTAAATTAAAAATATTAATTCAAAATTACAAAAAATGATTATTTGTAAATGTTAAGTTATTTTTGAGGGTCAAACAGATTCTTTCTCCGTCTATTGATTAACTCACTCAGAGTAACGATGGTCTGTCATGTTGAGCGCCTGCGAAACATCTGACTACACGGTCACTGTCATCCTGAACGAAGTGAAGGATCTGATTACACTCAGTCAGATTCTTCGTTCGTCCGTCTTTCGACGGACTCACTCAGAAAGACAGTTGGCAGGTTATGCTGAGCGTTAGCGAAGCATCTGACATTAACCTCTGTGCGAAGCGAAACATCTGACAGTGCTTTAGTCGGATTCTTCGTTCGTCCGTTTACCAACGGACTCACTCAGAAAGACAGTTGGCATGTCATGCTGAGCGTTAGCGAAGCATCTGACTAAAATTCGTGAGCGCCAGCGAAGCATCTGACATATTTGTTGATTTCCTTTGCGCTCTTTGCGATCTCTGCGAGAAACACATGAAGCGAATTCGCTTTACTGTCATGTTGAGCGAAGCGAAACATCTGACATCAGCTAATAAGCTAAAACAACACACCAAACTAAATCACTAACTAAAGTTTCTTTATTCGTACATCAAGTATGTCATTTCCAAAAGAGTGTTTGACTACTTCAAGCAATAATTTAGTCATCAATTATTGCATAAGCAGTTCGCTTCGAGTCCAATTTGGATGTGATTTAGTAATCTAATTTCTATCTTGGATACAGAAAAATTGTAACTACCCAAAAGTAAATCCATTAAAAACTAAACAAAATTAAATGGTAAATTTTAAGTTTACCATCAAAACCATCTTACTTCTTTGCAATCTTTCAATAATTTTATTAATTTTAAGAAGTTAATTAAGCAAATCGCTTAATTTATGAATTTTTAAACAAATTGAGTATAAAAATTAATGGCAGCAGGTTATCGGTTAACGATAATGATTTTAATCATAGGAATTTATTACCCTTTCTTTTCTGAATGGGTAAAAGAATCATTTTCGTTCCCTAACCTTATCCCGACCAGGATTCGGAGATTACGCTGCAAAAATTTTCTGAAGGAACGAAAAGATATTTATGAAAAAAGAAATTATCATCAATGCTACCGCAAACGAAATCCGTATTGCTATCACAGAAGATGGGCGTTTAGCTGAATTATATGTAGAAAGTCCTGAAAAAGAAAGAATGGTGGGCGATATCTATTTAGGTAGAGTCGCACGAGTTATGCCAGGCATCAAAGCAGCTTTTATTGATATTGGTATGAAACAGGATGCTTTCCTGCACTTCTCTGATATCGTTAGCACGCTCGATGATTATTCAGCACTTATAGGTGATGAAGATGCTGATGTAGATACTGAAGAAGACCTTGAGGAAGAGGAAGAAATAGAAACGCCTACACGAACTGCACCAGTAAAATCCAGAGTTGTTGAACGCAAAGAAAGTAAAGTTTCTCAGAAAGATTTCCCCCAAATTAAAAAGGGCCAGGAAATTATTGTACAGGTAACAAAAGAACCAGTCGGTAAAAAGGGAGTACGAGTTACCTCTGAAGTTTCGCTTGCGGGTCGTTTTCTGGTTCTGATGCCTTTTAATAATAAAATTGGAGTTTCAAAGAAAATCACGAACTTTAAAGAAAAACGCCGGCTTCGTAGAATTGTTAGAAATATTTTGCCTGAAGGATTCGGTGCCATCATTCGAACGGTTGCAATGGATCAGGATGAAGATCTATTAAAGCAGGATCTTGAAGATCTTATCAAAAAATGGAGAGAAATCGAACAGACAATAAAAAATGAAACCCCACCTGCATTGATATACAAAGATTTATCGACCACATCAAGCGTTATTAGAGATTTGTTCAGTGAGGATGTTGAAAGAGTTGTGGTTGATTCAAAGAAACTACACAGGGAAATTCGACTCTATGTTAAATGGGTTGCCCCTAATATGGTCGATAAAATTGAATACTACAAAGGTAAAGAACCGATATTCGATGCTTTTGGAATTGAAAAAGACATCGCTGTATCTCTAAGTCGAAAAGTCTGGTTGAAAAGTGGTGGCTATATAATCATTGAACAAACAGAAGCAATGGTTGTTATCGATGTAAACAGCGGTAGATATGCCGCAAAGAAAGAGCAGGAGATGAACTCGCTTAGAACAAATCTGGAAGCTGCGCGTGAAATTGCCCGACAACTGCGACTTCGTGATATTGGTGGCATTATCGTAGTCGATTTTATAGATATGGAGGATGAGAAAAACAAGAAAAAAGTTTATGATGAACTCAAAAAAGAGTTTAAAAAAGATAGAGCAAAAGTAACAGTTCTACCATTAACTGAGTTTAGCATTGCACAGATAACGAGGCAGAGAATTCGACAGAGTATATTGCACAGTTTTTCCGAACCCTGTCCTGTGTGTGGTGGTGGTGGATTAGTGTTATCGAAAGCAAGTGTTGTTAACCATATTGAAAGATGGATTCGCCGCTTTAAAGCAGATTCAAAAGAGTATCGTTTAAGATTGTTTGTGCATCCAAGCTTGGTCAGCTACCTGAAGGAAGGTACTATAAGTAAACTAACCAGATTGATGATGAAATTTAGATTGATTATTAAATTGATGGAAGATCCAAGTTTGGGTATTGATGAGTTTAGATTCTATTCTGTAAAACAAAATAAAGATATAACTGATTTGTATAATATTTAAAAGGAAGTGTAATGAAAATATTTATTGACACTGCAAATGTGCAGGAAATTCGAGAAGCAAACTCGATGGGCTTAATTGACGGTGTTACCACAAACCCGAGTCTTGTGGCAAAGGAGAAGAGAGAGTTTAAAGAACTTATTAAGGAGATCTGTTCCATAGTAAATGGACCAATAAGTGCTGAGGTTATATCGCTCGATTATGAAGGCATGATGCGTGAAGCCCGTGAGCTTGCAAAAATTCACGATAATATTGTTGTTAAAGTCCCTCTTACAAAGGAAGGTTTGCAGGCAACAAGAAGTCTTAAAGCTGAGGGAATCCGTACAAATGTTACGCTCTGCTTTTCTCCAAACCAGGCACTACTTGCTGCAAAAGCAGGTGCGTATTTCGTGAGCCCATTTGTAGGTAGAATTGATGACATAAGTAACGAAGGCATGGATTTAATAAGTCAGATCGTTACAATTTATCGCAATTATGGTTTTGAAACACAGGTATTGGTTGCGAGTGTACGAAATCCAATGCATGTAGTTGAAGCTGCATTGATGGGTGCCGATGCGGCAACAATCCCATATACTGTATTAATGCAGTTAATCAAGCATCCTCTAACTGATATTGGTATTGAAAGGTTTTTAAGCGATTGGAAAAAATTGCAGGACAATAAAAAGTGAAAAAAACAACATTTTATGAAATACATAAAAGATTAGGCGCAAAAATCGTGCCTTTTGCTGGATTTGAAATGCCTATCCAGTACTCAAGTATCATTCAGGAAACAATTCATGTGAGAAAATCAGTCGGTGTATTTGATGTCTCTCATATGGGAGAAATTATTGTTCATGGTAAAGATGCATTAAACTTTGTACAAAAAGTTACAACCAATGATGCATCAAAATTACAGATCGGTAAAGTTCAATACTCTGCATTCTGTTACGAAGATGGTGGAATTGTGGATGATCTGCTGGTTTATAATTTTGGCGAATATTTTATGTTAGTTGTTAACGCATCGAACAAGGATAAAGATTTAAATTGGTTAAAGAGTAATTTATCTGGTGATGTACAACTCACAGATCGCAGCGATGATATTTCCCTACTTGCTGTTCAGGGACCTAATTCTTTAAAAACATTACAAAAACTTACATCAATTAATTTATCTGAAATTAAATATTATTCCTTTGTTAATGGTAGATTGGCAGATGTTGATATGACTATTTCCAGAACTGGATACACAGGTGAGTTAGGATTTGAGTTATATTTCAAATCAGAAGTATCGTTATCAGAAAAAATATGGAATGAAATATTTGCCGCCGGTAAAGAATTTGATATTAAACCTGTTGGTTTAGGTGCACGCGATAACCTGCGACTTGAAATGGGTTATTGTTTATACGGGAACGATATTGATCAAACAACCAATCCTCTTGAAGCCAATTTGGGCTGGATTACAAAGTTGAATAAACCAGATTTTATTGGTAAAGAAGCATTATTGAAGATAAGTCAAAATGGTATTTCGCGAAAACTTGTCGGCTTCGTTTTATCCGACCCAAAAGCTTTTCCAAGAAAAGATTACGATGTAATGTTTGATGGAAATGTAGTTGGTAGAGTTACAAGCGGTACATTTTCTCCCAATCTGGAAAGAGGTATCGGTATGGGTTATATTAAAAGTGCGTATGCAGAAGAAGGGAATATTATTGGAATAAAAATAAGAAATCAGATTTTTGAAGCGAAAATTGTTAGACCACCATTTATTATCAGAAAGAATGACTAAAGAAAAATCAAATATAAAGGCATTAGTATATTTTACACCAAATCAGGTAGATGAAATATTTTTGAAGGATAAAAATGTTGTCGTCATCGATGTATTGCGTTCAAGTACTACTATTGTTCATGCATTAAATAACGGAGCCAGAATAATAATCCCGGTTCCATCTATCGAGAGTGCTGTTAAGATTTCTGGAAGCGCATTTGGTGATGTAGTATTAAGATGTGGTGAAAGAAATGGACGAATGATAGAAGGTTTTAATCTTGGTAATTCACCTCTTGAATACAAAGAGGAAGTCGTTAAAGGTAAAACGATAATATTTTATTCCACAAACGGTTCACCTACAATTACCAAATCTCGATATGCAAAAAATTTACTTGTTGCTGGATTTGTTAACATCACAGCTGTTGCCGAATACCTTGCATCTTTAAACGAAGATTTTTATATAATCTGTGCTGGAAATCAAAATAGTTTCTGTATAGAGGATGTCGCCTGTGCAGGTATGCTAATAAGCAAAGTCGAGAATATCTCCGGTAAAAAACTTGAATACAATGATGCTTCAAACGCTGCATACCTCCTTTATAAAATTCACAGCCGCTCAATTTTAAAACTGCTTCGCCAATCAGATCACGGAAAATATCTCTCGGAGATCGGATTCAGGGAAGATCTCAAGGTGTGTGCTGCGGTTGACTCTGTTCCTAAAATTCCAACTTTAATTGATAACTCGTTAATACTAAAAAGGTAAATGGCTGAGTTAAAAAGTAAAAATAATTCTCGAAAAAACGGCAAGAAAAAGAAAACTGATCGAAAAATTCAAATTATAGCAGTATTGATTATTCTCATCGGATTGATGATTCTGGTCAGCATTTTTACATATTCAAGAAACGACGAACAATATACGGATGTAAGTTTAAAGGAACTTATCAGCTTACCATTTGATGATGTCTTAAAGGTTAAAGCATCAAAAGTGGATAACGCGCTATCTCTTGTAGGTGCAATTATTGCAAACGCCTTAATAAACGGCACAATTGGTTATGCAGTTGTTATTATTCCTTTATTGCTAATTTTTTGGGGCGGTTGGTTAATTAAAAAATCAGATCCCACAATTGCTCTAAAGCTTACTAATTATGCGTTAGTATCAGCTATTATTTTTTCCGCAGCTATGGGGGTCACAAATCAGATTCTTGGAAATGTGGCTAAGGAATGGAGCGGAATTGTAGGTGCTTTTATGGGAGATATTCTAACAAAACTTATTGGTAAAATAGGTGCTGCCCTCGTAGTTTTAGCCGCTATATTGATAGTTCTAATCATTACTGTGGATTTTGACATTTATAAAACTCTTGAACGGACTAAAAGATTTTTTGTAAAATTATCTGCACTGGTTTCTAAAAATAAAGGAAAAATTAAAGTCCAAATTCCCGAAGAGGATGAAATTGCTGAAGAGGAAGAATTAACTATAAACAAAGTAGAAGAAGACAATATTGATGTTGCTCCTCCTCCGACTCCAAAGAAAATTATATTTGAAGATTTAGACAAAGATACAGATGAGGATGTACCAGATAGAGTTAAGCCGGAGGAAAGAGAACCGAATGGAATTTTTAAGGATGATAGTATAGTTGTCAACGACACTGAAGAAGAAGAAATTGATTATGTGTTCCCACCTGTTGAGTTATTGGATTCACCAAGACAGGCAGATGCTATAAACGATGAAGAGTTAAGAGCAAATGCTGAACTTTTGAAATCCAAGTTAGCAGTCTTTGGAATAGAACTTGAGAAAGTTTCTGTAACACCTGGACCTGTCGTTACATTATATGAATTGGTACCTGCTGCTGGTATAAAAGTTAGTAGAATTGTCTCTCTTGAAAGTGATCTTGCGTTAGCGTTAGCTGCAAAAGGGATAAGAATTATTGCGCCAATTCCAGGTAAAGGTACGATTGGTGTTGAAATACCAAATCGTGATCCAATGATTGTAAACATCAGAAGTGTTATCAATTCTGTAAAATTTAGAGAATTGAAAGCTGCCCTTCCACTTGCAATGGGAAAAACTATAACAGGAGAAATCTATACTGAAGATTTAAGCCGCTTACCGCATTTGCTTATTGCAGGAACTACCGGTTCAGGAAAGAGTGTAGGGATTAATTCTATAATCATAAGCTTACTATATAAACTTCATCCATCTGAAATAAAGTTTGTCATAATCGATCCTAAAAAAATTGAGCTCTCGTTGTATAAAAAAATGGTCAATCATTATCTTGCAACATCACCAGATTTTAGGGAGGAAATTGTAACCACACCTGAAAATGCAATCTCAATTTTGAAAAGCGTAGAAATTGAGATGGAAACACGATATATGAAGTTCGTCAAAGTTGGTGTAAGAAGTATTGTTGAATATAACGAGAAAGTTAAATCAGGAAAAATTGTTTCAACACCAGAGATACAGCATAAAAAGATGCCTTATATAATAGTGATAATAGATGAGCTTGCCGATTTGATGATAACTGCAGCTCGTGAGATAGAACAACCAATTGAGCGTTTAGCTCAGATGGCAAGAGCAGTAGGAATTCATCTCGTAGTTGCTACTCAGAGACCATCAGTTGATGTTATTACTGGTGTAATAAAAGCTAATTTCCCGGCAAGAATTGCATATCAGGTTGCTTCTAAAACCGACTCACGCACAATTTTAGATATGAACGGAGCAGAGCAACTTCTTGGAAATGGTGATATGCTTTACTTGCCAGCTGGCAGTCCTAAACCCATCCGTATCCAAAATGTTTATGTATCAACTGAAGAAGTTGAAGCTGTTATGAACCATATTGCCAGCCAGCCTGGTTATTCTCGCCCCTATAAATTACCTTCTTCAATGGAAAAAAAGAGAAACGGAGAAGGAGGTGGTGACTATGAAAGGGATGAATTATTTGAAGAAGCAGCTCGTCTGGTATTTGATTTCCAGCAAGCTTCTGTTTCCTTTTTACAGAGGAAGCTGAAGATTGGTTATCAAAGAGCTGCAAGAATAGTTGACGAATTAGAATCTGCTGGAATTGTTGGTAGTGCTGATGGTAGTAAACCCCGACAAATACTTGTAGATTCTGAAGAAGAACTCGAAGAAATCTTAAGGAGCTTAAGATGAAATATTTTAAGATTTTACTAATTTTATTTCTTTCTCAATCTGTTCTTCATTCTCAGAATGCTGACGATATTCTTAAAAAAGCAGAGAAAAAATATAATGTAATTAAAGACGCAATCATAGAATTTACACAAATCAATGTTTTTGGAGTTTCAAAAATTGAGAACAAATTCGATGGCAAGTTGTGGATGAAAAAAAACAACAAGTATAAAATCGTACTTGAAAACCAAACAATTGTCACGAATGGGAAAATCGTATGGTCATATTATCCATTAAACAATCAGGTTATAATTGATGATTACAAAGATGAACCAGAATCTTTTTCTCCTGATAAAATTATGGTAAATGTTCCTCTAAATTATAATGCAATTTTAATTGGAACTGAAAAATTGTTTAATAAAAATACATTCGTCATAAAACTTACACCCAGGAATGAAAGAAGTTTAATTAAGTCGATGAAAGTTTGGCTCAATAAAGAAGAATATTTTATGGAGAAAGTTGAAATTGTTGATGTTAGTGATAATATCACGACATATATTTCCAAATCAATCACGATTAACGCAGGATTAAAGGATGAAATATTTCAATTCTCTATACCGCAGGGTGTTGAAGTGTTAGACCTCAGAAAAAATTCCCGATGAATCCGAAATTAAAGAATTTTCTAAAATACTTTTTTAGCATTATCCTTACATTTGGTTTTTTGTATTTTGCCTTCAAGGGTATTGATTTTGCAAAGCTGTATGAGGTTTTGGTGAATGCTAATTATTGGTGGGCACTGGCAATGTTTCCTATACTATTGCTGAGCCATGCAATCCGTACCTGGAGATGGTATTATCTTCTCAGCCCTGTAAAAAAGGAAATGAAATTCAGAAATCTTTTTTCTGCACTGATTATTGGGTATATGATGAATAATGTATTGCCAAGAGTTGGCGAACTTGTTCGTCCTTATGCGATTGGTAAACTTGAAAATGTTTCTCGTAGTGCCGCATTCGCTACTGTAATAGTTGAAAGATTTTTTGATATCATCTCGTTTGTGATTTTAATGGCTATGATTCCACTTGTATATTCTGGACCTTTGACAGAAACTTTTCCATGGTTAGAAAATACAGGAATCTGGGCAACCCTGATTACACTTTTAATATTGGGTATTTTTATATTTTTGATGATGCGTCGTGATATTGTTGAAAAGTTTTTAAATTATATCAAACCACATATCTCAGAGAAAAAATCAAAGTTGGTTAATCATATAGTTTTATCTTTTCTGGATGGCTTCCTCTTCTTTAAAGATAGAAGCAATTATTTAGCTATAATATTTACAAGTATTCTGATATGGCTGCTTTATATCCTTATGATGTTTCTGCCTTTTTATGCATTTGGACTTGTAGATAAGTACAATCTTGATCTGGGTACTGCTCTGGTAGTACAGGCAATTTCAAGCATTGGAATATTAATACCAACACCTGGCGCAACAGGACCTTATCACTATTTTACGATTCAAACGCTTACAAAACTTTATGGTGTCGATAATGAGTTAGCTGTTTCCTATGCAACAGTTACACACGCTGTTGGTTTCATCGGAATCACATTGCTCGGAGCTTTCTACTTCTTCAAAGACAAAATGAGTATGTCAGAAATTATGCAACAAAATGAAGATAAAGATAAATAATATTTATAAAAGTTTGATTTTAATTTTTCTTCCATTTACAATATTGCTTTCTCAGGAAGGAACAAATCATTCTAATTTCAATTTAAGTGGTGGAATTGGTGTGCATCTTTTTAATTCCCCAAGTTTAACAGATTATCTTAACTCTCTCTCGTTACACAGGTACGACGATTTTATTGTAAATCCTGAGTTTTCAGTTTCATTTGGTAGGCAAATCAGCAAAAATTATAGTTTAAATCTGGATTATACATATATAATCAATTCTTTCAATATAGAAAATGTTACAACAAAAATTGAAAACCAACTTAACATTCATATTCCAATTATTATCTTATACCACTATTACAGAACTAATGGAGTAATTCTCAAATTGGGTCTCGGTGCAGGTTATTCCTATGCAGTTTTTAGCAGAAAAATATTTGTGATGCAAACAGAAAAATTTTTTTCACGAGGATTCGGACTTAAACTTGCAATCGAAGCCAATACCCCATTCGGTGATAATATTTATGGTCTGATTGCAGGCGATGTAAAATTTATGTTAATGAGTGAGTTACGGAATTCAGTTTCGGAAAAATTAACTTTCAGGTATGGAAATCAAAATAAAAGTCTTGACCTGGATTTTTTTAATATTGGATTGAAGTTTGGTATAATTTATTATTTTTAAAAAGGAGTTCATTTGAATTTAATTGATGCATTATTATTAGGTATTTTACAGGGTCTAACTGAGTTCCTGCCAATCAGCAGCTCAGGTCATCTTGTGCTTGCAAAGGAACTTTTAAATTTACAATCATCGAATATAACCTTTGAGGTGTTTGTACATTTTGGTACATTTATCAGTGTTATAATACTTTTCTGGCAGGATGTTAAAATGATTTTAACATCATTACTTCAAGCTTTAAAAAATCCTCTCAAGTTATCTTATCTATTTAAGGAGAATGAACATTTTAGATTAGCAATTTTTATTTTGCTTGGTTCGATACCGGCCGGTATTATAGGTATAGCTTATGATAATGAGGTAGAAGTATTATTCAATGATGCGAAATTTGTATCAGTTATGCTTTTAGTAACTGGTACAATACTTTATATCACGAAATTTGCAAATCCACCAGAAGGCGGAAAAGTTGGATTCTGGTCTACTATTGTAATTGGCATTACACAGGCAATTGCAATATTGCCTGGAATTTCTCGTTCGGGTATCACAATTAGTAGTGGAATATTTGCTGGTGTAGCCAGAGAAAATGCGGCAAAGTTTTCTTTTCTATTATCACTACCTGTAATACTTGGAGCAACTGCATTAAAATCGGTTGAAGTGGTAACAAGCGATACTACATTTACTCAATATATGGTTTATTTAATTGGTACGATATCGGCTGCACTATCGGGATATGTTGCTATTAAATTTGTAATCAGCATTTTGAAGAAAAAGAAATTCAGCTGGTTTTCTTTTTATTGTTTTATAGTTGGAATATTAGGAATTTTATTTATAGGTTAAACAAAAACAAAATAATAGGTGCAATATGAAAAATATATTTAATTATTTAATCGGCATTTTATTAATATTTTCAATTAGTTATTCTCAACAGGATACAGTAAAACAGAAAGGAAGAAAATTGGAACAAACAAAAAATCCAGTAGTGGTGATGGAGACAAATATGGGAACAATTGAGCTTGAATTGTTTGCTAAACAAACGCCCAAAACAGTTGAAAATTTTCTCGGACTTGTTAGAAAAGGGTATTACAACGGAGTAATTTTCCACCGTGTGATAGATAATTTTATGATTCAGGGTGGTGATCCGACTGGAACCGGTCGCGGTGGTGAAAGTATCTGGGGAAAAGAATTTGAAGATGAAATTCGTCCAGAACTTAAGCACGATGGACCTGGTATTCTTTCAATGGCAAACCGTGGACCTAACACCAATACAAGTCAGTTCTTTATTACACTTGTAGCTACACCCTGGTTGGATGGCAAGCATACAGTTTTTGGTAAAGTTATTAATGGAATGGATGTGGTAAAGGCAATCGGAAAAGTTAAAACTATAAAACCAGGGGATCGTCCGGAAAAGGATGTGGTTATGAAAAAAGTTTATGTAAAAGGAGAAGAGGTAAAAGTAGAAAAAAAGAAAAAATAATCCTGTATCTTTATGCAAAGTCAGTTGAAAACAGGACTTAAGCGAGAACTAAATCTACTTGATGCTACAACATTGGTGATTGGTTCGATGATTGGTTCAGGCATTTTCATCGCACCATCTCTGATGGCTAATTATATTCAGACACCAGGTTTGATAATTTTACTCTGGCTTGTGGGTGGTATTCTCACAATTTTTGGTAGTTTAAGTTATGCCGAACTTGCTGCAGCAATGCCCCGCTCTGGTGGACAATATGTGTTTCTTAAAGAAGCATACTCACCACTTATTGCGTTCTTATATGGTTGGACTTTATTTCTGGTAATCCAGAGCGGATTTATTGCAGCTGTAGCTGTGGCTTTTGCTAAATACCTCGGTGTATTTATTCCATCACTTTCGGAAACAAATATTATTTTTACCCTCGGAAGCTTTTCCTTAAACACAGCTCAGATTGTAGCAATTTTAAGTATAATTTTACTAACATTCGTTAATATACTTGGGGTGAAACTGGGGGCAGTTGTCCAGAATGTATTTACGATACTTAAAATCTCTGCAATTTTAGCTCTAATTGTTTTTAGTTTTTTATTCAGTAACGGTAGTGTAAAAAATTTTTCTCCAATTTTCACACCAATAGTTCCTGAAGCTCTCGGTATAAGTTTCTTTGCTGCTCTTGCAGTAGCAATGTCCAAAGCACTCTTTGCCTATGATGCGTGGAATTCAGTTACATTTGCAGCTGAGGAAATTAAAAAACCTGATGTAAACTTACCAAGAGCATTAATATTAGGCACGACTACAACAGCGCTCATCTATACTCTGGTTACAATGGCTTATATTTATGTTGTGCCGATCGACAAAATGGCAATCGTACCTGATAATCGAATAGCAGCTGAGGTTTCGTATATTGTACTGGGCAACGCTGGTCTAATCTTTATTACCATAGCTATTTTAATTTCCACTTTTGGATGTAATAATGGCTTGATACTCGCCGGTCCAAGAGTTTATTATGCAATGGCAAATGATCAGTTGTTTTTCAAAAAAGCTCAAATGGTGCATCCAAAATTTCAAACTCCTTCAGTATCTTTGTGGTATCAATGCCTGTGGGCTTGCTTATTAACGCTAACGGGAACTTATAGCGACCTTCTTACTTACACTGCTTTTGCATCGCTTTTATTTAATCTATTGACTGTGGTGGGTTTGTTTATCTTAAGAAAGAAATTAAAAGATTTGCCCAGACCGTATAAAACAACAGGTTATCCACTTACACCAATATTATATATTCTGGTAGCATTGTTCTTTATCATTTATATATTTATCGGCGATATACGAAATTCTGGTTTTGGACTTCTTATAATTTTAACTGGAATTCCTGTTTACATTTTTATGAAAAAGAAGATAGTTGACAATAATGGCTAAACAGGAAAAAGAAACCTACACATTGCATGAACTTGATGAGTTAATTAATCAGGGAAAATTTTACCCTCTGTATTATTTTTATGGTGATAATGATTATTTAATAGATGAATACACAAAAACTATCATTGATAAAAATGTTGAAGAATCAATAAAGAGCTTCAATGTAGATATATTAGATGCAAACAATATAAAAATGGGTGAACTTATCAGTATTGCATCAGCATATCCAATGAATAATGAAAAAAGAGTCGTTGTTGTTAGGCAATTTAAAAAGCTCCTTTCCTCAGAGGACAATAACGAGTTATTTCTCAGGTATGTTAAAAACCCATTAGATAGTACGATATTAATTTTGATTGGTGAGAAATTAGATATGCGTACAACTCTTGCACAACAATTAAAGAAAAATTGTGTAATAGTTGAATTTAAAGCTTTGTACGATAATCAGGTTCCGGATTGGATAAAAAAGCAAGTGAAATATTTTAATAAAACAATAACTGATTCAGCGGCAAGATTGATGGCTGATTATATCGGTAATTCGATGCGAGAGATAAATGCTGAACTTGAGAAACTTTGTTTGTTTATAAACGATAAACATACAATAGATGTAGATGATGTCGTAGCAGTTGTTGGAATGTCGAAATCATACAATGTTTTTGCTCTGCAAAAAGCAATTGGTGAGCGTAGAATATCAGATGCTTTGTTCATTCTCGAAAATATGCTCAATAGAGGAGAATCAGCAATTGGAATAATAGCAATATTAACCAAATATTTCCACAAACTCTGGACTATCCGTTCGGCAAATTTAACATCAGCTGGAATTATGAAAGTGTTTAAAATGCAGCAATTTGCTGCTGATGAATATGAAAGATGCGCAAGAAACTTTAGTGTAGCAGAAATTGAAACAGCCGTTTTACAATTGATGAAAGCGGATGAAAATCTCAAAACCAGCAATATTGATGAAAAATTAGTAATGACATTGTTAATTTACTCAATTCTGGAGGGTAAAGTGGTTTTGTAGGTTATTCAGCCTGGTTTGCTTTAAATAATTTTTAATATTAAATTAGATTGTAATTATTGGTTTGCGATTGTTAATTTATAAATTTATTAACATAATTATGAGGGATAAATGCCAAATTTAAATTTGAATGAAGATCCTCGCAGAAGACTGAGGCAACAACCGTTATCACCTTTTAAAAAGCCGCCTATAACTGGAGGTGGTTCAAAAATGTTACCTTTAATGGTATTATTTGGCTTGTTAATTTTTGTTGGTGTGATTATTTATTTATTAAATCAATCGGGATATTTACATTTGTGGGGGGAAAAACCTATTAAAACTATAAGTGTTTCAATTCAGGAGGAAAAGCCACTGGAAGTTACACAACCAACAGCAATTCCATCGGATGAAAAAGCAACTTCACAGGAGAGGACTACTGAAAATGAGACTCCAGTATCGGGACAGAAACAGGTTGAAGTAAACAGGAAAGAAGAGCAAAAGGAACAAAAAATAACAACAGAAATAAAAAAGGAGAGCCAGAAGAAACCTTTACCGAGATTTGCTGAAAATAAACAAAAATCTGTTGGTGGTTATGCAATTTTTATTGGTTCTTATAGGGATAAAAAAAGAGCTGAAGAGGAAGCTCAAAGATGGTCAGAAGCAGGATTTGAGGTTGGAGTAAATGAGAAAGTTTTTAATGGTGGTAGTGGTAAATGGTATCGTGTTTATATAGGAAATTTTTCTGATAGGGAAGAAGCAAGAAAAACTGCAATGAAATTTGCTGATGGTTTTGAGGGCGGATACTGGATTGATGTGGTAAGGTGAATATCTTAATTTTAAAAATTTAAATGAAAATAAATTTTCAATCTGCAAAATATTAATTGTTTAACATTTAGTTTTTTAAATATACAAGTTTCAAAAAAGGAGGAACTATTATGTTTAAATGGATTAAACATTTTGGGGTATTTATTTTAATTATATTAACATTTGTTATGTCTCTAAGCAAGTATAATGTTATAACTCAAGTTATTAAACAAGATTATAATTTAGATGTCAATATTATTGATAATGGGTATAATAAAAAATGGAGTGATAACTTATTTAAACTAATTTTAGAAGAGCCTGTTATAAAATATTTAAAAATCAAATCGCATTTTATACGATATATTTATGAAGAAAAATTTAATAGTATTTATAATATGGAAGGTAGTGAAAATTTATTTGTTAAAGGATCTCATTATTTCTCATCTAATTTAGTGGATGTTGAATGGACTAGATGTTATGGTTCCGGAGCAATCAATACACGTAATTATTCAAGGGATATTGCATTGGATAAATATGGTAATGTCTATATTATCGGAGAGTGTGGGGGAAAACCTCTTGGTAAGGATATAATTACAATGAAATTGTCTTCAACAGGCGATATCTTGTGGTCAGCGGTATATGATGAAAATTTTGGAGATGATAATGCAGTAGCAGTTGTGATAGACAAGGATTGCAATGTTATAGTCACTGGTTATACGGAAGATTTAAGTGGAAATAAAGATTATATTACAATAAAATACGATAGTGCAGGAATAAAAAAGTGGGTTTCAAAATATAATACTCCAGGTAATTCGGTCGATGTTAGTACTGCTATAGCTGTCGATAGTTCAGGGAATGTTTTCGTAACAGGTTACAGCTGGACAGATAATTGTCCACCTGATTTTTTAACTGTGAAATATTCATCATATGGTTCTGAAGAGTGGGTTGTAAGATATGATACTTCATGTAATTATGTAGATTTTGCTAATGATGTAGCCGTTGATATTTATGGAAATGTATATATTACTGGTAGTAGTTATCGACTACACACCAGCACCCAGTTGTATTTAACTTTAAAATATAATTCAAGGGGTATATTGCAGTGGGCGGCAGAATATCAAGGTAGGCCATATGGTTATAATGAGGCTTTAGCAATAACGGTTGATAAGATAGGTAATGTTTACGTTACAGGATATAGCGATGTTATGGATAATTTTGATTATGTAACTATAAAATATGATAATAACGGTGAAGAGAAATGGCTAAGGAGATATAACGGATCAGATAATGGAAATGATATAGCTATTGATATAGTTGTTGATACAATAGGAAATGTGTATGTTACTGGTACTGGATACAATAATGGAACATCATTAGACTATGTCACAGTTAAATATAATCCTAATGGTGTACAAATGTGGGTTGCGCAGTATAATAGTGAAGGTACGAATGATGACTATACTATCGATCTTGATATTGATACTTTAAATAATATCTATGTATTCGGGTTAGATTATACCGTTATTAAATATTCCTATAATCGGAATCAAGACTGGGTAAAAAAATTTACACCGAGTAATAGTTCTTCTGGTAGTTATGAAGCAACTAAGTTTGTAATTGATAAAAATGGATATATCTATATGGCAGGTAGTAAATTATACTCCTTTGACTTTTTTCCATTTGGTTTTAGCTGCATAAAGAGTAATACTTATGGCGTTGAGCAATGGAACAAATTTTACAAAGTGTCTGGGGATTCAAGAAACTATGCTTCAGCAATGGTTTTAGATAGTTCATCCAATGTTTACGTAACGGGCAATGGTTGTTTCCCGTTTACAAATTATGATTATGTAACGGTAAAATATAATACAGCAGGTAAAATAGAATGGTCAGCAACATATAACCATCATATTGGAAAACCAGGTGATAACGACGAAATCGCTACAGCCATCACGACTGATAATTTTGGGTATGTATATATAACAGGAGCTGGTATGATGCCAGGGCTTGGTTATAATTACCTAACTGCCAAATATAGTTACGACGGAGTTTTACAATGGGCTACTTCATATTTTTGTGATGGATATAATAATGATAGCGCTATTGCTATAGCTGTAGATAGGAATGGAAATGTTTATGTTACAGGTTACAGCGATAGCGCTATGGGATATGATTATACAACTATAAAGTATAATAATGATGGAAATCTTCAATGGGTAGTTAGATATAATGGACCATGTAATCAAAATGATATCGCAACTGCAATGGTAATTGATCAAGATGCTAATGTTTATGTTACTGGCTATAGTATGAATTGCGATATGAATTATGATTATGTTACAGTAAAGTATGATTCTAATGGGATTGAGCAGTGGGTGGCTTGCTACAACGGACCATCAAATGGTGACGATATTGCAACAGCTATCGCAATTGATAAAGATCATAATGTATATGTTACAGGAAGGTGCCTAATTGATGGAATGTATGATTATGCTACGATAAAATATAATTCTGATGGGGATATACAATGGGTTTCATTTTACTATCATATACCAAATCGTGAAGATTGTGCTACAGGAATCGCAGTTGATGATCTTGGAAATGTGTATGTTACAGGTTATAGTAGTGGCTATTTTGGAAAATATGCTTATGTTACATTAAAATATAACTCTTTTGGGGAACAGTTGTGGGTAGCTCGTTATCAGGGTTTGTATAATCATAATTTTGCAAATGACATAACAATTGACCCTTTAGGAAATGTTTATGTTACTGGTAAGAGTATTGGTAACGGTACTGGATACGATTATGCAACTGTAAAATATAATTCTAATGGTGAAGAACAATGGATAGCTAGGTTTAACCTAAAATCAAATTTTAATGATGTTGCGACTGATATTAAATTAGATAATTTTGGCAATGTGTATGTTACTGGATACAGTGAAGATAATTTAGGATCTGTTTTTACCACAATAAAATATAACCAAGTTACAAATTATTCTTTCGATGTAAAAAGTAAATGGAATTTAATTTCTGTACCATACAAACTTACAAATTATTCAAAAACAATTATTTTCCCAACATCAATAAGTAATGCATTTTCTTATTTAGATAATTATGGATATATACTTAATGATACGCTGTGTAATGGACTTGGATATTGGCTAAAATTTGCAATGGATCAAGATATTAATATTGAAGGTTTACCGATATATATAGATACTATAGATGTTTTTAAAGGTTGGAATATCATTGGTTCAATTACCAAACCTATTTCCGTAGAATCTATTTCGTCAATTCCACCGGGTATGGCGACTTCTCCATTTTATGAGTATGTTGATGGTTATAAAATAGCTGATAGTATTTTACCTGGACATGGTTATTGGGTAAAAGTGAGTAGTCCTTGTAAATTAATATTATCTTCTATAAGTGATTATTATTCAAAAGATAAGATAAATATAATTTTCACCAATGAGATTCCTCCATTACCTCCCAATGAAGAAATAATGGATTCTCTGGGTATACCGACGAATTTCATGCTTGAACAAAATTATCCCAATCCATTTAACCCTATGACAAAAATTGAATATTCAATACCAAAAAAAGAAAAGGTTAAGCTTACAATATACAATGTATTAGGTCAAGAGGTGGTGCAACTTGTAAATCTAGAACAGGAAGCTGGAAAATATAGTGTAACATGGGATTCACACAACGCACCATCAGGTTTATATATTTACCGTCTACAAGCAGGAAATTTCAATGCAGTAAAAAAGATGTTATTGTTGCGATAGTTTAAAATTTAAATAACAATCAATTCTCACTTATTCACCTAAAATAATAATACAATACAAAGCTTGAAACAGAAGGATTTGTGGCAGTGCAGAAACTTGTATATATCAAATGATTTGTATAAGAAATTCATAATTTTTATATTAGATACAGGTTAATGCTATGGATTGCGATGGCAACATATTG
>QOQV01000022.1 GCA_003327435.1 Ignavibacteriota bacterium
AAAAAATAAAAAAAAAAAAAAAAAAATAAAAGTCAAGTGTATAAATAAAAAAAATCAAAAAATTGTTTTTAAAAACAAAGTCAAAACATATATATTCATTTAAATCTTCATTTTTAGTAAAAATAACTTCTTTTCAAGAATTCCAATCTTTAATCCCCAGTCCCAAAGATCCTGTCGCCGGCATCGCCTAAGCCTGGTAATATATATCCTTTTGAATTCAAGGTTCTATCAAGCGCAGTTGTATAGATTCGTACCTCCGGATGTGCTTTATTCAATGTCCTAACGCCCTGTGGCGACGCTACAATGCTAACAAAGCGTATATTTCTTGCACCTTTGTTTTTTAGAAACGCAATCGCAGCCGAAGCACTGCCACCTGTAGCTAACATCGGATCAAGTACTAAAATTAAAGAATCTTTCAACTTTTTTGGAAATTTAAAATAATAATCTACCGGTTTCAGAGTTTCCTCATCACGATACAAACCAATATGACCAACACGAGCATCTGGTAAATATTCTACAAAACCACCAACCATACCAAGTCCTGCTCTCAATATAGGAACGAGAATTACCTCCTCGATAATTTTATAACCAAAAGTTTTTTCAAGTGGTGTGTGAATATCAATCTTTTCAATTTTTAGATCCTTTGTAACTTCATAAGCCATCAAACCTGCAAGATGACGTAAGATTGCCCTGAATTGAAAACTTGGTGTACGTCTGTCCCTCAACAGAGTTAAATCCCGCTTAACCAGTGGGTGCTCGATGATGATTAAATTTTTCAAATTCTTCTGCATATCTTTCCTAATTTATTTTTATAATTTTTTCTTAATACTATTTGCAGCAACAAGTAAAGGATCCCATAAAGGAGAGAACATCGGAAAATATAGTAAATCCATCTTAGAGAATTCATAAACTGTGAGTTTCATTTGAATAGCCGTTCCAATTGTATTAGCCCGCAAAGCAACACCTTCTTCACCAGCAAGTTGGGCTCCCAAAATCCTTTTCGTGGTTTTATCAACAATTAATTTAATAAAGATTTTTTTGTTCTCCGGCATAAATGGAACTTTTGTGTCGGCAGTAATAAAATCTTTTACATAATTATAGCGTAAACTTTTTGCTTCATCTTCTGTTAATCCAGCTCTAGCGATTTCGAGTGAAAACAACTTTATTGCAGCAGAGAAGATTGCACCTTCAAATTTTGCTTTTCCACCTGCTGCATTTTCACCCGCAACCCAACCCGAACGAACTGCTACAGTCGCTAAAGGAATATAAGCAGATTTACCCGTGACAATATTTTTAACCTCACAGCAATCGCCAGCAGCATAAACTCCTTCAATATTTGTTTCCTGCATATTATTCACCTTAATGGCATTGTTCTCTCCCAATCGTATCCTCGAAGATTTAAAAATTTCCGTATTTGGTACAATACCAACAGCGACTATCACCAGATCAGTTTCAAATGTTCCTTTATTGGTTACCACATATTCTACTCGTTGCGATTTTGATTTGATAAAGGCTTCAGTTTTTGCATTTGCTACAAAATTTATCTGATTCTTTTTCAATTCATCTAAAACCATTTGCTGAATTTCATAATCGAAGTCGTTGAGTGGCAATTCTTTGTTATGGATGATTGTAACTTCCATATTTCTTCTTCGAAACGCTTCAGCCATTTCAATACCTACAAATCCGCCGCCTATGATTGTAACACTCTTCGGCTTCTCGCTATTCAGATAATTCAATAAAGCATTTGTATCAGAATGTGATCTAATATTCAAAACATTTATGCATTCTTCACCTTTGATATTAAGTTTCTTAGGTGAAGCACCTGTAGCTAATATCAGGCGATCATACTTTTGTTCAAAAAGCAAACCTGCATTCAGGTCTCGAATCAATATCTTCTTTTTAGAAGGAAGGATTTTCTCTAACTGATGTAGCGTTTTTACAGTTATTTTCTTTTCCTGACTTAACTTTTGAGGTGAATATATTACAAGTTGTTTTTCATCCTGAATGACGCCTCCGATAAGAAAAGGAATTTCGCAAACACCATAGGAAACTGTATCAGATTTTTCAAATAGTATCACTTCAGCTCCTGGGTTTATTCTGGCTGCTTTTGCTGCCGCTGCCGTACCAGCAGCAGTTCCACCGATGACTAATATCTTAAAATTTTTCATTTCCTTTTAAATTTTAATGTTAGAGGTACACCTTCGAAACCAAATTTTTCTCTAATTTTATTTTCCAAAAATCTAATATAAGCTTGCTGAATTAATTCAGGGTGATTTACGAAAAATGTGAAAACAGGTGGGCTTGTTTTCACCTGAACTATATGTTTAATCTTGATCTCTTTCCCTGAAGTTGAAGATGGTGGATGATGTTCAATAACTTTTAAGATCACATCGTTAAGTTTGCTTGTCTGGATTCTTTTGTTGCGCTCTTCAAATATCCTCTTTGCAATCTCGATCGTCTTGAAAATTCTTTGTTTGGTTTTCGCCGATATAAAAATCACAGGAATAAAATCATATACTCGTAGCATCATTTTGATTTTTTGTTCAAACTCCTTTGCGGTATTCTCATCTTTTTCAATCAAATCCCATTTATTCACACAAATTAAGATACCTCTTTTATGCTCAACGACATTTTCAACAATATGTAAATCCTGCTTGTCTATTCCCTGCCCAGCATCCAACAACAACATTGCTATGTCACATCTTTCTATACTTCTAATAGTTCTGAGTACACTATAGAATTCTATGTTTTCTTTAATTTTGCTTTTCCTCCTCAAACCCGCTGTATCTATTAAGAGAATTTCTTCTCCATAATATTTCAATATTGAATCAATTGGATCTCGAGTGGTACCGGGAATTTGCGTGACGATATGTTTATCGGTTCCAAGTAAAGCATTTACAAAAGACGATTTACCAACATTAGGTTTGCCAATAACGGCAATTTTCATTCTTGTATCAGTTGAAGGTTTTTCTTTTTTGGGAATATCCTGAGTCAGTACATCCAGCAGATCACCGATTTTTCTACCAACGAGGGCGGATATTGTAAATGGTTCGCCAAGGCCAAGTTGATTAAATTGAGCTGCGCTTATTTCCTTTTTTTCGTTATCAACCTTATTTACAACCAGTAAAACTTTTTTGTTAGCTTTTCTTAGAATATCTGCAATTTCAAAATCGAAAGGTGTGGCTCCATCATTTGCATCGCAGAGGAAGAGCACGAGGTTTGCTTCAGAGATTGCGATTTGAACCTGTTCGCGCATTGCTTTTTCAATAATGCTTTCCGCTTTTGGAATATATCCACCTGTATCGACTAATGTAAAAAATTTTCCAGCCCAATCAGCAAATGCATAATGTCGATCGCGGGTAACACCTGGAGTTTCATCTACAATTGCGTCTCTTTTACCAACAATTCGGTTGAAAAGTGTAGATTTTCCTACATTTGGCCTGCCGACAATTGTGATGATATAATTTGACATTTTGAAATTTTAGAGATTACAAAAATTGGAGTGTTTATGAAATTATAATTTTGCGTATTTTGTAATCTGAGATAATTGTTGATTAAAGTTTTCAAATCCGATTGACTTACTTATGTATGCAACAGCGCCATAATTTTTTGCATAGGTAATATCTTCATCGCGATCTGATGTGCTTACAATAACAACCGGTATATCTTTAAGGTTATTATCTTCTTTTATAATTTTTAATACTTCTCTGCCGTCTCGTTTAGGGAGATTTAAATCCAGAAGAATCAGGTTGGGTTTTGGGACTGAATGATTTTTTGATTCTTCCATAAGCATATTTAGTGCTTCCTGACCATCTTTGGCGTGGAAGACATTAGCGTTGATTTGATTTTTTTGAAAAACATATTGGAGAATCCTGAAATGTGCAGGATTATCCTCCACGATTAATATTTTCAATTGTTCCACCTTTCTATGCTCTATGTTTGTTATAGTATCGATTATTAATCATATTTAACTAAAAAACATTTACAATTTTATTTGTCGGGGCGGCGGGATTTGAACCCGCGACCTCTTGGTCCCGAACCAAGCGCGCTAGCCGGGCTGCGCTACGCCCCGAAACACCTTAAAATGCTGTTTAAGATAAGAAAGTATACAGAATAAAACAAAAATTGTTTTTTCTTTGGATTTAAATTATATTTGAGTCGATAATGTGAGGAAAGGTGCAGGAGTGGTTTAACTGGCACGCCTGGAGAGCGTGTGACCGTGAAAGCGGTCCGTGGGTTCGAATCCCACCCTTTCCGCTTATGTATTATGTTTATGTACTCTATAGCAATAAATTAAAAAAACGTTATATCGGCTCATCCGATAATCCACAAAAACGCTTGACCGAACATAATAAAGGCAAATCCCC
>QOQV01000016.1 GCA_003327435.1 Ignavibacteriota bacterium
AAGAAAAACAATACAAACAATGTTTTTTTTCATTAGAATCTCATTTGTTTTGACTTTACTTCCTCTAAATATATATCAAAGAACTATTTACAGCTATTTCAGCCACACTTTTTGACTATTATACCCATTCTGAACGAGTCCGTCGGTAGACGGACGAGTGAAGAATCTGATTGAGTGTTGTCAGATCCTTCACTATGCTCGGATGACATTAGAGGCGGAGCGGAGGATAATGGTCATGTTGTCAGATGTTTCGCTAACGCTCAACATGACAATCACCCTTGTCTTTCTGAGAGAGTCCATCGTCAGATGAACGAACCAAGAATCTGGTAAGGTACAGTCAGATTCTTCTATACCAGAGCGTAGTTGTTAAACTCATTTATCGAAGATTTTAATTTTGATATAAATCAAAATTATTTTTAAATTAGACTGTTATCTGCAAATACTAAAATTTATACTACATGGAAAAGTTTAATAACATATATTGTATTGTTCTTGCTGCGGGTGAATCTACTCGTATGGGACAACCAAAAGCTCTCTTAAAATTTAATAATGTTTCTTTTCTTGAACATTTAATAAATGTTACCAAAACAGCAGGACTTATAAATGTGATTATAGTGTTAGGATACGACTCAGAAAAGATAAGAAACTCACTGCGTTTGGAAAATTTTAAGAACAACCTGAATATTAAAATTGTGGTCAACAAAGATTATAAACTTGGACAATTATCCTCAATTCATACAGCTCTTTGTGCTCTTCCTGAAAATGCTGAAGCAATAATATTATTACCTGTCGATAGACCATTAATTTCAAGATATGTCCTGGAAGAAATTTTAGAAAAATATTTCCTCTCTAATGCAAAAATTGTTATTCCAACCTTCGAAGGTAAACGAGGCCATCCAGTATTGTTTTCATCTGCTATGTTTGATGAATTAATGGATGCACCACTCGATATTGGTGCTCGTTATGTTGTTTGGAATCATCCTGAAGAACTTGTTGAAGTTGAAACATCAGAATCAGGTATTTTAATAAACATTGATACACCAGAAGATTATAAAAAATATATTCTGAAGGATTGATTATGCAAAATATCTATAAAAAAATTATCGATTATCTTAAAGCAAATGAAAAAGCAATGCTGGCAACAATAATCTGGACATCCGGTTCTACACCAGCACCTGCACAGGCAAAAATGTTACTTTCTGTTGATGGTGAGAGAATTGCTGGTACGATAGGTGGTGGATGTATTGAAGATAGTATTATTCGCAGGACTGCAGCACTTGAAAACAAAAATAAAGCTACAATTTTGTATTTTGAATTAAATGATGCTGAAATTGAATCTGGCTTAATATGTGGAGGTTCCTTAAAAGTATTGCTCGAACCAGTTAATAAAGATTATAAAGAATTATTTATCCTCTTAAGTAATAGAATTGAACAGGGACTTGATAGTATTTTGTTGACGGCTTTTATTGAAGAGAAACCAACATTAAAAAGTTTATATGATGAAAATTTATCATTGTTATACGGACAGCCATCTGAAAAAGATATAATAACTGAATCACCATTTTCAAAACAAGCGCCGCTAATTATACAGAAAAAAGATCTGCTTTATGTTGTTGAACCAGTAGAAGGGAAGATACCACTTTTCATCTTTGGTGGAGGTCATGTTGGTGCAGCTATTTCAAAGTTCTCAAGTGCCTGTGGATTCTCTGTTACAATTATTGATGATAGAATTGAATATACAGATAAATCAAAATTTCCAGATGCCGACAGGACAATTTGTTTACCATTCAGGGATATTTCTGAGCAAATAGGATTAAACGAAAACTCTTTTGTAATAATTGTGACTCGTGGACATAACTATGATGAGATGGTACTTGAAAAGGTAATCAATTACAATCCTAAGTATATTGGAATGATTGGAAGTAAGAAAAAAGTTCTTGTTACTTTTCAACATCTCATGCAAAGGGGAGTGAGTAAAGATAGATTAAGTAAAGTTTTTGCACCAATTGGTCTTGATATTGGTGCTGTCTCTGTAGATGAAATTGCCATAAGTGTGGTCGCAGAATTAATAAAAGTTAGAAGGAAAAAGAATGCCGATATTGTTGAGCATAAAAAAATAAAAAATATACCAGAATATTAACAGAGAAATAGTATTGCAACACCCGTGACTGCGATCGCTGCACCGGTGAATGCCCTGAAGCTAATTTTTTCTTTGTAGAATATTTTTAAAAGTGGCAGCATAAGCACAGGAACCAACGACATAATTGTAGCAGCTATCCCAACTTTAGAATATTCAACTGCAATCATACTCAGAGTAATTCCTAGATATGGACCTAGGAACGATCCCAGTAGTGTATACTTTAAAGCAATCTTGTCATTTTTCATTGCTACTACAGGATTTTTAAACCTGCCTGATAAAATTGCAAGTGGAGTTAGTGTAATTAATCCAGCCACAATTCTCGTAAATGCAGCAATGAATCCGTTAATCTCGCCACCGGTAAAAGCAAATTTTGCAAATATCAAAGATACACCCTGTCCAACTGCTGCAAGTAATGCAAACAAATACCCCGATTTTAAAATGTTGCTTGATTCTGAACCTCTTTTTTCTGTTACCACAAAAATAATTCCTGTTATCGTGATAATCATACCCAATAGATCTAACACTGTTAGACTTTCTGATAGGAAGAAAAATGCAATAATTGCACTTACTGCAGGTGATAACGACATAAATAGCATTGTTAAACGCGCACCCAAACATTGATAAGCTTTAAATAAAAATGTATCACCAAGTGTTAATCCAATAAAACCACTCAACATAAGATAAAAAAGCTGGGGAAATTTTAGTGCTAAACTAAATTGAAATAATAATATTGTGATTAAAAAAAAGAAGGCAGCTACCCATAACCGAAGTACATTAATTGTTACAGAACCAATTCTTCTTGTTGCTTCAGCAAACGATATGGAAGAGCCAGACCAACAAATTGCAGTCACAAGGGCAGCAAATTCTCCAATTATGTTCATATCTAAAATATCTTTCCCGGATTTAAAATATTATTCGGATCAAACAATTTTTTTATTTTTTTCATTAATCTGATTTCTGTTTGTGATATTGCTATCGGTAAAAATTTTTTCTGTGAATATCCGATGCCATGTTCGCCAGAAATTGTACCACCTAAAGATACTGTTAACTCAAATATTTCTTTTATTGCTTGGTCTAAATATTCGTTCCACTTTGAGTCATCAAGATTTTTTTTCAAAATGTTAATGTGAACATTTCCATCTCCCGCATGTCCATAACAAATTGATGTAATTCCGTATTTTGAGCAGATATTTTTTACCCCTCTTACAAGTTCTGGTAGCTTTGCACGCGGAACAACAGTATCCTCTTCTTTATAAGCTGATATCGATTTCACTGCCTCACCAATGCTTCTTCTTAAATCCCAGATGCTTTCAATTTTTTGTCGTTCCTCTGCAAGAATTATTTCACCAACGTTAAATTTCTCTAAAACTTCCGCAATTAATTGAATTTCTTTATCAATTACTTCTGAATAATTCCCATCTACTTCTATCAGTAGATGTGCTTCCATATTGCTATTAGGAAATGTTTTATTCAGTTTCTCCTCAGCAGCTTTAATTGCAGATTTCTCAATGAATTCTATTGCAGCCGGTGTAATTCCTTCCTGAAAAATTTTTGCAACTGCCGAAACTGAATCCTCTATCGAATTAAATCCTGCTAATAAAACTTTTTTATACTTTGGCAGTGGTATCAACCGCACAGTAATTTTTGTAACAATTCCTAAAGTTCCTTCGCTTCCAATAAATAATTGTGTTAGATTATACCCGGTTACATTTTTTAATGTTCGTGCTCCTGTGTTAATGATGTTTCCATCTGGTAGAACAACTTCAAGAGCCAATACATAATCTTTTGTTACTCCATACTTTACCGCATGAGGTCCACCAGAATTTTCTGTGATGTTTCCACCTAACATACAACTGCCTCTTGAAGCTGGATCAGGTGGATAATAAAGTCCAAACTTTTCAACTTCTTCCTGAAATTTTTGAGTAATCACACCAGGTTCAACAACTGCTTGAAAATTTTTTTCATCTATTTCAATTATTCTGTTGAATTTCTCCATCGATAGACATATACCGCCGTAAATTGGAAGTGCTCCACCAGAAAGTCCGGTTCCTCCACCTCGAGGAGTAATCGGAATTTTAAATTCGTTTGCTAATTTCATCAATTCTGATATTTGTTGCGCTTCAAAAGGTTTTACTACTACTTCAGGTGGGAAACTGTAATCTTCTGTTTCGTCGCTTCCATAAATTTTTAAAGTTTCATCATCAATATATGTATTTGCTTTTCCAACGATGGATTCAATTTTTTTTAATATCGGTTTTGTGATTTTATTGTATCGTTTCATACTATATAGATTTTGTTTTTTAATATCCTATAGATTTTGCGTCAGGATTTCTAAAATCCGATGCACCATATCTTAAATTTGTTGCGGAGTCTATCATTATTGCTTGAACATCACCAATGTATGGAAATTTTTTGCTGTAAATTTCAAGTTTATGAGCTTTTATTTCAAGAGATTTTCTAACATCTTCTGCAAGTCCAAAATTTTCATAATAAACTATATCCGGTAACCATTGATGATGAATTCGTGGTGCATTTACAGCTTGTTGAATGTTCATTCCATGATCAATTACATTAATAATTACCTGAAGAACTGTATTGATGATAGTTGGACCTCCTGGACTTCCAAGTGCAAGGAATAAGTTTTCATTTTTTAAAACGATTGTTGGAGTCATTGAAGAGAGTGGTCGCTTACCCGATTCAATTGCATTTGTTTCACCTTGAATAAGTCCGTATATATTTGGATGTCCTGATTTTATTGTGAAATCATCCATTTCATTATTCAATAAAAATCCAGCTCCTTTAACTACAGCTCCACATCCATAACTTCCATTTAATGTATATGTATTTACTACAACATTTCCATCTTTATCTACAACTGTGTAATGAGTTGTCTCTTCTGATTCAAATAAATAGGGATTAAAATTTTCTACCAACTTACTTTCTAATGCTTTGTTTGTATCAATTGTAAGATAAAGTTTGTGTGCATACTCTTTTGATGTTAACCCTGATACCGGTATTTTTATAAAATCAGGATCTCCCAGATATTTTGCTCTGTCGAAGAATGCTCTTTTCATCGACTCGATTAAAAGATGATATTTTCTTGAGGAATTTGGTTCATAATTTTTTAATTCGAAATTTTCAAGTATGTTAAGCATTTGTATAAGTGCGATTCCACCTGAACTTGGAGGTGGCATAGTAATAATTTTGTAATTTCGGTAGCTTCCGACTAATGGTTCTCTAATTTTGGGTTTGTAGTTTTTTAAATCTTCAAATGTAATTAAACCATCATTCAATTGGAAATCTTTAACAATTAATTTTGCCGTTTCGCCTTCATAAAAATCTTTTGCACCATATTTTTTGATTCTTTCAAGCGTTTTAGCAAGTTCTGGTTGTTTTAAAATCTCTCCTTCGGAATAAAACCCGTTTAGTTTATGGAATATTTTTCTACTCTCAGCAAACTTGAAAATTGGGTTTGATGAGTCCATTAACTGTCGTGATAAATTTAAACTTACAGGAAAACCATTTTTTGCGAGTTTGTATGCTGGCTCAAGCAAGGATTTCCATTTTAACCTGCCAAATTTTTTATGTGCAAGTTCGAATCCTGCTACTGTTCCGGGAACGCCGGCAGCTTTATAACCAATTACTGAAGCATCACGGTTTGGATTTCCATTTTCATCCAGATACATATCTCTATGTGCGGCTTTAGGTGCAGTTTCTCTGTAATCTATTACACAAGTTTCACCATTTGATAAGCGCACTATCATAAATCCGCCACCACCAATATTACCAGCACTTGGATGTGTAACTGCTAATGCAAATCCGACTGCAATTGCAGCATCAACCGCATTACCACCTGACTTCAGAATTTCTACGCCTACTCTGGATGCAATTTCGCTTGAGGATGCCACCATCCCATTTTTAGAATGTTCAGGAAGTGGAAGCTGAATCTGAGTGTATAAAATCTCTATAAAAAGGAATGATGTTATACATAAAAAGTATGTCAATGTTCTAATTTTTGTTCTCATAATCTTGAGCGATATGTTTCATAGTCTGGTATTATTCTTTCGTATTCAGTATTGAATAGGTTGGAGCTTATAATAAAGTCAGCAGTTGCGCGATTGCAGGCGACGGGAATATTCCAGACGACTGTTAAGCGTAATAAAGCTTTAATATCTGGATCATGCGATTGTGGTTCAAGTGGATCCCAGAAAAAAATCAAAAAGTCAATTTCACCCTCTACTATTTTTGCTCCAATTTGTTGATCACCTCCAAGTGGGCCGCTTTCAAGTTTGTTTATTTTGATTCCTAATTCATTTTCTAAAAGCTTACCGGTAGTTCCAGTTGCGTAAAGCTTATGTTGTACCAAAGAATCTTTGTTAAATCTTGCCCATTCAATTAAATCAGTTTTTTTATTATCGTGTGCAACAAGTGCAATTTTCTTTATAGGTTTTAATATCGCTTTCTTCATTTTAGATAGATTCCTTTTTGAACTTCACGATGATCTTTGGATTCGAGTTTAAAAAATAATATGCCCGAGCTTAAATTATAATTGTTGGTATCGAAACTTATTGTATGTATTCCTTCTTCGTACCTTTGGTCTGTTAGTGTAGCAATTTCCTGACCGAGTATGTTGATGAGTTTAATTTTTATAGATGTAGGTTTACTTAATATAAAACTCAGATTCGTTGAGGAATTGAATGGATTGGGATAATTTTGAAACAACTTGAAATAGTTTTTTCCTTCAATCTCTTTATTATGTGTATTTTGTGATGGGAAAATATTTTCAAGTATGATATCGATAGTTGCGCGCCACAAACCCCAGCTGTGTCCTTCGGGAAATTCGAGAGCAATAAATTCATAACCTTTTTTTATACATGAATCTCTAAAATCCCTCATATTTGTAAATAAAGATTCATAGCTACCCCATATTGATACAAATTTTATTTCTTTCTTCTGACCTTGCAAAATCAAATTATATGCTTCATAATTATTTGGTTGGAATGCTGCTGAATGTAAGCCACAATTCCCAAAAATTTCTGCATGGTTATAGCTTATGAGAGCGGAAATGTTACCACCATATGAATCTCCAATGATCAATCTTTTGCTTGCTGATTTTATTGTTCTGTATGTGCTATCGATATACGGTACAAGTTCGTTAACAAAAAACAATCTGTATTGATTGCGCTTTGAAAAAGCATATTCTTCATTACGATTGTTGGGTTTTACAAAAACACCAATCAATGGTTCAATTTTGTTTGAATCCAAAAGATTATCAAGAATATTCACTGCACTCGCTAATGAAATGTATTCTGCCCCGTCCTGAAAATAAACAGTTGGATAACCGGTACTGTTGCTATCGTAATCGGGTGGTAAATAAATTTGAATCTGATAAGTTGCGTTTAAATTATTGCTGAAAATATTTTTTTGTATTACTTTGCCATGTTTAATGTTTGATTTATACTTAATTTCCCAAGGTTGGACATAGGCAGGCATTGCGAGTTCAGAATTTGGTCCAAATCCACCTGAGATTTGATTTGGATTTTCCGGGTCTAAAATCCAGTTTGAACCGTTAATTACAAATTTGTAATCGAGCCGAGCGTTTATTTCGAATGATTTTGATAAGTAGAAAAAGTTTGTGCTATCAATTTTTATCATTGGATGCGCTGTTGGAGACCAACCATTAAAGTCAGATGCAATATTTACACCTGTTGCATTTCCGCGGTATATAAAATTTGCAGTATTGTTTTCTATAAAAGGTATACCCTGAGTCCTCGCAAAAGTTAAGAAGCTATCGATAACTGCATTTTTTTCGGTTGATGTTGTAGCAGAATTTAATCTCTGTAGAAAGTTTTGAAAATTTGACTGTGCATATGTTTGCACAGATAGTAAAAATGTGAATATTATACTTAGTATTTTCATGTTTTTGTGTTAAAGATAAAAAATTAAATTGTAAAAAGAAAAGTTAATTTGTGGATGAAATAATCTGGTGAAATGATTAAGATTTTATAACACAATTGAAAATTATTAAATTTGCCTTTACAAGAAATTTTGTATAAATTTAAATTGAAAATGTTGCATATCGGGCGGTTAGCTCAGCTGGTCAGAGCGCACGGTTCACATCCGTGAGGTCATAGGTTCAAGTCCTATACCGCCTACAATGTAAAAAACCTTTAATCCTATCCTGCGAGATAGGAAAGGACTTATGAAAAACATAAATTTAAATATTAACAAATTAAAATGCCTCTTTTTCTAAAGCGGAAAGAGAGGCATTTCTTTTTTTATGAATGTAAAATCAAAAATAATGGATGAAGAAAGTCTGAGTAGAACGCTCTGGCGATTGGCACATGAAATTATTGAACGCAATCGAGGTAGTGAATCTATCGCAATAATTGGAATTAAAACCCGCGGTGAGTTCTTAGCAAAAAGAATTGCTAAGATAATCTCAGATATTGAAAAAAGAAACTTACTTATTGGATTCCTTGATATTACATTATATCGAGATGATATAATGCATAGAAAATTGGAACAACCGGTTCTAAAAGGTACAGAGATTAATTTTGATGTAACAGGGAAAAATATAATCCTGGTAGACGATGTACTTTATACTGGTCGGACAGTTAGAGCTGCTTTGGATGAGTTAATTGACCTTGGTAGGCCAGAAACAATTCAACTTGCTGTTTTAATAGATCGGGGCCATCGTGAGCTTCCAATCCGTGCAGATTATGTTGGGAAAAATATACCTACATCAGAAAGCGAGGAAATCAAAGTTCATCTTAGAGAAATTGATCATGAGGATGCTGTTTTTATAATTGAAAAAAATCAAAAAGAGAAAGAATGAAAAGCAAACATTTATTGGGATTGTTTGGAATTGAGCGAGAGGAAATTGAACTTATCCTCAACACTGCTCACAATTTTAAAGAAGTTCTGGAGAGACCAATTAAAAAAGTTCCAACTCTTCAGGGTAAAACAATAGTGAATTTGTTCTTTGAAAGCTCTACACGTACAAGGATTTCTTTTGAACTTGCTGAGAGGCGACTTTCAGCAGATGTTGTGAATTTTTCAGTTTCAGGCAGCAGTGTGGCTAAAGGCGAAACTTTAAAGGACACTGCCCGCAATATAGAAGCAATGAAAATTGATTTAGTTGTTATACGTCACTCATCTCCAGGTGCTGCTCATTTCCTCAGTCGTGTGCTTAATGCAGGAATTGTTAACGCTGGTGATGGTACCCATGAACATCCAACACAGGCATTGTTGGATATGTTTACTATAAACGAAAAATTCGGAAGGATTGATGGATTAAAAGTTTGTATCGTAGGAGATATTTTACATAGCCGTGTCGCACTTTCGAATATTTTTGGTTTAAAAACTATGGGTGCCAGTGTATCAGTTTGTGGTCCTAAAACTTTGATCCCGCGAGATATTGAGAAACTTGGTGTTAAGGTGTATTATAATGTCAATGAAGCAATTCGCAATTCGGATATCTTAAATGTATTGCGGATTCAACTTGAGAGGCAGGATAAGGTGTTCTTTCCGTCAATTCGTGAATACCATCTGTATTATGGAATTACAAGAGAGAGGATTCAAAAATATAACAGAGATATCGTTATTATGCATCCAGGTCCAATAAATCGAGATGTTGAAATCTCAGCCGATGTTGCAGATTGTGAACAATCTTTAATTTTACAGCAGGTACTAAATGGTGTTGCCGTTCGTATGGCTATACTTTATTTATTAGGTACAAAAAATTAAAATGGAAAAAATATGAAATTACTTTTTAAAAATGCGCACTTAATTAATCCGGCTCAAAAATTAAATAAAGTTGCAGATATTCTTATCATAGATGGAATCATAAAAAAAATTGAGCATGATATTATGTCAGAGCCTGATGTAAAAGAATATGATCTCGCAGGAAAAATTGTGGCTCCGGGTTTTGTGGATATGCATGTTCACCTACGCGAACCCGGTTACGAACACAAAGAAACAATTGAAACGGGTTTACACTCAGCTGCAGAAGGTGGTTTTACTGCTGTTTGCTGCATGCCAAATACAAATCCACCAATCGATGATGCTTCGGTTGTAAAATCAATTCTTCAAAAAGCAAAGGATGTACTCGGTGGAATAATTGATGTATATCCAGTGGCTGCCGCTACTAAAGGTCGTGAAGGCAAAGAATTATCACCAATGTTGGAACTTTCAGAAGCTGGTGCAATGGCATTTTCAGATGATGGTTCTACAATTTATAACACTGAAATTCTAAGAAGAGCTTTAGAATATTCAAGCATGTTGAATAGAATCATAATACAGCACCCCGAAGATTTAGAACTTTCAAGAAATGGGGTCATAAATGAAGGTTTTATTTCAACAATCTTAGGTCTTCCTGGAATTCCATCAATTGCTGAAGAAACTATTATCGAAAGGGATATTAGAATATTAGAGTATGTAGATGGATTTTATCATGCAGCTCACATTAGCACCAGAAATTCGGTTGAGATAATTCGAAATGCAAAGAGAAAGGGTTTAAATGTTACATGCGAGGTAACACCGCATCACTTCACATTAAGCGAGGAAGCAGTGAAGGGATTTGATACCAATGCTAAAATGAAACCACCATTAAGAACACAATCGGATATTGAAGCTCTTATTGAGGGATTATCGGATGGAACAATTGATGTAATTGCAACTGACCATGCCCCACATTCATTTGATGAAAAAGAAGTGGAATTTCTGGCAGCACCGTTTGGTATTGTCGGACTTGAAACTGCAATTGGGCTGGCTCTGACATATTTAGTTCATAAAAAACATTTAACAATAGAGCAACTAATTGAAAAGTTTTCTATCAATCCAAGAAAAATTTTAAGCCTACCCGAGATAAAAATTGAAGTAGGTGAAAAAGCGAATCTCACAATAATAGATATGAATAAAAAATGGACTGTTGATATTCAAAAATTTAAGTCCAAGTCAAAAAATAGCCCGTTCCACAATTTTGAATTAGTTGGTAAAAGTATCGGTATAGTTAACAATGGTAATGTATATTTTAATGAATAAGCTGGATATATTTACATACAATTTTGATTTTTAGAATGTATTTTATATTAAAAATTTAATCAACCCCTTTCATTTATTAAGGAAATTTTATGGCACAGGATTAGCTAAAGAATTTTATGTGTTAATTAAATGAAAGGAATTTAAAATGAAGAAAATAATTTTCTTAGGAATCTTAATATCTTTATTTATTGGTTGTGAAAATCATTATTATGGTAATGATTATGAAACAGATTTAGTACCACCCTCACCACCTACAGGTTTATATGCTTCTGCTCGTGATAGCAAAGTAATACTTGAATGGCGTCACAACCCCGAGCGAGATGTTGCCGGGTATAAGGTGTGGTGGAGTACTTCTTATAGTGGTCGTTATCAATATCTCGGTTCAACTTCTCAAAATTATTTTGTTGATAGAGGTGCAATTAACGGTCGTACTTATTACTATGCAGTTTCAGCTTATGATTTCAGTGGAAATGAAAGTCAACTCAGTAGCGATGAGGCATTTGCAACTCCAAGACCTGAGGGATACGGTCTGGTTTTATATGATTATCGTGCAAATCCTGATCGAGCTGGATATGACTTTTCAACTTTTTCAATAGGGCGTTATGATGATCAATATACAGATATATTTTTTGAATATTATAACGGAACATACTATATGAATGTTTGGGAAGATACCGATATAAAAGATATGGGACCAACAAATTCACTCTACGAAATTGAAATTGCACCTTCAGGTGGTTGGTCACCAACAAAAGATGTGGTTCTTGTAGTTGGAAGAACTTATGTAGTATGGACGTATGATGATCATTATGCAAAGTTTCGAGTTATTTCGCTTTCACCATCTCGTGTGGTAATTGATTGGGCGTATCAACTTCAAAAAGGTAATCCCTATCTCAAAAGAAATACCAATGCTGAAAATCGCAAATTAGAGCCCGGTATAGGTTTTAAAAGTAGAATAAATTGATTTTTAATAGGATATAATGTATTTTTTAGATATGAAAAAGGTGCTAATAGTTTTATTTGCATTGAGTTATCTTTTTTTGTGTGCGTCATACACTCAGGAAACGCAAAAGAAAACTCAGCATAATGAAATATTTAATCTAATAGAAAGAGGTATAAAGGGTTCAGATATTTCGGAGTTTTCCGTTTTTTTTGGTAAACAAATATATTTAAATTTAAAATCTGGTGAAAACGGCTTATTTAGTGCGAATCAAGCTTACTATATTTTGCAAAATTATCTCTCTAATCGAAAAATCATTGATTTTAATTTTAACTCTTTCGGGTATGCCGATGATATTCCTTTCGCTGTCGGAAATTTAGTTTTTAAATATAAAAACAATCATATCTTTGCTCAGGTTTATGTATCACTGGTTTCCACGGAAGGTAAGTGGGTCATAGATAAAATTAACATCTATTAAATCCAGATGTCTGCTGGAAACTTCATTTCTAAAATTTATCCACTGAATAAAAAATTAATCTTTGTTTTATTTATAACATTGTTTCTAATTTTTTTTGTTTTTATCTCTGAATATGTTTTTAGACATTATTTGGATGAAAACTGGAGGGAGATATCAGGAGAGAAAGATAAAAATTTTGAAGAAGATGTAAAGGTAAAATTTATTGAGTATCAAAATAATCTTTTAAAAAATTCCAATAATATAAAAAGTGTAATTAGTAATTTTGTAAATTCTCAACCTCTTCGCCAAAGAGATTTATTTGAAATTCTTAATGCTATCGAAGATGAGAATGTGAGTGCGAATTTATATGATAAAGATGGTAAGTTAGTTGCCTGGAAAAAAACGATTACTGTCTTCGACTCTCACAATTTTATGAATTCTGACTACTTTTTTGTATCACATACTAACATTTATAAATTGCTTAATTTTTCTACATCTCTGAAAATTGGTGATACTACCACATTTTATTTAGTACTTACCTCAATACTGGATTATAATTTTCCAATTAGTAATAGGTTTCTTTCAATAAATCTGAAGCAGAAAATTTTTACAAGGGAACTGGATAGAAATATTACTTTTTTAAATAAATTGATCGATAATAATGATCCAAATGCAAAGATTATTAAATTACCATCTTTAAATGAAGCAAATTCACATTTGGGTTACATTCAATATTATCGACTAACGCAGGAAGATATCATCTATGAGCTGGAAAATTATTTTAAAGTATTAAAAATATTTCTGTTTCTTATTGCAGGATTAGTTCTATTTGTTGTAATACACAATTTAATTCATAAAAATATTGATACACCTTTTAAGGAATTTGCTTTTATTCTTGGGATTTGGATTTTAAGATATTTTATACTGATGATTGGCTTTCCTTCCAATCTTTTTGATCATAGCATATTTAATCCGTTTTATTTTGCATCAGATTTCGGCTATGGTATAGTAAAAAATATTGGTGAGTTACTAATTACGAGTATTACATTGTTTATCACTGTTATATTACTAAATAATATTCTTCGCCATTTATATAGTAGCTCATTATTAAAGATAAAATCATCGTTGTTTAAAATTGTTATCGTAATATTCATTTTTACGATAATCTTGTTTTTATTAAGGGGATATGTTGCTACTATTGTAAGCGCAGTTAAGGATTCAAATCTTAATTATGTTCAGCAGACGGAAGTTGTACCTTCATTCGAAAAAATTGTAGTTTTTATAAGTTTATTATTAGTGACTTTTTCGTTCATTATCCTAATTTTACAATTATTGAGTATTTCATATAGAATTCTTGAAATTCGAAACAATCTAATACTTGGATGTGTAAAATTGTGTGTGATTTCGTTGTTTGTAATTTTACTTTATCAAGCTCATCCCAATCCATTGGTAAATTTTTATGAAAGATTTTCTATAATTTTTGGGTTTATACTATTAAGTTATTTTGTAAGCGATATTGAAAGGATTTCAGTAGACACAAAAAACTTTATAATTATAATGCTCAGTTCCGTTGTGTTACAGAGTTTTGTTTTGATCTCTAAAATTGACGAAGATAGAGAGCAGAAATTGCTCGATTTGGCAGAACAGGTATCACAACCATTTGACGATTGGATGGCTTTTATTGTGGACGAAGCTTTGAATGAAATGCTTAATAGTAGTTTACTTCAAACAAAAGAAGAGTGGACAAATGATTTATCGTTCAATCTTTGGGCAAGAAATATTTTAAGTCAGAAGGGCTACGATTGTGAGTTGATAATTGTTGATACAAACCTTAATGTAATTAGCAAATTTGGAATTGGTTCATTTGATAATAATACTTTTAAGATAGAATATTTGCCAGATAAAAAAGTTGTTAAAGTTCAAGAAAGCTCTTTATCAAAAGGTGGGTTGAAATATTATTCTGGGTATGCACCAATATATAACAACACTGGTGAGATAAAAGGAGCAATATTTTTAAATGTTGCCAGTTCGAGAAGCGAATTGTTAAGACCAGATTATACTAAAATACTTGTTACAGAAAAATATGAAAGAGACTACTTTTTTAAAAAAACTTTTTACGCTGAATTTAGAAATGGGTATTTGGATTATTCAACGAATCAAGAATTTCCTAAAACTTTAAAGTTAGAGCACAAAATTATAAAGGATCTTAATGATAATAATCAGAACTATTATCTTGTAAATCAAATTATTAATAACAAGCCTTATAAAGTTGTATATTGGAAATCTGACAATGATAACTTAAGTAGCCTTGGCATTGAAGTCCCTGCATGGAAGAAGTATGAAGTATTGAGATTATTTATTTACCTGATAATAATTTCAGGGGCGCTTTATGTTTTGATATCATTCAAAAAGCTAAAAAGTATTTATCAATTATCTTTTTTTACAAAACTTTCTATAACATTTATTGTTGTTTCAATTGTACCGCTTTTTATTTTTAGTTATTACAGCAATCGCTATGCGCAAGAAAGAATGATATCAATAATTATAGAAAATATGAGAAATGAAACCGAATTAATTATCAAACATCTAAAGTCAGATGAATTAATTTCAACTCAATATGATAATTCACACATAACTGATGAAGTCTGTCAGGAAGTGAGCAATAGAACAGGAATAGATTTTATATTTTATCGAAATGGAATTTATACAGGTAGTAGTATGCCAGAACTTTTACAGGCAGAACTGATTAATAAAGTTTTAAGCGAGCAAGCATATAAAAATATCATACTTGATGGAAGAGAGTTTTTTTATGAACCACAAAATATTGGCTCATTAAATTATTATGCTGGTTACAGACCTTTAATTGATAATTCAGGAAGTATATCAGGTGTTGTTGCAGTTTTGACATTATCAAAAATGCCATGGATAGAAGAAGAAATTGCAGAACGAAATATTAATATGTTTGCAATTTACTTTATTGTTTTAATATTTGTCTTGGGAACTGGAATTTTAATTTCCAGACAGATATCAATGCCTTTAAAAAATCTCGCAAATTACACGAAGATAATTGCAGATGGAAATTTAGATGTTAAAATTGGGACTAAACGTCAGGATGAAATTGGCAAACTTGAAAATGCATTTGATAAAATGACGGCTGATTTAAAGCAAAAGCGTGATGAATTGATCAAGATTGAGAAAGAAATTGCCTGGAGAGAAATGGCTAAACAGGTAGCGCACGAAATAAAAAATCCGTTAACTCCTATTAAATTGTCGATTCAACAATTGTACAAAGCCTATAAAGATGGTGCAAAGAATTTCGATGAAATATTTAAACAAGCTTATGAAATGATATCAGAACAGATTGAAACATTGAATAGGATCGCATCTGAGTTCTCGAATTTTGCAAGAATGCCTGAGAGAAGATTAGAAATATGTTCGGTAAACACTTTAATTGATGAGGCAATCCAGTTATTCGCTCAATATCAGGGTATCAGTTTTATTAAAAATTACTGCAGTCAGGATTTGCATGTAATTGCTGATAGAGATGAACTAAGACGCGCAATCGTAAATATTATCCGTAATTCAGTACAGGCAATCGGAAACAATGGAAGGATAGAGGTTACTACGCAACAACAAGATGAAAGAGTGATAATTAGTATCGAGGACAATGGTGCTGGTATTCCAGATGATGTTGCTAAACGGATTTTTGAGCCAAATTTTTCAACTAAATCGGATGGTATGGGATTGGGATTGGCGATTGTAAAGAAAACAATAGAAGATTTGAATGGGGAAATATCATTCACAACAAAGGTTGGAGAAGGAACAAAATTTATAATTAAGCTAAAGATTCTGAAAAGTGAATAAAATACCTGTAATAAAATCACAAATATTTGAAAACTATGCTCAAATTAAATTTGGATTCAGTACAAGAATCGGTGGTGTAAGTCCTTATCCGTATGGTATGAATTTGAGTTTCAATGTTGGTGATGAAAGAGTAAATGTTATAAAAAATCGAGAATTATTTTTTGGTGAGTTGAAAATTGGTTTAGATGAGCTGGCAATTCCTCAACAGGTCCAGGGGGGAACTGTAAAAAGAGTTTATGTTCAGGGTGGATACGATGAATGTGATGGATTGATAACAAATTCGTACGGTGTCTTCCTGACAGTCACAACAGCAGATTGTTTACCTGTTTTTCTTTTTGATCCTGTTACAAAGTCGATAGGAGCTGTACATGCTGGTTGGAGAGGTTTGTTGTTAAATATAGTTCCAACAGCTATACGAATGATGTGGCAGGAGTTTCGTAGTTTTCCAGAAAATATTAAAGTGTTTATTGCACCGGCAGCTGGAGTTTGTTGTTATGAGATTATGGATGATGTTGGTTCAAAATTTCCAGAGGAATTTAAGGTTAAATCTGTAAAAACTTTTTTAGATATAAAGTTGTATGCAAAGATGCAGCTTATAAATTCTGGTGTAAGCGAAAGTAATATCGAAATATCAGAATATTGTACTATATGTAATCCTGACCTCTTTCATTCTCATCGTAGAGATAAAAAAAAATCTGGTAGAATGATGGGCGTTATAGGATTGGTAAGGTGATGAAATCTACTCAGCTTTTACGATATTTTATATCTATATCGTTTATTTTATCAACTCTTTTTTGATGGCGACCACCAGCATATTCAGTGTTGAGAAAAATGTTTACGATGTTTTTTGCTAAATCCAGACCCAATATTCTACCACCTAAGGTGAGCACATTTGCGTCATTGTGTTCGCGCGAGCTTCTGGCGGCAAATTCGGTCTGACAGGCAGCTGCGCGTATGCCACTCAATTTGTTAGCTACAATTGCAGATGCTACACCAACCGCATCAATCATAATCCCTTTATTAACCTCTCCAGTTGAAACAAGTTTCGCCACAGCAAAAGCATAATCCGGGTAATCGCAGGGATCTTCGGAACTTGTACCCACATCAAACACGGTATATCCTAATTCTTCTAAATGTGTTTTTAATTTTTCTTTAAGTTGAAATCCACCATGATCGCTACCAATTGCAATCTTGCCTTTGTATTTCACCTTTTCCGTTTTTGATTCAGTAACATCAGGTTTTGAATCTGATATTTGTTCAATTGTAATTCCCAAACTTTTTGCAGTATCTCTTGCGGCAGAAGTAACCATGATACTTTTAGAAATTTGTATTGTTTTCTGGCCTTTTCGTGCGGCTTCTTTGATGTCTTTTTCGGATAAAACTCTTTTCATATTCACCTCTTATAAATATTCATCCATTTGTTTTCGTCTAAGGTAATCGACAACTTCTTTGACATCCTGTGATTTCCCAACTTTACATACAAGCAGTGCATCATCTGATTCGATAATAATAAGGTCTTCTACATCCAGAGCTGCAACAAATTTGTTTGGTGAATAAATGTAAGTATTTTTTGTATTATGTAGCATCACCTTACCAGTTACACTGTTTCCATTATCATCTTTTCCTGATAACCTGAAAACTTCGTCCCATGAACCAACATCGCTCCAGCCGAAATCACCTCTAATTACAAGTACATCCTGCGATTTTTCCATTACACCATAGTCAATTGAAATGCCTCTTATTAGCTTATAGGATAGTTCAAGTGTTTGCTCATATTGAGCAGTTCCTATTTTTTCATCGATTTTCATTAATTCACTATAAATTTCTGGAAGTGATTTTTTTATTTCTTTCAAAATTGTATCAACTCTCCAGATGAACATACCACTGTTCCAAACAAACTCACCGGATTCGATAAACTTTTTTGCTGTTTCTTCGTTTGGTTTCTCAGCAAAAGTTTTTACTTTATATATTCCGCGAGAGAAATAAGGATTTGTACCGTCATCTATATCGTTGTATTGAATGTAGCCGTAACCAGTTTCAGGTCTGGTTGGATGTATTCCTACTGTTATTAGTTTTCCTGATTCATATGCTACCCAGATTGCAAGTCGAAGTATGCGATGAAATTCTTCGACATCCTGGATAATATGATCAGCAGGTAAAGTAACCATAACAGCTTCAGGATCATTGCGTTGTAAAAATAAGGCTGCAAGTCCAATACACGGTGCAGTATTTCTGCCAAATGGTTCAACAATTATGTTATCGACAGGTATGTACGGAAGTTGTTTGACTATTATCGGTTTTTGCAGTTTATTTGTTACTATGAGAATATTTGCTGGTTTGATAATTGTTTCGATTCTCTTAACTGTATTAACTATCATTGAATTTTTATCCAGAATTTCTAACAGCTGTTTTGGAGATTTTTCCCTACTTCTGGGCCAGAATCTTGCACCAACTCCACCAGCCATTATTACCGCATATACATTGGGCATATCTATATCCTTTCTAAATTAATTGTAGATTCTTGGTACACGTGTGTTAAGGTTACATAGTATTTCGTAAGCATTGGTTCCAATTTTATTAGCCAATTCCCAGACATCTATGAATTCATTGCCATCTTTACCAATTAATGTTACATCATCACCCACATGAACATTTTCTTCGCCAATATCAACCATAATTTGATCCATACATATAGCACCCACAACTGGAAAGCGTTTACCGTTAATAATTACATCTGTTTTGTTTGTTAACATTCTGCTATATCCATCACCATACCCAACTGGTATTGTTGCGATCCTTGTTTTATTTTTTGTGAAATATTTTCTTCCATAACTTATACTTGTATTTGCTTCAACTGTTTTAATGAATACTATTTTGGATTTTAGTGATAATATGGGTTCGACAGAAACAGATTTTGAAACTTCTTCGGACGGATATAATCCATAAAGTAATATTCCGGGTCTTACCATGTTATAATATGATTCCTGAAGATCCAGAACTGCGCTACTATTTGCAATGTGCTTTAAAGGAATATCAATACCAATTTTTTGAGTATAATCCAAGACCTGATTGAACCGCTCAAGTTGTAAGTGTGCGAAACTTTTATCTTTTAAATCAGCTGTAGCCAAATGGCTATAAATCCCAACAATTTCTACGTGTTTAAGTTTCAGAATTTCCTCGATGAAATTTGGAGCATTATTGGAATGAACTCCTATTCTTTCCATTCCAGTGTCGATCTTAAGATGCACTTTGGCTTTCTTTGCGAAATGGTCCTGTACTTCTTTATCTATGCGGCGAGCTAATTCAATTGAAGAGACAGTGATTTCCAGGTTGTTTGCTAAAAAGTGTTGGATTTGATCTCCGAGTACACCACCCAATACCAGAATTGGTGCTGAAATTCCGTTTTTCCTGAGTGTTAATCCTTCTTCTAAGAACCCCACACCTAAGTAATCAATTCCATAATGAACGAGGGCTCGTGAAATTTCAACCAGACCGTGACCATAAGCATTTGCCTTAACAATTCCCATTATTTTAACATCTTGACCAACTTTCTTTTTAATGTTATTAAAGTTATTCTTTAGTATTGGGAGTGATATTTCTGCTCGAGTGGGACGCATTAAGATTTTTTAAAAATGCCATTTGTGGAAATCAATTTCAAATTCTATATAACCTCACAAGTCTGATTCTATTCAGGGCTCTCTGAAGTGCGATTTCTGCTCTTTGTAAATCTGTGCCAGGTTTTCTTTCTCTTAATCTTTTTTTGGCTCGTTCCATTGCAGCTTCTGCGCGCTTTAAATCTATCTCTTCAATTGCTTCTATTGTTTCAGCAAGCATTACCACAGAATTGTCTTTGACTTCTACAAATCCACCACTGGTTGCAAATTTCTTCTCTTCACCGGATGTTGTTGTAATTTTGACGAGACCAATTCCTATTTCTGAGATAAGCGGAGCGTGATTGTAAAGGACTTGAAAACTTCCGGTTACACCAGGTGCTGTAAATGCAAAAGCTTCGCCTCGGTAAATTACTTTATTTGGTGATATTATTTCTAATTTAAATGGTTTATCAAACATCTGGTATTACATCTTTTTTGCTTTTTCGAGAGCTTCTTCAATTGTACCTACCATATAAAATGCAGCTTCTGGTACATCATCATAGTCACCGTTTACCAAGCCCTTAAATCCTTTTATTGTATCTTCAAGTTTAACATATCTTCCAGGTATTCCTGTAAATTGTTCAGCTACAAAGAAAGGTTGTGATAGAAATTTCTGTATCTTTCTCGCTCTCTGTACAATAATTTTATCTTCATCAGAAAGTTCGTCCATTCCTAAGATGTTTATTATGTCCTGTAAATCTTTATATGTTTGTAAAATTTCTTTTACACGCTTTGCTACATTGTAATGTTCTTCGCCGACTACACCTGGTTCAAGAATTCTTGAAGTGGAGTCGAGTGGATCGACCGCCGGATATATACCTAATTCAGCAATTTGTCGACTTAAAACTGTAGTTGCATCTAAATGGCTGAAAGTTGTGGCTGGGGCTGGGTCTGTTAAGTCGTCAGCTGGAACATAAATTGCCTGAACTGAGGTAATCGAGCCTTTGTCTGTCGATGTAATTCTTTCCTGCAGTTCTCCCATCTCAGTTCCAAGCGTTGGTTGATAACCAACTGCTGATGGTATTCGACCCAGGAGAGCAGAAACTTCCGAGCCAGCCTGAACAAATCTGAAAATGTTATCGATGAACAACAAAACATCTTTTCCTTCCTCGTCACGGAAATATTCTGCCATTGTGAGAGCTGTCAAACCAACGCGCTGGCGTGCACCTGGTGGTTCATTCATCTGTCCGAAAACAAGAGCGGTTTTTTCTAAGACTCCGCTTTCCTTCATTTCCAACCAGAGATCATTGCCTTCGCGAGTTCGCTCACCAACACCACCAAATACTGAGTAACCACCATGTTGGATTGCAATATTATGAATCAGTTCCATAATAATAACAGTTTTTCCAACACCTGCGCCGCCAAATAAACCTGTTTTTCCACCTTTTGAATATGGTTCAAGTAAATCTATGACTTTTATTCCGGTTTCGAACATTTCCTTTTTGGTGCTTAAATTTTTAAATTGAGGTGCAGGACGATGAATTGTGTAATATTTATCGCTTTTAATTGGCGGAAGACCATCAATAGTTTTGCCGATAACATTTATTAATCTACCAAGCACTGCAGGTCCTACCGGTACTTTTATTGGTTCACCTGTATCTATTGCTTCCATTCCTCTAACAAGGCCATCAGTAGAATCCATAGCAACGGTTCTAACTCTTTCCTCGCCAAGGTGTTGCTGAACTTCACAAATTAATTCGTCTTCAACTCCTTCTATGTTTATTCTTTTAATTTTAATTGCATTTAGTACGGCTGGCAATTTCCCACCCGAGAAATCTATATCAACCACAGGTCCGATTACCTGCACGATTTTGCCTTTATTCATTAAAAACCTTTCTAAAATTGAACAATTTTTTTATGATGATTAAAAGTTAAAAAATTCGCATAAAATATAAGATAAAATAAAGAATTTTCCAAAGTATAAATTCCTTGTATATTTCAAATCTTTTCTTTAATTTTGAGTTAGAAAATGTCAGGATATCTGTGTTCACAAAAAAAGAAAAAGAAATATTGTTACAGAATGCTCATCTGGCAATCCATGCTGCTGTAAAAGGTGAGCCAATCCCAACTGCAGAAAAATTTACCGAATTACTGAATTTACCAACTGGAGCTTTCGTCTCAATTTATAAATTTGGAGAACTCCGTGGCTGTATTGGCTATGTGGAACCCAGAAAAAATCTACTACAAACTGTAATTGATGCTGCTTATAATGCGGCTGTTAACGACATAAGATTTAACCCTGTAAAAGTCGAAGAGCTCGAAGATATATCTATAGAAATTTCTGTCATCTCGAATTTGAAAGAGATAAAGGATATTTCTGAAATTGAAGTTGGAACGCACGGACTAATAATTGAGGAAGGTGAAAAAATTGGCATTTTACTCCCTCAGGTTGCATCGGATTATAGCTGGGATAGAGAAACATTTCTAAATCAAACGGCTCGAAAAGCTGGATTGCCTTATGATGCCTGGAAAAAAGAAAATGTTAAAATTTATATTTTCACTGCCGATATTATTAATGAATAATAAAAAGTGAGGCAATTATGGATAGTTGGAATGTAAGAGAACCCGCAGTCGCAGGTATGTTTTATCCTGTTGACAAGAAATCTTTGATGCGGCAGGTAGTTGAATTATTTGAGAGAGCTAAACCTAAGAAGATTAAGGGGCAAATAAAAGCTTTGATTTCACCCCACGCTGGTTATGTTTATTCTGGACTTACTGCTGCATATGCTTATAAATTGTTGGAAAATAAAAAATACGATTCAGTTGTAGTGATATCTCCAAGCCATAGAGAGTATTTTGATGGAATTTCAATCTTTCCTGGAACTTACTACCGAACTCCATTAGGTGATGTACCTCTCGATTTAGAATTATGTAAATTAATAATTGAGAATGAGTCATCTATAAAATTATCTCAACATGGACATATCGAAGAGCATGCACTCGAAGTACAACTTCCTTTTCTTCAAATTATTTTGGAGAGTTTTAAGTTAGTTCCTATTGTTATGGGTGACCAGAAAAAGGAATATTGTTATAAAATTGGTGATGTTTTAGGAAAAGTTTTAAAAAACAGAAATGCTTTAATTGTTGCAAGTACAGATTTGTCGCATTATCATCCTTATGATGTTGCAAATCAACTGGATAAAATAGCGATTGATGCAATAGCAAACTTTGATTATGAAAAGTTATTATTTGAATTAGAGGAACAAAACACAGAAGCGTGTGGCGGAGGCCCAGCTGCTGCAGCAATGATTGCAGCAAAAAAATTGGGAGCCAATAAAGTTGAAATTATGCATTCCTGTAACTCCGGCGATGTAACAGGTGATAAAGATGCAGTGGTCGGTTATATGTCGGCGGTTGTTTATGAAGCTCATACAAATGAAAAAAAATAATTGTAAAATATCGGTAATCGGTGCAGGCAAGGTGGGTTCTGCCATCTCTTATGCTTTATATCGCAAGGGATTTAATTTCTTAACTGTGATAGATAAAAATTTAAATAAAGCAAGCCGACTCAAAAATATTGTTAAAGCAAAAAACTTTTCTGATGATATTAAAAAAATTGGATCTGAAACCACATTTTTGTTAATTACAACACCTGATGATGTGATTTATTCTGTCGCAAGTCAAATTAGTAAGTTGAAAAATATTAATTTTGAGAATTTAATAGCAATACAAACATCAGGTGTACATTCTACAGATTCTTTAAGACCATTAGAATTGAAAGGAGCGCGAGTATTATCCTTCCATCCAATTCAAACTTTAACATCAAAATTAAACAAATTGAAAATTTATGATTCAGTGACAAATATATATTTTGGTGTTGAAACTCGAAAAGAAAATTATAGTATAGCCAAAACGTTAGCAGGATATTTGAATTCTAAAGTTATTTTTGTAAAAAAAGAATATAAACCGCTTTATCATATTGCATGTGTTTTTGCTTCAAATTATATTATTACACAATTAAATGCGATAGAGTTGTTAGCAAAAAAGATAAAAATGCAGAAGGTCTGGAAACATGCTTTCAAACCATTAATAAATGCATCTGTGACTAATGCTTTATATTACACACCAACTGAAGTTTTAACTGGTCCAATTGAACGCGGTGATGTAAAAACTCTTCAGATACATATTGAGAATTTAAAAAATTTTGCACCAGAATTTTTAGAATTTTATTGTGCTTCAGGTATTGAGACTCTGAAGATTGCTTTGAAAAAGAAATCAATAAACGAAAATAAGTTTTCTAAAATTAAAAAATTGTTTGAACAAAATATATCAGTCGGGAAAAAATTATGAAAGCATTAATAGCAAGCGGTGGTCGAGGAACACGCCTGCGGCCAATTACACATACTCAAAATAAACACCTTATTCCAATTGCCAACAAACCAATTTTACACTATGCCATAGAAGGTGTTGTAAATGCAGGTATTAAGCAAATTGGAATTGTGGTCAACGCCGATAGTGATGAAGTTCAGAGAGCAATTGGAGATGGTAGCAGATGGGGTGTGAAGATAACTTACATTCCTCAGGAAGCTCCACTTGGTCTGGCTCATGTTGTTAAAATCTCTGAACCATTCATTGGTAAAGATGATTTTATTTTTTATTTAGGAGATAATATGGTTGTTGGAGGAGTAAAAAGATTTATCCAGGAATTTAAAAAAAGCAAATGTAATTGCTGGCTTACACTTGCAAAAGTTAAGGATCCTGAAAGATTTGGTGTCCCGGAAATTAATAGTAGAGGTAGAATAATAAGCGTAGAGGAAAAACCCAAAAAACCAAAAAGTAGCTACGCTGTTGCTGGTATTTATATCTACGATTCAAATATTTTCAAAGCTTGCAATAGTATAAAACCAAGTGCAAGAGGTGAACTGGAAATTTCTGATGCACATCAATGGCTAATCGACCATAATTATAAAATTGGTTACAGTGAAATTACTGGATGGTGGAAAGATACAGGAAAACCAATTGACTTATTGGAAGCTAACCGACTTGTTCTTGACAATCAGGAAACTCGTATCGATGGAGATGTGGATAAATTATCGACTGTTGTTGGTAAGGTTGTGATAGAGAAAAATACAAAAATAATAAATAGCGTTGTACGTGGACCAGCAATTATTGGAAATGATTGTGTAATTGAAAACAGTTATATTGGACCTTTCACTTCTATCGGTGATAGAACTATCGTTAAGAACAGTGAAGTAGAATACAGCATTTTATTAAGAGATTGTAAAATAATTTCTGTTAAAATTCGAATCGAAGGTAGCTTACTCGGTAACGATGTGGAAATTGTAGAAGCAAATAGTAAACCTCATGTACATCGTTTTATGATTGGGGATCAAAGCCGTGTGGAAATAGCCTGGTAAAAATAATAGAGGAAATTATATGAATTACAAAACAATTTTAGTTGAGATCAGTGAGCGTATTGCTCTTATTACAATTAATCGTCCTGATAAACTTAATGCCGTTAATCTTGAAGTTATAGCTGAACTTGAAAATGTTTTGAATGAACTTGAAAACAATTCAGAAGTTGGTGTTTTAATTTTAACTGGTGCAGGTGAAAAATCCTTTGTTGCTGGTTCAGATATCAGTGCGCTTGCTAAATTTTCACCAGAGCAGGCAAAGGAATATTCCATTATAGGAAACAGGGTATTAAGTAAGATTCAAAATTATTCAAAACCTGTAATAGCTGCTATAAATGGCTTTGCCTTAGGCAGCGGATGTGAAATTGCACTTGCATGTCATATTCGTTTAGCTTCTGAAAATGCGAAGTTCGGTCAACCGGAGGTTAATTTAGGTTTGATTCCAGGACATGGTGGGACCCAACGACTTGCTCGAATTGTTGGCATTGGCAAAGCATTCGAAATGATTTTGACAGGTATTAATATTGATGCCTCTGAAGCTCTTAAAATTGGACTCGTAAACAAAGTGGTTCCACAAGCTGAATTAAAAAATTCAGCAATTGAATTGGCTAAAACAATACTGACAAAATCCCCTGTTGCTGTTGGTATCGCTATAAAAGCAATTAATGCAAATCTGGAGAAATCGCTGTCTCAAGGATTAATTTTAGAAGCTGAGCTTTTTAAAGAATGTTTCTCAACAGAAGATTTCCAGGAAGGAACAAAAGCATTCCTTGAAAAAAGGAAACCAAATTTTAAAGGTAAATAACTTTTTCGTGCTAAATTGGAAAAACAACCTTTCATCCGTATATTTATATTGATTATATTATCAGGTATAGCAATTTATTTCATTTACTCTGGAATTTTAAAGTCGAATACTTTTGTTTCAGAAATTATTTTTAGAGATGTACCTGATATAGATTCTGTAATTTTAAAAATTTTTGAAAAATATAGGATTCCTCAAACAAATATTCAGTTTAAAAAAATAAGATTTGAGGAATCTAATTTTGTAAGAGATGAAATAAGCGTTAATATACCAGGTACGATTTCTAAGGACAGTATGTTAAAAGCTGATACCTTGTTTTTGCTTATTCATTATGATTTGAAACAAGCATTATCTGGTTTTGATTATAGAGTATCTGGTGTAGAAAATACTTCAGAGAGAGTAACTACTTTGTTTATTGAAAGTAAAGGAAAGATAATTAAAACAATAATATTTAAGTTACAAACAAAGAAAGAAAGGAGTTATAGTTATCAGCTCAAAAATAAAAGGAAATAAAAATTCCGCAGAATTGATGGAAAAAATAGTCTCTCTTGCTAAAAGGCGTGGATTCGTTTTTCAGTCAAGTGAGATTTATGGTGGACTTAATGGTTGCTGGGACTTTGGTCCGTTAGGTGTTGAAATGTTTCGCAACCTGAAAGATGAATGGTGGCGAACTATGACATATCGTGAAGATATTGAAGGTATCGATGCAGCTATACTGATGCATCCCAAAGTTTGGGAAGCGTCGGGCCATGTAGAAAATTTCACAGACCCAATGGTTGATTGTAAATCCTGCAAGTCAAGATACCGCCTCGATAATCTACTCAGTGATTTATCAATAAAAAGGAAAAAAGAAATCCTGCGTACAATTGAACCAGAACTTTTCGGTGGAAAACTTGAAGATGAACAAGTAAACACTGAATTCAACAATAGATTAAAAGGTGATTTAGCAAATAAAGTTGTTCAGACACTTGTCCCCTGTCCAAATTGTGGAAATACAGCAACTTTTACAGAAGCTAGAAAATTTAATTTGATGTTTAAAACATTTGTAGGGCCTGTAGAAGATTCAAGCGCTATAGTTTATATGCGCCCTGAAACTGCACAGGGTATTTATGTGAACTTTTTGAATGTTCAATCTGCTTCACGCCAAAAAATTCCATTTGGTATTGCTCAAATAGGAAAGGCATTTAGAAACGAGATCAATACCAAAAATTTCCTTTTCCGCACAAGAGAGTTTGAACAAATGGAAATGCAATACTTTGTGAAACCAGGTACTGACACTGAATGGTTTGAATACTGGCGTTCACAAAGAATCCAGTGGTATATTGATCTCGGAATGACGAAAGAGAAACTTAGATGGCATCAACATGAACCTGATGCACTTGCGCATTATGCTAAGGATGCCTACGACATAGAGTATGAATTCCCATTCGGTTGGGGAGAGATTGAAGGGATTCATAACAGAACAGATTATGATCTCTCCAGGCACGAACAATTTTCAGGGAAAAGTTTAAAGTATTTTGATGATCAAACCAAAGAAAAATACACACCTTATATAATAGAAACTTCCGCTGGAGCCAGTCGCTCGTTTATGGCTTTCTTAATCGATTCTTATTGTGAAGAAGAAGCACCAACTGCAGATGGTCAAACTGAAACAAGAGTTGTTCTGAAACTGCATCCCCGACTTGCACCAGTTAAAGTTGCAGTCTTCCCTCTTGTTAATCGGGACGGAATGCCGGAAATTGCAAAAAAAATAGAAAATGAACTTCGACCACATTTGCGTGTTTTCTATGATGATGCTGGTGCAATTGGTAGAAGATATAGAAGACAGGATGAAATTGGTACACCATATTGTATAACTGTTGATTCTCAAACACTTCAAGATAATACGGTTACAATTCGTGATCGAGATTCGATGCAACAAGAAAGAGTAAATATTAGTCAATTGCTAAATTATTTAAAAAACAAACTATCAATTTAAGGAGGATTTATGAAAACAAAATTGAAAATTATTTCATTGATGCTACTACCATTAGTTTTAATGTTCTTTTCAGCTTGTTCGGACAGTACAACTGATTCAGGTAAAACTCGTCTGAGTCCTGTTACAAATCTAAAAGCTTTCTCTGTTAATAATACAAGCGTTGGATTAAAATGGACTAAATCTGTAAGCGAAAATATCGCAGATTTTGATAAGTATGAAATTAAAATTAAACGTGCTGATACAACAGTATCCACTCAATATGTGAATAAGGGTATAGATAGTGTAATTATCTCTAATCTAAGTAATGGTGTTATATACGATTTTATTGTAACTGCAAAGGTAACTTCAAACTCTCAAAATTATATTGATAGTGATCCAGTTCAGGTTAGATGGTCACCTGCATGGAGATTTACAACAGAAGGAACTTTTCCAATTCAGGTATATGAACGCACAAGCAGCACAGGTTATGCAAGTGGGTTGATTTTATATTATTTTAGTTTAAATGTTGCCCCTGGACCAAAAACAGTTTCTCTTCTTAGCGCTGATAGCTCACTTATCGATATTTTCGTAGATTCTAAAGGAGCAAGTAATATTGCTTTAAGTAGCTCCCATTTGTATAGACCAAATAGAAAGATCACAAGGTTCTCAACAGTTGAGTATTCTTCTGAAACATTAAATTATCCACAATTTGCACCACCGGATAGTGCGACATATACAAGGTTTGAAATAACAATTGATTCGGTTCAGGTTGCATCTTCGAAAATTGTTTATTACAAAGGAAGTAATGGCAATTATGGTAGGATTCTTATTAAGCGTAATCCCACTAATGGTACATTAATCTGGGGGACATCTCCAGAACAGTATGTTAGATTAGAGATTTCTTATCAGAGTGTACCTTATAATCCATATTCAAAAACATCAAGATAAAAATAGGAGAGTGAATTTATGAAGAAGAATATCTTTATTTTAACCTTAATTCTAATATTTGTATTTTTCACAACAGAGGCTATTGCTCAGAAGAAGGCAACCCTCTATGGTGAAATCGTAGAGTTAACTACATTCGTAAAGGATGGAATAAAACCAAATAGTCCAGCCGGGAAAGAAATTACTACTGAAAATCTCAATAAGGGTGGAACATTTGTTCTACTCGAAAAGGGTACTGGAAAAATTGTATTATTAACTTCATCTGTACCAGAGTATAAACTTACTGAACAGTTAACACCATATTTGGGAATTACTGTTTTTGTAAAAGGTAACCTTTATAAAAAGGGTGGTATTAGATTGCTGGATGTACAGGATGTTGGAAAATATTTGAAGTAAAATCTTATATTATATTGGGGTTATCTGATAATTTGTATTCGGATAACCCCATTTTTATATGAATAAAAAAATTCACATATATTTATTTTTTGTTTGCATATTTTTTTTCTCAAGGGATTTACATTCTCAATGGATTTCTGATAGTAGGGTCGATTCTTTAACGCTTCGTGGTGTAGAGTATATTTATAATTTAAAGTTTGACTCAGCAAAAAATCAGTTCAACGAAGTTATCCGACTTTATCCGAAGCATCCTTCTGGCCATTTTTTCTTGGCAATGGTTGAATGGTGGAGAATACTTGTTAATCCAGATGATACAAGCTATGATGAATACTATTACTCTCTACTTGATAAAGTAATTTATCTTTGTGATGAGATATTGAAGAAAAATCCAAATGATGTAACAGCATTATTTTTTAAGGGTGGTTCAATAGGATTTAGAGGACGTTTGCGAGTTCATCGTGAACAATGGTTATATGCTGCAAACGATGGTAGGCTGGCAATTCCGATAGTTCACCAGGCATATCAACTTGAACCAAACAATGTAGATGTTTTATTAGGTATGGGCATTTACAATTATTATAGGGATGTGATTCCAGAAGAGTATCCTTTTGTAAAACCATTTGTAATATTTTTCCCGAAAGGGGACAAGATGCTTGGAATACAACAATTGGAGCTTGCTGCCAATAATGCAAAGTTTGCAAATTATGAAGCCACTTATTTTTTAATTCAGATTCTCTCGAATTATGAAAAAAAATATAGTAAAGCTTTGTCACTTGCTCAGAAGCTTTATAAAAAGTTTCCTACCAATCCGGTGTTTCATAGATACGTTGGAAGATTGTATGTATCGGTCGGTAAATGGCAGGAAACCAAAAAAATATTTAGTGAAATCCTGGACAATTTCAATAAAAACCTATATGGTTATAATTCATCTGCTGCAAGAGAGGCATATTATTACCTGGGCTTGTATTCTATGAATTTTGGGAATTATGATGAAGCATTAAATTATTTTTATAAATGTGATGAGCTTTCCCGTTCTTTGGATTCTACGGAAGAATCAATCTTTATGGTTATAACAAATTTAAAAATTGGAATGATTTACGATTTACAATCTAAACGAGAGCTCGCAATTAAACAGTATAATAAAGTATTGAATATGAAATCTTATCAAAATTCCAGAGAAATGGCGAAACAATATCTGAAAAAACCATATGGAAAATAATTACTTTTACATCATCTTATTTGGTTTAATTGCATCAATAGCTGAAATTTTTGGTGGATGTATTGTTATAACTAAAAAAAACATTACAAAAAAGTTTTTTGAATATTTAATTGCACTTGGTGCTGGATTTATTCTGGCACTTGTGTTTTTAGAATTGATTCCGGAAAGTATAGAGCATTTAGGTTCTTTGGCACCGATTTTTATTCTGTTAGGTTTTGCTATTATACATTTTTTTGAACATACTGTTGTAGGGCATCTTCATTTTGGAGAAGAAACTCATTCAGAGATTATGATTTCCAAAGCAGCGAGTTATAGTGCTGTGACGGGTTTATTTATTCATGCTTTTTTTGATGGTCTGGCAATTTCAGCTGCTTTCTTTTTTGATTTTAAGATTGGTTTACTTCTTTTCCTTGCAGTTTTTTTACATAAATTCCCGGAAGGTTTAACTGTTGCTACGATAATGCTCAGTTCTAAGCAACCTCGTAAGTATGCTTTCGTTGCAACTGCATCTATTGGTGTTGCTACGATGCTTGGAATTGTTACAATATTTTTTCTTTCAGGAATTCACGAGAGCATAGTTGGAATTATGTTCGCAATCTCAGCAGGAGTTGCGACCTATGTGGGGGCAAGCGACTTAATTCCCGAAATTAATCGCTCAGAAAATCGACTCTCGCCCATCATAGTATTTGCAGGAATGGCACTCTTTTATGTCAGCGATATTTTAATTAGGCAGATGTTACCGGTTCATTAATTATTTTGAGTGGTACAATCCAGCATGGTGGAAGATTTTCAAATTATAATATTACAAAGAAAATTGGATGTCAAAGTTTATCTATCAGCTAACCGATACCATCTGCCTCCTTGTTTTATAGCAAGAGCATAAAAAATTAATTATAACACTAAGTGAATAACTGATGTAATTGTTGTGAGATCTCACCTTTTAAAAAATATTAGATAATTTTTTACCATGCATCTTTCTTAACCCATAAATCTACTGTTTTACAATTTGCCCCACGAAAAACCTGATTAAAAAATCATCGGCATCCTAAACATTCTATTTGGTTTTCACATTATAATTCCTTCAAAATTTCTTTCTCTTCAAAAAATTTCATATCCACATATTAAATTTTTTCTTAAACACAATATTTCGTATATTTTGAAAAAATTATAAGGAATTATGACAACAAAACCACCATCTAAAGTTAAAGAATTCCCAGAAAATTCTCTGGAAAAGTTAGCTTACAACAGTGTAAAAAATATCCCAACCGTTGAACCAAACGACTCATACCGACTTGCATATCATGTTTTTCAATGGCTTACAAAAAAGGATACTACACTGAAGGAAGCTATCAGAGTTTCCGCCGCTCGACTTTTAATCCCGGAAGAAGAAGCATATAAATTGATATCAGAATACTTGCAATCCCAGGGCAAAGAGATTAAGTAACCAATGACTCAATATATTGAAACATTTTTTCTTGCGTTCATTCCACTTTTTGTTGCAATGGATGCACTTGGAACTCTACCGTTATTCATTGGCTTAACTGAAGGAATTACCGAGAAGAAACGAAAGAAACTAATTATTGAAGCAACTCTAACAGCTCTCGCAATTTCTTTAATATTTTTAGGAAGTGGAAAACTGCTCTTCGAATTCTTAGGGATAACAGAAAACGATTTTAGAATTGCTGGCGGAATTGTTCTGCTCGTTCTGGCTATCAACGACTTGATTTTCTCCACCGATACAAGTCGGAAAAACCCTGAGTCGACAATTGGTGTGGTGCCTATTGGGATTCCGCTAATAATGGGACCTGCTGCCCTAACAACTATTCTCATTCTTGTTGATGTGTACGGATATTTGTGGACGATTTTTTCCCTGGTATTAAACCTTTTTATTGTCTGGATTGTATTTCGAAATGCTGAGGCAGTTCTGAAATTTCTCGGCAAAGCTGGCTCTCGTGCTGTCGCAAAAGTTGCATCTCTGTTTTTAGCTGCAATAGCTGTAATGATGATTAGAGTTGGAATCTCTGAAGTCCTGAAAAAATTGGGATAATATGGATTTAGGAATTAAAAATAAAACTGCAATTGTATCTGCTGCAAGTAAAGGTCTTGGAAAGGCAACAGCTCAAGCACTTGCCAACGAAGGTGCAAGTGTGGTTATATTCTCAAGAAACAAACAGGAAATTGAAAAAGCTGCTGAAGAAATTTCCAGAAACTCAAATTCTAATGTTTTACCCATTTCAGCCGATGTAACTCGATTAGATGATATCAAAAATGTTGTTGATTTAACAATACAGAAATTCGGTGGAATTGATATTTTAATAAACAACACAGGTGGACCTCCTGTAGGAAGTTTTGAAGATATTACAGATGAGCAGTGGTTATATAGTTTCAATCTAATTTTATTGAGTATGATCAGAATGACGCGACTTGTTCTTCCATATATGATGAAGAAAAATTGGGGGAGGATAGTTAACATAACATCTCTCACAGCAAAACAACCAGTGAATGATTTGATTACATCTTCAACACTTAGGCCTGGAATATTAGGTTTGACAAAAATATTAAGCAATCAATATTCGAAATATGGGATACTGTTTAACAATGTTTGCCCAGGTTTTATTCTCACACAACGTTCAGAAGAAATAAGTCGTAAGCGTGCAGGTGAGCTCCAGCTCTCTTTTGAGGAATATTTAAAACAACAAAGTCGGGATATTCCACTTGGTAGATATGGGCAGGTTCAGGAGTTAGCAGATTTTATTACATTTTTGTGTTCTGAAAAAGCAAGCTACATAACCGGCGCAACATTCTCAGTTGATGGTGGCTTAATAAAAGGACTATTTTAAAATTTGACTTTAAATCGAATGAAATTTTCAATAATCATACCAACCTATAATCGATTGTCTCAAATACAGGCAACTCTTGAAAGTGTATATAATCAAACTTTTGATGATTTTGAAATCATAGTTGTTGATGATGGGAGTAGTGATGGTACATCTGAATTTCTGGATAATGTTAGCCGAAAAAACTTTTCAGTAGTTCATCAAAACAATAGAGGTCCTTCAGCTGCGCGCAACGCTGGAATTAGAATAGCTCAGGGAGAGATTTTTGTCTTTACCGACGATGATTGCATCGTACCAAATGACTGGCTCAGCAGATTTGAGAAAGTATTTGAGAATACTAATGCCGACGTTGTGGCAGGCTTTGTTCAAAATGCTTCAAAGAGTGTCTTTTCTGCAATAAGTCAGTACATCATTAATTATTCTGTTGCTTATCTATATAAGATGCATACAAATACATCTTTCTTCACATCAAATAATATTGCTTATCGGAAGGAAGTTATTAAAGAAGTTGGTGGGTTCGATGAAAGATTTAAAAATGCAGGAGGCGAGGAAAGGTTACTTAACTTTAAACTGATATTAAATGGTAAGAAAATTGTGTTTGAACCGGAAATAACTGTTAAGCATTTTCACAAATTAGATTTTTTAAGTTTTGTTAACCAATTTTTTAATTACGGGAAAGGTTCATATTTAATATATAAAATTTGTAAAGAGGAATTGAAACAGAAACCACCATTTGTACCATTTGTAACTTATACATCTTTTATCAAGGAATTGTTTAAGCAAAATTTTATTTTAGGTCTTAGTATTGTTTTTTTTCTATTGATATCACAAATATCTGTTCTAATCGGGTTCATTAGCGGATTTTTCCGAGCTTTATTGCAAAAGAACTCTTAAAATATAATTACGAGAATCTTTTTAAACATTCTTTGTGAATTTCTTATAAAATTCCTAAATTTCAATTACTTTTAAATAAGGAATAATGAAAGATTTTAAGAAATACCTGAATATTGTTCGCGAAATTGCCTTAACAGATTTTAGATTAAAATACCACGACTCAGCTCTGGGATATTTCTGGTCGTTGCTTAATCCAATAGCTCAATTTGTTGTCCTGCATTTTGTATTTTCATATTTGTTTGTTACTCAAGTTCCAAAATTCACTTTTTATTTGTTATCCGGTATCGTATTCTGGAGCTTTTTCTATGATGCAACTTTAAGTAGTATGAACGCTATTTACGCAAAATCACCGTTAACAAAAAGGATATATTTTCCAAGAAACTTAATTATATTTTCCTCAACCCTAACTGCCTTAATATCATTTTGTATCAATACTACAATTTTATGGATTGTGGTAATTGTGTTCGATCATTTCTCTTTGAATCAGTTTCTTATTATAATACCTTTTATTTCAATAATATTTCTTTCAATGGGTGTTGCATTTATAATATCGACACTTTATATATATTTTAGGGATTCAATTCAAATATGGCTTGTATGTTTAAATGTTGGGTTCTGGCTGACACCAATAGTTTATAATGCACTTGATGCACCACTTCCTTTAAAAATGGTTGCACTTTTAAATCCGCTTGGCAGGATATTGATTATGTTGCGTTCGTTTCTGGTGTTTAACGACTTCCCATCGATTGAACTGATATTAACGACATTAGTATTTTCGATACTGATTTTTGTATTTGGTTTCTGGTTGTTTAATAAGCACTCTGCTAAAATTGTGGAGTATTTCTGATGATAGAAGTTGAGAGAGTCAGCAAAATATTTAAGATACCTCACGAGAGAACCAAAACATTGTTTCACAAATTATCAGGTGTTTTCCGAGCTACATACAATTACGAAGAGTTTTATGCAGTCCGGGATGTTTCTCTAAAAGTTAATCAGGGTGAATTTATAGGAATAATAGGAAAGAACGGTTCGGGTAAAACAACCTTATTAAGGTTGATTTCAAGAATACTGGAACCAACAGGTGGTAGAATATCGGTTGCACAAGATATTGCACCATTCCTTGAAATTGGTCTTGGCTTTCAAATAGATTTTACTACTCGTGAAAATATTTTTATTAACGGGGCGCTTTTAGGATTTTCAAGAAGTGAATTAAAGAAGAGGTTCGATGATATTGTTGAGTTCGCAGGACTTGAAAAATTTGTGGATACAAAGCTTAATAAACTTTCTGCCGGGATGCAGGTACGACTGGCATTCTCGATTGCAATTCAATCAGAAGCTCCAATTCTGATAGTTGATGAAGTGCTTGCTGTTGGAGATATGATTTTTCAGCAGAAGTGCAAAGATGTATTCTGGAAATATAAAAAGCAGGGCAGAACAGTTTTGTTTGTAAGTCACGATATGAATTTAATAAAAGAATATTGTGATAGGGTTTTCATTATGCACGAGGGCTCAATTGTTAAAGAAGGCAATCCTATCGAAATGGTCTCTTTCTATCAGGATAAATTCTTGAAATGAAATTTCTAACAAAAATAATTTTGTCTTTATTAATTTACATTAACTGCTATGGTTCAGATAATAATTGGTATGAATTGAAACCACTCAAGAATGTTTCTTTTAGAACTTTTTTCTATCCTGCAGTGAAGTATTATCCGTATTACAAATTTTATAATTCTTATGGTGAATTCCTCAAGAATGGCTGGAATTCCTTCTTACAATTAAACGGATCAGCATCGCTAATCGAGAAATTTTATTTCAATTACAGAATACAACTTCAAAACTTTGATAATGTTTATTTTCAAAATTTAAATATTTCATATAGAGACAAATCTGTTTCGTTGATGTACGGTTTGGATTCTGTATGGTTGGGAAATGGATACCATGGTTCGTTGCTTTTATCGAATAATTCCACACCATTTAAAATTCTAAAATTCCAGACTGAAAAACCATTTTACATTCCTTTCGTCGGTCGTTTTACATACAGGTTCATTCACGGTTGGTTAGATAATTTTAAGTTACTTGCACACCGTGTTTCATACTTACCTTTCAATTGGATTGAATTTGGAGTTAATCAAACAGTTGCCTATCAACAAAATTATAAGTTATGGGAATTTTTTAAAGTTTTTTCTGCCGCTGAAGAAAATATCCCTGGTCAAAAATTTGATAACGACCAGAGGGCAAGTTTCGACATTGCCTTGCATCTTGAATTCCTTAATTCTTACATACCTTTTATAACAGGCGGAAAAATTTATTATGAATATGCTGGCGAAGATTTATTTGCCTGGTGGCAAAAGGAAGATAAAGTGTGGATAGGTCCATTAGGATTTGAATTCTTTGATCCAGCTTATTCCTATGGATTACAAATTGATTTTTTAAGAAGTAGATTTTGTTTAGAGTATTCACAAAATTATAAGATTCAAAACATCTTTAGAAATGTTCATGTTGGTACAAGTTATCAGAATCTTACAAAAAAATGGTATCGCAAGGTTCCTTTTATTCAAAATGAATTTTTCGTTGGACATCATATGGGTTCAGAATCAGACGATTTTTACCTGGAGTATTATCACTTATTTAAATATTTCGGATTAAAATTTTTCTATCATCACGAACGACATGGTTTAGCTTCAAGTTATGGAAATGTTTATAAAGCTAATTCCTATCCGGAAACTTTTACGCAAATCGGATTTGAAATAAATAAAAACTTTGATAAACTTAATATTGCACTTTTGTTTATATCAAATGATTACTTAAACATAGATGTAAATAAGGAATTGCTTGATTATTTAATTATAAAAGATTTGCACGAAAGTAATAGTATATTTGGAATCAAAATTTTATATTCATTAAGCGAATAAATTGAAAAACTGGAAAAAAAATATAATTTTGTTTTTAATCATTTTTTTTGGGTGTGACTATCCGGTTCCTGAATCAAATTTAAGTTACGACTTTTTAGAAAATTTTAATAAAGCAAGTATTTCACCAGGTCCGGACAAAGTATTTAGATACCAATCCTGGATGAAGGGTACGGAAGGTAGAGATGCAATGGTTATTGGTGTATATGGCACAGTAACTTTTCAATTAAATCCTGATGAGGTTGGTGATGAATTGTATTTTGGTTTGCGACTGAGAAATCCTGATACTGCTGCTGCAATCTGTAATATTAGCGTAAAGGCAAATGATAGTATTAGTGTGGTTTTTAGTAAAAATTTAAATACACGTTATAGAGCTGCTGATAGGGATTGGTCAGATGCAAAGGTTGATTTTTCAAGATTTAAAAACAAGAGTATTTCTGTAACATTCAGTGTTCAGTTTGACGGAACAGATGCCTGGGTCGAATGGAGTAGTCCAATTTTACTGGCTAATCAATAATGAAACCAACAATTTCTGTAATAATTCCTTGCTATAATTATGCTCGTTATCTGCCTGAAGCAGTTGAGAGTGTGATAAATCAAACATTTCAAGATTTTGAAATCATTATTGTCAATGATGGAAGTACTGACAATACTCAATCTGTCGCAGAATCTCTTATTAAAAAATATTCTCAATACAAAATTCGTTTGATAAATCAGGAGAATTCTGGAAATCCTGCAATATCAAGAAACCGTGGAATAAAACTATCAGCTGGAAAATATATCCTTTGTCTGGATGCGGATGATAAGTTAGCTCCAACAATGTTAGAAGAATGTTTGAATGTTCTTAAAACAACACCTGAAGTGGCAATTGTTTATACCGATAGATTGGATTTTGATGGGGAAGATTCCGTCGTACTGGCAAAAGATTATAATTTTGAAAAATTAAAATATGAAAATCATATTTCTTATTGTGCTCTTTTTAAAAAAGAGGTTTGGGAAAAAGTAGGTGGCTACAGAACGAATGTGATTGGTTGTGAGGATTGGGATTTCTGGATTGCTGCTGGTAGCAGGGGCTTTTATGGTTATCACATCAACAAACCTTTATTTCATTACCGTAAACATAGTAGCGGTGTTTATCAGCAAGCTCTACGGAATATGCGATTATTGAAGGCAAAAATTATTTTGAACAATCCGCAAGTTTACTCTGAAAAGGAAATTCTAGAAGCAAAAAATATTTTGAAAACTTCTAATGAAAATAAAACTGTACCATTAGTCTCTGTCATCTTACCTACTTACAATCGACCTGAAAGCTTGGAGAAAGCATTGCAAAGTTTGAATAATCAAACATTCCAGAACTTTGAAGTAATAATTATTAACGATGGTGGAGTTGATGTTTCTCAAATAGTTGAAAAAAATAACCAGAAAAATAATTTTATATACATCTACCACGAATTCAATAGAGGACTACCAGCAGCCAGGAACACCGGCATAAAAATGGCACAGGGTAAATATTTAGCATATCTGGACGACGATGATATTTTTTATCCTGAACATTTACAAACTTTATTTGATGTTCTGGAAAATACCGATTACAAAGTTGCTTTTACAGATTCTATGCGTGCTGTCTATAAAAAAATTGATAATAGGTTGATCTTGGTTAGTAAAGAAAGGTTCGCTTCCAATGATTTTAATCTGGAAAATCTTTTTGTGGAAAATTATATTCCCATTATATGCGTAATGCACCAAAAAGATTGTCTGGAGAGTGTAGGACTATTTGATGAATCCCTGACTTCTCACGAAGATTGGGATATGTTGATAAAACTTGCACATAAATACACTTTCAAACATATTCCAAGAATAACCTGTGAATTCAGCTGGATAGATGATGAAATCAGGGAAGGTAAAAGAAGAATTGAGTTTCTATCTACACTACTGAAGGTTTATGAACGATATGAGACCTCAGATAAAATCAATGTCACAATACTTCAAAAGCAAAAACAGAAGTTATTGCAGTCGCTGCAGTGGGCATATCGACAAATTGTAAATTTACAGGCATCCAATTCTGAACTGGCAGCAATACAAAATAATCTATCCTGGAAAATATTAAATCGTTATCTATTTCGTGTGTTTGACAGATGGATTATTCCTTTTGGAACAAAAAGGAGAGCATTACTCGAAAAATTTTTCAGAAAAAAAGCCGATAAGCCAGAAATTTATACAGATTCCCAACAGGTAAAAGTAAAAAAGATTATTAAATCTCAGATAAATTCAAAAGAAATTAAAAAGTTTATAATTTATACTCACTCAAAAGGTAATTATTTCTTTAACGAAATCCGGGATTTAATAAAAGATGGACTCGCTGAACTTGGATATATGGTAGAAGTGAAAAACGAAGCTGATTGGTGGTATGATGAGCCTGTGTGGCATATTGTTGTGGCTCCACACGAATTTTTCCAGATTGGCAAAGCCAAGCGAGAGGGAAGTGAGTTGTTTCCGGAAAATTTAATTTTGGTTAATACCGAACAGCCATCAACAAAATGGGCTTATCTTGCCACTGAATATTTTCCCTATGCAAAAAGTATATGGGATATAAATTTCGACTCTGCTCAACAAATTCTGAAAAAGGGTTTAAAGTGTAATTTTTTACCTCTGGGCTATGTTGAGAATTGTTATCTCTTCAAAGAAGTAAAAATTTTACCCAACAATTATGCTACTTATCATTTGGATCAGAAGATCAAATATAAATCTTACTTTAATGCTGGTTATAAAAATCGACCGATTGATGTTTCGTATGTTGGTTGCTCAACACAAAGGCGAGATAAGTTTTTTGCAAGTTGTGCCCCAGTTTTATCAAAATACAATACTTTTATACATTTTTCTGAAGGTTTGAATTCTCCAGTTATTCCTGGTTCTACAACTTTTATGAACTCTGAAACAACACTTGGTATTATGCAGAGAACAAAGATTTCACTAAATATTCATCAGGGGGCAGATAAATATTTCGAATGGCACAGAATTGTTTTGTTGGGTATTGCTCAAAAGAATCTTGTGGTTTCAGAACCATCAATTAATTCACAAATCTTTAAACCTAACCTGCATTTTGTTGAAGCAAAGTTAAAAGATATTCCTGAATTAATCGACTATTACCTCACGAACGAAAAAGGCATAGAAGAAGCTAACAAAATTATTGAAAATGGTTACAAAGAATTTATAAATTGTCGATTAAACAAACATCTACAAGCTTTAATTTCTGAACTTGTGAACGAAAGTGCATAATGATAATGGAAAAATTTGATCTTGACAGAAATACAGAGCTCCTGTTCGAGTTTAAAAAAGCAAATGCTAAATCTGATATAACAGTAAATATAAGTTTATTCAATTATGAAGAATACATCGAGGAGTGTCTTGAATCTGTCAAATCTCAAATTCTTAATGATATAAATTTGATTGTTGTTGATGATTATTCTATAGATAACTCTGTTTCTGTTACCAGAAAGTGGTTGGAAAAAAATAAAGAAAGGTTTAATGAGTGTCTGTTTATTCAACATAAGCAGAATTTTGGTTTGCCTTATACTCGTAATACGGCATTATCTTACACAAAATCGGATTATGTTTTTATACTTGATGCTGATAATTTGCTTTATCCTCGATGTTTATCTCGACTATTGAGCGCTTTAAGAAATTGTGATGCAAGTTTTTCTTACTGCCTTCTTGAAGAATTTGGAAGTGAAAATGGAATCAGAAACAAGAAACCCTGGAATCCAGATAAGCTGGCAACCGGTAATCCAATAGACGCGATGGTTTTACACAGGAAAGATATTTTAAACAAAGTTGGTGGTTATTCTATAATGCCAGTTATGGGTTGGGAAGATTATGATCTCTGGTTCAAAATTGCAAGAATTAAAGGCTGGGGTATTCAGGTGCCAGAAATATTAGCTCGCTACCGCATACATAAAAAATCAATGCTTAATAAAATCACAAATCCTAATGTTGAAAAACTCTGGGATTATTTGAAAAGCACCTATCCTGAATTTTTCAGATAATATTTATATGACGACTTCAAAACCTAAATTTTCAATTTTAATTGTAACCTATAATTCGGCAGAGTATATTACCGGCTGTCTTCAATCAATCATATCTCAAAATTTTAGTGATATTGAAATAGTTGTTGTTGATAATTTTTCGAAAGATGATACAGGTAGCATAGTGAAATCGAAATTTCCTCAGGTCAAATATTTTCAGAATTCAGCTAATCTGGGGTTTGCAAAAGCTGTAAACGAAAGTATGAAACATCTGAATGGAAAATATATATTGCTGTTGAATCCTGATTTAATTGTTGGTAAAGATTTTTTTTACAGGATTTACAATTTATTAAAAGATAAAGGGGAAATTGATATTCTTGGTGTAAAATTATTGGAAGAAAATGGTGAGGTGCAACCTTCCAGCTGGAAAAAAATTTCACTGCTAACGGTCTTGACTGAAATGTTGTTACCTTATCAAATTTCAAAAAAGTTAGTGACAATTGTACCTAAAAATTTCAGTGAGGTGGAAAATGTTTCAGGTGCCTGTATGTTAATTCGTAAAGAAGTTTTCCATTCACTCAATGGATTTGATGAAAATTTTTTTCTTTACTATGAAGAAATAGATTTTTGCCGTAGAGCAAAAAAATTGGGATATAAGATATTTTATATCCCTGATATTGAAGCAATACACTTCGGTTCAAAGAGCACTTCGAACGATAGACAGATATTTTTTGAGAATTTATACAAAAACAAACTGTATTTTATTAAAAAACATTTTGGTAAATTATTCTATGCTACATCTTATTTCATAGTTATAACAGGTATCTTATTGCGTATAATTTTCGGTTTTATTTTTGGATTTGTGTTTTTTAATAGGAATTTGATTAGAATATCTCAATCACTTATCTTAGTGTTAATTAAGTTGATAAAAAATAATGCCTGACGAAAATTTAAATACTCCTTTGGTATCTATAATCATTCCTGTAAAAAATTCAGAACGGACACTTGGCAGTTGTCTATCCGCAATTAAGAGATCTAACTACAAAAACTACGAATTAATAGTGGTTGATGATAATTCCAGTGATCGTTCTTTGGAGATAGCTAAAAATTTTGAATGTAAAATTTTGAAAGTGGAGAATGGGCAGGGTGCAAATTATGCTCGAAATATAGGTGGTATAAACGCAAATGGCAACATTTTGATTTTTGTCGATAGTGATATTGTTGTTCAAAAAGATACAATCCACAAGATTGTTGAAACACTACAGGATGGAGATATTGATGCAGTTGTTGGAATTTATACTGCAAAGCACAGAAACGAAAATATAGTAAGTCAATATAAAAATTTATGGATTAGATATTCGTATCTGAAAAGTCCACCTGTAATCGATTGGGTATTTGGTTCAGTATCCGGGATAAAAAAAGAAGCGTTTATGAAGGTTGGTGGTTTCGATGTAAATCTGCTCTCTCGTAAGGGAAATGATGATATTGAATTGGGTAAAAGATTTGCTCAGGAAAATTTTAAAATAGTTTTAAACTCTGATATCGAAGTTGAACATTTAAAACAGTATAACCTGCCTTCGTTTATCAAAAACGAGTTTGAAAGAAGCTCTGGATTTGCAGAACTTGCAGTTCGACTGGGTGAAACCGCGCATTCTGTAAAACATGGTTTTGTAAATGTTTACCCAGCTTTTATAATCTCAACTCTTATCATAATTCTGATACTTACATTTGCAATTCTTACGATTTCAGGTAAATTATCTTACTTATACCTGATTGGAGGAATTCTTATATACCTGATTTTAAATATAAAATTTCTCAACTATCTTGAACAGGTGCGTGGTCTGTTCGCAATGCTTGCTATGATTCCAATCTTGGTTATTGACCATATTGTTTGTTTCGTGGGGAGTGTGGTAGGAACAATAAAAGGTATTTTTAAAAAATAAATCCTTATTTATTCTCTGATTCTGTGTGATTCAGAAGTAGTAATAAATTGTCTCTCATAAATTTTGCATTTTCATCATCAGGTTTGAATTTTAGATAGTGTTCAAAGTATTGAACAGCAAATTGGTATTCTTTCAGATAATAAGAAACATAACCTAATTCGCGATAGATGATTGGGTCATTAAGTCCCAGATTTAAAGCTTTAAGGTAATTTTCTCTTGCAAGTTCATACTTTTTTTGATTCATAAACAAACTTGCCATATTGGCATAAGCTTTTGAACGGGTCGAATCCATTTCAATTGCTTTTAGGTAACATTTTAATGCATTTGATGTATCACCTCTCCTTGAATATTCAACTCCAAGATTGATGTATACTCCTGGATTTGGTGAGTTTGCCAATGCTGCTTTTTTCAAAATTCTGAATGTGTTCTCATTATCGCGTAATTTCATATAAATTGCTGCCATATTTCCTAAAATTCTGGGATTTCCTGATTCAATAAGTATGTATTTCTCAAAATATTCTTTTGCTTTTACATAATCGCTCTTCCAGTAGTAAAAACTTCCAAGTGTTTCATAATAATTTAGCTGTGGTATCCTTCCTAAAAGTTTTTTATTATTAAGCAAACTCATACGATTAATCGCTTTCTGTTCGTCAGCATTTACTAATAGCCAGCTCGAAGTATGTAGCATGATTAGGCTACTAAACAACACCACTATATTACTCAGAGAATTGAGCTGGTTTATTTTCCAGATTAAATATACATTTAAAAATAACAACGGCACAAAAAAGCTTGCCATAAAATCCCAATCCCGAGCCATTCCCAATGCAAAATGTGTAATAAATGTAAATACCAATCCAAATACGCTTGCGATTGTTAAAAAAATAAAAACCGAATCCTTTCTATTTATTACGTTTCTGAAAATTAGTATTATACAAATGCTGATAAACAATCCAAATGGAGCAAGCAATAAATTTGCATTTAGCCAATCAATAATATGATAGATTGAAAATATCGTGTAAGAAAAATAATTTTTTGTCGAACTCAGTGGGAGGAAACTCCACCGACTTTCGAGTATTGCCTGGTCCAGAACATAAAGAAATTTATTTCTAAGAAAAAGCAATACGATAATTATAATTCCTGCAATGGCACCTAAAATTATCCATAGTAAATTTTTGTTAATCTTTATTTTTTCATATATCAAAAATAGAATTGCAGGTAAAAAACTAATACTACTGATATGGAATCCAATTGCAACTATGAATACTAAAATGGGTACAATAATATTCAGTTTATTTTCTAATGTTAACCAACCAGTGATCATTAGAGCTGTAATGCTTACATAGAGAAAAACATAATTTTCAACATATCCAATAAAGAGCTGAATACCTGCGGAACAAAGAATGATTACACCTAACAAAACCTTCTCAACTGGTTTTAATTTCAAACTTTTGAATAAATAAAAAACCAATGTTATTAAAATTATTCCAGCTACAAAATCATAATAGCGATAAAATACAATTGCTTCTTCAAGTGATTTAATCTGAATAAAATTTCTAATTAAATTTATTGTGATACCTACAAGAAATTGATGATTAAACGCTGGTGGAATTTCATCAGCCATCCAGATATTTGAAATCTCTCTTAGCAATAGAGCCCCATCGCCTAACAGGTGAGTTTTTACTGGAAGAGTTATTGATACAATAGCCAGTATTAAAATAGTAATCAGGAACGGTATTGCTTTGATATTTGTGTTTTTGATTTTTTTAAGAATTGAGTTTATGCTTTTTAAAATTTTTTCCCTTAACGAATCAAAAAATAAAGCGATGACAATAAGTAGATAAATAATCCTGAACAAATCATCCTGAAAAGCAAAGAAGTGAACTCCCCAGTTAAAATGAGATGGGAAAAATGAGGAAAATATCTGGAATAAAATAAATATAGCTGCGTATATTTTAATCGGGGTCTCAATTTTCATTAACTCAAATATAATAAAAATTTGTAAATTTTTGAGATTGTCAGGTAAGGTGATTATATTATCTAAAATTTTAACTGTTTGAGATAAAATGATAATTTTAATTACATTGCTTGTTGTTGCATTTTTGTTTCTGCTTTCGGTTACTGTGTTGTTACTATTTGCTGGACCAATAATGCTGTTGCAACCTAAAAGGCGTAAGGCAGACTTCTATCTTCAGCAAAACCATCCAGTGAAACCTGAGGATATAAAAGTAAATTATGAAAATTTTGAGTTGGAAGTCGAGAAGGACTTGACGCTTAGGGGCTGGATTGTGAAACCGATGCAGGAAATTCGAGGTACTCTAATTTATCTTCACGGTGTTGGAGATTGTAAAATAGCAGGACTTCCTTTTGCTGAATACATGAGTGCAAATGGTTATCAGGTTGTAATTTATGATTCAAGGCGTCACGGTGAGAGTGCAGGTAAATTTTGTACATATGGTTATTACGAAAAGTATGACCTTATTAAAATGATAGATTTTTTAAAACAGAAATACAACATTAATTCGGTAGGTTTGTTTGGGACTTCAATGGGTGCTGCCGTGGCATTACAAACGGCAGCAATGGATTCACGAATTAAAGCCGTGATTTCAGAAAATTCCTTTTCCACCCTTAGAAAAATATTCGATGATTATCAAAAGAGAATTATTAAAATTCCTTTTCATTATTTGAGAAATTTAGTTATCACTCGTTCTGAGTTTATAGCAAATTTCAAAGCGCGCGAGGTTTCGCCTCTCGATGCCGTCAAAAAAATCAAAGTTCCTATCCTCTTTGTGGTTTCAAAACAGGATAAACATATTAATCCTAAATATACATATCAACTTTATGAAAACACCCCAGGCAGAAAAGAATTATATATAATTGAAAACGCAACACATATTGATGCATGGGATTTAGGTGGTGATGAATATCATCAAAAAATTTTGAATTTTTTCAGGGAGAATCTATGAAAGCAAAAATAGTTCTGTTCATAATTGTAATTTTATCAATGCAAATTTTTTCACAGACAGAATTCTCGCAGGAGAATGCCGAGAAATATGTAAAGGTACTTGCATCTGATATCGGTCCAAGACCGATGGGTTCACCGGCTGAGCAAAGGGCATTAAAGTTCGCCCTCGAAAAATTTAAATCTTTTGGTTGCGATACAGCTTTCATTTCGGAAATGATCAAACCTAAATATACAAACACTTCAAGTGGAAATGTAGTTGGGGTTAAATTCGGAGCGACTCAGAAGGTAATCGTCATTGGCGGACACCTTGATTCAGCTGGACCTGAGATACCGGGCGCAATCGACAATGCATCAGGTAGCGCGGTTGTTCTGGAACTGGCAAGAATACTTGCTAAAAGAGACAACCAATCAACACTTTTTTTTGTGCTTTTTGGAGGTGAAGAGTATGGCCTGGTCGGTTCTGAAAATTTCCTCGAGGATATTATGGTAGAAGGGATATCATTATATAAAGGAAAAAATATTACTTACCAGCCGGCACTTGATAGCATTATCCTTATGCTGAATGTCGATATGGCAAATGGACTGGGAGATATAGAGATTGATCCTCACGGTGCAGAGCTCAATGCACCAAGATGGCTTGTTAAAGCAGCAGTTGAAGAATTCTATAATCTTGGTTATAAAAACCTGATATACACTGTACACGCACAAACAATAAACAACTCGGTTCGCAGAAGCGCAAGTTCTGATCACGAAAACTTCATCAATCATGGAATACCTGCTCTCGATTTTACAACCGATATCAATACACCAATTCACACACCTCAGGATAATCTCGAAAATTTTGATCCACGAGGTTTGAAGAGAAGTGGCGACCTTATACTCAGGCTTGTTGAAAGATTTGATAACGGTATCCCTTCAAGAAATGTTGAAGAATACTGGATGTATTTAATTGGTAAATATCCAATTTTTTTACCTATCTGGGCATTAAGAGTTTTTATTGCTTTTGCTTTTCTAATTGCTGTACTTACTGTTATTATAAAAAGGAGAAAACGTCTTTTAGTGTATAATGCTCCAGTAATTGAGAATTCATCTACACCGCCACCAAGACCCAAAGGTAAGTTTACCGGCATAAAAGTACTGATTCTATCTGTAATTCCTTTTCTACTCGCTATGTTTGCTTTTTATTTAATCGGTTGGCTAAAAAATTTAAATCGTCCCTGGTATGCGGATCCATTTCCATATTTTCTCAATGCATTTCTGTTTTTATTGGTTGGATTCTGGCTGGTATTTCATATCGCAAAGGTATTTTCGCTTACCAGTTGTCATTATTCTTTTTATTTTAAATCGGCAGTGGTGATGATAATTTTCCTTGCAGGAGCTTTGCTTCTTGATACAAAGTTAGCAATATACCCAGCTATTGCATTATTGTTTATATCGCTGTCTGCTCTTTTTAAAAATCAATACATTAAAATTTTGCTTCTGACTCTTGCACCTTTGCCAATTTTGCGCTTGATTTTTAATGAATGGTTTTATTTTACATTAAGAATGTATGTGTTGCACAGTGTTGAAATTCCTGGCAGGCATACTCAACTTTTTGTAAATGCTGCTCTGATAGCATTTTTTACAGTTGTTTTTTTCCCTTTCTTTCTCGCATTCGGCTCGATCTATAGAGAATCTCCTATCACACAAAATATTGTTAAAAAATTTAAATCCGTTAAAGTTTTTGCAACGCTTATAGCTTTGATTATACTTATGAACTTTTATCTTTATATGCAACCATCTTACAACCAGATATGGCAAAAACCTGTTTTGGTTAAACAGACATTCGATATAAATAATAAAAAATTTTATACAATACTGAGGAGTCCAGAATATCTTAACGGCATAAAAATTAAATATCAAAATAATGATACAATAATAAGTGCAACGGAGAAAGAAATAGTGCTGATTGAAATGGATTCATTGCCGATTGATTTAAAAAATTATAAAATAAAAATGGTTGGTGAATATTTTGAAAGCTTCGGTCATCAAGATGATGATGAGTCTGTTATCAAACCTGTTAACTATAAACAGTGGGAAAAGTATAAGGATACAGTTTTAAATATTATGCATGCCACGCTTAACCTTAAATATTCACCTTATAAAATCGATATTAATTTGAGCGGGAAAAAACATATCTTCAAAGATTTTGATGTTTATTGTGAAGATAATCTCAACAAGTTTTCAATCTGGAGTATGCATCAGGATTCCAGTGGTATTGAATATTGTAATTTGAAGTACTATTATTTTCCTGAAGTACCCATTAAATTATGTTTTAATTTTGGGGGCAGAAAAAGTAAAGAGGATACAGTTAAAGTAGATTTCAGGTTTGTTTATAACTATCCTCTCTATCCAGTTAAAGTATCGAGGGAAAATACAAACTTTATTTTTAGAAGTGAAATAATTAAAGAAGAAGTATTTTAAAAGTATGCGTTTAAAGATTACATTAAAGACATCAAATCCAGAACCTGTTGTACCTATTAATTATCAATATCCGGTAGCGTCGGCGATTTACAGGATTTTAAAAAATGCTGAACCAGAATTTTCAAAACTATTGCACGAAAAGGGTTACCCAACTGAGCATAACCGCAGGTTTAAATTCTTTACATTTTCAAAGATGTTTTTTCCTAACCCTGCAAGAGTAAAAAATAATACGCTTCTGCTAAATGGGAACGAGTCGATATATTTTTTAATTTCCTCTTTTAATGAGGAAGAATTTATAAAAAAATTTATTATTGGTTTATTTGAATCGCAGGAATTTCCAATTGGACTCAAAAATGTTTGTCATACCAATTTTAAAGTCGCATTTGTTGAAGCATTACCAGAGCCAGTACTTCAGGGTACATTAAAATGTATTGCTATATCTCCTGTTTGTGTTTCTGTAAATGATGGGAGTTTACAACCGACATACTTACGAGCCCTCGACTCAAGAATTCCAGATGCTATAAAAAAGAATTTGCTGTGGAAATACCGCACACTCTTTAATAAAAGTAAGGTAGATTTTGATGGCGAATTTAATTTCCAGATAGATGCCGATTATATACAAAAAGCTGGAGGGGAGGAACGCGTTTCCAAGTTGATAACTATTAAAGAAAACCAGCCCGATGAAACCAAAGTAAGAGGTTTTATAGCTCCATTTACGCTAAGTGGTCCAGATATATTACTGAAAATTGCATATAACTGTGGCATTGGAGAAAAAAACTCAATTGGCTTTGGTATGTTTAAGGTAGAAAACACGATTAATTAAAAGCTGTGAGTTAGCTCATAAATAATTTACCTTCCCTTAGTTAAATTCCCTTTAAGATAAATAATTAAATAGGGGATTATTTATGAAACAATATTATTATTTTTTTACAAACGGGAAGTTAAGAAGAAAGGACCGCTCACTTTTTTTTCTATTCGGTGAGCAGGAGAATTCAGAACCTGACGAAAGCCAGTTCCCGCTTGAAAATTCTCTCGTTATCAAATCTCAAACAGATGTTAACCAGAACTCCTCTGAAGATGATTCAGATAAAAATAACAAAATGCATATTCCAATTGAAACTGTTGAATCAATTTTTTGTTTCTCCGAAATTACATTCACAAGAGCTGTATTAAGTTTTCTGGGAAAATTAAATGTACCTGTTTTTATTTACGACTATTATGGAAATTACTGTGGAACTTATTATCCAAAGTGTGAGGTAATTTCAGGTGAGCGACTTTTAAACCAGGTTAGACACCATTTAGATGCAAAACTTCGACTTGAAATTGCCAGAGAGGTTGTGTGTGCATCTATTAAAAATATGGATTCGACTTTGACTTATTACGAAAACCGTGAGATAGAATTAAAATCTGAGATCGAACAAATCAAAAAAATGTATGAAGATGCTGAAAGCTCAACAGGAATAAAACGCTTGATGGGTGCGGAGGGTTATGCACGGCACAATTATTACGATGCCTGGAAAAAGATTCTGGCTGATAAGAATTTTGATGGTAGAAATTCGAACCCTCCTCTGGATCCAATCAATGCCATAATATCTTTTTTATATTCTTTGCTGTATAATATTTGTACTAACGAGTGTTATCGGATTGGGTTAAATCCTGCAATAAGTTATGTACATGAACTTGGTGAAAACCGTAACTCCCTTGCGCTTGATATTGCTGATATTTTTAAACCTATTATTTCTGATAGAGTGGCTTTTTCACTTTTGAATAAAGGTCAAATTAACGAAGCCGAGCACACAAGGAGCGAAGCAGGTGGAGTTTATTTAAATGAGACAGGGATTAAGATAGTTGCCAGGAAGTTTGATGAAAAGCTACGAAGTACATTTTATCATCGCGAATTGAAGCGGCATATATCGCATCGACAGTTAATACAGCACGAGGTATATAAACTGTTAGCACACATAAGTGGTGAGAAACCTTTAAAATGTTTTCGTGCCTGGTGGTGAGGAGGAAATGTTATGTATGTAATAGCTGTTTATGATATAAATGAGAAGCGTGTTAACAAAATATTAAAGTTAATGCGTCAATATCTTCACTGGCAGCAGAGGTCTGTCTTTGAAGGTGAGTTAAGTGAAGCAAAAATAGGAGAGTTGATGAGCAAATGTAATAGGATCATAAAAGATGAGGATACGATAAAGTTTTATATGTTTGAGAGTGTGAAATATTTCAGGTGTGAAATATTGGGTAGTGAAGTAAGGGATGATGGTTTGAGAAATTTTATATAGTGTCGTCGATGTCGGTTTTTGGGAAAATTCCATAACTTATTGAAAATAAATGTGATATGAGGAAAAATCGGGGAAAAAGGGAGGCAACATATTAGATCGACGACGAAAATTTCAAAAAAGTTTGCAATTTGATTTATTTTTAGTATATTTTATAGGGTTTGAATCGGACCATAGTGGAATTGAGACCTGGATTAAGTATTTAATTAAACTTTTTAAATTCGAGTTTGAATCGGACCATAGTGGAATTGAGACTTTGTTCATCTATTCCGTTTTTCATTTAATATATAAGTTTGAATCGGACCATAGTGGAATTGAGACGCTTGCGTGCATACCTTTTAATTAACGGTAT
>QOQV01000002.1 GCA_003327435.1 Ignavibacteriota bacterium
GAAGTTATTTTTACTAAAAATGAAGATTTAAATGAATATATATGTTTTGACTTTGTTTTTAAAAACAATTTTTTGATTTTTTTTATTTATACACTTGACTTTTATTTTTTTTTTTTTTTTTTAATTTTACATAGCCAGATTTGTTGTTAGTTAATGTGGTGGCATAAGTATATAATTAACTAAACTAATAACAATTAACAATCCGTTAGTTAACGGAAAAAGGAGGTTAAAATGAAAAAGTTTAGAGTTACTTTGTTGGGGATAGTAATTGTATCTCTGTATATATCATTCATGTTAACTAAATGCAATTACGAAAACTTACCGCCCGATTATTTAAAGCAAACTAATAAACCAACTTTTAATAATCCGTATGCTTGGGTAGGTGAGGGGCATAATTGGATAATGGATAGGTTTGATAGTAAGGAGGTTGATTTTTCTTTACAGAACTCGTTTGAGTTAACAAAACAGTTCATGCGCAATAGAGGTATAGATGTTAATGACTTCGATTATCGAAGGGTAATGGAAAAAACCGGTGAACTATTGAAAATTAGTTTTCCCGGTTTTCCCGATTCGATCGATCACAGTAAGAGTGACATGAGTTTAGAAGAAATTGTTCATCATTTATACAATTAACGCCAAATAGGCGACAACACAAAAATTAACCTTTTAGAGATGGTGAGGATTATTGAGAGTTACAGTGATGCGAGAGAAAAACTTGCTGATTATTGCAATAACTTAAATGGATCTGTTGATGACACAACAAAATTAATTATCTATGTATCAGAATCTATATACCGTTCAAGCTATGAATGTTGGAGTAGTAAATTTGTCAAAGTAAATAAAATAACCGTCCCGTTGTTAGTCAAAGTAGATGTTGGTGGAGCTATAATAGGTGGTGGAGCATATGCTGGGTATTGTTTACTATCTCCCACCTGCCGATTCAATTATCGAGAGCTACTAGGGTCAGCAATTGGAACTGGGGCTGCAGCTAGCTTCGTAAGAAAAATTGGATGGCAGTAAAAATGAACTGGTTAAAAATTAGACCTTACATTATTTACATCATAGTAGCTTATTTATCACTCTTTGCATCTATGCTACTATTAGGAGAAGGAGATATATCTTTCGATCTTAAAGGTATTTTAATTGTTCCCGTTATTGTTATTCCACTTGTTTATTTTTTAAAGAAAATTAAATGGTTGTAGAAATGAATATCTCTAAAATAAAACTGTATATAATCTTCATCAATCTCTTGTATTTGGGATATATTTTATTCGACCAATTTACTTAAAGTATAAAAGGAATTATTTTAGTACCTGCAGGTGCACCACCACTTGTATATTTTTTTGGGAAATAAAATGGGATTAATATATTTTTAAAATTTCAGGATACTATAGTAAATGAGTTTAGTTAATTTGTTTTTATCCATTCACGCAGTTATATTTTTAATAGAGAAAATATATGCGTGATGGATTATATAAAAAGAAACTTGAGGATCTTCTATCAAATTGTAGAAAGAACCTGAAAACTGTTGATGAAGACCTGATTCGCAGGGCATACGATTTTAGCTTAAATGCACATAAAAAGGATTTTCGTGCTTCGGGAGAGCCGTACTTCAACCACCCTTACGAAGTCGCAATGATTGTAGCAAAGGAAATTCCTCTGGATGATGTTTCAGTGGCAGCAGCTTTATTACACGATGTCGCCGAAGATACAGATTATGAAATAGATGATATTCGTAAAGAATTTGGAGATACAATCGCTGATATAGTTGATGGTGCGACAAAAATTACAGATATTTTTCAGAGTCATGAAGTTACCAAAGCCGAAAGTTTTCGCAAAATGCTGCTCTCTATGGTTAAAGATGTCAGAGTTATGCTGATCAAGTTTGCAGATAGATTACACAATATGCGAACCCTCGAATTTTTACCCGAAGAAAAAAGAGGTAGAATAGCAAAGGAAACACTTGATATTTATGCGCCCTTCGCAAACAGGTTTGGACTTGCAAAGTTAAGATGGGAATTGGAAGATTTAGCTTTTAAATATCTTCATCCTCAGGAGTATGAAGAGATTTCAAAGGCACTTAAAGCAAAAAGAGTGGCAAGAGAGAATTATATAAAAAAATTTATTGGACCACTTGTAAAAAAATTGAAACAAGAGAATTTTGGTCCTCCTTATGAAATTAGTGGCAGACCTAAACATATTTACAGTATTTACAATAAAATGAAAGCAAGAGAGAAATCTATTGATGACTTACATGATCTCTTTGCTGTTAGAATCATTATAGAATCGGATTCATATTTTGATTGTTATCAGGCTTATGGCATTCTTTCGGATCTCTATACACCAATACCAGAGAAATTTAAAAATTATATTGCTGTTCCAAAAGCGAATGGGTATCAATCCATACACACCACTGTCATCGGTCCTGAGGGTAGAATGGTTGAGGTACAGATTCGAACGCGAAAAATGCACGAAATAGCCGAAAAAGGAATTGCCGCTCACTGGAAATATAAAGAAGGTGTAAAAGATAAAAATGCAGAAATTGAAAGCTGGGTTTCTTTAATTAGAGACATATTTGAACAGGCAAGTGAGGAAACATCACCAAAACAATTCATTGAGAATTTCAAATTAAACCTATTTCAGGATGAGATATATGTCTTCACTCCGAAAGGTGATTTGAAAATTTTACCTAAAGGTTCAACTCCAGTCGATTTTGCTTTTGAAGTTCACTCTAATGTAGGTTTCCACTGCATCGGTGCAAAAGTAAATGGAAAAATTGTACCTCTAAATACTGAACTCAAAAGCGGTGATCAGGTAGAAATAATTACATCAAAAACACAAAAACCGAGTCGCGACTGGGAACAATTCGTAATCACTAATAAAGCAAGAAATCATATACGAAGATTTTTAAGAGAAGAGCTTAGAGAGAAATTACAACTCGGTAAGGAGAGCTGGGAAAAAGCAATCAAAAAGAGAAAATTACACATTAACGAAGATGAACTAAATAAACACATTCAGGATTTGAGTGTGTATAAAAGTTTACAGGATTTTTATGTTGCTATTGCAGATGGTGAGATTGACGCTGATGGATTTGCAGTAAGGGTAGAGGATCGCATAAAACATCCCGCTCCGGTGGAAAATAAAGAATCAAAAAAAGAAAATATAATAGAAAAGTTTATCGATACAGCTCGAAGTTTAACAGGGGGTATTAAACTTTTTGGTGTGAAAGATAATTATTTGCACAGTTTTGCAAAATGCTGTAACCCTATACCAGGTGATAAAATAATTGGCGTTGTAACGGTCGGCGAAGGCATAAAGATCCATCGAAAAGATTGCAATAACATTCTTAATTTAAGCAAAAAGAGCGAAGAAAGATTGGTTGATGTTAGTTGGCCAGCTACAGATGGAATGGAATTCGCAGTAGGTTTGTTCATATCTGGTGATGACAGACCAGGACTGCTCACAGATGTAACTCATGCCATTTCAACCTATCAAAATACTAATATCCGAGCAGTAAATATTGAAGTGCATGATATGATGTTTGATGGCTCTATTATAATAAATGTTAAAAATATTGAGCATCTTAACAGAATCATTGAAAAAATAAAAAAAGTTGAAGGTGTTAAAGAAGTTACTCGATTGGGTGATAAAAGGTGAAAAGAATCTTAGGAATCGATTATGGTGATAAAAGAATCGGAATTGCTATTAGCGATCCAATGCAAATTATTGCAACAGCGTTAGATTATATTCCAAATAATGAACAAGCTGTTGATAATATTTTAGAACTTACAAAAAAATATGATGTTGATATGATTGTAGTTGGCTTACCTCTAAATTTAAAAGGCGAAAGAGGTGTAAAATCAGCACAGGTAAATGATTTTATTCAGAATTTAAAACAGAAAACAGATTTGAAAATTTTAGAATGGGATGAGAGGTTCACAACTACAATTGCGCGGAAAACAATTATAGAGATGGGACTCAAAAAGAAACAAAGACAGGATAAGTCGAAGATCGATTCTTTAGCAGCAGCTATTCTCTTACAAAGTTATCTCGATTCAAATTTTAAATCAAAAAATGGAAAATAAATTTTTAAACAGGAAAAGTTTAAAGAAGATATTTCTTTTTGGAATTTTGTTGTTTCTTTTAATCGAATATTTTTCAATTCCGAGTTACAGTATTCAGCTTTTGAAAAATAAAAATCCAGGTAAAACAGCATTAATGCGACAGAGAATAAAGGAAAGTGATGGTAAAATAAAGATTAATCAGCGTTGGGTTTCTCTTACAAGGATTTCTCCTCATTTGATTCATGCTATAATTGTAGCTGAGGATGGTACATTCTTCGAACATGGTGGTATAGATTGGTATGAAGTTCAGGAGTCGATAGAAAAGAATATCGAAGAGGGTAGAGCAGCACGAGGTGCCAGCACAATAACTCAACAACTTGCCAAAAATTTGTACCTCTCTACTTCTAAAGACCCTCTTAGAAAAATTAAGGAACTCATAATTACCTTACGGATGGAAAGGTATTTAAAAAAGAATCGCATATTAGAGATTTATTTGAATGTCATTGAATTTGGAGAGGGGATCTTTGGTGTTGAAAGTGCTGCAAGGAAATATTTCGGCAAATCCTCAGCAGAACTGGATCGCTACGAATCTGCAAGATTGGCTGCAATTATCCCAAGTCCGCTAAAACATTCCCCAGTCGAAAATTCCAGATGGCTAAATTATAGAACAAATATTATATTAAATCGAATGGAAGCAAGAGGTTGGTAAATGAATTTACATGATGTGAAAAATTTAATACAGGAAGGTGAAGGATACGAATTAGAATTTAAACGAAGAATTTCCTCGCCTGAAAAAATTGCTCGAACCTTAATTGCTCTTGCCAATACCAAAGGAGGGTATGTGCTTTTTGGCGTTGATGATGATGGTTCGATTGTGGGTGTTGAAAGCGAGAAATCCGAGATTGAATTAATATATTCTGCTGCACAGGATTTTTCTGATCCTCCAATCAACCCAATAATCGAAGTTGTGCCGTTTAATGGGAAAGATGTGGTTGTGTGCTACATCGAAGAAAGTAAAAATAAACCGCATTATTTTCTCGGTGAAAATAATATTGATGTGGGGGAAGTAACAAGGGTTTATATTCGTGTAAATGATAAGACGATGATGGCAAGTAAAGAGGTAGTGAAAATTTTAAAGAGCGAAAATCCTGATGCACCGCCTATGAAAATTTCAATTGGTGAAAATGAAAGACGCTTATTTAAATATCTTGAAGAACACGAGAGAATTACGGTTAAGGAATTTGGTCGTCTTGTGAATATTAGTGATAGAAGAGCGTCAAGGATATTGGTTCGACTTGTTCATTCGGGTGTTTTGAGGATTCATACAAATGAGAAGACAGAATATTTTACATTGTCTTATGAAATAAAATACTAAACGGATTTAAAAATTTTTACCAACTCAAAAACGGCAATTCCATAGGCGACTGCTGCGTTGAGTGATTGTTTCAAACCAAACATTGGAATATCGATAGCCAGATCAGCTAAATCTAAAATTTCTTTTGAAACACCAGTTAACTCGTTTCCCACAACCAGACATATCGGAAAATCTTCTTTTGTTATAGTAAAATATGGTTTGCTCTCTGTGGTGTGTTCAAGTACACAGATTTTAACTCCCTGATTTTTAAGTTTCGTTAGTGCATCAACAGGATTTTTGAAATATTCCCATGGTACTGTTTCAGTTGAACCAAGAGCTGTTTTATCAATCTCCTTACGAGGTGGATGAGGTGTAAATCCAGTCAAAATTAGTTTTGATATACGTGCGCCATCTGAAGTTCTAAAGATCGAACCAACATTATATAAACTTCTGATGTTATCCAGAAGCACATATATCGGGAAACGCGGTTCGTTTTTTAATTGCTCTTTCGTGAATCTGAATTTTGCAATTTCTGAATGTGTAAGCTTTCTCATTATCTTTTCTTTGACTTAATTAAACCGTTTAAATAATAATCAAAATTTAAAGATTATCAAAAAAGTTAGATAAACTCAAGATTCACTATTCGTAATGTTTGTAATTAATGGTCAAATAGTTTATATTTAAAAAATTTTAATCAGTAATCATCATTAGTATTAAATGAGACATTTTATTCTTATAATTTTACTGTTCCTACCAGAATTGGCTTTTACCTGGGGTTCTACTGGACATAAAATCATTAATCGCAGAGCTACCCGGAATTTACCTGAAAGTATGTCGATTTTTCAAGCAGATAGTTTGTATTACGAAGCTCATGCTTCGGATGCTGACAATCGACGTGATTATAACGATTTATCCCTTTATGCAGAGCAGTGGCGCCATTATATTGATATCGACGATTATCCAAATTTCCAGAATCTTCCAAAGGATTTGAATGTACTTATATCTATTTATGGACTGACTCGTGTTAAAGAAAATGGTACAAATCCCTGGGCTGTGATCTGGTTCTTAGATTCTTTGACCGCTCAATTAGCTCGAAATGATCTGGAAAAGGTCAAACAGACAGCAAGCGACATTGGTCACTACATTGCTGATGGATTCCAACCCTTGCATTGTACTGTAAATTACAATGGTCAACTTACAGGTAACGATGGTATTCACTCACGTTACGAAACTACGATGCTTAATACATTTCAATCCCAAATATCTACTCAGGTTTCAGATATTCAATATATTACTTCGCCAATCGACTATGTTTTTGATTACATTATATATTCTAATTCTTTAGTTGATTCTATCTTACAGGCTGATAATTATGCTAAAGCAGTTTCTGGTTGGAGCGGAAGTGGTACAGCTCCGTCGACTTATTACAATGCATTGTGGGATAAAACAAAAAATTTAACTATTGCTGCTTTCCAAAAGGCAACTACTACACTCGCCAGTTTCTGGTATACAGCATATATTAATTCTGGTAAGTTACAAATATTACCTAACCCAGCGCAAATTAATTTTGCTAATATTCCATTAGGCAGTAGTGTCACTGATAGTGTTATCATCAAAAACACAACAGCTGAAGAACTTATATTAAATGTCGTAAATCCTGATACTCAAAATTTTCAAATTGTTCCATCTTATGCTGTAATTCCAAAGGGAGTGTCACAAAAATTTTATGTTAACTTTAACCCATCACGTGTAAGTACATTTTCGGAGAATATAATATTCAATCATAACTTACATATTCCTCCGATTTATTTGGATGTTCAGGGTAGTTCTTATCAGAGGACTTTTACAATCAATCAGAATACTATAAATTTTTCAAATCTTTTTGTCGGAGATATTCGAAAGGATAGTGTAATAATTAATAATACAAGTGGTACTAATTTGAATGTTTTTATAATTAATCCAGATACTTTAAACTTTAATGTAAATCCAATCAATTTGAGTATACCCGCTGAATCATCTGATAAATTTTATATAATATTCCATCCTAAAATTGAAAGTTCTTTCAATCTCCAATTTATGGTTAACCATAATCTGGGAACAGATGTGGTTACATTCAATGTTACTGGAAATTCGATTATCTATAGAATTAACTTTAGCACTAAAAATGACTGGAATTTAATATCAATTCCACTCAAAACATTTGATAGTACAGTTACTTCATTATTTTCAAATTCGTTGATGGATTATTTTTACTCGTATGGAGAAAGTGGATATAAAACTGAATACATCCTTAAAAATGGAATTGGATACTGGGCGAAATTTAGCCAATCACAAATAGTACAAATACCTGGTATTCCTTTATATACAGATACATTGGAACTTAATGCTGGTTGGAATATGATAGGATCTGTTTCAGGTGATATTCCAATTCAAAGTTTATTTACTGAACCTCCTGATCTGATGCTGAGTAATTTTTATGGTTATGATGGGTTCTATTTTATTGCTGATACTCTAAGAAGTGGCTCAGCTTACTGGGTTAAAGCAAATTCTAAAGGTCAATTAATTTTGAATAGTTTTTCAAATAACAAAAGGGGACTAAATATAAATTCCACACCACTTAATCCGCCACCTCCACCAGGTATATCTGAAGAAATAGTAAAAAACTATATTTTACATCAAAATTATCCAAATCCTTTTAATCCAATTACACACATCAATTATTATTTACCAGAACCTGCAAACGTACGGTTAACGATTTATGATTTGTTAGGGAAAGAGATTATTACTCTCTTTAATGGATGGCAGGAGGGTGGTAAAAAATCGGTTGAATTTGATGGAAGTAATTTACCAGCCGGAGTATATTTTTGTAAATTGAAAGTAAGTGGAGAAACAGGATATACAAGTGTCATAAAAATGGTGCTTGTAAAATAAACTTTTTTTCAAGTATTTGAGTTTTTTCAGGGAGATTTGAAAAATTTGAAAATACTTTCATATTTTCTATATTTATTCGAATCATTATGCTTGATCATTTAAAAAATAAAAGAGTTGTGGTTGCGATGAGCGGTGGTGTGGATTCATCAATCGCAGCTGCATTGTTAGTCGAAAAAGGTTGTGAGGTGATAGGAATTACTATTAAAACACACAACTTCGAAGATGTGGGTGGTAATTTTGCTCAGGAATCGAGTTGTTGCTCGATTGATGGGATAAATGATGCAAAACTTGTTGCTTCAAAGTTAGGCTTTCCGCATTATGTTCTGGATTTTAGTAAGGAATTCAGAAAGGAGGTTATAGATAATTTCATCAAAGAATATCTATCTGGCAATACTCCAAATCCCTGTGTAATATGTAATCGTACAATCAAATGGGAAGCTTTGATAAGGAAGGCACTTTCACTCGGTGCAGATTATATAGCAACTGGCCATTTTGCAAAAATCCGTTATGATGAAACATCTAAAAGATATATACTCTCACGTGGGAAGGATATATTGAAAGATCAATCGTATGCTTTGTGGGGTTTGACACAGGATTCACTTAGCAGAACAATTTTTCCACTTTCTGATTATACAAAATCTGAGGTCCGTGAACTGGCATCAAAGTTTGGATTAAATAATGCAACAAAAGGTGAGAGTTTCGAAATTTGTTTTATTCCGGATGATGATTATGGAAGATTTTTAAAAGAACAGAATCCAGATATAGTGAATAAATTGGAAGGTGGAAGCTTTATCTTGGATGGAAAAGTTGTTGGAAAACATAAAGGTTATCCGTTTTATACAATAGGACAGCGTAAAGGTCTTGGAATTGTCTTAGGAGAACCTGTTTATGTTTCTAAAATAGATGCTAATGCGAATATAATTTATCTTGGTCGAGAAGTCGACCTCTTTCACCGAGGTTTAATAGCCCGAGATGTTAATTTAATAGCAGTTGATAATCTGAAAAATGGAATGAGAGTTAATGCAAAAGTCAGATACAAAGACGAAGGTTCGGAAGCATTTGCCGTTGAAACTGAGCCGGGTAAGTTGCAGGTTGTTTTTGATAAACCAAAGAGGGCTATAACACCCGGTCAATCTGTTGTACTATATTACAAAGATGATGTTGTTGGTGGTGGAATCATTGATAAAGTTATAGAATAACAATAAGGAGTCGTTATGTCAAAAGATAAAATCCAGCAATTGAGGGATTTAAAAGAGAAAGCAAAGTTAGGCGGGGGTTTAAACAAAATTGAAGAACAACATAAGAAAGGGAAGCTAACTGCTCGCGAAAGAATTGATTTACTCCTTGATAAAAATAGTTTTGTTGAAACTGATATGTTAGTCGAGCATCGTTCACATGATTTTGGTTTGGAAAAACAAAAATATCCTGGTGATGGAGTAGTGACCGGAAGCGGGACTATAGATGGCAGATTGGTTTTTGTTTTCAGTCAGGATTTTACTGTATTTGGTGGTTCTCTTTCGGAAGCGCATGCAGAAAAAATTTGTAAAATTATGGATGCTGCAATGAAAGTCGGTGCGCCAGTAATTGGATTGAACGATTCAGGGGGTGCTCGAATTCAGGAAGGAGTTGTGAGTCTGGGTGGTTATGCAGAAATATTTTTACGTAACACACTTGCATCAGGTGTGATACCACAAATCTCAGCTATAATGGGACCTTGTGCTGGAGGTGCTGTTTATTCACCTGCCATTACAGATTTTATTTTTATGGTGAAAGATACCAGCTATATGTTTGTAACAGGTCCGAATGTAGTTAAAACAGTAACTCACGAAGATGTTACTTATGAAGAACTCGGAGGTGCTTTAACGCATGCAACCAAAAGTGGAGTTGCACATTTTGCATGTGAGAATGAAATCGACTGCTTGATGAAAATCAGAAAGTTAATGAGTTACATACCATCAAACAACATTGATGACCCACCGTTTGTAGAGCCAAAGGATGACCCTTATCGAGAAATTAAGGATTTAAATACTGTAATTCCAGAGAATCCAAATAAACCATATGATATGAAAGAAATTATCCGCTTGATTGTGGATGATAATGAATTTTTTGAAATTCATGAATTATTTGCACCAAATATTATCGTAGGTTTTGCTCGTATAGGTGGATATTCTGTTGGTATTGTTGCCAATCAGCCGGCTGTACTGGCTGGTGTATTGGATAACGACTCATCCATTAAAGGTGCCCGGTTTGTTCGTTTCTGCGATGCTTTTAATATTCCGCTGATCGTGTTCGAAGATGTACCGGGCTTTTTACCAGGTACGGATCAGGAATGGAGAGGTATAATTAAAAACGGAGCCAAGTTGCTCTATGCATTTTGCGAAGCAACCGTGCCAAAAATTACAGTTATTACCCGTAAAGCTTATGGTGGTGCTTATGATGTGATGAATTCAAAACATATTAGAGGCGATTACAATTTTGCCTGGCCTAGTGCTGAAATTGCCGTTATGGGTCCGAAAGGTGCTGTCGAAATTATTTTTAAAAAAGAAATAGAAAAAGCCCAGGATAAAGAACTCGCCTTACAAATTAAAGAAGAAGAATATCGGGAAAAATTTGCTAATCCTTATATCGCTGCTGCAAGAGGTTATCTGGATGATGTAATTGAACCCTCTAAAACCAGAGAATATCTTTATAAATCCTTAAAAATTCTTGAAAATAAAGTGGATTCTAATCCTAAAAAGAAACATGGAAACATCCCCTTATGAATATTCATAGGTAATACAAACAATTCTGTATTTTTTCTAAACTATATCTTGATTTTTTTCCTGTAATACCTTATATTGAAATAAATTATTTTTAAAATAGATGAATATAAAAAACATTTTTTACATATTACTTGCTTTTTTACTTATTGCTTGCACAGGGAGCGAGACGGTGAAAGAAAATTCCGGGCAAATTGCTTCTAAGAACCTTAATTTAAGTGATACATCTGTAACATCACCTGCGGACACGAGCGAATATATTGATGCAGATATTGATACACTTGTTGAAGAAAATGGAAATGAAACTTTATTGTCAGATTTGCTTGAAAGGGCAAGAAGGCATTATTTAAATGCACTCGAAGCTGAAAACTCAGGGGATTCACTCAAAAGTGCAGCAGAGTTTGAATATGCAATAGCTATATTAAACGAGATTAGTTACTATCCAAATATAGAGAAAAACCAGGATTTTAATGATTTAAGTCATAGTATAATTGAAGATTATGAAATATACATTGCCAATATAGATTCTCTTGGTGCAGAGTCTTCGATTTTTGCGCTTCGTGAAAAGTTAAACCAGCTTTTGGAATCTGCAGAATCTCCAGAGCAATACATTCCAAGAGAGGTGATACCTGGCTTAAGTGTTCCGCTTGTGATAAATGGACTTGTTCAGTTAAACATCGATTATTTCCTGACTAAGGGTAGGCACCATATGGAGAGATGGATAAAAAGGTCTGGGAAATATTTTCCAATGATGAAAAAAATATTTAAAGAAGAGGGTTTACCTGAAGAACTGGTGTATTTATCGATGATCGAAAGTGGACTAAATCCTTTTGCACGTTCCTGGGCAAAAGCAGTAGGTATTTGGCAGTTTATAAAAGGTACTGGAAAATTATATGGTCTGGATGGTAATTGGTGGTATGATGAAAGAAGGGATATTGAAAAGGCGACACGCGCTGCTGCTCAGCATTTGAGAGATCTTTATAATGAATTTCAGGATTGGCATCTGGCAATTGCTGCATATAATTCAGGAGCTGGTAGAGTTAAATCCGCAATTAGGAGATCAGGAACAAATGTATTTTGGTTTTTAAGAAATCATCTACCAAAGGAAACCAGAAATTATGTCCCTCAATATATTGCAGCTGCAGTAATTGCAATGAATCCTCAAAAATTCGGATTTGATATTGAACCTGATCCGCCACTTGAATATGAGAGAATTGAGATTAATGAGTGTGTTGATTTAAAAATTCTCGCCGATTGTGCTGAAACTGATGTTGAAACCTTGAGAGAATTGAATCCGGACTTGATTCAGTTCTGTACACCTCCAGGTGTTAAAGGATATCAACTTAAAATACCTGCAGGAAAGGCAGAGATATTTAAAGAAAAATATGCACAGGTTCCGGATGAAAAGAAAAGGGATTGGGCTGTTCATATTGTTCGTAAAGGCGAAACAATTAGTTCAATTGCAAAGAAATACGGTTTACCAAGATCATTGATTGCTGAAGTAAACAATATAACAACGGGTACAAAACTCCGCGCTGGAAGATCTATCATTATCCCCGGTCCTGTAAAACCAAATGTTAATCTTGCTCTGGATTATGATGGAGAAAATAGAGTAGATAAAAAGAAAAATAAAAAAGTTAATGTCAAAGATCGTGTTAGAATTACATACAAAATTAAACCAGGAGATACACTTAGCGATATAGCGGAAAAATTTGGAGTAAGAATAAGTGATATAAGAAACTGGAATAATATACCTTATGGTAAAAAAATTAAAGCGAACTCCACAATTGATTTATATGTGAGACCTGGAATTGCCAGTGAATATAATCTTGTTGAACAAGTAAATAAGAATACAACAGTTGAAAAATCTAAAAGAAGTGGAGTAAATAGTTCATTATGGAAAGTGCACAGGGTTCAACCTAATGAAACCCTTTCCCAGATCGCGAAGAAATATGGTGTAACAGCACAGGATATAAAAAATTGGAATGGCTTGAAAACTAATACCATTGTTGTTGGACAGGAACTTGAAATATACCTTATTTCTGATGGAGAAAATAATTCTGGAGCGATAAACCAGAGTAAGAATATTCAAGCAAATGGTAAAAAAATTATTCAACATAAAGTAAAGCAAGGCGAAACTTTATATTCAATTGCATCGCTATATAAAGTTAAGATATCTGAAATAAAAAAATGGAATAATATCAAAAGCAATATATTGCGTGAAGGCCAACTGGTGATAATTTATGTTGACAGGGAAGCCTGAGATTTATTTTGTATTCTTCTTTAAATTTTCATATATTGATTTAACAAAATTTAAATATAATCGGAAAATTTAAATGCGTAAAGTACTTTTATTATTTTGCATTGCGACAGGTGTATATGCGCAAAATTTAGATCAACCACTACCGTTCTCAAAACCCTCCGATAAAGATCAGCGTCAGGTTGTAAATGTTGGGAATTTGCAGTTAACAGTGACTAATTATGGAACACTGGGAACTCGTAATGCCTATTGGCCCCAGCAATTTGCAGCTGAATATCCAAAAGGTTCGCGAATTGAGCATCTTTATCAGGGTGGTGTGTGGTTTGGTGCAATATCCAGAAAACGCGGTAGAGCGGGTGTATCAACAGGTGCTACAGACAGATGCGGAAGTGGTACTACAGGTTTACATTACGAATTCTCATCAGAACCAGGTGCATCAATTTTAAAAAGATCAATTGATCCTTTCTCAGGATTACAAACCGAAGGTGCTGTTAGCGAACTGGATTTTGTCTGTGAATATACAGACAAATACACTCGTGATCCAGTTACTGGCGATTCGATTCCTTATCATATGCCACTGGGTATAACAGTGCATCAGGAGAGTTATGCCTGGAGTTTACCAACGGCAGATTTTTTTGTCATCCTAAGTTATACTTTTACAAATACTGGTTATCGGGATCCAAACACAGGTGTTACAGTCAAAGATACACTTGATTCTGTTTATGTTGGACTATGGAACAATTTTGTGGTTAGAAATACAAATTTTGTTAGACCAGGCACAACAGGATATTTTAATGTTGCAGCTGGTTATGATTCAGTTCGTCGTATGGCTTATGCATTTGATTTTGATGGTAATAACCAAGGACCACCAGCAAATAGCTATGTAGCAATGAAATTATTGGGGTCTAATCCATTCCCGAAAAACATTGATTCCTTAGCAGATCTCGCAACTAAGACATATTTCAATGCATGGACCTTTAGAGCTTCTACTGGTGAAGTTGAATATTATTCACCAACATTTGAAGATGAAGATCCAAATCGTTGGGCTAATAGATATGCACGAATGACGGCAACAATGTATCCACAGAGTAAAATTGATGCACTGCGCCTTGCACCAAAGAATGTTACCTTATTGCTCTCTACTGGTCCGTTCGAAACACTTTATCCTGATTCGAGTATGACTGTGGTTTTTGCAATAGTAACTGCAAAAAAATTCGGTCAGGATCATGCAAGGTTTGACACACCAGAACAAAGATCAATTCTCTTCACTAACCTCGACTGGGCTCAAAAAACTTATGATGGTGAGGATCAAAACGGAAATAATATTTTAGATGAAGGTGAAGATTTTAATGGAAACGGAATTTTAGATCGTTATAGTTTGCCTCAACCTCCACGACGCCCAAAAGTTCGAGTTGAAATAGGTGATAGAGATGTAACACTTTACTGGGATAAATCAGCCGAAAGCTCGGTTGATCCAATTTCTCAGGAAAAGGATTTCGAAGGTTACAGAATTTATAGAAGTAATCCTGGCTTGGATATTACTTCACCCGAAGAATTTCTCCTTAATATGTCATTAATTGCGGAATATGATATTCCTGAAAACAATATCGGCTACGATGTTGGATTCTCTAAGATATTGCTCCCTGAAGCAAAATATTTCCCAGGTGATACGGTTGCTTACTGGTACCGTTTTCCACCTCCAGATATGGGTTTAACTCACTTGAATGGTTGGCAGTATTTATATGGAATAACTGCATACGACAGGGGTGACTCTGTCAATAAATTGCCAAGCCTCGAAAGTGCAAAAGTTTTAAAAAGAGTAGTTCCAGGAACTGCTCCAAGTTCTAATACTGGCACTGAAATTGGAGTTTATCCAAATCCATATTATGTTAGGGCATACTGGGAAGGTACAGGCGGAGAAAGAAACAGGAAATTAATATTTTACAATTTGCCAGCTCGTTGTGAAATAAGAATATATACACTTGCAGGTGATATTGTTGCAACTATTCAGCACGACGCAGCAACATACGATGGTTCAGATATCGAATGGTTCAGGAAATTCGAAACAATTCGAGAAAAAATCCAATTCTCGGGTGGCGAACATGCCTGGGATCTAATTTCACGCTATGATCAAACAATTGCAACTGGGCTTTATCTTTTTAGTGTAAAAGATTTAGACACAGGTGATATTAAAGTCGGAAAGTTTTTAGTAATTAAATAAAAAGGAATGTTAACAATGAAAAATACTTTAAAAATAATTTTTGCTTTAATGATTTTATTTCAAGTTTCTTTGTCACAAGAATTATATCCATTAAAAAAGATTAGAGATATTCAATTTAAACCAATTGACTCTTTATTTTTAGCTGATCAGCTACAAAACAGCGTACCACAACGTTGGACTTTACAATCTTGCAATTTCTTGGGTGATACAGTGAGAATTGTTGGTGTTTGTGTCATTCCTCCAAAAGTTCTCACATACACAACCTTCGGTTACAATATGGTTGTTGCTGATACAGGTTATACTGGTGCTTTTGGTTATATATTTATAAGACCACCAATTTCAAGCACAACTAATCCAGGTGATACAATATATTATCAAAGCATACTTAATGTGGAAAGGGGGGACCTTGTTGAAATAGTTGGTAGAGTTTGGGATTTCCCTGGACCAGGTGAATCTGGTTTTCCGACTATGAATAGCATGACTCAAATAATTCCTTTAAGAGATCCAAATTTTACACTTTTGGGAACTGCTGAAGTACCACCTCCTATAAAGATGGAAACATCAGATTTTTATGAAGGAATTTTTCCTGGTGGTAAAATTAAATTTTCTACAGGTGAACCTTTCGAAAGTGGGTATGTTGAGCTAACCAATTTGACTGTGAATTCCTGGTTAAATACAACAAATGGAACTGTAAACCTGATGGATGATTATGGAAATATGATTTCAACCTATGATGCATCAAAATGGTGGACACTCAGAACATTCAGAGACCCGAATTCACCTTATACCTCAATTTTTCCAATTAATACTCGCATTGATACAATACGTGGTTGGATAACGACTGTATCTGGTTCTGAAAATCCGAGAGGTTATCGTATTGCTCCAGTATATACGAATGATGTCGTCATTGGTATCTCCCGTCCTCAAATATCATCTGTTAGAAGATATCCAGTTATAGTTACTCCAGATACCACAGCAAGGATTGAAGCTGTAATTAGGAAAAGTTACGGTGGGGTGGATGTTAGAGATAGATTAATATTTTATAGTTTTGACAACGGTCCTTTTATTGTTGATACAATGCAAGCAATTGTAAACGATTCTCTATATTATGGCATTATTCCTGCTCAACCACTTGGAACTTTTGTAAAATATTTTCTCAAAGCAGTTGATATTAACGACAACAGCACTATATCGGCGAGCGGTGCGGGTGGTGGGTTAGGTGCTGATACATCGAAAGGGTTCTATTTCTACAAAGTCACTGACGGAAACTTGACAATTAAAGATGTTCAATTTACTCCTTTTTCAAATGGAAGGAGTCCATTTGTAGGTGCTGTTACAACCGTTAGAGGTATCGTAACTGCTGATACAAGTGATATTGGTCCTTCTCCAAGGACATCTGGTGGTACAAGCTCCTGGTATCTGCAATCTGGAAATGCTCCTGCCTCTGGAATCTGGGTATATGGAATTATCCCAGAATTATATAATCTCCGAAAAGGAGATAGTGTCGCCATAACTGGTACAGTTCAGGAAAACTTTGATGTTACAAGAATTGGTAATGTATCAGCAGTGGAAATTATCTCAAGCGACAATCCATTACCTGAACCTGTTAAACTCACAACGGGAATATTCGGACCAAATGCTGGAAATGGTGATCTATTCGCCGAACCTTATGAAGGTATGCTTGTAGAATTTGATACTGTTACGGTAACAGATATCTGGCCAACTTATGCAGATCCAACCGAATTCACTGTAAGTGATGGGACTGGTAATATTATCGTTAGGCGTGATGGTAAGAATTTTTATTCAAATGTTCAAAATGATACATTGTTTAATATGACGATTGTGAAAGTTGGTGATAAATTTTCCAAATTACGTGGTATAATTTTCTATAGTTTTAATAGATATAAAGTTTGTCCACGCACAAATGCTGATTTTGGTACATATTTGCCGACTTCCGTTGAAGATAAACTTGATGCACCAATACCTTTAAGATATGAACTTGCAAATAATTACCCGAATCCGTTTAACCCCAAAACAACGATTGAATATGCACTTCCAAAAGAAGATTTTGTTACCTTGAAAGTATATAATCTATTAGGTCAAGAGGTTGCAACACTCAAGAATGAGTTTCAGAAACCAGGAAGATATAGAGTTACATTTGATGGTTCAAAATTTTCATCAGGCATTTATTTCTACAAATTGCAAACCTCAAGTTTCAATCAAGTTAAAAAAATGCTCCTTGTAAAATAATTGGAGATATGAATGTTTAAATTCATTAAATATTTATTCATCTTTGTTTCGGTAATATTTTTAATAAATAGTTGCCGTAAAGATGACACTATTACTAAACCAAAACCAAATCAGCCACCCAGGACATTTTTGTGGATACAAACAGATACAACACAAGAACTGAATCCGACAATTAGCAGACAAATTATTCGCTGGTGGGGTGAAGATCCAGATGGGTTAATTCGCGGTTACTTGTTTGCATATTTCAATACTGATAGTGTACCTCCAAATACAATTCCTGATACATTGGGTTATAGCTGGGTTGTGAAGAATGACACTGCTATGGCTTTTCCGCTTTTTACGGCTCGTGAAAGGTTTACTGTAATAGTGCGCGCTGTGGATAATACATTTAAAGAACAACTTGATGTAGGTGCAATTGTTAGATTAAAACCTGTGCCTTTCTGGGATAAAAATATGAATAAATTCCTAGATAATGGAGATGTAGAGTTGGTAACAATGAAGGAAGCAATTGATCCTACTGGTGCGAAGCAAATTTTTCCCATTAAAAACACACCTCCTGTTGTAGAGTTTGCAAAAGACCCACTTGATCCGTTGAAAACTATTCAACAACCGGATACAACTTTTCCTGTTGCTACCTTCAGCTGGGTTGGAACTGATTTAGATGGTGATCAAACAATAAAAAGTTACAGGATTAATCTTAACGCACCAAATGATACGTCTCGTTGGTTTGAATTTCCAGCATATAATACAATGATTACGATTGAAGCACCGCGTTCTAAAACAGATGGTGCAACCGGTGAAGTTACTGCTAATGTTTATTCTGGAATTTTCCCAACAATGTTTAAGATTGGTGAGGTTCAAGGGTTAAAGCTCAATGATACAAACCGTATATATTTACAGGCAAAAGATTTAGCTGGAGATTTTAGTCCTGTTGTATCTCTTCCAAGTGGGAATAAAATCTGGTATGTTAAAAAACCAACAAGTAAATTACTTGTAGTTTCAAATTACGGTTCAGCAGATTTGCCAACGATTATTGGAAATTATCGTAACTGGTTTAATGCTATAGATACTTTTCCTGGTGTAAGTTATCCTCGTAATTTTGGTAACTTCGACTGGCTTGATATTCGTCGTGGTGCTACTGACACAAAAGTTGGTGACTTAGTTCCACCAATTTTAAATCCAGCGATGGTTCGGACATTATTGTTATTTGACTATGTTTTCTGGTTCACTGATTATATCCCTGATACATGGGCACATATGTATTCAGTAGCACAATTCCCATTGTACTTGTATAATGGAGCTGGAGGGAAAGTTGTTTATACAACACGATTTGGATATTATTTGGGCGATCCTCGCGGCTCACTTGTCGATTTCGCTCCGGTGGACACGGTGAGAACAACTTTAATTGATACACGAATTCCAAATGATTGGCCAGTGTATCCAGATTCTACTTATCCGAGTGTACTGTTACCAAATCCATTCCCAACAATGCGGTTTAATCCTGCTCCAACTCAAGGTGGTGCTTTATCACTCTTTGTAAGAGATATATACAAACGTGCGGATGCTAAATATATTTTAAAGATACCACCTGTCCCTGGCCGTGTTCCTCCTAACGCTTATTGGACAGGCCCAGTTAATATAGGAGTTATTGATGGTGCTAAAACATTTGTTTTCTTAAGTATGCCTCTTCATTTGATGAACGGAACAACCAAAGTTTGGCCAGATCGTCCTGGCGAAGATGGGAAAGGTGTACCCGCTTTCTTAAAACGTGTATTTATTGATGAATTTGGTGGCTAAAAATGAATTTCGGAGTATAATATGAAAAAATTTTTTTACTTATCAATTATTTTATTAACCCAAGTTGTTTATGCACAACGTGGCACTATTAGTGGTACTGTGGTTGATAAAAACACAAACGAACCACTCCCAAGCGTGAATGTAGTTGTAAAGGGTACATATTATGGTGCTGCCTCTGATTTTGAAGGAAAATTTACAATCCCAAATGTTACACCCGGTTCTTACACTGTGGAAGTGACTTTGATTGGATACAAAACAGTTCAATATACTGGTGTAAAAGTTAATCCAGGTGAAACCACAACCTTAAATGTGAAAATGGAAGAAACCGTTCTCTCGGTCGGTCAGGAAGTCGTTGTAATTGGGGAAAGGCCACTTTTTAACATCGAGGAAACGGCAAGTCGTAGATCCATTACAAGCGAAGATATCCAACTTGCTGTAGTTAAAGATGTTAGAGATGTTGTTTCGCTTCAGGCGGGAGTTGTAAGCTCCGATAACGAGATCTATATTCGGGGTGGAAGAAGTTATGAGAACGCTTACCTGATTGATGGAATCTCAGTTCAGGATCCTTTGGCTGGGCAGGGTTTTGGTTTACAGATTGCTCCTCAGGCTATTGCTGAAATGGAAGTTATAACTGGAGGATATAATGCTGAATACGGTCAGGCAACTTCAGGTGTAGTCAATATCACTACGAAAGAGGGAACAAAATCTTACTCTGGTTCTATCGGTTATAAAAGAGACCATTTCTGGTTTAACAAAAATTCCCTAACAAACGCTAATACGGATATATATGAGTTTAATTTAAGTGGTCCTGGTTTTCTTGGTGGAGAATATCTTTTCTCTACTTTATCATTTGGTAAAATTCCACTTGAAGAACTAAAGAAGATTAGTTTCTTCATAAATTTCTATGCTAATATTACTGATGGATACACTAGATGGGTGGAAAATATTGTAGGTGGTAAGCCAGCTGGTTACAAATTGCTTGCCCCTAAGGGATTATATTCTTCAATATTTAATGGAAGGAAATTTGCACCAAAGAGAAGCAATAGTTATTCGTTTTTAGGTAAATTAACCTATCGCCCAAGTTCAACCATTAAACTTTCATATGCCTTTAGTCAATCAGTTCAAATTGATCAAAATTCACAAACTATTCAGGCAACATTAGATCGTGTTGAACCAAACCCGGGTTATCAGTTTTTATTTCAAAACATTCCAGATAGTGCAAACACTTTTACACAAGTCAATCAACAGAACAGTTTAAGCTGGACACACACACTTAGTACAAAAACATTTTATGAATTGAAGCTTAGTTATTACACAGCTCATGTGCGTGGAGATGCAAATGGTAAAAGTTGGGATCAGTATTTTCAGCCAAAAGATATAGTAACATTTCCAGTTGAATACTTTTTTCCAAATCCAAATTCATATGATACAATTTATGTGATACCTGGTGATGGTTTCTACGATTATGGAAGTCCTTCAACCTGGCGCGATCATCAATTAAACGAATTTACGTTTAAGTTTGATCTGACAAGTAATATTACGGAAAAAAACAAATTTAAATCCGGCCTGGAAATGAGATTTCAGGAAATGCAATTGATTGATATTTTCCAGCCATGGGTAAGGCCACTTGGTTTCGATAACGATATATTTAAAGTTTATCCTGCTTTTGGTGCGGTTTATGCACAAAATAGCTTAACTATGAGTGGTATGATTCTGAATTACGGTTTACGCCTGGATTACTGGTTGCCTGGTAAGTATGTAGATGATGCTGTAGAAAAAGGTACCGCTATCCTGGTTCCAATTGGTTTATTAGAAAAATACAAAGAAGATTCTTATAAATGGTTTGGAAGATACTGGAAAGCTCGGATAAGTCCACGACTTGGAATCTCGCATCCTGTAACAGATAATCAGACGTTGTTCTTCTCTTATGGTCATTTTTCTAAATTACCACGTCCACAGTTTATTTATTCAAAATTAGGAGGTTCAAGATCCCGTTCATCATTTCAAACAATTGGAAATCCAAACTTGAATCCAGAAACAACTGTAGCATACGAATTAGGTTTAAGAAATCAAATCACAGAAAATGATGTATTAACAATTACCGCATTTTATAAAGACATTTTTGATTATATTACTGCAAAACAATTTAGAGCGATAATTTCCGGAACTACAAGAGGACTTTATACAATCTATATAAATCAGGATTATGCTCGTGTGAGAGGAATTGAAATTGAATATAAAACCAGAATTTCAAAACTCTTAAGAATTAATATTTCTGGCTCATATAGTATTGCAACAGGAAAGAGCTCCTCCGCTAATGAGAATGTGTTCAATATTCAACAGGGTCTGGAAGAAAATTTAAAGGAAAATTATGTTATCTGGGATAGACCACTTCAATTATCAACAAATATTAACTTGTATGTTCCAAAGAACAAACCTCTATTTGATTTTGCTCAAGGAATACTGGACGATTATAATGTATATGTGAGAATATTCTATCAATCAGGAAAACGTTATACCCCACAAATATTTTATCGGTATAATCCGACTACTGGTAGACCTGAATATCGATCTGATCGCGATAATCCATACAGCAAAATTGGTCAGGATTGGTTTTACATTGATTTAAATTTTGAGAAATATTTTGATATTAAGATAGGAAAGTTAGTATTTTCTTTCGAAGTTCAGAATCTGTTGGACAGGAAAAATTCACAAATTCTAAATCCTGTCACAGGAAAAGCGTATGAATATGGACAACCTACACCAGTGGATTGGAATGATCCACTATATCCAGATATTACCGCACCAATTGACCCATTCCCATACAATCCTGCCAGATATTTGAATCCAAGAACCTATAAGTTTGGTTTATCATTTAGATTTTAAAAATCAAAGTGAGTAGATAAATGAAAAATAAATTAAAATATTCGAGTTTGTTAGTTGGTTTGATTTTAATATTTATTCTTAATTCCAGTATGATGGCTCAGTTAATTCCTAATCTTGGTGGACAGAGAGTAGGTATATCAGCTTATCAATTTTTAAAAATAGGTGTTGGTGCGAGAGCAACAGGGTTTGGAGATTCTTACATAGCAATAGCCAATGATGCATCAGCGTTGTTCTGGAATCCTGCAGGTCTGGTAAATATGGAACAAAGTCAGATAATGCTATCACATACCAATTATGTAGTTGATTTAGATCATGAATTCTTAGGTGCGGCTTACAAACTTACAGGTTCAGATGTTATAGGACTAAGCATAATCTCGTTAAGTACACCTAATATGCCTGTGACTAATGAGACAAATCCATTTGGAACTGGACAAACTTTTAAGTATGGTGATCTTGCCATTGGATTAACATATTCACGCAAGATGACGGCGCAGTTTAGTTTTGGTGCAACAGTAAAATATGTTGAGGAAACTCTTGATATTTTAAAAATGCGAAGTGTATTGGTTGATCTCGGAACTTATTACTGGACAGGTTTGGGCTCATTCAGATTTGGTGTTGTAGTAACAAATTTTGGAAATAATGTTTCACCATCAGGAACAGTTGAACTATATGATGGCACTAAAATTAGCAGTTTCCAATCCTTCACTCCTCCAACTTTGTTTAAGGTTGGTTTAGCATTCGAACCCTATCAAACCGATGTTCATAGAGTTACAACATCTTTACAACTTAACCATCCAAATGATAATTCTGAAAATATTCGTCTTGGTGGTGAATATGCTTTTAAGGAGTTCTTTTTCGTCAGGTTAGGAATTAAAAGGACTGTTGGTGAGAAACTCTTCGGCAAGGATGAAACATTAGAAGAAGACATCTCAATCGGTGCAGGTGTCAAAGTTCCATTAAGTATAAGTAATATTAATTTAGATTATGCTTTCACAAATTTTAACCGTTTAGGTGGAGTACACAGAATATCACTATTATTTACATTTTAAAAATATGAAAACTTTAAAAATAATATTCGCAGCAGTTTTAATAATTAATTATTTTGGTTGCCAGAAACCATACAATATCTCCGACCTGCCTATAGCTACTATCCAAACAGTTGGCGACACATCATATATTGAAATCAATCCACCATTCTATGGCTTTAATAATCCTACAGCAATTTATGCTGGCGGTGATCAAATGTTATATGTGGCTGATACTGACAATAATCGAATTGTCCAGCTCAACGAAGCAGGTATTGTGATGGGAAGTCGAGAAATTTTAAGACCAATGGCAATTGCTCAGGATCTAAGACTTGATCTTTTAGTCACAGGTTTGATTTATAGAGAAGAAACTGGAGATACTATTGGAGCAATTTTCCGATTAAAAATGTATAATCTTAGTAAGGACTATCCCAATCACGATATTTCGCGGGTAAGAATGGATACTATTTATAGAGAAGACCGCAGGCCATATCGCAGGTTTAGAGGGATTGCACCACTAATTAATAACCAATATCTGGTTGTCAGAGATGGACCTGATAATACCAGTTTTGTCGATCCAGATAGTCGTGTTCTCTGGTTCTGGACTCAAACTATTATTGATACAATCAGGGATACATCAGGCACAGTTATAGATTTAAACCTTCGAGTAAGAGATCGTATGGTTACACCACTTGGAGATTTAGCCACGCGTTCTGGCTCAGGTGTTACTGATATACTTCGTCCAACAGGAATAGCAACTTTCCCAAATAGCAATGATTTTGTAATAATTCAAAGTTCAGTTGGGGGTACTATGATTTACGGAGCTATCTGGATGGTTTATAAAAAAAGTTATGATTTCGAAGGCTGGCTACCAAAATTTACTGTTCAAAACGAATTCTTGCGACCAAACAGGTTCGTGGAACCATCTGCTGTTGCGATCGACCGTTCAAGATTGGATATATTTATAGTCGATAGCGCTCTGGATAGCGTGGTTATATTTAATCGTAATGGACTTCTAAAACCGGAATCATTTGGAAATTCAAAGCTAATATCTTACGGGAGTGCGCCAATGAAAAATCCTAAAGGTGTCACTCACCTGACGAGAACTCTGTATATTTCAGATAGTGGTAACAATTTGATTAGAAGATTTAGATTATCAACCGAAAGGTAATAGTTGAATGTAATGAAACCTCTTCGTAAATCCTGTGCGAAGAGGTTTTTTTATTTAATGGGTAATTATGTTATTAAAAAAAATCTTTAAACTCGATGAACTCGGCACCAATATGAAACAGGAGGTGGTTGCCGGTATTACTACATTCATCACGATGGCATATATAATCATAGTGAATCCAAAAATATTGGAAGCTGCTGGTATGCCGTTCGGCGCATCGATGACTGCAACTATACTAAGTGCTTTCTTTGGAACAATTTTAATGGGTGTGTATGCAAAAAGACCATTCGCTATTGCACCATATATGGGAGAGAATGCGTTTGTAGCGTACACTGTTGTAAAAATTCTTGGTTATAGCTGGCAAACTGCGCTTGGTGCAATTTTTATCGGTGGAGTTCTTTTTACTTTGATCACAGTCCTGAAAATCAGAAGCTGGCTTGCTAATGCTATCCCGGAAAACATGAAGATTGCTTTTGCAGTTGGAATTGGTTTATTTCTGATATTTATAGGATTAAACGAATCAGGAATAGTACAGTTAGGTACACCAGGTGCTCCTGTCCGTGTAGGGAATATTGCAGATTTAAAAATTATTCTTTCTATAGTTTGTTTTCTCTTGATAGCTTTTCTAATGTACAAAAAAATTAAAGGAGCAATTCTAATCGGAATACTTACGATTACTTTCATTTCAATTATTTCAGGGATTGTAAGTATTCCTAAACAAATAATAAGCTCACCACCGGATATATCTCCAATTTTTTTAAAACTTGATATTCCTGGTGCATTGAGCTGGGGTTTCTTCTCCGTAATATTAACTGTATTTGTTATGGATTTTGTAGATACAATGGGAACATTAATAGGTGTATCCTACAAAGCTGGATTGCTTGATGAAAAAGGTAACTTACCTGAAATCGAGAAACCTATGCTGTGTGATGCATTAGCAACTATCGTGGGAGCTTTACTTGGTACTACTACGACAGGAACCTATATCGAATCTGCAGCGGGTATTGAATCGGGCGGAAAATCAGGGTTGACCGCAGTTGTTACAGCACTTATGTTTTTACTTGCACTTTTCTTTAATCCAATTTTTGAAGTTGTTCCAGCATTCGCTTATGGTCCAGCTCTAATTATTGTAGGAATGTTGATGATCTCACCAATTAAAAAATTGGAAATGAACGACTTCACAGAATTTGTTCCATCTTTTTTAATTATTGTATTGATGTCTTTTACATATAATTTGGGAATCGGTATGACCGGTGGTTTTGTCGCCTATCCAATTATGAAAATAATAAGTGGCCGTATAAAAGAAGTACATCCAGGACTCTGGATTTTATTTCTGTTTTCATTGCTATTTTTTGTATTCTATCCTTATTGATTTTGATATTAAGGGCATATTTTATATATTTGAACGTCTTGAGAAATTTAATGATTTAATACTCATTAATTAATTTTCAGGAGAGGTGGCCGAGTGGCTGAAGGCAACGGTTTGCTAAACCGTCATAGCGGGTAAACTGCTATCGAGAGTTCGAATCTCTCCCTCTCCGCTCTAAAAGTCCGCTTACCTTAGGTCCACAATTTTTGCATAACTCACAACTTATTCTTATTTTTCCTAAAAATTTATATTTATTTTGAACATTTATGATATCTGAACAAATAAGAGTTCGATTTGCTCCAAGTCCGACAGGCTTTTTGCACGTAGGTGGTTTGCGAACAGCTTTGTATAATTACCTGTTCGCCCGTCAAAATCATGGTGTGTTTATACTCAGAATTGAAGATACTGACAGAAGTCGTTATGTTGAAGGTGCAGTCGAAAACTTAATTAATACACTCCAATGGGTTGGATTGGATTATGACGAAGGTCCAATTAAAGGTGGTGCTTACGGACCATATGTACAATCTGAACGACTTGAAATATACCGAAAATATGCAAAGCAACTTGTTGACGAAGGCAAAGCTTATTATTGCTTCTGCACGTCCGATAGGTTGGAACAAATGCGTACAGAATTGGAGCAAAAAGGTGAGTTCGCAAAGTACGATAGATTCTGCCTCAAACTATCACCATCAGAAATTGAACAAAAATTAAAATCAAATTTACCTTATGTAATAAGGATGAAAGTCCCTGATAACACAACTATTAAATTTTACGACCTGATTAGAAAGGATGTTGAAATTTCAAGTGAGTTAATTGATGATCAGGTGCTCTTAAAATCTGATGGCTACCCAACTTATCATCTGGCTAATGTAGTTGATGACCATCTTATGAAAGTAACTCATGTGATTCGAGGTGAAGAGTGGTTACCAAGTGTGCCAAAACATATATTGTTGTATCAATATTTTAACTGGGAAGTTCCAGTGCTTGCACATCTACCTCTGCTTTTGAATCCAGATAAGAGTAAACTATCAAAGCGGCAGGGCGATGTGGCTGTTGAGGATTATCGAGCAAAAGGATATCTTAGAGAAGGTCTAATCAATTTTATTGCTTTACTCGGCTGGAATCCCGGTGATGAAAGAGAAATATTCACACTTGAGGAATTGATTAAAGAATTTTCTCTCGAAAGAGTTGGGAAATCAGGCGCAGTTTTTAATATCGATAAACTAAACTGGATCAATCTCCAACATATCCATAGAAAAACTGAAAAAGAAATGTTACCAATTTTGAAAGAAATACTTTCAAGGTCAAAGTATAAGGATTTGTTTTTCTCTGATGATTATCTTGAAAAAGTAATACATGCAATGCGTGAGAGGATTAACTACTTTGCTGGAATTCTTGAAAAGAGTCCATATTTTTTTGAACCACCCAAGGAATATGATTCAGTTTACATAGCAAAACATTGGAAAGCTGAAACACCCGATTGGTTGGGTAAATTAATAGAAGAATTTTCAAAATTGAATAATCCCAAAAAAGAAGATTTTGAGAATGCATTGAATAGAACAGCAGAAGCTCTGGGTTTGGGGCGTGGAAAAATTATTCATGCGGTACGACTTGCAGTTTCGGGAATGGGTGAAGGTCCTGGATTATATGATATTCTGGATATTTTAGGAAAAGAAGAAGTAATTAAAAGAATTCAGCAAGCAATAAAAAATATAAAATTATAATATGTCAGAAAATAATAACACAACTCCTAAATCAAATTTCATTCGAGAAATAATTGATGAAGATATAAGAACCGGAAAATATGGAGGGAGAGTTCATACAAGGTTTCCTCCTGAACCCAATGGATATCTTCACATTGGACATGCAAAATCCATCTGTTTAAATTTCGGAATTGCAAGAGATTACAATGGATTATGCAACTTACGTTTTGATGATACAAACCCCAGTAAAGAAGATGTTGAATATGTAGAATCAATCAAAGAAGATGTTCGATGGCTGGGTTTTGATTGGGAAGATCGTGAATACTATGCTTCTGATTATTTTGAACAACTTTATGATTACGCTGTTCAGCTGATCAAAATGGGTAAAGCATATGTTTGTGATCTGAGTGCGGATGAAATTCGAGAATATCGCGGTACATTAACTGAACCGGGTAAAGAAAGCCCTTATAGGAATCGCAGCATCGAAGAAAATCTTGATCTGTTTGAAAGAATGCGAAAAGGCGAATTTCCGGATGGTTCTAAAACACTTCGTGCAAAAATTGATATGTCCTCACCAAACCTAAATATGCGAGATCCCGTGATGTATAGAATCTTAAGAGCAACCCATCATCGGACTGGTGATAAGTGGTGTATATATCCGATGTATGATTGGGCACACGGGCTCTGTGATTCGATTGAGCGAATAACTCATTCTATATGCACGCTCGAATTTGAAGATCATCGACCACTATACGATTGGTTTCTGGATCAATTAGGTGTTTATCATCCTCGTCAAATTGAGTTTGCTCGTCTTAATCTAAGTTATACAGTGATGAGTAAGAGGCGTTTACTTCAGCTTGTTGAAGAGGGAATTGTTAATGGTTGGGATGATCCAAGGATGCCAACTATTTCTGGATTACGAAGACGTGGATATACTCCAGAGTCAATTAGATATTTTGCTGATAGAGTTGGTGTTGCAAAAAGAGAAAATATGATCGATGTGGCATTACTTGAAGATTCACTTAGAGATGATTTGAATAAGAGAGCTCCACGTGCAATGGCTGTACTTCGTCCATTAAAAGTTGTAATAATAAATTATCCTGATGATAAGGTTGAAGAGATGGATGCAATTAATAATCCAGAAGATCCTTCAATGGGCAGCAGAAAGGTCCCATTTACAAAGGAAATATATATTGAAAGAGATGATTTTAGAGAAATTCCGCCTAAAAAATATTATCGGCTTTACCCAGGTAATGAAGTTCGATTACGCTATGCATACATTATAAAATGTGTTGATGTAATCAAAGATCCCCAAACTGGAGAGGTTGTAGAAATACACTGTACTTATGATCCTGAAACTCGAAGTGGTGAATCAAAAAGTCAGAAGAAAGTTAAGGCAACTATTCATTGGGTATCAGCTCGATATGCTATCGATGCAGAAGTTCGACTTTATGATAGATTATTTAATGTTGAAGATCCATCTGGAGAAAATTGGAAAGACCACATCAATCCAAATTCTCTTGAAGTGCTAAAAAATTGTAAGCTTGAACCTTGTTTAAAGAATGTTAAACCACAGGATAGGTATCAATTTGAGCGGCTTGGTTACTTTTGTGTGGATTATGATTCAACACCAGAACATATTGTATTTAATAGAACAGTAACTCTTCGGGATACCTGGGCAAAAATAGAAAAAAGTGTTCAGGAAAATCCTTGATTCTTATTTATAAAAATGATATATTTTTGAAAACAAATTCAATAAATAGTGGATACTGATATCATAAGAATAAAAAATGCGGTATTTTACGCATATCATGGTGCAGACATTGATGAACAAAAATTAGGTGGAAAGTTTGAAGTTGATCTCGAGATTCATACCAATTTTAAAAGTGCAATAGCATCGGATAGATTAAAAGATACGATTGATTACGAAAAGGTTTACTCCACATTAAAAAATATTGTTAGTGAGAAAAGATATTTTTTGCTGGAAACTTTAGCAAATCGGATTGCAGATGAAATATTGAATAGGTTTATAGATATAAATTTTTTAACAGTTAAAGTTCGTAAGCCCCATCCTCCAGTAAAAGGTGTAGTGGATTATGTAGAAATTGAAGTATCACGCAATAGAAGAATTTGAATATGTTTCGTGTCTATTTGGGTTTAGGATCAAATGTTGGGGATAGGCTGAACAATTTAAAGAAAGCCATTGGCGAACTGGAAAAAGTTGTAAAGATACTAAATATATCTTCGGTATATGAAACCGAACCGTGGGGTGTTCAAAACCAGGAAAGATTTTATAACTCAGTTGTTGAAGTTGAAACAGAGCTTTACCCAATTGAATTGCTTGAAAAGCTTCAACAAATAGAATTGAAATTAGGTAGAAAAAAATATACACATATGCAAGCCAGAACTATTGATATTGACATTTTGCTTTATCATGGTTGGTCATACGAAACAAATAAACTTGCTGTACCTCACCCGGAGCTTGAAAGAAGGAGATTTGTGCTCGAACCAATCAGTGAAATTGCTCCTCTGGCTGTTCATCCAATTCTTGGCAAAACTATGATTTCACTTCTTAGACATTGTAGAGACAAAAGTGTCGTTATGAGAACAATTTACACACTTAAAACAGATAACTTAAAAAAGTAAAGGTGCAAAATTGCAGGATTTAAAATCACTTATCGAAAACACAAATATTCGCTACATTGCAATCGAGGGTGTTATAGGCGCCGGTAAAACAAGCCTGGCACAAAAATTAGGTGGCGTTCTGGATGCGAAAGTTGTTCTGGAAAGATTTGAAGAAAACCCTTTCTTACAAAAATTCTATGAGGATCCAATCCACTATGCATTTCAGACACAGATATTTTTTCTTTTAAGTAGATTCAAACAACAGCAGGAACTTATGCAAGCCGATTTGTTCCACCGCTTTCTTATTACTGATTATATTTTTGAAAAAGATAAAATTTTTGCATACCTCAATCTTGCAGATGATGAATTAAAACTTTATGAAATGTTAATTGGTAATATGGAACATAAAATTCCATCGCCAGACCTGGTGGTTTATTTACAATCAAGTGTTGAAAGATTAATGGCAAATATTAAAAAAAGAAATAGACCAATCGAAAAAAATATTTCAGAAGAGTATATTAGAGATTTAAATGAAGCTTATAATTATTTTTTCTTTCGATATAAAGATGCTCCACTATTAATTGTTAATGCTACTAAAATTGATTTTGTGAATAAAGAAAAAGATTTTGAAGATCTTTTAATCGAAATTTTACGGCCTGATAAACCTCCTGTTGAATATTATAATCCCCCCGATAATAAGAGTATATAATGCTACGCTTTTTATTAATATTACTTGCCATTTATCTAATCTGGAGAATTCTTAAAAACTTAAAAATAATCATAACAAAGAAACATTCTCCTATAAATAAAAAAAATTTTGATCATATAGAGGAGGCAGATTATGAAGATATTACTGATAAAAAAGATGAAGATTGATTACTTGAACTGATATCACTGTAAGATTGTTCATATCTTTGAAATAAATATTAACGATATTATGATAATCCAAGTTGAAGAAAAGGTACCTGTTGATTTAGAAACAGAAATTTTGAAATTGAAAAAAGAACTGAATGCTGTAATTCTTGCTCATTATTATCAATATTCTGAAATTCAGGATATTGCAGATTTTGTTGGTGATAGTTTGGAATTGTCGCGTAAAGCAGCAAATGCAGAAGCTGATGTTATTGTTTTTGCTGGTGTACATTTTATGGCTGAAACAGCTAAGATTCTAAGCCCGAATAAACAGGTACTCCTTCCGGATCTTGAAGCAGGTTGTTCGTTAGCGGAAGGTTGTCCGTCTGATGCATTCAAAGAATTTCGTGAAGCTCACCCGGATCACATTGCAATTACCTACATAAATTCTTCAGCGGAAGTCAAGGCATTAAGCGATATAATTTGTACTTCAAGCAGTGCTGAAAAAATTATAAAAAAAATTCCAACAGATAAACCAATCCTTTTTGCACCAGATAAAAACCTTGGAAAATACTTAATTAAAAAAACCGGAAGAGATATGCTACTGTGGCAGGGAAGTTGCATAGTCCACGAAACCTTCAATCAAAGAAAAATAATCGAATTGAAACTTAAACATCCAAATGCCAAGCTGATTGCACATCCTGAATGTGAGGAACCTCTTTTAAACGAAGCTGACTATATTGCTTCGACGAGCGGACTATTAAATTTTGTTAAGCAAAGTACTGACAAAGAATTTATCGTTGCAACTGAAGTCGGAATCATCCATCAAATGCAAAAAGCTTGCCCGGATAAAATTTTTATACCAGCTCCTAAAAATGATGAAGCCTGTTCCTGCAACGAATGCCCCTATATGAAATTAAATACTCTCGAAAAACTCTATCTCTGTATGAAAAATCGTTCACCAGAAATAATTATCCCAGAAGACATCAGATTAAAAGCGCTCGTCCCCATACAGAGAATGTTAGAAATGAGCCTATAATCCTCCTTATAAACCATAATTTTTAATGTTTTACTTGAAATTCTGATTGTAATATATTATATTACATTAAGTTATGAAAATTAAAAACAGATGGTATTACATATTGAGTAAGAAGATTATATCTTTATTGCTTTTTATTTTCGCATTATATTCATTCGTTTTTGCTCAACATCCTTTGCTTGAAGATAAAAAGATAAATCTTAATCCTTTACAGGAAAGTAAAGAGCTAATCAATAATGGAATGTATCAGAAAGCACAATGGTTGCTTGAAGAATTTTTGCATAGCAGTGGTGAATCTGAAAATAAATTTGAAGGTTACTATCTGCTCGTTTTATCATTTGTGGCTCAAAAAAAATATGAGGATGCTTATTTTACAAGCCAGGAATTGCTGAAGCAGAGTGTTCCAGAATATTATTCAACTCGTTTGCTTTATCTAAATGCAAACAGCGCTTTTTTTACAGATAGATTTAGTTCAGCAATTGAATCATTACAAAAGTTACTTGAGACATCTCGAGATAATGTAATTAAATTTAATTCATATTATTGGCTTGCAGCATCTTTTTTAAAAATTAATAATACAACTCAAGCTGAACAAAATATTCTTCTGGCATATCAGAATTATGATTCAAGCACATATGAGTATATTTATGATAATGTCGGTAAAGATGATGTGTTGTTCCTCTGGGCAGAAATTCTTGAACAAAAAGGGGACATTCAACAAGCCATAGCAAAACTGGAACAGCTAATTCGTGATTTTGAGAAAAGTGAATTGTCTGTTGATGCTAAGTTGAAACTTGCAATTAACTTAATGAATATTGGTCGGTACGGTTCCGCTTTAAATCATCTGAATTCAGTGCAACCTAAAAAAGCCCAACAAAAAAGTTTATGGCTATTTTCAAAAGCTGAAGCTGAATACGCACTCGCAAATTACGAAATTGCATCCAAAGATTATAAATCATTCATAGCGAATTTCCCAGCAGGGAATCTAACCAGAAAAGCCAGATATGGTTTAGCCTGGTCGTACCTAAACTTAAAAGATTATCCTAATTCTGTAAAATATTTTAGGCAAACACTTGGTCAAAATGATTCATTAACCGAAAGCTCACTTTTTCATATTGGGGTTTTGTTGAGTTTGTTGGACAGTACAGCATCTGCTGTTACAACTTTTGAGGAGTTAATTGAAAAATTCCCGTACGGTCAATATACTGATAAAGCATATTATCAAATAGGTATGATTAGATTTAGAACGGGTCAATATCCTGAGGCAAGGCGAAGTTTTCAAATTGCGGCACGACTTTTCCCAAATAGTGATATTCGTGCTGATTCTTACCGGATGTTAGGCGAATTAAGTTTAATTGTCGGTGATATATCTAACGCTCAGTTTGCTTTTGCTCAAGCTCAGAAGTTTTCAAAAGTTGATTCTCTCACAGCTACAGCTATGTTTCAGGAGGGTGTGGCACTTTATCAATTGGGCAGATTTAGAAGTAGCTCTGAAAAATTTTCTGAGTATGTCAGGAAATTTAAGAATCATAACAAATTTGCAGAAGGTTATTTCTGGTTGGCTGAAGCTTTATATCAGGATGGTAAGTATGGAGAATCGGAAAATGCATATTTGAATGCAGTTAAATTTTTAAACAGGGATAATCCTAAACGGATTTCTGCACTATATGGTTTGGCATGGACACTTTTTGAACAGAAAAAGTTTCGTCAGGCAATAACTGCTTTTGACAATTTCATCGCCGAAAGTCCAAATGTAGCCGAAAAACTCGAAGCATCCCTTCGTAAAGCGGATTGCTATTTTTACTTGCGAGATTATGAAAATGCAACAAAAATTTATGCTTCATTGTCAGAAGATAAAAAGAATCAGCGGCTTGCTGAGTATGCAGCTTTTCAACTGGCATTAGCTTATATCCAACGAGGTGAGATAACTAGAGGGATAGAACATCTTAAGAATTTTTTAAATAAATTTCCTGGTTCTATTTACTCGGAAGTTGTTCAGTTTAATATTGCCTGGGCATATTTTACAAACGAACAGTTTACAAACGCAAATGATGAATTCAATGTTTTCTTATCAAAATATCCTGAAAGTCAATTAATGCCAAGGGTACTTTTAAATAAAGGTGATGCTTTTTATAATCTCAATGAATACGATAGTTCAATAGTTTATTATAGGCGAGTAATTGAAGAATATCCCTCAAGTTTGTTACGAAGTGATGCAATTAATGGTTTGCAGTTTGCATATCAAGCACAGGGAAAATCATCAGAAGCCATTTCGGTTATCGAGGATTTAATAGCAAAGCAGTCAGATAACACAGCAAGTGAAGATCTGTTGATTCGAAAAGCAGATATACTTTTTGAGCAGGGTAATTTTGGCCAGGCAGCAAACGAGTATCTTAAAATTATAGGACTGCAAACCAGTGATTTGATTCAAGCAAAATCCTTATATCAACTTGGTAGATGTTTTGAGTATGAAAACAATCCTCAAAAATCAGCTGAGTACTTTAATTTAGTTATAAAAAAATATCCTGCGAGTGATTTCGCACCTCAATCCGCACTATCTCTTGCTTATCTTCTACAGAAACAAAAGCAATATAAGGAAGCAATTTATTATCTTCAGCTTTTTGAAACGGATTATCAAAGTTCACCACTTGTCTGGGAAGCAAGATATAATCTTGGAGTTGCCTTACTGAACCAGAAGGAACTTGATAATGCAAAAAAACAGTTTGAGAAAGTTATTGGTTTAGCTCCTTCCAATGAAGTATTTGCTTTTAGAAGCCGTTTACAAATTGCTCGTATGCTTCAAAATCGTAAATTTTATTCTGCTTCAAATGATACTCTTACGGTTATTATTAACAATTTGAATGACGACATTGCAGCAGAAGCGCTATTGTTAATGGGTGAAAATTATTTATTCCTCAAAGATCCAAAATCAGCGCTTGATGCTTTTAATCAAGTGGTGGAAGCATTTGCAAATTATCCACTTCTGGTTGAAAGAGCATTACTTGGTAGCGGAGAATGCTACGAAAGATTAAAAGATCGAAATCAGGCAAAAAAGATATATCAGCAAATTTTGCAAAATCCAATAGATCCAGCCGTGAAAAAAGATGCTGAGGAAAGATTAAGGAGGTTGAAGTGACGAGAATTATTTTCAAACTTATTTTCTTGTTCCCATTTTTATTGGTTGCTCAACAGCAAAAGGAAGAACAAAAGGAACTTCCAAAACTTGATATCCCTGAAATAACAATCGTAGGGAAAAAAGCTATTACATTACCATTTGCAAAAAAAGGTGAATACAATATTATAGATTATGTTACCCCTCAAAAACCTGATTCATCAATGCTTGGTGTCAAACAGCTATTATTGGCTTCCGGAACAAGACATTATAGTGCAATTAATTTCACTGAAAAACTGAATGGATATCTTGAAGCTGGTTTCGGAAACTTTTCTCGTGTTCATCTGCTTGGACTTATTCGCTATTCTGACGCCGTGTGGGAAGCTTCGTTAAGAACTGGTTATAATTCTACATCAGGTCATGTAAAAAACTCTGATGGAAATCGTTTTTCGATTGGTGTTGATTTTGGGACAATGATTAATACCGACAATGAATATTTGAGAAGTTTTCGTATTGTTAATCTTCTTGATTTTGCATCCGATAAATTTGGTATCTATGGTTTCAGGGATTCTACTGTGCGCCGTTCACGACAGATTTTAAGCTTTAAAACAAATTTAGCTTCATCAGAATTTAAGTCCATTTCGTTTAATTTCCTGCTTGGATTGAATTCCTTTAAGATTGAAGACAACGATAGATTTAATTCTTCAGTATTCTTACCGGAGTTCAGAATATCTTCATCTTTCAATGTTTCCAAAGTAAGCTTTTTATCTAAATTGTCGTACGAAACATCGTTAATAAATTATTCCATTCCGACTGAATCACCGACTTTATTGCAAATTTCTCTTCTGTCACAAACCTATCTTAACGAAAATATTTATACATCATTTGGTTTTAAATACATTAATGGTACTAATTCCGATGGTGGTTATCAAAGATTTTTTTATCCAGCTGGAATAATCAAGATAAATTTTGGTTCTAATTTAAAATTCTCAATCTGGTTTGAGCCTGATGTAATAAATAATTCATACATTTCTTTTATGCTCGAAAATCCTTTCCTGAGCCGCGAGTTGCTCCTGAGATTCTCTTTTAAACCTGTAAATCTTGGTGTGGGAGTGGACTATTCATATAAGTTTTTATCTTTATATACAAAATTATCGTATGCGAAACTTAACAATGCTTTTTATCCATTCGTAAAGAATGAAGCAATATATTTAGGTTATGCAGATGTTGATGAATTTAAAATTGATATTAAGGGTATTTTTGAAATCACTAAACAAATTAAACTTTATACAAATTGGGTTTATAACAACTCCAGAATGAAAAGTATAAAACAACAACTCTTTATGCGACCCGAATTTCAGATGCAAAATAAGATTGAGTATGCTTTGGAATTTCCGTTAAAAGTTTTTCTGTCAGCTGACTATTACACTAAAAGGTTACTGGAGCAGTATCATAGTTTACCTGCTTATTTTGTTTTAGGAATTGGAGCAAATACAAACATCATAAAGAAAACAATGATGAGCTTCGAATTAAATAATCTTTTAAATACAGATTACGATTATTTTTATGGTTATCCGGCACCTGGTGTAACATTAATGGTTAAATTTCAGTATAATTTCTAAAATTTTAAGGATGTAGCTATGGATTTAATAACAATGTTTGTTAAAGGTGGTATAATGATGTATGCAATCTTGCTTACATCATTGGTAGCAGTTTACATTTTTATCGAAAGGTACTTAATTTTGAAGAAATCAAAACCCAGCACAGGCAGATTTGAAATGAGTTTGCGTATGATGTTGGGCAAAAACGATTTAGACCATGCGAAGGAATTTGCAATTCAGGATCGTTCACCATCTGGAAGAATTGTGCTTGCTGCTCTCGAAAAAGTGCATCATCATCCTGGAAGAGTTCGTGAAGCAATTGAAGATCAGGGCAGGGAAGAAGTGGCTCAATTAGAAAAACATTTGGGCATACTGGCTTCAATTGCAGGAATTGCACCAATGCTCGGATTTCTTGGAACTGTACTGGGTATGATTGCAGCATTTCAAGCAGTCGCAGCTACTGGTGGTCAGGCATCCCCAGTTGAGTTAGCTGACGGTATATGGGAAGCTTTGATAACAACCGCTTTTGGATTGTTTGTTGGTATCGCTGCCTATGCCGCTTACAATTGGCTTGTCGCAAGAACTCAGGAAGTTGCAATTCAAATGGAAAGAATCGGAAGAGAAATCTTAGATATCATCGAAGAAGAATTGCATGCATCAAACAATTCTAAAACAAAAGTTAAAAATTTTGAGGAAGTGAAATGAACTTTCAGTTTCAAGCCCATAAAAAATATTTAAGTGCGTTTAATTTCTCTTCACTTACAGATATAGTACTATTGCTTCTGATTTTTTTTCTATTGACTTCAGTTTTTACGGTTATGCGGGGAATGGATATTACGCTTCCAAAAGCAACAACTGCACAACCTCCGCAAAAGAAAACTATATCGGTTGCATACTCTAAAGACAAAAAACTTTTTGTGGAAGGTAAGCAAGTCACAAAAGAACAACTCGGAGAAAGTTTAAAAAAAATCTTTACTCCTGAACATCAAATCGTTATACAGGCAGATAAAAGTTTGATACTTGAAGAAGTTATTGAAATACTTGATATCGCTAAAGGTGTAGGTGCCACAAAATTATTTATTGCAACTGAACAAGCAAAATAAAATGGATAAGCAGTTTGAAATAACTTTATTAAATGAGAAGCAGATTCGTCTGATTTCAACTGCTGGAACTATAATTTTTCATCTTATCCTGTTCCTTCTGTTAGCATTACTAAGATTAAAATCGCCGCAACCTATGGAAATGATAGAACTTGAATGGGGAAGTAGTAGTGGTGCACCAAACCAAAGTTCTGTTCAGGAGCAAACGGAAATTCCACAGACAAAGACAGAAAAAGTTGTTGAAACAGGTGCTAAAGCCGAGAAAGCAAAAGTTGATTTACCTGTTACAAAAAGTGAATCTGATGAATCAATTGCATTAAAGAACAAGAAAAAAGCAGATAAGATTGAACGAAAACCTTCGGAGGCAGTGAAGCCAGAACATTCAAAAGTCCCGCGCGTTAATCGTTCCGCAGCTGCAGGTGCAGGAAAAACCACCGGTTATTCGATTGAATGGTCTGGTGTCGGCTTTAGAAAATTATTGAGTGGTAGAATGCCAGTTTATCCTGAAGGTACTGATAAAGAAATGCCAGTTGTGCTTCAGTTTACTGTTATGCCCGATGGAAGTGTAACCAGCATCGTTCCTGTTCGTAGAAGTGATGAAATTCTTGAACGCGAAGCAATTTCAGCTCTTAAAACCTGGCGCTTCGATCCTTTGCCTGCTCAATATGAGCAGGTACCGCAAATTGGTAAAGTAACTTTTAATTTTAAACTTGAATAATTTAAAAAATAAATAAAAGAATGGAGATGATATATGAAAATAATTCTCAATTTTACTACTAGCATCATAATTATTATTCTCTTCTTATTGTCAAGTTTGAATGGCTACGCCCAGGATGAATATGCACGGCCGCATTGGTGGTTTGGTGCCGGACTTGGCGCCAATTATAATATTTATGGATTGGAACTTAAGAAACTGAATGATTCCTACTCTTCGCCTGAAGCATTCACCAAGGGCTCTGGCTTTGGTATTTTTGGAGCTGCATTGATTGAATATAGACCTACTATTATGTGGGGTGGATTTTTAAATTTAGGATTCGATGGTAGAAGTGGAAAAATTTCAGATATCGATGTTGCAGGAAAATATAAAATATCACCTGCGATAAATTATATTTCGTTAGAACCTAATCTCCGATTCAACCCAGCTGGAGAAGGATTCTTCTTATTCCTTGGTCCAAAACTCAATTTTAATATTACAAAATCTTTTGATTATGAAACTCCAACAGAAAAAATTTCTGGCGATTTCAGTAATGTGCGCTCGACAAATTTTGGTGGACAAATAGGATTGGGTTACGATTTACCATTAACATCACAGGAGAAAAATCTTCAAATTGTATTGGCTCCCACACTTGGATTACATTTTGGCCAGGGTGTTAGAGATATTGAAAAGTGGAATCTGACAACAGTTCGGTTTGGTATCCAGCTAAAATTTGGAAGCACCCCTATACAAAAAGAGGTATTAAAACAGGAAGTTGATTTTTCAATTCAATCGCCACAGATAATTCCAGGCACAAGACGAGTATCAGAGACATTCCCGCTTCGTAATTATATTTTCTTTGATCAGAATTCAACAAAAATTCCATCCCGTTATATACAATTAAGTCCTGAACAGGCAGATAAGTTTAAAGAGGAAAATTTATTTGAACCAAAACTTCAACAACTTTCTGGAAGATCCGCAAGACAGATGGAAGTGTATTATAACATACTTAATATTATAGGAGACAGAATGCGAAGATATCCGGATGCAATGATCAGTCTCATCGGTGCATCAAAACAGGGAAAGGATACCGGCAAGGAAATGGCAAATTCTGTCAGAGAATACCTCGTTAATGTATTTGGAATAAATCCTGCAAGAATACTTACATTCGGAGTTGAAAAGCCGGAAATTCCTTCATACCAACCAGGCGGTACACGAGAATTGAGTTTGGTAATGGAAGAAGATAACCGTGTTGATATCAAAAGTGGTAACCTGGATCTCTTATTGCCAGTAAAAATTATAGCAATTCAGGAAGATCCAATTGATGCAGATGTAGTTTTCCAAGTAAATGATTCAAAAAACATTCTATCCTCATGGACATTACAAATTACAGATGCAAAAGGCACTACTAAAACATTTGGACCTTTCATAACAAAACAGGAAAGAATTAGTGGAAACCAGATTTTAGGAAAAGAGGAAATTGGCGATTATCAGATTGTTATGATTGGAAAAACTAAAGATGGTTCCACAATTACAAAAGAACAGAAACTTCGACTTGCCAAAGCAGAAGGTCCGGAAGAACAACCGGGTCTACGCTATAGTATCTTGTTTGAATTCGATCAATCTAAAACTGTTGCAACATATGAAAAATTCTTAAGCGAAGTTGTAGTCCCGACAATTCCTGAAGGTGCAAGTGTTGTTATTCATGGACATACTGATATTGTTGGTGAAGAGAGCCACAATTTGACGCTTTCTAATAACAGGGCTCAGGAAACAATGAATGTTATTCAGAGGGAATTAAATAAAGCTGGTAAGAAGTATGTAAGATTTGATACTTATGGTTTTGGTGAGGATCCACGCCGTGCACCATTTGAGAATCGCTTACCCGAGGAAAGATTTTATAATCGAACTGTTATTATTGATATAATACCTTGAAATAATTTTGTTTTATTGGAGGGTTGACTCGTTTGAGTCAACCCTTTTTATTTTATATTGCCGAACCATATATTTTTCAATAATGTTTCATCCAGCCATCTGCTGTTCGTCTTCTTGTGATTACCTTCGATCAAGGATGATAATACACTTACAAAATATTGTTGTAGAAACATTCTACTTTACTTTGATTTTTTTAAATACCATACTACCTCTTTTAAAATATTTTCAGCAGCATCGCCTCTGGCAAGATTTTTAGTCGCACGAACTGCATATTTTAGTATTTCGGGTTTCTCAATCACCTGGTTTAATCTATAACATAAATCTTTAACATTTATCGCTTTCCATCCTGCACCGGCTTGTGTAATCAAATTTGCGTTTTGTACTTCCTGTCCAGGTATCGGATCAATAATCAGCATTGGTAATCCTTTTGCCATCGCTTCCGATGAAGTTAAACCACCCGATTTTGAAATTAGTATATTACTTGCATCCATTAAATCATGAATATTTTCAACAAAACTAAATATTTTAGCTTTTACATTAAAGGGATAATCCATTTTCGAGATTTTATTCATAAGCTTTTTGTTCTTTCCACAAACAACTAATAAGTTAAACTTTCTTCTTTCTATTTTTTGTAGTTGATTATTTATATGCTTAACAATATTTGAGATTTTACCAACACCAAATCCTCCTGATAAAACTAAGATAGTGAAATTATCCGGCTCCAATGAAAGTTTTTTTCTAATTGATTTCTTATTTAAGTTTTTATTAAATTCAGGCAATATTGGAATGCCGGTAATTGAAATTTTGTTTTCGGTGATACCTTTAAATACCAATCTTTTTTTTGATTCTTCGTGGTATACGAAATATTTTTCGACAATTGGATCAATCCACATTGTGTGTATGTCGAAATCCGTCGTTGCTGCAAATATCGGAACATTAAATTTCTCCTTTCGCAATTCCTCAGAAATTGATACATATGGTAAAAAGTGTGTGCATATAATTGCATCTGGTTTTAATTTTATAATTGTTTGGAGATATTTTTTATAATTGATTTTATCAAAGAATTTGATTAGATGATTCTTAGAATAATTTTTTAATTCTAATTTATCGTAAAAATAACCCCAGAAGTTTGGAGTTAACCTGACTAAATTAATGTATGTTTTTGCATATAGATTTTTGAAAAATTTTGGTGTAAAATCAAGTATATTGTAATGTTCTGTTTGAATTGGGAGATTTAGAAGCTGGGCAGTTTTATGGAGTGCTTCGGCTGCACGAATATGTCCAGAACCACCAGTGCAGGATATTATTAAAACATAGTATTTTTTGCTCATTTTATGGTTTTTTGTTTATAATCTAAGGAATTGTTGTTAATTTTGCTATAAAATTTTTTCATTATTGAGTATTGTTTGCAACTTTAAAAAAGTAGTATTATATTGAATCAGCAAGTAACTAAAGTTTTGTTAGTCTTCTTTCCGCTATTTCACTATTGTATTGAGGTTAATAAATTTAGTTACAGAAAAAAATTAGTTTCAATTAAACAATAACAAATTAAAAGGAGTTTTACCATGAAAAAATTATTAACAATTTTAGTTTTTGTATTTGCAGTGTTTTTATCATATCAGATGTCATCTGCTCAAACATTGCTATTAAATGAGAATTTTGATTATGGAGCTTCCGATAATGCGGATATATTAAATGTAACCACAAATTGGACAAGACATGGTGGAAGTCAAGGGCCTGCATACAAATCGTCAGGTTTGGTATATTCAGATTATCCATCTTCTAATATTGGTGGTTCATGTGAATTTACTCAGGGTTCATCAGGAACAAATGATGGAGATATTAATAGAACTTTTACTGCATTTGATACTTCATCAAATAAAAATGTATATGTATCATTTCTATTCAACCTATAGGGTTCATTGATGAAATAAAGAAGAATTTGTAGTTGCTTGATATTAAAAGTTACTTCGATTTTTACAATACACATAAGTGCCATAGTTTAAATTGGAAGATAACGGGAAGAGCGAATTCAATATGACATTTAAAAGGCTGATTTGATAATCGGTTTTCTTTTTGAAATTTAACAAAAATACATTAAATTAAAGCAAATTAATAAAAATGAAAATAAAAATGAGAAAAATTACTATCCTTTTTGTCATAATTCTTGCCGTTACAACAACACTTTTTTCTCAGCAAGAACAGTATACCATCGAACGACTTCTTGAATTAGCCCGCAGTGGTGGTCTCTCACAATTTTCACCTGAGCAAATACGACTTAAAATTTCCCAGGCAGGACTCTCCGAAGCCGAAGCAATTCAGCTTGCAAAGGAAAAGGACATTGATCTCGAACAATACCTCCGACAGGAAAGGGCTGCTCAAGCTACGATAACAACACCCACTGAAACAATGCTCGAGCAACAAAAACTCAGATTGCAAATCCCAATCCGTCCTAAAATAACGAATGTTCCGGCATTTAAAAATCGTGAAATTGCCGACACATTACCACCATTTGGCTTCGATTTGTTTCGGCTCTCACCAGCTGCTTTTGAACCAAATATCAATATCCCAACACCTGCCTCATATCTAATCGGTCCTGGCGATGAAATTATTATAAATGTATGGGGACAAACACAACTAACCTACCAGTTAACTGTAGCTCGCGATGGATATGTTGTGATACCAACAGTTGGTAAAGTTCAAATATCGGGACTCACAATTGATCAGGCAAAACAAAAACTCTTACAACAGATGACACTTGTTTACGAGGGACTTCGAAATGGTGGACCTGATGCTAATACATTCCTGGATGTTTCGCTCGGTAAGTTGAGAACAATCCAGGTATTTGTTATGGGTGAGGTAATTCAGCCTGGTGGTTATGCACTCAGCGGATTATCAACCGCTTTTACTGCATTATATTATGCCGGAGGACCTAATGTTAATGGTACTCTGCGAAATTTACAAATTATCCGTGATAATAAAGTTATTTCACAAGCCGATTTCTATGAGTTTGCTCTATATGGTAGAAAAACTGGAGATGTACGACTTCAGGATGGAGATGTACTTTTCGTTTCACCAGCTGGTAAAAGGGTTGCAATCCACGGTAGCGTTATGCGTAACGCTATTTATGAATTAAAACAAAACGAAACCATTTCTGACCTGATTAAAATGGCTGGTGGACTTGCATTTGATGCATATACCGACCGAATTCACATCGAACGGGTAATTCCATTCGAACAGAGAAATCAATATTCAAAGAATTTCCTTGATATTGATTTAAATTTTAATTCAAAAGATGAATTGCTTTCAAGTAATTATTTACTTGAAGATGGTGATGTGGTATCAGTACTCTCAATTAACAGAGAGCGAGAAAATCTTGTCATAATTCAGGGAAATGTCTGGAAACCAGGAAAATATGCAATCACACCTGATATGACCGTGCGCGAGCTTATACTTAAAGCTGATAGCTTAAAAGAAAACACATTTATGGAAAAAGCCACAATTCTCCGCACTCGAATTGAAGATAAGAAGAAGGAAATTCTAAATTTTAATCTCGCACTCGCACTCGAAGGAGATGAACAAAACAACTTAAAGCTTCAGCGACTTGATGTTGTCACGATTTATGATAGGGATTTCTTCATACCTCGCCATCCAGTAAAAATTTATGGCGCGGTAAACAAACCCGGAACTTATGAAAGAACCGAAGGTCTGACGGTCTCAGATTTAATAATCCTTGCTGGCGGTGTTCAAACTGGAGCGGATCTCTCAAGAATTGAAGTTGCTCGCCTCGATACATCTAAAATTAAAAATATATCTAAGTTAATTTATACTTCACTACCAAACGATTACTGGAATGCTGATCGCTCCAGATGTATCCTGCTCGAAGATTTTGATGTGGTTTCAGTTCGTATGAAGCCTGAATTCAAAACAACAAAAACCGTTACAGTTCGTGGAGAAGTTAAATATCCCGGTACCTATGCTATTGAATTCGAAGGTGAACGACTTTCAAGTTTGATAAAACGCTTTGGTGGGTTTAAGGAAACTGCATATCTCGAAGGTGTACGCTTTTTCCGCTCAACAGCTGTTGGTGGTATCGACTTAAAGAATATCTCACAAACAGTAACTCAGGTTTTAGATACAACGGGAAGACCACTTCCAGTTCCAATGCGTCTGGCTCAGGAAGATGTCCCAATTGATATTAGAGATGTATTAAGTAATCCAGGTGGAAGATCCGATTTGATACTTGAAGATAGCGATGAGATAATCGTTCCGCGCGATCCGGGTGTTGTCTATGTTCAGGGTCAGGTGCACCTCCCTTCATCTGTACCGTATAAAAAAGGTGCATCATTAAAATATTATTTAAAACAAGCTGGGGGCGTTACACCCAATGGCGATGCTGATAATATCGTGGTAATTCTACCAAATAAACAAAAATGGGAATCCAGCGGATTCTTCCTTATTCCTGATCCAGAAATACTTTCTGGTTCTACAATAATGGTTCCGTTTAAGATGAAAGAGCCAAGCACAACCCTACAAACTTTGCGCGAATGGGCTTCAATATCACTCAGCACCGCAACAATTGGTGTACTTATCTGGCAGGTACTGAAAAAATAATTAATTAAAATATATATATGAATCAAGAAATATTAACAGAAAATAATCAATCACAAAATAAAAACACGGTTGATTATATTGAAATTCTATCACTCCTCTGGAAAAAAAGAAAAAGCATAATCCTGATAACTTTAATATCCGGTGTCGTGTTTACATTGTTATCGTTTTTAATAACTCCTACTTATCTTTCTACTGCATCTATTCTTCCAGAGATGGATAAAGGTAAGCTTGGTCCGCTTGGCGATTTAGCATCGCTTGCAGGAATAAACATAGGTGGGGAAGTAATAATGGTAAAACTGTATCCTGATATCATTCAGTCGGAAGCAGTTTTAAAACCCGTTATAGAGAAGAAGTACAAATCTCGCTTTTTCGATAAACCGGTAAATTTGTATGAATATTTTGATATCGAAGAAGAAACGCCTCGCCGGACACTTGAAGTTGCATTAAAAACATTGAGAAAAAAATTGGATATTAATTTAAGTGCAAAGACGGGTTTGCTGACATATTCACTTGAAACACGGGATCCTGAAGTTACAGCCGAGATTTTAAACACAATAACACAGGAATTAAACAATTTTTTACTTACGAAGCGCACTACTAATGCTGGTGAACAAAAGAAATGGATAGAGAAGCGTCTGAAGGAAGTGGAAGAGGATTTAAAGAAGGCGGAAAACAATTTAAAGGAGTTTCGAGAGCGTAATCGTAGAGTTAGTGATTCGCCACAACTGTTATTGGAGCAGGAGCGTTTGGTACGAGAGGTTGGAATACAGACAAGTATATTCACGACATTGAAGCAGCAATACGAGGTAGCGCGGATTGAAGAGATTAAGAATGTTCCAATCATAAATGTACTTGATGAGGCAAAACCCGCTGCAAAAAAGAATAACCCTAAAAGAAGATTATTCGCATTATTCGGTTTGTTTTTGGGATTTGTGATTTCAACTGGAAATGTATTATTGCAAAGTAAATATAAACCAGTTATTCAAGAATATTTAGCTATTTTTAAAAGTAATAAAAAATGATTGGAGGTGAAATTATAGATAAAATAAAAGCTTACACAGATAATGACAATAAAATTGTGTTTGCAAACATAATTTATTTTTTAAATTATGTTGAGGAAATAAAGAAATACTTAGACTAAAAATGAAAATTTTCCACCTCGCTAACATCTCACATATTCCAATTTAGTTTTTATACATGAAACCATTCATAAAAAATTGGTCCTATTTAGTTACATCTGATGTTATTAATAACTTTAAGGTTATTTAACATAATATGAATGTAATAAATCTGATGGTAGAAAAAATAACTGATTATTTTACCAAGGGGCATGGAAGATCAATTATAATTAAAAGGAATATTCTAATATCTTTTATTTTGAAAGGCATTAGTGTAGTAATTAGTTTCATTATGGTACCCATAACATTAAATTATTTAAATGTAGAACGATATGGAATATGGTTAACTCTAAATTCTATTATTAGCTGGTTTTATATTCTTGATATAGGATTAGGAAATGGTTTAAGAAATAAATTTGCAGAGGCGGTGGCACGGGGTGAAAAAGAATTAGCAAAAAAATATGTGAGCACAGCATATACAATTTTATTAATTATTATAATTTTCTTCTATGTATTTTTTCTATTTATAAATCCTCATATTGATTGGACAAAAATACTAAATACTAATAAATCAATGGATACAGAATTAATTAATTTAGTTTTAATTGTGGTTACATTTTTTTGTATCCAATTTATTCTGAAATTGATTGGGACTATTTATATTGCTGATCAAAAACCAGCATTGAGTGATTCGTTGAATGTTATCAGCAATGCTATATCTTTAATCATAATATTCATACTAACTAAGACGACAGAGGGCAACTTAATTTATGTAGGAGCAGTTTTTACAATATCACCAGTAATAATTTATTTATTAGCTAGTATAATATCATTTTCTACTATTTATAAAAGTTATAGACCTTCTATCTATTATATAGATTTTTCTAAAGTGAAAGATATTGGTTTATTAGGAATTAAATTTTTTATAATTCAAATTTCTGGAATAGTAATATATTCAACAAGTAATATAATTATAACTCAAGTTTTAGGCCCTGCAGAAGTTACACCATACAATATTGCTTATAAATACTTTAACACGGTTATGATGTTTTTTATGATAATAATGACACCTTTCTGGAGTGGGTTTACTGATGCTTATAGTAAAAATGATTTTGAGTGGATAAAGAGTACTATGAAGAAATTAAATAAATTTTCATTAGGTGTAATAATTATTGTTATAGTAATGATATTACTTTCCGATACAATATATAAGATTTGGATAGGTTCGCAAGTAAAAGTACCTTTTTTATTGACTTTATTTATGGGTTTCTACATAATGATAATCAGTTGGGGAGCGCCATTTGTACACTTTATAAATGGTGTTGGTAAAATAAAACTTCAACTGTATTTTAGTGTATTTCAGGCAGTGGTTTTTTTGATTTTAGCGGTTTATTTTTCGAAATATCTTGGATATGGAAGTATAGGTGTTATTACTGCAATGTGCATACCAATGTTACCATCAATATTTCTCTGGCCTATTCAATATAAAATGATAATTGAAAATAATAAATCGGGAATATGGAATAAGTAATGAAAGTTCTTTGGTTTATAAACGTACCAACAAATGAAGCAGCTGAATACTTAGGCTACCAGGGCTTAAATATAGGTGGCTGGTTTGAAGCTCTAAAAGAAGAATTAAGAAAAATAAATGATATTTCGTTAGCCATTGCTTTTAGTAACTACGATTCAAGAGAAGAAAGTTTTGTTATAAATAACATTAAGTACTATAAGATACCATATTTGCTACCTACTAAAGGTATTAAATCAATTATAGTCAGGTTAACACATAGGTTAGAACCTTTAGAATGTGTTAATTATTACCTGAAAGTAGTTGAAGATTTTAAACCTGATGTAATACAAATATTTGGGACTGAAAGAAATTATGGATTAATAATAAATAAAGTAAATGTTCCATGTATTATTCATATTCAAGGTGTATTAAATGAAATTATAAAAAAATATTTTTCTGGTATTAGTAAGTTAGATATTATATTTAAGGGAGACTTTCGTAGATTATTATATGGAAATTCTGTATTGCATTATTACTATTATTTAAAAAAACAGTCTAAAAGAGAACTAGAAATATTTAAAACTTGTAAATATTTTATAGGGCGTACAAATTGGGATGAAAATATAGTAAAGCAATTATCTCCTAACTCTCTGTACTACCATTGTGACGAAATAATGCGTGAAGAGTTTTATACTGTGTCATGGAAAGCAAATAAAAATAATTTTAAAAGGATATTTTCAACTTTTGGTGCTCAAAATTATAAAGGACTTGAAATTTTATCTCAAGTATCTTTGATTTTAAATAAAATAAAGAAAATAAATGTTACTTTTAGAATTGGTGGTTTATCTGAAAGGGATGAGGTATTCAAAATTGTTGTAAATAAATATGGAAAAGAAGTAAAAAATTATATAAAACCGTTAGGTAGATTAAAACCAAACGAAATAATTTCAGAAATGTTGAAATCTGATTTATTTTTACACGCATCACATATTGATAATAGTCCTAATAGTGTTTGTGAAGCAATGTTAATTGGAGTTCCGGTTGTTAGTACTGATGTGGGCGGGATATCAAGCCTTATTGAAAATAATGTGGATGGATTATTAGTCCCGATTGGTAATATTGAAATGTTAACTGAATCAATACTAAAAATATTGAATAACAAAGAATTAGCTATTAAGTTATCAAATAATGCGAAAAACCGTGCTCGTGCACGACACGACAAAAGCAGTATAGTAAAAAATTTAATTTCAATATATAGAAAGCTATTGGATCAAAACAAATAATATTATTATGAAGCATTTTGCAAAAATAATATTTCTTTATTTCATATGGTTGCAAGTATTATATATTTATTTCGGATGGGAACTAGATCAATTTAGATTATTTAAATTTACTTTATTTCAGGTAGGTATTTTGTTCATCTCATTTTTTGTTGTATATGGTATGTTTAAAAAATATTATAAAAAAGAGGAAAATAAAACCAATAAATTAATTCTAAAAATTATTTTCATATATATTTTTTATCAAATATTTGTATTGTTTCCTATCAATTATTTTGACAAGGGAGCTGCCTTAGGAACAATAATTCAAGAAATAATAAAAAGGTTTTCTTTCTTATTAATACCTTTTATTTATGGGTTTGTACTTTCTTCCTTTGAATCAATTATTATCACAATTCGTTGGATAAATTATACCAGTATTGCTTTATTTATAATAGCTATTTATAATTTTACAACTGATAATTATATGCTTACAAGCACAGGGGATCTACGGGTAATTTCAGGTGTTTCTGCAATAATATTTATCTTCACCTTCGTTACTAACCTATCAATTTTAGGTGCACAAAAGAATAATATTTTTTATATAATTATTTCATTGTTGGGTTTAGTTTTTGTAAATCATCGGTCGGCTTATTTAGGTTTAGCATTAATATTATTTATAGCTTTATATATATCAATATTTTACACCTTAAATTTTAGAAAGCTACTATTTTCATCAGTTCTTATTATTTTACTATTGTTTCCAATATCGAGGATTCCTTACATACAGGAAAACTTTTTTAGTAGAGTAACAGCATCATTCGATGTTGAAGATCCAAATGCACGAGACAGGATGATGCGTTGGGGTATGTCGTTCGCTTATTTTTTATCAAATCCAATCAATGGTTCTATGTTAGAAAATAAGTATTACGGTGATGATGAAGCTTTGAAAGAGTTGTATCCTCCACACAATTTTATATTAGAAATTCTTGCTACACAAGGATTAGTTGGATTTATTTTTATTTTATCAATAATTTTCTATATTTATAAAGTATTTTTTAGGAATAGGAATGATTATATTTCTTTACAGATGTTTTATTTTGTTACATTTTATTTATTCTATGCTTTCTTTAATGTGACATTTTTTAATCCGTGGAATGTATTTATGCTTATGTTTTGTTCTAGTGTAATATTATATCGTAACAAACTATTAGGATTATAAATAATAATGGATTTTATATGAAAAATATTTTAGTAACAGGTGGGCGCGGTTTCATAGGTACAAATTTGGTAAACGAACTCAGAAGCCGTGGACATAATGTATTTACATGCGATATTCTTCAAGGTGAAGACCCACAACATTTTAAGGCAGATTGTAGTGAATATCAACAGATGGATGTTTTATTTAGTAAGCAAAAATTTGATTTTGTGTATCATTTAGCTGCTGAGTATGGAAGATGGAACGGTGAGGATCATTATCAAAATTTATGGCGAACAAATGTTATAGGTACAAAAAACATACTTCGACTACAGGAAAAGCATAGATTTAAAATGATATTTTTCAGTAGTGCCGAAGTGTACGGTGATTATGATGGCTTAATGACAGAAGATATTATGGAAAAAATACCTATTAAACAAATGAATGATTATGCAATTAGTAAATGGGCTGGTGAATTACAATGTTTAAATAGTGCTGCTATGTTTGGAAACGAAATAGTTCGTGTACGACCGGTTGGATGCTATGGACCTCATGAGTATTATAGCCCATACCGTGGTGTAATTCCAATATTTACATATCATTGTTTAATGAATAAACCATTCAAAGTATATACAGGACATAAAAGAATTTTTGATTATGTCGAAGACACCTGCAGAACTTTTGCAAATATAATTGATAATTTTATACCGGGTGAGGTTTACAATATAGGAAGCAATGAAGATTGGGTAACTGATATTGTGGATTTAGCAAAAATTATTATTGAACTAACTGGTGCAGATCCGAAGCTTGCCACCTATCTTGGTGAAGAAGGGTTTACAACAAGAGTAAAGATTGTCGACTTCTCTAAATCAAGGAGAGATTTAAAGCATGAAGCTAAAATTGATTTAAGAGAAGGGCTTAGAAGATACATCAATTGGATGAAAAAAGTTTATAATATTAATAAGTAAAAAAGAAAATAAAATTATGGAAGACTATAAAAAGTTTTATGAAAACAAAATTGTTTTGATAACTGGTGGAGCTGGTGCAATTGGTTCTAATTTAACGGCATCCATTGCAAAATTAGGTGCAAAATTAGTAATTGTTCTAGATAACTTGACAGCTGGCTATGAATGGAATATTCCCCGGCTGAATAATATAATGTTTGTAAAGGGTGATATAAGAAATGATGTAGATTTGAAAAGGGTATTTTTTGAGAAACCAGACCTTGTGTTTCATTTAGCTGCCTTCTTTGCTAACCAAAATTCGGTAGATTTTCCAGAGAAAGATTTAGAAACAAATGGAATGGGTACACTAAAAATTTTTGAATATGCAGTATTAAATAAAACAGAGCGTGTAATATATGCATCTTCTGGATGTTCTATTTACGGTTCACAAGCACCATTACCGTTAAAAGAAGAATTTATGTCGATGCATCTAACAACACCTTATCAAATTACAAAAATGCTTGGTGAATTGTATTCAAATTTTTTCTACCATCATTATGGATTGAGAGTTGTTAAGACAAGATTTTTTAATTCATATGGGCCTGGTGAAGTCCCAGGACAATATAGAAATGTAATACCAAATTTCATATACTGGGCACTAAATGGATTGCCACTTCCAATTACAGGAAATCCGGAAGCAACAAGGGATTTCACCTATGTTGGTGATATAGTGGATGGCCTTTTACGCGCTGGATATTATGATAATGCAATTGGCCAAGAAATGAATTTGGCTTCAGGAAGAGAAATAAAAATAGGTTATTTAGCTGAACTTGTTAATAATTTAACAGGAAATAAAGCAGGGATTAAATTAGTCGGTAAACGAATATGGGATACAAAAAATAGATTATTGGCAAGTATTGATAAGGCACGAGATTTAATTGGTTATAAACCAGTAATGGATTTTGAAGAAGGTTTAAAAATTACAATAGATTGGTTTAGATCAAATTGGGATAATATTGAAAAAAGTGCATCTTTCCCACCTGGTGTGTCATCAGCTGTGAGATAGATTGATGAAAAATGTTGTTTTTATTACACGTGAGAAGATTATTAAGGGATCTGGTGCTCCATCTTCAAGAAATTTTTTGTTGGCAAAAATGTTTTCTGAAGAAGGTATTTTTGTACATTTATTTTCATTTGATATGCGTTGTAAATTAAAAGAGAAGACAACAAATGAAGACATTTATATCAGTATATATGGTGTGGAGCCAAAAAATGAACGTTTATTGATAAGGCGAATTGCACGAAAATTTTTTATGTTGTTACCAACTTTACTGTTTTTATTCCGTGTGGTAAATATAGTTAAAGTTTTAAAAGGAAAAACAGTCATTTATCAGGATTGGACTACTACAAAATCGATGGATTTAGGTGTATTGCTTATTTTTCGATTTATATATGGTTATAAGGTTTATACCGATCCAAATGAAGTCTTCGCATATTTAGTAGAATATCAATATGAAAATAGTTGCTTTTTTTTAAGATATTTTAATATGCTAAAGCAATTTTTGGGTGATTTACTATTACGTTACTATACTGGTTTAATTATTATATCATCGCAGTTAGAAGCGAAGTATTCAAAAATTAATAAAAACTATTTAAGAATTCCTATAATCTCAAAATTATATAGTAGAAATAACAAAGAATTGTTATCTTATGAAAAATATGAAGTATTTAAAATAGGATATTTTGGAACACTTCAAATATATAAAGAAGGATTGGATTTACTCCTGAGTGCGCTCGAAGCACTTAAGAAAAAAGGGTATAAACTTGAGATTCATTTTTATGGGAAAATTAATAAGTACGAAACAAAAGAAATATATGCTATGATAGATCGTTCGAACGGTAGTGCTATTTATCATGGACTATTATCAAATGAGGAAGTACTTAAAATTATGGGAAAATATCATCTTTTAATTTCTACAAGAAGATTGAATAAACAAACTCAATATGGATTCTCAACAAAGCTTGCAGAATATATGGCTACAGGGGTACCATTTCTTGTAACAAATATTGGTGATAATTCAAAATATATAAAAGATGGTATTAATGGTTATATTATTGAGCCTGATTCACTACAACAGCTTATAGACAAACTGGAACACATCATTATAAATTATAATAAAGAATCTATTATTATATCAAAAAACTCTATTGAAACAGCAAATAAGTATTTTAATTATCAGAATTATAAAAATAGAATAATCGAGTTTTTTTTTAGTGATAAAACATAAAATATTATGAATATAGTACCAATTTGTTTTTTCTTCGACCATAAAATTGTTATACCGGCAGGTGTATCAATATCTACTCTTTTAGAATCTGCTAAACCCGACACATTTTATGAGATATATATTTTTCATCCAGGGGATCTTGTCGGTCACTATGCAGAAACAATTACCAAATTGAAAGCAAAATACAATAATTGCAATTTTACTTTCTTAGATATGCATGACAAATTTAACAATGCACACGTTTTACGTGGAATACCAAACGTTACATATTATCGCCTATTAGTTCCCGAAGTTCTACCACAATATGATAAAATTATAGTTTCTGATGTGGATATCATCTTCAATGTAGATCTGGCTGATTTGTATAATGAAATTGAATTTGACGGTTGTTATTTAGCCGCTGTGAAAAATGCTATTGTAAAAAATAGTTATGTAAAATCGATTGGTTGTGATCCTTTATTGTATGTTAATTGTGGTTTTTTTATATATAATTCTTTGCAAATAAGAAAAGATGAAATATATAAAAAATTTTATGAATTAGTCGGTAAAAAATATTTTTACTTGGATCAAGATATTATTAATATAATTTGTAAAAATAAAATAAAGTATATTCATCCAAAATATAATTTGTCTCAATCTTTCTATCAAAAGTATTATCAAGATATTGATTGGTTAAAAAAACTTTATTCTGATATTGAAATCCAAGAAGCATTCAATGCTCTTTTTTCATATGATGAGGGGATAATTCATTATAATGGTATTAATCCATGGGAAAATATTTGCTGGAGGCACGATTTATGGTGGGAAAAATATAGATATTCAATGTATTTTGATGATAAATATTATTATCGTTATTATATGATGCTTCAAAACCCAAATATAAATTATATGTTCAAGAAGCTTATTAAGATCTCGTTAAAGAAATATATTGGAAATATAAAGAAAAAAATTTTTGATTGGAGGCAAGAATGAATATTTTGATTACAGGTGGAGCTGGATTTATTGGTTCTTCGTTGACTGATAAACTCCTAAAACAAAAAAATTATATTGTCTGTATAGACAATTTAGATGATTTCTATAGTCCAGAAATAAAATTAAAAAATATTAATTCATTTTTGAATGACAGGAATTATGTGTTTATTCAAGGAGATATTCGAGAAGAAAATATTTTAAATAATATTTTTAAAAACTATTCAATCGATGTTGTTATACATTTAGCGGCTAAGGCAGGTGTTCTACCATCTTTAAAAACACCACAAATATATTATGATGTAAATGTTTTAGGTACATTGAAGTTATTAGAAGCAATGAAATTGTTTAATGTAAAAAAGCTAATTTTTGCATCATCGTCATCAGTATACGGAAATAGCAAAAAAATTCCTTTTAGCGAGGAAGATAATGTAGATTTTCCTATATCCCCTTATGGTGCATCAAAAAAAGCGTGCGAATCACTATGTTATACATATCATTATCTATATAACTTCGATATTTTCTGTTTGAGATATTTTTCTGTTTATGGTCCTAAACAGAGACCTGAGATGGTAATATCTAAATTTGCAAGAAGTATAATTTTAAATGTTCCAATTCCAGTTTATGGTAATGGAAATTCAAGAAGAGATTATACTTACATTGATGATATTGTAGAGGGTACTATATCCGCAATTAAATATTTAAAGGGTTTTGAGATCATCAACTTGGGAGAATCAAAAAATTATGATCTAAATACTGTAATTGAACTTCTAGAAAAGTACATAGATAAGAAAGCAATAATTAATTATCTACCAGAACAACCAGGTGATATTAAAACGACTTTTGCTGATATAAGTAAAGCTCGAAAGTTGATTAATTATAATCCATCAACTGATCTTGAAACTGGAATAAAAAAATTTGTAGAGTGGTTAATAAATAATTCAATATGAGAATATTAATTATAAATTACAGGTATTTTGTATCCGGGGGACCTGAAAGGTATTTGTTTAATTTAAAATCTTTACTTGAATCTAAAGGTCATGTTGTTATTCCATTTTCTATTAATTATTCGAAAAATGTTCCTTCCGAATATAGTAAATATTTTGTTACACCGCTTTCTGGTTTTGATGAAATCTATTTTAAAGATCAGAAATTAACATTAAAATCTATATACAAAACTCTGGAAAGATCATTTTATTCTTATGAGGTTTTTAATAAAATGAGTCTATTAATTAATGAACAAAAACCCGATTTTGCCATTGTTTTACATTATTTAAAAAAATTATCACCATCGGTATTATCGGCTTTACATAAATCTAAAATACCTTTCGTTGTAAGATTGTCGGATTTTTTAATGATTTGTCCCAATGCGCATCTTTTTAGAGATAATCAAATTTGTGAATTGTGCATAAAAGGAAGTTTAATCAATAGTGTAAAATATTCTTGTGTACAAAATTCCAAAGCAGCAACTATAGTTCATTATTTTGCAACTAAATATCACAATTTTAAAAAGTATTTCAATTTAATAAAATATTTTATAGTTCCAAGTAAATTTACAATGGAGAAAATGATCGAAGCTGGTTATGAACAAAATAGGTTTATTCATATTCCAACATTTGTATATTTAAATTCAACTCCAGGAGAAAAAGAAAATATAATTTCTTATGTAGGCAGAATAGGCTACATCAAGGGCGTTCATATTTTAATAAAAGCTTTGAGTTTAATAAGTGATCGTTTGAAAGATTTTAGAATAATCATTATGGGAAATGGTAATAAAGATTATATGCAAACGTTGATTGAGATGAAGGAAAACTATAATCTAACAAATTTAGAATTTACAGGACATTTAGCAAAGGATGAAATACTTGGCATTTTAAAAAAATCATTATTTTCTGTTTCTCCTCAATTATGGTACGAAAACATTCCCAATTCAGTATTGGAAAGCTTTTCTGTTGGAACAACCGTTATAGGGTCTGAATTGGGATCCTTAAAAGAATTAATAAATGATGGGAAAACCGGTATCTTTTTTAAAAGCGGTGATTTCAAGGATTTATCAAATAAAATGTTGTACTTAATTAATAATAAAGATATCGCTATAAAATTGGGGTATAATGCATATAATTATGTAGGAGAATTTCATAATCCTGAAGTACATTATAATAAATTAATGGAAGTTTACTATAGACTGGTTAATACGAATAAATCAATTTAATTTAACTTAAATTGGGCGACAAAAAATGAAGAGGTTTGGTGTTAAATTATTTACTAAACTGACACATATTTAACCCAAAAAATAAATAAAATTTTTTGCAAGCATTCATCCTCTCACAAAATCATTTGTTAAAATATTATATTTTCTTTATCTTATTGCCATAATATTTATGGTCAGCGAAAGAAAAATAAAACAACTTATTGAGTTAGCATCTCAGGATGATGATGTTGTATCTGTTCTTTTGTTCGGTAGTACTGCAAGAAATGAACAAAGTGTTAATTCAGATGTTGATGTTTGCGTTGTCCTTAAAATGGGTAATTATACAAAATTATTCCTGTCAGAGAAAAAACTCAAGTATTTGTCTTTATCTGGGAATATAGATGTTCAAATTTATCAGCAACTGCCTATTTATATACGCCAGCGAATACTGAAGGAGGGTAAAATATTATTTTGTAAAAACGAAGATGAACTGTACGAAATTGCATTCGATACAATTCAAAAGTATGAGGATTTTAAGCATATTTACGATTACTATCTCAATGAGATAAAAAATGATAGATAAGCAGAGAATTTTAGCTAAAATAGATGAACTCGATAAGTATTTATATGAAATACAGTCCATCGCACCAAAGGATTTTGAAGATTTTAAAAGGATAGAAATCAAAAGAAGTAGTGAAAGATTACTACAATTAAGTATTGAATGTATTATAGATATTTGTAAAATAATTGTATCTAATTTAAAATTGGGTTTACCTTCGGAGGAAAATGACCTTTTCGATAAAATGGAAAGGGAAAAAATAATCACAGAAGAAATGGCTTTGATATTGAAAGAGATGAAAGGTTTCAGGAATATTTTAGTACATGAATATACCGAAGTGGACGACGAAATAGTTTATTCTGTTATTAAAAATCGTTTAGATGATTTTAAAAAATTCAAGAAACAAATAATTGATTGGATGGGTTGATAAATGGATCTTTCAATAATTCTTACATATCGTTGCGATTCAAAATGCTCTATGTGCTATATCTGGAAGTATCCAACAAAACCCGATGAAGAAATTTCAAAAGAAATTCTTGAAAAACTTCCAGATAACTTCGATAACTTAAATGTGACAGGTGGAGAGCCTACATTAAGGAAAGATTTACCCGAAATTATAGATATTCTTTATCCTAAAGCCAAAATCACAGAAATCAGTACGAATGGCTTACATACAGATAAAATACTTCCGATAGTAAAAAAATATCCCAACATAAAAGTAAGATATAGCCTTGAAGCAATCGGAAAGAAAAATGATTTAATCAGGGGTGAAGAAAATGGTTTTGAGGAAAAATTAAAAGGATTAAAATTACTTAAAGAAGCTGGCGGTAAGGATTTAGGATTTGCTACTGTTATTCAGGACGATAATGTAAACGAAATTATGGATATTTATAATCTATGCAGAGAAATTGGTGTCGAAATGGCTACTTCTACCTTGCACAATGCATTTCAGTTTCACAAAAACGACAATTATTTCTATGAGCGAATAAAAGTAGCAAAAGAAGTGGAAAAATTAATTGAAGCAATGCTGAAAACAAATTCTGTTAAAAACTGGTTTAGAGCATATCTGAATTTGGGATTAATCGAAAAAATTTTAGGACATGAGCGATTAATACCCTGTACTGCTGCAACCGATTTTATTTTTATTGATCCCTGGTCAAATGTTTATGCCTGTAATGTAAGACCGGATTTGTTTATGGGTAATCTTGAGAAACAGAGCTGGGATGAAATTGTTTATGGAAAAAAAGCTACTGAAATTCGTAAAAAGGTAGCAGAGTGTTCACAAAATTGCTGGATGGTTACAACCGCACGAACCGCTATGCGAAACCCTAAACTTACTTTTTTACCAAAATCAGGTCCTCTTAAATGGGTAATTGTAAATAAATTGAAATCTCTACTTGGAAAGAAAATCTGTTTTGAAAGATATATTGATTATAACATTATTGAAAAAAGTAATAACCAGAAAAAAAGAGAGTATTTTCTTGGCATTCCAGTAAAGAGGAATATCCAGAGTAAATCTGATCAACACTATTCAATGGGGGATTTTTTCAATAAGTAAAGTTAAAAAAATAGTTTGTATTGGTGCTCGGGCATTACCTTACACCGCCGGTATTGATGGTGTGCTAACTGAATTAGCACCAAGGTTGGTAAATTCAGGTTACGATGTAACTGTCTATGTTCGTAATCCTTATACGGGGGGAAAAAAAGGTCAATGGGAGTACAATGGAGTTAAGTTAATTTCATTGCCATGTATCAGGAATAAATATCTTGAGACGCCAATTTTTACATTTGTGGCTTTATTTCATAGTTTGAAATATAATTTTGATGTTTATTATTTTCATGCAGTTGTTACGGGAATGTTTATTCCATTTGCAAGATTGTTCGGTAAGAGAGTTTTATTACAAACTCATGGCCTTGATTGGAAGCGAGAAAAATGGGGAATCATATCAAAAGCAATTATAAAGCTATCTACTTTTTTGGGGATAAAATTTGCAAATATAGTGACATCGGTTAGTTTAGAGGAAGTAAATTATTTTAGTGAAAGATACAGAAAGTTAATTTATCATACTCCAAATGGTATATCAATGCCAGAAACCGTAACTATGACTGATGAGATAAAAAAATTTAATATTGAAGCTGATAGGTATATTTTGTTTTTATCGCGTTTGGTACCTGAAAAAGGTTGCCATTTCCTTATTGAAGCGTACAACAAACTTGAAAATAATCTGAAAAAAAAATATAAACTTGTAATAGCAGGTGATACACAATATAAAGATAAATATTATTATTCTTTGAAATCAAATGAATCTGAAAATATAATTTTTACGGGTTTTGCAGTTGGTGAATTGAAAAGGCAGTTATTGTCGCACGCAGCTGTATTTGTACAGCCTTCAACTATGGAGGGTATGCCACTTGCTGTTCTTGAGGCAATGGCATATGGTTTACCTGTTATTGGATCCGATATACAAGAAATTTCAGATATAATTGTTGATAAATCGCTTTTATTTAAAAGTGGGAATACTGCTGATTTAACCGAAAAATTGAACCTTGTATTAACCAATCAATCGTTTTATAAAAGTTTAGCGGAGTTGAAAAAGAGTGAGGTGATTAATAAATATGATTGGAATAGTATTACTAAAATTATTTCAAATCTAATCGAAAAATTGTAACTTTAGCAGAATATTTTGTTTTTATCGCTCATTTTTATTATAATATTTTACAATTCGTTTGTAAAAATTTAAAGGTGGTTATACGAAAGGGTCGCAAAAAATATTTAACTTTGTAAACCGAAACTGGAAAAGCATTTTCGTATTGCTTTTGTTTATCTTCGATTTATTTGCCATTATCCTCTCAGCAGTAAGTGGATATTATTTCCGTCAATTTATCCCCAATACTCCGAACTACCCCTGGAAACTTTTCATCGGTTACACGATCTACTATGCAATAGTTATTCTGTCATTTAATACATTGATCGGACTATATCGTTCGGCTTTCCGACTTAAGATTCGGCAGCAATTTCAATTAGCCGCAAAAAGTTATCTGTTTTCCGTCGTTTTCATCCTATCCACTCTTTATATTTTTCAGCATGATGTCTTTCCCAGAAGATTTACATTCATTCTCCTTCTGGTCTATCCTGTTTATTATATGCTTGCAAGAGCCGTTTTATATACATTAAATAAAAAAGCTCGCTCTAAAGGTTTTGGTATCTCCAGATGTCTTGTGATTGTTAACGATTTAAAAGAGGGCAAATTTCTTCGGAGATTGGTTAATTCCCCTGAATTAGGTTATAATATTTTTGGCTATATTGCTTTAAACGGACTTCCTGAAAAACTTGAGCCATCATTTAAAATCGAAGATTTGAGTAATATTGTAAATAAAGATAGAATAGATACGATTATAATTTATGATGAAAAAATTGATGGATTTGCCTCGCTTAATAATGAATTACTGAGGAATGGACTTTCGAATTTATCGGAAATATGTGAAGAAAAAAATATTAAACTTAAACTTGTCTCACCTGAAACCGAAAGCATCCTTCGCTTTGCATACATACGCGATATTGGAGGAATACCGCTTTACATCCCTTCAAGAAAGAAGATTACACGGTTAAGGAATTTTACCAAACGTGCATTCGATTTGTTGGCAACTCCATTGTTGATGATTTTGCTCTCACCTCTTTATATATTGACAGTAATTGCAATAATGATTGAAGATGGTTTACCAGTTCTTTATAAGCAGAAAAGAGCTTTAATTAGCGGGAAAGGCGAGTTTGATTTTTATAAATTTAGAAGTATGATAAAAGGTGCTGAGAATATGCAGGCGGAGCTTTACAATAGAAATAAAACGAGTGGTGGATTGTTTTTGCTGGAGGATGATCCAAGAATAACAAAAGTTGGTAAAATTATTCGTCGATTTAGTATCGATGAGTTACCGCAATTGATGAATGTGATTAAAGGTGAGATGAGTTTGGTTGGACCAAGGCCTCTGTCGTTATCCGATTTAAATAACATTGCACCAGAGAATAGGTTGGGTGGTTTTTATAAATTGCGGGCTAATGCAAAACCGGGAGTAACAGGACTCTGGCAGATATCTGGTAGAAGGACAGTAAGTTTTAAAGAAATGGTTTTGTTGGATTTGTATTATATCGAGAATCAATCGTTTGCATTGGACCTTGAAATACTTTTTGAGACAATACCTGTGGTTTTATTCGGTCGTGGAGCGTATTAAAGGTGGTTTGAGGATATAGGAAAACCTTTCGTCTATTTATGGAATGTCATCCTGTTTCGCCTCTAATGTCATTCTGAACGAAGTGAAGGATCTGACTTCGCGTTCATTGTCATGTTGAGCGAAGCGAAACATCTGACAATATTTAGTCAGATTCTTCGTTCGTCCGTTTACCAACGGACTCACTCAGAAAGATAGTCAGCAGGTCATGCTGAGCGCCAGCGAAGCATCTGACTTTAATCATTGTGCGAAGCGAAGCATCTGTCAGTGCTTCAGTCAGATTCTTCACTCGTCCGTTTACCAACGGACTCACTCAGAAAGACAGTCGGCAGGTCATGCTGAGCATTAGCGAAGCATCTGACTTTAATCATTGTGCGAAGCGAAGCATCTGACAACAGGTTCACTCTGATTCTGAATGCCACCGATGTTCCTCACACACAAATATCCCCCATTATTTGAAGATTAATCACACATTTCGTATATTCAATAAAATTTAATTATTTGTGGATTATGACTAAATACTACATTGAAGAACTATCAAAATACGACGGACAGGAAGTCGAAATAAAAGGCTGGGTTTATAACAAACGCTCCAGCGGTAAAATAAAATTCTTACTTGTACGCGACGGAACTGGCATTGTCCAGTGTGTAATAGTAAAAAACCTTGTTCCAGAAGATGTCTTTGAAAAATTTGATTTATTAACTCAGGAATCTTCTTTAATTATAAGAGGGAAAGTTCGCAAAGAAGATAGAGCACCCGGCGGTTATGAAATAGACACCACCGATATTCAGATAGTTCATATTGCAAAAGATTATCCAATTACTCCAAAGGAACACGGCATAGAATTTCTCGCAGATATCCGTCACCTCTGGCTCCGTTCCACGCGTCAACATGCAATAATGCGTGTTCGTCACGAAATAATCCGCTCCATAAGGGAATTTTTTGATAGTCGCGGTTTCACACTAATAGATGCACCAATCTTTACACCTGCCGCCTGCGAAGGTACAAGCACTCTCTTCGAAACAGAATACTTTGACCTTGGTAAAGCTTATCTCACACAATCAGGTCAACTTTATGGTGAAGCAGGTGCAATGGCTTTCGGAAAAATTTATGTATTTGGACCAACATTTAGAGCGGAGAAATCGAAAACGCGCCGGCACTTGACTGAGTTCTGGATGGTAGAACCGGAAGTTGCATGGAATGATCTGAACGATAATATGGAACTTGCAGAAGAGTTTCTCGAACATATTGTGGCTTCTGTTTTAAAAAATCGTGATAAGGAATTAAAGATTTTAGAAAGAGATATAACATTACTCCAAAAAGTTAAAAAACCTCTTCCAAGAATTAGTTACTCGGAGGCGGTGGATATTTTAAAGAAAAACGGAATAGATTTCCAGTGGGGCAATGATTTTGGTGGAACTGATGAAACGGTGATATCAAGTCAGTTTGACAAACCCGTTATTGTACACAGGTATCCAGCCGAAGTTAAGGCATTTTACATGAAACGGGATCCTGAAAATGAAAAGCTTGCTCTCGCAATGGATATACTCGCTCCAGAAGGTTATGGTGAAATTATAGGAGGAAGTCAGAGAGAAGATGATTATGATACACTTGTTCAACGCATCAAAGAGCACAATCTACCAATGGAAGCATTCGAGTGGTATCTCGATTTAAGAAGGTATGGTTCTGTTCCTCATTCCGGATTTGGCTTGGGTGTAGAAAGAACCGTTGCCTGGATATGCGGACTTGAGCATGTGCGCGAAACAATTCCATTCCCGAGGATGATTTACAGGTTAACTCCATAAAATATATGCTGAAAGTTGAAAATATAAGAAAAGAATATGCTACAGTTGTTGCAGTCGATGATGTTTCTTTTGAAGTAAAACCTGGTGAGATATTCGGACTCTTGGGTCCAAACGGCGCAGGTAAAACAACAACAATCCGAATGATACTTGATATCATAAAACCAGATAAAGGGATAATTTTATTTGATGGAAAACTTATTGATGATGAAATTAGAAACAAAATTGGCTACCTCCCCGAAGAAAGAGGACTTTACCGAAAGAATAAATTAATTAATACCATAGTATACTTTGCAACTTTAAAAGGATTAAGTCAATCCGAAGCACGAAAGCGAGCATATAGTTTGCTTGGACGTCTGGATTTGCTGTCCTATGCTGAAAGAAAAGTTGAAGAATTATCCAAAGGTAACCAACAAAAGGTTCAGTTTATTATATCAATTATTCATGATCCACAGATTGTAATACTTGATGAACCGTTTTCAGGACTTGATCCTGTAAATCAAATTGTATTAAAAGATTTGTTTATGGAACTGAAGGATAATGGTAAAGCCATTATATTTTCCACACATATGATGGAGCAGGCTGAAAAGTTGTCGGATAAAATTTGCTTAATAAACAAGGGTAAAGTTGTAGTGGATGGAACACTTTCTGAAGTTAAAAGTAAGTTCGGACAAAATCACATACATCTTGAATTTGATGGTGATGCGAGTTTCTTGAAAGATATTGAGGTGATAGATAATTTGTTGCTTTATGAAAATTATGCTGAGTTTGAAATAAAGGATCATCAAAGCTTGGAAAAAATAATTCCGATTATTTTGCAGAAGTTGAAGATTAAAAAATATGAAGTTGTAGAACCATCATTACATTCAATATTTTTACAGCTTGTAGGTGGAGAAAAACTAATTCAAATGGATTCGAAATGAAAAAGGCACTTGCAATAGCAAGATGGGAGTTCGTTGAGAAGGTTAAAACCAAAGCTTTTATTATCTCATTAATTCTTACTCCAATTTTTATGATTGGAGCTGGAATTTTACCCACTCTACTTGTTACAAAAGCCGATACAGAACCTCGAATAATTGGAGTGATAGATCAAACAAACGAATTAGCGGAAATCATATCTCAAAAATTGGATGAAAAATATCGACTTCCCGATGGAGCTCCAAATTATATTATTAGAAAAATATTTATGGAATCGAACGAAGATATAACAGCTGCCAAAAAAGTTGCAGACCAGCTTGTAGCTGATGGTAGTATCGAGGGCTATTTAATTTTACCTGCCAATATTTACAATGATACTTTATTTGAATACCGCTCGAAGAATGTGGGCAACATAAAATTGACAGAGAGGTTAAATAGAACAGTAAGGGATATTGTTGTTGAGAAAAAGCTTAAATCTCAGGGTTTTGATCCACAACTGATTAAAAGACTTGTTTCAGAGATAGAAATAAAGCTGGTAAAGATTTCTGAAAAAGGGGAAGAAGAATCGGACTTTAAGAGTGTGTTTTTCAGTGCCTATATTTTTATCATGGCAATATTTATATTGATTATTACAACCGGACAACTGCTTGTGAGAAGCATGGTAGAAGAAAAATCTAACAGAATAATAGAAGTGCTTATGTCCTCAAGTTCGGCTAACGATTTATTGGTAGGAAAGATACTTGGATTAAGTGCTCTTGGGTTTGTACAGATTGGCACCTGGGCAATCATTGGTTTGGCTCTTGCTTTAAAGTTTGGAACAATCATTATTTCGCTCTCGAATGCGCTAATATTATTACCTTATTTTATTTTAGGTTATCTTTTTTACGCAGCAATTTTTGTTGGTATGGGGGCGCCGCTTACAACAGAACAGGAAGCCCAACAGGTTACAGGTTACCTGGTTATGATTTTGTTTATTCCACTTTTACTTGCAATGTGGATAATGCAAAATCCTAATTCACCAATTGTAAGTGTGCTTTCCTATATTCCTTTCTTAACTCCGACAATGATGGCTGTCCGTATACCAATACAGGTTCCGTCGCTTATTGAGATAATAAGTACACTAATAGTATTGGTTTTATCAACGATTACAGCAATGTGGATAGCTGCCAAAATTTTCAGGACGGCAATCTTATCTTATGGTAAAAGACCAAATCTTAAAGAACTCTGGATATTAATAAAATCAAAATAAAACTGGAGTGCTTATGAAAATTTTAAAAATAGTAGTTCTAATGATATTGGTAGTAAGCTTGAGTTATTCACAGATTATAATTCCTGATAAGGATCGACCAACTGAGCTTGGAAGAGAAGTGTTTGGTTTGGGTGGTTATGTTGGACTCGGGACGGGAATGGGACTGAGTTTTCGACATCACCTAGCAAGTGTTTTTTCGTATCAGATAGCAGCCGGTATAATCAAAGATTCTAAGACACTCCTTTATGATATTGGCGGCGAGTTGCAATTTGACCTTATTCGAAGTGAAAATTTAAGATTTTATGCAGGCGGAGGGTTGGGATATTATTATAAAGGAAAAGATTCGAATGAGTTAAAAGGTCCTCTCAGAATAGCATTAGGAATTGGTGCCGAAACGAAAGCAAAAAGCGCTGTTCATATATCAGGAAATCTTTTCTTTACATATTTTACTGATGGAACAATCCTTCCTCTACCACAGGTCGGATTACATTATTATTTCTTTTAAAAAATTGATTGTAATTGCAAATTATCTTATATTTAAAACGATTTTTTAAACAAATATAAAGAATATGAATATTGATACTGTAGTTTTCTTCGTCCTATCAGGAGCAGCAATTTTAAGTGCCATCTTAGTAATTACACGCCGTAGTCCAATTATGAGCGTGGTCTTCCTGATTGCAAATTTTATAATACTTGCCATTATCTATCTTACACTATATGCCCAGTTCATTGCAGTAATCCAGATTATAGTTTATGCTGGTGCGATTATGGTATTGTTCCTGTTCGTTATTATGCTTTTGAATTTAGCAAAAGATGAACAATTGAAGGAGGAATTGACTTATAGAAAAAGAGTTGGGATTGGGTTAGTTGTGGTATTAGTGGTTCAATTAGGAGTTGGTTTGTTTGTGAGTGTTGGTAAACATCCAGACAAGCTTGCTGCAAATGCAGAAAAACTTGGAACGGTTGAATCTATCGGTAAAATTTTATTCACCGAATATTTATTGCCGTTCGAAATTACTTCGATTCTGTTGCTGGTTGGATTAATAGGTGCAGTAGTGCTTGCAAAAAAGAGAATAGGGTGAATTATGGTACCATTAAGTTATTATCTTCTATTAAGTGCAGTTTTGTTTTCAATTGGAGTTGTTGGTGTTCTAACTCGTAGAAATGCCATTATCATTTTTATGAGCATTGAATTGATGTTGAATTCAGTAAACCTTACGCTGGTAGCATTTTCAGCTTATATGGGAACTGCAACAGGTCAGATGTTTGTATTTTTTGTGCTTACTGTTGCAGCAGCTGAGGCAGCCATTGGACTTGCAATAATTATTGCTCTTTATCGGAATAAGATGAGCATAAACATTGACGAAATAAACATTATGAAGTGGTAAAATTAATGAGAGTGTAAGAATGTACGATTATATTGGAATTGTTGTTCTGTTACCTTTCTTCGGATTTATAATCAACGGACTATTGGGTTCGAAAATAAAATCCGAAAAAATTATCGGTACAATTGGTAGTGCTACAGTGGGTATTGCTTTCCTGCTTGCTTCTGGAATATTTTTACAAATGTTATCAATTCCAACCGAAAACAGATCTCAAATTGTGAAATTATTTACCTGGTTGCAAACAGGCAATTTTTCTGTTGACTTTGCTTATCAGGTGGATCAGCTCTCTATTGTGATGACACTTGTTGTTACAGGTGTTGGGTTCTTGATTCATGTATATGCAATCGGATATATGCATGGTGATAGAGGATTTTTTAGATTTTTTGCTTATTTAAATTTATTCATCTTTATGATGCTGAATTTGGTACTTGCCGATAATTTTTTGTTGATGTTCCTTGGTTGGGAAGGTGTTGGTTTGTGTTCATATTTACTAATTGGATTCTGGTACGAGAAAAATTTTGAAAAAGGCACAACCAACGATGCGGCAATGAAGGCATTTGTGGTTAATAGAATAGGCGATTTTGGTTTTCTAATAGCGATGTTTCTAATCTTTGTAAATTTTGGGAGTTTAAGATTCGAATCGGTTTTTCCAAGAGCAATGGCATTTACAATAGGAGATACTGCAATATTCTGGATAGCATTGCTTTTGTTTGTTGCAGCTACCGGGAAATCGGCTCAAATACCACTTTATGTGTGGTTGCCGGATGCAATGGCTGGTCCAACACCTGTTAGTGCTCTAATACACGCCGCAACTATGGTTACGGCTGGAGTTTATGTTGTGGCAAGAGCTTCTATCTTCTTTGCCCTCTCTCCTTCAGTAATGATGATAGTTGCGATAATTGGTGCATTCACAGCAATAATGGCTGCAAGTATAGGCTTGGTTCAAAATGGCATTAAAAAAGTTCTGGCATATTCAACTATTAGTCAGTTGGGGTATATGTTTCTTGCGTTGGGAGTTGGGGCGTTTGCTGCTGGAATTTTTCATGTTGTAACACACGCATTTTTTAAAGCATTGCTGTTTCTTGGCGCTGGTGCTGTAATTCATGCAATGCATGAGGAAGAAGATATTCAAAAAATGGGCGGTTTGAAAGAACATCTTCCTATAACATATAAAACATTTTTTATTGCCGCACTCGCAATTTCTGGAATTCCGCCTCTATCTGGATTTTTCAGTAAAGATGAAATCTTATGGAAAGTGTTCTCTGCAGGTTATATTCCTCTTTGGATTATCGCTGCTCTCGGCGCGGTTTTAACTGCATTTTATATGTTCAGGTTAACAATTCTAACTTTTGACGGTACACCAAGATGGGATAGGAGTCGTCTTCATCCTCATGAAGCACCGAAAGTTATGACAATACCTCTGATAATTTTAGCATTTTTATCAGTCGTTGGTGGATTTATTGGCATCCCTCACACTCTTGGAGGGAACAATGAAATTGAAAAATTTTTAGAGCCAATTTTCGAACGCTCTAATATTATTCTCACAAAAGCTACTCCCAACACCACTGCTGAGTATCTATTAATGCTATTCTCGATTGCTATAGCTGTTGCAGGAATTTTACTTGCAAGATACTATTATTTGAAGCGCGCTGATGCTATTGAAAGAGTAAAAGAGAAATATTCTAAGATTTACAATATACTCTGGAACAAATATTATGTAGATGAAATTTACGATGCGGTAATTGTGAAACCAACAGTTAAGGGCTCGGAAAAATTGCTCTGGAAGGTGATAGATGTAAGTTTAATTGATGGTGCTGTAAATGGAATTGCAAAATTAATTGGTATCGTAAGTTCTTATCTGAGAAAAATACAGGTAGGTTTAACACAGTCGTATGCAATATACTTCGTTGCAGGAATCATAATAATTTTAGCAATATTAATATTTCAATAGAAAAATATGAATTTTATCGACAACATTATTAATCTGATACTCTTTACACCCGTAGTGGGAGTTCTTATATTATTTTTCGTCAGGAAGGGAAATCATAACCTTATAAAAATTATTGGTTTGGTTTTCAGTACTATAGCATTCATTTTCTCGGTGTATTTGTTTTTGAAGTTTGATTCCAATAATCCGGATATGCAATTTATATATAAATTGGTATGGATTGAAAGTTTGAATATTTCATATTTCATTGGGGTTGATGGAATTTCACTTCTGCTTGTATTATTGACTACATTTCTGACACCTCTTGCATTGCTCTCGTCCTGGGATTCAATTCAGAAAAGCATTCGTAATTATACCATAATGATGTTGCTTTTAGAGTTTGGGATGATAGGAGTTTTTGTATCACTGGATATGTTTTTGTTTTATGTTTTCTGGGAAGCTATGTTAATTCCAATGTATTTTATAATTGGAATATGGGGTGGTGAAAATCGCATTTATGCTGCAATTAAGTTTTTCATATATACAATGTTCGGAAGTTTATTGATGCTTGTTGCCATTATTTGGCTTGGATATTTTGCTTCGACACTACCAGGTGGAAAGTTCACAACCGATTTATTAGAGTTATACAAAATATCTCCAATGATTCCTGCTGCGATACAGGGTTGGATGTTTCTTGCTTTCACACTAAGTTTTGCGATTAAAGTTCCCATATTTCCATTCCACACATGGTTGCCTGATGCACATGTTGAAGCACCAACAGCAGGAAGTGTGATACTTGCAGGTATTCTCTTGAAGATGGGCACTTATGGATTGGTAAGATTTTCGATTCCACTTTTCCCGGCTGCTGCACTCGAATATTTACCATATATTGCTGCGCTTGGATTGGTAGGTATAATTTATGGTGCACTTGTATCGATGGTACAAACTGATATAAAAAAGTTGGTTGCTTATTCATCAGTATCACACCTTGGATTCGTTGTGCTTGGACTTTTTGCATTGACTCAGGAGGGGGTTCAGGGTGGAATTATCCAAATGATTAATCACGGTTTATCGACGGGTGCTCTATTTATCATTGTTGGTATGCTGTATGATCGCAGACATACACGGTTAATTTCTGAATACGGTGGTATTGCTAAAGTAATGCCAGTATTTGCATCAATGTTTATGATAGTTTCACTATCTTCCATCGGATTGCCGGGTTTGAATGGTTTTGTGGGTGAGTTCTTAATCCTGTTAGGAGCTTTTAAATCTGATTTCTTAAACTCACATGTTTATTCGATCCTTGCAGCTACAGGAGTGGTACTTGCAGCTGTTTATATCCTATGGATGTTTAAAAGAGTTGTTTTTGGTCGAATTACAAATCCAAAGAATCAGGAACTAAAAGATGTATCTTATAGAGAGATTTTTGTGCTGGTTCCAATTTTAATTTTTATCCTCTGGATAGGAATATATCCTTCTACATTTCTCTCAAAATCTGAAAAGTCCACCAAACAGTTAATCGAAAGAATTGAAAATTACCGTTCGGGTAAGTTTAATATAAATGTTAGATAACCAAACTAAAGTTCGTAATAAATATCATTACCGAATTAGAAATATTATCCTGCAAGCAATCACATTATTTTTGATCTGGCTTATATTCAGCGGGAAATATGATGCAATGCATGTTAGTTTTGGTGTTATCGCTGTAACTCTTGTGATTTTAATGAATTATAGATTATCGAAAGTTAATCTCTTTCCGGAAAGAGGCGAACCAAATGTCCCTATTAAAATTTATCGACTACCTGCATATATTTTATGGTTAGTTAAAGAAATATTCCTTGCAAATCTTCAAGTAGCTTACCTTGTAATTCACCCTAAAATGCCAATAAAACCAACACTTCTAACTTTTCGAACAAAATTACCATCTGCATCTGCTAAGGTAATTCTTGGTAATTCTATAACAATTACTCCAGGTACACTGACGATTGATATTGAACATAACAAATTCCTTGTTCATTGTCTTATACCTAAGAGTGCTGGTTCACTCGAAAGTGGGGATATGCAATCCCGTATTATGAGATTATTTCAGGATGATCTGAAAGATTCAGTTTATGAATTTAAATATTTAAAAGGTGAATACACAAAGGAAGAGAATGGATAGTATTTTTTTTATTACAACGATGGCTCTGGCAATTGCGATCATTATACCTTTTTATCGCGTCGCAGTTGGTCCAACAGTTTATGATAGGATATTAGGGTCTGGAGTGATTGGAACCAAAACCATTGTACTAATTTCGCTGGTTGGATATTTATTTAATAGATTTGATATGTTTGTGGATATCGTCCTGGCTTATGCTCTGCTGAATTTCATCGGTGTTATTGCAATTGCAAAATATCTTGAAAGAAAGGAAGCGCAAAAATAGATGGCATTGCATGATATTATTGGAAGTATTTTTTTATTGTCAGGAGCTTTCTTGGTGTTAATAGGTAGCATTGGAGTTGTAAGATTTCCAGATTTTTTTACAAGAACGCATGCTTCGGGTAAATGCGATACATTAGGGCTCGCACTTGTTTTGTTGGGTTTGGCAATTCATGAAGGTGGGACATTGAACACGGTGAAGTTGATATTGATTGCAGTGTTTATTGGAATTGCAAATCCAACCGCTACGCATGCGCTTGCGCGAGCTGCATTTAAATTAGGAATAAAACCACTTCTATCAACATCAAAGGAAGAGAAGCAGAATGATCTGGCAGATTGAATTAATTATTTATATTCTGCTTGTTGCATCAGCTGTTCTGGCTCTGCGAGTAAAGGATTTATTAGCTTCGGTGGTGGTGCTATCGGTCTATAGTTTTGGTTCTGCCTTCCTATTTGCAGTGCTTGGTGCGGTAGATGTTGGTTTTACCGAAGCTGTTGTTGGTGCGGGAATAACCGGTGTTCTGTTTCTTGCAGCACTATATCACACAACAAGGAAATCAAAAGACTGATATGAAATTGATTTCTTACATTTTACTATTGGCATTTGGAATCCTGTTGATTTTTGCTACAAGCGAACTTCCAAGTCGTGGCCATCCAGAGAATCCAATCAATCGTGATACTTCTATTGCCGGTACTCCTGGTGCAGCCGCTCATTACATTCGTAATGCGGAGAAAGAGACCGCAACACCAAATATGGTTACTGCAATTTTAGCAGATTATCGTGGTTATGATACTTTAGGAGAAACAACTGTAATATTTTGTGCAGGTATTGTTGTGTTTTTAATTTTAAGGAAGCAAAAAGATGGTTCAAAAATCTAACAGTATAATAGTAGCGCTTGTGAGCAGATTTATGGTGCCATTCATACAACTATTTGCAATGTATGTAATCGCACACGGGCATTATAGCCCCGGCGGTGGATTTCAGGGAGGAGCGTTGTTAGGAGCAAGCATATTATTATTGCGACTTACAGTAGGTGAACAACCAAGTAATTTGGTATTTCACACCAGGTATGGTACGCAGATGAGCGGTTTCGGTGTTTTTATTTATGCAGCTGTTGGTGTCGCCGCTATGATTGGTGGTGGTTTATACCTCGACTACGCAAATTTACCCATCGCGGGTATTGAACCTGCAAAACTCCGTTCACTCGGTATACTATTCGTTGAAATCGGCGTAGGAATTGGCGTTATGGCTACTATGATTGCAATATTCGATGACCTGGCACGAGGACACTTCCATGACTGATTATTTTATCGGACACGCAGCGTATTATTTCATTATTACACTGTTGTTAATTGGTTTGTGGGGAATGTTATTTAAAAAGAATTATTTGAAGAAACTTATAGGTATGAACATTCTCCAGTCATCTATCATTCTTTTTTATGTGGTAAGCGCTTCAAAATATAATGCAACCGTACCAGTATTGGATCCTAAATTAGGAGAAATTAACCCTTCGCAATATATAAATCCTTTACCACACACATTGATGCTAACAGCTATTGTTGTTAGTGTTGCCACAACAGGCGTCGCCTTGGCATTATTAATTGTGATTTACAAAAGATTTAACACCCTCGACGAGAACGAAATTCTGGAAAAGATGAAATGATCTTTCAACATTTCCCAATCGTCATACCGATATCACTACTTTTAGGTGCAATGATTTCTGCACCAGTCGGAATCTGGAAGCGAAAGCTTACATATCCAATTGCACTATTTGCAAGCTTTGTTGCTTTCTTTTTCTCTTCTGCTGGATTGATATATGTTCTGAATACAGGCACTCACCATTATTATTTAGGAAACTGGATACCACCAATAGGTATTGAATATGTTGTGGATCCGCTTTCTGCTTTTGTAGTCCTAATTGTAAATGGTATTGGCTTCTTTGTGATGATTTACTCTCATCGTTCGTTAGCAAAAGAAATTCCAGGAAAGGAAGTGCCATTTCATGCAGTTGTTTTATTATTTCTTGCTGGCTTAAGTGGTATGGTTGTAACCGGGGATTTATTTAATTTATATGTTTTCTTAGAGATAGCATCACTCTCAGCTTATGCTCTTGTATCTGTGGGTGAAAAGCGTGCACCGGTTGCAGCGTTTAGATATTTGTTACTCGGTACTATCGGTGCATCTTTTTATCTCCTGGGACTTGGATTTTTATACCTCGATACTGGTTCTTTAAATATGTTAGATAATGCGAAAATTATTCCATTACTCGAAGAAAGAGGGTTAATCATAATTTCATTGACATTGATGCTTGTAGGTATTGGGCTTAAGATGGCAATGTTTCCTATGCATCTCTGGTTGCCAGATGCATATAGTTACGCACCTTCAGTTGGTAGTGCATATCTTGCACCAATTGCAACAAAAGTTTCTGCCTATGTGATGATTCGAATTTTGTTTACAGTGTTCCATACTGAATTTGTAAGTGAATACTATAATTTTACAGATGTCATTGCCTGGCTATCAGCTGTGGGAATTTTGTGGGGCTCAATTATGGCAATTGCACAAAGTGATTATAAAAGAATGTTAGCGTACAGCTCTGTCAGTCAAATAGGTTATATTGGACTTGGAATCGGACTTGCAAATCCGCTTGGATTTATTGGGGCAGTTTTGCATATCTTAAATCATGCACTAATGAAAGCAACACTATTTTTGGTTAATGGGAATATATTTTACCGTTTTGGAATAACATCCATACCAATGTTTGATGAAAACCTTAGAAAAAAGCTTCCATACACATCTGCTGCTTTTACTATCGCTGCACTGTCGATGATTGGAATTCCTCCTACAGCTGGTTTCTTCAGCAAATGGTATCTGGTACTCGCAAGTGTGGATAAAAACAATTGGATATTTGTTGTTGTTATTGGATTATCAAGCTTGTTGAACTTAATCTATTTCTTTCGAATAATTGAGAAGTTGTATATTACAAGAAAATCAAATCTAACTTTAGATGAAGAAACTAAAATGAATGAAGTTCCGATATCCATGTTAGTTCCAACATTATTGTTTGCGATATTGGTAATTGGTTTTGGTGTGTTCAATGCATACATAGTCGATTACATTATCAAGTTAGCAATTCCTGATGGGATGATATGAACTATAATTATTCATTAATACCTTTTTATGCGGTAATAGTTTCTTTAGTTGGAGCAATATTAATTCTGATAAGTTCCAGAAAACCGAATTTGAGAGAATTCTGGACAATCTCTGCTGCGATTATAAAGTTCATTTTAGTTTTCTCACTTGTCCCTGAATTCTTGAAAGGGAATTCGGTTGAATGCGAAATAATCTCGATTGCTTCAGGTGTTAGTTTAGCATTCCGGGTTGATGGTCTTGGATTGTTTTTTGCTATTGTTGCAAGTGGACTCTGGATTCTTACATCTTTTTATTCCATTGGTTATATGCGAGGTCTTTCAGAACATAAACAGACCAGATATTTCGCAAGTTTTGCGATTGCACTTTCGGCAACAATGGGTGTAGCATTTGCAGCAAATCTTGTAACATTTGTGTTCTTCTACGAAATACTCACGATTTCAACTTATCCTCTTGTAATTCATAAAGAAACTCCAGAAGCCATATCAGCAGGTAGAAAATATTTAGCATATACATTATCGGCAGGTGTGATTTTAATAATTGCAATTGCGTGGATATTTGTCTTGACTGGCAATGTGGAATTTAACGCTAACGGAATTCTGAAAGGTGTAAATATATCTTCGGCACAGTTAACGATTCTTTTTATCCTTTTAATTATAGGTACTGGTGTAAAAGCTGCAATTATTCCACTGCATAGCTGGTTACCAACTGCAATGGTTGCACCAACACCTGTTAGTGCTTTGTTACATGCTGTAGCTGTAGTTAAAGCTGGCGTGTTCGGCGTTTTGAGAATAGTTGTTTATGTAATGGGTTTCGATTTACTAAAAACTTCAGGCTTATGGATAATATTGGCTACTTTTTCAGCGGCTACAATTGTCATCGCTTCACTGATTGCGTTTTCACAGGACAATTTGAAAAAACGGTTAGCATACTCGACTATTGCACATTTGTCATATATTATTCTCGGAGCATCTTTATTGAATGGAACAGCTTTACTCGGAGGAATCCTGCATCTTGCTGCTCATGCTACACTTAAAATTACACTTTTTTTTGTAGCAGGTGCTATTTATGTTAAAACTCATATCGAAAATATTAGCGAATTGGACGGAATTGGATACCAGATGCCACTTACAATGGGAGCATTTGCAATTGGAGCATTAGGACTTGCCGGTATTCCACCACTCAATGGTTTTATAAGTAAATTTATACTAATAAACGGTACATTAAGCTCTGCTCATTCAGCAATTGTTCTCATTTACCTTTTAAGTGGTTTATTAAATGCAGGATATTTTTTTCCAATAGTTTATAGAGCTTTTTTTATTAAATCGGAAAGATTTACTAAAATTAGAGAAGTATCCCTGTTTATGTTAATTCCTATACTTATAACTGCGGGACTTTCATTGTTGCTGGGATTGTTTCCGGATCTTTTGTTTAATTTATTTCATATTGCTCAGAATGTATCCAGCGAAATAGGAAAAAGCATTATTGTAGATGTTAATAAGATTTCAGGTGCGGGTTTATGAAGCGTGTTATTACAATAATTTTAGTATTACTTGTAATCTTTACTATCTTTCTTGAATTAAAAATTACAGATTATGTTGACCAAAAAAGAATGATGAATGGATACAATTATTCTATATATGATTTTATGTGGTACGATTGGCATGGCTACTGGGCATTGTTTGGTTTGATTGGTTGTGTGTTTTTAATCTATTTTGCAAAATCGATAGTGAATAAATATATCAGAAGGAATGAGAATTATTATGGATAGTTTATATAATCCATCTTTCATTCTGATATTTGGAGCGGTTATATTAACGCTCGTTCCTAAAAAATTTCGTTCCACATTTTTTTTGGTGATTTCTTTAATTGGATTAATTTTAGTTTGGAATTTACCAGCTGGTTCCCATATATATATAAAGTTTTTAAATTTTGATTTAATATTGTTAAAGGTTGATTTTCTATCCAGAATTTTTGCAACAATTTTTGCTTTGATAACATTTCTTGGTGGAATTTATGCTTTTCACATTAAAGACACATTACAGCAGGTTGCGACATTGTTTTATAGTGCATCTGCAATTGGTGCAACTTTTGCGGGAGATTTTATAACTTTATTCATTTATTGGGAATTAATGGCAATATCTTCAGTGATATTGGTATGGTCAGGGAAAAAATCAGAATCGACTAATGTAGGTTTCAGATATCTTATTGTTCATCTATTTGGTGGAAGTGTTCTGCTGGCTGGAATTGTCCTTCATATATTAGAAACAAATTCAACAACTATTGTTTGGCTTAATTCTCGAAGTTCAATTGCAAATTGGTTAATATTGGTTGGTTTTGGATTGAACGCCGCAATTCCACCGCTTAATGCCTGGTTACCAGATGCTTATCCAAGGGCATCGATAACAGGTGCGGTTTTCTTAAGTGCGTTGACAACAAAAACCGCTGTCTATGCACTTGCAAGAGTTTTTCCGGGATGGGAAATTTTATTAATTCTTGGAACAATAATGACTATATACGGAGTTGTTTATGCATTACTAACAAATGATATTAGAGAACTGCTTGCATATCATATCATAAGTCAGGTTGGTTATATGGTTGCAGGTGTAGGTATTGGTACACAACTTTCAATTAATGGTAGTACTGCACATGCTTTTTCACACATACTTTATAAAGCACTATTATTTATGGGAGCCGGTGTCGTGCTTTATTCAACCGGTACGTCCAAATTAAACAAACTAGGCGGATTAATAAAATTCTTACCATTAACATTTATACTTTATCTAATTGGTGGATTTTCTATTTCAAGTGTTCCACTCTTTAACGGATTTATTAGTAAATCGATAATAGTTCACGCTGCGCTTGAGAATGCTGTAGAGCTTTTTACAAAATATCCTACTGGAGATATCTATCTGATTGGAGTGATTGGAGTTCACCTGATGAATCTTGCGATGATAGGAACATTTCTTAGCACAACATTAAAATTACCATATTATGTATGGTTTTCCAAGGAATCACCTGATTCACAACTTGAGAACAATCCAGTGCCAGTTAATATGCATATAGGTATGGCTTTAACTGCAATAATTTGTATAATTTTTGGTGTAAAACCTTCTTTACTGTATACTTATCTACCGTTTAAAATGGATTACCATCCGTTCGAAATAACACATTTAGCTGAGACATTAGAGATACTGATTGCAACATTTATCATCTTCTGGATTTTTAAATCAAAATTAAAACCTGAACCTGTTACTTTATTAGATTTTGATTGGTTCTATCGTCGTCCCAAAACTCTTATAAAGCGGGTTTTAGTAGATGGTGTACTTGCCGTGTTCGATAAAACAGATCAATTAGTGGTTGCAATCACAAGAAGAGTTATTGGTTTTGGAAAAAATCCAATAAATTCAATTTATTATTTTAATCCAAAGGGGAAATCCATAACAAATATCGAATATGATCCAAATATTTCACGCCTTTCTACACAGGTCATTATCAGTGGGATATTGTTGGTTTTTGTAATTACAGTTATGCTGGTTTTATTTTAACTTATCGATTAGCGTGTAGCTGCAAATAATAATAATTAACGGATTAATTTTGATAAATTAGATCGGTTTATTTAACATCGTTAACGATGCTGCATCTGTGGATTGTTGATCTTTATTGATGCGCTGAAAATTATTGAATTTTTAATAAATTTACCAGAAATAAACTTAATTGTGGTATATAAGTAACAAAAATTAAAATAATGAGACGAATAAGAATAAATGGAATTGTGGAACGATAAACCTGCGATATTGGTTTTTCAAAGCGATAGCTGGAAATAAAAAGGTTTAATCCGACAGGAGGTGTCACATAGCCAATTTCAAGATTCACCAGAAAAATTATTCCTAAATGAATTGGATCAACACCAAAAGCAGTTGCTATCGGGATGATCAAAGGTACAACCACTATAGTAGCTGAAAATATATCCATCAACATTCCAACAATCAAAAGGAAGATATTTAAGAGAATGAGAAATAATGTTTTGCTTGTGATGAATTTCTGTATAAATTCAAACAGCTTCATTGGAATTTCGGCATCGATAAGGTAATTTGTTAAACCGAGTGCAGTCCCAAGTATGATCAAAATAGCTCCAACTAATGTCATGCTATCTAACATAATTTTTGGAATATCTTTGGTCAAATGTAGATCCTTATAAATAAAAACTTCTACTAACAAAACATAAAATGCAGTAATTGCAGCAGCTTCGGTAACGGTAAATAAACCGCTATAAATTCCAAATATAATAATGAAGGGAAGTGGAATTTCCCAGATTGCCTGACTTATAGAGGATTTAATATTTTCATATGTAAATTTTGTTTTTTCAATTTGAATTTTCTGACCATGTTTGAAGCTATAAACTGAAAGCGCAATTAGAAGTATCAATCCAGGGATGAACCCAGCTGCAAATAACTGATCGATGTTAATTTTGGCTATCATACCATAAAGTATGATCGGTAAACTTGGAGGAAACAGTAATCCAAGCGATCCAGATGTTGTAAGTAATCCAAGTGAAAATTTTTCTGGATAATTTTCCTTTAAAAGAATTGGATACAATAATCCTCCAAGTGCAATGATGGTAACACCTGATGCACCTGTAAATGCAGTGAAAATTGCACATGATACAAGAGCAACTACAGCAAGACCGCCTGGCAACCAACCAATCAATGCTTTTGTGAGTTGAACAATTCTCTTCGGAGAATTACTTTCTGCTAAAAGGTAACCCGCAAAAGTAAAAAGTGGAATGGCAAGCAGTGTCGGTGAGCTTGCAAGTCTGTATAATTCTACTATAACCGCTGATGAGTCAATTGCAGCTGTGCTGAAAGCTATCAGTGCTATGATGCCAATTATAACAAAAAGTGGTGTCCCAAATAACGCTAATAACAAAATCAAAATAATGTATATTATCGATTCCATCTGGGACTCAGGTTTTTCCTGTTTTATAAAATAAAAGGAAATTATTGATCGCCGAAATTAGAAATCTTAAGAACATCAAGCCGAAACCCACGGGTATAATCATTTGCATATGGTAAGATTTAATTTCGAGATTAGAAATTGTGAAGATTGTTGTTTGAGCATCCATTTCGTCTGCAAGAAATTTAATTGAGGCAATAAATAACAAGGTTACGACAATAGCAGAAAAAATGTGAGTAATAAATTTTGTAATGTGCTTGTGTTTTGTGGGTAGAAAGCGACTTAGAATATCGATGTTAATGTGCTTATCATTTTGAGTTGCGATTGAAGCTCCAAGAAAAGCAATCCAGAGTACTAAATGTCTTAATAGAGGATCAAGCCAGAGTATTCCTGTGGAAAAAATATTTCTTAATATAACCTGTAAAGATGATAGCAATACCATCATACTTAAGATGAGAATCAGGATAGCTTTTTCGCCATAGGCGATGTATTTGCTTATCCTTGATAGGAAAGTCATTTTGTTGTGTTTAGCTGTGAATTTCTATATTCAGTTAGTGCCTGTTCAATTTTGTTGAGGAATTCGGCTGTATAGAGTTTGTTTACAAGTGATAATCTTGCTTTTCGTCCAATTTCTTCATATTCAAGAATTTGTTTATCCGAATGAGGAGAATTAAAAATTAAACCCTGCTTCTTGAAGGTTTGTAAAGCTTTTTCATTATCGACTCTACTTAATTCCGTCAGTTTCTTCATATATTTTTTCCCGTTGCGTAACAAAATTTCTTGAAGATCTTGTGGTAATTGGTCATACATTTTTTTTGATATTACAACTGCACCACAGGCATCTGCAAGTGGTAGTGTAAAAATATATTTTACCCGTGTCCACCACTGAAGTCCAAGAGCGGCAAGTGGTGATGTATAAACGCCATCAATTAATTTTGTTTGGAGAGAAGTTAAAACATCAGTAACTGAGAGTGGAATAGGTGTAATTCCTAATGATCTGAATGTGGCTTCTGCTATTGGGTCTCCTTCCCATGCCCACATTTTAACATTTTTCATATCTTCTTTTTTCGTAACAGGTGTGTTGGTAAATACATATACAAAGCCTACCTCAGCCCAACCCAGAAGTACATACCCACCCTGTTCAAATGCTGAATTGAATTCTTTATCGAATTTCTGATAAATATAATCCACCTCATCATAACTTCTAAACAGGAATGGTGAGTCTAATATGCGCACCTGTGGAGCAATTTCACCAATTCCAACTCCAGTAATGCCAGCACTGTGTAACTGGCCTAATCTGATTTTTCTTAAAACATCTTTTTCATCTCCCTGCACACCACCAGCATAAATTTTGAAGCCAAGTTTACCATTGCTTTCTTTCCTGACTGCTGCATCATATTCTTTCATTATATTCATCCAGGTCGTACCATCTGGTGCTAAAGTTGCAAATTTTATGGTATACTGTTGTGAATAGGTTAGTGAGCAAATTAAGAAGAGTAAAAAAATTTTTATAATCTTCAAGAATAGTCTCCTTTAAAATAGTTCATTAAATTTGTTTCTTAAAATTTCAGCTTTCTTTTTTGCAATTACATTGGATAATCTTGCTTCAGGTAGGACATCCTCACTCATCTCATCAATTTTACCAAGCAGATCTTGAAATAAAACAGGGTCTTGAATTTGTACTGCATAAGTTTTAGCATAGTAAACATAAGTCATCAGGAATTTCCCTTCATTAATTGAAAGGCATTTATCAAAATGTTTTTTTGATTCTTCGGGATTTCCACCAAATATTTTAGGGCGGCTACCATATAATGCACCTAAAAAGAAATGTGCTCCACCATAATAATAATTCTCGTCTGTTTTGATAATGAATTTCATGATAGCTTCAACTTTTGGAAGATCCGCAAGTGCTTCTGGTTGTGTAAGGTTTAAGCTTATATAACTTCCCCATGCAATTGCAGTCCAGAATAGAGCAGGAATATCCGATTTTTTAAAAGTTGATAGAGAATTTTCAAAGTTTGCGAGAGTTGCATTCTCATCAAAATGTTTGTTTTGTTTTAATAATTCAATCCCAAATTCTTTAGCTCTTAAATAAAATATTTTTGCTCGTTCAACATCTGTATCCTCTACAAAACCAAGGGCATAACTCGTATATCCGGTGCAAAGCAGTTGTAGTAAATCTTTGTTAGTAGGATCTGATTTTTTCATTGCCTCAAGTAACTTAAGATTTGAAGCAATACTTTTTTCGGCAAGTTCAAGATCCGACTCTTCATTTAGTACCACAAAACCGTTGTCCATTATGTCACTCATTGAACGAACGGCAAATTTCTGGATACTACAACCAGAAATTAGTAGCAGTAATAAAATTGTTAATTTTCTTTGCATATCAATTGCTCTAAATATAATTAATGGTTCTGAATATTCAAAAATATTGATGATGTTATGTTTGTGATCTGAAACACTGAACAATTTATGATAAATCTTTATAATTTGGCAGTATAATTAATTTTTTAAGAATTATGAGTAAAAATAAAAGTGATTTTAAAGATAGATTATTTAACCTCGCAATGTACGCATTAGGTGCTTTATTTCTGTTTGTTGTTGCGATTTTTGCAGTGAAAATGTTAGCATCAACGTTTTAAAAGTCGGTCCCCAAAGAAATATAATATTTCGGTCTGGAAGTAGCTTGCAAATCAAACCACCAGGCAACATCTAATTTTACAAGAAATCCCAAGAATATAAACCTGATTCCGTAACCTGTGCCACCAAGTAAATCCTTCATATATGTACCGTTTTCGTTTTTAGCGAAAGCCTGAAAATCCTTTTTACTATGCCATGCTGAACCTAAATCGAGGAAAAGCACACCAGTAAGAGTTTGCCAGAAAACCGGCAGTGGTCCAGCTGATAAATATCCGAGTAAAGGAAATCTGAATTCTGTGTTTAATAGAAAGTATTTTGTTCCAATCTTTGTATTATAGATATATCCGCGCAGTGGAACTCCTGAAGTCAAGAAAAGGAAATCTTCGGCGTTTTCAAATGGAATTCTATTATTTGTGAACTTACGGTTAATCCAGTTATCAACTCCACCAACAATAAATCTCTGTGGATCATTTCCATAACTGCCACCGAATGCAAATCTCTGTGCAAGTGTATAGTTTTTCCAAATTTTGAAATATGTACGATAATCAACCAATAACGAGATGAAGCTCAGCCCATTAGATGAAATCTTGGGTGTACCATATGCAGTTAAATTGTATCTTGTGCCATTTGCTGGTGAAATATAACCCCATAAAGAATTATCATGAACATAGCTTAGAGAAGTAAGAAGCAAATTTCTTCTTTGAATTGGTTCGAATGGAATATCTAATTTTTCTTTTGTAATAACGAAATAGTTTAAACCTAAATCAAATCTGTTAAATTTTGTTAACGGGTAAGAAGCAGCCGCTGACGCGCCATATGTTCTAAATCTATAAAGGAAATCGTAATATGCATCGCCTAAGATTATAAACCTTGCACTATGAAATGCTTGAAACATATAATCAATACGATGTGGTAAATTATAATATGCAAGAATATAGTCGCTATTTTTTAAATCACCGTTTAAGTTAGTTAAGAAGAAAATTTGATGATCACCCATCATATCGCTAAATGCCATAATAGTGGAGCCGAGAACACCATAATATGTATTGAATCCTGCCGTTCCATAAATAATATCAGGTGAGAAATCGAGCTTGTACTTATTGATTATGTAATTTCCTTCCTCATCTAAATTATTTGAAATAGCAAAAGTAGTTGAGGTGTCAATGCTTTTTATTAGATTGGATTCAGGTAATGCAGGTGTGAATACATAATTTTTGAAGTCAACTTTTATATCTTTACCATAAAGTTCAATCGTATCCTCGACATTGGTAGAAATTAAAATGTCTTCTCTGACCTTTAATGTATCTGTTTCCTTTTGTAATTCGACTATTTGAAATTTTCGAGATTTTTGTTTTATGAACTCTGTAGGTTCCAAATTTTCAGTCGAGATTTTTCTTTCCAGAGGTGTACGCAGTAGAAATATATCGAAACCACCTTTAACCAGGGAAGCAAATGTAAGTTTGTTTTTATCTTTTGTTATTGAAATTTGATAAATGCCAGAAAGTGAATTTGTTAATGGGGTATATATTTTGGTTACCAGATCTAATGAATAAATGTTGTTTATTCCATTTAAATCTGAAATAAAAAGTACCAGACCTGAATCAACCACGATTGGTGATGTTTCATCGCTTTCGGGTAATGTTAAAATATTGGTAATGTTTTTTGTCTCAAGTTCAATTCTGAATAAATCCTTATCAAAATCTTTAATTCTGTTAGTATTGTGTTTATATGCAGGTTTGTCGGGAGTGAAATTATGTCGGTCTGAAATGAAATATATAAATTTTCCGTCCACAGACCAGACAGGGTCAGAATCTGTGTATATGTCGTTGGTAATGTTTTCGAATTTGTCCAGGTTGATATCATAAATATAAATATCAGATTGTTTAAAGTTGTGTCCAACAAATGTCAGTTTGTTGCCATCAGGTGACCAATCGATTGAGCTAATTCCGTCCAGATTTATTTTAAGTTTCTTTTGTTTACCTGTAGCAACATCAATTAATATTATGGCATCCTGCCCTTTGCTTTTTGCAGATAGTGCAAGTTGTTTTCCATCTGGAGACCATGCCATACCGGGTGTCAAAAGATGCAATTCTTCAAAATCCGCTGTTCTCTGACCCTTGACTAATTTTTTTTCTATCTTACCATCAATCGCATCCATTATGAAAACATCAAAATAGTCGTCACGATTTGATATAAAAGCAATCCTATCACCTTGAGGAGAGATAGTTGGACTTGTATTATAGAAACTTCCATCCTTCTGGTGATTTGTAAGTTGTCTGGCAAACTCTGTCGGGTCTTCTCGTTTGGCAATGTCTGGCCAGTACTGAACTCTCATCTCCTTTTGCCACTTTTCGTTTAATTCCTTTAAACCTAAGCCAATTGTTGATTTAAAACCTTGTTCAACACTTCTTGTGCCTTTTATTCTGCTCAAAATTTCAGCAATTTTTTGTTCTCCATATTTATTTGCAATCCAGTTCCAGATTGCCTGTCCACCACGATAAGCAAAATATCCGTCAAGATAGTCTATTGTTGGTAAATTCTCGTGTATAACAGCATCTCTAATAAACATATCAGAGTTTACATCCCACTTTAGTGCTTCATATTCAGCAAGTCCTTCATTGAACCATAAAGGAAGTTGTAACATAATATTATTTGCAATTACAGATTGTAATGATCCACCATAAAACATATCGTTAATCACAGCATGTACAAGTTCATGGTGAATCACATGTCTGAATTTTTTATAATCACCTTCAAATGGAATCACAATACGATTTTTAAACAATTCTGTAACTCCACCGATACCCTCCTCTAAATATTCATATATAACATTTGTTTGCTGAAAATCGTTATGTGAATTGTATACTATGATCGGAATTCGGCTTGTTATCTGATAACGAAAACTCTTGCTTATTGATTGGTAAGCTTCTTCAGCAGCATCTGCTGTGAACTCAGCAATTGAATAACCATCATCAAAAAAATAGACATCAAAATGTGATGACTGGATGAAATATGTATTAAATTTTTTGTATTGTACTTTATTCTTACCAAAAATGTTTTCCTGTGAAACGGAGTTTGTTACAAATAATAAAGTAAGAAATAAAATTATTTTTATGTATTTCATTTTAAACCTAACTCTTTTGTTCTACTTTTATAATCTGATAGAATGATAGCACATGCTGATGCAACATTCAAAGATTCGGCTTTTCCATACCTTGGTATCGTAATTTTTTCATCCGAAACTTTAATAAGCTCGCCAGAAATACCGTCAGCTTCACTGCCAAATATGATGATTGCTTTATTATGAAACTTTATTTTTTCTAAATTAATTCCATCTAATGTTGTGGAATAAATCTTATAGCCATTTTTTCTAAAATCCTCAATAACTTTATTGAGTTCTACATTATTAACGACGTTCAGGTGAAAAATTGAACCCATCGAAGCTCGCAGAACCTTTGGGTTGTAAAGGTCAGCACTTTCCTTACTTACTAAAACAGCATCTACAGCAAACCAATCACAGATTCTAAGTATTGTGCCTAAGTTTCCGGGATCTGAAATTTTTTCAAGCGCCACTATTAACGAATATTGGATATTTTTGTTAAATGTTTGGTTTAATTCAGTAGATTTCTTTTTGATGATTGCAATTATCCCCTGCGATGTGATTGTATCGCATAAGTTTTCAAAATCCTTAGTTTTCACCAAAAAATTGGGAATTCCTTTTTTATCTGCAATTTCGATTAGTTTCTTTATCTGAAGGTCAGTTCCGGTATTTTCTCTAATTAGTAGGTATTCAATTTTCCAATCAGAGTTTAAAGCTTCTGAAACGATCCTTTTGCCCTCAATTATGAATTTTTGTTCTAGATCTCTATATTTTTTTATATTCAGTTTCTTTAGCTTATTCAACAATGATTTATGTATTTTTGTAAGTTTCGTCATCATTCAAAATATAGATAATTAGGCTTATAATTCAAAATTACATTAATATTTGAAAGTAAACGAGTTTATGCATATATTTAAATTAAAATGTTAAACAAATTATATCATTTATGCTAATACCAGAAAAGCGGCTCGCTGAAATTTTTAATAATTTCGAGAATAAGAATATTGGAATTATAGGCGATTTAATGCTTGATCGTTACCTGTGGGGGAATGTTAGCCGTATTTCTCCAGAAGCACCTGTTCCAATAGTTGAGATCGATGAAGAGTCAAATAGATTGGGTGGTGCAGCTAATGTAGCTAACAATATCAAATCTCTCGGTGGAAATGCAAAAATTTATGGTGTAATAGGTGATGATGATGATGGTAAAATATTATTTAATGTTTTGAAAAATTCTGGCTTTGAAGTAGAAGGTGTTATTAGTGATAAAACCAGGCCCACAACCGTAAAAACAAGAGTTATTGCTCACAAGCAACATGTTGTTCGCGTCGATAGGGAAAATAGAAGAGAAATATCTCATGAAGTTGAAACAAAAATCCTGAGCATTCTTAGAACTCATATATCAGACCTGGATGCCGTTATTATCGAAGATTATAACAAGGGTGTGGTAACAAAAAATTTGATAAAAGGAATTATCGAACTATGTAATAAGAATGGTGTAATTGTAAATGTGGATCCAAAGTATAATAATTTTTTTGAATACAAAAATGTTACTGTGTTTAAACCCAATCGAAAAGAAACAGAAGATGCACTTGGTATGAAATTAACTAATGAGGAATCATATAGACAGGCTACTGATAGAATTATGGAACTGCTTCGTGCAAACTCTATAATTATTACTCGAGGTGAAGAAGGGATGAGTATTAGAATGAATGGAGGAGAATTTTTTACAATACCAACTACTGCCCGGAAGGTCGCTGATGTATCGGGTGCTGGAGACACGGTTATTTCAACTCTGACTATTGCAATGGCAGCGGGTGCTACAGTTCAAGAAGCAGCCATTCTCGCTAACACAGCTGGTGGAATTGTCTGCGGTGAGGTAGGTATTGTCCCAATTAATAAAAAAGAACTCTATCAGGTATTGCTCGAAGATATGAATCATAGACAAAGAAGGAAATAAGATCATTTATGGGAAAGATTGTTAATTTAGATGAACTTAAAATTTTAAGACAAGAATTTAGGAAGAAACAACAAAAAGTTGTTTTTACAAACGGTGTTTTTGATATTTTACATCGTGGTCATATAGAATATTTGAACAAAGCAAAAAAATTAGGTGATATTCTTGTTGTTGGAATCAATTCAGATGATTCTGTTAGAAAAATTAAGGGGAATAAAAGACCTATAGTTAAACAAGATGATAGAGCTTATTTAATTTCAAATATATGTTGTGTCGATTTTGTTTGTATTTTTAAAGAGGAAACTCCACTTAATTTAATTAGCGAAATTATACCAGATGTGTTAGTTAAAGGTGCGGACTGGAATAAAGAGAACATTGTCGGAAAAGATATAGTCGAAAATAATGGCGGTAAGGTCGAAACCATTGAATTTGTACCTCAATGTTCAACAACCAATATAATTGATATCATCATTGAGAGATATTGTAATCAATAGTTAATGATTAAAAAGATTCTTAAAATATTTGCTTATGTAATTGTGATATTCTGTTTAGTAGTAATTGGGATTTTTGGATTTACACAATCAAAATTTTTTAAAGAAAGATTGAGAGTTATAATTGTTTCTGAGCTTTCACAATCCTTAAAATCTGAATTTTATCTGGGAACTATTAGGGGAAATTTTATTACAGGATTTTCTATTGACTCATTGTCTATATATAGCGAAAATGAAAAGTTTTTATCTCTGAAAGGTATAAAACTTTCACACGATCCTTTTACTATAGTTGGAAAGAAAATTACACTAACAAAACTGTCTATTGATAATATTGATGTAAATATAATTCGAAGTTCAGATTCTATCTGGAATGTTAAAAAAATATTCCGACCCAGTTCTCAGGAATCCAAACCTTTAACCTGGACAATAGATATTAAGGATTTTAAGATAAGCTCTGGAAGATTTTCAGTTTACGATTCTGTAAAGAGTATATTTGTGAATCCAAAGGATTCTCTTACAAAATATTTAGATTACCGGCACTTTAGTGTTCAGGATTTAAAATTGCATCTCTCTGCTCAAATTAAAGATAAAGATTATAAATTGAAAATTAAAAATCTTCAGTTTTATGTACCATCTATAAATTTCAATCTGGTTTCCCTTGCTACTGAAATAAAATTAAACTCCAAAAATATTGAGGTCAACAATCTTTTAATCGAAACCGATAACACATCCCTGAAAGTAGATGCTTCACTTAAAGATTTAAACTTATTTGAAAAAATTACCTTAACAGAATTTGAGTCAAAACCCGTCAAATTGAAATTATTATCGAATAAATTTGATCTCAACGAATTTAAAAAGTTTCTACCTGCGGTTTATTTTTTAAATGGTTCTGTATATGCTGATATAGATGCTGCTGGTGAATTTGGTAGTATCAAAGTTAATCAGATAAACCTGAAAACATTTAACTCATTTCTGCAGCTTAGTGGAGATATCGTAAATTTACATAATCCTAAAAATCTGTTTTTAAATATCAGGGTATTTGATTCTCAAATTATTCCAGCAGATGTAAATAAATTACTTCCGGCTTTTAAAATACCTGCATTTCAACATGTAAAATCTGTCTTTCTGAATGCCTCGTATCAGGGAACTCCATTGAATTTTAAATCAAAGATAAATCTAACTTCAGACAAACTTGGAAAAGCGTCTGTCGATTTAACTATGAATCTGCAGGATACTTTAATAAAATACAAAGCTGCATTTGAAACTAAGGATCTGGATTTATATCTGTTAACTGAGAGCAAACTCTTGAGTAGTAAGCTTAACACAACTGGTTTCATTGAAGGTGAAGGAACAAAATTATATAATTTGAATTCAAAACTTTCATTGAGGATTGATACATCAATTGTAAATGAAATATATTATAAAAACATAAATCTGGATTTAACAACAAAAGATAAAACTATAGATGCTGAGTTAAAGATTAATTCAAATGCAGGAATGTTAGACCTGAACTCCAAATTCAGTTTTATACAATCCGAAAATCCAGAATATAAAATAGCCGCGAATTTTTCTAACCTCAATATAGGAAGAATTATAGCTGATAACCAGTGGCTAAGTGACTTAAATTTTGATGTTAATACTTCGATTGAAGGAAAGGATTTAGACAAACTTAACGGATTTTTTGATATTAATTTGTTCCCATCAACTATAGCAGATAAAAAATTGGATGCAGAAACGATAAATTTGAAATTGGATCAAATAAGTGCTGATGACAGAAAACTTTCAGTGAATTCGAAAATGTTTGAATTTGGTTTAAATGGCAATTTCAGCTTGAAATCTTCTTTCAAATATTTTGATGATGTTATCAAGAATATTAGGACTGAAATAGATAAAAGGCTTGGAAAATATGATCTTGCAAGAGCAACTTATAACGATAAGGAATCAAAAATTGAAACCAGTGATTTTGATTTTTCCTATTACTTTAAAGCTTCTAACATAAATTTTATTTCAAAGTTATTTTTAAGTACTCCATTTAATTTTAATGGGGAGATATCAGGAAATGTTAAATATTCTCAGGGTTATTTAACAGGTAAGACGAATATCAAAATTAATGATTATTTTGTTGGAACAGAGACGAAAGGAATTTTAATTAGCAATGCAAATCTAAATTTGCTGTTAGATACACTTAGCGATGCTAATATTTTAGAGAAATCCAAATTTAAATTAAAATTTTCTGCTGAACAAATTAATTTTAGTAAAATAAAATTTTTCGAAAACGATTTAAATATTGATTATGCAAATTCTACTGGATTGATTACACTTAAAAACAGATATGAAAATGAATTTTTCCTTAATACAGAGGCATTATTATCCACAAAATATAATTATTTCCTATTCGACATAACTCAATTTATAATGAACCTGAAAAATTATAGTATAGCTGCAGATACTGTAATTAAACTCGTGATAAATGATAATGGATTACAGGTGGAAAATATGAGTTTCGTTAGCTCGTCAGGAGAAAAATTATATTTCAGCGGCTCACTTGATAAAGAAAATAACTTAAAATTCATTACCCGTATAGACCGGCTGTTAGTTGAAAACCTAAAATTGTTTACAGAAAAGAAATCTGCTGTTGAAAAATTAAAAGGAACTGCATTCCTGATGATAGAAGTTAACGGTACACTCGAAGAACCAAATTTTAACTCTCGAATTTTAATTGATTCAATTATGTATAAGAACAGTAGTTTTGGAAAATTAAATGCTTTACTAAACTATAAAGATAAAAAATTGAATCTCTCAATCTCAGCTGTAAATCCAGCGAAGGATAATGAAACAATGTTTTCTGTTTTTGGTTTTTTACCAGTTGATTTATCCTTATCTGGTGTAAAAACCAGATTCCCTGATGAAAATGTTTCTGTAAAAGTAAAAACCAATGGTTTGTCCTTGGAGATATTAAATCCATTAATTCCATTCATTGATAATTTATCTGGAGTGGTGGTTTGTGATTTGCAAGTTGGAGGAACCACGATGAACCCGGATTACTATGGCAACATTAATTTTAACAATGTAAGATTTTTACTATTATCCAATTATGTGCATTATAATTTGTCAGGTTCTCTGATAGCAGATAATGATAAAATATTTTTTTCAGATTTTAATATTAAAAATGATAAATCAGATTTTGATGATGGAGTTGTAAATTTGTCAGGTTACTTTGCTATTAAAGAATATACCTTCGAGAGTTTCGACTTAAATGCTAAAGGTCAATTGTTGCTGTTAAAGGAAGGTGTGAGAAGGAAGATGCAGAATATATATGGTAAATTAATTGCAAAAACTGAAGAAGAAGGTATCAGTTTTAAAGGTAACATACAAAGTTCAAATATTTCTGGAACGATCGTAATAAAAGAGGCAAATTTAGTTTTTCCACCATCACAGACACACTCTTACATAGAAACTGATAATTTGATTAAATATGTGGCAGTAAACGATACGATCCTCATTCCCCAAAAGAAGGATATTAAGACAGAATTCTATTATTCTGAAAATGATAAAAGTAGCACATACTGGATGGAAGAAACTCCCACCAGTAGTAAATTCTTGAATGGTTTAACATATGATTTAGTTTTGTATACAAAAGGTACAACAAATATAAGAATGATATTTAATCCGGCTACAAATGAAGAGTTATATGCAGAACTTGATGGACGAATCAACATACAAAGATTTTCGAATAAAAATTATTTCATAGGTGAGATATTAATTTCTGAGAGATCTTACTATAATTTCTTCAAACGTTTCGAAGCTTCTGGAAAACTGAAATTTATTGGTGATCCTAATAATCCGGAATTAGAAATTAAAGCCACATATACGGGAAATCGCACCGTTCCGGCATCTCCACAGGATACTTCAGTAATTGAACAAAAAGTTGTTATCGGACTTGACATTACCGGGACGCGTAATGAACCAAAATTAGCGATGTCTATTAAAATCGATGACAAAGATTATAATGATGTAATTCAGAGTGGTGATCTACAGAGTGATGCTATATCATTTTTGTTTACAAGTAAGTTTAGAGATGATCTGACAACCAGAGAAAAGTCGGATATTATTTCTGGTATTGGGACAACTGCAGGTAAATCTCTGATTGCCGGAGCAACTTCGACTATGTTATCAGGTATTTTGACGGATTTTCTTAGAAGGGAATTCGGTTTTATTCGTTCTGCGGAGGTAACATATGCTGGTGGCAACCTGCAACAATCTGCGGATTTAAGGTTGAGCGGTCAAATCTTTAATGCTTACTGGCGTTTTGGCGGTAGAATATTTGATGACATTAATAACGCTAATGTAAGCTTTATATTAAATTTTGGTGATGTATTTGAATCTCCTAAAATAAAAAATTTCTACCTTGAACTCGAACGAAGAGTTGATGGTAGGGAATATGGCCTCGATAAAAAACTAACTAATAGTGCAAAAATTTATTACAAATGGTCTTTTTAAATTATGGCAATCTCATTAATAGAAGAAAAACTTCTCGAAATTTTCATTAAAAATCCAAATTCAACCTTTAAATTGCATCAACTTGCGAAAAGACTATCGCTATACGAGGAATTCGATATTGCTTTATTACGAAATACATTAAAGAATATGGTACAACAAAAAAAAATTAAACAGGTATCAAGAAAGAAATATGGTTATTTGACACCACCGAAAAGCTCGCATCTCAAAGGTGTTTTTACGAGATTGAAATCTGGAGCTGGTATCGTAAAGCTGCTTTCACCTGAAGAAGGTACTGTGTTTGTCCAATCGATGTTTACAAATACTGCCCTTGACGAGGATATAGTTAATATCGCACTTTTTCCAGTTAAAAAAAGTGATGATAAATCAGGAATCGAACTAACAGGTGAAGTTACTGAAATCTTGAAAAGAGGGAAAAAAATTTATACAGGCATCTTCCAGAAAAGTAAGAATTTTTTCTTTGTCATTCCTGATACATTAAATATTGGTATGGATATTTTTATACCACATGGAAAAACATCCGGTGCAAGACCAGATGAAAAAGTAGCTTTCGTCATTGAGGAATGGAAGAATCCAAATATTCATCCTGAAGGAAAAATAATAAATAGACTTGGTAAATCTGGAGAAATCAATAGTGAATTGCTTTCTTTGCTCTATTCATACGGATTGTCATACGAATTTCCCAAAAAAGTTATCGAAGAAGTTAATAATTACACTGACCAAATTCCCAAGAGCGAAATTGAAAAGCGTGTTGATTTAAGAGACCTAATCTGCTTTACCATCGACCCTGAAGATGCAAAGGACTTTGATGATGCTGTATCATTAGAACAAATTGATGAGGAAACATATGAGTTAGGAGTTCATATTGCTGATGTGAGTCATTATGTTAAAGAAAATTCGGAACTGGATAAAGAAGCATATAAGCGGGGAACAAGTGTGTACTTAGCTGATAGTGTAGTTCCAATGCTTCCAGAAAAATTATCAAATAATATCTGCAGTTTAATCCCCAATCGTAATAGGTTGGCTTATTCGATATTGATTGAAATTACTAAAGATGCTACGGTAAAGAGATACAAAATTTTTAAAAGCATAATCCAAAGCAAAATGCGTTTCACTTATGAGGAGGTCCAGGAAATAATTGAGTCTGAGCAGGGACCATTTGTAGAAAAAATTATTCCAATGCACCAATTAAGCAAAAAGTTGTTTAATAAGAGAAAAAAAATGGGAAGCATAGATTTTGAGACATCTGAAATAAAATTTAAATTTGATAAAGATAAAAAACCTATCGAAATTGTAAAGAAAGAGAGAAAAGATTCTAACAGAATGATTGAAGAGTTTATGTTACTGGCAAATCGACTTATTGCCGAACATATAGCAAAGAGTAAAAAGCCATTCATTTACAGAATTCATGATAAACCTGAACCTACTAAAATAAAAGAAGTTGCAGAGTTTGTTTCTCAATTTGGTTACAGTTTGAAAATTGATCATGGTGTAAACTCTAAAAGTATACAAAAGTTGCTCGATCAGGTAAAAGGAACAGAGGAAGAAGCAGTGATTAATGATATTACAATTAGAGCGATGGCTAAAGCAATATATTCGGATGAGAATATTGGACATTTTGGATTGGGATTTAAGTATTATACTCATTTCACTTCACCAATACGCAGATATCCTGACCTGATAGTACATCGATTATTAGAAGAATATTCGCAGGGAATTTCAAGTAAGAGAATTCAAAAGCTTAATGATGTTTTACCTGATATCTGTGAACAATCGACTATTCGTGAAAGAGTTGCTATGGATGCAGAAAGAGATTCGGTTAAAATTTTGCAGATAGAGTATATGAAGCGACATATCGGAGATGTTTACCGTGCTGTAATTTCTGGAATTCTAAACTTTGGAATCTTTGTTGAAATTATTGATCTGTTGGTTGAAGGACTGGTTAGAGTTAGAGATTTAGAAGATGACTACTACATATACGATGAAAAAAATTATTGCTTCATAGGTAGAAGCACTAAGAAGAGATACAGGTTAGGTGATAAGGTAAAAGTCCAGGTTGTCAGAGTAGATTTAAAAGACAAAGAAATAGATTTTAAAATAGTTGATTAAATATGGACATAGGTGCAAATATAATTGTGGAAGGATTGGTCCAGGGTGTTGGATTTAGATATTTTGTTTATAATCGAGCTGTTAAATTAAATTTGAGAGGATATGTAAAAAACCTCTTAAACGGAAATGTAGAGATAGATGTTGAAGGTGAACGCTCGGCTATAGAAACATTAATAGCTGAGGTCAAAGTCGGTCCACGATTTGCAATGGTAAAAAATGTTATCGTAAAATGGAAAAATGTTGAACAATTTTATAAAGGATTTCAAATATTATGAATTTTAGAGTTGGATTTGGTTATGATGTTCATCCGTTCAGTACCAATAGAAAACTGATTCTTGGTGGAGTAGAAATTCCATTCGATAAAGGTTTGGATGGTCATTCAGATGCAGATGTTGTTTGTCATGCCATTGCCGATGCTATATTAGGAGCTGCAGCACTCGGTGATATTGGTATACACTTTCCAGATTCAAATCCTCTTTATAAAAATATTTCAAGTTTAATTTTGTTGAAGGAGACCAACACCATTTTAAATAAAAATGGATTCGCCGTAAATAATGTAGATACCACTATATTGATTGAAAAGCCAAAAATATCTGGATTTTATGACCGGATGATAAAAAACTTATCAGAATCGTTAAATATTGAGAAAAATTTTATATCAATCAAAGCAACGACATCAGAAAAGATGGGGTTTGTAGGAAGAATGGAAGGAGTAGCTGCATATGCAGTTGTAACAATTAAGGAAATAGAAAAATAGGAGTTTTCTATGGACCTTGATGCAATTGTAGAATTTTTATCGACTGTAAATCCATTTTTGATTTATCTCACAGTCTTTCTGATTGCCTATATTGAAAATCTTTTTCCTCCTTCTCCAAGTGATCTGGTAGTTGCTTTTGCTGGTTCGCTTGCTGCAGTCGCAAAAACAACATTCTTAGGGACATTGATTTTTGCAACACTTGGTAGTGCCACTGGATTTATTACAATGTATGGAATTGGAAAATGGTTTGGTTTGAGAATTTTTGAAAGTGGAAAAATAAAATTCATTCCACTTGAGCAAATCCATAAAGTTGAAAGATGGTTCAGTAAATACGGTTATTTCATTATTGTAATCAATAGATTCCTTGCTGGTACAAGAGCAATAGTAGCATTCTTCGCTGGAATGTCAAATATTAATATCAAAATCACTTTTTCACTTTCATTCTTGAGTGCTCTTGTATGGAATTCTATTCTCGTATATGGAGGATATACATTAGGGAAAAATTGGAAAAAAATTGCAGAATATCTTGAAACCTATTGGACAATAGTAACTGCTGCTATTGTCATATTACTCTTGTTATGGTTGATTTTATATCTTATCAGAAGTAAAAAGAAAACTAATAATGCTTGATTTATTGATCAATATCGATAAAGCTTTATTTCTCTTCTTTAACTTATCAATTGCTAATCCAATTTTTGATTATGTAATGCCATTGATAACAGATTGGGATAAATTATTTTTATCGCGTATTTTGCTTGTGAGCCTTTTTATTTATCTTTTGTTTTTTCAGGGAACAAAAGGGAGAAAATTATTATTATTAGTTGCCATCACAATTTTAATATCAGACCAAGTCAGCAGTTCAGTGATAAAGCCCATTGTTGCTCGCGCACGGCCTTGCCATATAATTGATGGAAAATATATAGTTGAAAATCTTCGCCTTTTGGTCTCCTGCGGTTCCGGCTTTTCATTTCCATCTTCTCATGCTGTAAACCATTTTGCAGTTGCAGTGATATTAACTTATTATTATAATAATTTTAAATTATTGTTTTTCTCGATAGCTACTCTTGTTGCATTTTCCAGAGTGTATAATGGTGTTCACTTTCCATCAGATATCTTCTTCGGTGCGTTAATTGGATGCTTGATAGCTTTTGTTATGTATAAAATTTTCATTCTTGCTGATAAAAAAATTTTTAACAAAAAGCCAGATGCCATATAAAAAATTAAATTTTCAGAAATTATTTCTTCTAACATTATCAGGTTTTTTGTTTGGATTTTCGTTTCCACCTTTTAAGACTGGTGTATTTTCTTTTTTTGCATTCATTCCGCTATTCTTTGTGCTTTCTGATGCTAAAGGAAGAAATTTCTTAAATGCATACTATACTTTTTTTGTTTTTAATCTTATATCAATTTCTTGGATAGGTGGCTTTAATCATGCTAAAGATACTTTTCTTATGATAGGAGGTGGTGCCTTACTTGTTATTCATCCATTTTTGATGTCGCTTCCTATTGCATTTTTCAATATCATTCATAAGAATTTCAATTTTAAAACAGCAATCTATTGTTTTCCATTTTTATGGGTTTCGTTTGAATATCTACATTCCATCACGGAATTTGCATTTCCATGGCTAACACTCGGTAGCACACTGACTTATGACCTGCAGTTAATCCAGCTCGCAGAATATATAGGTGTGTATGGATTATCCTTCTGGATTGTCCTGATGAATATACTGATCTTCATCCTTTTAGTAAAATTTGTTCTGAAAGAATTTTCGCTGCGAGATAAAAGTACGTTATTGCTTATAAGTTTGATTTTGGTTTCTTACCTGCTCCCTAAAATTTATGGAAATTATATCTTAACAAATCAGAATCAAGAAAAGAAGGAAACAATAGTTAAAGTTGGAATTATCCAACCAAATATTGATCCCTGGGAAAAATGGAATACAATAAAGGAAGTTGAACAGATCGACATACAACTTAAAATGTCCGTTGAAATTGCTGAAAGCTCGGACCTGATAATCTGGCCTGAAACAGGTATCCCTTTTTATATTTTATTACCACAATACGAAACTTATCTTAATGAATTAAGAAATTCTGTAAACATATTTAAATTTTCTTTGCTTACAGGTTTTCCGGAAATTCATTTTTTTGATTCAACAGATAAGAACGTTCCAAAAACTGTAAAGAGGTCAAAAATTAATGAAAGCATTTACGCTACTTATAACAGTTCATTTTTGCTTGTTCCTGATTCTAAGACTATACAAAAATATTCAAAAATTCGCCTGGTCCCATTTTCCGAACGAGTTCCTTATGCTGAGACGTTACATTTTTTAAGTTTTCTTGAATGGGATGTCGGAATAAGTGGTTGGGAAATAGGAAAAGATACAACAGTGTTCGTTTTACCTCTAAAAAATAATGATACTGTTAGGTTTTCGAATTTAATTTGCTATGAATCAATATATCCTTCTTTTGTTAAAGATTTTGTCAGAAAGGGGGCAGAGTTTTTAACTATAATTACGAACGATAGTTGGTGGGGTGATTCCTTTGGACCATATCAGCATGAAAGATATGCAGTTCTTCGTGCAGTTGAAAATAGACGCTGGATCGCCAGATGTGCTAATGGCGGAATTTCCTGTTTTATTGATCCATACGGAAATGTATATAATGAAACATCAATGTTCACACAGTATGTGATTCATAAAATTATTTATATAAATAAGGATTTTACCTTTTATACAGAAAAAGGGGATCTGATACCAGAATTTTCACTCTTGATTTCTATCTTTGTTGTTTCGGCTATAATTGGAAAAAAATTTTATATTTATGTTAGGAGAAAAAATGAATAATTACATTGATCTTCGAAGCGACACTGTTACAAAACCATCACCTGAGATGAGGAATGCTATATTCGAAGCTGAAGTTGGAGATGATGTATATGGAGAAGACCCAACAGTAAATCTTCTACAAAAAAAAGTTTCGGAGATGTTCGGTAAGGAGGCAGCACTATTTGTCCCAAGCGGAGTGATGGGGAATCAGGTGTGTATTAAGACACATACTAATCCGGGTGATGAGATAATTGCTGATGTTGATGCTCATATATTCGTTTATGAAAATGCTGCACCCGCTGTTTTATCTGGAGTAAGCATCAAGACGATTCAAAATCAGAACGGTGTCATAACTGCTGAACAAATTAAAGCTGCTATCCGACCGAAAGCATATTATCTTCCCGTTACTCGATTAATTTGCCTTGAAAATACGCATGGTAGATCCGGTGGTACAATATTTCCTATCGATGAAATAAGAAAAATTTATAATTTGGCTAAGGAAGAAAACATTAAAATGCATCTTGATGGAGCCAGGCTCTGGAATGCAGCCGTAGCTTCGGATATTTCATTGAAAGAATATGCTAAATACTTTGATTCGATTCTTGTATGTTTATCAAAGGGCTTGGGTGCACCGATTGGTTCATTGATTGTGGGTGATTCTGAATTCATCGAAAGAGCAAGAGTTTATAGGAAAATGTTTGGAGGTGGAATGCGACAGGTTGGAATCTTAGCCGCTGCAGGAATTTATGCAGTAGAAAATAATATTCAACGATTGGCTGAAGATCACCTAAAAGCAAAGCGACTTGCTGAGGAATTACAGAGTTTAAAAACATTTTATATTAATCTTCAAAATGTTCAAACCAATATGGTAATCTTCAAAATTGTTTCTGAAATATCGCAACAGGAGGTATTGGAAAAGCTTAAAGCAAATGGTGTTTTATTAACTCCTGAACATCATAACTCGATCAGAGCAGTTACACATCTCGATGTAACTTTTGATGACATTGATAAAGCAATTAGTGTATTTAAAAGAATTTTTAAATGAGTCTATGGATTTAAAAAAGTTCAAATTTAAATATCAGCTAAGAGTACGTAGTTACGAAGTTGATTGGGCTGGGATTGTACATAATGCTGTCTATTTACAATATTTTGAGACAGGTAGGATCGAATATTTAAAACATTTAGGAATTGAAGTTAGTTATCAGAATATCAACACAAAATCAAGAGTTGTTATTGTAAGGAATGAGATTAATTACAAGCATCCAGCAAGATTTGATGATTTACTTGATATTTATGTCAGGATTTCAACAATAGGAAAAACAAGTTTTACTTTTGAATCTGTTATTGTAAATCCTATATTAAGAAAATATATTTCGGATAACATTTCTGTCCATGTATGGTTAGATGAAATAACAGGAGAACCAATAAAAGTTGATGATAGGTTTATTGAAACTGTGCAGAACTATGAAGGGGATAATTTAAAATTTATATAAAAATTTGCTTTTCAAGCAATTTTTATGTATATATATTCACCCCGCTGATAGTCCCGATTTATGGGACTTTTTTTTTGGGGTAAGAAGTTAAGTTTATAATTGATTGAATTTAAATGAGTTATAATGGTAAATATAGATAAAATTCAGGAAGCTCTAACACCAGTTTTTGAAAAGCATTCTGTAATCTTGATTGATATGGTTGTAAGAGGTGAACGCGGTTCAAAAGTATTGGAAATTTTTGTGGACAATTATAGTGGTATAACTACAGATTTGTGTGCAGAGATAAGTCGTGATGTTGCATTTGTTCTCGATAATGAAAACCTGATAAATGGAAATTATACACTTAATATTTCTTCACCTGGATTAAATAGGCCATTAAAATTTCCAGTGCAATATTATAAACACATTGGCTATTTGATCGAAGTAAATATGATGGAAGGTGATCAGATGAAAAAAATCACAGGTGAATTAAAAGCAGTAGATTCTGATGCTATTACTATATCAGATGAAACGAAGAATGATCATCAAATTAAATTCAATGATATAATTAAAGCAATAATTAAAACACCTTGGTGAAATAAAGTATAATGGAGATATATAAATGAATTATGAAATAGTAGAATCTTTTACGCAAATGATGCGTGAAAAGGGTATTGATAAAGATATCCTTGTAAGCATCATTGAAGATGTTTTTGCAACGATTACCAGAAAAAAATTTGGTCAGGATGCTCGGTTTGATATAATAGTTAATATGGATAAAGGTGATATTGAAATATTTTTAGAAAAAGAGATAGTGGAAAAAGTTACAGATCCCACTACACAAATAGATATAGAGACAGTAAGAAAGCTTACAGATGAACCACTTGAAATCGGCGATGACTTTGTAGAAATTGTGGATATAAAGAGCTTTGGTCGTAGATTAATTTCCACTGCTCGTCAAACACTAAATCAGAAAATTAATGAAGTGGTGAAAGAACTCGTTTATAATGAGTACACAAATTCTATCGGAGAAATCGTCGTGGGTGAAATTTATCAGGTACGAAAATCAGAAGTTCTGATCATGCACAATAAAAACGAATTAATTCTACCGAGGCACGAGCAGATCCCAAGAGAAAAGTATAGAAAAGGTGAAACGATCAGAGTGCTGGTAAAGGAAGTTAAAAAGACCTCGAATGGTGCTTACGTCATCGTTTCAAGAGCAGATCCCAAGTTCCTTGCGAAATTATTTGAACTTGAAATACCTGAAATTTATGATGGTATTATTGAAATAAAAGCAATTGCTCGAGATCCGGGTGAAAGAGCAAAAATTGCAGTTGAATCGCACGACGACAGAATCGACGCTGTTGGTGCATGTGTGGGAATGAAAGGTGTCAGAATTCATTCGATTGTTCGCGAACTTGGAAGTGAAAATATAGATGTAATTAATTATTCTGATGATCCAGCACAATTCATTGCAAGAGCTCTTGCTCCAGCTAAGTTAAAAGAAATAAAAATTGATAAGGAAAATAAAAAAGCAATTGTTGTCGTGAGTAAAGATCAGATGCCTCTGGTGATCGGTAAAAATGGACAAAACATACAGCTTGCATCTAAACTTGTAGGTATGGATATCGAAGTTGAAAAAGAAATTGTTGAAGAAGAATATGATATCGATATTACAGAATTTCAAGCAGAGTTGGGCTTACCACTAATTGAACGTTTGCTCGAAGAAGGTTATGAAACTGCTAAAGATGTTATAGAAGCAGATGTGAAAGATCTCTTAAAAATTGAAGGTCTAACTAAACAAAAAATTAAACAAATTAAGGAAATTCTGAGTAAGGAACTGGAAGAAGCTGAAATAGAAAATGAAGAAGATGAAAAAATATTACTTGAATCAAAATCAGATACTAATAAAAAAGAAAATAAATAAAATTTATTGTGGATAAGAAGAAAAAAATATTTCAGGTAGCAAAAGAATTTAACATATCCCACGAAACTCTTATTAACTTTTTAACAAAAAAGGGATATGAAGTCAAGAGTCATATGACTCCAGTTTCTGACGAAATGTATGATGTAGTAATGCATCATTTCAGGAAGGAAAAAGAGAGTGCTGAAAAGCATCAGAAAAAAATTCAAACTCTGAAAAAACCTAAAGAAAGCGATATTGGAACTGCAACAACAAAAAAGGTCACCAAACCAAAGAAGGAGAGTAAATTACCATCTGAAACAAAAACTTCGGTAGTTGCTGAAGAAACAAAACCGACCGAGGAATTAATATCTCAGCAACAAGAAATAACTTCAATAACCGAGACAATAGAAAAAGTTGAAACCGAACCACAAGAAATTTCAGAGAAACCAGAGGTTATCGAAGAAGCAACGGTACAATCAGAAATTGAAGAAGTTATTGATAAGCAAATTGATGTAAAAACAGAAACTATCGAAAGCGTAAAAGGGGAAGACGAACTTGTAACGAAGAAACCTCCAAAACGCGGTTTGGTTATTAAAGGGAAAATAACCCTCGGAAAAGAACCTGGACAAACCATAGAAGTTTCAGTTGAGGATAAAGTAAAAGTTGAAGAAGAGCAAAAGGCTAAGAAAAAGAAAAGGAAAAGAAAGAAAAAAACCGAAGAAGTTAAGCAAGTTGAACCTGAAGAGCTTGATGTATTAGATAGAAAAAAGAAAAAGAAAAAGAAAATCAGGCATATCGAAATAGATCAGGAAGAGGTTGAAATTGCCATTCGCAGGACTATTGCAGAAATGGATGAGTCAACATTGAGTGCACGTGCTCAATTGCGTAAAAAGAAAAAGAAAGAGCGAATGGAAGAAGCAGCAAAATTACAGGAAGAGTTAGCTAAAGAAAAAACAAAACTCAGAATTACAGAATTTGTTTCTGTTAATGAACTTGCCAATCTTATGCAGGTTAATGTTGCTGATGTTATAAAGAAATGTATCGAACTTGGATTAATGGTTTCTATAAATCAACGACTTGATAAAGATACGATTACGCTTGTTGCTGCTGAATATGGTTATGAAGTAAATTTCTTAACCGACTTTGAGGAAAAGTTATTAGAAGAAGAGGAAGAAGAAATTGAAGAAAATTTAGAACCCCGTCCACCTGTTGTTACGATTATGGGGCATGTTGATCATGGAAAGACATCATTGTTGGATTACATCAGGCAAACCAATGTTGTTGCAGGAGAATCTGGTGGCATTACACAACATATTGGTGCTTATACAGTTACACTCGATGGTAACAGAAACATTACGTTTCTTGATACACCTGGTCATGAGGCATTTACTGCTATGCGAGCCCGTGGCGCTCAACTTACAGACATTGTAGTACTTGTAGTAGCTGCCGACGATGCCGTAATGCCTCAAACTGTAGAAGCAATCAGTCATGCTCAAGCAGCAAATGTCCCAATTATAATTGCTATCAATAAGATAGATAAACCAAATGCAAATCCTGAAAAAATCAGACAACAACTTGCTGAAAGAAACATATTAGTTGAGGAATGGGGTGGTAAATATCAATGCGTAGAACTTTCTGCAAAAACAGGTAAAAATGTTAACCTCTTGCTTGAAAAAATATTGCTTGAAGCAGAACTCTTAAATTTAAAAGCAGATCCAAAAGCAAAAGCACGAGGTGCAATTATTGAAGCTAAATTGGATAAAGGTAAAGGTATAGTTGCAACTGTGCTTGTAAAGAAAGGTACATTAAAAATTGGTGATCCTTTCATCGCTGGATTCTCATATGGCAGAGTCCGTGCAATGTTTGACGAAAGAGAACGTCGTGTTGAGTCGGCAGGACCTTCAACACCAGTCCAGGTTATTGGATTTGATTCAATTCCACAAGCAGGTGATTTACTGGTAGTTGTAGATTCTGAACGTGAAGCTCGAGAAATTAGTGTTAAAAGACAACAACTCAAACGCGAACAGGATTTAAGAGAAATTCGAACAATAACTCTGGATAATTTCTCTCAGAAGGTTAAAGAGGGAACTGTTAAAGAATTAAAAATTATTATAAAAGGTGATGTGGATGGTTCCGTAGGAGCAATATCTGATGCCTTAATGAAAATATCTAATCCTGAAGTGCGTGTAAATGTAATACACAAGGGCGTTGGCGCCATTTCCGAAGGAGATGTGTTGCTTGCTGCTGCGTCCAATGCAATTATTATTGGATTTCATGTTCGCCCCAATGTTAACGCCCGTAATTTAGCAGAAACCGAAAAAGTCGAAATACGATTCTATACAATTATTTATGATGTCATTAATGATGTAAAGAAAGCTATCGAAGGAATGTTAACTCCAGAAAAGAAAGAAGAAGTCTTGGGTTCTGTGGAAGTCCGGGATGTATTTAAGATTCCAAAAGTTGGAACTGTAGCGGGTTGTTATGTCCTGAATGGCAGAATTGTTAGAAATAATCGAGTGCGATTAATTAGAGATGGACTGGTACTATTTGATGGTAACATTGCTTCACTAAAACGATTTAAAGATGATGTTAGAGAAGTTGAACAGGGTTATGAATGTGGTGTAGCTCTCGAAGGATATAATGACATCAAGGTAGGCGATATCATAGAACCATACAGAATTGTTGAACTAAAGAGAAAGTTATCCTGATATGACAGTCAGAATGGAAAAAGTATCATCAGTTATAAAGCATGAAATTAGTGGTATTATTTCGAGAGAATATAATTCCAAAGAGTACGGTTTTATTACTGTAACGGATGTTAAAATGACAGCGGATTTGAAAATTGCAAAGATTTACATTAGCATACTTGATAAAGGTGAAGTAAGAGAAAGAACACTTAAGATGCTTGAGAATGAGAAAGGTCACATTCGCGCATTACTTGGTTCAAATGTTCATTTGAAGTATACACCCGCATTGCAATTTTTTATTGATGAAACACTGGATAGAGTCGAGTCAATAAATAACATCATTAAAAAGATACACGAAAACGACACGGGTGCAGATAATAAATAGAGAAAAAATAGAGATATTGCGTACTAAAAATATTACTCCAGAAGGAGTATTGATTTTGATTAAGAAGCCCAAAGATTGGACTTCATTTGATGTAGTTAAAAAAATCAGAACATTTTTCAAATGGAAAAAAGTAGGTCATTCAGGTACGCTTGATCCAAAAGCTGAAGGATTGATGATTTTGGCTATCAACAATATGACTAAGCAAATCAAGAATTATTCAGAACTTGAAAAAGAATATATAGGCAAAATGATTCTTGGTGCAAGAACTCCAAGTTATGACGCAGAAACGGAAATCTCAGAAACCGCAGATTATTCTAATATAAGCAGAGAAGATATAAAGAGAGTTTTTTTACAATATAAAGGCAACATTACACAATTACCACCTATGTATTCTGCTGTAAAATATCGTGGTAAGCCACTTTATAAATATGCGAGAAAAGGTAAAAAGTTGAATTTAACCGAACGGAATGTTACAATAGATGAATTAGAACTTCTGGAATTTAAACCTCCTGAAGTTAAATTTCGTGTAATTTGTTCAAAAGGTACATATATTAGATCTCTTGTTAATGATATTGGAAACTCGTTAGGTTGTGGTGCCTATCTTCTGGAACTCGTTCGAACAAGAATTGGTACCTTTAAACTTGAAGATGCTATCACTATAGAAGAGTTGACGAAACAAATTGATATTGTTGATGCAGTTAATTAAGAATGGTTCGGAAATAAATTTTGATAAGAATACAATTATTACAATCGGTACATTCGATGGTGTTCATATCGGACACCAGAAAATATTAAATCAGTTGATTGAAGATTCAAGAAATAAAAAATATAGAAGTGTTCTGATAACTTTTGATCCTCATCCAAGAGAGATTGTCGGTAGGGGACCAACTAAACTTCTTACAACTCTTGAAGAGAGAATTGAAATTTTATCCACATTTGATCTCGACTATGTGTATATAATAAATTTTACATATGAATTTTCAAGATTGCATTATTACGATTTTTATAGAGAATATATACACGATAAGATTGGTGTTAAAGAAGTTATTGTAGGTTATGATCATATGTTTGGCAGAGATCGTGAAGCCACGTTTGAACAACTGAAGGAATTAGCAAATAAATTTGATTTCAAAGTTAAGCGAATAAAACCGGTCTCTGTAGATGGGCAGATTGTAAGCAGTTCTAAGATTCGCGAAATTATATTTCGTGGGGATGTTTGTCTGGCAGAAAAATATCTTGGTAGATTTTATTCAGTAAAGGGCCTCGTAGTTGAAGGTGACGGCAGAGGTAAGTTATTAGGTTTTCCTACTGCAAATATTCAACCTCTATCAGATAAAAAACTAATTCCTGCTGAAGGTGTCTATTTTGTAAAAATAAAGTTACAAAATAAATTTTATTATGGAATGTTAAATATAGGAGTTAGACCAACATTTGAAATTGAAAGGAAAAAAGTCATTGAGGTGAATATATTTAATTTTGAAGGTGAAATCTATTCTAATGAAGTTGATTTATACTTTCTTCGTCGTTTAAGAAGTGAAATAAAATTCAATTCCAAAGAAGAATTGATCGAGCAATTAAAAAAAGACAAATTACAATGTGAAAAATATATCAAGGAAATAAACAAAAATTAGGAAAGGAAAAACATATGCCATTAACAAAAGAACAAAAACAGGAAATTATCAGGAAATACGGAAAATCTGATAAAGATTCTGGAACTCCAGAGGTACAAATAGCTATCTTGACGGAGAGAATTAATGAACTGACAAAACATCTCGAATCAAACAAGTTTGATCATCATTCAAGGCGCGGTTTGTTACTTATGGTTGGAAAGAGACGCCGCCTATTAGATTATCTGGCAAAAAAGAACATCGATAGATATAGAAAAATAATACAAGAATTAAACATAAGAAAGTAAAAAAATGGTTTACAGAAAAGAAGTTGAAATAGGTGGAAGGATTTTTTCCATCGAGACAGGATTGCTGGCTAAGCAAGCCGATGCTGCAGTAGTTGCTCAGTATGGCGAAACAATAGTCCTCGCAACTGTTGTTGCTGCCAAGGAACCAGTCGAAGATCAGGATTTCTTTCCTCTTCAGGTGGAATACCGGGAAAAAACTGCAGCCGCTGGAAAAATTCCTGGTGGATTTATCAAAAGAGAGGGCAGACCCACTGAGAAAGAAATCCTCTCTGCCAGGTTGATTGATCGACCAATAAGACCTATGTTTCCTGAAAACTTCAGGAATGAAACACAAATAATGGTTACTGTTTACTCCTCAGACCAGGAGCACGATGGAGATACAATTGGTGCCGTAGCTGCCTCTGCTGCATTGATGATTTCAGATATACCGTTTGATGGACCTATTGCAGAAGTGCGAGTGGGTAGAATTAATGGTGAATTTATCATTCACCCTACATTTAAACAACTTGAAGACAGCGATCTGGATATTACAGTTGCAGGTACAATTGATTCTATAGTTATGGTTGAAGGGGAAGCTAAGGAAGTTTCTGAAGAAGTATTTCTGAATTCACTTAAATTTGCCCACCAGTATATAAAACAACTTTGCGAAATGCAAATTGAATTTAGAAAAGAAATCGGTAAACCAAAACGCGAAATTCAAGTAAAGACAATCGATCCTGAACTAATTGAAGAAGTTAACAAATTATTCTTACCAAAAATTAAAGAATTAAATCGCACAGTTCTATCTAAGGATGAAAGAAGTAACCGAAGAAGTGCAATTGAAGAAGAGATTCAAACCCTATTAGCTGAGAGATTTCCTGAACAACAAAAAGTCATCTCTGAATTGATGTATGAACTTGAACGACAGGATATGCGACAGATGATACTTCAGGAGGGAAGGCGACTTGATGGTAGAGGTGTAAAGGATATTAGACCAATTAGCATAAAAATAGGAATTTTACCCCGTACTCACGGTTCCGCTCTATTTACAAGAGGAGAAACACAATCGCTTACAACTACAACATTAGGTACGAAAACCGATGAACAAATTCTCGAAGGATTGCTTCCAGAAACTACAAAGAGATTTATGTTACACTATAATTTTCCACCATTCAGTGTAGGTGAAATAGGAAAACTTGGATCAGTTAGTAGAAGGGAAATCGGTCATGGTAACTTAGCCGAAAGATCCCTAAAAAATCTTATTCCACCTGAATCAGAATTTCCATACACAATACGAGTCGTATCCGATATCTTGGAGTCGAATGGTTCTTCTTCTATGGCAACAGTTTGTGCAGGGTCTTTATCTTTAATGGATGCCGGTGTTCCTATAAAAAAAGCTGTTGCAGGTATTGCTATGGGTTTGATAAAGGAGGAAAATGGAATTGCAATTCTTAGTGATATCCTTGGCAATGAAGACCACCTTGGTGATATGGATTTCAAAGTTGCTGGCACAGCTGATGGTATCACTGGTTTACAAATGGATATTAAAGTAAAAGGAATAAGCTTCGATATAATGGCAGCTGCACTTGAACAAGCTCGTGAAGGAAGAATGCATATCCTTAAAATAATGAATGAGGTTATCTCAGAACCTAAAAAGGAACTCTCTCCTTATGCTCCAAGATTGACTTCAATTAAAATACCTGTTGATATGATTGGTGCCGTGATTGGTCCAGGCGGAAAAACAATTAAACACATCATAAAAGAAACTGAAACTGAAATTAACATTGAAGAAGACGGAACAGTTATGATTGCAGCAGTTTCTGGTGAAAATAGCCAGAAAGCTATTGAAATGATCAATAAAATAACCGAATTACCAGAGGTTGGAAAAACTTATAAAGGTAAAGTTACACGCGTTCTGGATTTTGGAGCATTTGTTGAATTTTTACCCGGTAAAGAAGGTCTTGTACACATTTCTCATCTCGATACAACTCGCGTTAACAAAGTTACAGATGTCGTAAAGGTTGGTGATGTAGTTGAGGTAAAACTTATTAATATTGATGACGAAGGTAGATTTAACCTGAGTCGTAAAGCTGTTTTGTTTGATAACGGACAAGCTGGTAAAGATACCGATAAGCCTAAACAAAGCGATAAAAAATTTCAACCTGATCGTCACAGAGATTCAAAACATCATAAGTAAAAATATTGCTGCGATAAATTAAATGAATATAAAACAAAAAGTAATACTTATAATCTTAGATGGATTTGGTTTGGGTGAAGATCCCAAAACAGATGCGATTGCTCAAGCCCATAAACCGTTTATTGATAAATTGTTCAAAGAGAATAAATGGACTAAACTGAAAACCTCAGGTGAAGATGTTGGCTTACCTGAAGGACAGATGGGTAATTCTGAAGTGGGGCACATGAATATAGGTGCTGGAAGAATTGTATATCAGGATATAACTCGAATAAATCGCTCAATAAGATTAGGCGATTTTTTCCAAAATCCAGCATTTTTAAAAGCAATCGAAAATGCAAAAACAAATAATTCAGCTCTACACCTTGTTGGACTTGTATCTGATGGTGGCGTTCATAGCTTAAATACACATCTCTATGCTTTTCTCGAGCTTGCAAAGCAGCACAATCTTGAGAATGTTTATATCCACGCTTTACTCGATGGACGAGATACACCACCTGAATCAGGTGCTGGATATTTGACAGAATTACAGAGTAAAATTAAAGAAATTGGCATTGGGAAAATTGCAACTGTTATGGGCAGATATTATGGAATGGATAGAGATAATAGATGGGAGAGAACAGAAGCAGCTTATAGGGCTATGACTGAAGGTATCGGAGAAAAATGTAAGGATCCGGTAGAAGCAGTAAAAATATCCTATAATTCAGGTGTTACTGATGAATTTGTAAAACCGATAGTGTGTACAGTTAATGGCAAACCAGTTGGAAGTATTAAGTCTGGTGATTCTTTCATTTTCTTTAATTTTAGAGCTGACCGTACAAGACAACTGACACGAGCTTTTATTGATCCAAATTTTGATAAATTTTTAAGAGAGAAATTGAATTTGACTTTTGTTACAATGACTCATTATCACGATGACTTTAAGTGTCCAGTGGCTTATGCACCTATAACTCTTGATAATACATTAGGTGAAATACTTTCCAATTATGGATTAAAACAATTACGAATTGCTGAAACTGAAAAATACGCCCATGTAACCTTCTTTTTTAATGGTGGAAGGGAAAAAGTTTTTGATGGAGAGGATAGAATACTTGTACCATCACCTCGTGGAGTAGCTACATACGACCAGAAACCTGAAATGAGTGCGTATGAAGTAACAGACAAATTAATTGAAGCTATAAAAACTGATAAATACGACTTTATCTTGGTTAATTATGCAAATTGTGATATGGTAGGTCATTCAGGAATTATGTCTGCTGCTATTAAAGCTGTGGAAACGGTGGATGTATGCCTTAGTCGTTTGATTCCTGTAGCATTAGAATATAAATTTTTACCTTTGGTGTCGTCAGATCACGGAAATGCAGATAAAATGGCTGATGAAAATGGTGAGCCATTTACTGCTCATACAATGAATTTGGTACCATTTATATTTGTTAAAAATCCGGCTCCAAAACAGATTGTTAAAGAGGGAATACTCGCAAATATGGCACCAACTATTTTACAATTGATGGGTATTCCTAAACCACCGGAAATGGATGCGGATTCGTTGATCGAAATTGAGTGATAAGAATTTTAACGTCCCTGCAAAACTGCTTTGAATGTTAAGGTTTCTTCACCTCTCAAGACAACAACTTCTACTTCGTCACCTGGTTTGTAATCGCCAAGAAGGGAGGTTAAATCATAAATGTTTTTAACCGATTTTCCACCGAACTTTATTATAATATCATTTGCTTTCAAGCCAGCTTTTTCTGCTGCTGAACCAGCCCGGGTTCCACTTATTCTCAAACCCTTGGCATCATCACCAAAATCTGGCATTATACCGAATGATACTCTAAATCCTCTCATCCCCTCGCGTTGAGAGCTACTTATTGCGACTTTCGTATATTCAGGTTTAATTGATATTGTATCCAGATCCAGTGCAATTTTTGTTACAAAATCGGCTACCAGTTTTTGCCCCTCATAGTTGATTAAATTCCAATCATCAGTGGGTTTATGGTAATCAGAATGAAGTCCAGTGAAGAAAAATAGAACCGGAATTTCCTTTGCATTAAAACTTGCATGATCACTCGAGCCAAAGCCATCCTGACCGAGTTTTAATTTGAAAATTGAATCAGAATTTTGCCTTGCAATTATTTCGTTCCATACCGGTGAAGTACCAACCCCCTGAACTGTTAAAACGCTGTCCCTTAATCTGCCAATCATATCCATATTTAGCATTGCAACAGTATTTTTTAGGTCAATAGGAGGATTTTTTACAAAATATGCTGAACCCAATAAACCCAATTCCTCAGCAGAAAAGGCAACGAAAATAAATGAGCGATTTATTTCCTGCCTTCTTGCAGAAATGTATTGTGCAATTTCCAGTAATCCAGCAGTCCCGGAGGCATTATCGTCTGCACCGTTGTGTATTGCGATGGTATCAGACAAAAGTGAACCGGAGCCAGGACCACCTAATCCAATGTGATCAAAATGAGCTCCAATTACTATATATTGTTCTTTTAGTGTGGGATGATTTCCTTCTAATATTCCAACTACATTTTTTGTTTCAGAATAAATTCTTTCGATATGTGTTTGAAGTTTAACCTGAACATCAGTGAATTCGAAAGACGCAGGCTTTTTGTTTTTATTTATAAATCGTTGAATTGAATCTAAGTTTTTATCGTATGAATTGAAAATATCTTCTGCAATACTACATTTTAAATTTATAACAGCAATACCGGAGTTCATTGAACCCCTTTCTAACCTCAGTGGTATGAGCTGATTTTTGTTTTCATTCTGTGGACCATTTATAAATATTATTCCAGCTACACCTTTATCGCGAGCTGTGATTATTTTCTTTTGAAAAGTTGAGTATTCAAAAAATGGGCTACCAGAACTGTCTCCATCAGGTGAGTATCTCATCATTATTACAACTTTATTTTTTACATCAACACCAGCGTAATCATCATATTCTAATGAATCAGAACTTATACTATAACCAACAAAAACCAGATTTGCTGTTATTGAGGTATCTTCAGAAAAATTCATAGGTGTAAAATCAATTCCTGGTTCATATGTATAAATTCGTTCTTTAATTTTGATTGTTAGAGAGTTGTTTTTTCCAATCTTTAAATCTGAAATAAATGTAAAATTTTGGAAAAATGTATTATTTACACCAAAAGGTTTTAATCCATATTTAGCAAATTCATTAGCTATATACTCAGCGGCGAGGTTGTTACCCTTTGTTCCAGCTTTTCTGCCCTCAAGTTCATCAGACGCTAAATATATTACATGGTGTTTTAATTCATCAGGCGTAATAAATGGAGATTTAACAATTTGCTGTGTGGTACTACAGCCAATAATTAATAAAAGAACAAAAAATAATGATTTCTTTTTCATAATTTGTACACTCAATATTTACTTTTTCCTTTTTGTTGGGAATTTGAAATCAGCAATAAAAACATTTGTTTCACCTCTAACTTTTGCATTTCTATTTGATGCAAAAATTAATTTCTTTCCATCACGGGTGAACATTGGGAAGCTTTCAAAAACCGGTGAATATGTTATTCTATCAAGTTTTTTAGTTTTGATGTTTATGATATAAAGATCGAAGTTCATTGGAATCCGAGAAGTATCTGCCATATTTGATGAAAAAATTATGTGCTTCCCGTCCGGATGCCAGAATGGAGCAAAATTGGCTGCGTTGTTGTTTGTAATTTGTTGTTTGTTTGAGCCATCCGCATCCATAATCATAATTTGTAGATTCATTGGTTTGATCATCTGTTCCTTTATAAGTTCTTTATATTCAGCTATTTCTTGCTCCGTTTTTGGATGGTAAGCACGATATACTATTTTCTTTCCATCCCAGGAAAAAAATGGACCACCGTCGTATCCAAGCTCATGAGTCAGTTGCTTTATGTCACTACCATCTAAATTCATTGTGTAAATATCAAGGTCTCCGTTTCTAATTGAAGTAAACACTATTTTATCTCCTAATGGCGAGATAACTGCTTCTGCATCGTACCCTGGTGTATCGGTAAGCTGTTTAACAATTTTTCCATTTGTATCAGCAACAAAAATATCATATGTAGGAAATAGTCCCCATACATATCCTTTTTTTCTATCTGGTTCGGGTGGGCACTCATCTCCACCTAAGTGAGTTGATGCGTATAGAATGTGTGCTCCATCGGGCAGGAAATATGCACAGGTAGTTCGTCCTTTGCCGGTCGATACAAGTTTTTTGTTTGACCCGTCTAAATTCATTGTAAATATTTGATCACATTTAAATTCATCAGTTGTTGACTGATAAACTATTTTCTTTTCATCAAACGAAAAATATGCTTCTGCATTTTGCCCACCAAAGGTGAGTTGTTGTATGTTCTTTAAGTGGATCTCTTCAGGAAATCTAAGAGGATCTTTTTTGTCGTTTAGGATAATAGTTAATGCGAATAAAATTATTGTTATTGGGTTCATAGTTTTTTTTACTTATTTAGTTATATCATTTAATTTACTTTTAAGCTTTTTAAGTGAACTATCATCAGTTGTAGAATATTTCCAATCAATATATGCAATTTTTCCATTTTTATCAATTATAAAAACTGTACGTTTATTGAAACCTCTGTCGGAATTGTAACTATTGTATAATTCAGCAACTTTGTGATTATGATCGCTTAAGAGTTTAAACTGATAATTTTGACTTTTTGCCCAGTTGTGGTGAGACCATACATAATCCCCGCTAATTGCTAGAACTTCTGCATTTATATCGTTGAAAAATTCAAAGTCGTCCCTAAAACTACACATTTGATTTGTACATCCTGGGCTCCAATCGGCTGGATAAAATGCTATAACAATTATTTTTTTACCGATCAAATCAGACAACTGAATACCATTTTGATCAATTGTGTCTTTTGTGGCATATGGGAGTTTAAAATTTGGTGCGGCATCACCCACTTTTAATTCCTGCAAGTATACTTGATTAGTTACAAAAAATGCAGAAAAAATTATTAAAAACATTATCCTCATAATATTACTTTCCTTTATTGTTTATGGTTCAAAATTTGGTTCAGTGATTGAAATATAATAGTCCTTTTTAAAATATTCATATATTTTTCTAAAAAGCTCTTCTTCCTTACAAAATGCAAACACTGTTGAGCCGCTGCCAGATAGTGAAGCATAATCAACACCATACGAATATAGTTTTTCCTTAATCACTTTTATTTCTGGATATTTATCAAATACCAATTTTTCAAAATCGTTTTTTACAAATTCTTTCAAGTTCTCTTTGTTGTTAATATTGTTTAATAATAAATTTTTCAGATTATCCTGGATTTTGATACTGTTATCTATCGTAAAATTTTCGTATGCCCACTTTGATGAAATTTGTATCGGTGGTGTGATGGTAATTATCCAGTAGGGCAGTGAAAGCTTGAAATATTCTAATTTGTCACCTTTTTCAGTTGCGTAAGCGCTTCCATCATTTAAAAAATAGGGAACATCGGCGCCAAGTTGTTGAGCCAGTTTGTTTAAGCTGTGATTACTAATTTGAATATTAAAAAATTTTGGGAGAGCTTTCAATAATATGCCTGCATCCGAGCTTCCGCCACCCAACCCTGCTCCGATAGGTATATTCTTAATTAATTTTAATCTGATCCCGGAACGAATACCAAAATTATTCTGAAATAGTTTGACTGTTTTGATGCAAATATTGTCTTCATTTGTCGGTAAGTTAATACCTTGAATATTTAATGAAATTTCATCATTTTCCGATATCTCGAGTATATCGTAAAGGTTGATTCTGTGAAATATTGTTTCGATGTTATGATATCCGTCTGGTCGTTTATTTAATATTCTTAAACCAATGTTTATTTTTGCATAAGCTTTTAGTGTTATCATAAAATGCCGTTCTATATTTTTATTTTTCTGAGGCGCAATGAATTTGAAACTACTGAAACCGAGCTTAAAGCCATTGCTGCAGCAGCGAGCATAGGATCAAGTATTCCAAAAGCAGCCAGTGGTATTAAACTAATATTATAAATGAAAGCCCAGAAAAGATTTTGATATATAGTAGTTAGAGTTTTTTTTGAAAGTTTTATCGCTTTGATCACAGCATTTAGATCCCCCTTGACTAATGTGATATCACCAGCTTCAATCGCAATATCTGTGCCCGTCCCGAGAGCTATACCAACATCGGCTTGGGTCAGTGCTGGTGCATCGTTAATTCCATCTCCAACCATTAACACAATTTTTCCATTTGCTTGATATTCTTTAATCTTATCAACTTTATCTTTTGGGAGCAAGTTAGCGTGGTATAGTTCTATTCCAGTGGATTTGCTTATTGCCTCAGCAACTTCCTCTCTATCACCAGTTAGAATTACAGTTGTGTATCCCATCTGCTTCAGTTCATTTACTGCTTGCTTAGCATTCGGTTTGAGTTTGTCACTAAATGTAATGAAGCCGACAAGTTGGTTTTCAATAGCCACTAATACTGTAATTTGACTCTTATGATTCATTATATCGATGGATGTGTTTCGGAGGTCAATTCCTTTTTTAATCATAAATTCTTGGTTTCCAATGTAAACCTGTTTTCCGTTAATTAATCCTTCAGTGCCAAATCCTGAAATTGAATTAAATTTTTCCACCTTGACTGGAATAATATTGCGTTCGTTTGCGAAATGAACTATTGCTTTAGCAATTGGATGTTCTGAAAGAAGTTCAATCGAAGCGACAATTTTTAGTAATTCTTCTTTGGTTAATTGGTTAAAAGTATAGATATCTGTTACAGTAAGTTTACCTGTTGTAAGTGTACCAGTTTTATCGAAGACGATTGTATCAGTTTTGCGCAGTATTTCTAAAATATTAGCATTCTTTATTAGAATGCCATTTGATGCTCCAATTCCTGTTCCTACTATAACTGCAGTTGGAGTTGCTAAACCAAGCGCGCAAGGGCATGCAACGATCATTACTGCAACAAAATTCAGAAGTGCAGATGAAAAATTTCCAGCTACGAAATACCAGATGGTAAAGCTTAAAAGGGCAATCGCTATTACAGTCGGAACGAAAACTGATGCAATTCTATCAGCCAGGTTCTGTATTGGTGCCTTCGATTCTTGTGCTTCTGATACCAGTTTCACAATTTGAGATATCATCATATCTTTACCTATCTTCTTTGCTTGAAACTTAAAACTCCCCGTCAGATTCAATGTTCCACCGATTACTTCATCTCCTTTATGCTTTTCAATCGGAATACTTTCTCCAGTTATCATACTTTCATCAACACTCGAACTGCCTTCTATTACAATTCCATCTACAGGTATCTTTTCACCAGGGCGTACGATAATTGTATCGTCAATTACAACCTGCTCGATTGGAACTTGCATTTCTTTACCGTTTCTTAAAACTGATGCCATCTTTGGACTCAATCCAACCAATCTTCGAATTGCTTCAGAGGTTTTACCTTTAGCCCGCAGCTCAAGCAATTTTCCTAATAAAATTAATGTAATGATAACTGCAGTTGTGTCATAATAAACATGGAGTTGATGACCTCTTGAAGTGAAATATGATGGGAAAAATGTTATCGCAGAGCTATAAACGAATGCAGCTGATGTACCAACAGCGATTAAAGTATTCATATCAGCCTTGAAGTGTTTCAGAGTAGCCCAAAACCCTTTGTAGAAACGATTACCTGCCCAGAATAGCACAGGAATTGTCAGAACAAACAAAATGTAATTCCATGTTTGATGACTAAAGAAGGAAAACGGAGAATGTTCCATCATTGTCCACATACTGACTATACTAATTGGTAAAGTTAAAAGTAAACTAATAATAAAACGGGTTTTGAGCTTTTTGTATTCTTTTTGATGTTCTAATTCTTCAAATTCCCATATATTTTCTTCTGGGATTTCTGCTATTTGATATCCTACAGATTCTACTGCCTGTTTAAAGTGGCTAAAGTTTACTTTTGTATCATCATATTGAATTGTGGCTGTTTCGGTTGCAAGGTTTATTTTAGCTGAGGCAACACCTGGTAGTTTATTCAAACTATTTTCCACTTTGGATACGCAACTGGCGCAACTCATACCTAAAATAGGAAGCTGAATCTTTTTAAAATATCTATCTTCAATTGGATAGGGAGTTGGTGCTATAGGAATACTGCTTGAAGGTTGTATTTTACTCGAAGCAAGCATTCTGGTAGTTTGGTTTGTTATGTAGAACTCTGGATTTTTATCGAAAAGTTCTTTGCATCTGATTGCACAAAAATAGTAATCAATATTTTTATACACGCTTTTTGCTACAGCTTCTTGCTGTTCGATATTCATTCCACAGACGGGGTCAATATGTTTCATAGTCATCTTCTTTTTAGTTAAAAAACGCCAATGATAATTTTACATTGGCGCTTTTTAAGTTTTTCTATATTTGAATTTTATTTCCCATCTTTACAGCAATCAGGTAAGCTGTTGTATGATTCACGGTTGCGCGGAGTTTCGTTAGCATCATATCCAGCATCGGAAATAAATTTTTCGAGTGTCGTAATGTCAACTTTTGTTCTGTTGAATTTCACTGTTGTTATTTTCTTTTGAAGGTCGACTTCGACATCATAAACACCTTCCACGGCTGAAACCGTTTTCTTTATAGTGGAAACGCACATTCCACACATTATGGATGGTGTAGATATTGTTGTTGTTTGGATATTATTTTCAGTTTGATCCTTCCCGTCATAACCCGATTCTCTCTTTCCGCAGCCAACAAGAAGGATTATTAAGATATATGAAAGAACAATATATTGATACATATTAGATATCCTTATATCTTTTTTGACTCTTTCATTTTCGTTTGTCCTGGGCACCTATATTTGCCATCTTTTGATTGTGAATCATCAGATTTCTTGACATCTGTTTTCTGACAGCAATCCTCACCTTTAGAGCATTCTTTTTTAGCATCTTTTGCTGCCTTTTGTGTGCAGTCAGATTTGCCATCGTGCATTTGTGATGCATCGCGTGATGTGCAATCTGATTTTTTGACTTCTGTTTTAGCTTCGGATTTCACACCTTTTTCACTCGCACAGCAAGATTTCTGTTTTTCTCTGGTCGTTTCAGATTTTTTTGTATCAGTTTGGGCAATTAATATCGAAAAAGATACTAATATAGCAACTAATAATTTATGTATATTGTTTGATTTCATTGTTGACTCCTTTAATGTTAATGTTTTTATGGTTAATTAAATATATGAGTTTAAATTTTAAACAATAATTTACACTTTTATTTTTGAAATTCAAATTTAAAATCATTCTTAACTTTTCATCCAGCTTGCCATTTTTGATCCTTCTAATTTGCCTTTCATTAGAGCTCGTTCTTTCATGTAGCTGAATAACACTGGTGTGACTATCAAGACGTGAATTGTGGATGTAATCAATCCACCGATCATTGGTGCGGCGATAGGTCGCATTACATCCGACCCAACTCCTGTACTCCACATTATCGGTAGAAGTGCGATCAAAGTTGTCCCGACTGTCATAATCTTTGGGCGTAACCTTAGCACCGAACCTTCGATAGTCGATTCAGTAATGTCTGACATTGTGATTGGACCGCGCTTACCAAGCTCAAAAGACCTGAAACGTTTATCCAGTGCCTCATGAAGATAAACTACCATTACAACACCCGTCTCTACAGCCAATCCATACAGAGCGATAAATCCAATCCATACAGCCACCGAGAAGTTGTATCCTAAAATATAAATCAGATACACGCCACCGATTAGAGCAAATGGGACAGAGAGCATTACTACAAATGCTTCTTTAAAATCTTTTGTTATGAAATAAAGCATAATGAATATTATGAAGAAGACCATCGGCATCAGAAGCTGCAAACGCTCGCGCGCACGGATTTGGTTTTCCCACTGTCCGCTCCACTGGAGAGTGTATCCCGGGGGAAGAGTTAACTCTTTATTTAAAACTTCTTTTGCTTCATTCACAAAGCTCCCCATATCACGTCCACGAACATTCAGATAAACTATAGATCGCAACTGTGCATTTTCGCTGGAAATCATTGCTGGACCGGGAACAATCTCTATCTTCGCAAGCTGTGAAAGCGGAATGTAACCACGTGAAGAAACTGAAGAAGTTTGTGTAGTCGAGTTTTGAATTTTTAGTTTTGAGTTGAGAGATGATGTATAGTTTTCCATCGAACCCATTAAGCTGCTCGATTGTCCGTTGTTATCTGGTTTTGCAGACGACATTAAGGCTGTATCAGATTTTCTCATACCTTTCAAATTAATAGGCACGGGGATATTATTGATAGCATCTAAATTATTTCTCCAATCTCTCGATAGCCGCACGCGAATCGGGAAGCGTTGCCTGCCTTCGAGCACAGTTCCAATATTCTCGCCACCAATCGCGGTCTCAATTACATCTTGTACATCGCCGATATTAATCCCATAACGAGCAACGGCTTCACGGTCAATTTTTATATCGAGGAAAAGTCCACCTTGAATTCGCTCGGCATACAGATCAGCGGCGCCAGGAACCTTACGCAAAACATTTTCAGCTCTGATTGCCAGTTGCTCAAGCGTATCTAAATCTTTTCCGAATATTTTGATACCAAGGTCAGTCCGCACACCGGTCGAAAGCATATTAATCCGGTTGATGATGGGCTGTGTCCAGCCATTTCGTACACCGGGAATTTGAAGCTTTGCATCCAACTCCGCAATGATATCATCTTTTGTTATTCCGGGTCGCCATTCACTCTTCGGCTTCAAGATGATGATAGTTTCAATCATGCTCACAGGTGCATTGTCGGTTGATGTTTCTGCCTTGCCCGCTTTGCCAAGAACAGATTCCACTTCAGGTACTGATTTAATAATTGCATCCTGAACTTGTAGAATTCTATTCACTTCAGTAATCGAAGCGGAGGGAAGCGTAACCGGCATAAAAAGCAAGCTCTGCTCGTCGAGAGGAGGCATGAACTCGGAACCGATGTTCGTCATCATTGGTATTGCGATAAGAAGTGCGATGATGTTAAGTGCAATTGTTGTCTTACGATATTTTAAAACCCATCGAATTACAGGTGCATAAATTTTATTAAGAATATTACTGATAGGATTTTGTTCTTCACTTCTAAATTTGCCTCGTGTAAGAATTGTCATTAACATCGGAACAAGGGTAATAGCTATAATTGCAGAACCAATCATCACAAATGTTTTTGTGAATGCAAGGGGTCGAAACAATTTTCCTTCCTGCCCTTCCAACAAGAAAACAGGGAGGAATGAAACAACCATTATTGCAACTGAAAAGAATATCGCCGGTCCAACTTGTTTAGCAGAACGAATTGAAATCTCAGTGTAATCTTCTTTCGTCAATGTTCCTTTTTCTTTCTGTGTCTGGGCAACATGCCGATATGCGTTCTCGACAAGCACAATCGAGGCATCCACAATTACACCGATAGCAATTGCAATTCCTCCAAGCGACATAATGTTTGATGTAATTCCGAAAGTTTTCATAAGTATGAAAGCCATAAGCACTGCTATTGGAATTTCTATAATTATCCGCAACACACTTCTGAAATGAAGCAAAAATAAAAATACAACTATACTCACTACAATCGCTTCTTGAAGCAGCGTACCTTTTAAATTATTGACTGCCGCCATTATGATATCTGTGCGGTCGTATGCAGGTTTGATTTCGACACCTTTCGGAAGTCCCGGATAAATTTCTTTAATCTTAGCTTTTACCCTGTCGATTACATCTTTTGCATTCTCGCCGTAACGCATAACAACTATCCCACCCACAACTTCTCCCTCTCCGTTTTTCTCCAACGAGCCGCGACGGATATCACCACCAAGTTGGACGATACCTAAATTCTTCACATAAATCGGCGTTCCACTTACACTTGTTGAAACAACTATATTCTCAATATCTCTAATCGATTGAATGTAGCCCTGACCACGGACAAAATATTCCGCATCAGAAATTTCCAAAATTTTTCCCCCAACTTCGTTATTCGAGCGCATTACTGCATTTCGGATATCGGTAATGGTTACATTGTATGCTTTCATTTTATTTGGGTCGATATCGATTTGGTACTGCTTAATATATCCACCTATTGACGCGACTTCAGCAACACCCGCTACCCCCTGAAGATGCAATTTGATATACCAATCTTGAATTGCACGCAGTGTTCCTAAATCATATTTACCTTCGACTGTGTACCAATAAACGTGTCCAACTCCTGTTCCATCGGGACCAAGCTGAACTTTCGCACCTTGCGGCATCAACGGTTGAACAACGGAAAGTTTTTCCAGTACTCGGCTGCGCGCCCAGTATAAATCGGTTTTCTCCTCGAAGATGATGAAGATGAACGACATGCCGAACATTGATTGTGCGCGAATTGTTTGAACTTCTGGAATTCCTTGAAGCGCAGTCGTCAGCGGAAAAGTTATTTGATCCTCAACTAATTGTGGCGAGCGCCCCATCCACTCTGTAAAAACTATCACCTGATTTTCCGATAGGTCGGGAATTGCATCAAGTGGAGTGTGGATAACAGACCAGATACCCCAAACTATAATCAATAAATAGATAATAATGATTATGAACTTATTCCTTGCACTAAAATCTATTATTTTTTCTATCATAATACCTCCACATTATTCATACACTATTACCTTACCTTCCAACATATCCATTCCACAATGGAATCTAAATTCACCAGCTCGCATTGGTGTGATTTCAATGACAGTTGTCTGATGTGGTGTTAAATATTTCTTTATTTTGAAATCAGGAAATAAAACTTCATCTGTACATTTTACATTATCATGACGTTCAAAATTGATTGTAAGTTTCTGACCTTTCTTTGCATAAATCGTAGAAGGAGAATATCCACCATCAACAATAACCGTTACTTCTTTACTTAATTTTGTGTTTAAATGTGATGTAATGTTTTTTTCTACATTAACTGAATGTACATTGTGACCACCTGTTGAACCTGAGTATTTCAATTGGCTCTCTGAATCAAGCAAATATCCACCTGTTACAACAACTTTGTCACCAACATTAAGTCCACTTATTATTTCGTTAAGGTTGTCTGTTTCAATTCCAATAATCACATCTCTTGGTTCGAAAGTATTTTCCTTAACTTCAACCCATACGACTTTACGCTTACCTGTATAAATTACTGCAGGCGAGGGAATAACTATAGTATTTTTTGATTGAGTTAATATTTGTGCAGTTACATACATTTGAGGTTTTAATTTACCTGTGGAATTGTTGAATTCAGTTCGAACTCTTACAGTGCGAGTCTCACTATTCACGACTGGTTCAATAAAAGTTACTTTGCCCACAAAGCTTTCGTTTGGATATGATTCGGTTGTTAATTGAACCTCGGAACCAACTTTTACGAATTGAATATCTTTTTCATACACCTCTAAATAAACCCATACTTTTGAGAGGTCGGCAAGTTTATAAAGAATCATTCCTTCATCAACATATTGGCCTTCCTGTATTTCTTTAGAAATCACAGTTCCCGAAATAGGAGAGTGGAATGCTATAGTGTAAAGTGCTTTTTGGTTCTTCTTTAGGTCTGAAATTTGTTGTTCAGACAAACCGAAATAATATTGCAGTCGATCAAGCGATGCTTCAATCATTGCATCTTGACTGTTTTTTACTGCGAGTAGGAATTCCTTTTGGGCTGAAATTAAGGCCGGACTATATATTTCAAAGAGTGGTTGATTTTTTGATACCAGCTTACCAGTATAATCTACATGTACTTTCTCTATTCTACCGCTGAATCTTGCTGTAACAGTTGCAAGATTTGGTTCTGCAAAATCTACAATTCCAACTGTGTTAATTTTACGATTAATTGTTTGTATTTTCACAGTTTCGGTTGCAACATTTGCAATCACTCGTTGAGTTGGGGAAAGGCTGATAGATTGCAACATTGCTAAATCTTCAACGGAAGCGTTCTTTCGATTCGTCTGTTTGACAAGAGCCATTCCGCAAACAGGGCAGGCACCAGCTCTATCTGAAACAACCGATGGATGCATAGGGCAGGTGTATATTTCATTCGTCTGCTCATCTAATATTTGAATTTCATTCCTGTCATTTTTTTTATTGTTGCACGCATTAAAAATAATCGGAATAATTAGAAACATAATTGTCAAGATTATAATTAATTTTAACTTCATTGTTCATTTCCTTTATTAATAGTTAATTCTATTTTCTCAGCATTATAGATTTTTGAATATGCATCGGATTAATAACTTAAAATTTCTTCTATATCTCTACAGCCAATTTCCTTTTCTAAATTGGCTAATGTTTGTTCAAATTTCATTCGTATCATGATTGCTTCCATCTTCTCCATAGTAAGCATTCTGTATGTGTCAAGAAGCATTAGAAAGTCAGTTTTCCCGGTTTGATAATTTGTTAATGTTAGCTGTAAGGATTGCTCTGCAAGTGGAATAATCTTTTTGTCATACAATTCCCACTGTTCAATTAGGGAACGCAATTTTGCATAGTATTCACGCACTTTTGAGAGAAGCATATTTCGTTCATTGTTATAGATTAACTCTGATTTTATTATGTTGGCTTCTGCTTCTTGGACTTTTGCATTAGCCTTGCTTAGTGTCCATAAGGAAAATGGGAGTGTAATACCTGCTTGTAAACTCCAACCACGAAAACCGGTCATTGGAGAGGAAACATATTCAATACCCACTTTCATATCAGGTAGATATTCTAACTTAGAAAGTTTATGCATTGTTTTTTCTCTCTCCACCATTAGCGAATCGCTTCTTAATTTTGAACATTTTTTTAAAGCATATGCCTGAATTTGCTCAATTTCAAAATTAAAAGAAATCATATCTGGTGCGGTTGCTAATCCCGTGAAATTGCTGATATCTTGATTAAGTAATGATGCAAGCATGGCAAGTGTTGTCTCTTCCATTTCTTGATATCTGAGAAATTCTTTTTCTAATTTTGCAATTTCTATCTCTGCTAGTAGAACATCTTGTTGTGAAGTTTTTCCAACAGAATATTGCAATCGAGTAATTTCCAGAACTTGCTTCATCAGTTCAACATTTTGTTGATTGAGTTTCATGTTTTGCTGGATCATCCAGAGCTCGTAATATGCAATTTTTACATGCATAATTATATCGACTGATTTTTCGTTGAAAATCTGTTGCGCACGATCAACTTCTATTTGTGCCATACGGACTTCGGTCGATATTTTGGCAGGGAAGCGAATCATTTGCATTAATTCTAAATTAGCAAACATTGCCTCATCCGGCCTCAGGCGGGGCATTTCCATAAGCTTAAATGCTAATTCAGGATTTTCAAGTGAACGAATTTGTGCAATCTTTGACTCTAATGCTCTTATTTCCATACTATATGAATTGAGCGATAGATTTTTTAGTAAAGCTTGATCAATTAGTTGATCTAAAAATAATATGGGTTTTTCCTGACTATGTAAGATCCCCAATAAAAATATGTAAATGAAGATTATCTTAGTTTTCATAAAATAGTTTTAATTAATTGGTTTTGAAAAAGATGAATAATTTTCTTAAAGAAAAATTAAGGATCGTGTTAGAATTGTATTTATACTAAAACTGTAGGTCTAAATTAAAAGGGTAGAATTTAAGATGGGTATGTCAATACAAGAATATGGTTGGATAAATGTTGGTTGGCTGGTAAGTTTGGTGAAATTAAGACGTTGGTCGTTTTCAATGTGGTGTTTTACAAAATTTAGAGAAAAAATGTTTTCTCTTAAGTGGTTTTTAATAAAGTGATTATCATTTGCTTTAACAATTATGAAATTTGAGCAACAATGTTCAATCGATTTTGTAATTTTTTTTTGAGTACTATCAGTATCGTTCTTATGGCACATTGAACATTGTTCGGCTGAGAATGAGTGCATCATTTTACAGTAGTGTAAAACTACTGGTAACCCAAAATTAAAAATAGAGAATATCACAATAAATGCGATAATTATGGATTTATATGTTGGCAAAATTCTCATACTACCCGTATAACATAACACAAATTATTTAAGTTTCAAAATTAATCCAAATAAAATGTTTAATTATCTTTGTAAGAATTTTAGATCAAATAAATTTGAAATACCAAGTGGTTTGGGAGAATAAAGGGGTTCGGCGTACTCTACCCCAATTAACTGTCCATAATACTTGGCGCGAGTATCCAAAAAATCAAGAAAAGATTTTTTGCTTAGTAAAGTTTCGGGATCTTTTGATTTTGGATTATAAAATTGTGATTTATATGCTCTGACAGCTTTTAAGCGTATATGATACACATCGCTTATGTCCAGAATAATACTGGGGATGAATTCCAATTTCATCATATAGTTGAAATAGGTTAGTGGTCTCCATGCTGATTGTAATTTTCCATTGTCGGTAGTTTTGACATTTGCCAAACCTGAATAGTACCATGCTTGTTTACATAGTTGATGTGCATTTGTGTGGTCTGGATGCCTATCATGCCAGTGTGGAAATAACAATATTTTAGGTCTGTATTTTCTGATTACTTGTATTAGTCGGTAAAGATTTTCTCTGTTTAGTTCAATATTTGTATCTGGTATTTTCAAGTTCAGACGAGTTTTAACCCCAAGTATTTTTGCAGCTGATGTAGCTTCTTTGGCTCTTATCTCTCTTGAACCTCTTGTTCCAAGTTCACCTTCTGTTAGATCAACTATCACTGTATTGTAACCTAACTTAGTTAACTTGGCAATAGTACCAGAGCAACCGAGTTCAACATCATCTGGATGTGCACCAATGGCAAGTATATCTACTTTCATCTCTTTATTCCATATTTTTTGTAAAATATAAGTATCATTGTTATTTATTTCAAATTTTCAATAAGATTGTATTTCAAAGTTATTTTTAATATATTTTTACAGATTTAAATGTATTACATATGAGATGTGAAGAAATTGCGGTTTTAAATTCCAACGGTGAACCATTTAATATTGATTTAAGATATCACGAAAGCAATAAGTTCTTTGACTATAAAAATTTTGTTATTATTTGCCCTGGATTTATGGCATTTAAAGATTGGGGTCCTTTCCCTTATATTGGAGAAAAAATTGCTGATTTTCATTTTGCTACAATCGTAATGAATTATTCGCATAATGGTATTAATGAAAATCGATACAAGATAACAAATTTTAAAAAGTTCTTTGAAAATACAATATCAAAAGAATTAGATGATATTGAGAGTGTCTTAAGCTGGTTATATGGCAATTTTAAAAAAAGTGATAAAGATAATAAAATTATACTGATGGGACATTCTCGTGGAGCAGCAAATAGCATATTGATAGCTGCAAATTCAAATGTGAATGGCATAATTACTATTTCACCAATTGCTAATTATGATCGGTGGAATGATCATCAAAAATCTTTATGGCGCTGTAAAGGTTACCTTCCACTCTCGAGTGAAAGTTCTAATTCTATTTTGAAGATTGGTATTGAATACTTAAATGATCTTGAAAATAATCGAGACAAATACGCTATCGAGTCATCCGCTGCTAAATTGAAAATTCCCTGGCTAATTATCCATGGTGAAAATGATTTAGTAGCTAAAATAGATGAAGCTGAAAAATTGTATAATTTATCAAATAAAAATTTAACAGATTTGTTTATTATACCCAATATGGGTCATCTATTAGGATATAATCAATATCCTGATAATCAAAAAAATATTTTTATAAACAAAATCATAACAATCATAAAAGAATGGTTAAATAAAAATTTCAGGAGCGAAAATGAATAACAACAATTTTATAACTCAGAAATTAGTTTTAGTTAAATCGGAGAATTTGATAAAAGACATTGCTGTAATATTGTTATTTTCTGTTCTTACGGCAATTGGTGCATGGATTGAAATTCCGACAAAACCGGTACCGTTTACGTTACAAACATTTTTTGTTTTACTTTCTGGAGCAATCTTAGGTGCGCGCAAAGGATTTTACAGCCAACTTATTTATTTATCGATGGGATTAATTGGATTACCAGTATTTGCTGGCTTTTCTGCTGGTATATTAAAAATGATAGGACCTACCGGTGGTTATCTGTTGAGTTTTCCCCTGTCGGCTTTTATAACTGGTTACTTAATTAATAAAAGGAATAGTTATTTCTGGGCACTGTTTTCAGTTACAGTAGGTATGATTTTAGTATTTTTATTAGGAACAATATATTTAAATTTTGTTTACTTTAAGGATATTTATAAGTCGATAGCGTATGGGTTTGTAATTTTCTCCTGGTGGGATGCTATAAAAATCATTGCCGTGGCTTCTATATATAAAAAATTTATTGGAATTAAATAATTGCTTTAAATAAGAAAAATGTGTATATTTATACACTTTATTTTTAAGATTTTTCGCAAAATTTGAAGAAAATTGTAATTGCAATCGACGGACCTGCAGCAGCAGGCAAATCAACGACCGCTAAATTAGTAGCTGAAAAATTAAACTATTTACATATCGATACCGGGGCAATGTATCGAGCTTTAACTTACAAAATTCTGAGAGATGGAATCGACCCCGAAAACGAAGCCGCTGTTGTGGAAGCACTTAAAGATAGTAAGGTTGATCTTAAAAAAGAGAAAAACGAAATAAAAGTTTTCCTGGATGATGAAGACGTAAGTAAGTACTTAAGAAGCGCTGAAGTTACAAATGCAGTTAGTGCTGTTAGTAGTTATAAACAAGTTCGTGAAATGATGGTTGAACTTCAACGTCGAATCAGCAATGAAGGCGGTGTTGTTCTTGAAGGTAGAGATATAGGAACCGTTGTTATACCTGATGCGGATCTCAAAATTTTTATGATTGCAGGAATTGAAACAAGAGCTAAACGCCGTCAAAAAGAATTAGCTGAAAAAGGATTGATGATCGATTATAATAAAATAGTTAATGAAATAATCGAAAGAGATAATAAGGATTCAAAAAGAAAAGAAAGTCCATTGCGTAAAGCTGACGACGCAATCGTTTTAGATACATCAAATTTGTCGATTGAAGAGCAAGTAAATTTCATAGTAAACAAAGCGTTAGAAATTATTGAAAATTAATATAGATAAAAACTCTGGATTTTGTTGGGGTGTTGTGCGAACCATCAATATGGCTGAAGATGAGCTTAGAACTGATCCTCAGCTTTATTGTTTAGGTGAAATTATCCATAACCCCTCAGAAATTAAAAGATTAGAAGCACTCGGACTCAAAACGATTAAAAGAGAAGATTTTCCGAATATACCTAATTCCCGAGTGTTGATAAGAGCTCATGGCGAACCACCGGAAACTTACGAGCTGGCAAAAAAATACAATATAACCCTGATAGATGCAACCTGTCCTGTCGTGACAAAAGTTCAGGAAAGAATAAGGAACTACGACAAGCTGGGATATCAGATTGTAATTTTTGGAAAACAGAACCATGCTGAGGTTATTGGCCTTTTAGGTCAGATCAAAGGTATTGGAGTTGTGATTGGCTCCTTGGAAGAAATTGAAAAAGTTGATGTTTCTAAAAATACTGTTTTGTTTTCACAGACAACGATGGATAAGAATATGTTTTATAAAATTCGGGATGAACTGAAGAAAAGAGTTAAAGAATTGATTGTTGATACATTTGAGACGCAGGCTGTACAGTTCATTACAAAAGATACGATATGTGGTCAGGTATCTGGAAGAGATGTAAAGTTGCGTGAGTTTGCAAAACAAAATGATGTTGTTCTTTTTGTCGCAGGAAAATCAAGTTCGAATGGAAAAGTTCTTTATAATATTTGTAAAGAAGTTAACCCCAAAACATATTTTATTGAAAACGAAACTGAAATTAATTTTGATTGGTTTAATGGTGCTAAAACAATCGGTATAAGCGGTGCAACTTCAACCCCCCAGTGGTTAATGGAAAAGATTAAAAATAAAATTGAAGAAAAGTATAAAGAATGTGTTTCTATATAAAAGCCATCAGTAATAAAATAAACAATAACAAAAAACAAATCTTTCTGTTTACGAAACTCAGTTTTGATGGCTGGCTGAGAATCGCAAACAGTAAAGATAATTCTGTGCTTGCCACAGAATGAACCTTTAAGGAGGTTTAATGACAGAAGATTTAAATGTTAAAAGTGATTCAAATGTAACAACTGCATCTGATGAACTGGTAATGAAAAAAACAACAAAAAATAATTCATATAATTCTATCAGTCGGATTATTGAAAAAGAATATGATGAGAAAGAATTTCATGAATTAGAAAAATTTTATGAACCTACACTAAGTACTATTACAGCCAATCAGTTAGTCAAGGGAAGAATTATAGCAATCGGAGAAAACGAAGTCTCAATTGACATCGGTTTTAAGTCGGAAGGTGTCGTACCTATTAGCGAGTTTCCCAATATTGATGAATTAAAAGTTGGCGATGAGGTGGAAGTCTTCCTTGAAAGTATCGAAGATAAAGATGGTCAATTAGTATTATCCCGCAAACGTGCGGATTTTATGCGTGTTTGGGAAAAAGTTACCAAAGCATATGAAACAGGCGAAGTAATCCAAGGAAGAATATTAAGAAGAATCAAAGGTGGTCTTGTTGTGGATATCTGGGGTATAGAGGCATTCTTACCTGGTTCACAGATAGATGTAAAACCAATTCGCGATTTTGATCAGTTTATTGATAAAGTGATGGATTTCAGAATTGTTAAAATTAATCATGCTGCAGAAAATATAGTCGTTAGCCATAAAGTTCTGGTTGAAGAAGAAATGGCTGATCAGAGAAATGCTATATTAAATTCGATAGAAAAAGGTCAAATCTTAGAAGGTACAGTAAAAGCTATTGCCGATTTTGGTGTCTTTGTGGATTTAGGTGGTGTGGACGGTTTGATTCACATTACCGATTTATCCTGGGGCAGAATTAATCATCCATCTGAAGTAGTAAAACTTGATCAGGTTATTAATGTAGTTGTCACAGATTATGATCCCGAGAAGAAAAGAATCTCGCTCGGATTAAAACAGTTGACTCCTCACCCGTGGGAAAATATCGAAGAGAAATATCCTGTGGGAATGAAAGTAACCGGAAAGGTAGTTTCATTAACCGATTATGGAGCATTTGTAGAAATTGAGAAAGGAATCGAGGGTCTAATTCACATTTCTGAAATGAGCTGGACTCAACACATCAAGCATCCATCACAAGTCGTTTCGATGGGGCAAATGGTAGATGCTATAATCTTGAGTCTGGATAAAGAGAACAAGAAAATCTCACTTGGAATCAAACAACTGGAACCAGATCCATGGTATAACCTTTTACAAAAATATCCAGTTGGTTCAAGACACAAGGGTATTGTTAGAAATTTAACCAATTTCGGTGTTTTCGTAGAATTGGAACAGGGTGTTGATGGTTTGATCCATATTTCAGATCTATCCTGGACTAAGAAAATCCGACATCCTGGTGAAGTTGTAAAGAAAAATCAACAGATAGATGTGGTCATACTCGGTGTAGATGTTGAACAGAGAAGAATTTCACTAGGTCATAAACAACTTCAGGACAATCCGTGGGATCACTTTGAGAATGTGTATAAAGTCGGTGTTGAGACAGAAGGTAAGTTAACAAGAATTATTGAAAAAGGAGTTATAGTTGAGTTACCACTTGGAGTAGAAGGATTTGTGCCTGCATCACAACTCTCTACAGTTCCACTTAAAAACATTGCTGAGTCATTCAAAGTAGGAGATGTTCTCCAGCTAAAAGTCATAGAATTTGATAAGGACTCCAAAAAAATAGTACTTTCTGCAATAGAATATCTCAAAGGTAAGGATCAAAGATTGGTTGAAGAATATATAAGTCAACACAAGCTACCTCATATGAATATCAAGGATGCGGTAAAAGGTCCTCAACCATCCGAGATAGCATCATTTGAGGAGTTAGACAAAGCTCCCGGTCCTGATGAGATTATATAAGATTAGAAACTAAAAGTTAAATAAAAGAGTTAGTTCATATGAACTAACTCTTTTTTAATATCAAAAATGAAAAAAGCATCTTTTTATACATTAGGTTGCAAGCTTAATTTTGCAGAAACCTCAACTATTGCCAGAACATTTGCAGAAAATGGCTTCTTAATTACTAAGTTTGAAGATAAGTCCGACGTTTATATAGTAAATACCTGTACAGTATCCCAGCGTGCAGATAAGGAGTGTAGAAAAATAATCAGAAGTATAATCCGCCGTTCACCTGATGCTTATATAATAGTTACGGGATGTTATGCACAACTAAGACCAGAGGAAATTGCATCAATCGAAGGTGTAGATTTAGTACTTGGTACAAAAGAAAAATTTCAGATACAAAATTTCCTCTCCAGTTTGGATAAAAAAAAATCACCACAAATTTATGTCTCTGAACTTTCTGATTCAAACGATTTTGGAATTGCTTATTCAGGTGATGTTGATGATAGAACAAGAGCTTTTCTAAAAATTCAAGATGGTTGCGATTTCCATTGTTCATTTTGCACTATTCCTCTTGCCAGAGGTGAGAGCAGAAGTCAACCAATTGATTCGATAATCAATCAGGCAAAATATTTATCTGAGAAAGGCTTCAAAGAAATAGTCCTATCAGGTGTTAATGTTGGAGATTATGGTAAGAAGATTGGAGAAAATTTACTAAATCTTTTAGAAAAGCTTGTACAAATTCATGGTATTGAACGTATCAGAATAAGCTCAATTGAACCAAACCTTTTAAGCAATGAACTCATAAATTTTATTTTACAGAATGAAAAATTATGTAATCATTTCCATATACCATTACAAAGCGGTTCTGATGAAATACTTAAATTAATGCGCCGGAGATACAAAGTGGAAGATTATAAAAAACTTGTAGAATACATTAAAACTAAAGACCCTGATGCTGCAATTGGTGCAGATGTTATTGTTGGTTTCCCTGGCGAAACGGAAATGCATTTTCAGGAAACTTATAAATTTTTGTTAGATTTACCGATTTCATATTTGCATGTATTTACTTATTCTGAAAGACCTAATACTCCGGCAGCACAATCTCAGAATCAGATAGAACCAAGAATTAGATTCGAAAGGAACAGAAAACTCAGGTTGCTTGGTAAAAAGAAAAAACTTAACTTTTACTCAAAATTCTTAACACAATTTATACCGGTACTTTTTGAATCCAACCATGATGATGGATATATGTATGGTTTTACAAGAAATTACATACGAGTTCGTGTCGATTATGATGAATCTTTAGTGAATAAAATTGTACCAGTTAAAATTATCTCTGTTGATGATGATGTGTGTTTAGGTAATTATCTATATGAACCTTAAAATTATAAAAAAATGAAAGATATTTTTATGAGACAAATTAAATTTGTTTTTTTGTTTGTTTTTTTATTACAGTTTACTTATTCTCAGACCGAGAACAATATTCTCATCAATAAAGAGATAGAATTTTTTAGGGTGTATAAAAATCAATTTTATAGTATTGACGGAAGTGATTATAACTATACAGAAAGCGCAAAAAAATCTGTACCACTTGCAGTGGGATTATCGTTATTGTTTCCGGGAATGGGCGAATTATATGTGGGTGATTATAGAATTGGTCGTTATCTTACGGGAGCTGAGGCAACACTCTGGTTGACTTATGCATCTCTGAATTATTATGGTCGATGGATTCGAGATGATGCACGCACTTTTGCAAGCATCAATGCAAATGTCAACATTTCTGGGAAGGATGATAAATTCTTTGTTAATATTGGCAATTATTCTGATGTTTATCAGTATAATGAGAGAAAACTTCAGGATAGAAAAGAAGAACAATTATACGATCCCCAATCGGACTATTATTGGAAATGGAATAATGAATCAAACAGGTTGAAGTATAGAAGTTTAAGAATAAAAAGCGATGATGTACTTAACAGCACTCAGTTTGTCTTAGGTGCAATTTTGGCAAATCATATTATTAGCGCGGTTAACGCTGGAAGGTTGGCAATAAAGTATAATGAAGCTACCAATACTGCATTTCACATTAATACTAATGTAAAAGGTACGGTAGATTTCCCGGTATTAGTTTTAACCATTTCAAAAAATTTTTAAAATTGCATAATATAAAACTGAAAATTGAGTATGATGGTACGGAGTATGTAGGTTGGCAATTTCAACCGAATGGCAAAAATATACAAAACGAAATTGAGAAATGCTTAAAACAGATATTGCAGGAAGAGATAACACTTATTGGGGCTGGTAGGACCGATAGTGGGGTTCATGCAAGAGGTCAGGTCGCAAATTTCAAAACGAATAAAACTATCGACTTAAAAAAAATTCAAAACAGTTTGAATTCTTTATTACCAGATGATATTAAAATTTTGGATGTTCAAGAAGTATCATTGGATTTTCATTCAAGATACAGTGCCAAATCAAGATTTTATACATATTATATTTCAACATATCCAACAGCATTATTCAGAAACTTCTCCTGGTATTTAAAATATGATTTAAATTTTGAATTATTAAATGAATGTTGCAAATTAGTCTTAGGTACTCATGATTTTGAAGGATTTTCTAAATTGGATGAAAATAATGAACATTATCTCAGCAATGTTTATATTTCTCGATGGATTTTTAGAAAGAGGTTTTTGAAGTATCAAATAGAAGCGAATAGATTTTTATATGGTATGGTACGCGGATTGGTAGGCTCAATGATTGATGTAGCAAGAGGGCATATGACCTTAGATGATTTTATTGCCGTTTTAGATAAAAAAGATAGAACAAAAGCAGGTCAATTTGCACCTGCTCGAGGGTTATTTTTAGAAAATATTAAATATTAAAATTAAAGGAGGGATTATGAAAAATTATATAACTTTAGCAGTTCTGGTTTTTTGGCTAACAGTATTTAGTTTCATGTGTGCAAGTCTTGCTTTTAACATTTTTTCTGATCAGGATGATGTGAAGCTTGGACAGCAATTAGATGAAGAAATAAGAAGCAAACCTCAGGAATATCCAATTCTTCAAAACCGAAGTGATGTAAAAAATTATGTTGAGCAAATTGGGCAAAAAATTTTAAACTCACCCAATGTAAAAAAGCGTGGTATATATGCTTATAAATTTGAAATCATCCATGATGATAGTACCATCAACGCTTTTGCCACACCTGGTGGATATATTTATGTTTATACAGGTTTGCTAAAATTCGTCGACAATGAAGCGACATTAGCCGGTATAATTGGACATGAAATTGCACATGCTGAAAGAAGACATGCTACACAACGATTAACGAAATATTATGGAGCAAGTATTCTGTTATCAATAGTACTTGGTGAGAAACCTTCTCAATTAGCTGAGATCGCCGCAAACCTTTTTACAGGTCTCGCTTTCCTGGCAAATAGTAGAGCAGATGAAAAAGAATCTGATCAATATTCTATCCTGTATTTAAAAGATACTGAATATTATCCAGGTGCGATCAAATATTTCTTTGACAAAATTATGGCAGAAAAAGGCGTTAGAGGAGGCAGTATAGAGCGGCTTCTTTCTACCCATCCATTACCTCAGGATCGTGTTGATTTCGTTACACAGGAAATGCAAAAAATGGGCAACCCACAACCAGACGAAAGTAATCTGTTTGCTAAAAGATACCAAAATTTCAAAGCTACTTTACCTTAGTTTGCTTATGTTTGTTCTTTGTTTTAAATTTTATTTAAACATAATGTATAACCAATAGAAAAGGTATTTTTGAGTTTTATTCTACCAATTTTAATATTGTTATTTTTAACGGGAATGAGCTCTGCTTGTGAAAGCAGTATTTTAACCGTACCTAAGAGTATTCTTAAAGATCTAATTAAAGAAAAAAATAAAGCTGCAATTTTAATTGAAAAATTACAATCTAATCCGGAATCTGTTATAGCTGTTTCAAAAGTTAGCTTTATTGTTTGTTTAAGTTTAGCAGCTTTTTTGTCCGGTTTGTTTTCGCTGGAAACACTTTCTCCGATTTTACAATCCTCTTCTATTAAATTATTTCAGACATATTCTGATGTTATATCTGTTGTGATTTTTGTACCAGTTCTGTCATTTATTGCAATAATAATGGGCGATTTAATCCCTAAATCAATCGCAATGAAATTTCCTTTACAGGTAGCAAGAATTCTTGTTTTTCCATTTTACTATTTTATGATTGTAACAATTCCCTTTACTAATTTACTTACCAAAATTACAAATATTATTTTGAAACCATTTAAAGACCAAACAAGTTTTACCGAATCAAGAGTATCGGAAGAAGAATTTAAAATTCTACTCGAAGAAGGACGAAAAACTGGAACAATAGATAAAACCGAGCAGGAATTAATTACAAGCATATTTGAATTTACTGATACAATTGCAAAAGAAGTAATGATTCCAAGGACAGATGTTGTTGCTATTGATATTAACACACCAAGAGAAAAACTTGTTAATATTGTGCTTGAAGAAGGATATTCTCGTATACCTGTATATTCTGGCTCAATCGATAATATCGTTGGAATAATTTACACAAAGGATTTAATAGGATTGTTAGAACATCGCGAAGTAATTGTTTTATATGATATCATCAGGCCTGCATATTTTGTTCCCGAAACAAAAAAAATTAGTGTGCTATTACGCGAACTCCAACAACATAAAATTCATATGGCAATCGTTATAGACGAATTCGGAGGGACTGAAGGAATCATAACTCTGGAAGACATTATTGAAGAAATTGTGGGCGAGATCCACGATGAATACGATGAAGAACTGAAAGAAATAGAATCTGCTTCGGATGGAACTTACCTTGTTAATGCAAGGATTAATATCAAAGATTTTAACCAGAGATTTCAAGTTAATATTCCAGAAAACCCCGATTATGAAACTTTAAGTGGTTTCCTTCATAAAATATCCGGAAAAATACCAGAAATGGGAGAAGAAATATTCTATGAAGAAATCAAGTTTGTAATTGTTAAGAAGAGTTTAAGAAGAATCCGACAAGTTAAGGTCATTTTCCTTCCAAAACAAACACAACCTATATCAGAGTAATTAATTGATGAGCATAGAAGAATTTAAACCGCCCGAAAGATTTCCTCAAAAGATTGTAAAAAACACGATTTACAATATTATTGGAAATTTTACTCTGCTTATTATTGGTTTTATTTTGGTACCATACATTATTAAACATATTGGTGTAAATGTTTATGGCAATATTTGGGTCGTTGCAATAATTATTATATCATTTTCACAACTATTCGATTTTGGTTTTGGTAGTACCTGCACTAAGTATGTTGCCGAATATCATACTAAAGCAGAAATTTTAAATCTTAATAAAATTATTAACTCCGTTTTATTTTTTTTTCTGATATTATGGATAATTATTTTTCCTCTAATCGTTTTTTTCAAAGAAGAAATTGTCTTATTATTGGGTACAAGTGCAGACCTAAAATCTGAAATGTATTTCGTGCTTTTTATTACTACAGGAATAGTAGCTGTTAACCATATTACTTCACCATTCTATGCGAGCATTAATGCAATTCAACGATATGACCTGCTCAATATAGCAATTATTTCAGGTGCTATATTCAATCTAATTCTAATAATTATTCTATTTAACACAGGCTTCGGAGTAAATGGTTTAGCTGTTAGTTATTTTTTGTTTTATTTACTCATCGCAATTTCTGTTACTGTTTATTCATTTAAATTATTACCTGGACTTAAAATTAATTTCAAATATGTAAGTATAGAAACTTTAAAAAAGGTTTTTTCTTTTGGTACAAATCTGCAGATTAATAGAATTGCACAAGTATTAGTATTCCAGCTTGATAAATTTTTAGTTCTGAAATTTTTTGGAGGTAATTATGCAGCTTACTACGAGATTGGAACAAAGATCACAGGATTTGCCAGAAGCATTCCTTTATTACTGGTTTCGGCTGTGGTACCAGCAGCCTCGGAACTGGATGCAAAAGGGGAAAAATTAAAATTAAATATTTTATTTGAAACCGGTACAAGATACCTTATTATAGGAGGATTATTAATTGGTGGATTTATTTTTACACATGCGAATTTACTAATACAATCGTGGGTTGGTAAGAAATTAACAGTTGAAGGAATTTCAATTGCTTCATCAATTATTAGATTGATTATCCTGGGATATTTTGCAAATATGATAACCGGTGCAATGAGTTCAATTGCGCTCGGTTTTGATAGAACAGATTTTGAGAGGCGTGCTGGCATTATCACAATTATAATGTTTCCTATATCGGTACTTATATTTTTACCATATTTTGGTTTCTGGGGTATTCCTATAAGTGTAGCATTTACGATAATTGTTTCTGCTGTTTACTATATGCTCACATTTGTAAGATTTGTAGATTATAGGTTTCAGAATATTTTAATAATGTTAATAAAGCCTTTTATAACTACTGTTGTAAGTGGATTTTTAACTTATCTATTATTCCAGATTTTCCCTGTCAATTTAATTGAAAAGAGAATTGGTGGAATAATCGCAGTTTCAGTATTGTTTTTATTTTACTTTGTGATCTTTTCGGGTTCGATTATATTTTTAAAGGGTTATACGAACACTGATTTGCTGGTTTTGAAAATGTTTATAGAAAAATTAAGATCTGTTAAATCAAAAATTTAATTAAATATTTTTCACAGGTGGTTTATTATTAAGGTGAGTGTTTTGGTATCGGTCATAATAATCAATTATAAAAGATTAGATTTATTGAGAAATTGCCTTCAATCATTGTTTAAATATAATGATAATAAATATTTCGAGGTCATAGTAATAGATAATAATTCAGAAGACGAAAGTATTGAGAATTTGAAAAATGTTTTTTCAAACCTAAAAATAATCAAATTATCTGAGAATGTCGGCTTTGGGCGTGCAAATAACATAGCTACGGAACAATCTGAAGGTGAGTATTTTTTGTTTGTGAATAGCGATGTTCTGTTTCTAGAAAATTCAATAGAAAAAATGTTGAAATATTACAACACTGATCATAGTATTGGTGTGATAGGACCTAAATTATTAAACAGGGATTTGTCATTCCAATTGTCAGCAGGGAAGTTACCCAATTTTTTTATAGAAATTAAGGATAAAATTATATATTCATTATCTAAAAAGTCCAGGCATATTAATTCACTAATCGAAAGATATTTCTTTAATAAAATCAAAGAAGTTGAATGGGTTACTGGAGCCTGTATGTTTATCGATAAAAACACATTCAATCGTGTAAATGGTTTTGATGAAAATTTCTTTTTGTACTTTGAAGACAAAGATTTGTGTGCACGAGTTCGAAATATGAATAAAAAAATTATTTACTATCCACAAACATCAGTAGTGCATTTACTGGGTGGTAGTTCCAGTACAAAACATCAGAAAGAAATTAAGGCCATATATAGAAATAGTCAAATTTACTACTATAAAAAACATCTAAAAGCTTTTCAAAATATTTTATTAAAATTTTATCTGCATTTTAATGAAAAATCAGGAAAAAATTAAAGTACTTGAATTGATAGATGAAGCAAAGGTTGGCGGTGGACAGATCCATCTCTTACTTTTGACAAAGTATCTGGATAAAAATAAATACGATGTATATGTTGCCTGTGAACCTGAAGGATTTTTAGTCGATGAATTAAAAAAAATACAAATTCCTGTTTTACCGATATATATTTCCAACAAGTTGAGAATCTCGAGTATAAAATGCTTGATATCAATTTATCAAAAATATAATTTTGATATTATTCATACTCATGGTGGAACAGCCGGCTTTTGGGGGAGGTTAACTGCTTTGTTTGTAAGGAGAAAACCAATATTGATTCACACTTTTCATGGTATACACTATTTAAATTTAAATATTTTTAAAAAATACATCTTCATTTTAATTGACCGTATTTTAAGCAAAATTACAGCAAAAAATATTTTTGTCTGTGAATCAGATTATAAGAAAGGAATTGAAGCCAAAATATCCAGTCAAAAAAATAGTATTGTTATTCAAAATGGAATTGATGTAGAGAATTATATTAAGAAAATTGACAGGAATACAGCGAGGGCGAAGTTTGCTTTTAAGGATGAGTTTGTATTTGGTAATGTTGGAAGATTACACAAACAAAAAGGTCAGATGTATTTGATAAAAGCATTCGCAGAACTTCGTAAAAAATATTCCAATGTACTGCTTGCAATTGTTGGTGATGGAGAGCTTTACAAAGAATTGCGAAAATTAACAAAGGATTTAAAAATTGATGATAAAGTTTTGTTTTTAGGTAGCAGAAATGATGTAGCTGATTTTTTGTATGCTATAGATGTATTTGTTTTACCCTCCCTCTGGGAAGGGCAACCTTTAACAATTTTTGAAGCAATGGCAGCATCAAAACCGATAATAGCTACTTCTATTGATGGTGTCCGGGAAATATTAACTGATATGAAAAATGCGTTGTTATGTCCTCCTTCGGATGTAAGAGCACTATCAGAATCAATGGAGCGATTATATAAAGATAATGAATTGGCGAACGAACTTGCTCGGGAATCTAGGAAGAATGTAATTAACGGATATTCTGCGCATCATACAGCAGAGAAGATATCTAATTTGTATCTTCAGCTTTACAGAAAATTTAAAAATTTAGCATAATATTGTTATATTTAAACAAATGAGAAATAAAAATTCTATAGTTTTACTAACAAGAGAATTTAATATTCAGCGCAATATTACTGATTCTCCTTTCTCTGGTTTATCCTGGGAAGATACAGAAATGTTATCAATAGCGATTCTAAACGATATGTTAATGGGGTTTTCAGAGATTCCAGAAACTGATGTAATTCTTTTTATAAAAAACTCAGAATTTAAGAAGAATTATATCCAATATCCGTTTGAAAATTTTATTGTAATTGATACTCAGGCAGTTAATGATAATCAAATGCTGAATTATGCAATTAATTATGTTTCGGATAATGGCTACCGGCGTAACATCATCACGATGAATTATTATCCCATATGTGATACAACATTTTATAAAAATGTTTTATTGTTTTTAGCAGATGAGCAAGAATATTTATTTATTGCTCCATTAAAGGATCTAACATTGGGCATGGTCGCACTTAGAGATATTCACAAAAACATATTTAATAATATAACTGAGGTTCAAGCAAATGAAATTGAAAAATTTGTAGAATATTTTATCTCTAATGACTTATATCTTATCACTCCTGGAATAATTCCCTCTATTATGGATGTGAGTGATATAATTGATTTGAAATTTGCAATTGAGAAATTAATTAGGTTAAAGCTAAAATATCCCCAGAACACTTATAATTTGTTAAGACAATTTGAGAAAAAACATATAATTAAGAAGAATAATGAAACTCGGAATATTCGGCGGTACTTTTGATCCGCCTCATATTGGACATTTAATTGTGGCTGATAATGTGAGAGAGCAATTGGGATTGGAAAAAATAATTTTTATTCCATCGTATCAACCCCCACATAAGCTTGAAACAAATACTGCCCAACCAATTCAACGGTTCGAGATGGTTGAGTTATCTATAAAGAATAATAAAGATTTTCAGGTTTATGATATAGAAATTCAAAGAAAGGGAAAATCCTATACAATCGATACGATTAATACCTTAACTCTAATCCACCCGCAGGCAAAATTTTATTTGATCATTGGAATGGATAACTTGTTAGAATTCCCCCAATGGAAATCTCCGCATGAAATTCTTTCCCGAGTGGAATTGATTGTTATGAACAGACCTGGATATGATAAGCCTCTGAAATCCGAATTTAGCCGGTATGCTACATTTGTTCGCGTACCAAATATTGATATTTCATCCTCAGAAATCCGAAGAAGAATAAAAATGGGTAGAACAATTCGATATCTTGTTCATCCAGATGTTGAAAAATATATCAACATTAAAGGCTTATATAGATGAATAAGTCCCAGTTTATAGCTGGCAAGTGGATACTAATTGTCGAAGATGATCCAGAAATATCGGAACTGCTTGAGATTCTTTTAATTAGTAACGGCTACAATGTTGTCAGAGCTTCTGATGGTAATGAAGCATTTGAAATATATCGGTCGCATTCACCTAAATTCGACCTGGTGATCAGTGATCTTGGATTACCATCACTCGGTGGATTGGAGTTATTTCAGAAAATTTTTTCGATAGATAACTCAGTAAAGTTTATTGCATCAAGTGGATATAATCATAAAAATTTTTCCGAAGAACTTAAAATACAGGGAATAAGAGCATTTCTTCCGAAACCATATCATGCTGAAAGTTTGCTTCAAACTATAAAAAAGATTTTAGAAGAAGATTAATAAGAGGTTTTAATTTCAATGAGTGATATTTATCAAAGTCCAGGGAAAACAATTTATCTAATGTTACTGTTTCATCAGCATCAACCTTTCTATTACGACCAAGATATGATGAAGCTTGTTGCTCCCTGGGTTCGCACACATACAACGAAAGATTATCTTTTCATTCCATCTCTTCTAAAAAAATATCCTAATGTTCACATAACCATAAATCTGTCACCATCTTTGTTAGTGCAAGTTCAAGAGAAATATGTCAAAGGTTTAAAAAAATTTATTGATATCAAAGCAAAAAAAATAAGAAATATTAAAAATATTCCAGAGATAGAAACGCTTTTTTATTTGTTAATAAAACCAACAAAGTATTTCACTAAACAGGATATTTTGTGTCTATACCACTGTCATTATAGCGCATTAAGTGTTAATGATGTAATCCGTCATTACTTTCCAGAATGTGAAAGAGTATATCAGATATTTAATGAAGCAAGGCAAAAAAATATTATAATTAAAAACACTCAACTTTTAAGAGAATTAAAATTCTGGTTCACTCTTATGAATTTTAATCTTGATATTCTTGAGGGTCCAGTTAAGTTACCGGATAATACAATTATTGATTTGTCGGATCTTGTGTCCAGGAAATCCGATAATAAATATTATTTGAACAAAAAAATCGATGAACAGGATTGTGAAAGATTGTTTATTGAAACCTATCGGATAATGTGTAATTTTCTGGATGCTCATAAGCAATTAGTTTATCATCCAACCAATAATACTGGTCAGATTGAGTTAAGTACATCGCCATATAGCCATCCAATAGTACCGCTTTTATATGATACGGAGTCAGCAAAAGAATGTATGGAAGGTTATAATTTACCTCGTAGGTTTCACTATCCAGAAGATGCAAAATTACAGGTTAAAATGGGACTTGAGGTTTTTGAAAAATATTTCGGATACAGACCTTCTGGTATTTGGCCTTCAGAGGGTGCAGTTAGTGATGATGTGGTGAGAATATTTGCAGAAAATAAATTGCAGTGGTTTGCAACTGATATGCAAATATTAAATAAAACTCTTAAGGGCAAAGCATCGCACCTTAAACCATATAATGTAAACACTGATGGTAAAAATGTTGTGGCATTTTTTAGAGATACAATGTTATCAGACAAAATTGGTTTTAAGTATCAAAGTTATGATGGCGAAGAATCAGCAGACGATTTTATTCATCATCTACTTTCATACGCGGATGTTCATGAAGAAAAAGTTGTAAGTGTAATTTTAGATGGTGAAAATGCCTGGGAATGGTATCGCAAGGATTTTGGAGCTCGCGAATTCTTTAATGCTTTATTTAGAAAGCTGGAAAAACTATATCACTCAAGGAGAATTATTACAGTAACACCGTCTGAATATTTAAACGGTAACCTTATTCGTGGAATTTCACCTCATCCGATAGAGGAGTTGCCCAGCCTTAAGCACATTTCCTGTGGTTCCTGGATTCATGGAGATTTTAGTAAATGGATTGGTAGTAAAGAAAAAAATTTTGCCTGGGAGGTATTACTTGATGCAAGAAAAAATCTTGAAAATACAGGAATATCATTTGAATATTTGAGAAAAAAGAAGAAAAAAACAAAGAAGGAAAAATATATTTTTAGGGCTTATGAATATTTGTTCATTGCTGAGGGTTCAGATTGGTTCTGGTGGGCTGGTGAGGATCAGGAATCTTACACTGGTAAACCGTTTGATGAACTCTTCTTGAGTTATATTTATCAAATATTTGTAAATTTATCGAAAGCAGGTTTTCGGGTTAAAATTCCAGATTTTAAAATGTTGCCAAAACCACAAAAATCTGAAAAGATTTCAGTCCAGAAAATTGGTACAATGAAAATTGGCCAGAAAATTGTAACTGTAAAATTTATATGTGATGCTAATGATACAGTTGTACCTGATGCAATCTATATCACTGGAAATATCAAAGAATTAGGTGAATGGATACCAAATGTTATCCGTATGAAGAAGATAAAACAAAAAGGTAGATTAAATTTAAATCTTTGGGAATATGAAGTTAAAGTACCTGAGGGTTTAGAGCTACATTATAAATATACAAACAGCGGAAAACCTGGTGAATGGGAAGGAAGCGAAGAGTTCCCTGCACTCAATCGAACTTTTATCGTAAAAGAGAATGAGAAGGATTCTGTAATAATTAAAGATAAATTTGGAAAATTATAAAATAAGGAGAAATTATATGAAATTTCACACTGAATATATCTGGATGAACACTAAAAAACATCGTGACTACATCAACATTACACAGGATGTTGATGATATATTGCAAAGGAGTGGAATCAAAGAAGGTATAGTACTTGTATCTGCAATGCATATAACTGCTGGTGTGTATATTAATGATGCAGAAAGCGGCTTAATTCAGGATATTGATGAGTGGTTGGAAAAATTAGCTCCATTTAATATCAATTATAAACACCACCGCACTGGAGAAACAAATGGTGATGCACACTTAAAAAGTTTGTTGATTCATCATGAGGTAATTGTTCCAGTTACTGGTGGCAAGATGGATTTTGGACCATGGCAACAGATTTATTATGCTGAATTTGATGGACAGCGAAGAAAAAGAATTATTGTGAAAGTAATGGGTGAGTAGTTTTGTAAAATTGTAAGGTTTAAATTATATTAAAATAAACAATCAAAGGCAATAGAATGAAAAAAACAATCATATTAATATTTAGTTTGATTTTCCTGAATTTAACCACATTATCAGAGATTATACAACCTAAAAATAATTTACAACTCAGTATCGATTTTGCTAGATTTTTTGGAGACGAAGAAAGGGTGTTTCTTGAAACATATTATAGCTTCCGAACTGACGAAATAACTTACGTCTTAGATAATGAAAAATATGTTGGTGGAGTAAATATTTACCTTCAGATTAAAGAGGGTGAAAAAATTATAGAATCACAGGAATGGACTGTACCAAGTGTTGAAATAGATACAAATATTATCAAAGTCGGAAAAACTCTTGTGGGTTTAAGAGCCTTCTTTCTTAAGTCAGGAACTTATAGTATGTCAATACTGGCTGTTGATTTCAATAACCCGGATAGGAAAGATAGCATTTATTACCCACTTCATATAGCACAGTTTCCACAGGATAGAGATGCGATTAGTGATCTTGAATTATGTTCATCAATTAAGCAAATTCCAAAAGATGATAATAATATTTTTTATAAAAATACACTGGAGGTGATTCCGAATGCGAGCTTATTATATGGTAGTGGACTGCCGATAATATATTACTATTTTGAAGCTTATAATTTATTGAACGAGCCCAAAACTGATAAGTACATTGTACGAACATCTATAATTGATGCTATGGGTAAGGAAGTATTTTCAACAGAAAAAACTAAGAACAGAGTTAACAATTCTTCGGTTGAGGTTGGAACTGTAAATACAACTACATTAAAAGGTGGTACCTATGTTATAAAAGCAGAGATAATCGATACAGTGAAAAAAACATCAGCAGTTTCAGCAAAAAGATTTTTTATTTACAAACCTTCTCAAACTGATTCAATGGTTTTATTATCGACAGGAGCATCCGTGACTGGTGAGTACGCAGTTATGACTGAGGATGAAATTAAATATGAATTTGAAGTTGCTACATATATAATGAACGATGCAGAAAAAAAACAATTTTCTAATTTAATAGAATTGGATGCAAAGAGAAAGTTTATGTATGATTTCTGGAAAAAAAGAGATATTGATCCAATGACTCAGGAAAATGAGTTTAAATCCGAATATATGAAACGGGTCTCTTACGCCAATGAAAATTTTACAAGCGCATTCAGGAAAGGTTGGAGTACAGATAGAGGAAGGGTGTATATAGTATATGGTCCACCAGATGATATTGAACGCTATCCAAGTTCATATGATGCTGAACCGTATGAGATATGGAATTATAATTCTTTACAAAATGGTGTAATCTTTATTTTCATTGATAGAACAGGACAGGGTGACTACAGATTGGTTCATTCCAATCATCGAAATGAATTACAGGATGAAACCTGGTATAGTAAAATTAAAAAAGCAAGATAATGCGGTAGATATATTAAGGAGATGATGTTATTCCTCTATTTTATTTGAAATGAAAAATTATTTAGAATACTTTCTTGTATTGTTATTAATAAATTTTGTTAGTTTATTTCCATTAAATCCCGCCCGTAGAATAGGTATTTTTCTTTCAAATATTTCATATATTTTTCTATTTAAACGCCGAAAGATTACAATTGAAAATCTTGCAAATTCATTTCCCGAAAAAAGTATAAAGGAAATCAAAATTATTGCAAAAAAAGTTTTCCAGAATATAGGTATTACATTTATAGAGTTCGCCTTATTTCCTAAATTAAATAAAAAAATTACAGATTTGGTCAAATATAGAAATCTTGATTTGATGTTTGAAAAATGTAAGTTAGGTAAAGGACTTATTATGCTATCAGGGCATTTTGGTAATTGGGAGTTAAATGCATTCTCAACGGGTTACATTTCTGGCTATCCACTCACGATTATTGTAAAAACTCAATCAAATAAATTGGTAGATAAGTTAATCAATAAACACCGAACTTTGTTGGGTAATAAGGTTGTACCTATGCAGAATTCTGTCCGGGAAATTTTAAATGTATTGAATACAGGTGGAGTCGTAGCTATGTTAGCTGATCAAAGTGCGCCCAAAGAGAGTGTATTTATTAATTTTTTCAATAGAGAAGTAGCAACTTTTCAAGGACCTGCAGTTTTTGCATTAAAAACAAAAGCCCCGTTGTTAATGGGATTTATTATCAGAAATGAAGATTTCACTTATGAAGTTATTTTGGAAGAAATCCAAACAAATGATCTTGATGATTATAATGAACAAAATGTGAAAATACTGACACAAAGACACACTGCATTACTCGAAGAATATATTCGTAAATATCCTCATTTATGGATGTGGACTCACCGTAGATGGAAAAATGTAAAGGTAAAACAATCGACCAGCTGAAATTAAAAAAATTTCTTGTTGTGCAAACTGCATTTATCGGAGATGTGATTTTAACACTTCCACTTGTTCAGTTGATTAGAGAAAATATTTTAGATGCTCATATCGATTTTTTAACGATCAGCCGTTCGGCAGAAGTTTTGAAAAACCACCCTGACATCAACTCAGTCATTATTTATGAGAAGCACAATGAGGATAAAGGGATAGAAGGTTTCAAACGGATACTAAAAACTTTAAAACAGAAAAATTATGATATTGCCATCGTACCACATAGATCTTTCAGAAGTGCATTACTTGTATATTCAGCTGGTATTCCGATAAGAATTGGCTTTGATAGAAGCGCAGGTAGATTTCTTTTTACAGATATCATCCAATACCAGTATTCAATTCATGAGATAGAAAGAAATATCTCTTTACTAAAAACCTTATTTGAAATTCCAGTCGATACTAAAGTTTATCCTAAGCTTTATCCAGATATATCTGATATTAAAAGAGTTGAGAAGATCTTAGCTGAACAAAATATTCAGCACGATAATAAGTTTATCTGCGTTGCTCCTGGTTCGGTATGGAATACAAAAAGGTGGACAAAAGAAGGATATATTGAACTTATTGCAAAACTAATCAAAAAAGATTATATAATTTTCTTAGTTGGCTCGAGATCTGATTTTGAGTTATGTGATTTTATATGTAAGTGTGTAAATAATTCGAAAGTAATAAATGTGTCAGGAGAATTAAGCATATTGCAATCTGCAGAATTAATCAGGCAAAGTGTTTTATTGATTTCGAATGATAGTGCCCCTGTGCATATTGCGACTGCAGTAGGAACACCTGTAATAGCATTATTTGGTCCTACTACACCAAGGTTTGGATTTTACCCATATCGCGAAAGGAGCAGGGTAATAGAAGTTAATGGCTTAAAATGTAAACCATGCAGAATTCATGGCAGCAGGAAGTGCCCTACAGGCAAGTTTGAATGTATGACAGGTATTACTCACGAAGTTATAATAAAGGAGGTTGAAGCTATAGCAGGTAAATTTGAAAAAGTTTGATAATTTTCTTAATTTTTAAAGAATTTCAAAATGCGCCCGTAGCTCAGCTGGATAGAGCGGCAGCCTCCGGAGCTGTAGGCCGCGCGTTCGAATCGCGCCGGGCGTACAATAATTAACCAAATATCAATAACTAAACAGGAAACAATATGCTTCGTCCTAAAAAGAAAATAACAAAAAAAGAGATTAAAGTCGATCCGTTGGTATCAAGCTACACTAAGTTTTTAAACTTCTATGAAGAACATAAAAAACAAATATCGTATGTAATTACAGGAATTATAATAGTTGTAATAGGTGTGATAATTTATATCAACAATCTATCAGCAAACAATGAAAGAGCAGCAGCTGAGCTTGGTAAGATATTCCCTTACTATGATCAGGAAAACTACCAGTTAGCTATAAATGGCGACTTAAACAAAAACCTACCTGGTTTGAAGAAAATTGTTGATGAATATGGTGGCACAAAATCAGGAAAACTTGCGCGTTTTTATCTTGCAAATGCCTATTATGAAATAGGAGAAACTGATAAAGCACTGGAAGAATTTGATGCACTTAGTTTTTCAGACGACCTACTTCAGGCATCTGTTTATGCAGGAATAGGGGCCTGTTATGAGAGAAAAGGTGATTATAATAAAGCAGCCAAGTATTATGAAAAAGCAGCTTCACAAAGCTCAGAAAATGTATTAAATCCAGAATATCTTATTATAGCTGCCCGTAATTATGGAACCGCTGGAGATAAAGAAAAAGCTCTGAATATATTAAATAAAGTTAAGAAAGAATATAAAGAAAGTGCTGCTGTTAGAGAGATTGATAAATATATCTCAGCTTATTCGAATTAATTTTTGAAGATGTTGTGAACCCACTCGATACTCGAGTGGGTTCTTGTTTTTTAAAATATGATTAAATTTTTTCCAAATAAAAATCTTTTCAAAGAGATAATGGACATCGCCGTTCCTGTTATAGGTGGTCTGGCAACACAATTGTTTTTGTCTATTATTGATACAGCAATGGTAGGACGACTTGAAAATGCACAAATTGCATTAGCTGCACAGGGAATTGCACTACTGGCATCATGGGCACTAATTAGCTTCTTTTCAAGTATAAGTACAGGAACTCATGTTGTAGTTGCAAGAAGACAGGGTGAGGGTGATTATCTTGGGGTTGGCAATGCGCTTAATAACTCAATTATATTATCTTTGATATTGGGTTTTGTTTTTGCAATTATTGGTTATTTTGTTGCTGGCTCAGTTATGGATTTCTTTTCAAAAGATATAGCAGTTGCCAGAGAAGGTACTGGTTATATGATATTCAGATTTTTCAGTTTGCCCTTCTTCTTGATGATAGTTTCATATCGTGGTTTTTTTTATGGAATTGGACATTCAAGGATAGTACTTATTTCAGCGATTGTTACAATGGTTGTACATATTGTTTCCAACTTTTTGTTTATTTTTGGTAATTTAGGCTTTCCAAAACTTGGTCTTACGGGTGCAGGAGTTTCATCATTTATCAGTTTAATTGCTGGATGGTTTATTCTTTTCTCTGTAACTTTTCTTCCTTCATATCGAATAACATATGGACTTTTTAAAGGATTTAAATTAAATAAGGAAGTGATACAAAAAATATTAAAAATATCTGCACCTATATCTATACAAAATGTGCTAATTCTATTAGGATTTCTTGTATTTATCTCAATTGTTGGAATTATAGGAACAATTGCTCAGGCAGCAAGTCAGGTTGTGATTAGTGCTCTTTTTATTTCATTTATTTTTTCTTTTGGACTTGGAGCCGCTGCTCAAACTTTAGTCGGTCAGTCAATTGGTAAAGGCAATTATTCCAGAGCTCAAATATACGGTTTTGAAACTGCTAAAATAGGTACATATGTAACTTTTTTCATCGGGGTGCTCTTTATTGTTTTCCCGTCGGATATTCTGAGTTTAATAACAAACGATAAACTTATCATCCTCACAGCTAAACCTCTTTTACAAATTGCCGGTTTATCTCAAATACTATATAGTGCAGGTATTATTCTGGCTCACTCATTACAAGCTGCAGGTGCAACGATATATGTGATGATTGTTGAGATTTTAACTCACTGGTTCATATTCTTACCTTTGACATATGTATATGGAGTGATATTGCATGGTGGAATCGTTGCTGCCTGGTGGGCTTTACCAATTTATGTTTTAATGTTTCTTTCTCTTAACTATTTAAAATTTCACTCAAAAAGTTGGGTGAAGATTAAATTATAATAATGGTAAATTTTCGAAAAAATTTCAGTAAATTATTCAATTTAATATTAGCTGTAGCTTTCTTCATTTTTGGTTTATTGGTAGACATTATAGGAAAGAATTTTGAAACCCAGCCAATATACAAAGATGTATTTAAAATTTTAGCTTTTCTATTTTTCTTTTTCTATATCAAGGTTAACTGGAAAAGGGAATCCATACCATTAAGAAGGCTGGTTGCAATCCTAATTTTGGGTGTGGTGCTGATAACACTAACACTCACATTATCAATTTTATCTGTTAATTTCGAGTTTCAGGAAAAATCAAATATCTTGATTCCTGTAAATTTTCTCACAATCTTTATATCAAATCTGGTTACTTTAATTGTAGGAGTATCATCTCTAATTCTGCTGTTCGCCATAAGAGATATTTTTTATTATAAACAGAAGAAAAACACTGCACGAAATTTTTTAATATTAAATCTTCTTTTAATAGCAACTGCAATATCAAGTTTTAATATCGACCCACTTGACTCGAGATTGTTAACAAAAATTCTTTTTGGGTTGTTTATTTTTTCAACTTTTATTTTTTCCTTTAAAATGCCATGGATTGTCTATCTCACAAAAAAAGATAAAGCCCTGACAATCTTATTTTCATTTCTGGTTATAGTATCTTTTTCTGTATTGAGTGTTTTATATCAGGATAGTTCGCAAACCGGCAAACTGGTTCTGTATTATTCTCCTGTAATTTATAATTTCACAAAGGGGATATTTTCATTAATAGTTATTTATTCTATAATTGCTTTCCTGAGCACGATATTTCATCTACCAACTGCAGATGCGTTTGATAAAAAAATGAATGAAATTAGCTCACTTCATAATTTGAGCAAACTTATAACTCAAGTGCTCGATTTTGATGAGCTGGTAAGTACAGTTACTAAAACAACTCTTGAAGTTTGTGAAGCTGAAGCTTCCTGGTTGGAAATAAACAAAACATTTTTAAAACCAAATCATAAATACAAGAGCTTTGAAACTGACTCAAGCTTCGCTGTGATCGCACATTTAAATATATCACCTCAAGATATTAAGGTAATTAATGAAAGTTTAATAATTAATTTGCGCGAAAAAATAGCAACGGACCGAAAACCATTGATTATTCAAAATTTTAAAATGGAATCCTCAGGTAAAGAAAATAACAGTAAAGTAGGATCATTGATTGCGGTTCCACTTATCACAAGAGATGAACTTTTTGGAGTATTGTATGCTACAAAAAGTATGGAATACGGTTTTGATCAGGAGGATCTTGATATAGCTTCAGCATTTGCAGACCAGGCTGCAATTGCTATTGACAACTCAAAGCTTATAGAAAAATCTATAGAAAGAGAAAGATTAGTTCGAGAAATGAGTTTAGCTCAGGGAATGCAACAGAAGTTATTACCTCAACGCATTCCGGAAATTAAAGCAATCGAAATAGAAGCGTTTTTTTCACCAGCGTTTGAAGTTGGTGGCGATTATTATGATTTTTTAATGATTGATGAGCAAAATTTAGCGATTGTAATTGGTGATGTTTCTGGAAAAGGAATATCAGCAGCTTTTTATATGTCGGAAATGAAAGGAATTTTTCAATCCTTGTGCAAAATATTTCCGTCTCCAAAACAATTCCTTGTTAAAGCAAACGAGGTCATATCTGCTAGTATAGATAAAAAGTCGTTCATAAGTCTTGTGTATGCAACATTAAATCTTGAAACTGGTTTGTTAAGAGTTGCAAGAGCAGGTCATTGCCCGATAATTCATTCTTCTGGAACTGAAGCAAAATATATTAGGCCAAATGGTATCGGGCTTGGGATGGGAAATAATAAATTGTTTGAAAAATTTATCAGCGAAGTGGAAATTAAACTTTCAAATAATGATGTTCTGGTTTTTTATACGGATGGAATTACAGAAGCCCATCCCACAGGTGGTGAAGAATATGGATATACACGTTTGCTCGAAACAGTCAAAAGGAACCAGAGTAAGTCAGCAATTGAAATTAGAGATGAAATTATTTCAAGTGTTAATCAGCACACAAACAACGAACCTCCGTTTGATGATATAACATTAATTATATTAAAATGGTTTGGAAAAAAAATAGGAGATAAGGATGAACGATTTTAAAATTAAAATTCGTGAACAATCTGATGTTCAAATAATAGATCTTAAGGGATATCTGGATGCTCATACGGCTTCAGAATTTGAACAAACAATGCAAAAGTTAATCAATGAAAAAAAGTTTAACATTTTGGTCAATTGTAAAAATTTATCCTACATAAGTAGTGCAGGACTTGGCGTCTTTATGGCTTACATTGAAGAAGTCAGAAAATATAAAGGGGACATTAAGTTAGCAAATATGCCACCCAAGATTTACAATGTTTTTGATATACTTGGGTTTCCCTTGATATATGAAATATACAACAACGAAGAAGAGGCGCTCAAAAAATTTTTGAAAAAATCCTGATGAAACATCAAAAAGATAAAATAGTAAAATATCTTAAAATTCAAAGTCGAACTGAAAATTTATCGAAGGTAAGGAAATTTGTGTCAGATGCAGCAAAAAAGTTTGGTTTTGATGAGGATGAAATAAATCATATTGCGCTTGCAGTTGATGAAGCTTGCACTAATATAATACGCCATGCGTATGAGAATCAAGGAGATAAGATTATCGAAATTCATTTATTGACATCCAATAATAGCTTTGAAGTGAGAATAATTGATTATGGAAAACCATTCGAACCTGAAAAAATCAGGAAACCTGATCTTAAACATCATCTTGAAAGATACAACAAGGGTGGATTAGGGATGTTCTTGATGCGTTCGCTTATGGATAAAGTTGAATACCAAATAAATAAAAATAATCATAATGAAGTTCGATTGATTAAAAAACTCAACAAATGAAAAAATTAAATTTAATTCAAGAAAAAACAAAAATTGATGTCAGGTCGTTATTTGAGTTTAGTAAAGTAGTAAATCAAGATGTGAGCATTGAGTTTGTTATAAATTTTTTATTGCTCACACTTATGGGGAAGCTTGTGTGTAACAGGGCAATCGTGTTTTTAAAAAATGAAAATGAGGAATTTTATATAAAACTTGCGAAGGGAGTGGAATTCAAAGAAAATTCACCCAAATTTAAATTTATCAAGAATAATTTGAAGTTGTTTTACACAAGTGCAATAAGGGAAACCAAAAACACATTTATTAAATATTTAAAGAGAAATGGAATACAATTTGTAATTCCGCTTGTATACAGAAGCAATGTTCTGGGTTATGTGGGCTTGGGTAGGTTTCAAGAGCGCAGAATATCCAAAGAGGAAGAAAATTATTTAAATTCAATAGTCAATATTGCAGCTTCTGCCATTCAACAAAAGTCAAACAGGGAAGAATTACTCCGGCTTAATAGGGAACTGGATAAGAAAATTCATCAGATGAATACACTGTTTGATTTGAGTAAGGAATTTGCTTCTATACTTGATAAGGAAAAATTACTGAAACTTTTTACTTTATCGCTAATGGGACAGATAGGGATATCGCGTTATGGTATATTTTTAAAAGAGAAAGGTTTAATGAAAGTAATGTCATCTCGTTTGCCGGAAAATATTGATTGTGAGTTTTTAAATGGGATTTGTAATTTTAGGAAACCAACACTTACAACAAATATATCAGAACCTTCAATAAGAAAATACCTTATGAAAATTGGTATTCAGGTTATAGTACCAATGGCACTTCGAGATGAAGTTCGAGGAATACTTATGCTTGGTGAAAAAATGAATAAATCGGATTACTCAGATTCTGATTTAGAATTTTTATATTCCCTGGGAAATGTTGCTATCATATCACTCGAAAATACCAGGTTATTTCAGGAAGCTATCGAAAAACAACGAATGGAAGATGAATTATTGATTGCAAAAGAAATACAGCAAGGACTACTTCCTAAATCAGTTCCTGAACATAAATGTTTAGATATATCAGCAGTTAACATTTCTTCAAAAATTGTAGGAGGTGATTATTACGATGTAATCAGATTAACTGAGGATAGTTTCGTTTTTGCAATTGCGGATGTATCAGGTAAAGGTACACCAGCATCGCTGTTGATGGCAAGTATTCATGCAATGTTTCATACACTAATACCACTTGGGATGCCTCTCTCAGAACTTGTTAAAAGAATGAACGATTTAATTTATGATAACACTTCAAACGATAGGTTTATTACATTTTTCTGTGGTATCTTAGATGTGAAGACAAAAAGCTTTAAATATGTTAATGCAGGGCATAATTTACCGATACTATTAAAAGGTAATGGCAACATAGTTCGTCTTGATAAGGGTGGTGTATTGTTAGGTATTGCAAAAGAAAATATAACTTATGAGGAAGGATTTGTTAATTTGGTTAGTGGCGATTTGTTATATATTTTTACAGATGGTGTAACAGAAGCAATGAACTCTGAAAATGTTGAGTTTGGAGAGAATAGATTATTAAAAATTCTAAAAGATTATAAGGCATTACCATCGAAAGAAATTCAAAATATTATAATAGATAGTTTAAAAAATTATTGTGGTGAAAACCAATCTGACGATATAACAATGTTGATAGTAAAAATTTTATAGTTTTGATTCTTATTATCATTATTGTTATTTTTATGGAAAAAATTATGAACAGAAATCAAGCTTTAGACATTTTGCATCAATATGTATCGAACGACGCGTTAAGGAAACATATGTATGCGGTTGAAGCTGCTATGAGAGCTTATGCTCGCAAGTTCAATGAAGATGAAGAAAAATGGGCAATAGTCGGTTTATTGCACGATTTTGATTATGAGATGTATCCTAATGCACCGGATCACCCGCTAAAAGGATCAGAAATATTAAGGCAAATTGGTGTTGGTGAAGATGTAATTAAAGCAATTCTCGGCCATGCTTCTTATATGAATGTACCACGAGATACGAAAATGGCAAAAGTTCTTTATGCTGTTGATGAATTGTGTGGTTTTATAACAGCATGTGCTCTTGTAAGGCCAAATAAAATTTCCGATCTTGAAGCAGGTTCGGTTAAGAAAAAGATGAAAGACAAAGCTTTCGCTAAAAATGTTAACAGAGAGGAAATAATTCAGGGAGCTGAAGAATTAGGTGTAGACCTGACTGAACATATAAATTTTGTGATATCAGCAATGAAATCAATTTCAAAAGATTTAGGATTATAAGATGCTTCCAAGAATTCTGGAACCTGAAGTAATGGACACACTTGAGGATGCATTGGAATACGATGCAATGGATTTTACTGAAGTTAATACTGCGTTCGCAGAAAGAGCAGTTGAGTTGCTACCTCAAGAAGGTTTGATATTAGATTTAGGTACAGGAACAGCCCGTATTCCGCTGATTATATTAGAATTGAATCCAAAGCTGAAAATTATTGCGACAGATTTGTCGATAAATATGCTTGATGTTGCAAAAACAAATGTTGAAAAATCCAAACATAAAGACAAAATAACTCTCATCCAAATAGATGCAAAAAAAATACCATACCCCAACCATTTTTTTGATGGGGTCATATCGAACAGTTTAATTCATCATATTCCAGAACCGATTCAGGTATTTAGGGAAATAAATCGGGTAGCAAAACCATCAGCTGCAATTTTTCTAAGAGATTTGTTTAGACCTGATAACGATTTACAAGTTAAAGCAATTTTAGAAAAGTATGCGGCAGATTGTAACGAGCATCAGAAAAAGTTGTATAGAGATTCTCTGTTAGCCTCCTTAACTATAACTGAAGTGGAATCATTGATAAAGCAAGCCGATCTAACAGGGTGTATAGTTGTTCAATCTTCTGATCGTCATTGGTCTGTGGAAAGAAAATTTTCATAACTTTAAATAACCTGTAGTAGAGGGAGGATATTAATAGTTGTTGAATATTTCAACAAAAATTTCAAAAATGAAAAATTACCTACGTTTTTTTACATAAATAAGAAACTTTAAAATATAAAACCTCAATAATACTTCGAAATTTCCAATAAACTAAAGAAATTTTTGGCATTGAAGTTGACGAGTTTATATTGATTTAATATTACTTATATTTCACCTGCTCTCAATCATCTTTCATATAGTTCTCTTCAAAATTAAATTAAAGTGTAATTCTTAAGTATCAGAATGGAAAAAAAGATAATAATTATCGGTTTAGGTAATGAATATATATCTGATGACGGTATTGGTATTAGAGTCGTCAGAGAGTTACAAAAGAAAATTGAGAACGATGATAGAATTCCTTTCTGGTATAAAATAAAATTTGAGGAACAAGCTGTTGGTGGGTTAGGAATTTTAGATATAATATTAGGATACGATATATGTGTTATCATTGATGCGATGTATACAAAAGAAAAAAGAGTTGGTACCTTATATCGATATTTTCAAAAAACAGATAAAGAATTAATTAATATAAAATCATCACACCAAATCAGTTTATCTCAAGTTCTTTCGTTAGCAAAATTGTTAAATTATAAACTTCCTTCAGTTGTAGTAGTTTATGGTATTGAAGTAGAAGATGTAACTACTTTCGGCGAGAGTTGCACTCCTGAAGTTGAAAGAAATATAAAAAATTTAACCACTCTCGTATATAATGATTTAGTTGACTTTAATGTTGAAAGATTATCCGAAAATCCTTTATCAGTTTATATTGAAGAAGAATCAATAAATTAAATAAATTCAGGAGAACATATGGCACATTTATCAATTCAATCTGCTGGTTATATGAGTAAGAATGAAGCGGAGCTAAGGAGAATATTTCTTGAACAGGTTAATTTCATTCCTGCAGGGGAGAGGATTAAAAGGTGTATTCAGTGTGGAACCTGCACTGGATCCTGTCCTGTAAGCTATGCAATGGATATTTCACCACGCCAGCTTATTGCACTTTTCCGTGCAGGGGAAATGGAAACTATAATGAAAAGTCGAACAATCTGGATTTGTGCATCCTGTTATGCCTGTACAACCCGATGCCCCTCCGGAATCAAAATAACGGATATTATCTACGCACTCAAGAGAACAGCAATGGAGAAGAATTATTTATCACAGGCAAAGCATGTTCAGATTTTAGCAAATCTTTTTGTGAGCAACTTAATGAAGTACGGGCGGTTACACGAAGGTACGCTGATTAGAAATTATTATCTTAAAGTTGGTTTCTGGAAATTGTTTAAACTCATTCCTTTAGCAAAAAAACTGTATCAGACAAAGAGATTGTCTTTATTTCCTAAGCGAATAAATGCTTACCATTCTTTATCGAAAATAATCAAAAAAGCCCAGGAAATTGATTTAAGAATTACTGCGCCACCACTGGAGTATTCAACTGATTATGTCGGCTATAGAGCATTAGGCGAAATGAAACTCGAACAAAGGAAAGGAGAATAAATGAAATACGCATACTACCCAGGATGCAGCCTGGAAAAAACTCAAAGGGGTTATGATGAATCTGTTAGAGAAATTTTTAAAACACTTGAACAGGAATTGATTGAAATTGAGGACTGGAATTGTTGTGGAGCCACTATTTATATGTCGGTTAAAGAAACTGTTTCTCTGGCTGTTTCTGCACGAAACCTTGCCCTCGCAGAGAAGATGGGACTTGATATAATTGCACCGTGCAGTTCTTGCTTTACAATTCTTGCAAAAACCAATAGAATTTTAAGTCAAATCCCGGAAATGCATAAAAATGTTAATGAGGCTTTAGCTGAAAGTGGGTTAAGTTATAGTGGAAAAACTCGAGTTCGTCACCCCCTGGATATTTTAGTTAACGATATCGGAATTGAATCAATAATCCATAAAGCAAAAAGAAGTCTGAATGGACTCAAAGTGGCACCTTATTATGGTTGCCAGATAGTTAGACCTGAGAAAGGGTTTGACGATAGAGAAAATCCAATATTGATGGATAAATTATTCAGTAAATGTGGTGCAGATATCGTTTATTATCCAATGAAAGTAAGATGCTGCGGTGGAATGTTAATGACTACATTTGAAGAGACAGCACTTAAACTTAACAAGGAATTGTTGGAATGTGCTGAAAAACATCAGGCAGATGTAATTGTGACAACCTGTCCACTGTGCCATATGAATCTTGAAGGTTATCAGGATAAAATTAATGAAATTTATAATACTAATTTTAAAATTCCGATATTATATTTTACACAACTGCTTGGAATTGTATTGGGATTATCAGAATCAAAATTAGGATTAGATTCTGCTTTTATCCCGGTTACTCCTAAATTGAAATCTATAATGGAGGTTCAATATGTATAAAGAAACAACAGAAGGTAACGGTCAAGTTAAAATTGGCGTCTATATTTGCCATTGCGGAGTAAACATAGCTGCAACTGTTAATGTAGCTGCTGTAAGAGATTTCATAGCTAAACAACCTAATGTTGCAATTGCACGGGATTATAAATTTATGTGCTCTGATCCCGGACAGGATTTAATAAAGCAAGATATTAAAAATCTTGGCATTAATAGGGTTGTTGTAGCTGCATGTTCACCATTGATGCATGAGTTAACATTTAGAGTTGCTGCAGAATCAGCTGGATTGAATCGTTATCTTGTACAAATAGCAAATATTAGAGAACATTGTTCCTGGGTGCACGATGATCGGGATGCGGCAACTGAAAAAGCAAAAGCTCTTGTTAATGCAGCAGTGAAACGTGTTGCACTCCATAAAGAACTTCAAATTACAAAACAACCTCTAAATAAAAATACATTAATAGTCGGTGGTGGAATTGCTGGAATTCAAGCAGCTCTTGAGATTGCGAATGCTGGATATCATGTATATCTGGTAGAAAGAGAACCGTCTATTGGCGGTAAAATGGGGCAATTTGATAAAACATTTCCAACACTCGACTGCGCCGCATGTATATTGACTCCAAAAATGGTATCAGTAGGCCACCGTAAAGATATCACGCTTTTAACATATTCTGAAGTAGAAAGTGTTTCGGGATATATTGGTAACTTTAAAATCAAAGTGCGTAAAAAAGCTCGATATGTAGATACTGAAAAATGCACAGGATGTGGCCAATGCTGGAGTAACTGTCCAGCAACTCGAATACCTTCAGGCCGCGCAATTTATTTTGGAGATAAGTTAGTAAATGAAATATCTACTAAACCCAAAGAATAGAAATGTTACTTTCTGAAATTGCAAAAATATTGTCATGTGAAATATTTTCGTGTAGAGAAAATCTAGATTGTGAAATTCAATATGGTTGCGCTTCTGATTTAATGAGCGATGTACTTGCTTTTTCACAACCTGGCGCTGTGTTGCTAACAGGACTTGTAAATCCTCAAACAATTCACACGGCATATATATCAGAGATAAAAGCAATAGTTTTCGTAAGAGGTAAAAAACCCCAGGAAGATGTTACTGAATTAGCTGAAAGCAAATCTATACCTTTGTTATCTACAAATTATTCAATGTATGAGGCATGTGGATTACTTTATAAAGCCGGTTTAGAGTCAACTATGGAATATATACCACCAAATTCATCAAAGAAATCATTTAATAGTTCTTCTTAATGAATGAAGTTTTTTCACAAACATATGAAATTAGAGGTAACGATTTTCAAAATGCGGGTAAAGTTTCAACAGACATTAAAACTTTACTAAAACAATTAGGAATAAGACCAGAAATCATCAGAAAAGTTGCTATTGCCTGTTATGAAGCTGAAATGAACATCGTTATGTATGCTAAGATAGGAACAATGAGAATGGATATTGACACAGAAAAAATTAAAATTACAGTTTCAGATCAAGGTCCAGGAATTGCGGACATTGAGCTTGCAATGACAGAAGGATACTCCACTGCGACGCAAGAAATGAGAGAAATGGGCTTTGGAGCTGGAATGGGTCTGCCAAATATTAAAAAGAATTCTGATGAATTTAAAATTGAATCTACTTTAGGAATTGGTACCAAACTTGAAATTACAATTTTTATCAATTAAAAATGCAGAACGATTTTAGATCAATAAAGATTGACAGAGAAAAATGCCAGGGTCGAATGGCTTGTATGCGTATCTGTCCCACACAGGCAATAAGGGTCAGGAATCGCAAAGCCACGCTTTTGAATGATAGATGCATCGATTGTGGAATGTGTGTAAGAGTATGTCCAAATAATGCAGTAGTTCCACAGACCAGTTCTTTCAGTGATTTTACAAGATTTAAATATACGATTGCATTACCTTCACCTGTTTTGTATTCTCAATTCAGAGGCGAATTTACGCCAGGTGCAATATTAAACGCTTTTAAGAAAATCGGATTTGATGATGCATATGACGTTGCCTGTGCATCAGAAGCTGTTAGCATTGCAATTCAAGAGTTTCTTGATAATAGTACCTTAAATCAAACATATATTTCTCCATTCTGCCCTGTGATTGTTAGGTTAATTCAAATCAGGTATCCTAATTTATTGGAAAATCTGATACCGATAGATTCCCCGATGGAGATTGCAGCTCGTGAAGCTAAAAATCTAAAAATGAAAGAAACAGGCTTAAATGCCAAGGAAATCGGAGTAATATATATTACACCATGTCCAGCTAAAATGATTGCTATAAAAAATCCACCAAGAAAAAAATACTCTTTCGTTGACGGAGCTATTTCAATAGCACAAATTTATCCAAATTTATTACAAGCACTTAACCAACAGGATACTGTTGGAGCTAAAGAGGTTAAAGGTATTGGTTTGGGCTGGCCAATATTGGGTGGACAGGTATCCACTTTGAGAGCACACGACACAATTGCTATTGCGGGAATAATGGAGGTAATTAGAATTTTTGAAGATTTAGAAAATGGTAAACTTAAAAATATCAAATATATCGAATGTCATTCCTGCAGTACTGCATGTGTTGGTGGATCCTTAAATGTAGAAAATCCTTATATGTCCAGAAATCGTGTTATAAAATTGTTAGAAAAATATGGAAATACTCCCTGTCAGGATAGAGATTATGTAAAAAACCTGATACAAAAAAATTTCTTTTCTTTACCCGGCAAAATTGATGCTACACCTATTGCTCCTATTGATAGTGATATCTCTCAAGCTTTGAAAAAAATGCAAGAGAAAGTCACAATTTATGAAAAATTACCAAAAATTGATTGTGGGGCTTGCGGTTCACCAGATTGTAATACATTTGCTGAAGATATAATTACAAATAATGCTGAGATTGAGGATTGTATTTTCGTGGCTATGAAAAAATTTGAGAACCTATCAGTAGAACTAATAGATATCGTAAAAAAACATTCAAATAAAATTTATAGGAACATTAATATATAAATGAAATTAGAAGAAATTATTAGAATACTAAATTTGAAAATCATAACAAGCGAGAAGTTTTTAAACAGGACAATCACTGGTGGTTATGCAAGCGATTTATTGAGCGATGTAATTGCCAATGCTCAAAGTGGCAATTTATGGATTACAATGCAAACTCATATCAATATCGTAGCTGTGGCTGTACTTAAAGAGTTATCGGCAATTATCATTGTCAATGGTAGAAACCCTGCAGATGATACTATAAAGAAGGCAGAAGAGCAGGGTGTAGTAATTATGTGCAGCGATTTGCCCGCATTTAAATTATGCGGGAAGTTATATGAATTAGGTATCGGCAAAGATAATTAATGTCAAAAATTTATAAGGCAGATTTGCATATTCATACATGCTTATCGCCTTGCGGTGATTTAAAAATGTCACCCAAGAATATCATAGAGCAGGTTCTTAAAAATAACATCGAAATTATAGCTATATGTGATCATAATTCTGCTAAAAATATTCCAGCTGTTATTAGAGCAGCTCATAATAAAAATGTGTGTGTAATACCAGGAATGGAAATATCAACAATTGAAGAAGTTCATATACTTGCGCTCTTTGAAAACATCGAATTTGCAAATGAAATGGAAAAGCTCGTTTACGAAAATCTTGAAGGACTCAATGATCCAGATTTATTCGGTATGCAGGTAATAGCCAATGAATTCGATGAAGTTGAAGGTTTTGAGGAAAAATTGCTTATCGGTTCAGTTAATTTGAGTATTGAGCAAGTAGTTGATTATATACACAAATTTAACGGGCTTGCCATAGCAAGTCATATTGATAAGCAACATTACAGTATAATTAGTCAGTTAGGTTTTATCCCTGAAAATCTTCAGCTTGATGCTCTGGAAATTTCTAAAAATCTGGATCAAACTGAAACAAAGCTTATTATGAGTAAATATAGCAGATTTCCATTTCTCAAGAATTCCGATGCACATTTTATTGAAGATTTAGGAAATGTTTTTAATGAGTTTCTTATAGAACAACCCACTTTTGAAGAAATTAAAAAAGCTCTTCAAGGTGAAGCTGGAAGAAAAGTAAATATTGGTCGGGTTATGTGATTTGGAAGATTTATCTTTACATATATTGGATATAGTTGAAAATTCTATAAGAGCTGGTGCAAGAAATGTTAAAATTAAGATTATTATAGATAAAAAAAATGATTTGTTAAATTTAGAAATAGAAGATGATGGTAAAGGAATGACGCAAGATGAAGTAAATAAAATATTTGACCCTTTTTACACAGGTCAAAACAAGAAAACAGGTTTAGGACTATCGCTTTTAAAAGATTCGGTAGAAAAAGCTGAGGGTCAGATTAATGTTTTTTCTAAAGTTAATACAGGCACAAAAGTAGTTGCAAACTTTAAATTAAGTAATCCAGATATGATACCGATTGGTGACATAAGTGAGACAATGTTAGTTTTAGCAATCAGTAATCAGGATGTCCGCTTTAAATTGAATCATATTTGCAATGGAAATGAATTTGTTTTTGACACGGATGAGTTTAAGGAAGCAAGAAATGATTCATTAAATTTTTTGAAGGAAGTTAAGAACAAATTAGAAAATTATAAGAAATTTTTAGCAACCATAAAAGGAGATTTATATGGAATATAACGCAACAGAAGTCGCAAAAAAAATTGCTGCTCGATGGGGCAACAAACCTGAAAACATTATTGAAATGATGCACGATATTCAAACTGAATTAAATTATTTACCAAAAGATGTTTTATATGAGGTATCAAAGTTTGCAAGTGTTCCGATTAGTAAAATATATAATATTGCAACTTTTTATAATGCCTTCAGTTTAAAGCCAAAAGGAAAATACAAAATTTGTGTTTGTATGGGTACGCCTTGCCATGCTTTAGGTGCGCCAAGAATAGTTAGTGCACTTGAGAGAGAACTTGAAATTAAATGTGGTGACACCACTAAAGATATGAAATACAGTCTTGAAATTACCGGATGTGTCGGTACTTGCGGTTTAGCTCCTGTTGTTGTGATAAACGAAGACCTATATGGACCAGTGCAGGTTTCAGGTGTCCAAAAATTAATTAAAAAATATGATTCAAAGTAAGGAGATGATAAGATGGGAAAATTAAAAATTGAAGACTTAGATAAAATTTCAGAAAGTGTACGTAAAAGAATTAGTTTAAGAGAAGGTGCTGGAAAAGTTAAAATAACCGTTCATATGGGAACTTGCGGTATTGCCGCAGGTGCAAGAAATGTGATGACTGCTTTTTTAAACGAAATTGAAATCCACAATGCAAAAGATATTATTGTTGTTACATCAGGATGTGCGGGTTTATGTAGTAAAGAACCAATGGTTACTATAGAATATGAAAATCAAGCACCTGTTAAATATATAGAATTAAATGAGGAAAAGGTTAAAAAAATTTTTGATGAGCATGTATTACACGGAAAAATTGTACCTGAATATGCTCTTTCGATTGGAAGTGAAAGAATTCAATAAATTATAGGAGAATTCAAAATGAAGAATTACAGATTACAACTTATGGTGTGTGCTGGTACTGCCTGTGTATCAAATCATTCTTTGGAAATCAAGGAAGCACTGGAAAGAGAAATTAAAAATCATAATTTGGAAAATGAAGCGCAGGTGGTTCAAACGGGTTGTAATGGTTTTTGTGGAGCTGGTCCAATATTGGTAGTACAACCAGATGGAATTTTTTATCAGCTACTAAAAGTTACAGATGTAAAACAAATAGTTGAGGAACACCTAATAAAAGGAAGACCGGTAAAGAAACTTTTATACACACCACCAGAAGAAAAAACACCTATTCCAAAGTTATCCGATATTCCATTCTTCGCTGAGCAAACACTTATTGCTTTAAGGAATAGGGGTTTAATCGATCCAGAGAATATTGATGATTATATCGCTCGAGGTGGTTATAAGGCGCTTGCAAAAGTTTTAACTTCGATGACGCCTGATGAGGTGTTAAATGAGATTAAAATATCCGGCTTGAGGGGTAGAGGAGGTGGAGGATTTCCAACAGGTGTAAAATGGGAATCCTGTAAGAAAGCACACGGAGATGAAAAATATGTAATTTGTAATGCCGATGAAGGTGATCCAGGAGCATTTATGGATAGATCAATAATTGAAGGAGATCCACACTCTGTAATAGAAGGTATGATTATCGGTGCATATGCTATAGAAAATGTTAAACAGGGTTATATTTATGTTAGAATGGAGTACCCGCTTGCGATAAAACGGTTTCAGATAGCCATCAATCAAGCAAGAGAATATGGATTATTGGGTCAGAACATTTTTGATAAAGGTTTTGACTTTGATATAGAAATTCGACGTGGTGCAGGTGCATTTGTCTGTGGAGAATCTACTGCATTAATGGCTTCGATCGAAGGTAAACCAGGTGAACCAAGAGCAAAATATATTCACACGGTTGAGAAAGGTTTATGGGATAAACCGACTTGTTTGAATAATGTTGAAACCTGGGCAAATGTGCCACAAATAATTTTACGAGGTGGGAAATGGTTTGCAAGCATCGGAACAGGAGATGTTTCGGAAGATCCCTGGGGTGGTAGCAAAGGAACTAAGGTTTTCTCTCTGGCTGGAAAAGTAAACAACACTGGCCTCGTTGAAGTCCCTATGGGAATTACACTACGTGATATAATCTTTAGAATAGGCGGTGGGATTAGAGATGGTAAAAAGTTCAAAGCTGTACAAACTGGTGGTCCATCTGGTGGTTTTATCCCTGAAAGTTTAATAGATTTACCTGTTGATTATGAAGAATTGACAAAGGTTGGCTCAATGATGGGTTCCGGTGGAATGGTTGTAACTGATGAAGATAATTGCATGGTTGATATGGCAAAGTACTTCCTGGCTTTCACCCAAGCAGAATCCTGCGGTAAATGTATTCCATGTCGAGAAGGTACAAAGAGGATGCTTGATATTTTAGAAAAAATCACTGCTGGACAGGGGACTGAAGAAGATTTGGTATTATTAGAAGAATTATCAAATGCTATTGTAGAATCCTCTTTATGTGCACTTGGTGGTTCGGCACCCAATCCAGTTCTCACCACCTTAAAATATTTTAGAGATGAATATGAAGCACATGTAAAAGATAAAAAATGCCCAGCTCATATCTGTCGCCAGTTAAATACATATAAAATTAATGAAAAAATATGTCTTGAAATTGGACATGGTTGTGATGTATGTAAAAAATATTGTCCTGATGGAGCAATCATTGGAGAAAGGAAAAAAGTTCATTACATAGATCCGGCAAAGTGTGGTAAATGTGGTGCTTGCTATGATGTATGTAATTTTAATGCAATTTACATCGAATAATAAAGGAGAGAAAAATGGTTACTATAAAAATTGACGATATCGAAGTTCAGGTTCCAGAAGATACCCCGATACTTAAAGCTGCCGAAAAAGCGGGAATATGGATACCAACAATGTGTTATAATGATCTTATCGAACCATATGGAGTATGCCGTCTCTGTAGTGTAGAAGTTATTAGGGGTAAACGCAGTAGAGTTGTTACATCCTGCAATTATCCTGTTAGAGAAGGAATTTCCGTACGCACAAATTCTGAAAAAATTAAATGGATAAGAAAAGTTATAATGGAGTTAATGGTCTCCAGATGGCCTAATGTTAAAGTTGTACGCGAAATGGCTGAAAAACTCGGAATCGAAAAACCGCGATTTGAGTCATTGGAAAAGGATGAAGCTCCAGATGCTTGTATACTATGTGGACTTTGTGTAAATGTATGTCGGGATCTGGTTGGTGCGAGTATCCTCGGTTTTGCTTATAGAGGTATTAAAAGAGAAGTAGTTTTACCTTTCGATGAAATAACAGATAAATGTATTGTCTGTGGTGCTTGTGCTCATGTTTGTCCTACTGGACATGTTAAAATGATAGTTGAAGATTATAAGGGAAAGAAACCTGAATTTACATTAGGCCCAAAAACTGCAATATATGTTCCATCAATGCAGGCAGTACCTCGTGTTCCCGTTATTGATCCAGAATCATGTATTCACTTTAAAACAGGCGGTTGTGAAACCTGTGCTAAAGTTTGTGAACCTAAAGCAATAAATTATGAAATGAAAGACGAAGTTGTTGAGATAGATGTTGGTCAAATTCTTGTAGCCACTGGTTACGACTTGTTTGATGCTTCACAAATGGCTCAATATGGATATGGAAGATATGACAATGTATATAGTTCACTTGAATTTGAAATGATGTTAAATTCCACCGGTCCAACAGGCGGTAAAGTTTTAACGAAAGATGGTAAAGAACCTCGTGCGGTGGGTATTATCCATTGCATCGGCTCCCGAGATACAAATTATCATCCATATTGTTCGCGGGTTTGTTGTATGTATGCGTTAAAATTTGCTCACCTTGTGCATGATCGAACAAATGCGGCAATATATCAATTCTATATTGATATGAGAGCTTTTGGAAAAGGATATGAAGAATTTTATTCGAGGTTGTTGGATGAAGGTATAAATATGATTCGTGGTAAAGCAGCAGAGGTGGTCGAAGCTCCTCCTGTAAATGGTCAGCAAGGTAACCTTTTAATTAGATGCGAGGATACATTGATTGGCAAGTTTAGAGAAATTCCTGTTGATATGGTAATCCTTTGTAATGCAATTGAACCTAAGCGCGACAGTGATATAATTCGCAGATTGTTCTCCATCAGTAAAAGTCCAGATGGATTTTTCCTCGAAAGACATCCAAAACTTGATCCTACTGCAACTACAACTGATGGTGTCTATATCGCAGGTTGTGCACAGGGTCCAAAGGATATTCCTGATACCGTTGCACAGGCAAGCTCTGCAGCAGCGAGAATATTGACATTAATTTCCAGAGGTGAAGTAGAAATTGATCCGGTACGCGCAATGGTTATGGATGAGTATTGCTCTGGATGTAGAATATGTAATAATTTATGTCCTTATGGCGCCATTGAGTTTCTCGAAGATAAGAAAATATCACATGTAAACGAAGCCCTCTGTAAGGGATGCGGTACCTGTGTTGCTGCCTGTCCATCGTCAGCAATGACAGGTCAGGGTTTCACAGACGCACAAATTCTATCTGAATTAGAAGGTTTATTGATTTAAATTTTTAAAAAAATTCCTATGCAATTAACAATAAATGAAAATGAAAAGCAATTACTTGAAGAAGTTATAATCAGTGAAATAGATGAAGTAAAAGAAGAAATTCACCATACAGATGATTTTGATTTTAAGGAAAAATTGAAAGTAAGATTGGAAATTCTTGAAAAGCTACTAAATAAGATTCGTATGTTGGTTTAATTTATATGATACCATCTTATATAAAATTGAAAAATTCTAATGAGTTATCTCTGAGAGTTGATAAATTATACGAATTAATGAAAGAATGTAAATTGTGTCCAAGAAACTGTAAAGCGAAAAGATTCGAAAAGAGATATGGTGTGTGCCGTTCGACTGAACAAATATATGTTTCAAGTTTGATGACGCATTTTGGTGAAGAAACTGTTTTAGTTGGCTGGAATGGTTCAGGAACCGTTTTTTTTACAAATTGCAATCTCTGGTGCCTATATTGTCAAAACTATGATATAAGTCATTTAAAAAATGGAGAACCGGTAAGCGTACAACAATTAGCTGAAGCTATGTTATCACTCCAGCAATTAGGTTGTCATAATATTAATCTGGTGACACCAACCCATTATGTTCCAATGATTGTAGAATCATTAAATATTGCAGCTGAAAAAGGGTTAAACATACCGATTGTTTACAATTGTGGTGGTTATGAATCAGTCGAAACCCTAAAATACCTGGACGGAATTATTGATATCTATATGCCAGATATAAAATATTCAGATAATCGTAATTCGAAGAAATATTCTGGAGTTAAGGATTATTGGGATGTTGCTCGAAAAGCTGTGATTGAAATGCATCGTCAGGTTGGAGATTTAAAAATTAACAATTTTGGTATCGCCGAAAGAGGTCTATTGGTGCGTCATCTTGTTCTACCAAACAATATATCAGGTTCAGAAAAAGTATTGGAGTTTATAGCAAATGAAGTTTGTATCGATACTTATGTGAATATAATGGATCAGTATAGGCCGTGTTTTAAAGCAAAATTCTTTCCAGAACTAAACAGAAGAATAACCGAATCAGAATATCAATATGTTTTAGATTATGCTGAATCATTAGGTTTACACAGAGGATTTGGCAAATATGAAAAATTATTAATAACATAAAGAAAGGTAATTACAATGGCTTTTGAACCAAAAATAATTGGCTTTTTATGTAACTGGTGTTCATATTCAGGAGCAGATCTTGCGGGTGTATCAAGGATTAAATCTGCACCCAATGTAAGAGTTATTCGTACGATGTGTAGTGGCAGAGTTGATCCTACATTTATATTAAAAGCATTTCAATTAGGAGCAGATGGGGTAGTTGTCATGGGATGCCACCCAGGCGATTGTCATTATCAAGAGGGAAACTACAAAACAATGCGGCGAATACCATTCCTTAAAAAGCTTATAAAAGATTTCGGTATTGAACCAGAACGTTTAAGATTGGAATGGGTGAGTGCATCAGAAGGAGATCGATATGCTACAGTTGTGAATGAGTTTACTGAGGAAATTCGAAAACTTGGCCCTATAAAACACCCTTCATGTAAAGTAAAACTTGAACAAATATAAGGAGAAAGATATGGATAAACCAAAATTAGCATTATACTGGGCAGCAAGCTGTGGTGGATGCGAAATCGCAGTCCTCGATATTCAGGAAAAAATATTAGATGTAGCAAACGCTTTTGATATAGTATTCTGGCCCGTAGCAATGGATTTTAAATATGATGATGTCAGAAAAATGGAAGATAAAAGTATAGATATTTGCCTCTTTAATGGGGCGATAAGAAATTCTGAAAACGAAGAAATTGCACATTTGCTTAGACAAAAATCAAAAGTATTAGTGGCATTTGGCTCCTGCGCATATGAAGGTGGAATACCTGGTTTAGCAAACCTGAGTACAAAAGAAGAAATGTTAAACTTTGTTTATAAAGAATCACCTTCAACTATTAGTAATAACAATGGGTTACCTCAAACACATTATAAAGTAAATGAAGGTGAAATTGAAATTCCCGAATTGTATGAATATGTAAAACCCTTGAAGGATGTAGTTGACGTAGATTATTATATTCCAGGTTGTCCGCCACAACCTGAACAAATCTGGAATGTTATTGAATATATTTTAAGCGGTAAACCATTGCCACCTGCTGGCTCAGTGTTAGGTGCTGGTGATAAAACTTGTTGCGACGAGTGTCCGCGTGAAAGAAAAGAGAAGAAAATTAAGGAGTTTCATCGTCCATATGAAATCATTCCAAATCCTGACGAATGTTTGTTAGATCAGGGCATTATTTGTATGGGACCAGCAACCAGAAGCGGTTGCGGAGCATTATGTGTAAAAGCCAATGTTCCGTGCCGTGGTTGTTACGGAGCACCACCAAACTGTCTGGATCAGGGAGCGAAAATGATCAGTGCTCTTAGTTCCGTTATTGATGCACATTCACCTGAAGAAATTGAACAGATCCTTGGCACAATTACTGATGCTGTGGGTACATTTTATAGATTTTCGTTACCATACTCAATACTTAAAAGGAGGGTTGTACAATGAAACATATTAAGATAGATCCAATCACACGACTTGAAGGTCATGGAAAGATAAATATATTTTTAGATGAAAATGGAGAAGTTGCAAATACATATTTTCAAATTCCAGAACTCCGCGGATTTGAGACTTTCTGTATTGGCAGACCAGTAGAAGAAATGCCTCGCATTACAACTCGAATATGCGGTGTATGTCCAGAAGCACACCATATGGCATCAGCAAAAGCTTGCGATGCTGTTTTTAAAGTTGAAATCCCATCAGCTGCGAAGAAATTGCGAGCATTGCTCTATAATGTGTTCTTCGCAGGTGACCATACGACACATTTCTATGCACTTGGTGGGCCCGACTTTGTTGTAGGTCCTGATGCCCCTCCAGCTGAAAGAAATATTCTTGGGGTCGTAAAAAAAGTTGGACTTGAAATTGGTGGAAAAGTAATCGAGATGAGGAAAAGAACACAGGAAGTGATCAAAACTTTGGGTGGCAAGCAAACTCATCAGGTTACATCCTTACCTGGAGGTGTTAGTAAAGGTCTTTCAGTTGAAGAAGCAAAAGAAATCGAGAAGCATTGTGAATGGTTCGTTGAGTTTGGTAAATTCACAATAAAAATTTTTAATGACATAGTTTTAGCTAACAAAGCTTATGTTGATCTTATACTTTCCGATACATTTACTCATCGAACTTATTACATTGGATTGGTTGATGAAAAAAATAAAGTCAATTTCTATGATGGAAAAGTAAGAGTCGTTGATCCTGATGGGAAAGAGTTTGCTAAGTATGCACCTTCTGAATATCTTGAGCATATTGCTGAACATGTAGAACCCTGGACATATTTAAAATTTCCTTTTCTCAAAAAAGTTGGCTGGAAAGGTTTTGTGGATGGAAAAGATAGTGGGGTATATCGTGCAACACCACTTTCACGACTCAATGCAGCAGATGGAATGCCAACTCCACTTGCCCAGGCTGAATATGAGAGGATGTATTCAACTTTAGGAGGCAAACCTGTTCATGCAACATTAGCAACACATTGGGCAAGGATAATAGAATTACTTAGTGCAGCTGAAATGGCTCTCGATTTAATTAGAGATCCAGAAATTACAAGTACACATATCAGAAATATTCCTACAGAAATTCCTACCGAAGGCGTTGGTATCGTGGAAGCTCCAAGAGGAACTTTGACTCATCATTATATAACTGATGAAAAAGGTATCTTGAAAAAAGTTAACCTGATAGTTGGCACCACAAATAATTATGCACCAATTTCGATGTCTATAAACAAAGCAGCAAAAGGGTTAATTAAAAGGGGTGTTCAGGTCACAGAGGGATTGCTAAATATGGTTGAGATGGCTTTTAGAGCCTATGATCCTTGTTTTGGTTGTGCTACTCATTATCTCCCCGGTAAAATGCCATTAGAGGTACAAATTTATGATTTTAATGGAAACTTAATAGAGGTTATTAGTAGAAATACTTAAAATATTTCCCTTTTTCGCAAAATTTTAAAGCTACCCGATTTTTTTTGGGTAGCTTTTTTTGTTATCACACATCACAAAATTTAATGTAATTTAAGAAAAAACTTGACATTTATACTATAAGTTATTATATTTACGCAAGTAAAATAAATATAGGAGATTGTATGAAAAAGTTTTATTATTTCGTAACCATTTTATTGGTTGCAAGTGTTGGTCTTGGATTTAGCAACGTAATTCAACACAAAAAAGCATTTCCATCTCTCACAGGCACTTATAACACTACTCTGTCAAAATCAACTAGCGGATTGATTACTTATTTTTATGCTTCGAATTCAATCAACGGTCCATTTACATCACCTGCAGTATTATCTACAAAAGATTCTTTATTTATTAAAATGGACGTGACTCCTGGTGGAACAGTTCAGGTAATTTTCTGGATTGATGCAAATTCTAATGATATTATTGATTCAGATGATTTTCCAATTGGTCAGGAATCCTTCACTGATAACGCTCCTGGTGTAGATTTAGATCCTACATCGGGTGTGATTATTTCAAATTTAGAAACTGGCTTTTTGCCTTCAATGAAAGTTATAGCACAAGCTAACGAAGGTATGACTTTAGTAACGGGAATTGTGGAATTTGTTAATCCACCTGCAATGTTTAGCTTCAATGGCACAGTTTACGATATAAATACTCTACAACCTATTAAGGGTGTTAATGTTTTTGCCTTTACAGGTCCTGATGAGGGAGTAGGGGATTTAACTGATGTAAACGGAAATTTCGATATCCCATTGGATACAGGTTGGTATTATATTAGAGTTGAACATATGCTCGGTCAGTATCAACCATTTGATACTTTGATATATATTGACGGCAATATTTCTCATGATTTTTATCTTGAAACTTTTAATTCATACATCAGAGGATATGTAAAGGATGAGCTTAATAATCCGATTCCAAACGTATCTGTTTATGCAAGAGTTGATAATTGGGAAAATGAAACTCTAACCAATTCTAACGGAGAATATTTCCTATTAGTACCCTCTGGAAATGGAAGAATTGGTTTGGATTCAAGAACATTAATTCCGAATTATATGGTACCTCAAGAACACAATTTTACAATTGGAGAAAATGATTCTATTGTTGATAATGAAATTTCAAATTTCACCTGTTACACGGCTAACGCAACTATCACGGGTCGCGTAATTGATAATATACATATGCCCCCAATTCCCCCATATGTTGTTGCCGCCTGGTCGGGACAATTGGCTAGTTATACAGAAACGTTAACAGATGGAAGTGGAAATTACACATTGCAGGTACATTCCAATAGTACATTACAACCACTTTACAGTGTATGGGTTCAAACAGAACATTGGCAATTTCCATTCCCAGAAGATGTTTATGTAGACACTTCTTACTGGAATTTACCACCTGGTTCAGTAGCAGATTTCAGGATCATACCTGCTGAAACTTCGGCTGTTGATCCTTTTATCGGGAATTTTGTTAATCCAGATCCAATGAAGTGGAATATTTTTTCATTTGGTAATCCGTGGGGACCTCAAAGCGAAACTTATGTTTTAAATATTAATGATAAATTAGAAGCAAAATGCAAAAGCAATTTTGGTTTATCGGGTGTGGGTGTAATGTCTAAAAAGCCATTTAGTCTCAAAAACAGAGAATTTAGAATTTATATCGAAACCCAAGACTTAGGTGCAAATAACACTGCTCATATTATGTTTACAAACCAACAAAGGTATGACAATCCTGATTATATTAGCAATTGGATTATGTTAAACTGGACAGCAAATGGCTGGAGGTTAGATATCAAAGTAGATAATAATATGCAAACATTATGGAATACCAACAATCCTGCTGGTGGTCATATTTTATTCCAGTTCTTTGATAATCCAAAGATATTACGTTTAAAAATTGATGGTGATATAAAGTATGAAGGTTCTTGGGGTAGCCACTTACCTTTTGCATATTATTATGCGTTTACTGAAAATAATTATCCTTACAATGCCACTCCAGTTAAATTTGATGAATTTTTCGTAGGTGCAATTGGCTCAACAGGTGTTAAAGAAATTTCTGATAACATCCCAACGGAATTCAAACTCTTCCAGAATTATCCAAATCCGTTTAACCCAAAATCTTACATCAAGTATCAGCTTCCATTCAATAGTATCGTGAAAATTACTGTCTTTAATTTATTAGGACAGGAAGTTGGTACTCTGTTAAATACTCAACAAAAAGCAGGAACTTATGAAATTGAGTTCAACTCAGCCAATCTTTCAAGTGGTGTTTATTTCTATCGGATAAATGCATATGACCCACTAAGTGGAAAACAATTATTCGGTGACATAAAGAAAGCTGTTGTACTGAAATAAGCTCATTTTATATTTATAATCTTAATGCCGTAGATTAGTTCTCTGATCTACGGCATTTTTTTTGGATAGTGCTGATTTATTTCATATCTTTTATTAAAATTTATGTTAATCAAAAAGAATTTATTATGAAAAGAATATTTATCCTATTATTGTTTGCCTCTCTTTATGCTTTCCCACAAATTAAAATTGATTTTGAGAAATATGTATTACCTAATGGTTTGCAGGTTATATTACACCGTGATACCTCAGTTCCATTAGTGTCAACTAATATCTGGTACCATGTTGGTTCTGCTCGAGAGAAGCCCGGTAAAACTGGTTTTGCACATTTATTCGAACATTTGATGTACGAAGGTTCAGAAAATGTTCCAGACGGCAGATATGATGAAATTGTAGACGGCTCGGGCGGATTAAATAATGGTTCAACGAGTAATGACAGAACAAACTATTGGACTATAGTGCCTAAAAATTATCTTGAACCGGTACTTTGGCTGGAATCTGATAGAATGGGTTATCTGCTGGGAGCTATTACTCAGGAGCGCCTTGATATTCAGAGAGCTGTAGTAAAAAATGAAAGAAGACAGAGTTATGAAAACCAACCATACGGTATGGCATATAAAATGATTCTGGAAGCAATTTATCCACCTGATTTTCCATATCACTGGCTCACTATCGGTTCCCAAGAAGATCTAGACTCGGCTTCGCTTGATGATGTTAAAGAATTTTTTAAAAATTTCTACGGACCTAATAATGCCAGCTTATGCATAGGTGGTGATATAGATATTGAAGAAACTAAAAATCTTGTTGATAAATATTTTTCAGATATTCCAACAGGACCACCTGTTCCTAAGTCGCAACCTGTCGATCTTAAGTTAAATAATACCAAAAGATTAATACTTGAAGATAAAGTCGAACTTCCAAGATTGTATATGTTCTGGCTTTCTGTCCCAGATTTTTCAAAAGACGATGCCGCATTGAGTTTATTGGGAGAAATTTTAGCAAATGGTAAAAATTCTAGATTGTATAAGAGTTTGGTGTATGAGAAGCAAATTGCTCAGGAAGTGTTTGCATTTCAGCAGGGTATGGAATTGAGCGGACTATTCGGGATCGTGGTTACTGGAAAACCTGATCAATCTCTTAAAGAACTTGAAGCTGAGGTTCGTGAACAACTTAATATTTTAATTTCAAAAGGTGTTGATGATAAGGAATTACAGAGGTGCAAAAATATTATCAAGGCGAATTTTCTTTATAGATTACAGCAAGTTGGCGGATTCGGCTCTAAAACCGATCAACTCAATTATTATAATGTGTTTTTAGGTGATCCTGGAAAATTTAACTATGACCTCGAAAGATATCAAAATATTACTAAAAATGATATAAAAATTATCGCAAAAAAGTACCTATTAGAATCCAATGCTGTAATCTTAAGTGTTGTACCAGTTGGAAGAAAAGATTTAAAAGCAGGAGAATAATATGCTCAGAGTAATTTTCATTATAATGATAATCTTTATCCAATCAATATATGGACAAATTGATCGTTCAATTGAACCAAGACCTAAACAAGATTTTTCAATGACTATTCCTGAAATTAAAAGAGCAGAGCTGAAGAATGGCTTAAGAATTTTAGTAGTCGAACATCATGAATTACCAATTGTTCAGGTAACAATGTTAATTAGATCCGGAGCCGATGCAGATGAAATTGAAAAATTTGGTATTGCAAACCTGACTGCCGATATGCTTGATGAAGGTACAAAATCAAAATCTGCACTACAGATTGCCGAAGAATTGGATTTTTTAGGTACCGAACTTACCACTTATGCTAATTATGATGCAACCATTGGAAGTATGCTTACGTTAAAAGAACATTTATATAAATCCATGAATATATTAGCAGATGTTTTCTTAAATCCTACTTTCCCAGAGTCGGAATTCATAAGGTTAAAAAATGAGTTGTTGACAGACCTATCTGCAAAAAAAACTCGCCCGGACATAATTGCAACAGAAATATTTTATGATAAATTATATGGTTATGATCATCCATATGGAAAATCAACAGAAGGTACTGAAGAAACTGTAAGTAAAATAACTGTCGAAGATTTAAAAAGATTTTACTCAGAATATTATGTCCCAAACAATGCTTCCATTATTTTCGTAGGTGATGTCACACTTAATGAAGCTTACGAATTAGTTTATAAATACTTTAATAAATGGCAAAGAAAAGATTTCATTCAACATAAACTTCTGGTCAAGAACAGAGAAAATAATATAGAGATATTTTTAATTAACAAAGATGGCGCCCCACAATCACAGATTAGAATTGGAAATATCGGTATTGAAAGAAATAATCCAGATTTTTATGCTGTTAATATTTTAAATCAGATTATTGGCGCATCGAATGGTAGATTGTTTTTAAATTTGCGTGAATCAAAAGGTTATACTTATGGCGCATATGCTAATTTTTCAATGCGTAAATCACCAGGACCATTTATGGCTTATTCAGGTGTTAAAACAGAGGTTACAGATAGCGCATTGATTGAATTCTTCTATGAATTGAACCGTATTAGAGAAGAGTTGATCGATGAAAATGAATTTAATATGTACAAACTTGCTGTGGTTCAAAGGTTACCAAGAGTTATGGAAACGCCATCACAAATTGCATCTCAAATTATGGCAATTGAATTATTCAATTTACCGGATAACTTTTTTAATACCTTAATAGAAAATTATAAAAAGGTAACCCGGGAAGATATTTTGAAGGTTGCAAGAAAATATATACATCCAGAAAGTGCTGTTGTTGTAATTGTTGGTGATGTAGAACAGATTAAATCCAAAGTTGAAAATTTAAAATTAGGTTACATAATTTTATGCGATGAAAAAGGTAATATTAAAAAATAATGAGGTAAAAAATGAAAAAATACTTTATTCTTACAGCAGTTTTAATAATTTTTTGTAATGCATTTTCGCAAATAGATGAAGCGAAATTATTACGCTTCCCAGCAATCTTCGGGAATCAGTTAGTCTTTACATATGCTGGTGATCTCTATACGGTATCAGCTCAAGGCGGAATTGCACGTAAGCTTACATCCTTTGAGGGTTATGAGATGTTTGCCAGATTTTCTCCTGATGGAAAGTTCATTGCATTTACAGGCGAGTATGACGGAAATCGGGAAGTTTACTTGATGAGCTCAGAGGGGGGAGAACCAAAACGCTTAACTTACTCAGCTACTTTAAACAGAGATGATGTTGCTGATCGAATGGGACCAAACAATATTGTTATGGGTTGGAAGAATGATGGAAAACATATAGTATTCCGCTCAAGAATGAGAGAGTTTAATGATTTCAAAGGACAGTTATATCTGGCTTCGATTGAAGGTGGAATACCTGAACAACTTCCGTTACCAAGAGGTGGATTTTGCTCTTTTTCACCGGATGATAAAAAGTTAGCATATAACCGAGTTTTCAGGGAGTTCCGAACCTGGAAACGCTACCGCGGTGGTATGGCTGATGATATATGGATTTACGACTTCCAGACAAAGAAAACTGAGAACATTACCAATAATCCTGCTCAGGATATTATACCAATGTGGATAGGTAATAAAATTTATTTTTTGTCTGACCGTGACGAAAATAAAAGAATGAATTTATTTGTGTATGATTTGAATACTAAACAGACAAAGCAACTTACATTCTTCAAAGATTACGATATAAAATTTCCTTCTAATAGTAGAGAATCTATCGTTTTTGAAAATGGAGGATATATTTACAAATTTGATATCTCAAATGAAAAGTATGAAAAAATATCAATCAAGATTGCGAATGATCTCGTAACCGGGCGTAATCAGCTTATAGATGCGAGTAAAAACATAACTAACTACGAAATATCGCCCGATGGCAAGCGTGCACTTTTTGGTGCAAGAGGCGATATCTTTACTGTACCTGAAAAATATGGCAACATCAGAAATCTAACTCAAACACCTGGTGTTCACGAAAGAAATTCCCTCTGGTCACCTGATGGAAAATATATTGCATATATTTCAGATGCAAGCGGGGAAGATGAAATTTACATAATGCAAGCAGATCAAAATGGATCATCTGAACAATTGACTTTTAATTCTGATACATATAAATATCAAATTATCTGGTCACCTGATAGTAGAAAGATTATGTGGGCTGATAAAAAACTACGCTTGAGATATGTTGACATTCAAACAAAAAAAGTCACCGATGTTGCACAGGCAGAAGAATGGGAATTTAGCGATTATAACTGGTCGCCAGATAGTAAATGGATAACTTACTCAAAACCTGAAGTAGAATCAATGTCAAAAATATATATCTTTTCTGTTGAGAGTGGTAAAACATTCGAAGTGACAGATGGCTGGTATACATCAACTAAACCAGTATTTAGTTCAGATGGTAAATATTTGTTCTTTGTGTCTGACAGGGATTTCAATCCAATATATGGTAGAACCGAATGGAATCATATCTACCTGGATATGTCGAGAATTTATCTGATAACTTTAAATAAGGATATCAAATCACCTTTTGAACCTAAAAGTGATGAAGTAGAGATCCCAAAACAAGAAGAAAAACAAAACAAGGATGTAAAATCCAAAGACCAAAAAGGAACACAACCAGAAAAAAAAGAAATTCAGGTAAAAATTGATTTTGATGGAATTAAAAACAGAATCGCCGCATTACCAATAGACCCAGCAGATTATAGAAATCTTGCTTCTGTCGGTGATAAATTGTATTACATAAAACGCTCAAGCAAAGATACCATAAATTATCTGAAGATGTTTGAATTTGATAAATTAAAAGAAACAGAACTTGGTAACATAGATGGGTTTGAAATATCCGCAAATGGAAAGAAAATGTTAGTATCAAAGGATAAGAGGTATGCAATAATTGAGCTCCCATCTTCAAAACTTGAAATTAAGGATTATCTGAATACTTCACCAATGGAAATGTTCGTTGATCGTAAAGCAGAATGGAAACAAATATTTAACGAATGCTGGCGGCAGATGCGTGATTTCTTCTATGCACCCAATATGCACGGTGTGGATTGGAAAGCTGTAAAAGCTAATTATGAACCTCTTGTTGAGTATGTAAACCATAGAGCTGACTTGACATATATTATTGGTGAAATGGTTGGTGAATTAAACGCCGGGCACGCTTATGTTGGTGGAGGTGATGTTCCATCACCCAAACGAATACAAACTGGATTACTCGGTGCTCAGGTAGAAAAAGATCCAGCTTCACAATATTTTAGAATCAAGAAAATTTTAAAAGGTGAAAACTGGACTAAAAACATTCGCTCACCATTAACCGAAATTGGTGTAAATGCAAGAGAAGGTGACTATATATTAGCTGTTAATGGAAAATCAACAAAGAATATGGTAGATATATATGAATCTCTTGTTAATACTGTGGGTAAGCAGGTCAAGTTAAAAATAAATTCACAACCGAAAGAACAAGGCAGTAGAGAAGTAGTCGTCATACCTATTGCCGATGAAAGTGGTTTGTATTATTACAACTGGGTCCAAAATAATTTAGCGAAGGTCGAAAAAGCAACAAATGGGAAAGTAGGTTACATACATGTTCCTGATATGGGTGTTACTGGATTGAATGAGTTTGTAAAATATTTTTATCCACAACTGCGTAAAAAAGCTTTAATAATTGATGTGAGAGGTAACGGTGGTGGCAATGTATCACCTATGTTAATTGAAAGATTACGTCGTGAAATTGTTATGTTTACATTTGCAAGAAACACAATTGCTACACCTGATCCTGAAGCAATGATATGGGGACCGAAGGTATGCCTGCTCGATGAGTTTTCAGCGTCTGATGGAGATTTGTTCCCTTACAGATTTAAAAAATACAAACTTGGTAAATTGATAGGGAAAAGGTCCTGGGGTGGAGTCGTTGGAATTCGAGGTACACTCCCATTGCTTGATGGCGGTTATTTAATGAAACCTGAATTTTCAAGATATGATGATGAAGGTAAAGGCTGGATAATCGAAGGTGAAGGTGTTGAACCCGATATTTATGTTGATAATGATCCAGCAAAAGAATTTGAAGGTATTGACGAACAATTGGATAAAGCTATAGAGGTAATACTTGAAGAATTAAAAACACAGGAAAAACAAATTCTTCCTATTCCTCCATATCCTGATAAAAGTAAATAAATGGTATCGAAAGACTAAAAATAAAATAATTTGAAACTTTTTTCAATTTGAGATATCATATAACTAAATCATCATTATGTAATTTTGATTATTTTGATGGTTTTTGTTAATTTTATTAACGAAAATATTTGTAAAACTATAAGCAGAGAATTATGAACACTATAAAAACCGTTTTGTTAATGACATTTTTGACCCTACTGTTAATCTTTATTGGAAATCTAATTGGTGGTAATGGTGGAATGATAATTGCTTTTATATTCGCATTAATTATGAACTTTACGACCTACTGGTTCAGTGATAAGATTATTTTAAAAATGTATGGTGCACAGCAAATTCTACCTCAGGATAGTCCTGAGCTATTTAGGATTGTTGAAGAGTTAACTACCAGATCAAATCTGCCACTACCTAAGGTTTATATTATTCCATCAAGTCAACCAAATGCTTTTGCTACTGGGCGGAATCCACGAAATTCTGCAATTGCGCTAACCGAAGGTATTATAAAATTGTTGAATCGCGAAGAATTGATGGGTGTGATCGCTCATGAATTGGCGCATGTTAAAAATCGTGATATACTTGTCGGTACTATTGCTGCCACAATAGCAGGAGCAATCAGTATGCTTGCCAATATGGCTCAATGGGCGATGATATTTGGTGGTAGAGGGAGTAATGATCGTGAAGGTAATCCAATCGCATTGCTTGTCACAATTATCGTGGCTCCTATCGCAGCTATGCTTATACAAATGGCAATTTCTCGCTCCAGAGAATATATGGCAGATGAATCAGGTGCTAAAATGGCAACTAATCCACTTTATTTAGCAAATGCTCTAAGAAAGTTACATATAAAAAGCCAACAAATTCCAATGCAAGCAAATGCAGCAACAGCTCATCTATTTATTGTTAATCCTTTGAATGCAAGCGGAGTGGCTAAATTATTCAGTACCCATCCTCCAATCGAAGAACGAATAAAGAGATTGGAATCTATGGTTTATGGTAACTATTAATAGGAAATTATGCAACCCGAAGTTGTTCTCCAAACGAGTTTAAATAATTTCAAACTTTACAATAGAGGTAAAGTTAGAGATGTGTATGAGCTCGAAGATAAATTGCTGATTATTTCTACTGACCGTATATCTGCATTTGATGTGGTTTTCCCTAACGGCATTCCTCACAAGGGAAGAGTGCTCAATTTGATTTCAGCTTTCTGGTTCAAGAAATTTAAAAATATTTTTCCGAACCATTTCATTACAACAGATATTGGTTATTATATACGCGATGAGCAGAAATTATTAGCAGGTCGGTCGATGATAGTAAAAAAAACTGAACCTATAAAAATAGAAGCGGTGGTTAGAGGTTACCTTGCTGGTTCTGCTTTAAATGAATATAAAAAAACTGGAAGTGTATGTGGTATTAAATTGCCACAAGGTTTAAAAGAATCATCAAAATTACCCGAACCAATTTTCACTCCATCTACAAAAGCAGATGTTGGACATGATGAAAACATAACTGACTCTCAAGCAATTAATTTGATGGGGAAAGAATTATTTGAGAAAATAAAAGAAACAAGTTTAAAACTATATAACGAAATAGCTGAATATACCTATCACAGAGGTATAATCTTTGCTGATACAAAATTTGAATTTGGTTTGCTTGATAACGAATTAATCCTTATAGATGAAGTAGGTACACCGGATTCATCCAGGTTCTGGGATCTCTCAACATATAAGGAAGGGTTTTCACAACCATCTTTCGATAAGCAATATGTTAGGGATTATCTAATCAAGATTGGTTGGGATAAAAATCCACCAGCTCCCGAATTACCGGAAGATATTGTAAAGGGAACTAGTGAACGCTATTTAACTGCATATAAAATGATTGTAGGTGAAGAGCTTCAGGTGTGAAAACTCAGATAGTAAAAGTATCTTTAGAGAATCCAGAATATAATATCATTCATATTGCAGCGGAGATACTAAAAATTGGTGGTTTAGTTGCTTTTCCGACTGAAACTGTATACGGCCTCGGTGCAGACGCTTTTAATCCTGATGCTGTAAGAAGGGTCTTTGAAGCAAAAAATCGACCCCAAGATAATCCTCTGATAGTTCACATATCTGACTATAATCAATTAATGGAGATAACTGACTTCATACCGGAAGTAGGTAAAATTATAACTAACGCATTCTGGCCAGGCCCGTTGACAATTGTTGTAAAAGCTTCTAAGTTTATACCAACAGTAGTTACCGGGGGGATGGAAACTGTTGCTGTAAGAATGCCGAAGAATAAAGTTGCACTAAAACTGATAGACAGTTTAGGCAAACCAATTGTCGGACCCAGTGCAAATTTATCAGGTAAGCCAAGCCCAACAACAGCTGAACATGTATATCAAGATTTAAATGGTAAAATAGATCTTATTTTGGATGCTGGTCCAACAGAAATCGGTGTGGAATCTACTGTCGTAGATATAACTGTTCAGCCACCATTAATCTTGAGATTTGGTGGTCTTACAAGAGAAAAAATAGAACAATTAATTGGTGATGTAGAAACTACGGAGGATCTTAAATACATTAGAAGGTCCCCCGGAACAAGATATCGGCATTATGCACCTGAAGCAAAAGTTGTGTTGGTCGAAAGAGGTGATGCACTAACATTTAACCGCTTAGTCCAAAAATATATCGATGAAGGTTTTAAAGTGGGTTATATAGTATATTCGGATGAAATAAAACCTGATAAAAATTTGGTGGGGAAAATAGTATCAAAAGATATAGAAATCTATGCGAAAGAACTATTCCAATCATTGAGAGATTTAGATATGCAAAATGTTGATGTAATTTTGGTCGAAAGTGTTGAAGCTAAAGGTATCGGAACAGCAATAATGGATAGGTTAATAAAAGCATCAAAACCATAGAATAAATATAGGTTAGGAATATGAAAAAAAAGACAAAAACCAATTTAACTGAAACAAAAAGTTCCACAAGAAAAGTGTTGGTTACAATTTTAATGGGAAGTGAGAATGATCGTCCAGCAATGGTGGCAGCGGAAGAAATTCTAAAAAACTTTGAAATAGGTTATGAATTAAAAATTATATCTGCACACCGTTTACCTGATAGGTTGAAAGAATATTTAAGCAATATTGAGGAGCGAGGAATAGAAGTTGTGATTGCTGGAGCTGGAATGGCTGCACATTTGCCAGGTGTTGTGGCATCACATGTAAAAATTCCAGTAATTGGAGTACCTATTCAAAGTGGGGCTTTGAACGGATTAGATGCATTATTCAGCATTGTGCAGATGCCAAGTGGGGTGCCGGTTGCCACAATGGCTATTAATGGTTCAAAAAATGCGGCAATTTTTGCAACTCAAATACTTTCATTAAAATATCCTGAAATTAGGGAAAAATATATGAAATTTAATAATGAAAATAAACAAAAATTGGAAAAACTCATTAATTAAAAAAATATTATGCTTTTAACCTATTGAATTACAATAACTTATGTAAAATTAAACATTTATTTTATAAAACTACTTGATAATTTGAAAAAAATTTCGTATAATATGAACAAAATTGGTTGTAGAATAGTTGTATAAGTGAATCAATTAATCGAAAAAATTAAAAATTAAGGATAATATAGAGAAATTATGGAAGTTAAATCGAAAGCAAAAGTAATAGGTCTGGTAATTACGACCTGTCCTGCATGTCATAATCCGATTAATTTTGATCGGCAAACCACAAAAATTTGTGCTTATTGTGAAACAGAAGTTCAAATTAATCTGGACAAAGTAGAAGTAAGTTTAAAAAGTCCTATCAATAAAAAAGTAAAACTAAATTTAAATTGATAAAATATTTCTCCAGAAATGGAGAAATATTTTTTGGATAAAAATTGGACTAAAATAGTCGTATTTAATATGTTAAGTTTCTCAAAAAAAATAGAATATGGTTTAATAGCACTTCGCTATATGGCATCACTTGGAGAAGGTGAACTTGTACCAGCAAAAGAGATATCAGATAAGTATCGGATTTCCTATGAGCTTTTAGCAAAAGTATTACAAAAATTGACCAAAGCTGGGATAATAAATTCTTTTTATGGTGTCAATGGTGGATATGCACTGGCAAAACCACCTGACAAAATAAAATTATCAGAAGTAATTCAAGCACTTGAAGGGAAATCGCATATTAATATTGTGACTTGTAATACCACTGATCCTGAGTCGTGTGATATCTTTGATAGATGTACGATAAAAACTCCGCTATCAAAAATTCAGAGTGTTATAAATAATATGTTTAATGAGATAAGCATTTCAGAGATATTGTGATGAAGATGATATATATGGATAATCATGCTACTACTCAACTTGATCCTCAAGTGTTGAAGGAAATGTTGCCATATTTTACTGAACATTATGGTAATCCAGCAAGTCGGCAACATCGATTTGGTTGGGTAGCTGAGGAAGCCGTTGAATCTGCGAGAAACAAAATTGCAAAAGTATTGAATGCTGAGCCGAACGAAATTATTTTTACCAGTGGCGCAACTGAATCTAATAATCTTGCAATCAAGGGCATTGCTGAAGCATATGCTCCAAAAGGAAAACATATTATTACCGTTTCTACCGAACATAAGTCGGTGTTAGATACCTGTGTTCACCTTAGCAAAGCTGGTTTCCAGGTAACTTTTCTACCAGTTGATGAATTTGGTTTAATAGATTTAAATATTTTAGAAAGAGAAATCAGAAACGATACAATTTTGATTTCTGTGATGTATGCAAATAATGAAATCGGAACTATACAGAATATTAGTGCTATTTCGAGAATAGCAACTGAAAGAAATGTTATTTTCCATACCGACGCAACCCAAGCAATTGGAAAAATTAAAATAGATTTGAAAAATTCTAATATAGATTTACTTTCTTTTTCCGGTCACAAAATATATGGGCCAAAAGGTATCGGTGTACTTTACTTTAAAAATAAATTTCCTAAGATTAAGTTAATTCCACAAATTGACGGCGGTGGACATGAAAGAGGATTGAGGTCCGGTACTTTAAATGTACCAGCAATTGTAGGTTTAGCAAAAGCCCTTGAGCTTTGTGATCAACTTATGGATGAAGAAAATCGCCGTTTGTTGGAATATAGAAACAAAATGCAATCAGAATTTTTCGCAAATATTGAGAATGTATTTTTAAATGGACATCCAACTCAGAGAATTTCCAATAATTTAAATCTTAGTTTTCTTTATGTTGAAGACACGGCACTTATTATGGCATTAAAAGATGTTGCTGTTTCTTCAGGCTCCGCATGTACAACTGCAAATGCACAGGTTTCTCATGTATTAAAAGCTTTAGGATTAAGTGATAATAGAATTCATTCAGCTATTAGGTTTGGTTTGGGAAGATTTAACACTGCGCAGGAAGTCGATTATGTTATTGAAAAAGTGATTACAGAAGTGAAAAAATTACGCAATTTATCATCATACAAAAGTAAAAAGGTTAAAACATGAAATCAAAAGAACAATTTTCAGATTTTATCATTTCAAACCAGAAAGAATTTTTAAAGTATTTGAAATCCAAATTCCCAATGTTCCATAAATCGAATATCTTTTTGCAGGATCTATATTATGGTATTTACCATTTTTTAAAAGATAAAGGAAAAAAAGTTAAATTTGGTTTATGTGTTGACATCTTTCCAATGATAATACAACATTTTGAAAAGGAAAATGTTTTTAAAAAAATCGATAATCGAACCTGGATGTTAAACAATATTGAGTATTTAACTCCACGGGTCAACGAAAAAGTAAATTTAGATGTAAAACAATAAAATGAGGAAATAATGGAAAAATTATTAGAAATAAAAGATTTGCATGTAGAAGTAGAAAACAAAGAAATACTGAAGGGTTTATCCCTTACAATAAATCGTGGTGAAATTCACGCTATAATGGGACCCAATGGCTCCGGTAAAAGTACTCTGGCAAATACTTTAATGGGACATCCTAATTATGTTGTCACAAAAGGTGAAATAATTTTTAAAGGTCAGGATATTCTGGAATTGAGTCCTGATGAGAGAGCTGCATTAGGTTTGTTCCTGGCTTTCCAATACCCACATGAAATACCTGGAGTAACACTGTTCAATTTTTTAAGAACAGCTGTTAACTCAATCCAGAAAAAGAGAACAGGTGAAGATATTGAAAAGGATCGAAAAAAAGCAGCATCTTCGATTTTGCAATTCAGTAAAAAGTTAAATGAATATATGAAACTATTAGGGATTGATGAGTCCTTCAGTAAAAGATATGTTAATGAAGGTTTTTCTGGAGGTGAGAAAAAAAGAGCAGAGATATTGCAACTGGCTATGCTGAAACCTGATCTGGCAATACTTGATGAAACGGATTCAGGATTGGATATCGATGCTTTAAAAACAGTATCTGATGGCGTGAATAAAATTGTTACACCCGAACAGAGTATCCTTGTTATAACACACTATCAGCGGTTACTTGATTACATCAAACCACATTTTGTTCATGTGCTTGTTAATGGAAAATTGGTAATGTCTGATGGACCAGAATTAGCTTTAACATTGGAAGAAAAGGGATATGATTGGGTTCGTGATCAGGTAGATACAACAATTATAAATTAATAAATTAGGAGTAGCTATGAATACAGATATATTAAATATAGATCGTAAGGAAACCTACAAAGAAAAGTACGGTTTCTATGATAAAGACGCATTTGTTTATCGTACTAAAAAAGGATTATCTGCTGATGTTGTTAAAGAAATTTCGGGTTTGAAAAACGAACCTGAGTGGATGTTGAAATTCAGATTGAAAGCGCTTGAGATTTTTATGAAAAAACCTATGCCCAATTTTGGAGGTGATCTCAGTCAGTTAAATTTTGATGAAATATACTATTACATAAAGCCATCGGAACGGAAGGGTAGAACCTGGGATGAAGTTCCGGAAAAAGTAAAAACTACATTTGAAAAATTAGGAATACCAGAAGCGGAAAGGAAGTTTCTTGCTGGAGTTGAGGCACAATATGATTCTGAAAGTGTGTACAGCAGTTTAAAAGGGCAGTGGGAGAAATTGGGTGTAATTTTCTGTAGCACAGATGAAGCTTTGAAAAATTATCCAGATATACTCAAACAATATTTTGGTACAATTATACCACCTGCTGACAACAAATTTGCAGCACTCAACAGTGCAGTGTGGAGTGGCGGATCGTTTATTTATGTTCCCGCAGGTGTTCATGTGGATATTCCATTACAGGCATATTTTAGAATAAATTCGGAAAGTGCGGGACAATTTGAAAGAACACTTATAATTGCTGAGCCAGGTAGTTTTGTTCATTATGTTGAAGGATGTACTGCACCCGTTTATGCTGTTGATGCGTTACACAGTGCAGTTGTAGAAATCATCGTTAAAGAAGGTGCACGCGTCCGATACACAACTATTCAGAACTGGTCTGATAATGTCTATAACCTCGTAACAAAACGCTCTGCAGTTTATAAGGATGCAACAATGGAATGGGTCGATGGTAATATTGGCAGTAAACTTACAATGAAATATCCAGCGGTCTATTTAATGGAAAAAGGTGCACACGGAGAAGTTCTCTCGGTTGCATACGCTGGCGATGGTCAGCATCAAGATACTGGTGGGAAAGCAATTCATTATGCACCACATACATCCTCTATTATTACCTCGAAATCAATCAGTAAAGGGACTGGTAGAGCGAGTTATAGGGGATTGTTAAAAGTTATGAAGGATGCCAAAGGTTCAAAGTCGAGTGTGAAGTGCGATGCTCTCTTATTAGATGATACTTCTCGTAGCGATACATATCCAAAAATCGAGATTGATGAAGATGAAGTGCAGATTGGTCATGAAGCAACTGTAAGCCGCGTCGGTGAAGAACAACTTTTTTATCTTCAAAGTCGTGGTTTATCGGAAGAACAGGCAACCGCAATGATTGTAAGTGGTTTTATAGAACCGATTGTTCGTGAGCTCCCTATGGAATATGCTGTAGAGCTAAATCGTTTGATTGCTCTTGAAATGGAAGGTTCAGTTGGTTAAAATAATTGTTTAAATATCAATTAGGAAATTATATAGTTATGATAGTGGATAAAAATATAGTGCAGACGATTTCAAAACTTAATAATGAACCGGAATGGCTTTTAAAAAGCAGAATCGAGGCATTATCTAACAGTGAAGGTACTTTGTTAAAAAGTTCTCGCCGCCTCGATTATTCCAATTTTAATTTAGAAAATTACAACATTATAAATAACGGTGAGATTCATTTTAATAAAAAATATTTGGATGGTAAAATATCAAGTTCTATTTATGAGATTACCAAACGAAGTTCGCTAATCCAAATAGGCAAAACATTTGTAAGTAATTTTACAGCCAAAGATATAATATTCAAAGATATAAAAACTCTTTTGCAGGAAAACCCCTCTATTTTCGAAAAACATTTTATGAATTTCTTTAACAATTCTCATAAAGATAAGCTTGAATTATTTAATTATGCTCTCTGGCAGAATGGATATTTTCTCTATGTACCTGAAAATACTGAAGTTGAAATACCAATTCAAAATATATTCATTCTAAATACTGATGGTAAAGCTATATTCTTGAATAACTTTATTGTTTTAGAGAAAAGAAGTAAGGTTACATTTATAGATTCACAGCTTTCTTATCAAACCAAGGAAGCTTCACTTGTTAATAATATGCTGAATGTATTTATCGCTGATGATGCACAATTGGATTACATAAGTATTCAGGAATATGATAAAAATGTTAATTCGATAAATAATAAAAACTTTTTCCTTCAGAAAGATTCCAGAGCTAATTGGTTCGAGGTTGTATTTGGTGGCAAAGCAACCAAAAACAGTTTGGAAGCAAACCTATACCACTCTGGTGCTGAAGTTTATATGCAAGGGTTATATTTTGCAGGAAAAGATCAGCAAATGGAATTTAATACAGCGCAAATGCATCATGTTGGTTATACCAAAAGTGATTTGCTTTACACTGGAGCTTTAAAAGATAATGCAATCACAAGTTATGAGGGTATGATTCGTGTGAATCAGGGTGCACAAAAGACAGATGCATATCAAAAAAATAAAAATCTGATTTTATCCAGAGAAGCACATGCCGATTCAGAACCATTATTAGAAATTTTAGCAAATGATGTTCGCTGTACTCACGGAGCAACCGTAAGCCCAGTCGACCCAGAAGATCTTTTTTACTTAATGAGCCGGGGTTTAGAAGAAGAAATAGCAAAAAAATTGTTGATTTCAGGATTTTTCAGTGAGGTTATTCAAAAAATTCCTGTCTCTGAAATTAAAGATGCTATTCAGCTACATATAGAAGAAAATATTTGATTTCATTATTAATTGTTTTAAATTTCATTTTATGAATATCGAAATTGATGAATATATAAAAAATTTAAAAGAAGGTGAAAAGAAACTTATCAGCCAGGACAATTATAGGATATTGTTAATAAATCATAATGGTAAGATATATGCGATCGATGCTTTTTGTTCGCACGAAGATGAATCTCTACAAGACGGTTTTGTGGATGATGGATGTATAGAGTGTCCGAAACATGGTGCTAAGTTCGATTTAAGCTCTGGTATGGTTAAAGCACTACCTGCTGTCAAACCAATTAAAACTTATAATATAATTTATGAAAATGATAAGTGCTATGTGAGCGTATAAAATGCTGGATGTAAAAAAAATAAAAGAAGATTTTTTAATCTTTCAAAGAAAAATTAAAGGAAATAATCTAATTTATCTTGATAGTGCTGCTACTACCCAAAAACCAATACAGGTAATTGAAGCAATATCAAATTATTATCGTAATAACAATGCAAATGTACATCGTGGAGCTTATACATTAAGCGAAGAATCCACAATGATGTACGAAAATGCCAGACAATCAGCCGCAAAATTTATAAATGCAAAGTCGAGTGAATCTATTGTATTCACCAGAAACGCAACAGAAGGAATAAATCTTGTCGCAAATGCATGGGGATTGGAATATTTTAAAGCAGATGATGAAATACTTTTAACTCAAATGGAACATCACAGCAATCTGATACCCTGGCAGCTTGTTGCAAAAAAAACTGGAGCGAAATTAAAATTTATATACTTAGACCGAAATGGCGAACTGGATTTAAGTAATTTAGAAAATCTAATAAATGAAAAAACCAAATTTGTTTCACTTGTTCACATTTCAAATTCTTTAGGTACGATAAATCCGGTAAGAGATATTATCAAACATGCTCATAATTACAATATCCCGGTTATGATAGATGCAACTCAGAGCGTACCCCATACATTTGTTGATGTGCAGGAACTTGATTGTGATTTTCTTGTATTTTCCGGTCATAAAATGCTTGGACCAACTGGTATTGGTGTTTTATATGGAAAAGAAGAGTTACTTGATAAAATGCCTCCATTTATGGGGGGTGGAGAAATGATTAATGAAGTTCATTTAGATTGGGCAGATTATAGAAGTATTCCCTGGAAATTTGAAGCTGGTACGCCAAATATTGCAGGTGCTATAGGTTTATCTGCAGCGATAGAGTATATTAACTCAATCGGTAAAGAAAATATTGAACAACATGGAAAGAGATTAACACAGTTTGCAATTGAAGAATTAGAGAAAATTGATGGTATTGAAATTTATGGTCCAAAGTTTAATCGTGGTCCACTTGTGGCTTTTAATATTAAAAATATTCACCCACACGATGTGTCTACAATACTTGATGAATATGGTGTTGCTGTTCGAGCAGGTCATCATTGCACACAACCAGTGATGCAATGGCTCAATGTACCAGCTACTGTGCGAGCAAGTTTTTATGTTTACAATTCGTTTGAAGATGTCGAAGTGTTAATCAAAGGACTGAAAAAAACCAAGGAGGTTTTTGCAGGTGTCTATTGAAGATTTATATTCCGAAATAGTTCTTGAACATTATAAAGAACCCCACAATGTAGGTGAAATACAGTCCCCTGAAATTTTTGCCAAAGGATTTAATGAATCGTGTGGGGATGATATAAAAATATTTGCCAGAGTAAAAGATAACAAAATCGAAGATATAAAATTTTTAGGAAAAGGTTGTGCAATAAGCCAATCATCTGCCTCAATGATGACGGACTTGCTAAAAGGAAAATCAATTAATGAAGTCAAGGAATTCATAAAAGCATTTAATAAAAAAATAACAGGTGAAGAGAATTTTCCAGAAGATTCAGATGAGTGGTTTGAGTTATCAGCCCTCAAAGGTGTTATTAAATTTCCAATTAGAGTAAAATGTGCCAGTTTAGCATGGCATACACTTGCTCAAGGGATAAGAGATTACGAAAACAAATTAATAAGGAGAAACAATGAACAACTTTAAATCCAATGAAGTATCACCGGTTGAACTAACCGATAGTGCAGTTAACGAAATTAACAAAATTAAAAACGCAAACAATGTTCCAGAAAATTATGGTTTAAGATTGGGTGTAAGAAGCGGTGGCTGTTGTGGACTTGAATATATTTTAGGATTTGAAAATAATATTCAAGAAAATGATAAAGTGTATGAGTCGAATGGTATTAGAATTATAATAGATAATAACAGTTTGTATTTTTTGAATGGTGCTAAATTAGATTTTCAAGTAAGTGAATTTGGACAGGGTTTCGTTTTCCAGAATTTGCAAAACGATATTGGAAATAGTTGCGATTGTGAAAATGGAACTTGTTAATTAACATTAATCTAAATACAAACAATAACAAAAAAGGAGAAATACATTATGTCTTACGAATGGAAGTTCGGTAAACGACCATATACAGATGAAGAAGCTAAACAATTATTAAAGGATGTTGTAAGTCCCGAAACAACTGATTGGCATTATAACATCCACCAAAAAGGTTATGTAACTGCATTAAATAACATCGAGAAGGCACTTGAAAAAGCAGATCGAACTGCAGCCAATGGCAATTACAGTGAAATCGGTGAATTAAAGAGAAGATTTACCTGGAATCATTCAGGTGCTTTGTTGCACGAGATCTATTGGGAATGCCTTGGTGGCGATGGCGATCCAAAGAAAGGTCCAGAAATTCTTTCAGCAATTGAGAAAGAATTTGGTTCTTTCGACAATTGGAAAGCCGATTTTAAAGCTACAGCAATATCTGCAAAGTTGAGTGGTTGGGGTCTATTGGTTTATGATGCACTATATTCCCAAAGATTATTGAATGTTCTGGTGGATGAGCACCAATATGGTGCGATTTGGGGTGGAATACCTCTAATTGCTCTTGATGTTTTTGAACACGCTTATTACCATAAAGATGGTGCAAAACGAGCAGTATATATTGATAATGTTATTGCCCATCTTCATTGGGAAAGAATTAACGAACGATACAAAAAATTAGTATTTAAAAAGTAAAAACAAATAGTAAAAGGTCTTCCATAAAAATGGAAGGCCTTTATTTATTTTATGAAAATTTTAATTCTCTGCACTGGTAATTCCTGCCGAAGCCAGATGGCGGAAGGTATTTTGAAAAATCTTGATCCAACACTTGAAGTCTATTCTGCTGGAACATATCCTGCCTCAGAAGTTAATCCTTTTGCAATCGAAGTTATGAAAGAAATTGGAATTGATATAAGTAATCAAAAACCCAAAAATGTTAATATGTTTTTAAATGAATCTTTTGATTATGTTATCACAGTTTGTGATAGTGCAAAAGAGTCATGTCCGGTTTTTTCTGGATATGTTAAAAACCGTTTGCATTATAGTTTTGAAGACCCAGCTGCTACTCAGGGAGAGAAAGAAAAAGTAATTTCAGTATATCGAAAAGTTAGGAATCAGATCAGAGATGCCTTCTCAAAATTATATCAGGAAAAATTCAAAAATATTAGACAATAATTTCTAATAAGATGGATTTATTATTAATCTTCCTGCATTTTTTATTTTTACCCAATACCCATATTTAGGTAATAGTGTATCTGCTACTTCATAGTGATCATTAATGTATAGATAAAAGTTTGAAATAATATTATTAGTTGGTTCCTGTATGATATTAATTACTGGTATTGAATAGAGTAACGAAATACCAATTAAATTCCAGCCAGATTGAACATAAATTGTATCAGAATTTTTTACAAAGCCTGAGATATTGATATCTTCAGTTGAATTGAACTTAACCCAGTAAGCTTTTCCATTTTGAAGAGTGGTTTTAACTGTATATTTATTGTTTTCGTAACTGTAGATATTTGAAGTTGCTGTTGGAAAAATTATTTGACTTGAATAATCATCAAGTATAAGTGGTAATGAAATTAAATTCCATCCAGGAGATGTTTGCAATGTCATACTTGTTCCTCCAACTGTATAGCTATAAAAGCCTGTCGGTGCATTTGCAGGTAACTTAACATTGTCACCATCAATATTTGTTACGCTAATGTAATATTGGACAATGGAATTTATAGGAAATGTGGGTATCGTCGCTATGTATTCGTTTAAATTCCCAGTTGGTGTTAATAAAACAAAATTATTGAAATTGTTTTCTGTTCCATAATAAACTTTACATAAATTGAGATCCAAACTAATTACGGAATTAATTGTTACTATTACATTTTGAGGAGTGTTTAACTTGACGCCACTCAATGGTGTGTGATAAACATAAGGTTTATAGTAATCTACAGCAGCTGTTGCATTTAATATCCCGTATCCGTAGTAATTATCTGGAGTTTTCCATTTTGAGGCTGTCATTTTCATTGCAGTCCGTACTTGCAATGGAGTTAGGGAAGGATGAGCTGAAAGTATTAGAGCTGCAACACCCGCTGTCAAAGGACAGGAGAATGAAGTTCCATTTACTCTTGAATAACCATTAACAATTGATGAGCTTGCAACCTTGACTGCTGTACCCATTGCCATCACATCGGGTTTAATTCGACCGTCGTATGAAGGTCCGTATGAACTAAAGTAGGAACGAACCCCGTTCGAGTCGACTGCACCAGCTGCAATTACTCCAAATCCATCAGCAGGAGCTACAAGTGTGTTTGGTGTACCTGTGCTTGCTTCGTTTCCAGCTGAATTTACAACTACAACACCTAAAGTATCTGCTCGATTAGCGGCTTTTGTTATAATTGTAGTGTTTCCATCCATATTTTGCCAGGTCCAGCTCGTATAAGGTGCATCATATGTTAAATACCCTAAAGAAGTGCTTGTTACATCAACTCCCAGACTTTCTGCCCATTCTATAGCTCTTACCCAGTTATCTTCTTCAACTGGTGTCTCACTAAAATCATTTTCTGTCCTGGCAATAATATAACTTGCTTTATATGCAGGTCCGATTAATTGACCTTCTTTGTATCCACCAATTGTTGAAAGTGTATTCACTCCATGATCACCAGCTCCTGAAGGTACTACATCAGGATATGGATCGTTATCTACAAAATCATACTTTGCAATAATATTCATCTGAGCAAATGATTCGTGGCTCATTAAACGAAATCCATTATCGAAAACACCAACAATAACACCCTGACCTCTGATACCTTTATTATGGAGTGGAATTACATTTATTTGATCTACTTGTTTCCTTGAGGTACCATAATTCAATGAATCAGCTTTATTTGTGTCGTTTGATTCTTCATAAATTTCAAAGCTCTCTTCAGTTTTCTTTTTACCATAGCTTGCCACGATGTCTATTTTTTCTATAAATGGTAAGCTTCGAAGTTGTTCTATTTCTTCAGCAGTTGCATAACAACTTAAAGCATTGAACCATTTAGATGAGTATCGAATGGATGAGACCTTTGATGAAACCTGCTCGATGTATCTTGGATTAACAGGTAGATCCCTTTCGTCTATTAATTTATTAGACGGAAGTACTTTTGCTCTTCTCTGAGCAGCCCTCTCAGAAATTAATTCGGTCACGCTGTAGTTGTTTTTATCGATGGTTCCTTTATCCTTAAAGTAAACCCAGATTTTTATTTGCTCAGAAGGTGTTGTACTTTGAATTTTATTTTGTAAACCCAGACTTATGGGAGCCAATGTCTGTGAGAATGTGGTTAATGAACTTAAAATTAAAACTAATATATAACGCATTTATAAAATTCCTTTGTTGATAAATTAATTTTAATCATAATAACTAAGTTTTGCAAAAAAAGCAAATACTTTAGTAACCTTTGAAATATAGCATATTTTTAATATATTTGATTTGTAAATATGAAATCAATAAAATGCGTAATTTTTGATGTAGATGGTACATTAGCACGAACTAATCAGCTTATCCTGGAAAGTTTTAATTTTATTACTGCGAAATATCTCAATAGAACATATAGATTTGAAGAAATTACAAAAATGTTCGGACCACCTGAAGAAGTTGCGCTCGAAAATTTACTGGGCGTTAATTATTCAGATGAGGTATTCAAGGAATTTTTAACATTTTATAAAAAGCACCACAAAAAGCTTGCAAGTTTATATCCAGGTATCAAAGATGTTTTGATATTTTTAAGAAATAATGGAATTATTTTAAGTGTATTTACAGGTAAGGGTAAAAATAGTACCTTGATAACTCTTGAAGAATTAGAGATTAAAGATTTCTTTGATATGATAGTTACTGGCAACGATGTAATTAACCATAAACCAGCAGGTGAAGGTATAAATAAAATTTTAGACTGTTTTGGAATGGGAAAAGATAATGTGATAATGATTGGAGATTCGGTTTCAGATGTAAAAGCAGCGAAGGAAGCAAAAATCAAATTTGGAGCTGCATTATGGGATTCATACTCGAAAGAAAAAGTTTTACTTGAAGATGTGGACTATGTTTTTGAAAACATTGAACAATTAAAAATATTTTTAAAGAACAATATTTGAGGTTTTAGTGAGTAGACTGAATATAGGTGTTGTTGGAGTTGGACATTTAGGTGCATTGCACGCAAAAATGTTAGTAAATATAGATTCTGCCAAATTAGTTGGTGTATACGATTCGAATCATGAGCGAGCACTTAAAATTGCTGAAGAATTTCAGCTTAAAGCTTATCATTCTTATGAAGAGTTATTGAGGGAAACAGATGCAGTAACTATAGCAGTTAATACAAAAGCTCATTATGAAGTTGCTATACAGGCTCTTCAAGCCGGTAAACATATTTTCATCGAGAAACCAATTACTGAAACAATTAAACAGGCAGAGGAGCTCATTAATCTAAGTAAACAAAAAAAATTAAAAATTCAAGTTGGCCACATTGAGAGATTTAATCCAGCGCTTTTAGCAGTTGAACACATTAAGTTAGCACCCTTATTTATAGAATCTCACCGATTAGCACAATTTAACCCCCGTGGTTCGGATGTTGCTGTGGTACACGATTTAATGATTCATGATATTGATATAATTTTGAGTCTTGTAAAATCTCCAGTCGAGCAAGTATTCGCTAATGGTGTAGCGGTAATTACAGATACTATTGATATTGCAAATGCACGAATTCAATTTGCAAACGGTTGTATAGCAAATGTTACGGCAAGTAGAATATCAAAATCTAAAATGCGCAAGATGAGATTATTTCAAAAAGATGCATATATATCGCTTGATTTTAATGAGGGGAATGCTGAAATTTTTAGGTTGGTTGATGCTTCGGAAGTTGGTCAATCAGTTCCTGATGTACTGGGAATGTTTAATTTAGAAACATTAAACAAAAAAATCGTATACGAAAAGCCTAAAAAGAACGAAATAAATGCACTCAAGCATGAGCTCGAATTATTTATTGATGCAATAGTTAATCATAAAACACCTCAAGTAACAGCAGAGGATGGTTTGCGTGCTCTCGAAGTCGCTCAAATGATTGTGGATAAAATTAGTTCTCAACAGCCATTTTATAAAATCTGATTGTTCAAATTATAAAACTATGATTGAGCGTATTCAACTTGATAATGAAATATTAAAATTTATTTCTTCATTAGCGGATAAACATAATCTGGAAGTATATGTAGTTGGCGGCTATGTACGCGATAAAATTTTGGGTAAAGATGTAAAGGACATAGATATAATGGTTGTTGGTGATGCTATTGATTTTGGACACAAAGTTGCAAAAGCTCTTGGAGGTGGGAAGTTGGTTAAATATGAAAAATTTGGGACTGCCATGCTTCCACTCGCTGATGGTAAAATAGAATTTGTGACAGCACGAGAGGAGAGTTATACACCTGATTCTCGTAAACCCCTTATAAAAAAAAGTTCTCTGGAAGCAGATCTTTCCAGAAGGGATTTCACTATAAATGCAATTGCCATATCAATTAATTCAAAAAATTACGGTCAGATATTCGATCCCTATAATGGATTCGAAGATATAAAAAACAAAATTATTAGAACTCCACTGGATCCACTGAAAACATTTGAGGATGATCCATTGAGAATATTAAGAGCAATCAGGTTCGCATCGACATTTGAATTTTATATTGAAGATAGTACCTTAAAGGCAATATCTGCTATGAAAGAAAGGTTGTCAATCGTTTCACAGGAAAGAATTACTGATGAATTTTTAAAAATTCTATCTTCAATTAAACCCTCAATCGGTTTATCACTCTTACATGATACAGGAGTGGCAGCAATAATCTTTCCAGAATTATCAGATATGGCAGGCGTTGATCAAAGAGAAGAATATCATCATAAAGATGTGCTACAGCATACGATGAAAGTTGTTGATTCAATTGCTGCTGTGAGTAATAATCTTTGGTTGAGATTTGCAGGTCTGGTACACGATATCGCAAAACCCAAAACAAAAGCATTCAAGGAAGGAATTGGATGGACTTTTTATGGACATGAAGAGATTGGTGCAAGAATGATGAAGGGTATATTCCGTAGAATGCGACTTCCAATGGATAAGCTTCCTTACGTTGAAAAATTAATTAGACTGCATCTTAGACCAATGGCTTTGGTTTCTGAACAGGTTACTGATTCTGCGATTAGAAGGTTATTATTCGAAGCTGGTGATTTGATCGATGATTTGATGATCCTTTGTAAAGCTGATATTACCTCTCAAAATCCACAAAAAGTGGAAAGATATATGAAAAATTATGAACTGGTTTTGCAAAGGATGAAAGAAGTAGAAGAAAAGGATAGGTTACGAAACTGGCAACCACCAGTTAGAGGTGACGAAATTATGCGAGTATGTGGTTTAACTCCAGGTAAAACTGTCGGTATTCTTAAAAAGGAAATAGAAAACGCTATCTTGAACGGATTAATACCTAATGAACACGATGCTGCACTTGCATATTTGTTGTCAATAAAAGATAAAATTCTTGAACAATTGGATGAAAAACAAGATAAGATTTGATAAAATGAAACTTTTAAAAATTATTATCGTCAAACCAATAAAAATTTTTCATAATAATGGAGAAATTTTAATGAAAAAGTTCCTAATTCTTGCGCTATTAGCTTTAAATACAACTGTCTATACACAAATAGAAAAGAAAACAATAACCCTCGAAAAAGCGATTGATATGGCATTAAAACAAAATTTAAATGTAATTCAGGCAAGAAACAATTTAAATATTCAGGAGAGCTCATATTTGACAACAATTGGTGGGTTATTACCAAATTTAAACGCCAGTGGTTCATTCTATAGGCGACAGGATTGGAGGCCCCCAACAGGTACAAGGCAGCAATTTATCCCTGGTTTCGGTTTTATTGATATTCCTGGTACATCTGGTTATTCAGCAAGTAATTCATACTCGACATCGGTATCAAGTAGTGTAACTTTGTTCAACGGTTTTGCGAATATTGCCAATGTTAATAGAGCTCTATCAAATATTAAATCTTCTGAAAACAACTATGAACGCACCAAACAGAGCATTATATATCAAACTCATCAACTATATCTGAATGTTGTAAGAACATACCAATTAATGAAAGTTAATGAAGAAAATTTAAAACGCAGCCAGAGACAGCTTGAAAGAATCGAGGAGTCAAATAGAGTAGGCTCTGTATCATTAGCTGATGTTTATCGTCAGAGAGTTGCTACTGGTAACGATGAACTTGCGCTCATAAATGCTCAGAGTAATTATGAGAAAGCTAAGGCAGACCTTGCTTTATTCCTTTCTATTGATCAGTATCTTGATTATGAGTTTGATGTAACGGAATTTCCGACAGATATAGACACGAGTGAATTTAATGAAATTATAAAAAAGTATAGTGATGTAAACTCTTTATTTAAACAGGCACTTTTAAATAGACCAGATTATAAAGCGTCGGAAAACAATCTTTATTCTGCTTCTTCATCATTGACTATTGCAAGGTCTGGGTTGTATCCTTCCGTGAGTGCAAGTGCCAGTTACAATTTATCGAACGAACAATTATCTAAAATATCAGACAATCGAAGTTTATCTTTTAATTTAGGAATATCTTTACCTATATTTAGTGGTTTCCAGACAAAAAATGCTATAGAACAAGCTACAATTAATAGGAATTTTGCCAGTGATCAATTAAAACAAAATGAAAGACAAATCCTTGTAGATATTCAGAAAGCTAAATTAGATATCGAAGCTGCACTAAAACAATTGAAAGTAACACAAACCAGTGTAGCTTCCGCTGAAATGGATTTAAAGATCGCTGAAGAAAAATATAATTTAGGTGCTGGTACACTTTTAGATCTTTTAATTGCTAATGCCAACTATATAAATGCTCTTAGTAATAAAGTGAATTCTGTGATGTCCTATCTCTTATCACAAAAACAAATGGAATATGCTTTGGGAATAATTAACAACTAATTTAGGAATGAAAAATGTCGAATAGTAATAAGAAAAAGAAAAAGATAATAATTTTCTCACTCATAGGAATCGTAATTTTAGCAATCATTGTAATTATTGTGCTTGGAGGTAAGAAAGTACCAATTATCTCAGTGCAGGTTGAAAAGGTTGAACGGCGAACAATAACACAATCGGTAACTGCAACTGGAAAAGTATATCCTGAAATTCAGGTTACGATTACACCTGAAGTGAGCGGGGAAGTTATTTATCTTGCAGTTCGAGATGGCCAGAAGGTTAAGAAAAACGAGATTCTTTTGAAAATTAAACCAGATTTTTATATTGCGCGTCGTGATCAAATGGCAGCTGGTGTAGCATCAAGTGGTGCAACTTTGAGAAGAATTCAGTCTGAATACAATCGTGCCAAGGAATTATATGAAAAAAAATTAATATCTGATGCTGAACTTGAACAGGCAAAAACTTCCTATGAAGTAGCAAAGGCACAATTCGAGCAGGCACAGGCGGCGTTAAATCAGGCAAACGAAGATTTAAATAAAACTGTAATTTATTCTCCAATGGATGGTACTGTTACACAATTGAAGGTTGAACTTGGTGAACGGGTTTTAGGAACAAGTCAGTTTCAAGGTACCGCAGTTATGACCATTGCTGATCTATCACGAATGGAATGCCGTGTAGATGTGGGTGAAAATGACATTGTGTTAATTTCAATAGGCGATACAGCTCGCGTTGAGATTGATGCTTTCCCAAATAGAAAATTTACAGGTGTGGTTTATGAAATTGCAAACACTGCAAAGACGAAAGGACTTGGAACTCAGGAAGAGGTAACAAATTTTGAGGTTAAAATAAGAATCCTGGATAAAGATGTAATCCTGAGACCTGGCATGTCAGTAACTGCTACAATTGAAACAGAGACTAAAGAAAATGTCCTTGCTGTCCCAATTCAATCGGTTACGACTCGAACACCTAAAGATGTACAACTCAAAACCAGTGATGATGAATCATCGGGTGATGTGCAAAATCTTACATTGGAGAAAAGAAAACCGAAAGATGCTCCTCAAGTAAAGGAGGTAGTATTTATTTACAATGATGGAATATCCAAAATGGTGGAAGTTAAAAGAGGTATTTCAGACAACTCTTACATCGAAATTTTGGAAGGTGTTAAAGAAGGTGATTTGGTAATTTCAGGAAGTTATAAGGCAATAAGTCGTGAACTCGAAGATGGTTCAAAAGTAAAGATAGAAACAACTCAAAAGAAAACATCCGTTAAATAAATAAAAATGGAAATATGGATATAATAAAACTAATTCAAATAAAAAAAATATATGACATGGGTGGTGCTGAAGAGGTTCAGGCACTCCGTGGAATCGATTTAAGAATCGGTAAGAATGAATATGTTGCTATTATGGGACCTTCGGGCTCTGGAAAATCTACATTGATGAACATTATTGGTTGTCTTGATACACCGACATCTGGAATTTATGAATTCAATGGAGTTAAAGTTAGTGAGATGAACGACGACCAACTTGCAAAGATTAGAAACAAAGAAATCGGGTTTGTTTTCCAGACATTCAATTTGTTAGCCCGCTCTAATGCATTGCATAATGTTGAATTACCTTTAATTTATGCTGGTGTGAGCAAAGCACAAAGAAGAGAAATGGCAATTAAAGCGCTTGAACAGGTTGGTTTGGCAGATAGGATGCATCATAAACCAAATGAGCTTTCAGGTGGACAGCGCCAGAGGGTTGCAATCGCCAGGGCATTGGTCAACAAACCGTCAATAATTCTTGCAGATGAACCAACCGGTAATTTAGATACAAAAACTGGTGATGAAATAATGGCTCTTTTTGAGAAAATTCATCAACAAGGAAACACGATAATCTTAGTCACACACGAAGAATATATTGCTGAACATGCTAAAAGAATTATTCGGTTAAGAGACGGATTAATTGAAAGCGATGAGATTGTGAATAACAGAACCATAATTTCTGATGAACTTATTAAGTGAAATTAAAGAAGGTTTGAGGATTGCTTTTTTAGCAATCAAAGCCAATAAAATGCGGTCAATTCTTACTACTCTGGGAATCGTTATTGGAGTAGTCTCAGTTACAATGATGGCGACTGCAATTGAAGGTGTAGATAGGAAATTTGCTGAAAGTGCCTCAGCTTTTGGCGCAAATGTTCTGTATGTTCAAAAGTTTCCGTGGGTTGGTCATGAAGATTGGTGGATCTATCGAAATAGAAAAGATATCACTTTGCAGGTTTCAACAGAGATTGAAAATAACGCCAAGTTAGTGGATGCAGTAGCCCCAAATGTTACAACAGTGCGTAGTAGCCAGTATCTGGACAAAGTAATGAAAAACACTTTTGTGACAGGTACGAACGAACAATATATTTATGCATCAGCGACTGCTATAAAAGATGGAAGGTTCATTTCTCAAGAAGAAGCACAGGGTGGCAGGCCAGTTTGTGTTATAGGAGCCAACATTGCTGAAAATCTTTTTCCGAATATTGATCCTGTTGGTAAAACATTAAAAATAGCTGGATATCCTTATCAAATTATCGGAGTCCTGGAAAAGCAAGGCGGTCTGTTCGGAATTTTTACAGCCGATAATCGTGCCTTCATCCCAATCCGTTCATTTATGAACAATTTTGGCTCAAGAAGAGATATTACAATCAATGTGCTTGCAAAAAAAGGTGCTGATATTGATGATGTGAAAGAAGAACTTCGTGGAATAATACGCAAAGCTCGAAAATTAGGTCCAACCGCACCTGATGATTTTAATATAAATGAGCAGGATTTGCTTATTCAAACATTTAATACAATTACAACAGTAATTGCAGGTGTAGGATTTTTTATTACTGGATTATCGTTGTTTGTTGGTGGAATAGGAATAATGAATATTATGTTCGTTTCAGTCACAGAAAGAACAAAAGAAATTGGAATCCGCAAAGCAATCGGAGCAAAACGAAGAACCATCCTGATGCAATTTCTAATTGAGTCATCTGTTATATGTCTTATAGGTGGTTTGATAGGTTTAGCAATTTCCTATCCTTTAAGTTTACTTGCAAATCAAATTCTACCAACCGCTATGCCTCTTTCTGTTGTTTTTATTGCAATCTCAATATCTTTAGTTGTAGGAATTGTATCTGGATTTTTACCTGCATATAAAGCTTCAAGGTTGGATCCTGTGGAGGCATTAAGATATGAATAGAACTTTTGAATCTGTACTTTCTGAACTTAAAGAAAGCTTGGTGATGGCAATAAATGCAATACGGACTCACAAGCTTCGTTCAATTTTAACATTACTTGGAATTGCAGTTGGTGTTTTTTCTATAATAGCTGTTATGACCGCAATGGGTGTGCTTGTAAACTCTGTTGAAAGTGGTATGTCGATGTTGGGCTCGCACACTTTTCAGGTTCAAAGATTTCCTTTATTTCAGATGGGTGATGGAAGCAGGGCACGATTTAGAAATCGTAAAAAAATTTTATATGAGCAAGCCATTGCAGTTAAAGAACAAACAACACTTGCACAGGCTGTTGGAATCGAGGCATGGGAATCTGGAAAAGTAGTAAAATCTACAATGGGCAGTTCAACAAATCCTAATGTTAGCCTGGCTGGACAGAACTTGGAAGGCTTCGTTACAAACAACTGGAATATTAGTGAAGGTAGAATGTTCACCGAGGATGAATTAAACTCAGCTCGGAACCTTGCAATCATAGGTCAGGATGTGGTGAATAAGCTGTTCCCAAATATCAATCCAATAAACCAGAAAATCAGAATTGATGGGAATGAATATACAGTCATTGGCGTAATCGAAAAAAGGGGGCAAAGCTTAGGTGGCAGACAGGATAATTTGGTAGTAATTCCTTTGACAACTTTCTTTCGTGTTTATGGGAAGGAAAAAGATGTGAATATTATGGTTAAAGCTTTAAGTCCTGAAACCTACGAGGATTGTATTGAACAGGTGCGTGGTATAATGAGGACTGTAAGAAAAGTTCCCCCTGGTGCAGAAGATGATTTTCATATATTTTCTAATGATTCTTTAATAAAAGAATTTAACGAAGTCACTTACTATATTAGATTGGGAATTTTAATAATCAGCGCAATTGCACTTATTGCCGCAGGAGTAGGGATTATGAATATTATGCTTGTGTCTGTAACAGAAAGGACGAGAGAAATCGGTATTAGAAAAGCAGTTGGCGCAAAAAAATCAAATATTTTATCCCAATTTATCCTTGAGGCAATAATACTCTCTGAAGTTGGTGGAGTTATTGGAATAATTTTAGGTATAGTTGGAGGAAATCTGGCAGCATTACTTATGAGTGTTCCGCCTGTTATACCATTTGATTGGACGATTATAGGATTACTGGTCTGTTCGTTTGTTGGATTAATCTTTGGTGTATATCCTGCCTGGAAAGCAGCTAATCTTGATCCGATCGACGCATTAAGATATGAGTGACTTCATAAGTTAATCCCAACCGGAACGAAAATGAAAGGTAAAGATATGAAAAGCAGATCTTCAATTTTTATTATCGCTATGATATTTTTCTTTATCAAATATTCTTCCTCTCAAATTCCCGGATACAAAAATATTGAAATCGTTGAAAGTGTACCGGTTGAAACTCAACTTGATAATCCCGAAATTAGAAATACATTTGAAGTGTGGAAAGAATTAATTCAAAATGCCGAATATACGATTGATCTGGAACAATTTTACATTTCGAATGAACCGGGTGAACCCCTGGAGGATATTATTAATTTGTTGATAGATGCAAGCAAGAGAGGAGTTAAAATCAGAATAATCGCAGATGCTGGAATGTACAAAACCTATCCTCAAACTTTGGATTTACTTAAAACTACTCCAAATTTTCAGGTTAGGTTAATAGATTACCGAAAAATTTTGGGTGGTATCCAGCATGCAAAGTATATGATAATCGATAATCAATCAGTTTTTATTGGAAGTCAAAATTTTGATTGGAGAGCTTTAAAACATATTTTCGAACTTGGTTTAAAAATTAAAAATGAACAACTTGCAAAAGTTTTTACCGATATATTTGAAGTAGATTGGGCTTTAAGTGAATCTGAAAAAATTACTGTAAAACCAAAGAATTATGATGTTCCGATTACTATAATTGAAAATAGAGATACGATTAAACTAATTCCAACTTTTAGCCCTTATTCATTAATTCCTGATACAAATTTATTTGATGAAAAAAATATACTTGATTTAATCAACAAAGCAAAGAATGAAATTTACTTTCATGTACTTACATATTCTCCGGTTAATAGCAATAAAGAATATTACGCAGCTATTGATAATGCTCTGCGAAGTGCAGCATTAAGGGGTGTCAAAATAAATATTATGATATCAGATTGGTCAAAGAGAAAACCAACCATCTATTATCTAAAAAGTTTAGCAGTAATCCCAAATATTACCGTCAAGATGACTACAGTTCCTGAGTATTCTAAAGGGTTTATTCCGTATGCACGAGTTGATCATAGAAAATTTTTGATTGTAGATAATAATTATATCTGGTTAGGAACAAGTAATTGGGAAAAAAGTTATTTCTATAAAAGCAGGAATTTGGGAGTGATAATTGAAAATGAAAAATTGAACGAGACCTTTAAGAATATTTTTTTAAAAAGTTGGAATGGTCCTTATAGTTACGAAATTAAGCCAGAAATTGATTACACACCACCAAAAGTTGGTGAATAATTAAAGGATTTCATTAAGGATGAATTGAGTAATATCATCTGTTAAAAAGAAATTTACAGGTATCTGAATCAGAATAGAAAAAATTACAAAACTCCATTTCATAATTGGTTCCGACTGGTAAGATTTGATTGAGATAATTAATAATACGCTCAGAAATATTATATAAAAAAATAAAATCAATACTGCTGCCGACATATCGTTAAAATTCATTTGACTTAATATCATCCATTCATCATTTATTATCGTGGGTTTATACCTGAGGATTAGCAATTGGGAAAGAAGTAATAAACTTTGTCCGATACGCGAGGAGGAAGATATAATTCCTATTGAAGCAAAGAATTGATTTTTTGGGAACTTGATAAGTAATACGGTGGAAATTAGAGCAAGAAGTAATATCGAAAGTGGTCCTGCGATTATCGAAAACGGTATATTTTTATCGTATATACATTTAGCATATTCTTGATTGATTGGAAATGACTTCAAAGCGTATGTAGAACTATACTCAACAGTGATGAGTATGTGTGAATAATAATGGACAAATAATACGATTATAGAACTAATTGTGATAATTAATAATGAAAAAGTAAATTGGATAATTTTAGATTTTTTAAAAGTATCGTACAAGATAGATCAAGTTGCGTTATACTGTTTAAGAACAACCAGAAGTTGCACCACAATTTGTGCATTTGTAACAACTTCCACTTCTTATCATAATACTGCCACATTCATGGCATGGTGGTGAATCTGATTGTGTATTATAAACTGCTTTTTCAATTGCCGATTGAGATTCAACTTTTTTTACTTCCTCGACCTCTTTATTTTCCATTGCAATAGAAATTGCAATTTCATTGTTAGGTAAGAATTTTTTTCCTAACCACCTGAAGATATAATCGCAAATGGACTTTGCAATAGGAATGTCCTTATTATTTGTAAAACCACTCGGTTCAAATCTCATATGGCTAAATTTATCAACTAACACTCTGAGTGGTACTCCATATTGTAGAGCAAGCGATATTGATGTGGCAAATGCGTCCATTAAGCCCGATATAGTTGATCCTTCCTTCGACATTGTTATGAATATTTCACCCGGTGTACCGTCTTCATATAAACCGACAGTTAAATACCCCTCATGGCCTGCGACTGAAAATTTATGTGTTATTGCCTTGCGCTCATCTGGAAGTCTTCTTCTTAATGTCTTTTGTGTTTTTGATTTATCTGAGTCTTTACTTGTACTGAGTGGTTGGGTTCGCTTGCAACCGTCTCTATAGATTGCAATTGCTTTAAGTCCTAAGCGCCATGCTTCGATATATGCTGTTTTAATATCTTCAACTGAGACATCATTTGGCATATTCACAGTTTTTGAAATAGCACCCGATAAAAATGGTTGCACAGCAGCCATCATCAGAATATGACCCATATAATGAATTGAACGATTACCTTTAGCCGGTTTAAAAGCACAATCAAAAATTGGTAAGTGCTCTTCTTTTAAATGAGGTGCACCTTCGATTGTGTCTGTTTTCTCTATGTAAGCCAATATATGTTCGATTTGTTCTGGATCGTATCCAAGCCTTTTTAAAGCCTCGGGGATTGTGTTGTTAACAATTTTTATAAAACCACCACCAACTAATTTTTTGTACTTTACAAGTGCAATATCCGGTTCTATGCCTGTCGTATCACAATCCATCATGAAACCAATTGTTCCTGTTGGGGCTAAAACAGTTACCTGGGCATTTCTGAAGCCATATTCCTTTCCGATTGTATAAGCATCGTCCCAGACTTTTCGTGCAGCTGTAAGTAAATCACTTGGGACGTATCGATCTGAAATATTATCAGCATGCATTCCATGCATCCTGATCACTCTTAACATAGGTTCCCGGTTATCTTTATAGCCCTCAAATGGTCCTTTTATCTTTGCAATCAAAGCTGATTGTTTGTATGCTTGCCCTGTCATTAGTGCTGTTATAGCTGCTGCATAATTTCTACCGGCTTCACTATCATAAGGGATGCCTCTTGCCATTAATAGTGCGCCTAAATTCGCATAACCGAGTCCTAATGGTCTGAACTCTCTGGAATTTTTTTCAATTGCCTTGGTGGGGTAGCTTGCATTGTCGACAATAATCTCCTGTGCAATGATTGAGATGTTTACGGTTTGACAGAATTTTGTAACATCAAATTCTCCATCCTCGCTTTTGAATTTCATCAGGTTAATGGACGCTAAATTACATGCAGAATCATCAAGAAACATATATTCACTGCATGGATTAGATGCATTTATTGGTGCAGTATTTGGGCAGGTATGCCATTTGTTAATTGTGGTGTGGAATTGCAATCCAGGATCCCCACATATCCAGGCTGCCTCTGCAATTTGATCCATGATATATCTTGCATCGTATGTGTCAGCCGGTTTTTTATCCAGTACTGTTTTCGTTGTCCATTTGCCATTATTAACAACTGCCTGCATAAAATCATCGGTTACTCTTACTGAATGATTTGCATTTTGATATGCAATTGAATCATATGCACCACCTGGAACATTAAATCCGCCATCGTATCCAGCTTCAATTAGTGCCCAGGCTTTTTTCTCTTCCTCTGCTTTACATCTAATGAAGTCTATAATATCGGGATGGTCTACATTTAGAATAACCATCTTTGCAGCCCTGCGTGTTTTTCCGCCAGATTTTATCACCCCGGCAAAAGCATCATATCCTTTCATAAAAGATACTGGACCTGATGCAGTACCTCCACCCGATAAACTTTCCTTGGAGGATCTAAGAACTGATAAGTTTGTTCCTGTTCCAGAACCCCATTTGAATAACATCCCTTCTGTCTTTGCAAGCTCCAAAATTGATTCCATCGTGTCTTTAACTGAGTTGATAAAGCAAGCAGAGCATTGCGGGCGTTCCTCGATTCCACAATTAAACCAGACTGGACTATTAAATGATAGATATTGATTAACCAGCAAATAAACAAGCTCTGAATAAAATATATCAGCATCTTCTTCAGTATCAAAATAATTATCTTTTAATCCCCACTTTGTAATTGTGCGTGCGACTCTCTCAACGAGCTGTTTCACGCTTTTTTCTCTTTCAGGCGTTCCCAATTTCCCTGAGAAATATTTAGATGCTACAACATTTGTTGCAGTCATCGACCAGAATTTTGGAACCTCTACCTCCTGTTGCTCAAAAATAATTTCGCCTTTTTCATTCGAAATTGTGGCTGTTCTATATTCCCATTCAATTTCATCGAATGGGTGTTTACCCTTCTGGGTAAAATACCGATGTAACTTTAAACCTTGTTTCTCTTCCTTTTTTGTATAATTTTGGAAAAGAGAAAAATCTATATTTTTAGAACCAGTATTTATATCCTTTTTAGGCATCAGTTTTACCCCTTTCGCTTTCTAAAATTTATAAAAATTCAAAGTCTTGTACATTGTTGATTGAGTTTTATTGAGAATCAAGAATTCGCTTATGAATATATAATTTAATCTTCAATAAATCAAGATTTTTTGAAAAAAAAATTCAAAATTTGTTTTTAACTGGTATGGAAATTTTGAATTTTTGCTTTGGTTTGATTTTTTCTGTAAGTTGGATTATCTTAAGATGTTAATTATTAAATTAATCAATGAATAATAGGTGTTCTATGGGACTTGCAGTCCAATTTGAAACTATAACAGAGATGTTCGAAAAAATATTCGAAAAGTATTCATCATCCTCGAAACCTGTTCTAATGCACAAGCTCGAGGGTAAATATGTTGATATCAAATATAAAGAACTTGAAAATGCAAGTAAAGACCTTGCTCTTGGACTTCGAAAATTAGGAGTTAATAAAGATGATCATATCGCCATAATATCAGAAAATAGACCCGAATGGGTAATGTCTGATATAGCTATCCATTTATTGGGCGCAGTTGATATTCCAATCTATCCTACATTAACCGCCAAGCAGATAGAATTTATCTTCAATGATTCTGGCGTAAAAATAGCTATCGTATCAAATCAGTTTCAATTTAATAAAGTTAAAAAAATAATTGATGAAGTTAAGTCCTTAAAATATGTAATTGTAATTAATGAAAAAGGAGTTGATTTAGATGATCAAATCCTCTCTTTTGAAAAAGTAAAAATGTTAGGTAGAGAATATGGTATAAGTAGCATTGAATTTTTTAAGAAGAACAAAACACAAATTAAACCATCGGATTTATTAACGATAATATATACCTCTGGTACAACGGGAAATCCTAAAGGTGTAATGTTAACTCATTCTAATCTTGTAAGTAATATCAAATCTTCCGCATCGGTGATACCAATTTCTGATGAAGATGTGTTATTATCCTTTTTGCCACTCTGTCATTCATTCGAAAGAATGGCAGGTTATTATACTGCTATGTCGTGTGGGGCAACAATCGCATATGCTGAAAGTGTTGAGACGGTAAGAGACAATTTGGTTGAAGTACGTCCAACAGTGATGACTTCTGTACCAAGACTTTTTGAAAGAATATACAATCGTATTTTGAAACAAATGGAATCTGCACCAGCAGCAAGAAGAAAAATATTCCAATGGGCGGTTAAAACTGGAAGAAAATATGCTCTTGCAAAAAAGCATCACACAATTCCTGCTACTTTAGCCCTCCAGCATAAAATTGCAGATAAACTTGTATATAGCAAATTGAGAGCAGCAACCGGTGGAAGGATAAGGTTTTTTGTTTCTGGTGGTGCAGCTTTGGGGCGTGAATACGGTGAGTTCTTCGAAGCTGTAGGACTTCAAATTATAGAAGGTTATGGATTGACTGAATCTTCACCAGTAATATCTACAAACAGGTTGGATGATTATAAATTCGGTACGGTTGGTAAACCAATTCCAGGGGTTGAAGTCAAAATTGCCGAGGATGGTGAAATACTTGCTCGTGGACCTAACATAATGAAAGGTTACTGGAATAATCGCAAAGCTACAGAAGAAGCCATTGATAAAGATGGCTGGTTGCATACAGGCGATATCGGAGTTTTTGACTCCGAGGGTTTTCTGATTATTACTGATCGAAAAAAACATATGTTCGTGAGTTCTGGAGGAAAAAATATTTATCCTCAACCGATCGAAGGTATGTTCCTGCAGAGCAAATATATTGATCAGTTTGTTTTAATTGGTGATAGAAGAATGTTCCTATCAGCATTGATTGTTCCGGATTTTGATGCAATAAAAGAATATGCCGACAGAAATAAAATACCATACAAAGACGAGGATGATCTGGTCTCCAAGCAAGAAATTTATGACATTATTGATAAGGAGGTTGCCACAATTCAAAAAGATTTAGCAAATTATGAGAGAGTCAGAAAGTTTGTTCTGTTGAGTAGACCATTATCTATCGAATCCGGTGAAATAACTCCAACATTAAAAGTTAGAAGAAAAGTTATAGAAGAAAAATACAAAAATTTAATTGAAGAAATGTATAAAATTGATAAATGAAAGGGAAAAATAATAATATGAAAATCAGATTAATTTTAATCGCCTTAATTTTCTTTACGAATTTTACATTAAGCCAGGATGAAGATTTTGGTAACTCCGGTCAGAAAATTTTAAGAATGGGTGGCGCTGGAGGATTTACTCCATATGTTTTGTTTTGGAATGTTAAAGAAATCAATAATGCATTACAAACCCAGGCTGGTCCCACTTTGAAGAATCAGCCGATCTTTCTGTATGGTGGAGAAGGTTACGGCTATATTATGGTGATCGAAAATTTACGCATTGGTGGATTAGGTGTAGGAGGCAGAACAAAAAGTTCCAGTATTTTAGGAAGTACAAGAATGGATCTTGAAGCAAATGTTGCTTTTGGTGGGTTAACCATTAATTATGCAATTCCATTAAGTCAGAGAATAGATTTTACTGTTGGCAGTATGGTGGGTTGGGGAGGGATAGATTTAAAGTTAAGACGAGATAATTGGGGAGTTAAAAACTGGGACGTGCTCTTAAATCAATGGGGAAGTAGTGGATTAGTCCAGGTCAATAATTTTTCTTATTCTGTAAATAGCACTTTTTTTGTCTTTCAACCGAATGTTAAAATTGAATATGCAATTTTAAGATGGTTGAGTTTGAGAATTGGTGTTGGCTATCTGGGTATGGTTGGTGGTGATTGGAAACTTGATGATCAGTTTGAGTTAATTGGTGTATCGAAAAAACTTAACGCGAGTGGAATTACAATTGATAGTGGTATTTTTATTGGTACTTTCATGTTTTAAATCCTATATTTGTTAATGAAACGAATTATTGGTAACATCTGGATTTCTTTCTTATTACTTAAAAATTTTTTGCAACACAAAAAGGAACTCATTCCAGAAAATTTAAAAAGCATATTAATTATTGAACTATCCCGTATGGGTGATGTCGTTTCTATGATTTATGCAGTTCTCTGTCTGATGAAAAATTTTCCAACATCAACTTTTAGCTTTGTCGTTGATGAAAGATATCAAAACTTATTAGAGAAATTATTGTTTTACAATAGTGTGGATTTATCTCGAGTAAAGATATATGGTTTCAGCTCTACCGACACTTTAAAAGGATTGAGGTTAACTAAAAAAAAGTTGGATAAAGTTCACTACGACCTGATTTGTTCTATGAGCCCATCTTTTAGAAATGGATTTTTAGCACTATCGCTAAATTCTACATTTAAAATCGGTTTTTTTCGCTCAAATTCAATTTATACACCATTTTTAGAAAAAAATAGGGTAGAAGCCGTTGGAATCAGGAATTTTGCTTCTAAAAGCTTTTTAAGTGAAAATATCGAAGAAAGAGGACTTAAAATTTGCAGTTCGTTAGGGTTAAATTCTGCTAACTCGCAGAAAAAAGTTAATTTAACAAAAGTTAACCCACCAGTTAATTTTAATGAACCTTATATTATAATACATCCTTTTGCTGGTTGGAAATATAGAAGCTGGAATTATTTAAATTACGCACAATTAATAAAGAATATACTTGCAAGAATTGATGTAAATATTTTTGTCATAGGTTCACTGGAAGAAAAATTGATTGGAGAAAAATTATGTAATTTGGTTGAAAGCCCAAATGTATATCCAATATTTGAAGAGAAATTGGATACTATTTTAAATTTAATACCACACGCTGAACTATTTATCGGCAACGACTCAGGGCCATTGCATCTCGCTTCAATATTTGATGTACCTGTGATTGGTATCTATGGTCCTGCGCCACCAGATTTGACAGCTCCAAGAAAGAAAGGTAACTATTATTTTTATAAAAAACTTGAATGTAGCCCCTGTAAACAAATTAGGTGTATAAGACCTGAAGACACCTGCACCGAGCAAGTTACAGTTGACGAAGTAACACAGAAGGTGTTTGAATATTTAAAAAATTTGAAGATTAATGAATAAACAAATTTTCCTGGCTAATGTAAAAATAGACCTTCTAAATGATGGTGAAATAGAAGAAAAAATTTCCTACTGGATAAATTCCAATGCTAAAGTCTGTTTATCTTATGTAAATGCACATGCTGTGAATTTAGCTCAAAAATATAATTGGTTTAAAGATTACCTGAATAAATCAGAAATTTCTTATGCAGATGGTCAGGGAATACGATTTGCAGCATGGCTTTTGAGAAAACCAATTCCACCTCTGGTTAATCTTACGCGCTGGTCCTGGAATTTATTTAAATTTTGTGAACGAAAAAAATTTTCGATTTATCTTCTTGGAGCAAAGCCAGATGTTATTCAGAAAGCCGTTGAAAATATTGTAATGCGATTCCCTAATCTCAAAATAGCAGGTTTTCACCATGGATATTTTGAGAAAACTAAAGCAGAATCAAAAAGGATTGCAGAATTAATCTCAAGTATAAAACCTAATATATTACTTGTAGGAATGGGAATGCCCCTGCAAGAAAAGTGGATAAAAGATAACCTGAACAATTTAAATGTAAATATAATTATGAATGCAGGTAGTTGCATAGATATAATTGCAGGTACAAAGAAAGTGTGTCCTCTATGGATGTCGAATATTGGACTGGAATGGGCATTCAGGCTATCGCAGGAACCCAAAAGATTATTTAAAAGATACATTATTGGTAATCCAAAATTCGTTTATTATATTTTAACAAAAAAATGAATACAATGAAATATTACCTAAAAATATTATTTTCATTAATATTGACAGTTCCAGCTCTGGCACAACAATCCTCATTTGAAATTCTCGAGCAAACTTCAACTGAACTGGTAATAAAATATATACCTCAGCAATATGATATGAAACCAGTTGAGGTAAATCAAATTATTTATAACATTCCAATAGGTAAAAATTCTGGTTTAACAAACGAAACCGGCAAACCTGCCTTACCTGTTGAAGCTACTTTGATTGCTGTTCCACCAGGCAAAAAAATAGTATATGAAATATTGGAATCAAAGTATATTACATTGGAAAATCAAAAGATTGCACCAGTCCCCGCAGAGTTTACTGATGAAGAAGGAGAAACAAAAATCATATATAATAAAGATGAAAATTTTTACAATACTTATACCGAATATTATCCAAAAGACATAATCAAAATCGAGCAATCTGTTCCTTTGAGATATAATATCGTTGCGAAACTGAATTTCTTCCCGATGAGTTATATACCAGCTACGAATACACTTCGCCAGTGTGTTCATTTTGTGTTTAGAATAAGATTTTTAGATTACCAATCAAATAAAATATTTCAACTAATAGAAATTAACGACCATCAATACGAATCAATCTACAAGTCATTAATTCTAAATTATGAACAATCTAAAAAATTTAGATACAAGGAAATATTATCTGAAAAAATTACAAACGATTCAACAAGGAACTGGTGGGAAACCGGGCGCTATTATTATAAAATTCCTGTTGTGAAGGATGGAATGTATCGTTTAACATATCAACAAATGTTGAATGCAGGAATCAATCTACAAACAATTCCCGTGTCGTCTATAGCAATTTATTACAAAGGTAAAGCAATACCAATCTTAGTAAATACAAATAATCCAGATCCACAGAACTGGTACATCGATTTCTACGGAAATAGAAAATATGGTGATACAACATATTTTGATATATATTCCGATACCAGCATTTACTGGTTTACCTGGAATGATTCAAATCCGAAAAGATATTTACAACAGACTGAAGTATTATCATCACCAAATTATTTTGTAAAAAATCATTATCTAACAATGCATTTCGAAAAAGATTCCAATTATTATTATGGTTATAATGATAATGAAGTCAGGACAGTTGATGATGTAAAAGGTGAAGGTTGGTACTGGTTGGATTTTTATCCTAACAATGTTAAAACAATCCAATTTACAATAGATACTCTACCACCTGCAACTGGAGATACCTGTAGGTTTAGAATTCGCCTACACGGAACAACGGCTATTGATCCTCCTGATACTGCAGTATCGAGGCACTTAGCTCGCATAGCATTAAATAATAATTTAATCGATTCTATATTTTGGATTCAAAATAATGAGGTAATTTATTCCAAAGTTATTAAAGATAGTTTGCTTAAACAGGGAACAAATACACTGGAAATAAGATCAGTAAATATTCCTACCAGAGTAAATAAATTTTACATGGATTGGTTTCAATTATCTTATAAATCTCCATTAAATGCAAAAAATAATTATTTAGATTTTACATCACCTTCATTTCCCACTTCTGATCCAGTGGAGTTTGAAATATCGAATATCACACGTGATAGCATCGACATATTCGATCTTACGACAAATCGTTTAATTACAAACATTTATAAAGTTGGGAATCTTTGGAAATTTAAAGATACCTGTCGAATTCAAAAAAGATATATTATAACAGGAAAAAATCAGAGAGAAATTCCTTCGGTTATTATCCCTCATTTATTTCAAGATATACGTTCGAATCCATCAGGTGCAGATTATATAATAGTTACACATCCATTATTCCAAACTGCTGCTAATACTCTGGCGAATGATCGTAGTTCACGCTATAATATCAGAGCCACTGTGATTAGTGTTTTAGATATTTATGATGAGTTTAATTTTGGACACATCAATCCTGTTTCGATTAAGACATTTTTAGAATACACATATAAAAACTGGCAAATTCCTGCTCCTGCTTATGTAACATTTTTTGGAGATGCTAGTATTGATTTTAGAAATAAATTCGCGACCACCACCAAAAAGAATTATGTTCCTGGTTACGGTAATCCTATGAGTGATAATGTATTTGTTTGTTTTGATTCAATCTATAAGTTTATTCCTTATATGATAGTTGGTAGGTTGCCTGTTGAAAATCAAATTCAAGCTCAACAGGTAGTGAATAAAATTCTGAATTACGAAAATCCACCTAAGGATTATTGGAATAAAAGGATGATGTTTATAACAGGAGGAACTACTGCAAGCGAACGATGGCAATTTAATTCACTTTCGGATCTCTTAATTGACGAAAGTGTAACTTCGTTTCCACTTGGTGGTGAAGTTTTCAAAGTATATAAAACATCATCTGCAATTATCGACGGCGATTATAAATACTATATGCAAGGTTTGGTAAATGAAGGTTTGTCGTTTATTAATTTTATTGGTCATTCGGGTGGAAGAATTTGGAATGTCGATATTGGTAATCCTAACGATTTGCAAAACACTAACGGCAAATTACCATTTATAAGCAGTGTAAGTTGTAACATAGGAGCGTTTTACTCATATTATGCAAATGTTCTATCAGAAGATTTTTTGTTCGCTGATAATAAGGGAGCTATTGGTTGCTGGGCAAGTTCTCATATTAGCTCTGCAAATACCGGCTACTGGTTAGCTAAAAAATTCCTCCTTGCCGCAACAAAAGAATCTGTTAAAGCATTTGGGGATTTAACTCACATTTCAAAACTTTATTTCTGGATGATTAATGGTTATACAACTACCCCAACAATAATTTATACTTTTAATCTTTATCCACTAATCGGTGAACCATTATCCAAGTTTGCAATTCCTGATAAACCAAATTTGGTTCTAAACTCAGATTTAATTTCTTACTCTCCGAATTTACCCGTTGCAGATAATCTTGTTTATTTAAAAATTATACTAAAAAATTACGGTACTATGCCTGCAGATAGTATAACCATCTGGATAAAAGATAATTACACCGATGAGGCAGGAAAAAATAAGGGTGAAAGCGACTTAATACCTCCATTCAAATGGCGTGCATTTGCATACATTGATACGATAAATATTGAATGGGATGTGCGCAATAAAGCTGGAGCACATACGATTACTGTAATCGTTGATCCTTTGAATTCTATTGATGAAATTAACGAAGCAGATAATTCTGGCCAGATAAGTTTGTATATTCATAAAAACTCAATTAATGTTTTACAACCACTACCTTTTTCGATTGTTAATAGTGGCATACAAAACTTACGAGTTACGGTACCTATGGTGTTTGATACCACACAGGCATTTTATACCCAGCCAGATGATTCAGTAGTGTTTTATAAACAACAGAAATTAACAACTTCACAGTATTCCTTTTATTTCGAACTTGATACAGTTTCAACTTTCGATAGCGGATTTAAAATTTCATCTCCTCCTGTTGCTCCTTCGTTCGTTTATGCCGAGTGGTCAACACCTTATCTGGCTGATGGAAAAGTATATTTTTGGAGGTGCAGAACCTATGATGGCAAACATTATGGTGCATGGGTATACTCATCTTTTAACACTAAAGATAGTGAATATAACGGAAATTTAGTACAATGGAATCAACAAGAGCCAAATCAATTTTTCCTCAATGCACAGAAGAATGTTGAAATCACACAAAATGGAATTACAATGACATATTTAAATGGTATGGAAATTTATGTTCGATCATTAGGATCTCGTGCAAATATGGATCAGGATTATTACAGTATCATAAAAATCGGGAATGTGGTAATTTCAGGATTGTGGTGGTACGATGCAAATAGTTACATAATAGTAAGAATAAATCCCAGAAATGGAGAATACATTGCAAGAGGTTATACACTGTCAAATGTTGGTCAACCTGATAGTATGCTGAGTTTTATTCAAAACACTCCAGTTGGACATTATTTGGTCTTCGCTGTTGTACAAAATGGGCTTTCAGGAATGAATGAAAATCTATATCAAGCAATAGAAAGTTTGGGTGCAATCAGAATCAGGAATGTACAACCCGGACACGCCTGGGCATTAATAAGTAGGAAAGGAACTACAGGGCCAATGATGATTCCATTAGAGTCCTATAGCCCGGATGCAGTTGCCGATACTGATTATATTATTCCAAATTATTACAGGTCCGGAACTGGGGATGTGATTTCACCACTAATTGGCCCAGCAAGCTCCTGGCAGAGTTTTAGCTGGGAAAATCAAACTCCTGATAAATCTGAGATAAATGTTTATATAATTGGTGTAAAAAAAGATTATTCTGTGGATACTCTGCTTTCAGTTCCAAGCAATAACAATTTTGTAAATTTAACTTCAATCAGTCCAACAATTTATCGGTGGTTAAAACTAATTTCTAGATTATCAAATCAGGATGGTGAGGTAACACCAGTTCTAAATAAATGGAAATTAACATATACGCGACCACCGGAATTAGCAACGAGTCCGTTAGTATTCAACGCCCCCAAAACCGTAAAACGAAGTGAGCCGCTAAATGTCAACCTTGAAATTTTTAATCTTGATGATAAGGTGATGGATAGTGTAAATGTTTCCTTTTCTATATTCCCTGATCATCTGATAGAAAGTATGTGGATTGATTCTATCTCCGCTAATAGTTCTAAGATGGTTACGAGAGTACTTGATGTATCAAACTTTGTAGGGGAACAAATACTACTAACTACTATAGAATCAGATTCTAACTTTAATGAACTGGTTTTAGATAACAATAAACTATATTATAATTTTTCAATAGATTTTGACGTGAGTGTTTTGGAAGAAATAGAAATCAGATTTGATGGTAAGAGTATTTCAAATGGTGATTATGTATCTGCAAAACCAAAATTACAGATCATCTTACCTAAAAATTTTCCAATAGATGAACTTCAGGCAGTTAATATTGGTGAAAATAATTTGTTACAGCATAATTCAAAGAAGATATATACAGATCCAACTATCATTGAATTCACACCAGAACTTGCTACTGGAGAACATAAACTCACAATATTTGGGAAAAATAATAAAGTTTTATATTCAATCAGTTTTAAAGTGTCTTCAGAGCCAATGATTCTTGATGTATTTGCATATCCCAATCCATTTAGTAATGAAACATTTTTTACATTTAATCTGGTTGGAGAGACAAAACCTGAAGAAGTAGTTATCGATATATATACTACTGCAGGCAGAAAGATTAAGGAGTTGAAATATCATAATTTAGAAATCGGTTTTCAAAGGATAAAATGGGATGGAAGGGATAAAGATGGGACTGAAATTGCTAATGGTGTATATTTATATCGAATAAGAGCAAAGTATGATAGGGAAATTACCAGTAAATTTGATAAAATTGTGCGATTTCGTTAAAATTTGTGATTGACTTAAAAATTTCTTATCTTTCAAGGAATTTAAATTAAAGGTATATAAAATGTTTTGGTTTTTAATTAGTGTTGAAGTATTAATTGCAATATTGATAATAATTGTGGTTTTAATGCAATCCAGCAAAGGTGGTGGATTGGCAGGGACCTTTGGTGGAGCTCAAATGGGCGCGATGTTTGGTGTTCGTCGTACAGCTGATTTTTTGAGTAAACTTACGACTATTTTAGCCACAATTTTTATAGTTTTGAGTTTAGTAATAAATATATTTTTCTTACCAGGACGTTCCACTACGACTGAGAGTGTTATTCAGAGAAGTACAGGTACTGTTCCTCCACCCTTACCTCCTGTACAGACTACAGAAACTGAGCCGGGCTCAGCTCCTACACAATAGCTCAATGCGCCCATGGCTCAATTGGTAGAGCAGCTGACTCTTAATCAGCGGGTTCCAGGTTCGAGTCCTGGTGGGCGCACAGCTTAACATTCTATATTCCAACCAATGGAAACAATTTTTGAAATATCACCTAATGCTACAAAAATTGATAAATATAAAGAAGCAATAAAGTACATCGAATCATTGGTTGCTGATGAAAAAGATTTGTATGCTAACCTTGCTAATATCTGTGCAATATTAAAAATTTACTTCAAGGATGAATTTAGCTGGGTAGGATTTTAATTAAAACCAAGAAGTTCCAAAGTGTTAACACTCGGTCCTTTTCAAGGTAAACCTGCCTGTACAAGAATCAAAGTCGGTCAGGGTGTTTGTGGACAGGCGGTCAAACTAAGAAAAACTATCATCGTACCAGATGTTTCAAAATTTCCAGGTCATATTTATTGTGACCCGGATTCAAAATCAGAAATTGTTGTTCCAATGATTAAGAAAGGATATGTGCTTGGTGTATTAGATGTTGATAGCTATAAATATAACACTTTCGATGAGATAGATAGATTTTACCTGGAAAATATTGTAGAGATAATAATGAATAAAGGGAGGATATTGTGAATAATAAGAAAAATAATGTAGTTCTTATAACCGGTGCTTCAAGAAGATTAGGTAAAGAAATTGCAACTTTTTTTGCACAGAATAATTTCAATGTTGGAATTCATTATAATAAATCAAAAAAAGATGCAATAAGATTATCCTCTGAGTTAGAAAAAAAATTTTGTGTTGAAACAGTTGCTTTTAAGGCTGATTTAAGAGATATTAAGCAGATTAAAAAATTAATTAATGATGTTTATAAAGTTTTCGGTAGACTGGATGTTCTCGTAAATAATGCCGCAGTATATAAAAAGGCAAATTTAATTGTAACTAACGAAAAGATCTGGGATGATACAATAGATACTAATCTAAAAAGCACTTTTTTCCTGAGTAAATATGCTTCAGAAAAAATGTTAATAAATCGGCATGGAGTGATAATTAATATTGCATCATTGGGTGGATTAAAACCCTTTAAAGAGCATATACCGTACTCTGTATCTAAAGCAGGATTAATTATGCTTACAAGATGCTTAGCAAAATCGCTTGCTCCAAAAATCAGAGTGAATGCGATTGCTCCAGGGACTATCAATTTCAATGAAGAAAATCTGAAAGCAGAAAAAATATTGTTGAAAGATTATGTAGATCCAAAAGAAATTGCAAAATTAGTTTATTCTCTAACAGATGAATTTAAACATATTACTGGTCAATGCATACCAATTGAAAGCGGGAATTTATTGATATGAGAAACAAAATTGAAAATAAAAAGCAGAAGAGAATGCCAAAAGCTTATGAGAATATTGAATTTCTCAAAGGCACATACGGTAGAGAAATAAGAATTCTGGCTGAATATGCTGAACCACGAGCCAGATTCATTAGAGAAAAAATCGAAGATACAATAGTATTCTTTGGTTCAGCTCGCGTGTTACCCCAAAAAGAGGCACTTAATAAATTAAAACTGCTTGAGGAAAAAATTAAGAAAGTAAAGTCGGATAAAAAATTTTTCAAGGAATATGAAAAGGCTAAGATTGCATATCTAATGTCGCGATATTATGAAGAAGCATTCCAACTATCGAAGATGTTAACTAAATGGTCGAACAAATTAGATCATAAAAAAAGATTTGTAATATGTTCAGGTGGTGGTCCCGGTATTATGGAAGCAGCAAATAAGGGAGCATTAACAGCTGGTGGTAAATCAATTGGTTTAAATATTAGTCTGCCACATGAGCAATTTCCAAATCCATATATAAGCGATGAATTGAACTTTGAATTTCATTACTTTTTTATGAGAAAATTCTGGTTTGTATATTTAGCTAAAGCAATGGTTATTTTCCCCGGTGGTTTTGGTACTATGGATGAACTTTTTGAAGTACTTACATTGTTACAGAGTCAGAAGATTCAAAAACATTTAATAGTTGTTCTTTATGGTAAAGAATATTGGTCAAAGATCATCAATTTCCCCGAAATGATAAGATTAGGTGTGATATCTAAAAAGGATATGAAGTTATTCAAGGTATGTGACAATCCTGAAGAAACATTTAAGTTTTTGAAGAAGGAATTAACAAGGTATTTTTTGAAGTAATTTCGACAATTATTTAAATTTAAATAAGTTATATTTAAGGGGATGATGTGGTTTCGACGGGGATGAGGATGGTCAGAACGGCATTCCGTGCTCTCCGAGTTGCACGTAAATAAAGCGGAGAAAATAATAAGTGCGAACTACAATTACGCACTGGCTGCTTAATAACTGCTAATAGCGGTTGAGTAGCCCATCCAGCATAGATTTGTCTGATGGTCTATGTCTGGGTGTCGAAAATAGTCAGGCTCGTCCCAGAAATTGCTCAGGTTTCTGGGATTAAAAATACTGGGATAGCTTGGTAGTGTGATGTCTGATCCTCGCACATCAAGTAAAAAATCAAAGATCAGACTATGAATGTAGATGTTCTGATGGTCTTCGCTTCGGACCGGGGTTCGACTCCCCGCATCTCCACAAAATTATTTCGTAATAAGATTTAATAACCCATCTGAATGTACCTTTACCCAATATCCCTTTCCAGGCTTTAGTATGTTTATGACTACATAACCAGCTGAATATCCATAGAATTTTGATACTATTATCCCGGGAGGCGAAGAAGTAATTTTATCAACGGTTATTTCTTCACTTAAACTACCGATCATATTCCAACCTTTTTTAACTGGAATTTTTAATGATTTCGGTTTTTTACCAATTAGTGAATATTCACTGGAATTCGAAAATTTAATCCAGTATGCTTTACCAACTGCTAATTGATTCTCCATTACATATCCACCGCTACTTCCGAGTGTGAAAGCATTTGATGACGCATCTGGAAAAATAGAAGTTTTTTCAATAACAGTATCAATTGGTAAGGATATCATATTCCAATTTGTGTTCACACTTATTGATGCAGTTCCTCTTGGAATATAATCGGTATTGAATTTCAGAAATTTTGTTTTAACTCCAGATACTGGCCGAGCTTCGGATGAATTAGTTGCGAAATTTGCTCCTGGAATTTTGTCCTCCTGATAAACCAGATAAACATAATTACTATCATTTAAATTAGGAGAATAAGGAGCAAGCGATACATATCTCTCATCAACATTATAAGTACGAGTTAAATTTTGTGGTAATGTCCAACTTATTCCGTAATCATCACTGTAAAAGAGTAATATGTCGCTATAGTTAAATCCATCTTGATCCACTTCTCCCTGTATAAATACATCAACTCCCACATATATTCTTGTTTTGGTGCTGTTTAATCCGATCGATGGAAAGTTAAAAGCAAAGTTGTGATTAGTTTGTATATTGTCAATTCCAGTGGACTTCATCAGGTAGGGATATGTATTGCTATCAAGAATTGTAACTGTGTTCATTGTGGAAGATTTCCAGAAACAAACTTCATTTGCTAAAGAATATCCGTTCATAGTGTATTTACTTTTTGTGTAGGTTACATATAAGTCTGTACCATTATAAATTGCATCAAAACCGGTCCAGCAAGGACCAGTATTTTCGTTTTCGTAATCAATAGTAAGTTTTTGATTCCATGATAATCCGTTATTTGTAGATTGTCTGAGTAACAAAGAATCCGGGTTTGTATTTGATCTCCAGATTACGGCAGCATAACCATTTGAACCTGTTGCTATTGCTATTCTACCTGAATGATTCGGGAATGTCTCAAATTGAGTCCAGTTACCCCAGGTTCGATCAGCAAGATTAAATACTATTACAGCTAAACCACCCAAACTACTTGTTGTAGGGAGTGAAGCGGCTAAAATAATGTTGCCATTTGAAGTTTGTGCAATTGCTGGTGAAATTGGGTTGTCTGTACCTGTTTGGATTAATGGAGTGATATATGTTAAAAAATTTCCAGCACCTTCGTAATCATCTATGTACAACGAACTTCTTAAGTATCCGCTTAATAAACTATGACTTGATATTGCAGCAATATAAGATTCGTAAAGATCAAATATAGCTGTAAGTGAAGGATAACCTGCTCTAATATTCGGGACAATTTTCGGTATACCCCAGCTTTCGCCTGCATCATAACTAAAATTGTATACTACTCTTCGTGACATTGATACAGCTATTGCATCTGTGGAATCAGTAGATATCATTGATATTATATGAATATTGTTTGGATCCAGCGGATTAACATCGATATAATTTATCGCTCCACCATTACTTTGATAATCCCAGTATCCATATATCTTTGTATCTATACCAGTAGTGGAAATTGTTGAATTTGATTCTGTTCTCGAAAAGCTTCGAGATTTTAAAATTGGGAAATCCTTTAAAATGGGATTTTTTTTTGTAATGAAAACTTCGTTAAAGTTTTGTGTATGACTTAATAAATTTATAATTAAGAGTAATAGGAGTATCTTAAAGAAATTTCGCATTTATTGAAACTTTATTCATAATGGTTTTTAAAAGAAAATAAAATTTCGTTTAAAAACAAAATATTGCATACTTTCTGAAATTGTCAATGAGGGAAAATTTCATTAAATTAGATGAAATATATAAAAGGATTAGAAAGTTTGATAGAGAAATTTATAAAAATACTTCATAGAATGAAAGTGTGGGTTGAAAATTTTGCATCCAAACCCTACTCATTGCATGCTCTTTTCTGGATAGCTTTTATTGAAGCATCTTTTTTTCCCATCCCTCCAGATGTTCTTTTAATTGCTTTAGCTGTAGAAGCTCCCAAAAGATCCTTTAAATTTGCTTTAATTTGTACATTGGGTTCTGTAACGGGTGCCTATTTAGGTTATTTAATAGGTTACTCTTTTTTTGAGATCATAGGCAAACCCATTTTGAATTTTTATGGCATCCTTGAAAAGTTTGAAGCAGTATTATCTCTCTATCAACAAAATGGTTTTTGGGCACTTTTTGTTGCTGGTTTCACACCAATTCCATATAAAGTTTTTACTATTGCAGCCGGTTTTAATCAAACGATTGATTTATGGACATTAACAATAGGTTCATTTATTGGGCGTGCATCTCGCTTCTTCCTGGTTGGTGGGCTTTTATACATCTTTGGTCCACAAATTAAAAGTTTCATTGATAAATATTTTGATAAACTTTCTATTGCTTTTGTTGTACTTCTGGTTTTGGGTTTCATTGCAATAAAATGGATTATATAAAATCACATTTTAGAAAAACAAAAAAAGTTAGTCTTGCACGCGCGATTTCAAAACTCGGTGTAACATCTCGCAAAAAAGCTGGTCAATTAATCAAAGAAGGTGTTGTTACTGTTAATGATAAAATAATCGAAAACATCAACTTTAAAGTCGATCCAGACAAAGATAAAATTTCTATTAATGGAAAAGTTATCAAAAAAGTAAAACCAATTTATATTTTGTTAAATAAACCTGAGGGTTATATCACCACAAGAAGTGATGAACTTAACCGAAAGACAGTGTATGATTTAATTACCGATATTAAGGATTGGGTTTTTCCTGTCGGTCGATTGGATAAAGACACATCAGGGTTGCTTATATTAACAAATGATAATCGATTGGGTGAATTACTAACAAACCCTGAATCGGAAGTTCCTAAAACATATTCTGTTTTTATTGATAAACCTATTACTGAGCCAGCTCTTGAAGCACTTCGAAAAGGTGTTACCATCTTGCGTAATTATAAAACATTGCCAGCACAGGTTGAAACTGTAAATCAAGATCCAAGAAGACTAATTTTGACAATCTGTGAAGGAAAAAATAGGCAGATCAGACGAATGTTCGAAGCATTAAATTACAAAGTTCTCAACCTGACTAGGATTAAAATTGGAAACCTTAAAATCGGTGATTTGAAAGCAGGTGAATGGAGATACCTCACAAAATCGGAAATTAAAGAACTACAGGAAAAGTTATGAGCAAAATAAACTCACTATATGTTGAGATATGTGTGTTTAAAAGATTGAAAGGGAAAATATTTTATTTAATTCTTAAGAGGTCCAATAAGAATAAAATTTTCCCTGGAGTTTACCAGATAATTACTGGGACTGTAGAAAAGAGACACAAAAATAAAAGATTGGAAACAGCTGTGGAAACTGTAATCAGAGAAGTTTATGAAGAAACAAAACTGAGACCCATTCGTTTATGGGTTTTACCATTTATTAATATGTATTATGTTGTTAAAAAAGATACGATAAATTTATCACCAATGTTTGCAGCTGAAGTGGCTTCAGATTCAGAGCCAATTATTTCAAACGAACATCAAACATACAAATGGGTAGGTTATAAAAGTGCAAAAAAATATTTGATCTGGGAAAGTCATAGAAGCGCTCTAAAATATTTAAATGATTTTTTAATTGGAAAAGAAGACTGGGGAAAATTTCTGCAAATCAAATTAAAAAATAAATTTAAATAAATCAAGAAATTTAGTTTTGCTAAAATTATTAAGATTTCGTATCATTAAAATGAAAAATAACAAACAAGGTTAAAATGAGTTTATTGGTCGTTGGTTCATTAGCACTTGACACAATTGAAACGCCATTCGGTAAAATTACAGATGCGCTTGGCGGTTCAGCGGTTTATATCTCGGTTTCAGCAAGTTATTTTGTTAAACCGATTCGATTGGTTGGTATTGTTGGAAGTGATTTCCCGGATACAGCACTTCAATATTTAGAAAGTCGTGAAATAGATCTGGATGGGCTTCAAATTGTTGAAGGTGGAAAAACTTTTCGGTGGGGTGGAAGATACCATTATGACCTTAACATTAGAGATACACTTTATACTGAATTGAATGTGTTCGAACATTTTAAACCGATCATTCCTGATGCCTATAAAAAAAGTTCCTATATCTGTTTAGGAAATATTGATCCAGTTTTACAGCAATGTGTTATTTCACAGATTGACAATCCAAAACTTGTTGTTGGCGATACAATGAATTTCTGGATCAATGGAAAACGAAACGAGTTGTTGAAGGCGCTCGAAATGATGGATGTAATCGTTTTAAATGATTCAGAAACACGACTATTGGCAAACGAACCAAACTTAATCCGTGCTGCAAGGATAATCATGAATATGGGACCAAAGATGGTGATTATAAAAAAAGGTGAGCACGGAGCTGTTCTAATTACTCGAAAAACCGTTTTTTCAGCTCCTGCCTATCCACTCGAAAATATCAATGATCCAACTGGAGCCGGTGATGCATTTGCAGGTGGATTTATAGGATGGATAGCCAAAACTGATGATCTGTCGGAAGAAAATCTTAAAAGAGCTGTTATTTATGGAAGTACACTGGCTTCTTTTTGTGTGGAGGAATTTAGTATCGAAAGATTAAAGACGCTTTCATACCTTGAAATTCAGGATAGATTTTTAGAATTCCGAGAACTCTCAAAATTCGATACAGATTACTCTGAGAAATATTCCTGACATTTTTTATGCAAGCTATTCAATGGCAAAATGGTCTGGTTACATTCATTGATCAAACAAAGTTACCACACACGGAAGAGTATATTACAACTTCAGATTATAATGTCATTATCGAAGCAATAAAAAAATTGAGAATAAGAGGTGCACCATTAATTGGAATTGCTGCAGCATATGGAGTAGCACTGGCTTGTCTTGAATTACAACGAAAAAAATCTCAAAATTATTTGGTAGATTTAAAAATCATAATTGAAGAGTTTAAAAACACTCGACCAACTGCTGTGAATTTATTCTGGGCATTGGATAGAGTTGCTAAATTCGTAAGTCCTTTAAGCGACATCGATTCAGTTACAAATAACATTATTAACGAAGCAATAAAAATACATACAGAAGATAAATTGATGTGTGAATCAATAGGTAAGCTCGGTAATCAAATTGTACCAGAAAAAGCCAACATCCTTACTCATTGTAATACTGGCGCGCTTGCTACCGGAGGAGAAGGAACTGCTTTAGCTATAATAAAATACGCACAAAAAGCTGGTAAAAAAATAAATGTTTTTGTGGATGAAACAAGACCATTACTTCAGGGTGCACGACTCACAACCTGGGAATTAATGAAAGCTGGTATAAATTGCACACTAATAACAGATAATACAGCTGCATTTCTTTTACAACAAAAGAAAGTTGATTTAATTTTAACAGGAGCTGATAGAGTAACAATTAATGGCTTCGCCGCTAACAAAATTGGAACTTATAATCTTGCTGTTCTCGCTAAGTTTCACAATATTCCTTTTTATATTGCAGTCCCTTCATCCTCTATTGATTTAGATATTGATAAACCTGAACAAATCATCATTGAGGAACGCAATCCTGATGAAGTTCGTAAAATTAAAGACCTTTACATTTCTCCAGAAACTGTAAATGTTTACAATCCATCGTTTGATATAACACCACCAGAGTTGATTACAGGTATCATAACAGAAAATAATGTATATCGCTATCCGTATCAACCGGAATTTTATAAATTAAAATCCAGCGAATGACTGAAATAATCAAAACTGAAGCTTTTGTAATAAAAGTTAGGAAGTACGGCGAGTCAAGCAAAATCGTTAGTTTGTATTCCGAAAAGTTTGGAAAAATTAATGCAATTGCCAAAGGTGCTCGCAAACCTAAAAGCAAATTTGCCAATTGTCTTGACATATTCTCACTCGTATCTCTTGTCATCTACAAAAAAACCACTACGCATTTACATCTAATTTCCGATTGTGATTTAATCAAATCTTATTATAAGATTTCCGAAAATCTTGATAAATACGAAATCGCTTTAAAAATTTTCGAACTTATTTATATAACACTTCACGAAGAAGAAGAAAACAAAAAACTCTTTGATTTATTGAAAAGAACAATGCAAAATCTGGATAAAATAAATGAGAATGTAAATAACCTTTATTTCCATTTTTTGATAAAATTTGGTGAAAATTTTGGATACGCTTATAATTTTGAACGGTGTGCCAAATGTAATACAAATATTATTGGAGCAGGTAATGACGGGAAAAAAATTGTTTTTGATTTTTCTCGTGGTGGGCCTCTATGTTCAAAATGCGAAACTGTAGTTATGCAACCACAAATCATCAATTTGGGAATTTTAAAAATATTGAATAAATTTGAATCCGTAAATGATGGGTTAGAGCTTACAAATATTAGATTAAATTCAGATGAAATTAACGAAATAGAGAAATTTTTATTCGGTTATCTGCGTTATCATATTAGCGGTTTGAGAGAACTTAAATCTCAAAAAATATTAAAGAAACTTAAATAATGAAACATCTGTCTAAAAAATGAGTATATATGCAAAATTTTAAAAAGAAAGGATTAGAATATGAATAAAAAATCAATTTTATCTGCAATATTTTTAATTACAATTGGTATCATATTCGGTGTTATTTTGGTCTCAAGTTTTGGAGACGGAATTAGATTGGGCTTTGCTGGTAATGAGCAAATTCAACTTGGTACACAATCGCCAATAAAGAAAGAGTCAGCGGAAATAAAAACAATAAATTCATTATTCATAGAAGCTGCAAAAGTTGTTAGACCTGCAGTGGTTAGTATTACAGTTGTTGAAGAAGCTGATAAGAAGGGAGAAGATTTTGATGATTTCTTTAAATTCTTTGGTCCAGATTTTAAATTTCCTGAGCCACAACCACAGTTAGGTTCTGGTTCTGGTGTGATTATAACAAGTGATGGCTACATTCTAACAAATAATCATGTTGTTGCGAACGCTGCGAAAGATGGAATAGAGATTACCTTGAATGATAAAAGGACTTTTAAAAACGCTAAATTAGTTGGCACGGATCCAACGACTGATCTTGCTGTTGTGAAAATTGATGCAAAAGATTTACCTACTGCACCAATAGGAGATTCTGAAAAAATAGAAGTCGGCGAGTGGGTGATTGCAATTGGTAATCCGTTAGGATTGCAATCTACTGTAACAGCCGGGATAATCAGTGCGATTGGTAGAGGCGGATTAGGAGTAATTCGCGATAGTTATGGAATAGAAAATTTTATACAGACAGATGCTGCTATCAACCCTGGAAATAGCGGAGGTCCGTTAATTAATTTATATGGTGAGGTTATTGGGATCAATACAGCAATAGCCAGCACGAACGCACGATATCAGGGTTATGGTTTTGCAGTACCAATAAACATTGCAAAATATGTTGCGCAGGATATTATAAAATATGGTAAAGTCCGTCGTGGTTATCTTGGAATTCAAATTGGTCCGATAGATGAAACGATGGCTAAAGCATTAAAACTTGATAAATTGACCGGTGTAATTATTCAGGGTGTAATAAAAGATGGTGCAGCATACAAAGCAGGAATAGAAGAAGGTGATGTTATACTTGAAATTGACGGTAAAGAAATGAAATCACCTAATGAGGTCCAAAGTTATATTGCAACGCGTCATCCTGGCGATGTTGTTGTCATTAAGTTAAGTCGCAAAGGTAAGATAATTGAGAAAAGGGTTACACTTGGTTCAAGAGATTCCGATGAAGTTGCTGTGACTTCTGGAGATAAAGATGAGAAGCGAGAGGAAGATTCCGATAAAGGAACTGCAACCTTTGACAAATTGGGATTTTCAGTACGAGCATTAACTGCAAAGGAGAAAAAGGATTTCAAGGTAGATAATGGTGTGCTTGTAACAGAAGTAAAAATGTTGAGTGAAGCAAATAAGCGAGGACTTTCGGTTGGCGATGTAATTCTCGGAATTAATAGGGAAGCTGTGAAATCAGTAAATTTTTTAAAAAATACTATTAATGATGCTAAATCAGGAGATTCAATTCTCTTGAGAGTACGCAAGTCGGACAACAATTCTATTTTCCTGGCACTTGAAATTCCGTAATGTTGAAAAGACATAATTGAAATTGAAAGGAGATCAAATGTGTTGATCTCCTTTTTTATGAAAGCTAATATTATTATTGGATTACCTATTTAAGATCTACTTTAAAATTTAAACTGGGGATTGATGTACCTGAACTTCTCAGTCCTTTTGTTCCGTTTCCTAAAAATTCATCATTCTGCGATTCAAGAACAACAAAAGCATTTTTACTTCCTGACTTAAGTTTTATATCAACAATTTCACCTGTAGCATTTCCGTACTCAGCATCAAAGACTCCAGTCAACAGTTTTATTTCCTCAATTGCATTTTTATTTATTCCAAAAGGTAAATTGTTGTTCAATAAATCATTTATACGAATATCATCGACAAGGTATCCTGTTCCTGAAATCACCCCATGGATTTTAATTTTTTTAGCATTTTTGTCCTTTCCATTTCCGGAATCACTGTAAACTATATCCCGGATTTCTCTATATTGATTATAGAAACCTCTTTGGAATTATTTGATGTGTCCTGCTCGATTATATCTGATATTTCCGAAGTATAAAAATTAATTTCGTGGGCATGATTTGAAAGAGTAACTGGTAAGAATTAAAGTGCGATACACAGGTAAAATGTTTTTATGAGGATATTTAGGTTTACCATATATCTTCTCCTAAATTAATAGAGTACTATTTCTTAAAATTTATTGATTATTAATTTTGTAAGATTGCCGCACAAGAGAAATTATATATTCTAAATTATCGTCATTGCTAATTATTATCTCATAATCACCGTTCCCCCAATGCCCGATTGCTGAAACATCACGAGCAAGCTTTTTGGGATCATCCAATTTTCCTTTAGGTATATTAATGAATATTTTAATAGTTTTTTTTAGGATAACAACATCGGTAATATTAGTTTTAGAACGAAAAGATATATATTTCTTCATTGGTTTAACTTGAATATCTGAACTTATTGTGAGTACCAATTCTTTAAAACGATAATATAGCTCTGCTATATTGGGTTGAGCAATTGTTAAATGATGGTCTTCTGTGTAAGTTTTTACTTCTCGGCTTATCTTTTCAACAAATTCATTTTTTTTATAAACTGTTTTTATCGATGCTATTGAAGAAGCGGGTTTGTGTTGATCAAAACGTATGGTATTATTTGAATAGCGTCGAACTTCCCACAATTCTATTGTTAAATTTTTAAAGTTAATTGATTCAAGTTGGAATGTAGTGAAAGAAGGGGAGATGAAAATAACTTTTGATTGCGACCAGTCTACATCTTCTCGTTTAAGTGAAGCGTTGCACCGTTCGTTGTACTCAAGGATAAATTCAGCTTTATTATTGAGCATCAAACCAAGGTAACTCATACCCTGATCTATAACGGAAAAATTTGCTCCCTTTTTATATTCAATTATCACAAAAGCTTTTGATTCGTTATCGTAAGCCAAGGTATCTATCCTTAAAGAACCGATTTGGAATTCGCCACGTACAAACTGTAAACCGAAAACAGTGTAAAGGTTGGTTTCGACCAGAGATTGAATTTCGCGTTCATATTTGAAAGGTTGTTCTTTTACAAATTCGAGTTTCTTATGAATTATTTTATATAAAGGCATTGGGGATACCTTTCGTTAGTTTGAGTTTAATTGAAATTAATTCTACATAAAACTTAAAAAATATAATCATAAATTTTTCACCTGTCAAATTTAGAAAATCCATGAAAATTATTTGCTAAAATATAAATCTAACATTTGCTTTAATTATGTTTTTTTTCTATCATTTCGTGTCTGGAATCTCGAAAATTCTTGAATTTATATAAGGAAATTAAAAATGATTAAATCGATCCAAAAGTTCTCTGTTTCATTGTTCTTGTGTGCTTTTGTTTTTAACTCATATTTGTATTCACTAAAACCTGAAAGAATATACAAAGCTGTTCCATCCGATTATGGAGTAATTTATAGGGAAGTATCTTTTTATACTAAAGATAGTTTAAAACTGAAAGGTTGGTTTATACCAGCTCAGGATACATCTAAAATTGCAAATGACTTAATCGGCAGAGTAATACCTGTACCTAAAGAGTTAAAACCCGAACCAAGAAAATATACATTAATAGATAGCACACAAAGACCAACAATAATTATTTGCAATGGCGATGCTGGGAATATGACTCAGTTTATATTCTATGGCTATCACTTTTTTACTAAAGGTTATAATGTATTTCTCTTCGATTGGCGTGGGTTTGGAGAAAGCTCCGATTGGAAAATTGATGAAAACAAATTATGCTATGCAGAATTTATCGACGACTACGATGCCGCTATAGATTTTGTTAAAAAACAACCAGAAGTTGATCCTTCAAAAATTGGTGTTATGGGATTCTCAACTGGAGCATATCTCTCGTTTGCTATTGCAGCAAAAAGAAACGATATCTCAGCATACGCTGGAAGAGCTTTGATGACTTCGTTCAATGATTTATTAAAAATATTAAAGGATATTTTTCCTGATAGAAATTTTGTTGCGCCCGAAAATTATCCAGAAAAATTATTGCCAATAAACGCTGCAAAAAAAGTAAAAATTCCAGTATTCTTAATTGTTGGAGAAAACGATAATCGAACTCCTGTCTGGATGTCGGAAAGAATATTTAATTTGTTGCAGGGTCCAAAAGAACTCTTGATCGTACCTAAAGCCGAACATGGAGGTATAAAAGGTCCCGAGTTTATCTCTTATCCGGAATTTTTTGAAAAAGTGCTTGTATTTTTTGATAAATACCTGAAATAAATAGGTGCTGAATTGGTAACTTTAATTGGATCTTTATCAGGAATAACAATCTGGGTGTTGTTAATTTATCTTAGCAAAAAATATGATCTTCAATTTAAACAATTAATGATTATTGTTTTTCTGATCGGAATTTTACTACGTGTAGCATTTGCTGTATTTACACCAACATTTTACGCACCGGATGAACAACCTCATTTTAAATATGTTCAATACCTTTATGAACAAAAAAAATTACCAGTACAGGTAAGCAAAACAAATGATCCAACAAACGATTGGGAATACTACCAACCACCATTATATTATCTGCTTCTTGTGCCAGTATATTGGTTATTTGACATATTATCAAGTGGAGATATTCCAACAATAGTAATAGCCCTGAGGATAATTTCAATTATTCTGTCTGCGATTTTTTTATGGTTTACAATCAAAATTTTAAATAATCTTGAATTGAATGAACTATTTGTTAAAACTTTTATAGTGAGTATGGTGTATTTACTCCCATCTTATGTATTCATTTCATCGGTAATTAATAACGATAATTTAATAATTGCTTTAAGTGGTGCGATCATTTTCTTTTTAACAAAAAACAGAACACTAATTAATTCAATCTACATCGGTTTGTTACTTGGATTCGCTTTTCTAACAAAGTTAACAGCGTTTATATTATTGTTAGGAATAATATCATTCTTCACATATCATTTAATTAGAAAAAAATGTTCGTTGCTTGGGACATTAAAACATATTGTATTGGTTGCTTTGATTTCATTATTTATTAGCTTACCGATGTTTTTAAGAAACCTGCATCTTTATGGTGATTTCATTGGAGAATCGGTTGCAAATGTCCGAGTAACCTGGCCCTCGTGGCTTTATGGATTTTTAGCTACGATAAAATATATGATGGACTCTTTTTGGGCTTCTGCTGGAATTACATACAACATAGAATTTTTATCTGGATTCTCATTGTTATTGACTGCGTTCATAATTGTGAGTTTGGTTTATATTTTATTAAAGAAAAAAAATTCAATCCAGAGTTACCTCAACAGTAAATTAGGTAATTTTTTGATTCCTATGCTATTTACAGTATTTGTTGAAATTTTTCTTATAATCAGATTTGGTTTGTTATACGAGCAGGGGCAGGGAAGGTTTTTATACATTCTGCTGATTCCTATATCCATTCTAATAGCAATCAGTATATTTGAATTCGAAAAGGTAAAGAAAATTAGGAGTCACTTATTTGTCCTTGGGTTTTTCATTCTTTACAATACCTCCTTTTTAGGTTATTGTATTGAAAAGTACATTTCGTTAGGATGATAGTTAACGGAGTTATGATTGACTTCTAAGTTTTTGACTAATCAAAAATATCCTTTAAATACTTGATATTTTGATTAATTTAGTATATATTTTTAGTGTTATGTTAACAAAAAACCAAATATTAACAAAAAATAGAGGTGACTGGTCTTCAGCAAAGTAGTAGTTTCTAAATATAATAATGGCATTTTAAATGCAAAGGTCCTGGTTTTAAACCAGAATTACGAACCAATCAGCGTTTGTAATGTTAAAAAAGCTATCATCCTGCTCTTTTTAGGAAAAGCTGAATTAATTGAAGCAAAGGATGGGAAAAAAATACGCTCTCAGAGCATCCATATGCCGTTTCCGAGCATAATTCGACTCGGAGTTTATGTTCACATTCCTTATCAACGCGTGATTCTTTCAAGAAAAAATATTATGCGCCGGGATGGATACAAATGCCAGTATTGTGGTGCTTCAGGTGGAAATTTGACGATTGATCATGTTATTCCTAAATCGCAAGGTGGTGAAGATACGTGGGAAAATCTTGTGACCGCCTGTGTATCATGCAATAACAAGAAAAACGACCGCCGACCTGAAGAAGCGAACATGAAATTGCTAAAACAACCCCGCAAGCCGAATCACATTACATTTATAAAGCACAGCATAAATAAAATTGATGAACGCTGGAAACCTTATCTGTTTTTAAATTAAAACATTCATATCAATGAGTACTAAGAAAAAAAGAATATTGAGTGGGATGCGTCCCACTGGAAAATTACACCTTGGACATTTAGTCGGAGCATTAGAAAACTGGGTAAAACTTCAGGATGAATACCAGAATTTTCACCTGATTGCAGATTATCACGCACTTACAACTGATCTGGATTCAAGTAACATATATCAGAATTCAATTGATATGCTAATTGATTGGCTTGCTGCAGGTCTTGATCCGGAAAAAAGTCCAATGTTTCGCCAATCACAAATTAAAGAACATTGTGAACTACATTTAATATTTTCAATGCTAATTACCTCAGCTCGGCTGGAAAGAAATCCAACTCTTAAAGATCAGGTAAGAGATTTGAACATAGAAAATGTTTCGTATGGACATCTTGGATATCCCGTACTTCAAGCAGCAGATATATTACTTTATAAAGGGGAATATGTGCCTGTAGGGGAAGATCAGGTTCCACACATCGAGATAACTCGAGAGATTGCAAGACGATTCAATCAACAGTATGGCAACTTGTTTCCAGAACCGGAACCGCTACTCACAAAATTTGCACGACTCCCAGGACTTGATGGAAATCAAAAGATGAGTAAATCAGCTGGAAATACAATTTTGATGTCGGATGATTCACAAACAATAAAGGCTAAACTTCGTGGTGCTGTAACAGATCCACAGAAAATTCGAAAAGGAGATCCCGGTAGACCTGAAATCTGTCTTGTTTTCACATATCATCAGAAATTTAATCCTGAGGAAACAGAAGAAATTGCTCGTGGTTGTAGAAGTGGTGCACTGGGTTGTGTTGATTGTAAATTAAAGTGTACAGAAAAGATTGTTGCTTATCTTACTCCGATACAGGAAAGACGAAAATATTATGAGAATAATCCAGAGATAGTAATGGATATACTCAGAGACGGTGAGTCCAAAGCTCATCAGGTAGCAGCAGAAACAATGAGTGAAGTTCACTCATTAATGAAATTTGGATGATAGATGAGATATTTTTGGGTAATATCGTTATTATTCCTATTACAATGTTGTAAAGAGCCAGTTTCGGATGATTCCAAGAAAAAACCACCTAAAAATGTTTTTCCTCCAGTTGCTATTATCCAGAATCCAATAAACGGTTCAACTGTTTTTGATAGCACAATCATAAGAGGCTTGATATTGTATCGGGGAAATAGAAATGTGGATTTGTTCATCGATAAACAACTTAAACTCTCAACAAAGGCGGATACAATAACCTACAAATGGATAGTAAAAGATTATCCAAAATATTCTCTTCATACAATTATATTGTATGTATATGGAGAATCAGAAACAGATTCACTTGAATCGATAGCAACAGCTACAGTGAAAGTATCACATTCAATGATTGCATTTTCATCAAATCGTGATGGCGATTATGAAATTTTCATAGTAAATGATGATGGTTCACAACTTGTAAAACTTCCATACATAAATAAACCTGCATTTTATCCTGTTTGGTCTGAATACGGAGATAGGATTGCGTATTTGAATAAATCGTCTAATCTAAACAATATTTATATATATAAACTTGTTGATAGTACTCAGAGGTTAATTTATTCATCTGATCAAGATATACAGGATCTTGTTTGGTCGTATTCACATAATAAGCTTGTGTTTTCAGAAGGAGGTAATATCGTGATGATAGATACATCCGGACTAAATAAGCAAAATCTATTTTACTCATATCCAAGTAGATATCCGTCAATCGGAAAAAGTAAAGAAATATTTTTTAATTATATAGCCCTTAATTTTAATTATGTAGCAGTAATAGATTCAAATTATAATATCCGCAATGTTACAGTTGAAGGATCCACCGGACAATATGTTCAACCTATTTATCGTCCTGGATCAAATTATATATATTTTCTTAATAATCAAACTTCGCAGTTAAATTATGGTACATTAAGACTAACATCTGGTTCGTGGAGCATTTCTAGTATAAGTTCGATTTCATTATTAGTTGATACAACGGGTTATGATTTTTCGCCAAGTGGAAAATCCATTGTATATGTAAACAAAATCAATAAATCGCTATCAACTTCGAGTTATTCAGGTAGTAATATAAAAACGATCTTTCAAACTGGTATATGTCTTCATCCTTCCTGGTCAAAGAGATAGGAAATTATGAATTATAAAGTTAAATTACAACAATTTGAGGGTCCTCTCGACTTACTTCTTTTTTTCATAAAGAGAGATGAGTTGGATATAAGAGATATACCCATCTCGAAAATAACGAAAGAATTTTTAGATTACATTAATTATCTGCAGGAACTTGATCTGGAAGTAGCAGGTGATTTTATTGTAATGGCTGCTGAGTTGATGCAGATTAAAGTTAAAATGCTTTTACCTCGTGAAGCAGAAGATGAAGAAGCAGAAGATCCACGAGCTGAGCTGGTAAGAAGATTACTTGAATATAAACGCTTTAAAGAGATTACAGAAAAACTTTCTGAATTAGAGATTGAGCAGAAAAAGCTTTTTTTCCGTAAGGCATTTCATCACGACCCAAAAACTTTCACCCTCGAAGATCAGGAAGAAAGTCTGAAAGATATAACTATGTTCAAGTTAATAACTGCTTTTAAACGAGCAATGGATCGGGCTCCTAAAAAGATTTATCATGAAATTGAACTACTTAATGTAACATTGGAAGAGCAAATGAGCTATATAGTTGATTTTTTCCGGGCGAGAGAAGAGGGCTCTTTTCTTGAATTGATTTCACATATGACCGAAAAAATCCGTATTATAGTTACAATTATTGCGTTGCTTGAACTAATAAAAGCTCATATAATTGGTATAAAACCAGATCCAAATTTTGAAGACGATTTCATAGTATATAAAATAAAGGAAAATGGTATTGAATATGGAACAAGTTGAAAAAAATAAAATAATTGAGGCATTAATTTTTGCATCTGACGAACCATTGTCACTCAAAGACATAGTAGATATCTTAAAAATGTCAGAAGAACCTCATCTTAGAATTAGAATGTCGGAGGATGAGGTACTTACAATTATTCGTGAACTGAATAAGGAGTATGTAGATACAAAGCGAGCTTTTCGCATAATTCAGACAGCAGGTGGATTTCAATTTGCTACACTCCCAGATTATGCAGTCTGGTTAGGGCTAATGGCAAAAGAAAAATCAAAACGCAAATTATCACAATCAGCGCTTGAAACTTTAGCCGTGATTGCTTATAAACAACCAGTTACAAAACCTGAAATTGAAGCAATCAGAGGTGTTAATGTAGATTATATGCTAAATGCTCTATTAGAACGGGATCTGATAACAATAGTTGGACGGGCAGCAACCCCTGGAAGACCACTTTTATATGGAACAACAAAAACATTTCTAAAACATTTCGGTATCAATGATTTGATCGATCTCCCGAAACCTCGTGAAATAGATGAAATATTAAATGATAATAGTTTTGAAGTTGAAAAAGAATTATTCAAACGCCTTGGTAAAAACCGCCTGACTGATGAAGAATATAACGGAGATGAGCAATCAAACCAAAACCCAACTGAAAATGAAAACACGCAATAATTTAAACCAATTAGTCAGACTCAATAAATATATTGCTGATTGCGGTATCTCATCCAGAAGAAAAGCTGATGAATTGATTATCAATGGAAGAGTTGAGGTTAATGGAAAAGTGTGCACAGAGTTAGGAACCAAAATCAATCCACGAAAAGATAAAATTTTTGTTGATGGGAAACAGGTTGTTCAACTTGATGAACCTGTTTATATTGTTTTAAACAAACCAAAAGATTGTATCACTACCACAAAAGATGAAAAGGGAAGGACAACTGTTCTGGATTATGTTCGGGTTAAGCAGAGAATATTTCCAGTTGGAAGGCTCGATCGCGATACAACTGGAGTTTTGCTTTTAACGAACGATGGTGAGTTTGCAAATTTGTTGATGCATCCTCGATATGAAATTCAAAAATCCTATAAAGTTACACTTGAAGAACCAATCAAACCAGAAGATATTCAGAAGTTAGCCCGTGGAATTAAGCTCTCAGACGGTATAACTCAACCAGCAGAAGTTTATGTAATTCCCAAAAGTAAAAACAAAGAAGTCGGAATAATAATCCATGAAGGAAGAAATAGGCAGGTCCGCAGAATGTTTGAATCACTCGGATATACTATTAAAAAACTGGATAGAATTTCTTATGGTCCTATTACTACTGAAGGTTTAAAAAGAGGGCAATGGCGCTTTCTAACTAAAAAGGAAATTGAAAATTTCAAAAAATTATTTGAAGGAGAATCACAATGAAACATTATTTAACTCTTTTGCTTCTTTTTTTACTATCCATTTCTTTATCATATTCTCAAATACCTTATGATAAATATTTTACAAATAAAACAATGAGAGTTGATTATTATCACCATGGTACAAAAAATCAGGAGTATTTCAGCTTGGATAAAATTTATCAAGAATCTGATTGGCCAGGGAGTAAAGTTAATCTAATTGATACTCTAAATCTTGGAGAATATCTGTTTAAAGTATTTGATCTTGAAACTAATCAGATGATTTTTTCTCGTGGATATTCGACAATTTTCAATGAATGGCAAACTACCGATGAAGCGAATAGGGGTATTTATAAAACCTATCACGAAACGATTAGATTTCCATATCCCAAAAGGAAGATTCAGTTAACTATTAATCGTCGTGATAAACAAATGGTATTTAAGGAACTTTATTCTACCGTGATTGATCCAAATGATAGTGTTAATGTTAATAAAGACATTAAAAATTATGGATTTAAGGTTACAAAATTAATGTATAACGGTTCACCGAATAACAAGGTTGATATTGTAATTATTGGAGACGGTTATCGAAAAGAGGACATAGATAAATTTAAAAAAGATGCAGAACGGTTGAATAATGCAATGTTCAACACATCTCCATTCAAGGAAAGAAAGAATGATTTTAATGTATGGTTGGTGGAGGTCATTTCGGATGATTCAGGTATTGATAAACCTGATATGAATATCTACAAAAGAACAACATTGGGAGCTACATACAACTTTTTTGGCTCTGCAAGATATATCCTGACAGAAGAAAATAGAACATTACGGGATATTTTGTCTTCAGTACCATATGATTTTGTTAATATTTTGATAAACGATAATCGTTATGGTGGGGGAGGAATATATAATTTGTATACAACAACCTATACAATTTCCGATTCTCCAGGTAAAGAATGGCAGATGGAATATGTTTATGTCCATGAATTTGGACACAGCTTCGGAGGTTTGGGTGATGAATACTATAGCTCGGAAGTTTCATATACTGATTTTTATACAAAAGGAGTAGAGCCTTGGGAACCCAATGTTACGGCTCAAACTAAAAAAGAAAATTTGAAGTGGAAACAACTGATCGAACCAGATACACCCGTTCCTACACCCTGGGAAAAATCTGTTTATGATAGTTTAGAAAGAGAACGAGCAAAGCTTGATCGTCTTGCTCCAGATTATTATGAAAAACGAGAACCCCTGATCACTCAAGCACAAAATATTTTGAAAAATTCAAAATATGCTGGTAAAGTTGGTGCATTTGAAGGAGCAGGTTATATTTCTGAAGGCCTGTACCGTCCAGCCATCGACTGCCGGATGTTTACTTTAAGTTTAGCCGACTTTGATCCTGTTTGTAAAGCATCAATAGTTAAAATGATTGATTTCTATTCCCGATGAGGAGAAAAATGAGATATATAATGGTTCTTTTCATTTTATCAAATGTTTTATTTTCCCAGGACATTTCTAATGAATGGTTGACAAAAGCCGAAAGGACAAATTTTAAAGAAACTTCGCGTTATGAAGAAACTATTGATTATTGCCTCAGATTAAGTAAAGGTTCTCCATTCGTTCATTTTACTACTTTTGGTAAAAGTGGGGAAGATCGCGATTTACCGCTACTTATTGTTTCGAAGGATAAATTCTTTGATCCTAAAAAGGCAAGATTATCTTCAAAAGCAATCATAATGATTCAAAATGGAATTCATGCAGGCGAGATTGAAGGAAAAGATGCTTCATTAATGCTACTGCGAGATATTGTAATAACAAAAAAATATATTCACCTGCTTGATAGCGTAATATTGTTAGTAATCCCCATTTATAATGTTGATGGCCATGAGAGGTTTGGTAAATACAATCGGATTAATCAAAATGGTCCTGAAGAGATGGGATGGCGCACCAATGCTACAAATTTAAATCTCAATCGCGATTATATGAAAGCAGAAGCACCTGAGACAAAAGCCTTTCTAAAACTTTTTACTGCCTGGCTTCCGGATTTCTTCATAGATGTACATACAACAAATGGTGCTGATTATCAGTATGCATTAACATATTCAATTGAGTCACAGGAGAATGTAGCATTACCAGTTAGAAAATGGATTAATGAAAAGTTCCTTCCAGATGTTCTCGAAAATTTAAATAGAAAAGGTTATCCAGCAGCTCCTTATATATGGCTCAAGGATAATAAAGATCCAGCTAAGGGAATGTATGGTGGAACGGCACCACCTCGATTGTCTAATACATATGTACCGTTACATAATCGGCCTGCACTTTTAATCGAAACACATATGCTTAAAGATTACAGAACTCGTGTGAACGCTGTTTATGAGTTTCTTTTAACAGTCATCGAAAATATCAATTCAAATCCGTCCTCATTGAAACATTCAGTCAAATTAGCTGATAATTTTACAATAAATTCTCTTGAAAATCCTTTTCCTATTAGGTTTGAAACTACCAACGAACCCGATACAATTTTATTTTTAGGTTACAAAACAGTTGTAGAAAAAAGCGATATTTCTGGTACAGAATGGGTTAAATGGACGGATGAACCACTTAATTTGAATATTCCCTGGTTTAATAAAATAAAACCGACAATTTCAATAACTCCGCCAGTTGCATATATAATTCCGAGGCAATGGAAGAGTGTCGTTGAAATATTAAAATATCATGGAGTTGTGGTTGAAAAATTAAAGCAACCAATAGAAGTTCAGATAGAATATTTTAAGTTTACAAATCCAAAGTGGCAGGAAAAACCATATGAGGGTCGACATCCAGTAAGCTTCAGTACCGAAAAATATAATGCAACAAATAAGTATCCATCGGGTACATATATTGTTAGATTGAATCAGAGGACCAATCGGGTGATTATTAACCTACTTGAACCAGAAGCACCTGATGCCCTTATATCATGGGGCTATTTTGATACAATCTTTGAACAAAAAGAATATGCTGAAGATTATGTACTCGAAAAACTTGCACGCGATATGTTAGCTAATGACGAAAACTTAAGGAAAGAGTTTTATGATAAATTATTAACCGATTCGTCATTCGCAAGTAACCCAAGAGTAAGATTGAACTTTTTCTATCAGAGGTCACCTTATTGGGATAATCAGCTTAATATATATCCAATTGTACGTACGATGGATACAATCACAACTCAAACTGAAATTGTAAAGTAAACTAATAATGAGATAAATTTTATGAAAAGATATTTTTATATTTTTGGTATCATTTTATTTTTATACTGCAACAATTACATAACTGCACAGATTCGGGAAAAAGAGATTACACTTGAAGATATTTTTTTATCCAACAAATTCGCTATAAAATCTTTGAGAAGTGTTACCTGGTTGAAATCAGGTGAAGCGTACTTATACCTGTATACTGATACATCCAAGAAACAAACTGATATCTGGAAGTATAATGTTAAAACTGGTAGTCAAGAGGTTTTTATTGATGCATCGAAACTTGATACGCAGGCAGTTTTCAGAATACAAAATTATATTTTATCACCCGACGAATCAAAAATCTTATTTACTGGTGTATTACCTGCGAGGTCTGTCAAATCAGGTGGTAATATTTTTTTATACGACCTGAAAAATAAAACTTTCAAACAATTAACTAATACTGAATCGGAACAGGTCAATATAAAGTTTTCGCCTGATGGTAAATACATAGGTTTTGTTCGTGATAATAACATCTTTATTATAGACACATTTACATTTAAGGAAACACAGCTTACCTTTGATGGGGGTAAACATATTCTTAACGGTAAATTTGATTGGGTGTATGAAGAAGAATGGAGCATTATTGATGGATGGAGCTGGTCATTTGATAGTAGATATATCGCATATTGGCAACTTGATGAATCACAGGTACCAGAATTCCCTCTAATTGATTATACAAAAACCCCAGTTGGAATAAAGAATATCCGTTATCCAAAAGCTGGTGAAAAAAACTCAAGCGTAAAAATTGGTGTGATAGATATACATAAAGGGACCAACCAGTGGTTCGATTTAGGACAAGAAGAAGATAGCTACATTCCCAGGATTTTCTGGATGCCAAATAATAACAAACTGGCTATATTTAAAGTAAACCGCTTGCAAAATAAATTAGGAATATTTGAAGCAGATCCAATGACTGCAAAAACAAGAAAGTTATTGGAAGAAAATTCCGAATCCTGGGTTGATGTCGAACAATCAAATTATTTTTTCCTGAAAAATGGAAGTTTTATTTTTACATCAGAAAGGAGTGGATATAATCATATTTACATCTCAACTTTTGATAAGAAAATTGAAACAAAACAGATTACAAAAGGAGAATATGATGTAATTAAAATTTTATCGATAGATGAAAAGAAAGGAGTTATTTATTTTACCTCGACTGAGAAGTCACCTTTAGAAAGGCATTTGTATTCAGTTGATTTTGCCGGGAAAAAAGTTAAGCGGATAACTGAGCAGGATGGTACTCATTCAATAAATATTTCACCAAACTTTAAATATTATATTGATACATACTCAAATGCTAACACAGTTCCAAAAATTATTTTATGCAGCATCGACGGTAAATTAATTCGGACAATTGAAGAAAACAATATTCCTGCATTCGGTGAATATAAGATAGGCAGAAAAGAGTTTTTCCAGTTTAAAACTTCCGATAATATCGAATTAAATGGATGGATGATTAAACCAGTAGATTTTAATCCAGAGAAAAAATATCCCGTGTTGATTTATGTATATGGTGGACCTGGTTCACAAACAGTTCTTGATCAATGGGATAGAAATAATTTATGGTACACTCTATTGACTCAAAAAGGTTATATTATTGTGAGTGTTGATGGAAGGGGTACTGGTGCAAGAGGTGCAAAATTCAAAAAGATTGTGTATAAGAATTTGGGCAAATGGGAAACAAATGATCAAATTGAAACTGCAAAATATTTATCGAATCTATCATTTGTTGATAAAAATAGGATTGGCATCTGGGGTTGGAGCTATGGGGGGTATATGGCATTAATGAGTATTTTACTCGGAAATGAGATATTTAAAACAGCTGTAGCTGTCGCACCAGTTACCGACTGGAAATATTACGATACTATTTATACAGAAAGGTATATGCAAACACCTGAATTAAATCCAGATGGTTATAAAGAGAGTTCTGTTCTAAATTACGCTGATAGATTAAAAGGAAAATTACTTGTCATTCACGGAACCGACGACGATAATGTTCATTGGCAGAATACTATTTCATTGGCTAATGAATTTCAAAAGTATAATAAACAATTTCTGACAATGTTTTATCCAGGAAAAGATCACAGTATTGCTGGTGGAGTTACTCGATTACACCTTTATACATTAATGACTAATTTCATCATTGAGAATTTGTAAAGAATCAAGGATATTTGTAATTCTAGATGAAAAACTCGAAAAAGATTATTCTTGCTATTTTTATATTTGCATTTCTCCTTCGTTTGTCTTTTGCTCTGTACACTCCTAACTGGCAGTCATCTGATGAATATCCGCATTTTTTCGTTATAAAGTATCTCGATACCTATGGCTCATACCCAATAAGCACATCTGATTTCCCATATTATGAAGCGTATCAACCACCACTCTACTATTATCTAACAAAATTGATATATAGCTTTTTTAAAGAATACGATTATCCATCTCCAGCTTTAAATGAAAATTTTGATCCAGATACACTTACACATCCAACAAATATTGCATTAATAACTTTACGTCTCTTTTCAGTTTTTCTTAGTATTCTTACCCTTTTCTTTATTTATAAAATTTCTAAAATATTTTTTAAAGATGCATATGCAACATATACACTTTTAATAGCCGCTACACTACCTACATTCGTTGTGAACAGTTCAAGTGTTACAAACGATGCGTTAGCAAACTTACTTGGAGCATTAATTATTTTCTTAATCGTTAAAAAAATTGATTACCCTATCAGAGGTGTTTACAGTTATAGCATATTACTTGGTTTAATACTTGGGCTTGCATTAATTACTAAAGCAAATTTGTATCCGTTCATAATAATCATCTTAGGGAGCCTATTTCTTTATCCCATTACTTTAAGAAACATTACAAGAAGTTTAATAATAATCTTGACCGTTGGATTTTTAGTCTCATTCTGGTATTTTTCTAACAATTTATTATCATATGGGAAAATTCTTCCTATTTCACCTGATGGGGATAAACATTACTTTATTCAAAGTGTTACCGTTACAAATGTATTTCAGGTAATTAGAAATTTTTTCTGGAGCTTCTGGGTGGCAGCAGGTAGGATATATCAGGTTCATCTTGAACCTATTTATTATATTTCAATATTTTTTCCTATAACATTAATAGCTATTATTGGAAATGTCAAATATATTTTTACTCCTAAATTGTTCTTTGAATATCGAATTTATATATTTTATCTGTTTGTGTTTATAGTTTTTATATTTATATTTGCTTCGTTTTATTATAGTTTATTTTATTCAAATAATCCATCCTGGGGGCGATTTGTGTATCCAGCGCTTGGACCAATTTTAGTTTTGTTCGTATTCGGTTTAACCAGAATCTTTAATGAAAAATATGCAAAATATTTATTTATGACATTAGCGATAATTCAAACGGGTATCTGTATGATGCTTTTAAATGAATTATCCTCATTATAAATTTTTATTGAAATGATATATATGTGTAAAAGTTGACTTTCACAATGATTTTGCATAAATTTGAAAAAATTTAGAGTTTAGCTATATGTTAGAAAATTACATACCAATAGCGATTTTAATAGCAATAGCAATAATTTTTGGATATGTATTATCCAAAGTAAATGAAATATTTGGACCAAAGAAGCCAACTGAAGAGAAACTATCCACGTACGAAAGCGGAATGGAGCCAGTTCGAACTGCTCACGAACGGTTTTCCGTTAAGTTTTTTATCGTAGCTATGTTGTTCATAATTTTTGATATTGAAATTGTGTTTTTATACCCCTGGGCTGTTGCTTATCGAGAATTGGGGTTGTTCGGCTTCATTGAAATGTTTATATTTCTGGCTGTTTTATTAATTGGATATCTTTACATATGGAAGAAAGGAGCACTCAGATGGGATTAATAGATAGAGAAAGTTTTTTTACAACGAAATTGGAGACATTTATAAACTGGTGCCGGAAAAATTCCCTCTGGCCTATGCCAATGGGTATTTCCTGCTGTGCAATTGAAATGATGTCGTTTGCTGGTCCAAGATTCGATGTTGCTCGTTTTGGTTCTGAAGTATTTAGATTTTCTCCACGACAATCAGATTTGATGATCGTTGCCGGCACGGTTACATATAAAATGGCAAAGGTGGTCAGGAAAATTTATGATCAAATGCCAGAACCAAAATGGGTGATTTCAATGGGGGCTTGTGCATCAACAGGTGGAATGTATAGATCCTATTCTGTTGTTCAGGGAATAGATTTATTCGTTCCAGTAGATGTTTATGTAGCAGGATGCCCACCAAGACCTGATGCAGTATTGAAAGCGTTAATAGAACTTCAAAAGAAAATTCAATCGGGTGATCCCAAAGCAAATAAAAAAATCTTAATTGAATCATAAGAATGCAAAACATTAAAGAACTTCTCGTAAATAAACTAAAGGAAAATTTTAAAACTGATATCGAATCAGTCACTGAATTTCAGGGTACACTTACTGTTTTAATAAACAAATCCCGTTTAATTGATGTTTGCCAGTTTTTAAGGAACGATACTGACTTACATTTTGATATGTGTAAAGATGTTGTTGGGGTGGATTATTACAGGCCTGAATTCAGGTATGAAGTTGTGTATAATCTGTATTCTCTTAAAAACAATTTCAGATTTTTACTTAAAATTAAGCTGGCAGAAGAGGATATGCATGTACCGACAGTAGTAAATATCTGGCCTGGAGCAAATTGGCCTGAAAGAGAGGTTTATGACTTTTTCGGAATTATATTTGATGGACATCCAGATTTAAGAAGAATATATATGCCGGAAGAATTTGAGTATTATCCTTTAAGAAAAGAGTTTCCCTTAATGGGTATACCCGGTTCACTTGAACTTCCAAGAAAATAAAAATCCAATATGTTTGAATCAAAGGAAAAATTAACAAAATCTAAAATTTTAGAAGCATTAGAAAATCAGGATGTAAGCATTTATTTCGACGATCCCCTCGATAGTGATATGGTTCTAAATATGGGACCACAGCATCCAGCTACACACGGAGTTTTACGACTGTTGATACGCCTGGACGGGGAAACCATTATTGGAACCGTTCCTGATGTAGGTTATCTGCACAGGGGTTACGAAAAATTAGCTGAAAATATGACTTATCATGAATTTATACCCCACACAGATAGATTGGATTATTTATCACCGCTTGCAAATAATGTTGCATATTGTCTGGCTGTAGAGAAATTAGCTGGTATCGAAGCTCCTCGAAGAGCACAATTCATACGAGTTATAGCATCGGAAATGGCAAGGATTATGTCGCACCTTGTAGCTATTGGTTCAACAGCTATGGATGTTGGTGCACTGACAGTTTTATTGTGGGCATTTAGAGAGAGAGAAAAATTACAGGATATTCAGGATATATTTACTGGTGTAAGGTTTACAACAAGTTATGCACGCATCGGTGGTTTGGCTCAGGATATGCCAGAAGAGGCGATTAATATGCTTAAAGATTTTATAGACCAGTTTCCGGAGAAACTTGGAGAAATAGAAAAATTATTGTTGAAAAATAGAATTTTCATACAAAGATCCGAAGGAATTGGGGTTATTTCAAAAGAAACTGCAATTGCAATGGGAATAACAGGCCCAAACTTAAGAGCATCTGGAGTGGCACACGATCTTAGAAGAGATGAACCATATTTAGTTTACAACGAGCTGGATTTCGATATTCCGACATACGAAGATGGAGATGCTCTTGCAAGATTTTATGTGAGAATAGACGAGATGAAAGAAAGCGTGAAGATAATTCGTCAAGCTATTGAAAAACTACCGAGCGGACCAATTAATGCTGCAAATCCAAAGCGTGTTATTCCATCAAAAGAAAGAATTTATAGCAAGATGGAAGAGTTGATTCATGATTTTATGTTGATAAACTTTGGAATAAGTCCACCAGTTGGTGAAGTTTATCACGCAGTTGAAAATTCAAAAGGAGAATTAGGTTTCTATATATCAAGTATGGGACAGGGTTCTCCATGGAGATTAAAAATTCATTCACCATCATTTATTAACATACAGGCACTACCAATTTTACTGAAAGGCCATCTTGTATCTGATGTTGTTGCAATAATTGGTAGCATTGATCCTGTTATGGGTGAAGCTGATAAGTAATGTATCATAAATTTATATTAGAAAATGTTTAGCGAAGAAAATTTAAAAAAGCTCGAAGAATTGAAAAAAAGGTATCCAACAAATAATGCTCTGACGCTTCCGGCATTATGGCTGGCTCAGGAACAATTTGGCTGGATTTCAGAAGATGTTATGCGCTATATAGCAAATTTAATTAATGTACCATTCAATCATGTCTACAGCGTTGCGAGTTTCTATACAATGTATAATAAAAAACCAGTAGGTAAATATCATATTCAGGTTTGTACAAATATATCCTGTCAACTGATGGGTTCAGAAAACATTATTCAACATTTATGTAAAAAATTAAATATAACTTTAGGTAACACAACACCCGATGGTAAATTTACAATAAGTGAAGTTGAATGTCTCGGAGCCTGCGGTGGTGCACCAGCGATGCAAATCAACGACGATTATTATGAAAAACTAACTCCTGAAAAAATCGATAATATCCTTCTACAATTAAAATAAAAATATGCAAACAGATAATATCAAAATCTTATTACCTGATATTCCAGACTTACATCAGATTGATGTTTACGAAAAAAACAATGGGTATAATGCATTACGTAAAGCACTCACAATGAAGCCCGATGATATAATTGCTGAAGTTAAAAAATCTGGTTTGCGTGGTAGAGGTGGTGCAGCTTTCCCAACGGGATTAAAATGGAGCTTTATGCCCAAAAGCAATGATAAACCAAAATATCTCTGTGCTAACGGTGACGAAGGAGAACCGGGTACTTTCAAAGATAGACAAATATTCGAGTTTAATCCGCATCTTTTTATCGAAGGATCTTTAATTGCCGCTTATGCAATGGGTATTCAGACGATATATGTTTACATTCGTGGGGAATATAAAAAGTGGATTGATTTACTCCAAAAGGCAATCGATGATGCTTATGCAAAAAACTATATCGGTAAAAACATTTTAGGAAGTGATTTTTCAACAGATATGTACATCCACAGAGGTGCTGGTGCGTATATCTGCGGTGAAGAATCTTCTCTGATGAATTCAATTGAAGGCGAGCGCGGTTATCCAAGAGTCAAACCACCATTTCCTGCACAATATGGTTTGTGGGGAAATCCAACTAATGTGAACAATATTGAAACATTATCCTGCGTCCCATCAATAATTAACAATGGAGGTGAATGGTTTTCAAAGATTGGAGCTCCAACTCATCCAGGTACGATTCTTTTTGGTGTGAGTGGTCATGTAAATAATCCAGGGGTTTATGAACTACCGACAGGTGTTTTATTAACTGATTTGATTTACAAATATGCTGGAGGAGTTAGAGGAAATAAGAGAATAAAAGCAGTAATACCGGGTGGGTCTTCTGTCCCATGGCTCAAAGGTGAAGAACTGGATGGAATTAAAATGGATTTAGATTCTCTCAGAACCGCGGGTTCTGCAATCGGTACTGGCGGTGTAATCGTAATGGATGAAGATACAGATGTATTGAAAGTGTTAAAAAGAATTTCACATTTTTATCATCATGAATCCTGCGGACAATGCACACCCTGTCGTGAGGGTACTGGCTGGATGGAAAAAATACTGGATAGATTCATAAGGGGAGAAGGTACAATCAAGGATATTGATCTTTTACTTGATGTAGCAAACAATATTGAGGGTAATACAATTTGTGCGCTTGGTGATGCAGCTGCATGGCCAGTGCAAAGTGTGATTAAAAAATTCAGAGAAGAATTTGAACGCAGAGTAAAAAAAGAGCCATTACCCAAAAAACCAGTTCATCCACCGCATTTAGTCACAACTTAATTTAATGGTGCACCCTGCCTGATCCATCTTTTGAGTCCGTTGATCTGATTCATACTGAGCGGTGGCCTATCGGGTGGCATCCGAACACCTACTTTACCTTCAACTCGAAGGATTAAAGGACTTGCATCTGGGTCGCCTCGATAAATAACCTGGCGGGTTGCGCCGGTCATAAAATTATCATAATCATCCAAACTGAACCCTCTAATTTCTTTTGTATCTGCGCCATGGCAACCAACAAATGCACAGCTACAGTCGAACAAAGGTTGAACATGTGTTAAATATCTCACCGTTCCTGTATCAGGGAAAACAATTGAATCACATGTTTCAGCAGATTCATCTTTGCAAGAGTAGTTGAAAAAGGTGATCACAACTAAGGATAAAATTATTATGCTTATCAAAATATTCTTCTTCATAGGTGTTTAAATTTAGCAATAAAATTTAAAATTGCAAAATAAGTTTTGATTTTCTTGTTGATTATTATTATATTCTATCTGTAAAATTTGGGGCCGTAGCTCAGCTGGGAGAGCGCCTGAATGGCATTCAGGAGGTCGTGAGTTCGATCCTCATCGGCTCCACATCGAAAGGTAGTGAAAATCTTCACTACCTTTTTCGTTTTTTGTAAAGAATTTCTTGCAATTTTCTAAATCAATTGATATATTTTACAAAATTTGTTTATGCAAAAGAATATTTTAAAAATTATTTTTTTTATTTTAGTCCTTAATAATCTACTGTTGTCTCAAAAGGCACTACAAAATTTTTTTCCAAAATATGAAGTACGTGCCGCCTGGCTCACAACTGTCGGAGGTCTCGATTGGCCTAAAACAACTAATGTTGAAGAACAAAAAAGAACTCTTTTAGAAATTTTAAACGACCTAAAAGAAAGGAATTTTAATACTATTTTTTTCCAGGTTCGAAGCAGAGGCGATGCAATGTATAATTCAAACATTGAACCCTGGTCGGAAACATTAACAGGTGTTTTAGGTAAAGATCCCGGCTGGGATCCCTTAAAATTTGTTATCGATTACGCTCATTCAAGTGGAATGGAAATTCATGCCTGGTTTAATACATTCCGTGTCCGTAATAATCATTATTCAGCAGTGGGCTATAAAAAACATATTTCAGAATTATACCCTGAGTGGATAAAAATATATGAAAACGAAGCCTGGCTCGATCCAGGCCTTCCTGAAGTTAGAAATTATACATTGAATGTGGCTCTTGATCTAATACGAAATTACGATGTAGATGGAATTCATTTTGATTTCATTAGGTATCCTGGAAGCAATTTTCCGGATGAATTAACATATTATCGTTACGGTAAAGGTGAAAGTAAAGATAATTGGAGGAGAGAAAATATTAACAAGTTTGTTCGAGCATTCTATGATTCTGCAATGGCGATAAAACCGATGCTTAAAGTTGGCTCTGCTCCTATTGGTGTGTATAAAAATTTACCAAATGCGATTGGCTGGCAATCATATTCTGCGATTTATCAGGATTCTAGAAGATGGCTTATGGAAGGTAAACACGATTATCTTGCTCCACAACTTTATTGGTCATTAGGTACAGAACCAGGAGATCCTGATTTTGCAACACTTGCCAAGGACTGGTGTGAAAATAAATATGGCAGACATATCTATCTTGGTATAGGTGCATACAAGAAAAAAGTAGCTGAACAATTACCTTTATTAATTGATGTAACAAGGTTGTACGGTGCTGAAGGGAATTCAATTTTTAGATATGAATTTTTAAATGGTAACACCTCATTAAGTAATCGCTATGCTTTTCCAGCTCTTATTCCACCAATGCCCTGGAAAGATTCAATACCACCCAATTCACCTACAGATTTAACAGTACAGGAACTGGATCAAAGGACATTTAAAATTTTATGGGAAAAACCTGTTGTTGCAAGAGATGGTGATAATGTAAAATTTTATTGTATTTACCGCTCAAACCGCCATCCAGTTGATATTGATAATCCTGCTAATATAATAGCTTTAGTTCCTGGTTCGGTAACAGAATATACAGATAAAATATTAAGACCACGCTCGAGTAATTATTATTATGTTGTGACAGCATTTGATAAAGGGAACAATGAAAGTCATCCAGCGTTTGAGTTAAAAGTTGAAATGCCACTCATTACTGAATTAGCTAAAAAAGTTGCACCAGAAGTTAACATTACTCATTATAAAAATCCTTCCTCAGATGATATTTATCTAATATATGAATTAAACAAATCAGGAAATGTTCAACTAAAGTTATACGATGTTAATAAGAATGAAATTGTTCTTATAAGAGATCAATATATTAAACCGGGGAAATATGTGGTTAATTTGAGTTCAAAAGATTTGAAAAACGGATATTATACAATTGAGCTTTCCCTTGATAATCAGATTATCTCTAAGAATATATATCTCTATAATTAAAATTTTCTAAAAATTTATTAAAAAATATAGCATGAAAACCATAATCGAACCTTTCAAAATTAAAACTGTTGAACCTATTAAGTTTACAACCAAAGAGGAAAGAATCGAAATTCTTAAAAATGCTGGTTACAATCCATTTATGATACCAGCAGAAGATGTGATTATTGATCTTCTAACAGATAGTGGGACCTCAGCGATGAGTTCCAAGCAATGGAGCGGAATTATGGATGGTGATGAATCCTATGCTGGTGCCAGGAGTTATTATCGTTTTGAGCAAGTGGTAAAAGAATTGACAAGCTTTAAGCATATAATTCCGACACATCAAGGTAGGGCCGCAGAGAAGATTTTATTTTCGATCTTTGGCGGAGCAGGGAAGTTCATTCCAAATAATACCCATTTTGATACAACAAGGGCAAATATTGAATATAGTGGTGCTACTGCTTTGGATTTTCCTTGTAAAGAGGGTACGGATCCAGATTATATTGCTGATTTTAAGGGGAATATTGATTTAGATATGTTAGAAGATTTTCTTTTAAAGAATAAAAATTCTGTTCCACTTGTGATGCTTACTGTTACAAACAATTCGAATGGTGGGCAACCTGTTTCAATGGAAAATATAAAGAAAACTAAGGAGGTATGCTCCCGTTATAATATTCCTCTTTTTTTAGATGCTTGTCGGTTTGCAGAAAATGCATATTTTATCAAGTTGCGTGAACAAGGATATAAAGAAAAATCAGTTCGTGAAATTGCTAAAGAAATGTTCTCATATGCTGATGGTTGCACTATGAGTGCAAAGAAAGATGCGCTTGTCAATATGGGTGGATTTTTAGCTTTAAATGATGATGATATTGCTTTGAAAGCTCGTAATATACTTGTAGTTACTGAAGGTTTTCCTACATATGGCGGATTGGCAGGCAGAGATTTGGAAGCCATAGCACAAGGCCTTATAGAAGTTTTGGATGAAAATTATTTGAAATACAGAATTAGAACAATCGAGTATACAAGCGAAAAATTAATAAATGCAGGTGTCCCAATACTCGTGCCACCGGGTGGTCATGCAATTTATTTAAATGCCAAAAAATTTGCTCCGCATATACCCCCAGAACAATTTCCAGGACATAGCATAGTTTGTGAATTATATCTACACGCTGGTATAAGAGCTGTCGAAATAGGCTCAATTATGTTCGGAAAGTATGATAAAAACACAGGAAAACATATACCTCCAAAAATGGAATTAGTACGCCTGGCTTTGCCAAGAAGAGTGTACACACAAAGCCATGTTGATTATGTTATTGAAGCGATAATAGAAATTTACAACAATAGAGAAAAATTAAAAGGTTATAGATTTACCTATGAACCTCCAATATTGAGGCATTTTCTTGCAAAATTAGAACCAATTTTATGATTACCTGTCCAATATGCAATAGTTTAAATATAAATCTTGATGTTATCTGTAAAAGTTGTGGTAGTTATCTTCAACCTAAGATTGAGAATATAAACTTGTTTGAAATTTTGTGGTTGCTTTTTGAAGATCCCAAAAAAGGATTAAAAACTGTTGCAATTGCACGACATAAAAATTTCTTACTATTCTTTAGTGCACTTTTTGGAATCTCACTGATGTATCTTCTTTTTGAGGTACTAAAAATATACGACCATTGGGATAAACCAATATTAATTTTAGTTGTAGGTGCTTTATCTGGCATTCCTTTGGGTTTTTTAACTTTAGTTTTTCTAAGTTTGTTAACACTAATAACAGGAAAAATCTTTAAACTGATAAAAATCAATTTCAAACAAATCTATACCACAATAACATTTTCTACAACACCATTTATTTATATATTGTTTTTTTTGTTTCCTGTAAAACTTATAACATATGGGATACATATCTTCAGCATAAATCCATCTCCAATGGTTATTAATCCTACTGTTTATTGGATTATTTTAATTCTTACTGGTGTTTTTCTAGTTTATTTTTTATTTTTAATGATAATATCTATGAATATTCTATTTGAAGTAAAAAGTTTGAGAGCTTTTTTTCTAATATTCATCATAATTTCAACTGTATCAATAGGTTATTTCTTTTTATTAAATTATATTCAACATCATATTTTGAGTATATGATGGATAGAAGCGAGTTTGAGCATATAGTAGTTGACTGTTTGGAAAACTTACCAGAGTTTTTTAAGCAAAATATCGATAATGTACATTTTGTTGTAGAAGATTATCCAAGCAATGAACAATTACAGAAAGTAAAAGCACAATCAAAATATAATTTACTTGGTTTATACGAGGGAGTTCCATTAAAATATCGTGGTATAGGTTATGGTATGCATCCAGTTTTACCTGATAAAATAACGCTTTTTCAGAAGAATATAGAATCCATTACAAGAGATATTAATCAACTCAAATTGAAGATTCGTGAAGTACTCATGCATGAAATAGGACATTACTTCGGAATGACTGAAGATGAAATTCGTAATGCTGGCTATTAAAATGGATTATAAGAATAATATAAAAAATAACTTAAATAGAAGTAATTATAAAGCCAAGATTGGTTTGATTACTGGTATAGTATTGTTTTTCATAATATTATTTTTCTTTCCAGTACCAGAAAGTTTTACAAACACATTTTCATCAGAGATTACAGGGAACAATACCATTGAAATTGAAATGAATTTAAGCTTTAAAAGTGTATTAGCCTTACTGGTACTAATGATTGTATGGTGGGTTACTGAAGCAATTCCAATTCCAGCTACTTCATTATTGCCTGCCGTTTTACTCCCAATAATGCAAGTAAAAGGAATAACTTCAGGAGAAATTTATAATTTCAATTTTATAAATAGTTTAAAGAATTATGCTCATCCTGTAATTGGAATGTTTCTTGGCTCATTTTTGATAGCCTCGGCATTTCAAAAATATGAGCTTGATAAAAGGGCAACAATATGGATTCTAACAAGAGGGAAGATAACTAAAAATACAAAAGTTGCAATATTAACATTAATGTATGGTTCCGCTTTTTTATCAATGTGGATATCCAATACAGCGACGGTTGCGATTGTTTTACCAATTGCACTTGGGATAATACATTCAATTAAAAATGTAGATGTGAATTTTAATTCTGCAATCCTATTAGGTTTGGCTTGGTCTGCATCAGTTGGTGGCATAGCAACAATAGTAGGAACGCCACCAAATGGAATTGCAATCTCATTATTGGCAAGTCATAATATTAGAACTATTGATTTTCTGGATTGGATGAAAATAGGTTTACCATTTATGATTTTCTTTATACCGGTTATATGGTTTGTCTTATTGAAATTTTTCAAATTTTCTGATGAAACAATTATTGATCAAGAATATCTAAATACCCTATTGCAAAATATAGGAAAAATTAAAAGAAGCGAATTAATTGTATTAATGTTATTTTTAATAACTGTATTTCTCTGGATAAGCAATCCATTTTGGGAAAATTTCTTACCAATCCAGTTTTATAACCAAATTAAATGGATTGATGAATATATGATTGGGTTGGTAGGGGGAGTAGCACTATTTGTCGTTCCAATAAGCTTTAAAAAATTAGAATTTGTCCTGAATTGGAAAGATACCCGGAATATAGATTGGGGAACTTTGATTCTATTTGGTGGTGGACTGACTTTGTCAGATGCTATGTTTAAAACTGGTTTGGCTGCCTGGATAGCAAAAACATTCTTAGGCGTATTTGGTAATCCAACAACGTTAGTTTTGTTGTTTTTAACAGTTCTGTTTATTGTATTTCTAACTGAAGTTACTTCAAACACTGCAGTTACTGCTATGATGGTTCCGGTTTTGATAGCAATATCGAGTACATCAGGACAGGATACTACAACACTTGTAATTGGTGCTGCTATTGCTGCTTCAATGGCATTTATGCTCCCAGTAGCAACTCCACCAAATGCTCTGGTTTATGGAACTGGTTATGTTAAGTTGAGTGATATGATCAGAGTCGGCTTGATTCTTGAAATCCTTGGCTGGATTTATACAATAAGCATTCTTTTTGTTTTTGGAAATTTAATATTTAACATAATAAAATTTTAAATATGGAGGAATAATAAATGCAAGTAATTTTCATCGTTTCTTACAAAATCAAATCACAGTCAAAGAAAGATTATTTTAAGACAATTAAGCTTATTAAAGCAAAAATGAATGAGTTAGGAATGAATTATAATGTTTATGAGCAGAAAGGCAAAGATATATATTTTGAGTTTTACTTTTTTGATTCATATGAAGAATTTGATTCTATGGATGAAAATATACCAGAAAATATTAAGATTTTGATTGATACCCTGAAACATTACATCGATGGTGAAATCAATTATCAAACCCTGATTCAAATGGAATAGAATGTAAAATAATATTAAACCCTTGGAGTAAATTGTGTAATTTATTTAAAGAAAAGAAATAGCTCTAATCAGTTTACGGAATTTATTAACAATTTATTTTTTGATGGCAAGTAACAATTTATCAGAAATTGTTTACAAAACTCGTGACTGCAATAAAGCAGGACTTAAGTTAGTTCGATAATCTGGTGCATAAAATTTTCTATGTCAATTTCCTGAATGATTTTTTTGTAAATATTTAAACCATATTTATTTAGATAATTTATGAGGTTTAGGGATCTTTCTTGTAAATCTCCTTCAGGTAATATGTTATTTTGTGCTTTTTCAACCTGCCTTAATGCAATCTCATATTTTTGCCGCTGTGCAAGATGAGTTTTATCTTTTAACACATTTAGGTGTTGAATAATTTTCTGCCGGGTTGTTTCAAGTGAACCTAATAATGTGTGATCTATATAGTCAAGACCAAACTTTAATTCGTTGAGTGTATCACTTATTCTGGTTGTGCAGTCATTAAATAATGAATCAATTTTAATTTCTGAAATAATATCTATAACATGTTGGGATATTTTTTCTGGTTCCTTCATCATTGAAATAACATCAATTTCATATTTTTCAAGAATGCGCATGATTTTATCTTCAAGAATAGTTGCACTTGCCCGAGGAAAAATAACAGGCATTTGAATTCCATAATCTCGATAAACAGGTTTTAATTGGGCAAAATAAGCTATTTCTGAAGGCCCTGCTACATATGCAACCGTTGGGAGCAAATAATCCTGACAGATCGGTCGGAGCACTACATTTGGACTCAGTAGTTCAGGTGAATTTTCTATAATTTCTTCCATTTCGGCTTTAGTATAAAACTTCCGACTTCCCTTTAATGAATATCCTTCATTTTTGGGTTCAACCAAATATCTACCATCTTTATAATGCATGAACAAATTTATTGGTTTTGGTTTTATCTGACTGTGATAATTTTCTTCAAGCTTTGCACTAATATCTATAATCAATTGACAGGATTTTGGATAAGATTCTAACTCTTTTTTAAATATATTCTTTAACAGATTTTTTACATTTTTATCGTTTGTACTTATAAAAATTATACCCGCATCTGAAAATATTTCATTGTAAAATTTGACAAATGCCTTTTCAAATGTGTTACCATTGTAATAATATTTATGTATCAGATTTAAAATTTCCTGCTTAAATTCTGAATTCGGTAGGGAAGATGACATTTGAGCAATAAATTCTTCAATATTTTCAAATCTATATGAACCAACTGAGCCATGTTGATTGGATTTAGATTTATGTAAATATTCTATTTTTCTTATTTGATTATCGGGATTTAATATAGTAACTTTGTTTACCTCCTCAAAATCGTGATCTTCACTTTCTAACCAGAAAAAGGGAATAAAATTGTATCCTTGAAATTTTATGTTAAGTTGTTCAACAAGCTTAATTAATGAAATAATTTTATAAAAGGTATATAAAGGACCACCCAGAATGCCTACCTGTTGTCCCGTTACTACCGCAAAAGTGTTATCATCTTTTAGTTTTGTTAAATTTATTAATGTCTTTTCTCCACAGTCAAAATCCCTATTTTGTTGAAGTAAAATATCATATATTTCGTTTCTTAATTTGTAGTTTTGCAGAATAAATTCACATCGAACTTTATAACTTTCAGAATCTCTAAAATCATATTCAAAATACTGTTGAACTTTCTTAAAATCGTATAAATAATCTATAAAAAGTTCGGAGAAGCCATTTACATTGACTATTTCTTTGTACTCAATCCATTTCATAATGCTCCATAAAAAAAATCAACATATTTTAAAAAATATAGCTTTTATGAGCTCCGAAAATCGGTGCTTCACTTTATTAGCTACCTCCGTTACTTCGGCATGAGAAAGCTTTAAATTTGTAACGCCAGTAGCGTAGTTAGTGATACAAGATATCCCGATGACTTTCATACCTAACAGAGATGCAAGAGTAGCTTCATTTACGGTCGACATTCCAACGGCATCTCCGCCGATTCTCCGTATCATCTCGATTTCCGAGGCTGTTTCGTATGATGGTCCTTTAACACCTACATAAATACCTTCTCTCAAAGGAATGTTTTTTTCATCCGCAATATCAACAGCGGTTTTAATCAGGTCTTTGTCATATACATAACCCTTGAGGGAATATTTTGATTCTTGTAATACACTATAAGCAGTTTCAAAAGTCAAATTTATATGATCCTTAATTAGCATCAAATCGCCTGGATGAAAATTTCGGTTGACTCCACCAGCAGCATTTGTAAGTATTATTTTTCTTATTCCAAGACGGTGTGCCACCAGGATAGGATAAAGTATAGTATTCAAATCACCGGTTTCATAGTAGTGAATTCTTCCCTGAAATGCCAGGATCGGTTTTTTATTTAAAAAACCAAACACTAATTTGCCTTTATGTCCAACTACTGTTGATTTAGGGTAGTGGGGAATATCTGAGTTTTGAATTACATCTTTGTTTTCTAAGTATTCTGCAAAATCCCCTAAACCTGAACCTAAAATAATCGCACATTTGGGTTTGATGTTTGTTTTTGTTCTTATAAAATGAATGGTTTCGATTAATTTTTTCTTATTATCCAAGTAATATACCTGCAATTGTTGCTGTTAAAAGAGTTGCCAGAGAACCACCTAAAACCGCTCTTAATCCTAATGACGCTAAATCTTTTCTTCTATGAGGTGCCATTGGACTTATCCCACCAATTTGAATTGCAATAGAAGCAAAGTTAGCAAAACCGCATAAAGCAAAAGTAGCCATATAAATTGCTTTTTCACTTAAAGCTCCAGCTTTGACCATATTGGCAAGTTCGAGGTAAGCTACAAATTCGTTCAATACGACTTTAGTTCCAATTAGACTACCAAACTTCATTGCATCCTGTATGGGTACTCCAATTGCCATTGCTAAAAATTGTAAGATTAATCCAAAAATTAGCTGTAAACTGAGAGGTTGATTAAATTGTTGCTGAAGTACTTTATTTAATCCTGTTATGTCTCCAACTGCGCCAAGTACATAGTTAATCAATGCTATCAATGCTATGAAAGCAATTAACATAGCACCTACATTTAAAGCAAGTTGTAAACCATCAGAAGCCCCACCTGCAGCAGCTTCAATTACATTCTTGGCTGGTTTTTCAACTTTAACTTTTACCGTTCCTTTTGTTAATGGTTCTTCAACTTCCGGGTAAATTATTTTTGAGATAGCCAAACCAGCTGGAGCAGCCATAACACTCGCAGCCAGTAATTGGATTGCAAAGTTAACCTGTGCTGTTATTATATCAATATTATGTGCCTCTGCAAAAGATTGTCCAAGCATTTGTATGTACGCTGCCATCACGCCCCCAGCAATCGTAGCCATACCACCAACCATTATTGTTAATAGTTCAGATTGAGTCATAGTACCTACATAAGGACGAATTAAAAGTGGAGCTTCTGTTTGACCGACAAAAACATTAGCCGAATTGGATAAGGATTCAGCGCCACTTGTCCCCATTAATCTTATCATCAACCAAGCCATACCCTGTACAACCTTCTGTAAAATACCAAGATAGTATAAAATTGATGTTAGTGAAGATACAAAAATTATTGTCGGTAAAACTTGAAATGCAAAGTAAAATCCAAGGCTTTCTTCTCCACTATTTATTGCAAGTCGTCCGAAAACAAATTTAGCACCTTCCGTGGTGAAACCTAATAAGCTAACTATTGCTCCTCCCAGCCATTCTATCACAAGCTTGGGCCAACCAAGGGGAGCAAAAATATTTGATAAGAATTGACTCTTAATAATAAAAATTGCAAATATTAATTGAATTAAAAGGCCCATTCCAACCAATCGCCAATTGATTCGCTTTTTGTTGTTTGAGAAAAGAAAAGCAATCCCAATAATAACTATAACTCCTAAAATACCTCGTAAAATAGATATTAAGTCCATTTATCCATTATTTGATTATTAAAGTTAAACTTGATGGCATTTCCTACATCTGGCTTCATATATATCTTTAGCACCGATAACCACAAGTTCTTGTTGATTTGTTATTCGTTGCGTTCGATCAGCTGGATTACCACACACTACACAAATGGCAAGAGTTTTTGTAATGTATTCAGCCACAGCAAGCAAATGTGGAATGGGTCCAAATGGTTTGCCCCGATAATCCTGGTCTAATCCTGCAACGATAACTCTTTTACCCATATTTGCTAATTTTTCGCATACATCAATCAAATCATCTGAAAAAAATTGAGCTTCATCAATACCAACTACTTGAGCATCTTTTGATAACTCCAGAATTTCTAATGCATTCTTAACAACTGTTGAAGATAATGATTGAGTATTATGGGAAACAATGTGGTCACTGCTATAACGGGTATCCACAGCTGGTTTAAATATAACTACATTCTGACGGGCAATTTGGGCTCTCCTCAGTCGTCTGATTAGTTCTTCAGTTTTACCGCTAAACATACAGCCACAAATAACCTCGATCCAGCCTACTTCTTTTGGTGTGTTATGTGGTGTTATTTCCATATTAATCATTCCAGATTTTTTGAAGTGAATGGATAGGGAAGTAGCTCACTTGTTTTAAATTCCTTTATTTTACCCTTCCCGTTAGTTAGAATAATATCAATTTCTCCAGCCAGATCACTTATTACCTGGCGGCATGCTCCACAGGGTGAAGCAAATTTCTTTTCATCATTAGAAATAGCTAACGCCACAAATTTTTTTTCACCTTCAGAAATTGCTTTAAATAATGCGGTTCGTTCTGCACATATCGTAAGTGAATATGAACTGTTTTCAATGTTGCAACCGGTATAAATCCGTCCATTCGCTGAAAGTACAGCTGCACCTACACGGTATTTTGAAAATGGTGAATGCGAATATCTCTTTGCTTTACGAGCAGCTTTAACTAATTCTTTGTATTTCATTTCTTTACTCATTAATTTTTAAAAATATATGCAATTTTTAATTGAATATCAAACTTATTTGAAAATAATAAAAGTATTTAATATATTTTCTTGAAATAATATGAAACAAAAATTTAAAAATATCCTCAACAACAGAATTTTTAAAAAAACATTTCTTGCTATTTTGTTAGCCAGTTTATTTATTTATGTATGCAATGATTTTTTACTGCCTTGGTATGTTAATAAAGATGGAGTGGTTACTGTTCCAGATGTTATAGGTAAAGATACTACTACAGCAAAAATTATACTTGATTCTTTAAAATTTGAAATAATATATTCTGATACTAAACCAGATGATCGATATCCGGCTGGTTCTGTAATTAATCAAAATCCTGCACCGGGTAAAATTGTGAAACCCGGCAGAAGGATTTATCTGATCCTGAGTGGTGGTGAACAGCAAATAGTTGTTCCGGAACTAAGAGGAAAGTCCTTCAGGGATGTCAAATTCATTCTTGAACGCCACAATTTAATTTTAGATGAAGTTGTATACATTCCTACTGAAGATTATCCACAGAACACAGTAGTGGAACAAACATTAGAGCCCGGGGCAAAGGTTAAGAAAAATACTTTAATTTCTCTAACCATAAGTCGTGGAAAAATTGCTGACAGTGTTGAAGTCCCAAATTTGATAGGGAAATCTCTTAAGGAAGCTGAAAAAATAATTGGAGAGGTAGGATTAAAAATTGGACAGATAGAATTCCAGGCTTCAATTACAATAATGCCAAACACTGTAATAGATCAATTTCCTCGTCCTGGTGAATTTGTAAGCTGGGGAGAACCAGTTAATTTGTTTATAACAAAAACAGGAACAAAAAAAATAGAAAAATTTGAATACTAAAATGAATAAGCAAAGAAAAGTTTTAATCGCCCCTTCAATTTTATCAGCAAATTTTGCAAACTTAAAAGAACAAATAAGTATTGTAGAAAGAGCTGGTGCTGATTGGCTCCATCTTGATATCATGGACGGAAATTTCGTTCCAAACATTACTTTCGGACCGATGGTTATTGAGGCAATTAGACCAATTACAAAACTTCCATTAGATGCACATTTAATGATACTAAATCCAGAAAGGTATATTGAACAGTTTTATCATGCAGGGGTTGATATATTGACAGTTCATGTCGAAACCTGTCCACATTTACATAGAACTATTCAAGAAATAAAATCATATAACATTAAAGCCGGTGTTACACTCAACCCGGCAACACCAGCAAGTTTGCTTGTCGAAATTATACCTTATGTTGATTTAATATTAGTTATGACTGTAAATCCAGGATTTGGTGGACAAAAATTTATTGATAAAATGCTTGAGAAAATAAATACAATATCCAGGATAAGGGACAATTTTAACAGGGACGCTCTTATCGAAGTAGACGGGGGAATCAATACTAAGAATGCCAAGCAAGTATTTGATGCCGGTGCTGATGTACTGGTTGCGGGAAATTCAATTTTCAAAAGTAAAGATATTGCGAAAGCTTTAAAAGAGATACGAAAATCAACAAGTAGATAAATTTATGAACTATGCAAGTATCAAACTCAAAATTAAAGATACAATTGCAGAAATTGTTTTAAACCGACCAGAGAAAAAGAATGCTCTTAACGATATTTTAATTAAAGAATTAACTGATGTATTTCTGTATTGTTCTAAAAATCAGAATATCCGGGTAATAATTCTAACTGGTGAAGGGGATGCATTTTGCTCTGGGGCTGATTTAGAATATTTACAGAATATTTCAAATTTTTCGCTCGAGGAAAATAAAGAAGACTCTAACAAACTTTTGCGATTGTATAGTGTAATTTATGAAACCAAGAAACCTACAATTGCAATGGTTAATGGTCCAGCACTTGCAGGTGGTTGTGGTTTGGCAACGGTTTGTGATTTCATTCTGGCTTCCAAAGAATTTTCAAAATTTGGCTACCCCGAAGTTAAAATCGGTTTCATTCCTGCAATCGTTATGGTTTTTCTGATAAAAAGAGTGGGTGAGGGAATAACAAAAGATCTGGTTCTAACAGGGAAAATTATTAATGCTACAGAAGCAAAGTCGATTAATCTTATAAATGATTGTGTTGAACATGATAAATTATATGATTTTACATATCAATTTGCTGAAAAGTTAATTATGGGAAATAGCCCACTTGCAATGGGACTTTGTAAAGATATGATTATAAACTTTGGGAATTTGTATTTTAAACAGGCATTAGAATACGCCGCAAATATGAACGCAGTTGCAAGAATGACAGAAGATTGTAAGAAAGGAATTAAAGCATTTCTTGAAAAACAAAAAATTAAATGGTAACAATATGGAAGATTTAAAAAAATATATACGTAATATATTAGATTTCCCCAGGAAAGGAATTTTGTTTCGGGACATTACGCCGCTTTTAAACAATCCTGATGCATTCGACAAAGTTATAAATTATATAACGGATTATTATAAAGGAATGAATGTCGATAAAATAGTCGGTATTGAATCAAGGGGATTCATCCTTGGTTCGGTATTAGCATATAAACTAAAAGCAGGATTTGTACCAGCAAGAAAACCAGGTAAACTACCATACCAAACAATAAAAGAAGAATATAAACTGGAATATGGCATTGATGCAATTGAGATTCATAGAGATGCAATTAGAGAAGGAGACAATGTAGTACTACATGACGATTTACTGGCTACTGGTGGTACGGCTTCAGCTGCTTGCAAATTGATCGAAAAATTAGGAGGTAAAATAATTGGCGTTTCTTTTTTGATTGAACTGAAATTTTTAAACGGAAGGGAAAAGTTAAAAAAATATGATGTTCATTCATTAATCAGTTACGATTCGGAGCAATGATAGATATAATATTCCTAAAAGTTGAAGCTTCTGGAAATGATTTTATTTTAATAGACAATCTTTATAAAAAATACAATATTGATTATTGTAATTTTGCTGTTATTGCATGTAATAGACATAAAGGCATTGGTGCTGATGGTTTGTTGATACTTGAACCTACTGAAATAGCTGACTTTAAAATGCGTTATCTAAATTCCGATGGTTCAGAAGGTGGTATGTGTGGAAATGGTGGTCGAGCAATTGCAATGTATGCATCACATTTACTTGGGAAGGAAAATTTATCTTTTGAAGCATTAAATCATATTTACACCGCTGAAGTCAAGCAAAATCGTGTGTCAATACGGGTATAATAGTCATTTAGTGTTGCTAAAAGTTATTTAGGTTTTAAGAAAAAGTACCATTTAAAATAATTTATTTTGTTCCTATTAGATAAACCGCGATGTAAGCGGTAATGTTCTTTGACACGAC
>QOQV01000017.1 GCA_003327435.1 Ignavibacteriota bacterium
AAGAAAAACAATACAAACAATGTTTTTTTTCATTAGAATCTCATTTGTTTTGACTTTACTTCCTCTAAATATATATCAAAGAACTATTTACAGCTATTTCAGCCACACTTTTTGACTATTATACCCATTCTGAACGAGTCCGTCAGTAGACGGACGAGTGAAGAATCCGACTGAAGCACTGTCAGATGCTTCGCTAACGCTCAGCATGACAACTACAGACTTCTTCCTGAGTGAGTCCGTTGGTAGACGGACGAACGAAGAATCTGACTGAGAGTAATCAGATCCTTCTCCGCCGGAGGCGGATCAGGATGACAGTTCGACTTTGTCATTCTGAACGAGTCCGTCGGTTGACAGATGAGTGAAGAATCTGATTGAGTGTTGTCAGATCCTCCACTATGCTCGGATGACATTAGAGGCGGAGCGGAGGACAATGATCGTGTTGTAAGATGTTTCGCTAACGCTCAACATGACAGGAAACAAATAGCCGATTCCTATTACCTTCTAACGGTAAAGAATCAACAAATCAAAAATCGAAAATTTCATATCAAAAATTATTCATAGTTTAACAAAACATGCTTTACATGAGTTGTTATAATTTTATAAAATTGCCTAAAGTGGTGATTTTTTGAGGGTCGTTAAAATAAAGAGCTGGACTTAAAATATTCATATTTATTAAACTAAATAATATGGTATCTTTCTAAAAATTTTTAAATTCATACTTTAAATTCACAGTTTAATGGTATTGGTTTCCATTATCAATATTTGATTTTCACAAAAATACTTCACATATTTTTATATAAAGGTCAGTTAAACTAATTTAAAATACCGAAAACAATGAAACTTCATATCTCAATATTTTTGGTTTTTCTTTTAATTGGTTGCAGTTCAAAGAAAGAGACAATCAAAGAAGAAGCCTCAATAACACAACAAACTGAACAACAAATTGAACCGCCGCAACCACCTAAAACTACAACCTATAAAGAGAACAGCACATTGGTAAGTTGTCTTGTAGATACTCTTGAGATTGTTGACGATTACAAATACAAAATTACGGTAAAAGTAATCACTGCGATACCAGACGATTGGAATGTTTCGATAATTGAACCCGAGCAGATTATAACGGTTATTCCTGCATATTTATTAGATGAAAATCAAAATATTGACTTACAAAATCCAATTAATGCAAAGTTATATGAATTAAGGAATTTAAAGAAGAAGGGATTTTTTATCGGTAAGGTTACATTAGCAAGAGATAATAATTATTATATAACAAAAGTCGAGGCATGGCAAAATCCGCCAGAGGAGTAAAGATGAAACAAAGAAATTTTTTATTGATTATTTTATTAAGCGCTTTAAGCTTTACAATATTTTTTTTATTACAGGATACTGATTCAAGAAAAATTCATTCAAGCGATCCAAAGATTGCACGAAAATATGAAAGGTTAAAAAAAGGTTTACCAAAGTCGGATAAACCAGGCGAAGCTGTAAAATGGTTTTTTGAGCAACGAGCATATCCAGCAGGAAGTATTCCAACCGACTGGCGGGAAAAAGCATTACAACATATTGAAAGAAAAAATCTTCAAAAAAACACAAAACCACTTTTGAGCTGGATAAGTGTTGGACCGCATAATATAGGTGGTCGTGTTAGAGCAATAGCAATATCTAACCAGAATCCAAATATTGTTTATGCAAGTTCTGTAAGTGGCGGGATTTTTAAATCTACAAATGCAGGTTCATCATGGATTCCGATTTCCGACTTTGCTGGAAATTTAGCTATATCATCTATCGTGTTAGATCCAAACAATAATAACATTATTTATGCTGGAACTGGAGAAGGATTTTTTAACTACGATGCTGTAAGAGGCGAAGGTGTGCTTAAGTCCACTGACGGTGGCGTAAGCTGGACACTACTCAAAAATTTTAGCGGTCCTGCTGGTTTCCCATACTATATCAATGATCTTTACTTGCGTCCTGATAGTACAAATATTTTATACGCTGCTACGAATACTGGACTTTTCAGAACAAACAATTCAGGAAATAACTGGAATTATATTCACAGTGGCAGCTCATATCGCGCCACTCAAATCGTTCCTCATCCAACTGACCCAAGGACATTTTATGTATGTTATGGAAACTTTTCAACAGATGGAATTTATAGAACTACAAATGGAGGAACCTCATTCACCAAACTCACCGGTGGTTTTCCAACAAGCAATTTTAACAGAATTGCACTTTCTATCTCAAAAAGTAATCCGAATATACTTATTGCATCACTTGACTCAGTAACAACACATTATACACACAGCATACAAAAATCCACAGATGGTGGAAGTAGCTGGTTTGCAGTTGGTAAACCCATCGACACCCAGCTTGGTGGCTCCCATTTAGGTGGACAGGGTTGGTACAACAATGTTATTGCAATTCATCCAACAAACCCAGACATCATCTTTGCAGCTGGTATAAATTTGTTTAAATCTACAAACGGTGGTGCAAGCTGGTCGATGATTGCATTCGGTTACCCTCCATCTCCTTACCCATATGTACATGTAGATCATCACGAAATTGAATTTCATCCAAGTGATCCATCAATAATATACTTTGGGACTGATGGTGGTGTTTTCAGAACAACAAATACTGGAACAACATTTACTGAGTTAAATAATGGTTTTGCAACGATCCAGTTCTATAGTGGAGCTGTTCATCCCACATCAGAAATTTATTATGGTGGAACTCAGGACAACGGTACACTAAAGAGTGGTACGATACCAAATTGGAATGTTGTTTTTGGGGGCGATGGTGGCGCAACAGCTGTCGATTACAATAATCCCAATATTGTTTACACTGAATATGTAAATCTGAACATACAAAAATCCACCAATTCTGGTGCAAGCTGGTTTAAAGCGATGACAGGGATTCCAACTGGCTCCAATCAATACGATGGCACTACTGATCGTGTCTTGTTTATCGCACCATTCGTAATGGATCCAAATTCACCTACTACTCTGGTTGCAGGTACTTACAAATTATATCGAACAACCACAGGAGCCGCATCCTGGACTGCAATAAGTGGAGATTTAACGGGTGATGGTACTGGTGACGCAGGTTCAAAAATTTCAGCTATCGCAATTGCAAAAAAATCCTCCGCTGTGATATATGCCGGTACAACGGGAAGTGGTACCTCCCAGTCAAGAGTTGTGGTAACAACAAATACCGGCTCAAACTGGTCAACAATCAGTAAATCACCTCTTCCAAATAGATGGGTGACTTGCATCGCGATTGACACTTCAGATTATGAGAGAGTTTTAGTAACTTTTTCAGGATACAACACAAACACTCCATCAACACCAGGTCATGTATTCTTAACAACAGACCGAGGTACCAGCTGGAAAGATGTAAGTGGCGATTTACCAGATATACCAGTCAACTCAATAGTTATCAATCCAAACAATCAAAATCATTGGATTGCAGGTACAGATTTAGGAATCTTTGAAACTCAAAATGGTGGAATAAACTGGGTACAACAAAATATTGGAATGGCTAATGTAGTTGTGGTAGATTTAGATTTGCGCAAAGATAATCATCTTTTTGCAGCAACACACGGTAGAGGAATGTTTAAATCGGCCGAACCTCTTGCTGTTTTGGTTCCAAGAGATACCATCTTCCCCGGTGATACCAACGCAGATTGGATTGTTGATGCACGGGATATTTTACCAATCGCTCGCTACTTAGGTCTAACTGGTTCCCCAAGAACAAATGCATCTCTAAACTGGATCGGACAAAATCTAAGTGGGCCTTTTGATCCAATTGAAGCAGCATATGCAGATTGCGATGGCGACGGAAAAGTTGAAGCCGAAGATGTTTTAGGAATAGTTCAAAACTGGTATGCAACTCGCTCCCCACTTTACAGACCTCAGGTTAATCAGGTCCTTGCCTGTGAGGAAATTTTACAAAATATAGATCCAAAATCAAATTCATCCGAAATCAAATCAATTAGAAATGTAATTATAAATTATCGATCCGAACTACTCGGAATACCGAACGAATTCATACTTGAACAAAATTATCCCAACCCATTTAATTCAAAAACAAAAATATCCTTTACCAGCCCAATTGAAATTGAAAAACTATCGTTAAATATTTATGATTTAAGTGGACAACTAATAAGGGAACTTAACAAATACAATTTATTACCCGGTAAAAATTATTTTGAATGGGATGGCACAAACCAGTCAGGTATTACGGTGTCAAGTGGTGTTTATATATACACCATAACATATGAAAACAAAAATATTTCAAGAAAAATGGTATTAATTAAATGAAAAAATTCCTCGCTATTATAATAATATTCGTATTAGTGGCATCCTGTAAAAAGGAAACAACTACACAACCTCCCGTTGTTAAACCGGAAGATTTTTCATTTCCTCCATCTTCACGGTTTGCAATCAGTTTAATTACAAATTCTACAAATGTAAATTTAGGAAGCGAATTTGATACAAAAATCGTCTTTTACAATGTTCAGGAAGTTTTCGGTAGCGCAATCGAAATCGTATATGATAATAATCTACTTTCCATTCCAAATCAAAGCAAGTTACTGATAGGACCATTTTTTAATATTGAAGACACATCCAAAATTTTAATACTAAAAAAGGTAGAAAATCTTTTTGGCAGAGCAAGCCTGGGGATTTCATATGTTAGAAATAGCGGACTGGTATCGAATGGAAGTGGAGTTGTTTTCAAAATCAAATTTACACCAATCGCTCGTGGAGATACCTGGATAAAAATTAGCAAATGCGAAATCAGAAAAAGTGACGGTAATTTTATTAATAACTTTTCTAACATCCAGATAGATAGCTTGCAGATTTCAATTAAATAAATTGAAACTGATGAGATATAAGCTAACATATATATTAATCTGCATTATTTATATCATTGCACAACCTGCATTGGGTCACAACAAGATTGATAAATCAAAAATTTACAACCTGAAAAACAAAAAACCAGCTATAGATACAAGTACTTATTTTGATGCCAACAACATTAAAATGGGGATGCGAAATACAGGCCAGTTGATTGATCCTTTTTTGCAATTTGAGTGGCCTAAAAACTCCGGCTTATATACAATTTTCACAGGTGGACTATGGGTGGCTGGAAAAATAAACAATGAAACACGCATTGCAGCAGTTTTATACGATACTTCAGCATATTTACCAGGTACGATAATCAATGGTGTTCCTCAATCACCAAACAATCCAAGATTCAAATTTTACAAAATATTTAAAACTGATTCCACTGGAACAAATTCTGATTATGATAACTGGCCAGTGGAAGATGGTGCACCAATTTTACCTGATAGCTCACCAATAAGAAAAAGTTTTCAGAATATTTGGTGTGTATATAACGACTCAAGAAATCAATCAAGGGAATTCTCTACACTACCTTTGTCTGTTGAAGTACAACAATATGTTTATGGCGATTCTATTCCTGGTCAGTTAGAAAACACAGTATTTGCTGAATTCAAAATTATCAACAAAGGTTCTTCAGTAATTAACGATGCTTACATCGGAATATGGCTGGATTGTGACATTGGTTTCTTCGCTGATGATCTTGTTGGAATAGATACATCGCTAAAATTAGCGTACTCATTTAACTATAATGACGAAGATTTATATTATGGCGATGCCCCACCCGCGCTCGGTCTTGTTATACTAAAGATGCCTGTAGAGAATGAAAATTCTTATTCCTTTATTGGTTTCAAATATCTTGATTCACTCTGGGATGATCCCATCAACGCAAATGAAGCTTACAATTTTATGAAAGGATTAAAAAGAGATGGGTCTTCAATTATAGATCCCAATACAAATGAAATCACACGCATTATGTATTCTGGGGATCCCATAACACAAACCGGCTGGATAGATACATCATCAAATGATAAAAAAATGTTACTTTCTTTTGGACCGATTAATATGCAACCGTATGAATCGCGAAATCTTCACTTTGTTCTAACCGTCGGCTCAGGAAACGATCGACTAAGCAGCTTATCAAATCTAAAAGAAAATATTCAACAAATTAAAGATTATTATAACGAAAAGCTGATTCGAACTCTTTTATTCTCTACCTACAATATAAATTTCGACACGCTTGCTGTTGGATTAGAAAGATCCTATGATTTAATCATCAAAAACACAGGCGAAGCAAACGTAGAAATTGATAGCATAACTTGTGATAATGACAACTTTACTGTTAATCATTTCAGTTTTTCACTCAACTCAGGTGATTCATCTATAATAAATATAAAATTTTTACCACAAATCGCCGAACAACATAATGGCAAAATTATTTTTTATCACAACGCTTTTAAAAATCAGGATACGATTATAGTTCAAGGTAGAGGTATAATCTACCAACCATTATGTTACATACCAACGCCAGCAATTGATTTTGATACAGTCTTTGTTGACTCATTCAAAGTTAAAGATTTGAGGATTCATAATTCTGGTAATGCAGTATTAAAAATCGACTCAATAATTTCGACCAATCCCGATTTTTCTATAATTACAAGAAGTTTAGATGTGGCTCCTTTTGATTCAGCAAATATTTCTGTTAAGTACTCTCCATCAATAAAAAATTCTGAAATCGGTTTTGCAATAATTTATCACAATGCTCAACCAAACATTGATAGTGTTATACTTTCAGGTAAAAAATTTATTTCAAAATCCCTTCCATTATTAAATGGTTGGAACTTATTATCACTACCGATCAAATCTTCTAAATCCTATGTGTATAATCTATATCCATCTGCCTTATCAAAAGCGTATAACTATGATAATGGTTATGTAGCAAATGATTCAGTTATAAGTGGTATCGGTTTCTGGTTAAAATTTCCTAATGCAACTGTCGTTGAGTATATAGGAAAACCAATCTCTGTAGAAACTCTTTATGTAGAAGCAGGATGGAATCTTATTGGTGCTCCTTCATATAATATAGAGACTGCAAAAATCATACAAATACCTGACAATATAATAATCTCGGATTTCTATAAATTCATAGATTCCTATATCAAGAGCTATGTATTAGAACCCGGTTACGGCTACTGGGTAAAAATAAAGAATCCTGGAACATTAATTTTTAATCCATAATAAATTTTTGTTTTAACATAAAATTTTATTTATCTTAACGATAAATTTAACTTACATATCAAAACCTACAAGATAAAGATGAGATTCGAAATCATATTATTTTCAATTCTAATTTTACTGTTAATAATTTCATCCTGCGAAAAAAGAAAAGAGGAAATTAAAACGAAAAACCAATTAATTAGCTATTTAGATAGCTTAGAACTGAAATATGAAAACGCTTGTGTACAGATGGGTTCAGCGAACTGGAATTTATACTCTGGCTCAGGAAAAGCAGATCTGGATCAAGCAAAGCAACAATTCTCAGAAATATTCTTAAATAAAAGCATTCAAAAATTAATTGAGGAATGGAGAGCCCGTTCCAGTTCACTTGCCGACGATACACTATCTCGCCGACTCGAGCTCTGGTGGAGATGTTTTCTTGGTGGGCAAATCTATTCCGATTCGATTATTGCAGTTAAAGAAAACAACCTTCAAAAAAAAATCACAAACTTCAAATTTAAGTATTACGATGAAACCATAACACTGGCAGAAATTAATAATCGACTTCGTAAAGAAAAAAATCCTAAAATTCGGCAGAAGCTCTGGAATGTGGTATCTCAACTCTCTGCGGAAGCAAAAGATGACTTAATTGAACTTGTAAAACTAAGAAATGAAAGAGCAAAATCTTTAGGGTTCTACAATTTCTACTCACTCTCTCTTTATCTGCAACAAATTGATGAAGAATGGTTAATCAAAACACTTAACTCGCTGGAAGAACAGACAAATCGTAAATTCCAGGAGTTCATCGATGCTTCAAAAAAGAAATACAGAGTTAAAATAATATATCCCTGGGACTTCGATGCAATTATTTACAATTGGGCATCCATATCAGACACTCATTTCCCAAAAGATTCAATTTTTCACATTCTACACAAATTCCATGACAATATTGGCTTTAAAACAGATTCCCTACCAATAAAGGAATTGATACGCAATATACCTTTTGGTGGCTTAAACATTGGAATAAAAATTCCTGACGACTCAAGATTCATTTTAAATCCTATAGATGGAATTCGCTTTTACCAGGTTGCCTTCCATGAGTACGGACATGCACTTCAAGTTGTAAACACAAAAATAAAATATCCAATATTAAAAGGATACGAATGGATACCAGGCGCATCCTGCGGGGCATATTCCGAAGGCATTGCAGAACTGCAGGCACAATTTGTAACTGACCCAGAATGGCTGAAAAGATATACAAATGCAACACAGGATGAAATTGATAAATACATTGCAACAAAAAGTTTTGGCGAAATATATGCTCTAAGAAAAACATTAAAGAATTTCTTTTTCGAATATGAAATGTATAAAGCTCCAGACCAAGACCTTGATTCATTAGAGAAAGCAATGTTTAAAAAATATCTTTTAGTTGATATACCAAACAAAACGCCTCACAGATTTGCAGCATCCATCTGGTATACTATGTATCCATGTTATTATCAAAATTACATTTTATCTGAGATGATCGCATCTCAATTATACGAAGTGATAGTTAACAAATTTGGTGAAAAGAGAATCGATAACCCAGATGTAAGCAGCTGGATTACTTCGTCCTTATATGCAAACGGTGAAATGGAAGAATGGTATATTCGAATTAAAAATGCTTCAGGGAAATCCCTTGAAACTGGTGCATACTTAAGAAGACTTAATGTAATCGAATAAAAAAAACTTTTCTTAATAATGAAAACAAAAAAATTGGAACAGGAACAATTTAAAGATTTTGTAGAACAGACATCTGCCTTTGTCTATTTCATCACAAAAACTGGAAAATTCACATTTGTAAATCCAGCCTTCTCTAACTTCACCGGTTACACACAAAATGAGCTTCTTAAGAAGAATCTCTTCCAGCTTGTACCAAAAGAGTACCTAAAAAATGTAAAAGCTCTATTTAATGCTCAAATAAAACAAACCCATTTTTCAGCTTATAACGAGTTCCCAATTTTAACAAAATCTAAAAAAATCAGATGGATAGGACAGAGCAGCAAACTCTATACTGCTAAAAATAAATCGACCGTATTCTGTGTCGGATTTGATATTACAATTAGAAGAATTGTAGACCAGGAAACACTCACCCTTTCAAAGATTATAGATCAAACACTTGAAATGGTTGTAGTTACAGATAAGGAAGGTTATATTCACTATGTTAATACTGCATTTGAAAAGATAACAGGTTATACCAAAGAGGAAGCATTGGGTAAAAAATTATCCATTCTCGATTCAGATCCATCGGTCAGAGAAAAGATGCATCACATCTGGAATCAGGTTTTACAGGGAAAACCCTGGCATGGTATAATAAAAAATCGTAAAAAAGATGGAACACTTTACGACGAGGAAGTAACAATCACGCCCGTATATGATGATTACGGAAATCTGATTAACATAACAGAAATTAAAAGGGACATAACCCAGGAAATAAAACAAAAAACCGAATTACTACAAGCAGAAGCAAAATATAAATCAATCTTCGACAACTCCATTGAGGGAATTTATCAAACCTCAATTGATGGAAAAATCATAACTGCAAACAAAGCTCTTCTTGATATGCTTGGGTATGATAATATGGAAGATTTCTTAAATTTAGATGCAACTCAATTATACGTGAATCCAGATGATAGAAAAGCTTTTAAAACAATAATGGATCGTGATGGTAAAGTAATCGACTATGAATTAAGATTAAGAAGGAAAGATGGGAAAGAAATTACTGTGGTTGAAAATGCAAGGGCAGTGAAAGATTATGAAGGCAATATTATTTATTATGAAGGGATGATGCAGGATATAACAAAGAGAAAAGAGGCAGAGAATGCTATCAGATTGTTAAATGCTCAAAAAGATAAATTTTTATCTATAATATCACACGATCTGAGAGCACCTTTTAATAGTATATTAGGATTTACAGAAATGCTTCTGGATGATAATATGGAATTCTCAGCTGAGGAAAAGAAAGAATTTTTAACATATATTAAACATGCTGCGGAACAACAATTACGGTTGCTGAATAATTTACTGGAATGGTCGAGACTTGAAACAGGACGTATCAGATTTGAACCAAAACCAAGTAATTTAAAGAAATTAGTTGAAAATTCGATGCTTTCACTAATAGGGAATGCTCATCGAAAAAATATTGAACTCACATCTGAAATACCAGAAAACATAACTGTAAATGTAGATGAGAATTTAATTCAACAACTCTTTTCTAATCTTATCGGAAATGCGATTAAATTCACACCACAGAATGGAAGAGTTTGGATTGAATATATTGCAACAGAGGAAAATTTTGTGAAAATTGCTGTTAGTGATACTGGTATTGGAATTCCGGAAGAAGATTTTCCAAAACTCTTTAGAATAGATACTAAATATTTTTCAAGAGGCACAGAAGGTGAAGAAGGTTCTGGCTTGGGGTTAGCGTTATGTGCTGAAATTGTACAGAAACACGGCGGTAAAATTTATGTTGAGAGTCAAGTAAACAAAGGTTCAAGCTTCTACTTTACACTACCTGCGGTCAAAAAATCCATTTTGATAGTCGATGATAACAAAGGTGATAGACAATTAACAGCCCATTATATGCAACAGATATTACCAGATTATCTGTTATATGAAGCATACGACGGTTATGAAGCAATGTCAATTGCAATATCTAAAATGCCTTCTTTGATTCTTGCCGATTTTGCTATGCCAGGAATGGATGGCTTACGGATGATAAAAGAAATGAAAACTCACATTCAAACACAGAATATCCCTGTAATTATAATTACTTCTTATGAATCGAAAGCAGATGCAGCCGGCTTATTAGAACACGGTGTGAAAGAAATATTAATTAAACCTGTAAGCAAAGAAGATTTAGAAAGAGCTGTTCTAAAATATATTTAGAGCACCTCACTTTTTTGCACTTTCCCAAAGTGCAAGCGGGCAACCATCAGGTGTTTCAAACTTTGCCCACCACCCCATATCTGCAATTGGTGTTTTATTTATCAGAACCTTACCTTTGTATTTTTTTATTGCTTTAAGAGTTTTTTCAATGGAATCTACTTCTATATAAGGAAGTATTGTGTGTCGTTTGGGCATCTTCTTAACAAGGTAGAAACCACCATTAGGCTTATATGGTGCATAAAAAAGCATATACTTCCATTCTGGTACTTCTTCAAATTTCCAATTAAATATTTTTCCGAAAAAAGATTTCGTGACTTTGAAATCAGTTGATGGTAATTCTATATGACCAATTCCGAACATAATGTTATCCCTTTATTATGATACCGGGTTTAATTCTTTTCTATCTACCTGCGTTAACACCGAATCCATACCTTCCTCAATCATTGTATCGAGTAAACTTTCAGAAAAGTTTGCTGAAGGTTGTTCTAATTTATCTAAATTTTGTATTGCACGATCCGTTTCAGGGACAACAGATTCAGCAAGATTTTTAAACGGCTCATTATTAATTACTTTTCTTAAGACATTTTTATTTGCAGAACCTTTTACAACTTTCGAACCAAGTTCGTTTATAGACTTTACAACATCCTCGGGCAGTGCCTGTACACAGGCATTTATCATACGACTCATATCCACATAACTTTCTCTTATAGCTTTGCTTGGTTTGCCAACGGAAGCACCCACAGTATATGCTGACTGACTTATACTTGCGCTAAGTAAGCCAGCCATACCTTGAAGTGAACGACTTAAACTTCCACCAAATTTTTCTATATGTTCACCAAAAGATTCAAGTCCGTATCCAACAGCATTACTCAATATTTCAAGTCCCTTCTTGATTTCCGTACCCTGTGCTTCATTTCCAGCAGCAGCAATCTTTGCAGCTTCAATTTCAGATAATCCTCGTGTATATGAAGCAAGCAACTTTGTTGTTTGCTCAATATCAAACTGGATTCTTTCTACAAGTTGATTAGCTTTCTTTTCGAAGTAGTAGTTACGAGCTTTATAAAAATGCCATAAAGCAATCTGCATCATTGTTTGAAGTAAAACCGGATCAGTACTAATTGTTGCCATTGATTTTTCACCAATGTGTAGATTGGTGGCAGCTTCCCATTCCTTTGCATCCAATCTTAAAAACCACTGTCTTGCTGCGATTAAATCACCTAAATCTTCTATTGCCTGAATATCCTTCTCAATTCCTCTCTGGAAATAACCTGTAGCAATCATATAAGCGCAACTTGCGGCAGATTTGTTTAATCCAACCTCGGAAAAAAGTCGAAAACAGAAAATTAATTGCTCAATCACCCTATCCGAAACATTTCCCTGATAGTAAATTGGTTGAATTTTTGCATAAATCTCCTTAGCCCTATTTAAATAAAGATCAGCAGTTTCCTTATATCTTTGTTTTAACACAGCTGCTCTCTTAGTGTACTTATCCAAATACTTTCTATCCTCATTTCGGAGTGAGTTAATTGCATTTCTAATATCACTTAAGGATAGTGTCTCGGAAATATTTTTTCTCCCGCACATATAACAAAAATCTCGAGCACCTGAATAATCTATCCACTTATGCCCACAATGCATACATCTTTCAACACCAATTTTAATAGACATTTTTTGTGGCATTTTTAAGCTCCTGTTTGTTTCATTAATGTCTTCTATCTCTAAGTTGTGCTAATAATCTTAAATATTCTTCTTCTGTAAGTTCTCCAAAAGCATATTTGTTCTCGACTGTTTCTCTATCAAACTGTAACGAAGGAGAAGAAGCTATCCGTTGATAAGATTCATTAGCTCTTATTCTATTGAAGCCCTGTAAAGTTTCAAGTTCCTGTTCAAAAAGGTTTTTAATTGTGTTTTCATTTAATTCAGAACTTGAATTAATGAGATGCCGCATCTTTGCGAGCGCACTAAATTCCTTAATTCCAATATTTTGCAAAATATCCTGAGCTATTTCAAATTCTTTAGCCTTATAATAAAAGTGATAAGCAAACTTAAATTCACTTTCAGAAAGATACCAGTCGGCAATTTCCTTGTACTCTGCAGGAGTTAAACTTGCGGAATCATAAAAATAAAATGCTAATTCAAATTCGTTTCTTGAGCGCCTCATCTCAGCTAAACTTCTTTTATCGTCTTCAGCCCAATAAATCCATTCAAGATATTCACTTCTATTATTATTTTTTGCAAATTCAATCAATTCAGGAATTGCATTGAATCCTTTATAAAATAAATACATCAGATGTTCAACATCGCGGTTATGAGGATTTTGCAATACTGATTGTTTAAGAATCTCAAGTAACTCGCTCAGGTAATTATTTGAGAATGAGAAGAAGAGTTTAATTGGAATTTTTGGAAGCCGTCTGAGAAAACGGTTTTCATCAAGAAAGAGAAAACTTCTCTGTGGATTTGAGAAGGGTGGTTCAATTTCAATATGCTCAACAGCTTTACTAAATTTTTCTTTAAGAAAAATTTTTCTTTGACCGCTTAACCACTTTGTTTCAATTGTTTTAAAAGATGTATCAATAAAAATTCGCCAGCAGGAAAGCGATGATTCAGCATAAGAATTTTCAGCAAGTGGCAAAGTTGTTTTTAAAATATCGATTAGGTTTCGATCACGTGCTTCTATTATATCGCCTGAACCTAATTCTCTCAAAAGTTGTGTGTAAAAATAATGTCTGATCCATGGTCGGGTAACTTTTTCGTGCACATCATGTTTTTTTTGACTTCCCTCTTTGTCAATTTCAATAAGTGTATTAGGATAAGCACCATTGGCACCAAGAGTTAACCTGTCTTTTTGAGATAGAAAGAATTGCATTATCGACTTCAGCTGTTGTGATTATAAATTTTTATGTGTACCATCGCATTTGGGTTTGTTTTTTGTATGCTTACAACCACAGAGTGCAATTTTGGTTTTATCATTTATTTCAAAAACAATTGGAGTGATATTGGTTGACTTATGTGAACCATCACAAAATGGTTGGTTTGCCGAAAGTCCACATGCACACCAAGCATATTTTCCAGAATTCAGCTCCAAAACAAACGGAGCTTTCTGAACTATTTTTGGCTCTGTCATTTATCCTCCATTTTTGCTATAAGTATAATGTTTATTTTTGAAATAAACAAGTTTTTTTGTTTCCTTAATGTAATTTGTTAAATGGATTCTTTAGTTTCATTAGAAATTACAACAATCATAATTAAAATACCCGATTTTCCTAAATTCTGGCTATTTTAACATTGGTATTTTTATATTGTGTTTACGTGCATTCTGAATAGCTATTTCATATCCAGCATCTGAATGTCTGACAATTCCCATAGCTGGGTCATAATTTAAAACGCGTTCAAGTCGAGCTTCTGCTGCTTTTGTTCCATCAGCAACTACAACCATTCCAGCGTGAATTGAAAATCCAATACCCACTCCACCACCGTGATGGACACTCACCCAGCTTGCTCCACCAACCGCATTTAAAAGAGCATTAAGTATTGGCCAGTCAGCAATTGCATCACTACCATCTTTCATTTTTTCTGTTTCGCGATTCGGTGAGGCAACTGAGCCACAATCAAGATGATCACGACCTATCACAATTGGCGCTTTAACTTCTCCTTTTGCCACAAGATCATTAAAAATTTTACCCATCTTTGCACGTTCACCGTATCCAAGCCAGCATATCCTTGCAGGAAGCCCCTGGAAGTGTACTTGCTTCTGTGCTTTTTCAATCCATCGAACCAGTGGTTTATTCTCTGGAAATGTTTCAATAACTGCTCTGTCTGTTCTATAAATATCTTGAGGATCACCTGAAAGTGCAACCCAACGGAAAGGACCTTTTCCTTCACAGAATAATGGTCTGATGTATTCAGGTACAAAACCCGGAATATCAAAAGCATTTTTCACTCCATTTGCATAGGCTTCACCACGAATATTGTTACCGTAATCAAATGTTATTGCACCGCGTTTTTGCAACTCAAGCATAGCCTTGAGATGTTCAACAATTGAAGCACGAGCCATTGCAATGTATTTTTGTGGATCACTCTGTCGTAAAGCAATTGCTTCTTCATAAGGAATACCAGCAGGCACATAACCATTTAATGTATCGTGAGCTGAAGTTTGATCCGTTAAAACATCAGGTACAATGCCTCTTCGAACAATTTCAGGTAAAACTTCCGCAGCATTACCTAAAAGTCCGACACTTACAGCTTCTTTATTATCTTTTGCTTTCAGAACAATATTGAGTGCTTCATCCAAACTGTGTGTCATTATATCGAGATAACCTGTTTTCAATCTTTTTTCGATTCTTAATTTATCGACTTCTACGGCTAGTATTGCTGCACCGTTCATAGTAGCGGCGAGAGGTTGTGCACCGCCCATTCCACCCAAACCAGCAGTTAGTAGAAATTTTCCAGCAAGTGAACCACCAAAATATTTATTAGCACAGGCAGCGAATGTTTCGTAAGTGCCCTGTAATATTCCCTGAGTTCCAATATAGATCCAGCTCCCTGCAGTCATCTGTCCATACATAGTTAATCCAAGAGCTTCGAGTCGTCTAAACTCATCCCAGTTTGCCCAGTTTGGAACAAGCATTGCGTTAGATATCAAAACTCTCGGTGCATCTGGATAAGTTTTAAAAATTCCGACAGGTTTGCCAGATTGAATTAATAATGTTTCATCATTCTCAAGTTCCTTCAAACTCCTAACAATTGCTTCGTAGCATTCCCAATTTCTTGCTGCTTTACCAGTCCCTCCATAAACAATTAACTCCTGTGGTTTTTCGGCAACTTCTGGATCCAAATTGTTCATCAACATTCTCATCGCAGCTTCCTGTATCCATCCTTTACAGGAAAAAGCTGTACCTTGTGGAGCTCTAATTTCTCTTATCATAGCTTATATCCAATTTTTCTTAAAAATTCTTTTCGATGTTTTATATCTTCTTCTGTTTCGATACTTTTACTTTTCACACCATCAACTACACCAAGGATACCTCTACCCTGTTCAGTTTCAGCGATAACTACTTCAACCGGATTTGCAGTGGCACAAAATATCCTGCAAACTTCCGGTATCATCTTTATGGTGTTTAATATGTTAATTGGATAACCATTATCCATAAAAATTATAAAAGAATGCCCAGCCGATAAATTGTATGCATTCTTTTTGGCAATATCAATCAAATTCTGATCATTACCAATATATCTTACAAGTGCAGGGCCAGAAGATTCACAAAAGGCGACACCAAATTTCATATGTGGATTTGTGGAAACAATTGCCTCATAAATATCTTCGACAGTTTTAATAAAATGTGATTGCCCGAGAATAAAATTTAAATTCTCAGGTTTTTCGATTTTTACTATTTTTAGTTCCATTTTTTACCTCATTATTTTTTCTAACTTCCTGATTGTGTTTTTATAATGAGCACCTTTCCAGAAAACTTTTTTACACTTTGGACATTCGTAAAATTCCTGAAATCCTTGCCAGGACATTTCGGGAACACGGTCTTTTACGCTTTCTTTCTCAACCTTAACTACTATCTCGTTACAGTCGGTACACCGTGTAAAAATTCCTGATTTAATATCAAGTCCAAATTTTTCAACAACATCTCTAAACTGCTCTTCAAAATTCTCACTCATAAGCTTATATAAATTATTTATTGTTACATCCATAGGTAAATATCTTCTACGGGTAACGAAAATTCTATTTTGATAGTTAGCGATTTGTATCAGCTCAATTAACTCCATCTTAGGATTAAATATCACATCATAGCCAATTATCCTTAGCCAGCGGGCTAATTTCTCAAGCATAGTATCTAATACAAATTTTTTTTCCATACAAAGTTAAATTATTTTTTCAGTAAAATCAAGTAAATTAATAAGTCGTTCGCTGTTTGGTTATCTTAACATCCTGAAGTTGTGAAGCTTTAACTCTTATTTCCAATCGGTAGTTTTTATAATATCCAATTGGTACCCAAGTAAAGTTCATAACCCAGCAATGCAAATCTCTATCTATTTGTATCATTGGTGCAGAAATTTCTTTTCTAACAAGATCATAATTACCATTAACTCTGAACTTCCAGTTTTCCGTTAAATTAAAATCAAGCGAAATTGATAAATTCGCTGAACGGTTTTTAGCATCTGGTATAAAACTTTCAGAAAAATTCCAGTTCACAGATAATCTCCAGGGTATATTGAAATCGGGTTCTTCCTGTAAGTACACACCTTTGTACTCTTTTTGTTTTAGTGCCTGAGAGATAGTATCAATAGTAACCTGTTCTATCTTTTGCTTCCTCTCACCAGATAAAGAAGTTGATAAACTTATTGAAAAATTTTCAAGTCGGGCTAATTTACCTTCGTTAAACATAAATTTATTAATAGTTCGCTTGGTTGCCTTGTCATACTGGTAAAGATTAAAATTAGTTGAGCCATAAAAATTGAGAAATTCACCGATACCTGTTCTATAGGATATTCCAAGATTTGAAAAATTCAAACTATCAGCTGAAAAATTATAAGATAAATTCATACCCATATTTAATAATTGTATCTTCCTTTCTTCATCACTTTCAGATTTAGGTTTTAATTTCATTTCAAAAACATTACCGACTGATAAGTTAGCTATTGACTGACCTTTGCGAATATTTTTTCCATAAACTTGTTTTGAGTATGTGAAAGATAAATTCGGGGAAACAGTATGACGGAAAGCCGATATTCCAAGTATATCAGGTTGGATAATCCCATAAACTCTTGTCAAAGCTGATACACCTGTACTGAGATTTCCAGAAGAAGAGAATTCCTTCTGGTGCATTGTTTGAAGGGTGCTATCAATTTCATTTTTGAAAGGTATTACATTGCTCAATTGTGAACGTTCATCTTTAAAAGAAAAATTTGGTGTAATAGTAAAATATCCAAACTTTGGTGAAATGCTTATGTCAATTCCTTGAGATAAAGCCTGTCGGTTATCCCTACGAAATGATTTTAAACTTGAAAAATATACATCACCACCAGGTGAAATGTTCTTTACATTTTCGAATGTAGCTGGAATTTTCGAACGCATATTTGAAAAATTGGCTCTGTAGCTATAGCCAATCTGTTCATACCACCTTAATTCTCCAGCAGCCTTTTTTCTTCTGAATGGAAAACTCTGACTCCTATTAAACGAGATTGCTGGTAAAACTTCATCAATTCTACCGTTTATTAGTTGCTGTGTGCGTGAGATATTGATAGTTGCGCTATTGGGTGTACCTTCCCAGTACCTGGACAATGTAGCGTTTGAAACTATGGTTTGCTGTAGAGCTTCAGATAAATAATTTGTTAGCCGATAATTGTTATCGCTTACAAATGTAAAATTAACATCTGCACGAGTCCAGGGATTTATTTCCTGACTATGACGGATGTTTAGATTATACCCTTCCTGAACATTATAATTTGGATCACCTTTCTCAGAAGATATAAATCTTTTGTAACTACCGTTAATGCCTCCATTAAAAGAATATCTCAGAGCATAATTTATTTCTGAATTGATCACATAACTTCCATTTGTATACCAATCGCCATGCAATGCCAAATCATAATAATCACTCATAGCCCAGTAGTATCCAATCTTCTTTAAATATCTTCCATATGTAGCATTATCTCCATATGCTGGTGCAAAAAATCCTGACCTCCTTCCACTCTTGCTTGGAAAAACACCAAATGGAATAGCAAAGACGGGAACATCCGCAATATAAAAATAAATTGGTTCTGCAATTATTTTATCTTTAACAATCAACTTCATTCTTGGAGATTTAAAATAAAAATGTGGATTTTCTTTATCACAGGTTGTGTACTTCCCATCCGCAATAAAAAGAACATCCTTCTCGATTTTCTTAACATGAGAACCGTAATAAATGCCTTCATCGGATTTAGTATCTGCAAGTGTGATCTTACCTTTCTGAGTTTTGAAATTATAAAGCAATTCTTTTCCGTGAAATTCCTCACCACCATCTATCATAATTGGTGTACCTATCAACTTTGTACCAGTTGTGTCAGAGGTATCAGCAATGCCTGTAGCTTTTAAGATTGCTGTGTTCCAATCTACTTCAATCCTTTCTGATTTTAACTCCATTAATTTGTATTTAATATTCGACTTTCCATAGAGCAACATCTTCTTATGCGAAATGGAATATACAATTGAATCTTCAGATGAATAAAAAATTGTGGTATCAACACCTCTGGCAGTGGGTTGTGGCTGAATTTTTAAAGTATCTGTAATTTCCTGAGGCAATATTGTCTTACTTGAAAAAAGATTGGTTGAAATTATTAAGGTAAAGTAAAAGAATATTTTTATTTTATAGAATTTCATAGCTCCATAACCAGAGATGCTGCACCTAAAATTCCAGCGTTATTACCTAATTTTGCCTTTATAACAATTGCGTCGTTTTTAATCGATTTCAGAACACGGCTTCTCAATGATTGTTGAATCTGATTTATAACATACTCACCCGATTCTGAAATTCCGCCACCAATAATAACAACTCTCAAATCCAGTATATTAAGTATTGATGCTAATGATATGCCGAGCAAGTTAGCAGCTTCGAGGAGAATATTTTTTGCAAACTCATCACCCTGTGCAGCTGCAAGGGAAATAATAGCAGGTTCAATCAGCTCTAATTTACCATTTACTAATTGCAAAATTTTAGAATCCTTATAAGGATTTGCTAATCTCATCAATTTCTCGCGAGTTCTCTCAGAAAGATAGCGTTGACCAATATAACTTTCGATACATCCGCGATTACCACAATTACAAACCGGTCCGTTATAATCTATTGTAGTATGACCTATTTCTCCTGCACCACCAGAAGGTCCACGAAAAATTTTTCCATCCAAAATTATCCCACCACCAACACCTGTTCCCCAAATCACGAAAAGGAAATCTTTAAAATTGATACCGGCTCCGTATTTTGCTTCTCCCAGAGCAGCAACATTCGCATCGTTCTCGATTAAAACAGGCAAACGAAATTCCTTGAACAATATTTCTCCAACATTTATTTCATTCCAGTCAGAAAAATTTGGAGGATTTTTCACAACACCACCGCCAATTTCAACAATTCCAGGTGCGCCTACACCAATTCCAGAAAATTCTCCATATTTGTTTTCAAACATCAGTTCCTTTATTAAAAAATTCAATTGCCTTAAAACAGAGTTTGGTCCCTGCAAAGCAAGTGTTTCTACTTTTTTCTGAAATAAAATTCTTCCATCCAAAACATCAACAATACCACCTTTAATTGTAGTAGCTCCGATATCAATACCAATTGCTAACCTTTTACTCATAATCACCTTTTCTTCTTCCAGAGTTGATTTAATCTTTCTTTCAGTGTTTTTTCTCTACCCGAATCAGTAGGTTTGTAATAAATCCTATCCTTCAAATTATCTGGTAAGTACTGTTGTTCTACAAAATTTTTATCGTAATCATGTGCATATTTATAATCTTCACCATAACCTAATTCCTTCATCAATTTTGTTGGTGCATTTCTGAGATGTACAGGAACAGCTTCGTTGGAAAGATTTCTGACATCCTCTATTGCATCCTCAATAGCCCGATACGATGCGTTGCTTTTTGGAACCGAAGCCAGATAAGTTGCAGTTTGCGCAAGAATTATTCGACCTTCCGGCATTCCCACATAATCCACAGCGGTAAAACAACTCGTAGCAAGTGTTAGCGCATAAGGATCCGCATTTCCAATATCCTCAGAAGCAAGTATTATCATTCTACGAGCAATAAATTTCGGGTCCTCACCTGCTTCGAGCATTCGCGCCAGCCAGTACACAGCCGCATCAGGATCGCTTCCTCTTATACTTTTTATGAATGCTGAAATAATATTATAATGCTCCTCACCTGTTTTATCATACTTTACAACTTTTTTCTGGAATACAGATTCAATAAGCTTTTTGTTTAAAACTTTTTCTCCAGATTTATCCACCTTAGCAATTTTAACAGCTGTTTCAAATCCGTTTAACATTATTCGGGCATCTCCACCAGAAAGTAAAATCAAATGCTCAACAACTTCATCGGAGTATTTAATTTTTTCCTGTTTTAAATATTCATCTTTTTTAATTGCTTGATTTAGAATTTTTATTAGCTCTGCTTTAGAGAGTGGTTCAAGTGTATAAACCCTACATCTGGAAAGTAACGGCGAGATAACTTCGAAAGAAGGATTTTCGGTGGTAGCACCTATTAATGTAATGATTCCATCTTCTACGCTATGCAGTAGAGCATCCTGCTGTGCTTTATTAAATCTGTGAATTTCATCAATGAATAATATCGTTTTTTTGTGTAGATGTTTTATATTCTTTTCGGCATAATCAATTACATCCCGTACTTCCTTGATGCCTGAGGCAACGGCACTTAGCTGAAAAAAATCCGCTTTAGTGTGCTGAGCTATAAGTCGTGCCAGAGTTGTCTTTCCGCTACCGGGTGGTCCCCAAAAAATTAAAGATGGAACCTGATCCGCTTCGATGAGCAATCTGAGTGGTTTCCCTTCGCCGAGAAGATGTTCCTGGCCGATAAACTCATCGAGATTATTGGGGCGTATTCTTTCGGCAAGAGGCGCATAATTTTTATTTTTCTCAGAATTATTATTTTGAGTGTTAAACAAATCCATCTTACTGGTTCTTTTTCAGTTTATAAACTGTTTCACCCTCTTTAGCCATATTGTGTTTTTCTCGTGCAGCTTTTTCGATATAAAAATTATCCGTTTCGAGTAATTTTAACTGATTTTTCAATCTTTCCTGTTCAGCCTTTGCTTGTTTAACTTTTTCCTCAAGTATTTTCCTTTCGTTTTCAAGTTGGATACGTTTCAATGGACCTTTATCGCTGATAAAGAAAAAGAAAAGCATAATAAATAATGGCAGCAAAACAAACTTAAAAAAATTATTTGAGATTAGCTTTTTGAACCAGCTTTCTGGTCGACGCCATAGCGGCTTTTCTTTTCTGTAAAATTTTTCATCCATTATATAAGAAATGTAACTGAATTTTTGAGATTTTGCAAGTAAGAAATGGGACATTTTTTTAAAATTAACACTGACCTAAATTTTTCCTTTTGTTTAACTCCTTCAAATTCAATATATTTAGGAAAAATAATTTTTTGTAATATGAATATTCAAAATGATTTGTTCTTAAAAGCTGCAAAACGACTTGAATGTGAACGCACGCCTGTATGGATGATGCGTCAAGCCGGCAGATATTTGCCAGAATACAGAGCAATTCGAAAGAAATACGACTTCCTTACAATGTGCAAAACTCCAGAACTTGCCGCAGAAGTCACAATTCAACCAGTCGATATCTTAGGTGTGGATGCCGCAATAATCTTCTCAGATATTCTCGTTTTGCCAGAAGCAATGGGTATGAAATTAATTATTGAAGAAGGCAAGGGTGGTCCGCGATTCCCAAATCCAATTCGCACAACAACCGATATAAATGATCTATCCATACCAGATCCTTATGACAAATTAAAATATTTACTGGATGCAATTGCTCTCACAAAAAAGAATTTAAGCGGAAGAGTACCACTAATTGGTTTTTCTGGTTCATCCTGGACTCTTGCAACATATATGGTTGAAGGTAAAGGAAAAGAAAATTTTCACTTAATGCGGGATCTAATAGTTGAGCAACGAAAAGATTTACATAAATTACTTGATATGCTGGCTCGTGCTATTGCAAAATATCTCAGTGCACAAATTGAAGCCGGAGCAAACGCAGTTCAAATCTTCGATACCTGGGGCGGAATTTTACCAGAAGACAAATTCGAAGAATTTTCACTCAATTACATCGAGCAAATTATTTCAGAAATCCAAAGAAAAGATGAACCAATTATTGTATTCTGTAAGGACAGCTCACATTCACTTGAAAAAATTGCTAAGACAGGCTGTGATGTGGTCGGTCTGGATTGGACAGTAGATATTGGTGAAGCAAGAAAAACTATTGGTCATCTAACTGCTTTACAGGGTAATCTAAATCCTCATATTCTCCTTGAAAACCCGGAAGTCATAATCGAAAACACAAAAGTTATTCTTGAAAAATACGGTAAAGGCACAGGCCATATATTCAATCTTGGTCATGGAATTTTACCAGAAACACCGGTCGAAAATGCAAAAATTTTAATTCAAACAGTCAAAGAAGAAAGTAAAAAATACCATTAATGAATAAAGAAAAAATTGCAGTCATATTATTTCAGTTAGGTGGTCCTGATTCTATAAATTCAGTCGAAGAGTTCCTGTACAACCTGTTCTCAGACCCAGACATATTTGATTTTCCATTTGCATCTTTAATAAGAAAACCACTTGCTTTTTTAATTTCTTCAAGAAGAGTGCGCACTGTTCAACATCATTACATCAGCATTGGAGGTAAATCTCCAATTCTTGATATAACAAACCAACAGGCAGCTGAACTTGAAAAAGAACTCAAAAAATCCTATGATGCTAAAGTGTTTGTTGCGATGAGGTACTTTTATCCAAAAATAGAATCTGTAGTCGAAAAATTATCCAAAACAAATTTTGATAAACATATACTGCTTCCTCTCTATCCCCAATATTCAAAGACGACCACAGGTTCAAGTTTAAAAGAATGGGAACGACAGTGTCGCAAACAAAAGTTTTTACCAAAAAATCAAAAAATTATAAATAATTTTTATGATAACGAACTTTACATCGAAGCGATCGTAGAACAAATAAATAATACACTATCGAAATTCAAAGTTAACCATGAAGATATAATGATCGTTTTCAGCGCACATGGTGTACCTCTCAATTTAATTGAAAATGGCGATCCATACAAAGAAGAAATCGAAAAAACTGTTAATTATGTAATTCAAAAAGGAATGTGGAAATCAGAACACATTCTCTGTTACCAGAGCAAAGTTGGTCCTTTAAAATGGTTAGAACCGTCACTGATTGATACAGTTACGAAGTTGGTCACCGAAGGAAAGAAAAATTTGCTTATTGTTCCAATTTCATTTGTAAGCGAGCATCTTGAGACATTATACGAAATAAACATTCAGGTTCGCCAATTAGCAAATGAATTAGGGGTCGAGCAATACGAGATGATGCCAGCTTTAAATACCCATCCAAAGTTTATAGAAGCATTAAAAAATCTTGTGATTAAATCATGCCAATAGGAAAAAAAGTTATAATAGTTGGTTCTGGAATTTCTGGTTTAACCTGCGCATATTGGTTAAGCAAACATGGTTTCGACGTAAAAATTTTAGAAAAGGAAGACATTATCGGCGGAACTATGCAGACATATAAAGAGGATGGTTGGTTAATTGAGAAGGGACCAAATAGTGCACTCGAAACCACACCACTCTTTCAAGAACTTTTTCAGGATCTGGATATTCTTAATCAACGAATTTATGCAAACAAAGAATCTGATAAACGATACATATTAAGAAATTCTATATTACATCCAATACCGATGAGTCCACCTGCATTTTTAAAGTCAAAACTCTGGAGCACAAAGGGAAAACTCCGAATTCTAAAAGAACCATTCATCGGAAAAGCTAATAAAGAAGAAACTGTTGCAGAATTTGTAGAAAGAAGATTAGGAAAAGAAATTCTGGATTACGCAATCAATCCATTTGTAGCCGGTGTATTTGCAGGGAATCCAGAAGAACTTTCTGTAAGATATGCTTTTCCAAAACTTTATGCACTCGAAGAAAAGTATGGCGGACTTATTAAAGGAATGATCAAAGGCAGAAAAGAACGCAAACAAAGAGCTGAAAAGGCAAAAGATAGAGCAAAGATGTTTTCTTTTATAGATGGAATGCACACGCTACCTGCAGCTATTTACAACAAACTTAAAAATAATTTTTATCTCAATTCCTTCGTGGAGAGTATAATTCCATACAGGTCGGATAAAAATACGAGATATGTTATTAATTATTATCAAGACGGAGAAAGCAAAACTCTTGAGAGCGACATTGTTATTCTTTCAATACCTGCGTATTCTGCTGCAAAGATAATTAATCCTATTGATCCTGAAACATCAAAAATTCTGGAGCAAATTTACTACCCACCTGTAGCAGAGATTTTTCTTGGATTCAAGAACGATGCAATTCAGAGAAATTTAGATGGCTTTGGATATTTAATACCTGCTAAGGAGGGAAGAAAGATACTTGGAACAATTTGGTCATCGACCATTTTTCCCAATCGTTCACCAGAAGGATACTCTGCTTTCACAACCTTTGTTGGTGGTTCAAGAAATCCAGATGTTGTAGAGTTAGACGATAACGAACTGCTTAAGATTACCACTTCGGAAGTTAAAAACATTATTGGCATAAGTGGACATATACAATTTCATAAAATCATCAGGTGGGAAAGAGCAATCCCTCAATACAATTTAGGTTACGGTAAAGTTTTAGATGTAATAGAAAAATTCGAAAGAAGTTACAAAGGTATCTTTATTTGCGCAAATTACAGAGGAGGTATTTCGGTAGGCGATTGCGTGATGAGTGCAGATAGAACTGTAAAAAGAATTTTAGATTTGATTTAATTCAAACCGATACCAACATTTAGAAAATAAGAAACAACAAGTATCAGAATCCAGGAAAGATTCACAAGAGAAAATATAGCGATAAATTTTTCCTGGTATATAGCTGATGCATATTTTGAAAAGATAGCAATAGTTAACAATGTAAAAAGGTTATATCCTTTAGAAAGTTTTTTAACTATTGGCTCAAGTGAGAAATAATCGAAATAAGCACCAAATTCAAACCATGAAACAGGGCTATAAGTCAAATACATCACACCAAAATTTATTATAGCACCAAATAGCAAAAAAATTAATGCTGTAGACATACAATAATATATCTCCAATATTGAAATCCATTTGTCAGTAAAAAACGAAATTATCAACCAGGATAAAAAAATTAAAATCAATAGAGAATAAAAATTTTGAAACACTGGTTTTAAACTAAAGGAAACTATCATAGCCGGATTTTGTAACATAGCTTCCATTCCCCGTTCAGTCATTTCTACGACCTGCCTGTTCTCAATATTAGATTTGATATTCTCCATTACTCCCCTCATATAATTTTCGTTAGATAAGAGAAAATAATTAGTTAAAAATATCACAAGCAAGTAAAATAAGAAAAGAATATTTTTATACCCTTTGCTTAATAAATTATCCAGATTTAGAAGAGTATTAATCATCCTTAGGTCAGGTTAAATCTTTCTTTCTATATATAAATATCGTGATTGAGATATATACAAGAATGTAAACCAGGTTAAACCCAATCTTGAACATATCTAAAGAGTAATCACTTGTATATTCTAAAGATTCTATATTAGCAAATTTATTATAACCTTCAAACTTAATAATTGGCGGGAGTGTATATTTTATTATATTGAACAGCAAACCGTCTTCGATTGTTATATTTTCAATTCTATATGCTAAAAAGAATAGAAGCATAATGCCCACAGCAGCAATAAATGTCTCACTATCAATTACCACACCTAATAATGAAAAAATCATTGTATAGGAAGACATCAGAATTGCGACATACAAACAGGGGATAACAATTTCCTCCAATAATGGTACGCTGGTTTTTAAATACAGAATGATAAACATTAACGACCCAAAAATTAACATATGTAAAAATATAAACAGGTTGTAACTAATGTATTGTGATATGATGTATTTACCCCGTGTAATATTTTTTGTTAAAATTATTGAAGATATAGTATTATTAACAATACTGTGTGTTATTGATGCAGTAGTTATTAAATATAAAAAACTGTGAATTAATAGGTAAAGTGAAAAAAAACTTGGTAGTATGAAATTAATAAACATACCAATATCATCCCAATTTTTACCTAATATTATAAGCGATGTAACAATACCATTATCAACTTCCAGCTTTGTACCAAATATTAAAACCAATAACACAGGTACTTCAATTATATACATTAAGATTACAACAGGATTAATTGCTAAGCTTTGAATGTTATTTTTTATTACAGTCCACATTTTTTTTAAAAATATTTTGTAAAAATAAATCTTCTAAATTGAGTGTATTCACTATAATGTTATGGACTTTAACTGAATAATTGTTAAGGTCGTTTAGCAGTGAATTTAATTCTTCCGGTGTACTTACAGAGCACTTCCACATCGAGTTATGCTCAAAGAATTTCCATTTACTTAAACCTGGATCTGATAGAGTAATTACATCATATGTAGATTTTCCGTGTAATAGCTCCTCAACTTTACCTATGTTTATGATCTCACCTTGATGGATTATGGCAAATCTATCAGCTACAAGTTCAATTTCAGAAAGTAGATGGGAATTAATAATTATCGTACTTCCTTTTTCCCTCAACTTTTTTATTATATCCCTTACAATTTTTCTTCCCATTGGGTCAAGACCTTCTGTAGGTTCATCAAATATATAAAGAGTATAATCTTTCAACAAGGTTTGTGCTATTCCCAATTTCAACATCATTCCCTTAGAATATTTTTTGGTTAAATGATTCAACCATTTTGTTAAATCCAGGATATCGCACACATTTTTAATTTTATTATTTAGGTCATCTTCAGGAATTCCACTTAACTCTCCCATATATTTTAAGAATCTATATCCAGTCATTGTAGGGGGTGCCTTAAACAACTCCGGTAAATACCCAACTGAATCCCTGATACCATTTTTGCCGAAATACTTATTGTTTAAAACCAATTCACCAGAATCAAGCCATATAAGTTGAAGAATAATTTTTACAAGTGTCGACTTTCCAGCACCATTCAATCCAATTAATGCCAAAACTTCGCCTGAATACACATCAAGAGAAACATTTTTTAAAGCATGAATTTTACCACTATAGGTTTTACTCAAGTTTTTTATTTCAATTAATTTTTCATGCATTGATGAAAATTTACACCTACAATTTTTTTAAAATATTTATAATTCTATTATAATCCTGGTTTCTCAAAGGCAACCTGCTTGCAAACAATACATTACCTGATTTATTTAAAAGAACTATATAATTTTTTATTTCTTCAACTTTACATTCTAACCTATGGAAATAAATAGGGAATTTAATTTGATTAATTTCCATCAATCTGTTTATTTTTTGTAAAAAATCAATAGAATCTCCATCCGAATTTGTCAGAAAAGTAACATTAATTGTAACCTTATTAAATATATGTTCATCGCTTGATAAAAATTTCAAAAATTCAGGTATTCTTTCAAAACATAATCCGCAATTAATATCAGCATCGTTAAAATAAACTCTTAACTTACCTGCTTTTTCGCTTCCTAAATCATTAAACGAGTCAGAAATCTTTGAAAACAATCGAAGCTCGTTTTCCTGTTTTGCTTTTAGTTTAATACAGCTTGAAATTAATTCATACTCATAATAAAGTACGGTTCCTGTTATAACGATAAGGAGCAACAAATTTATTAATTTGTAATGAAATTTTCTTTCATTTTGTGAAAATAAATAGGCAATCAAAGCTGATAGATTGAATAAAATTAACAAGACTATAATATTTTCAATACTCAAAAACAGACAACCGGAAAAAAAGCCAACTTGTATTGTTTTGCTTGAATAATTGAATATTTGAAATGAAAATAACAATAAAAGGATAATCGCAAAGATATAAATTTTCCTTTTAAATATTAACATTAATGCGCTCAGACATTCGAGAAAAATTAACACTGTACCCAAAATATTAGAATTCCATATTAAAGAAAATAAAAATTCGTTAAAATAAACTACTTTGATCATATTATAAACAATTATTGATGAACCAATAAATACAGAAAGCTTTTTTGGTAAGTTTGACAGTATCATTTTAGCAAATATTTTTTTATCATATTTCGCTTCTCAACGATTAGGTAAAGATTATTCTTATCAATTCCTATAATTTTCCATATCTTGTCCGGCATTGTAATTTTATTGATTAATTCTCCGTCAATGTTCATTACATAGATATCCTGAAATGGTTTTTCAGAATAGTGTGCTCCAATTAAGAAAATGTTACACATACTGTCCACACTACAATTCTTTACAATTAAACCCTCAGGAACTTTAGTACTTGAAAATAGTCCTGTAGATATTTTTTTATAGTCAGCTTCATCTTTCAATCCTGGTATTTTAAAATCCCGGACAAAGGTACCGGATCTGTTCCATATTTCAATTTTGTTAATTACCCTGTAAGCCACAATAATATATCCATCCTTTGAAATTGCGAGTGAAAAAAAATCCTTAAAGGGTATCCCACTTGAGTATTTAAGTGGTATAATCTGAAGTATCCTGTTGCTTTCTTTTGCATATTGAAAAAGGGATTTATTTTTTTTCCCTGTGTTTGCAGCTACCCACAAGCATTCTTCAGAATCAAAAGCCAGATCAAAAACTACTCCCTGTGCATAAATTGTTCGAATGTATTTAAAATCTATTGAAAAAATTTGTATTCTGGAGGATGTATAATCGGCTACAGCAATAAAATTTGGTGATACAGCTATTTCACCTATTGTATTAAATTCACTGTTTCCCTTTCCTTGCTTACCAAACTTATTTATCAGTTTACCATTTTTATCAAAGACCTTGATACAATTTTCTATCTGGTCTGTTATATAAATATTTCCCTGTGAGTTGACAGAAAAATCATACGCATCGAATAAAGTATCTTTGTGTAAGCTGGTTATTGTCAATAAATGCTTAACCTCATTTGGAAATTTTTGATTAGATTGAAAATTTAATTTTTGGAATAAAAGTAATCCTGTACCTATTAAAAGTAAACTAGTTATTTTCATTTCTTTATGCCAATTCAATAACAGGAATATTAAAACTCTTTATGTGAGAATACATAGAAATTTTCAGTCTAAATAAGCAATATAAAAGCTAATCAATGCTTTGATATTTATGGTTACACTCTGTTCCATATCTACTCAGAGCTATTAGAGACAAGTTTTCAGTTTCAGCACATGTATTCATATGAAATTACTCCATTTAAAATACATTCTTATACTTATAAAGTCAATACCCCATTTGGGGTATTTTTAAAAAGTTTTATTAAAATTTGCTTAAATCCAATATCCTTATTATCTTTCAAAAGTTAAAATTAATTTTAACGAAAATAATCAGAGGAGTTTTATGGAACAATTTAAACAGAGTATGTTCGAACTGATTAGCGAAACATCCGCTAACCTGCCACCAGATGTACGCCGGGCAATTGCAAAAGCAATTCAGGATGAAACACCAAATACTCAGGCTGCTCTTGCACTTAGCACAATTGCAATAAACATTGATATGGCTCAGCAAGACATTGCACCAATCTGCCAGGACACAGGTATGCCCACATTCTACATTCACACACCTGTAGGTGTAAACCAAATTCGGATGAAAAGAGCAATAGAAGAGGCAATTGCAGAAGCTACAAAAATTGGGAGATTAAGACCCAACTCAGTTGATTCAATAACTGGAAAAAATTCTGGTAACAATCTCGGTCCAGGTACACCAGTATTCCATTTCGAACAATGGGAAAAAGATGAAATCGAAGTAAAACTATTACTTAAGGGTGGTGGATGTGAGAATAAGAACATACAATATTCTCTTCCTACAAATCTTGAACATTTAGGTAGAGCCGATCGCGACTTAGAGGGTGTGCGAAAATGTATTATGCATGCTGTGTGGCAGGCACAAGGTCATGGTTGTAGTGTTGGCGCTATCGGTGTATGCATTGGCTCAGATCGAGCAGGTGGTTACGACTTAGCCAAACAACAACTTTTAAGAACGCTCGACGATATAAATCCTGATCCAAAATTAGCAGAATTAGAAAATAGAATTATGGAAGATGCTAATAAACTGAACATAGGCACAATGGGTTTCGGAGGAAGAACCACTTTAATTGGTTGTAAAATTACTGCAGCTAATCGACTTCCTGCCAGCTTCTTTGTTTCGGTAGCATACGACTGCTGGGCATTTAGAAGATTGGGCGTAATAATTGATCCAAATACTGGCGATATTAAAAGATGGCTGTATAAAGACACTGAACCGATCCGAAGAATGGCAGCAGAACATAAAATAAAATTAACAGGAAAAGAGATAAAACTTGAAACACCTATTAGCGAAGAAAAAATTCGTTCATTAAAAGTAGGTGATGTTGTATTATTGAACGGCATCATCTATACCGGCAGAGATGCAATTCATGCTTATCTATCAAAACACGATTCTCCAATTGATTTGAAAGGAAGCGCAATCTATCACTGTGGACCAGTGATGTTAAAGAAAGACGGAGAATGGTTTGCCAATGCTGCTGGTCCAACTACGAGCAGCAGAGAAGAACCATATCAGGCTGATGTAATCAAGAAATTTGGAATTAGAGCAGTAATTGGTAAAGGTGGAATGGGCAAGAAAACACTTGAAGCATTAAAAGAACACGGTGCGGTATATCTAAATGCAATTGGTGGTGCGGCACAATTTTATGCAAAGTGTATTGTTAAAGTTGAAGGTGTAAATTTCCTCGAGGAATTTGGAATCCCAGAAGCAATGTGGCATTTGAGAGTTGTGGATTTCCCTGCTATTGTAACAATGGATTCCCACGGCAACAGTTTACACGCAGATATTGAAATCGCTTCAGGAAAAGAGCTTGAAAAGTTTGTTTAAAAGAATTAGACAATTATTAAAAGTTAGAGGTATATTATGAAAGCAAAAGAAATCCTAAATTTAAAAGGGAGGAATGTTATCGTCGTTGCAGAAGATGCAACTGTAACAACAGCGGTTTCAGAACTGGTAAATAACAAAGTTGGACTTCTCCTTGTTAAAAACATTGCAGGAGAAATTGTCGGTGTCGTATCGGAGCGTGATATTATAAAGAAATGTTTATATTTGAAAAAAGATCCTGACCAAGTAATAATTAAAGATATAATGACAACAAAAGAAAAAATAGTTGCTGCTTCTGAGGAAGATGATATACAAATATTAATGAATATAATGACCTCCAAAAGGATCAGACATATTCCAATTTTTCGAGGTACAGAGCTGACTGGAATAATTTCAATTGGGGATATAGTTAAGAATTTGCTTGAACAAAAAGATTACGAGATTAAAACATTAGTTGATTACATAACTGGGAAATATCCAGTATAAAATTTATTCTTCCTCTGGTAAATGATAAAAAATATTTTGTAGATTAATTCATAAGTTCTTTTTTAATATAAAGTTTATTAACCTAAACAATTTGTTAATATTTTATATACATAAATTTAGTAAAAAACTTCTTAACTTTTACCTCATACTTTACCTAAATTAACTCTTTTAATTTTAAACCGTATAATTCCAACAATCAAACTTGTTACAAACTTTTCCCTGAATAATAATAAATAAGACAAAAAACTATGATAAAATATGTAAGTATAGATATAGCACTACCATTTTATAAATGGAATAACAAATTACTATGAAACCGTTAATTCAGAATTCATTTGTTTATAAAACGCCTAATAATCAATAATAATACTATTTTTAAGCGATTTTTAAAGATTTCGAACAAACTTATTTCCTGCATAAAATAATTATTTTATAAACATAAATACTTGAATTTTTGATAGCATTCTATTATATTACTGTAAAATTATTTTTCCCTAAAATTTCCATCAGCACCAAGGACAAATCAGTCTAAAAATAAGTAGGTTCTTCATATATTCATCAAAATAATTCCAAGTTCATTAAATACCTTAAACAAAATAGGAGATTTACAAATGGCTTTATTAAAAGAGAAACTTGCACAGGTTATTCCAGCTTGGCGTGAAGAGGTAAAAAATCTGGTAAAGGAACACGGCTCAAAGGTAATTTCAGAAGTAACTGTTGAACAACTTTATGGTGGACAAAGAGGTGTAAAGTGTCTGGTCTGTGATACTTCTGAAGTTCCACCCGACAAAGGTTTAATAATAAGGGAAAAACCAATAGCGGAGTTGCGGGATCGACTACCTGAAGAGATATTTTATCTGCTTTGCACAGGTGAGCTTCCAGATGCTGCTGCACTAAAAGATCTTCAAGCAGAATTAGAAGCAAGAATGGAAGTACCATCATATGTCTGGGATGTATTACGAGCTATGCCAAAAGATTCTCATCCAATGGCAATGTTAAACACTGCAATCCTTGTTATGGAAAGAGAATCAATTTTCAGAAAGAAATATAATGAAGGGATGAAAAAAGAAGTATTCTGGGAAGCAATGCTTGAAGATGCACTTAACCTCATCGCCAGAATTACAAATGTAGCAGCCGGTGTGTATCGAATGAGATATAACAAAGGTGATTTGATACCTCCAAAGAAAGGTGTTGATTGGGCTGCAAATTATGTTCATATGTTGGGATTACCTGATCCAAATGGTGATTTCACAAAACTAATGCGGTTATATCTTACCCTACATTCTGATCATGAAAGCGGAAATGTAAGTGCTGCAACAACAGCAACTGTATCTTCTGCGCTGTCGGATTTATACTATGCTGTTTCCGCCGGATTAAACGGACTTGCAGGACCATTACACGGATTGGCAAATCAAGAGTGTCTGGCATGGATATTAGATACAATTAAAAAATTTAACGGGGTCCCAACACATGAACAGCTCAAAAACTATGCATGGGAAACTTTAAACGCGGGCAGAGTAATTCCTGGATATGGACATGCAGTTTTGAGAATCACAGACCCACGCTTTGATGCATTCCTGGATTTTGGTAAAAAATATTGTGCTGGTGATCCAGTTTTTGAAACAGTTGCTCGAGTATTCGAAGTAGTACCAGATGTTTTAAAACAGGTCCAGAAAATCAAAGACCCATGGCCAAATGTAGATGCTGGTTCTGGTGCTCTCTTGTATCATTTTGGTATGACAGAATTCGAATATTACACTGTTCTATTCAGTGTTTCGCGTACACTTGGAGTCTCAGCACAGGCAATAATTGCTCGAGCAATGGGATACCCAATCGTAAGACCAAAATCAGTAACAACTAAATGGGTTAAATCCCAAGTAACTGCAAAATAACAAGAAAAATTTAACTCAGGGCTGTCACCTCTAATTGCTATTTGAGTGGCAGCCCTTTTTTCTTTTTCATTAATTTTCTTTAATTTCTAATGAATATGAAAAATATAATGTTTGAAACATCCTATATTTTAAATTTATCTGAAGAATATACAAAAACCAAATAAAGAAACTTATTCTGTCTTTGTGAAGAAGTCGCACCTGAAAATTTTTTGTATATTTATATAAATCTTCACAGGTAGTTACCTTAATAAAATATGAAAGTAATCATAAACAATTTAAATATAAATTGTAAAGTCTCAGGAAACCCCAATGGATTGCCTGTTATATTCATTCACGGATTTCCGTTCGATCATCAGATGTGGCAACCTCAATTAAGGTCAATCCCCGAAAAATATTTCACAATTGCTTATGATATTCGTGGACATGGTGAAAGCGATTATGGTGATGGTCAATACTTAATAGAGTTTTTCGTTGATGATCTAATAGAATTAATGAATCATTTTAAAATCCCCAATGCTGTTATTGTAGGTTTATCAATGGGAGGTTACATTGCTCTTAGAACTATTGAAAGAAACCCTGAGAGAGTGAGAGCATTAGTGTTATGCTCAACAAAATCATCTGCAGACACAAATGAAGCAAAAATTCGTAGAGCTCGACAAATCAAAATTGTTAAACAGGATGGTATCCATAGATTTTCCGAAGAATTCTTAAAATCCATTTTTAGTGAAAATACTTTTACACGGTCACCCAGTATGATTGATATAATAAGAAACATTATTAATAAAACTTCACCACTATCAATTGCATCTACATTGATTGCCTTATCAGCCAGAACTGATACAACTGAAGTCCTAAAAAATATACAAGTCCCTACATTAATAATGGTAGGAGAGAAAGACACGCTCACTACTCCAGAAGATGCAATAAAAATGCAAAATTTGACTTCAAACTCTGAATTACATATAATTCCTGATGCAGCACATATGATAAATATTGAAAATTCTGTATTATTTAATAAATTCCTTTTTGAGTTCTTAAATAAGCTTGAAACAACTAAAGGATAAAAAAATGCAAATTGATCATTTTGTTCTGACAGTTAAAAATATTGAAGAAATATTAAGCTTTTACAAGAGAGTGCTTGGTGCTGAATTAATTGATTATGAAGCATGGAGGAGTGGACAGATTCGTTATCCTTCGATGTTATTCTCAATGCAAAAAATAATTTTACATTCCGATTCAACCAAAGCACAGCCTAAAGCAAAAAATCCAACCAGCGGTTCGGCTGATATATGCTTTCTCTGGGAAGGCAATATCTCATCAGCAATTGATCATCTTGCTCAGCACGGAATACCAATTGAATTAGGACCAGTTGAAAGAGTTGGCACACACGGTAAAGGCAAAAGTGTTTACTTTCGAGATCCGGAAGGTAATTTGATTGAATTAATAAGTTATTTACCATAAAAAATTTTAAAGGGATAAAAATGAAAGAATTCAACTTTAAAAGGCATAGAAGAACCAGAATGAACCCCATAATCCGCTCAATGGTTCGAGAAACGGAACTATCCAAAAACGATTTCATATATCCACTATTTGTAGCACCTGGTAATAAATACAAAAAAGAGGTATCATCAATGCCTGGGGTTTACCAGATGTCGATTGACGAAATAGTAAAGGATTGTGAAGAGGTAATAAAGCTTGGCATTCCGGCAGTCATACTCTTTGGGATTCCTGAGCACAAAGATGAGCTTGGAAGCGATGCATACAACCCAGATGGAATTATTCAAAGAACAGTTCGAACTATAAAAAAAGAGATTCCAGAACTCTATGTAATTACTGATGTATGTTTATGTGAATACACTTCACACGGACATTGTGGAATTGTAAAAGAAGATGAAATTGTAAATGATGCCTCTATAGAACTTCTTGCAAAGGAAGCACTTACACATGCTCAAGCCGGTGCAGATATGGTGGCACCCTCGGATATGTTTGATGGAAGAGTTAAAGCAATTAGAAATATTTTAGATCAGAATGGGTTTACAAACATTCCAATAATGTCGTACGCTGCAAAGTATGCGTCAGGATTTTATGGACCGTTTAGGGAAGCTGCCGAAAGTACACCTCAATTTGGGGATCGCCGCTCACACCAGATGGACCCAGCAAATTCGGATGAAGCTCTAAGAGAAGTTCAAACTGATATTGAAGAAGGTGCTGATATTGTAATGGTTAAACCAGCTCTTCCATATCTGGATATTATCAGAAGAGTGAAGGATAATTTTCATATGCCAACTGCAGCATATAATGTTAGCGGTGAGTACTCGATGATAAAAGCAGCATCTAAACTTGGATGGATTGATGAACAAAGAGTTATGATGGAAGTACTAACTAGTATTAAGCGTGCCGGTGCCGATTTAATTCTTACATACTTTGCAAAGGATGCAGCAAAACTTCTTTAAGAAACCTTGCACAACGATAAAATACAAAATGTTCTTATTACAGGCGGCTCAGGATTCATCGGCATCAACTTAGCTTCAGCTTTGTTAAAGACAGGTTATAAAGTAAAAGTTTTAGTTAGAAGAACATCTAACTTAAAATATCTTAACAATCTGAATGTTGAATATAGATTTGGTGATCTATTTAATAAAGATTCACTTCAGCAAGCGATTGAAGATTGTGACATGGTATTCCACACTGCTGCAGTTGTTGCAATGTGGAAAGGCAAAGAAGAACAACAATATCAAACAAATGTAATTGGAACACGCAACATAGCCGAAGTAGCTTTAAAATCGGGAATAAAAAAATTCATTCACACAAGCTCTATCGCAACACTTGGATGGAAACAGGATGGTTTACTGATTGATGAAAACACTCAATTTAACCAGAATAAAAATCTTACTTACAATTACACAAAATTTTTAGCTGAAAAAGAAATTTTATCCTATGTCGATAAAGGTTTACCTGCAGTAATTGTTAATCCATCAATTATTATCGGTCCTGGCGATTATAACTTTCACGGTGGTGCATTAATCAAAAGATTAAAAAACAAAACTATCCCATTCTATTTTGATGGAGGAATAAACATTGCATTTATAGATGATGTTGTCAATGGTCATATTAATGCTGCTTACTACGGAAAAGTTGGAGAAAGATATATCTTAGGTGGACATAATTTAACAATAAAAGAAGCATTGTATCAGATAGCTGAAATTATAGGCGTTTCACCACCTCATTATAAAATCTCTACAAGATTGATTAAAGCTATATCAAAGTTTTTTGATTTATATAGTACAATCTTCAAAACGAGACCCCTCATAAGTTCAGATCTTGCCGCTTATATAGGAAAAAATTTCTGGGTAAACTCGGAAAAAGCAATCAAAGAACTGAATTATAAAATTACTCCGTTTGATGAAGCTGTCAGAAATACTTATAATTGGTATTTTCAAGAAGGTTTGATATAAAAACTTTTACTTTAAAATTATAAAGCCATCCTCTTTAACTTTAACCCAATAACCAAGGAAAGGTTTTAAAGTATCAGCCATTTTATATCCATTTTCATAATAGAAGAAATTTGAGTTTATAATTCCATCGGGAGATGTAGAGATATTTGAAACTGCGACAGGATTAGATATTGAGCCAATTATATTCCAACCTTTTTTAACATTAATTGAATCAACAGGTCTGCGAGCCCCGAAAATATTTAAAACTGTATCTATTGGAAATTTTATCCAATAACCATATCCATTTTTTATTGAATCTTGAACTCGATATCCTACACCAGGTAGATATTGATATGCTTGCGAATTAGAATTCGGGAATAACTGATCCCGACTAAATGAATTTGTATTAACTGGAATTGATAATAGATTCCAGTTATTTGTTACTTCAATTTTAAAATACTCAGCGTATTTTAAAATAGTGCCTTCATCACCAACCATAAAACCATAATTTGGATTTGGGAATGAAACACTATAAACTCTTATTGAATCAGGGGTATATACATCGGTCCAATTATATCCACCATCTGTAGTGTACATATAAGTTCCAGAATACCCCAGAGCTACAAAACCTGTATCGGGATTTTTAAAAGCTACACTTCTCCCTTCCCCCCAGATACCAATAAATTGATAATCCCAGTTTAAACCTGCATCTGATGAGCGTACAACACTTGCACCAAATTCAAAATCTCCACCGAAAGCAATAATTTCAGAACTGTTTTTAAAATGAATATCATATAAAGGTTCGGTTCCCTGAAGAGAAACATACCAGACATCACCACCATTTGTTGTTCTCCATACAACTGCTGCAAGATCCCTAACACCGCCAACAGCAATCCCAAATGATGGAGAAAAAAACTTAACTTTGTGAACGGTCAACCTGGGATATTCTGATGGTTCTACACGAACATCTGACCAGCTTACGCCTCCATCCTGAGTACTCACAACTGTACCAAAATCACCACACATCCAACCGTACAATGAATCAAAAAAGAATACTGATAGAAACAACTTGTCTGGTTCTGGATAAACAGTACTTACCCAGTTTTCACCTCCATTTGTAGTTTTAAGAATTTTTGTAAAATAATTTCCATTGGAAATAAAATGACTTAAACCCCATCCATAATTCTTATCTAACATAAAGAGTTCAACAATATTTTGATTTATATTAGAGTTCTGCCGAATCCAGCTTAAACCACTGTTTGTTGTCTTCATAATTAAACCGCTATCTCCAGCTATCCATCCAGTTAAACTATCGCAAAATACCACCCTGTGAATTTTAACTGTATCCACCTGTATCAGTTTTATCCAATGCTGCTGAGAAAACATTAACATTGGAAATGCAAGTAAAACAAAGTATTTTAATTTTAAAGTTACAATTCTCATAACACTATGAAAATTATAAAGAATTATTTTCAATATTCCAATTAAAGAATTTCCAGTATCAAAAATTATTTGAGGTCTCTTGAGTTATAATTTTTTAATAATTGTTCAACCAGTTCGTAAGGTGTGAGGTGTTTTTCAATCACAGCTTTGAGCTTTGTATTAAGAATATTTTCCCTTTCTTTATCCCAGAATTCTATATGTAAATGTTCTGCGATAATGTTACGGATTTGGATAGCTAATCTTTGCTCTCTCTTTTGATAAAGAGTTCCGGTTGAGATTAAGAATTGTTTATGTTTTTCGATAAGCTCAGCAAGCTGTTCAATCCCTTTACCTTCACTGGCAATGGTTTGTATAACATCTGGATGCCAGTTGATTATTTGTTGCTTTAAATTAAGTATTGTTTTAATGGACATAACAGCCTGGTCTGCACCAGCTCGGTCAGATTTATTTAGAACAAAAATATCACCTATTTCCATCAATCCAGCTTTCATCGCTTGAATAGAGTCACCAGATTCGGGAACAAGAACCACAATCGTAGTATCAGCTGTTGAAGCAATATCTAATTCCGATTGACCAACACCGACTGTTTCAATAATTAGGATTTGGAATCCTCCAGCATCCAAAATGTCCACTGCTTCAGATGTTTTTTTACTCAAACCTCCGAGACTACCACGTGATGCCATACTGCGAATAAAAACATTCCCATCCAGCTCAACATCGGTCATCCTGATTCTATCACCAAGTATCGCACCACCTGTAAACGGGCTTGTTGGATCAACTGCAATTATTCCAACTTTTAGATTTTTTCTGCGATAAAACGCAGCAAGTTTGTTTGTAAGTGTACTTTTACCTGCACCGGGTGGACCTGTAATACCTATTCTATAACCGTTACCTGTATTTTTAAATATTTTATTCAACAAAAACATTGAATCAGGGTGCTCGTTTTCAATCATCGAGATTCCACGGGATATAGATATTCTATCCCCTGCAATTATTTGGTTGCTTATTTGTTCAACTGTATACATTTATGGTCTTAAAATTATTTTTTTAAAATAATCGACTGTTAATTTTAAACCTTCTTCAATATACACCTTGGGTTCCCATCCAAGTTCATTTTTTATCTTTGTATAATTCAACACACTTCTTAACTGTTCCCCTTTTTTGGGAGGTGCATGGTATTCCTCACATTTTGAACCAGTGTATTCACGAAGTTTGAAGAAAAGAGTATTTACATCTGTCTCAATACCGGTACCAATATTAAATATTTCTGATTTATTGTAATTTAACGCAAGCAGATTGGCTTTAACAACATCATCGACATAGACATAGTCGCGTGTTTGTTTCCCATCTCCATTGATTTGTGGTTGTTTGCCTTCAAGCATCTTTTGTGTAAAAATTGCAACAACACCCGCTTCACCATGGGGATTTTGTCGTGGCCCATATACATTGGCATATCTTAGAATTATATATTGCAAACCAAAAACCTTTTCGTAATAATAGAGATACTTTTCGGTTGCAAGTTTTGTAATCCCATACGGTGAAAGTGGCCTTAAAGGATGTTCCTCATCAGCAGGAAAATAATCCTGCTCCCCATAAATTGCACCACCTGTTGAAGCAAAAATAAATTTTTTTACTCCATAATTCTTACAACTTTCAAGCAAGTTTAGTACACCAAGAATATTTACTGAAGCATCGAAGAGAGGGTCCTCTACAGATTTTCGTACATCCATTTGTGCAGCATGATGATTTACAATGTCAAATTTTTCATCTTGAAAAATTTCTTTTAATTTTTCATCTCTAATATCAAGTTTTAAGAACTTCGCTTCCGGATTTACATTTTTTAGATTTCCCATAGATAGATTATCTATCACTACAACTGAATGCCCTGCATTAATGTAGGCATCTACTACATGTGAACCTATAAATCCAGCACCACCAGTTACTAATATTTTCAAACTGTTATCTCCATTTTATTTAAAATAGACATTTTTTCCAATATCACTTCTATAGTAAGCACCATCAAAAGTAATTTGTTCAACCGCAGCATATACATTTGAAACTGTTTGTTGAAACTTTTCCTTCCTGCCTGAAGATGTAACACCAAGAACTCTACCACCAGAAGTTATTACATCGCCATTATCAAACTTTGTGCCTGCATGAAATATTAAAATATCTTGAAACTTTTTCTCCAATCCAAAAATTTTCTTTCCAACTTCATAATCATCGGGATAACCGTGAGAAGATAAAACCACACACACAGATGCTTCGTCATCTTTAACTTTTAATTTTATTTGATTCAATCTGTTTTCTATTGAAGCTAACATTATTTCGACAAGATCATTTTCAATTAGAGGTAACACCACCTGTGTTTCTGGATCTCCAAATCTTGAATTGTACTCAACCACTCGTGGTCCAGTTTCAGTAACCATTAGTCCAAAATACAAACATCCCCTGAACGGAGATCCTTCCTTAATCATCCCTGAAATAGTTGGCTTAATAATATTGCGCTTAATTTTATTCATTAAATCTTCATCAACATATGGAACCGGTGAATAAGAGCCCATTCCTCCTGTGTTTTTACCTTTGTCGCCATCCAGAATTTTTTTATAATCATGCGCGGGAGGCAATATTAAAAAATTTTCTCCATCTACAATTGTAAAGACCGATAATTCTTCACCGACCATATAATCTTCAATCACTATGGAGCTACCTGCCTCTCCAAACTTTTGATGTACAAATATATTATCAAGTTCAGCAATAGCTATTTCTTTAGATTCACATATCAATACACCTTTTCCTGATGCTAAACCATCTACTTTTATTACTATCGGTACAGGAGTTTCATTTATATATCTCTCTGCATCAAATTTTTGGTTGCGATTAAATGTACGGTAATTTGCAGTTGGAATTTTGTATTTTTTCATAAATTCTTTTGCAAAGACTTTACTTGATTCAAGGCGGGCAGCTGCCTGAGTCGGTCCAAAAATTTTCAAATTCTTTTCAAGAAACAAATCTACTATTCCATCATTCAATGGCTGTTCAGGTCCAACAACCGTAAGATCTATGGAGTTTTCCAATGCAAATTTTAGTAATTGTTCCTTTTTCTCTAATTTGATTGGCACTATTTCAGCTAACTGAGAAATACCTGCATTTCCTGGTGCACAAAAAATTTTTTTTACCATCGGACTCTGACTTATTTTCCAGGCTAAGGCATGTTCTCTGCCACCTGAGCCAATAATTAAAATTTTCATGTTTCTAAGGCAAATCCTAAAATGTTTGCAAGTTTGTTTGTTAATTGGACTCTATTATAAGCATTGATTTTATCTTCATCAAATTGATATTTTTGATTCTTCTGAAATTTCTCAAAATAAGCGTAAATTGCTTCCTTTGTTCCATCAACATCAAATGGAGGTAGAACTGTATTATACTCAAATTCTTCCAGTGTTTGTTTGATGAATCCATCAGGCACATTGGCAAGTATGGGTTTATGAGCGCCAATATATTCATATACTTTACCTGGCGACTGGGTTTCATTATCCAGCATAAGCCATAACAAATCTGAGGACATCAGATATTGAATGCATTTTTGATGATCTAAATAACCTAGCAACCTCACGACACTACCCAGGTTGTATTTATCAATTAGCTTTTTATCTTCGTCTTTAAAATTTCCAATGAAATATACTTCAATTTTATCCATTAATTCAGGTTTTTCTTTAAGAAGTTTTTGAAGTGCCAGAAAGAAATATTTTGGTGTACGGTTTCCATAAAAAACTCCTGCATGTGTAATTCGCATCTTGTTAACTGGCGAACGTGGTGCAGGTTTGTTTTTCACAAAATCTTCAGGGTCAAAACCCTGTGGAACAATATCTATATCATTATATTCTAAAAATTTATGTTTCTTGAGAATCAGTTCTTTGACTTTTCGATTTGTGGTAATAATTTTCTTAGCACTATGTAATACATCTCTTTCATATCTATAATTCAAATATTTATGAATTGGTGTCGGATAATATTTTAATGGATAATCTAACCAGGCATCTCTATAATCAAGGACATATGGAATTTTATATTTTTGAAATATTTCATAAGCAATAATGAAATCGGTAAATGGAGGAGCAGTTGAAAACACCAAGCTATACTTGTTATTTTTCAACAATTCACCAACTTTTTTTAAAACATTTTTTTTCCAACCAATTTTATTGTCAGGTATAAAAAACATATCGCTTAAAAAAGAGAAAATTTTGCGCACCCTTTCAGAGGGCATTTTAACAATCCCTTTCTTTTTGAATAAGCGATTGGGATCAAGCGAGCCAACTCGAACTATCTCAACTGGTTTGTCTTTTAATTCATCTAAAAGAGTATAATCCTGAGCAAAATAGCCAGTCGGTGTAACTGTAATTACTGTTGGTCTCCATCCAAATTGTGGAAGATACTTTACAAATTTCTGAGTCCTCTGGACACCGCTTAAACCCATTGGAGGAAAATAATATGCAATCACTAATAAATTTCTGAAATCATTATTTTCAGTACTCATTATAAAATAATAAGTTCCTTACTTGCTTTTGTTAATATCTTTGGTTTATTATCTGTAATTAATAAAACATCTTCAATGCGAACGCCACCAATATTTTGCATATAAATGCCAGGTTCAATAGTAATGACATTCCCTTTTTGAAGAACTTCAGAGCTTCTATAGCTTATATGTGGCGCTTCATGAATCGATAATCCAATTCCGTGGCCCAATGAGTGAGTAAAATATTTACCAAATCCAAGTTTGTTTATAAAATCTCTTGCTACAAAATCCAAATCCTTGCATTTGACACCGGCATATGCAGTTTCGATACCCTTATTCTGTGCCTCTAAAACAATACCGTAAAGTTTCTTCAATCTCTCATCAGGTTTACCTAAAAATACTGTTCTTGTCATATCACTATGATAACCTTTATACACACAACCGAAATCAAGTGTTACCATTTCTCCATATTTTAACTTCTTTTTTGTAGAATGAGAGTGAGGATATGCAGAGTTTTTACCACTTGCCACAATGGGAGGAAAGGCATCGCCTTCTGCACCAAAAACTTTTTGTAGATAAGAAATTTCCGCTGATATTTCCAGTTCTCTAATATCTGGTTTTATTAAATCAAGAATTTTTTCAAAAACTTTACTCGATATGTCAACAGCAGTTTTAATACATTCTATTTCGTAAGGTTCCTTTACTGAAGCACAATCTTCAATTAATTCAGATATTGGCAATATTTTGCTCTCATTAAAAATGCTTTTCATTTCCAGGTATTTTGTATAAGCTGTATGATTACCATCAATTCCTATACGGTAAGATTTTTGTAGTATTTTTTTCCCAATAATCGTTTTAAGAACATCGCTATCGGATTCTACAATTTCCCATCCAAATGTTTCGTTCTGGGCTTGTTGTAAATATCTTTTGTCAGTAATTAGATAATTATTTCTCTCTGTAATGATGCATATTGCATTGCTTCCAGAAAATCCTGATAAATATTTAATGTGAGGCAGGAAAGTAGTTATGAACGCATCAATTTTGTATTTGGGAAAATGACTTTTAATTTTTCGTAAAACACGGAGATAGTGTTTCTTTCTTAGAACGCTTTCCATAATAATTTATATACGATAATTTGGAGATTCTTTTGTTATCTCAACATCATGTGGATGACTTTCGCGCAAACCAGAATAAGATATCACGACAAATTGAGAAAGTTTTTGTAATTCACTTATATTTTTTGTTCCACAATATCCCATTGCTGCTCTCAATCCACCAATAATTTGATATACGACATCAGAGAAAGCTCCTTTATATGGAACCCGACCTTCAATCCCTTCAGGCACAAGTTTCTGGATATCTTCTTCCACATCCTGGAAATATCTATCTTTACTACCTTTTTGCATAGCTGCAATAGAGCCCATACCACGATAAACTTTATAACTTCTGCCTTCATAAATAATTTTTTCACCCGGGCTTTCTTCTGTGCCTGCAAACATCGAACCAATCATTACAGAATCCGCACCTGCTGCAATTGCTTTAGCAATATCACCGGTTTGTTTAATACCTCCATCTGCTATTATCGGAATACCATACTTTATCGCCTGACGAGAACATTCATAAATTGCTGTAATTTGTGGGACTCCAACTCCTGTCACGACTCTTGTTGTGCAAATCGAACCTGGACCAATTCCAACTTTAACAGCATCTGCGCCTGCTTTTACTAAATCTTTTACCGCATCACCTGTAGCAACATTACCTGCTATAAGCTCAACATCGGGAAATTTTCTTTTTAGCGACTTAGTCATCTCAAGCACTCCCTTAGAATGTCCGTGAGCTGTATCTATCACGAGAACATCTACATCGGCTTTAATTAATTCTTCGGCTCTTTCTATTATATCAGAAGCAACACCGATTGCTGCTCCAACACGCAGGCGGCCAAATTCATCTTTAAAAGCGTTAGGATATTTTTTCCTTTTCTGAATATCTTTGACAGTAATCAACCCTTTTAATTTTCCGTTCTTATCAATTATAGGGAGTTTTTCAATCTTAAACTTTTTGAGTATTTGCTCAGCTTTTTTAAGAGATGTGCCAACCGTCGCAGTTATGATTTTTTTCGTCATAACATCGCCGATTGGTAAGTTTTTCCTTTCTTCAAATCTCAAATCACGTTGTGTAACAATGCCGACAAGTTGTTCCTGATCATTCAAGATTGGAATTCCCGAGATTTTATGTTTAGCCATTAAGACAAGAGCATCCCCAACTGTAGCATTAACATTCATCGTTATAGGATTAATTATCATACCACTTTCAGAGCGTTTAACCATCTCGACCTGGTGAGACTGTTCAGTTATGGTCATATTTTTATGGATAATACCAATTCCACCTTCACGAGCGATCGCAATTGCAAGTGTATATTCTGTAACAGTATCCATTGCCGCTGATAATAGCGGAATATTCATTACCAAATTTTTTGTCAGGTATGTTTTTACATCAACATCGCGGGGTAATACACTTGATTTACGCGGCAAAAGAAGCACATCATCAAATGTAAGTGCTTCTTTTGTAAATTTCCCATTTTCTAAAAATTTCCTTTTCATTTAATTCCCTCTTTTATTCAAATGCCGATATTCCTGTAATATCTTCACCAACGATTAAAGTATGCATTTCGTGAGTACCTTCATATGTTTTAACCGATTCAAGATTTGCCATATGTCGCATAATTGGATATTCGTTTAAAATACCATTTGCTCCTAAAATCTCACGAGCGATTCTTCCGATTTCAAGAGCATGATGTACATTATTTCTTTTAGCCATTGACACCTGTTGATATCGCGCTTCACCTTTATCTTTTAATCTACCCAATTGCAAAGTGATAAACTGCATTTTTGTAATTTCAGTTAACATATGTACAAGTTTTTCCTGTGTAATCTGAAAAGATGCAATAGGTTTCCCAAATTGAATTCTGGAGAGAGAATATTTCAGTGCTGTGTCGTAACATGCCATTGCTGCACCAATTGCCCCCCAGGCAATTCCGTAGCGAGCTTGATTCAGACACATAAGAGGTGATTTTAAACCTGATGTATTTGGTAATATATTTTCCTTGGGAATCTCACAATCTTCAAATATTAACTCAGAAGTGATTGAAGCTCTCAAAGAATGCTTTCCTTTCATTTCAGGAGCGGTGTAACCTTTAGTTCCTTTCTCAACTAAAAATCCGTGAACAACTCCATTAAGTTTTGCCCATACAACAGCAACATCTGCGATAGTACCGTTTGTTATCCACATCTTAGCACCATTTAGCACATAACAATCTTTTTTCTCTTCTGCTTTTGTAATCATTCCGGCAGGGTTTGAGCCATAATCAGGTTCGGTCAAGCCAAAGCACCCTATTTTTTCACCACGGGCAAGCTTGGGAAGCCAGTAATCTTTCTGTTCCTCTGAACCAAAAGTATAAATTGGATACATTACTAAAGCACTCTGAACAGATGCAAAGCTTCTCACACCGCTGTCTCCCCTTTCGAGTTCCTGCATAACCAAACCGTATGCAACATTATTCATTTCTGCGCATCCATATTTTGCCGGAAGTGTTGCACCAAAGATTCCTAATTCAGCCATTACTGGTATCAGCTGATTAGGAAATTCCCCTTTCATATAATAATCCTCAATAACTGGTAAAACTTTATCATCAACAAATTCCCGAATTGTTTGTCTGATCAAAATCTCTTCTTCACTCAATAGTGAATCAAAATTGTAATAATCTACTCCTTTAAATTTATCCATAATTTAATCCTTTTCAATTTTTATAATTGAATTTATAAATAACTCATTCAATTTGGCAATAAATTTTTATAAATTTAACACATTCTTTCAAGATTTCCGAATTTTTTAATAACCATCCCCGGATTGATAGATCTGGAACATTTTTAATATTAATAAGATATTAACAGGTTAATTTTTAAGTAAAAAAATTATTTTATTGTTATAACAAATAAAGAAATTGCTAATATATAAAATGAAATGATTCTAAAATTCTCTCTCAACCATTTTTTTCTTAAGTTGAGAAATATGCCAGGTGAGATTAATTTCTTTTGGGCAGGCTTCCACGCAGTTAAAAATTGTATGGCAACGCCACACACCATCGTTTGTATCAATTGCTTCAAGATGTTCAGCTGGTGCTTCATCACGACTATCGAATGCGAAGCGATACGCCTTTAAAAGAGCAGCAGGTCCAAGATAATTTGGATTCCCCCACATAGACGGACAGGAACTTGTGCAGGCGCCACATAAGATACAATTAACGGCTTCATCGATCAAGGCACGTTCAGCTTGAGATTGTAAACGCTCCTTTGCAGGTGGATTTTTTGCGATTAAATATGGTTTTACTACTTCATATTTATTAAAAAAATCGGTCATATCAACTACTAAATCTTTTATTACAGGCATACCAGGTATTGGATCAATCTTAATGTATTTTTTCTTTATATCCTGAATCAGAACCTGACAGGCTAACATATTCTTTCCGTTAATATTTATTGCATCCGAACCACATATCCCATGTGAGCAGGATCTTCTATAAGTTAAACTCCCATCATAATCCCACTTTATACGGTCAAGACAATCAAGTATACGATCTGTGGGTTCAACTTCTAAAGTGAACTCCTGCCTATACGGCTTTTCATCTTTTGATGCATCATATCTAAATATTGAAAATTTAACTTGCATATTACTTGCCTGTAATTTTTTAATACTTTCTTTCTTGCGGTTGATATTTTGTAACTGTAACTGGTTTATATCTTAACTCGATACCTTTTTCTGTTCTAAATGCAAATGTGTGTTTCATCCAATTCTGGTCGTCGCGCTTCGGGAAATCAGTTCTCCAATGAGCACCGCGACATTCCTGCCGGGCAATTGCACCTTCCACAATTACATCTGAAAATTCAAGCAGGTTACCAAGCTCTAAAACTTCCATAAGCTCTGTATTGAAATTCTTACTTTTATCTCTCAAACCAACATTTTTATATCTGTGCCTTAAATCAAGTATGATATCTTTCATTTCTTTTAAATCTTTTTCATTTCTGAAAACACCAGCTTTAACCATCATATTTTCACGGAGTGTATCTTTAATTTTATGGTAAGATTCTTTAGAATCAGTTGAATTAAACAACTCATCAATACGTTTTTTAACATCTTCATCTGCATTAACGGGTAAGTCGCTAAATTCAGCCGTCTGAAGGAATTTAGCTATTTGTTTTCCTGTCCTCCTACCGTGAACGACTGCATCAAGTAACGAATTTGTACCAAGTCGGTTGGCACCGTGAACACTTACACATGCACATTCGCCGGCTGCATAAAACCCTGTTAAAATTTTTCCTTTTTCATCCAGCAAAACTTCACCGTAAAGTGATGTAGGAATTCCACCCATTGAATAATGTGCTGTTGGCTGAATTGGAATTGGAGCTTTTACTGGATCGACTCCAACATATGTTTTTGCAAATCCAATGATTTCAGGAAGTCGTTCTTTCAAAGTTGCTTCACCAACATGTGTTAAATCCAGATGCACATAATCTTTACCATCAATTCCTCTCCCTTCTAAAATTTCTGTTGTAATGGAGCGGGTAACCAAATCTCTTGGAGCAAGTTCCATAACAGTTGGTGCATATTTTTGCATAAATCTTTCGCCGTAGCGATTTCTTAAGTAACCACCCTCACCGCGTGCACCTTCAGTAACCAATATGCCGAGTTTCCATAAACCGGTTGGATGGAATTGAACAAACTCCATATCTTCAAGCGGGATACCTGCTCGAAAAGCAATTGCGACCCCATCGCCTGTATTTGAATATGCATTGGATGTTATCTTCCATGCTCTGCCATAACCACCTGTTCCAAACATAACTGCTTTTGCATGAAAAGTATGCACTTCGCCTGTTTTCAAGTCAAAAGCAACCACACCACGACATATATCATCTTTGATAATCAGGGACATTACATAAAATTCTGAATAAAAGTGAACTTTATGTTTAACACATTGCTCGTATAAAGTATGAAGGATTACATGTCCTGTTCTGTCTGCAGCGTAGCAAGCGCGTTGAATTGCTACACGGGTTTCTTTACCATCAGGACCGATGATTGGGCGAGTGTGGCCACCAAACTGACGCTGTGCAATTCTACCATCCCTGGTTCTGCTGAAAGGCACTCCCATATGTTCAAGTTCATATATTACCTCAGGAGCTTCATTGATCATCATTTCTATTGCATCTTGATCTCCAAGGTAATCGCTACCTTTGACCGTATCAAAGATGTGCCATTCGATATGGTCTTCTTCTTCGTTGCCGAGTGCTGCTGCTATTCCGCCCTGTGCAGCACCGGAATGTGAGCGAGTTGGAAATACTTTTGATAGGACTGCAATGTCAGCTTTATCAGCCAATTCAACAGCTGCTCTTAAGCCAGCCAGGCCGGCACCTACAATTATAACATCATGTTTGTGAATCATAATCTTTTCTTTTTATTGTTAGAATACAAGTACATTCATAAAACCTAATGTTGCGAAGCTAATACCTGCAATAATGATAAACCCCAGAATTGTAATGCTAACCCAGGGTTTCATTTTAAAATCTCGTACGATTCCCCAAATTCCATTCAAACCATGATAAAGTCCAATTACCACAAAAGTGAGATAAAAAATCTTCCAGAGTGGGTTTTGCATCCTTTCAAATGTTGAGGCATACTCGTGACCGGATGTTGGTGTGTAGTGCATCAAAATATAATGACCAACCATCGCAACTATTAAAACAATTCCGGTAATTCTCTGAAATAACCAACCTGGTGCACCAGAATTTCTCGAACCTAAATGTTTATATGACATAACTTCTTCCTAAATTTTTATTAATTTGGTGATGAGAATAAAAATGCAGTTGTTTGATTTATTTGATGACTGAAAATTACATAGCCCATAACAAGAAAAGCGATGATACCCACAGTAAGGACTGCATAGTGTAGTTTCTTATGATAGCGCGCACCATTAGCAAAATCTATTAAGACAATTCTTATTCCATTTAATGAATGAAATAAGACAAAAGCAAAAAGTAACCATTCAAGAAACAGAAAAAAGGGTGAGGAAAAAAGTGCCATCTCTTCGTTGAAAGCTTTGCCATCATCAATTTTATGTTTTTGTAAGCTTGAGAGTGCAATTATGTGAAGCATTATATATCCTGTTAGAGCTATACCAGTAATGCGATGTAGTATCCAAGCCCAGCTACCAGAAAATCGATGGTATAACATTAAAACTTTTGTCCAGTTATATTGAAAATATTTCATATGAAGCTTCTCCTGTTAGTGAAGAGATATTAGATAATTTTCAAAAATTTGTTAGAATTTAAGAAATATAGATTTAAAAAGCAACTATAAATAATCATCGCATATCACTTAACGATGCCAATTTGTTTCATATATAGATTATTTAAGTTTAGTACAATTCAAGTATTATGATAGCAAATTTTTTATTGCCATCGTAAAAAAAAATTGAAAGTAAGTACTCAATGGTATAAAACCCCTCAAAATTTCATCATTTTAAGCAATTTTATAAAATTTTAACAATTTTTGAAAAATTTTTTAGTTAAACTCTTGACTTCATCCAGAATATTTTTTATATTTTGTCAGAATTTAAAAGTGGAAAAAATGATTATGGTTGGCAAAAAAACTATTAAAAATAAGATAACAATATTGGGCATACTGCCCCCCCCGCA